>NZ_CP073710.1:1247081-2494162 GCF_021184045.1 Methanococcoides orientis
ACTATTGCAAGTATGTTTATGGCAGGTGCGGAGAAAAGAAATGTTGTTGCGGGTCCGATCCCTGCACCTCTTTTATAGATACCTGCAAATAAAGGGAGCACGGTGCAACTGCACACGGCAAGAAGACAGCCTGATGCAGCTGCTACTGAGTATGAGACATATTTGGGCGCATCTGCTCCGAAGAACTTCAATACTGACTCCTTAGAGAACAGTGATGCTATTGCACCCGCAAGAAAGAATGCAGGTATCAGACAGAGGAGCACATGCAGCGCAAGGTAGTTCTGAACTGATTGGAACCCAGCATTCATAAGATATAGTAAATAATCATATGACATAATTTCAAATAATGTTGAAACACTATATAAACATACCTATTTCAATATTATTTGAATTGTATTGAAAGAGTTCCAGCTTCAACACAATTCTGCAGACATTAAGATGAAGTAGATTTAATCAAGAAAAAACTGCAAAACTGCGACCATGAATAAAAACATATCAGAACAACAAACCCAAAGCTAGTGAGTTAAGATCAGTTAAAGAAAAAGGGTAATAGAGTGAGCACAGCAGCGACGCAGATTTCCCGAGGACTCTCGTACCTCAGTACAGTAAGCAACGTGGGCAGGCTTATCTTCTGTGTTCGGAATGGGAACAGGAGTGGCCCTGCCGCTATGGCCGCCGTACTCTAACTCATATTAATGGATGAAAGCCAAAGTCCAAATCCAGATCAGCGCTTCTGCAGCGCGCGACCTTTGAGCTTTGCTCAAGAGGTCAGGATACTGAATAAGACCTTACTTTTGTTAATGGATGAAAGCCAAGGTCCGAATCCAGATCAGCGCTTCTGCAGCGCGCGACCTTTGAGCTTTGCTCAAGAGGTCAAGATGCTGAATCAGACTTTACTTTTTTAACGGATGAAAGCCAAGGTCCGGATTCGAACCGGAATGGAATCGCTCTGCAGGCGATTGCGTAGCCGCTCCGCCACCTTGGCATTTGAACGAATCCTAGTAGGTAATACAGGCATATAAGCCTTTACATTGCGACAATGAAAGCACAAGTCTGATGATTAGACACAAGCTCAGTACTAACTTTAAGCAAAGCTCAAGAACTGTTGAATACTTGAAAAAGATAAAGTTACAACTCATGGGTTGTAGCAGATCGAAGAAAAGTTAAGGTAAAGAGTGAGCATAGCAGCGACGCAGATTTCCCGAGGACTCTCGTACCTCAGTACAGTAAGCAACGTGGGCAGGCTTATCTTCTGTGTTCGGAATGGGAACAGGAGTTGCCCTGCCGCTATGGCCGCCATACTCATCTCTAATACTGGAAATGATCATGTTATTATATTACATATCAGATTTCGCCTGGACAAAGCAAAACGGATGAGGCACAGATATTAGTGGCCGCGGACTGAACACCTCGTTGCCTTGGTGCGTACATCCCGACTCTATCAATCCGGTCTTTTACCGGAATCCTTAACGTAGTCTCTTTTTAGGTCAGATTTCGAGCTTAGATGCATTCAGCTCTTATTCCTTAGCGCGTAGCTGCTCGGCAGTGCCTTGTCAGACAACCGATCGACCAGTGGCGCCGTTGCTCTGTTCCTCTCGTACTAAAAGCAACTTACCCTCAGACTACAGACACCTCTAGTAGATAGTAACCGACCTGTCTCACGACGGTCTAAACCCAGCTCACGATCTCCTTTAATAGGCGAACAACCTCACCCTTGGCTGCTGCTGCACAGCCAGGATGGAAAGAACCGACATCGAGGTAGCAAGCTGCCGGGTCGATATGTGCTCTTGCCGGCAACGACTCAATTATCCCCGGGGTAACTTTTCTGTCATCTTTAGCCCGCACCAAGCGGGACATAAAGGTTCGCTAGAACCGACTTTCGTCTCGTGATCCGCTACTGTGCCGAATCACGTCAGGCTAACTTATGCTCTTGCACTCTTCAGTAGGTTTCCGACCCACTTGAGTTAACCATTGCGCGCCCTTGATATCTTTTCAAGGGCGTCCCGCCCCAGGCAAACTGCCCACCTATCGGGGTCCTCCTCTCGGAGTAAGGGGCGTAACTTTGGAAGGGTAGTGTCCCAATTGTGACTCCACCGATGCTGGCGCACCGGCTTCGACGTCTCCTACCTACACTGTACATCCAAAATCACACCCCAGCGACAGGCTGCAGTAAAGCTCCACGGGGTCTTCACTTCCCCCTAGAGGTCTCTAGACTCTGCACTAGAATGTAAGCTTCACCGGACTCTGGCTAGGGACAGTAGAACTCTCATTGATCCATTCATGCAAGTCGCCAATTAAGCGACAAGGTACTACGCTACCTTAAGAGGGTCATAGTTACCCCCGCTGTTTACAGGCCCTTCTTTCCGTTGAACCGAAGTTTCAGGTACCTGCACTGAGCAGGATTCAGAGATCGTACTAGCCCTTACGGGTTTGCGATCTCCTATGTTGATATTAGACAGTTAGAGTTCTCTGGTCACTGCGACCTGCCGTCTACACGGCAGGCACTCCTTCTCCCGAAGTTACGGAGCCAATTTGCCGAATTCCCTTAGCCAAATTATTCCGACACGCCTTAGCCTTTTCAGCTAGGGGCACCTGTGTCAGATCTCGGTACGGACATTTAACTCCCTTTTCACGGGTTCCAGGGTGAAGCTGACTTTCGCCATAACATATTCGTCTGCTTCTCGCCATTACGGCTCTCCACAGAGTTCGATGCTTAGACGGCGCGACGGCGCCGCTCAGCCTGCCCCGAAACGTCAGTTTTATTGTTAAATGGTACAGGAATATTAACCTGTTTCCCTTTTGATGTACTCGAATTACGGTACAACTTAGGACCGACTAACCCTCGGCTGACGATCATTGCCGAGGAAACCTAGCCCTTCGGCGGTCAGGATTCTCACCTGACTATGCTGCTACTATTACCAGGATTTTCGTTTCCGCTCGGTCCACAGGACTTCACAGCCCTGCTTCTGCCCAAACGCAACGCCTTCCTACAAGATTACCTTTCGGTACTCCGTGGTATCGGTGGTCGACTTGAGCCCCGTCCATTTTCGGGGCCCCAAACCTCGACTGGTGGGCTGTTACGCACTCTTTAAAGGATAGCTGCTTCTAAGCTAACCTTCCAGCTGTCTAGGGCTTAGGACGCCCTTTAGTATTAACACTTAGTCGACACTTAGGGACCTTAACCACGGGCTGGGTTGTCTCCCTTACGGACTACAAGCTTACCCCAGTAGCCCGGACTCCAACCTTCTACGACGACGGTGGGTTCGGAGTTTGACAAGCGGCTGAGGGATTTCTCCCCCGGGACCACCAATCAGTGCTCTACTCCACCGACTATCTCCAGTTAGGTCATGCTGCGACATGTTTTGGAAGGAACCAGCTGATGCCGGGTTAGATTAGCCTTTCACTCCGAGACGCAGGTCACACGAATGATTTGCAGATCAATACCGCTTGCGGTCCTCCACGTAGCTTTCGCCACGCTTCAACCTGCCCACGCCTAGATCACCCGGCTTCGGGTCGTAACTTAGTGACTCCACGCACTTGTATACGCCGCACCTCACCCCGTGAAGGGTTGCGTGCTTGTTGCTTTCGCTTCGGCTTCCCAGATAAAGGTTAGCCATCGCCACTTAGTTACACTCCCTGGCCCGTTCTTCAAAACGTATGATATGACATCGGCATTAGAACTCGTACTACAACCTCGCGGTTGATTCCTTCGAACTAAAGATCCTTTCATGCCATATCGCTCCATCACCATCAGGTTTCAGGCACTTTTAACCTCCCTTTTGGGGTACTTTTCAGTTTTCGGTCACCCTACTACTTCGCTATCGGTCTCAAGACGTATTTAGTTTTGGAAGTTGGTGCCTCCCAAATTCCCGCGTGATTTCCAACACACGGTACTCAGGAACATTTCCAGTTCCTCTTTTCTTTGCTTACGTGACTTTCACACTCTACGGTCTAACGTTCCAGAAAAGTTCAGCTAAGAAAAGGTCGGAACCTTAGAAAGTTCCTACAACACCACATCTCCCTCACATTACTGGAGGGATTCAGTTTGAACTTTGCCGTGTTCATTCGCCATTACTAACGGCATCTCTTCGATTTCTCTTCCTGCCCCTACTAAGATGTTTCAATTCGGGGCGTTCCCGATCATGACTGATCAGCACAAATGTGCTAAGAGGTCTCATTAGGAAATCTCAGGTTCATAGATTCCATGCGTCTACCCTGAGCTTATCGCAGCTTGGCACGTCCTTCATCAGCGCTTGAGCCGAGCCATCCACCTGACGGCATAATTACCAGAGTCCATCTCACTTTGTCCAGTGAGCGTCTGATATGTAATATATACATGATCTCATAGTGCCCAATATCGGGGAAAGGGCACATCCATCCTTCCCAAGCAACATTACTTGCTCGGTGCACTTGATGATTGTGAATCGTAATTGATCCAATGGACTTGCTGGGATTCGAACCCAGGGCCTTCGCCTTGCAAAGGCGACGATCTTCCAACTGATCTACAAGCCCTCGCTCGCATTTTTTCCAGCGAAATCTTGTTTCATTGAAGTGGTTTGTCGAAAGTGGCAGTTTATCGATTTCTGACTGATAGCGTTGATCCGCTTTGTGCGGATCGTTGCTTAGGAGGTGATCCAGCCGCAGATTCCCCTACGGCTACCTTGTTACGACTTAACCCCCCTTGCGAAATTTAGGTTCGAACACGGCACAAAATCCGTGCCCTCACCCATACCTCACTCGGGTGGTTTGACGGGCGGTGTGTGCAAGGAGCAGGGACGTATTCACCGCGCTATGTTGAAACGCGATTACTACGGATTCCAGCTTCACGAGGACGAGTTACAGTCCTCGATTCGAACTACGGCTGGGTTTAGAGATTACCATCACCTTTCGGTGTAGGAACCCATTGTCCCAGCCATTGTAGCCCGCGTGTAGCCCGGGAGATTCGGGGCATACTGACCTACCGTAGCCCGCACCTTCCTCTGGTTTAGCACCAGCGGTCCCCACAGAGTACCCATCATCCCGAAGGACATGCTGGCAACAGTGGGCACGGGTCTCGCTCGTTGCCTGACTTAACAGGATGCTTCACAGTACGAACTGACGACGGCCATGCACCTCCTCTCAGCGATTCAGGTAAAGTCTTTAGCTTGACCTACATCTTGCTGTCGCCCCCGGTGAGTTTTCCGGCGTTGAGTCCAATTAAACCGCAGGCTCCACCCGTTGTAGTGCTCCCCCGCCAATTCCTTTAAGTTTCAGCCTTGCGGCCGTACTTCCCAGGTGGTTCGCTTCACGGCTTCCCTACGGCACCAGAAACGGTCGCACCGTCCCTGACACCTAGCGAACATCGTTTACGGCTGGGACTACCCGGGTATCTAATCCGGTTCGTGCCCCCAGCTTTCGTCCCTCACCGTCGGACCCGTTCTGGTAAGACGCCTTCGCCACTGGTGGTCCCACAGGGATTACAAGATTTCACTCCTACCCCTGTAGTACCTCTTACCTCTCCCGGTCCCAAGTCTGACAGTATTCCCCGGAAGCCTAACAGTTGAGCTGTCAGATTTCCCGAAGAACTGATCAAACCGGCTACGGACCCTTTAGACCCAATAAAAGTGATTACCACTCGGGCCGCCGGTGTTACCGCGGCGGCTGGCACCGGTCTTGCCCGGCCCTTGCTAACACATGCCGTTTACACATGTGGACAGCCAACATAATATGCTGGCACTCGGTATCCCCTTATCGCGGTTTCCCGCATTGTAAAGTTTTCGCGCCTGCTGCGCCCCGTAGGGCCTGGATTCATGTCTCAGAATCCATCTCTGGGCTCTTGCTCTCACAACCCATATCCGTCGTAGGCTAGTAGGTACCTTACACCCACTACTACCTGATAGACCGCAGATCCATCCTTAGGCAACCGAAGTCTTTGAACCAAAAAGCATTCCAGCATGAATGGTTTATTCGGAATTATCTCCAGTTTCCCGGAGTTATGCCGAACCTAAGGGCAGGTTATCCACGTGTTACTGAGCAGTTCGCTATGTTCACGAAGAACATTTAACTCGCATGGCTTAGTCGAATACCGATAGCAGTAACCTCTGGCAGGATCAACCAGAGTTATTTGTTAAAGCACACAAAATTTGGAAGTTAACTAAGAATTGTCGGAAAAGAACTCTTTTGTTTAATTAGAGAGTTGTTTTCTTTGCACAATAGTTGGTTAGTTCTGTTTGATAGATAAAGTCACTATCAGTCAGAATTAACCGAACTGCCACTTTCAACGTCAGACCGGAAAAGCTCCGGTCTCCACTAATGATTTTGAAATGGAGGTGATTGAAATTCCACACATTGTGCGGAATTAAATAAATGTCACGTTGGTATATAAGACTTTCGATGCCTTATATATTGACAATCTCACAGAGGGAAGTAACAGACAGATCATGCGCAATTGCAGACCCGCATATTCACTCGCCTTGCGAGGACTCCTACATGTACACACTGGGATATAAACGTTTCGTAAGTAACGGTTTTAACATTACAAATATTTAAAAAGATACAATTGCAAGCTCCCATGAAGAATTGGACCAGCCCAACCATACCCCAGGAACCAGAATAGTAACATAAGCACCAAAACCGGGTTCAAACAATAGGAAACACACGCAACCTTTAACAATAGATGAAACGTAAATAATGCAATATATTGGATAAATCGGAAAGAGGAATTTGGCTGGATAAAATAGAACCTGGAATAGATAGTGATGCACCACAACAAGCAACACGAGTAAGAACACCAAAAGCGGAAGACAGGGAAGTTCTTGCGATCGTGGAGAGCCTTATGGGTGCAAGCCGGGTAAAGCTCCGGTGTATGGACGGTGTCGCCCGTATGGGTCGCATACCAGGATCCATGAAAAAAGACAACTGGATACGTGAAGGTGATGTTGTGATCGTTATCCCATGGGACTTCCAGGACACAAAAGCAGACGTGATATGGAAATACACACGCAACCAGGTCAATTGGCTTGAAAGTGAAGGTTTCCTGAAAGGATGATTATGAAAAAAGAACTTGAAGGCAAGATAAAACGCCTTGATAATAGCGTTGATAAATTGCGAATTAGACGCAAAGACAGCGACAATCTCAAAGTAACCGAGAACGTATTTGATAACGCCACCCTAAAGGCACTATATACTTTGTCCAACAAAGGGATAGTACAGGCACTGGGCGGATCCATAAGTACAGGAAAGGAAGCAAATGTATTCCTTGCAGATGGAGAAGAGGAAGACATCGCAATCAAGATCTACCGAATATCTTCAAGCAGTTTTAGATCAATGGAAGATTATATCCTCGGAGACCCACGTTTCAGCAATATACGTCATAACAAGAGGGACATAGTCTTTGCATGGACTAAAAAAGAGTTCAGGAACCTCATGAGAGCAAAACAAGCTGGAGTCCGCGTACCCGAACCCATAATTACCGAAAGGAACATACTAATAATGAAATTTATGGGTGAGAATGGCAAGCCTTACCCACTGCTCAAAGACATGAAGATCCAGAAAGAAGACGGGCAGATGATATTCGAAACGGTTATAGACTATATGCATAAGCTCTATGTAGATGCAAACCTTGTCCATGGTGACCTTAGTGAATACAACATACTGATCGATCCGGAAGATCTAACACCCATCATTATCGACATGGGACAATCCGTAACTCTGGAACATCCACGTGCAGACCAATTCTTAAAGCGAGATATCGAGAACATAGTCAGATACTTTAAACGCTACAAGATCGAGGAGTCACCCGAAAGCATTTATGCACGGATAAAAGAACCGGAACCAGAGAACTAAAAAACAAAACTATAACTATAATAATCAACAGGTAGACCACATGACACATATCAAAGTACCCCAGGACAGAATCGGCGCGATCATCGGCCCAAAAGGCAGTGTTAAAAATATGATCGAAACCAAATCCACCTCCAAACTGGAAATAAATAGCGAAAGTGGCACAGTGGAAGTAATAGCTGGGGATGACCCGGTCGGAGCTATGAGAGCAGCTGACGTCATACAGGCCATTGCAAGAGGATTCAACCCTGAAAAGGTATACAGTTTCTTTGATGATGATATGCTAATGCTCGAGATAATCGACCTATCACAAGCAGCATCAACATCAAAGGAATTACTTCGACTTAAAGGGAGGATCATTGGTAAAGGTGGAAAGACAAGAGAAATAGCAGAGAGCCTTATAGGCGTCAAGATCTCAGTCTACGGTAAAACAGTAAGCGTCATAGGCCATCCCGACCAGATACTTATAATGAGAACAGCATTGGAAATGCTTATCGACGGTGCAAACCACGGTTCTGTATACAGCTTCCTTGAAAAGAAGAAACAGGACATGATGCGTGCGCAGCTTGATTCATATTGAGACTCCCTATTAAAGGATGCTACACAAAGTAAAGCAGCATCCTTTAGACCAGATATCTTTAAGTCAGGTATCGATCTGAAAATCTAATACGGAGACATTTACATGAGTGAAACAAAGAGCATCGTACAAACAGCAATAGACATCGGTGATTTTCCAACACTTGTAAATGCTGCTAAAAAGCTAGGCCTCGATAAAAAGTTCGATAATAATGGACCATATACAATATTTGCCCCTCTTGAAAAAGCATTCGAACCAATACCTGAAAGTGTAATAGATGAAGCATTCGATGACCTTGATTACCTTATGGACATCATAAATTACCATGTTGTCGAAGGAAAATACCTCACATCAGATCTAAAAGAGGTTGACTCACTGACTGCCCTCAACGGTAAGATATTGAAGATCACAAACGATGGTAATGTAATGATCAATGGGATATCGATCGAAAGAGAAAATATTGAATGCACTAATGGCATCATTCATGCTATCGGCGACATACTGATACCTTAAAAGCGTTCCTGCAAGCTAAACTTAGATCGGAAGCATCACATGAACGGTGGTACCCTTACCTTGTTCACTTTCCACCCACATATGACCATCATGAAGACTAACAAGTTTCTTTGTGAGTGCAAGCCCTAAACCAGTACCGCTATAAAGTCGTTTTGTGGAACCATCCACCTGATAGAACTTGTCATATAGATGCGGCAGTTGCTCCTTCGGAATCCCGATACCATCGTCCTTAATAATGATATGCATCATCTCACCAATGGGTTTAGCCTCAACATTCACATTACCCCCCTCTGAAGTGAATTTGACAGCATTAGAAAGAAGATTGTAAATAATGTGCCTGAACTTTGCCTTATCAGCATTTATCTGCGGAAGCTCAGGATCCATATCATAAGAGAACGAAACATCTTTTTTCAAGATAGACTGCATAATAGAATCCTTTGTCTCCATAAATACAGTAACTATGCTAAACTTTTCGAAAGTAGCTTCTAGCTTACCTGCTTCTATCATTGAGATCTCAAGGATATCATTTATGATCTCAGAAAGATGATTGCCATTCTTGAATACATTTTGGAGATATTTTCGCTGAACATCAGTAAGTTCCCCACATCCACCATCCAGCAATATCTCGGAAAAACCAATTATTGAATTAAGAGGGGTCCTAAGCTCATGACTAACATTCGAAAGGAACTCACTTTTGGAACTATTAGCAGCATCCTCAATAGCTTGCGCACGTTTAAGTGCATCTTCAGCCGCCTTTGCCTCACTGACATCATGCAACGTTACAGAGAGATTAGAAGGCACATTATCCCGATCAAATATCACATGAGAGTCGAGCATAGCAGGAAAAATACTGCCATTCTTCCTCATGTGCCAGACCCCTTCTTGCTGGAAATGTCCATCATTAAGTAACTTGTCACGTAAAGATTTCAAGTGAGGGATCTGCTCTTCATTATAGAACATCAAAAAGTGATCGCCAAGCACATCTTCAAGAGAATGATCATGCATTGACGCAAATGCCTCGTTGAGATAAAGGAGATTTCCTTTCATATCAAGGACTGCAATACCATAGTTTGCATTATCAGAAATAGTCTTGAATATATTAAGGTCCTTTTCCACAAGTATGCGTTCAACGAACTTACCGAGACAATCAGAGATGTAATCGACAATATCTTCTCCCTCATTCAGGAAAGAGACACCAACCTGATCCGGCAATTCTTCAAGATAATAAACTTCCAGACTACCATGAACTGCACCATCAATGAAGATCTCAGATGCATATTTTAATCGGGATACTTCAAAATTGTCAGATTGGAAGATCATATCATCAAAAATGATCCTTGAACATGCGATCGACGAATTTTGCATACCACATGGAATCATTTTCACGACCTGCTGAAAACAATCCTCCAACGAAGATGCAGCATTAACAACTTTAGAAACTGAATGTAAATATTGTACAATATTCATACAGACACTACTACCCTGACCTTGCTTTTCTGGAACATCGATTGCATCGGACGTAATAATTAATTCAACATCCACAAGATGGGGCCCATTTGCCATTATGGATGAGGAGCATTCACATCCCCATTTCGAGATCATCCGTCTCCCACACCTATGACATAAACTGATACAAAGATAATCGCTTCGAATTGCTTTGATCAGATATGAATGACACATTTCCAAATGTCACCGAACTACCACCTTTACAAGTATGGTTTAACCGAATGTCAAAATCGGCTCCAACAATACTATAATGTCAATTAATACCAACCATATTAAAGACTTTTCTTTATAAAAAGAGAAAACGAATAATCTGGATGATCAATAAGATCGATTCGATCATTCCAGAAGTTCATCTATCAGCTCGAGCAGGTCCCTGACTTCAAGCGTCGAAGTTTCACTTACACCCAGTTTCAGGTTATTGACACAAAACGGGCATGTGGTAAGCAGGACATCTGCTATCTCAGCCTGACCCACTCTTTTCTCAGCGATCTGCCGGGATATTTCAGGGAACATTGACCGGACACCCCCGCCACCGCCGCAACAACGTGCTGATTCCCTGTTATCCTTCATTTCCACGAACTCGAGTTCCGGTATCATATTGATCACATCACGGGGTGCATCATATATCCCTAAGTGCCTGCCAATGTGACATGGATCATGATAAGTTACCTTTCTGTTGTAAGATCTTAGATCAAGTTCCTGCTCACTGAGCCACTCAACAAAGTGCATTGCCTTAAAAGACATATCCTTAAAGCGAGGATATTCTTTTCTAAACATCCTCAAACACCCCGCACATGAGAAAAGCACGACCTCAGCACCAGTATCCTCAATTGCCTTAATGTTCGCCTCAGCCTGCCTTCTGATCACATCATCCGAAAAGCCGACCCTTCCAAGTACGCTCCCACAGCAAACCTCATCAAGTAATGTATAATCCACTCCAATCTTCTTCAAGATGGAGATGCCTGCCGAAGAAGTCTCTTTATTACGATATGCTGCACTACAACCTGTAAAATAGGCGATCTTAGCAGGATGAGGAACTTCACCGAATAATTCTTTTCGGCTTTTTTCTTCACCGAACGGATTTCCCAATGTAGCAATGGAGTCGGCAATCTTCTGATGAGTTGAACCTACTACCCCCGATGCTACAATATCTTTTCGTGCAGCTTCGATCACTTCAACTACACCTGTAGATGAAGGACACCTGCGAGTACAATCAGCACAAGTGGTACATTGATAGATACGTTCCAGTACAGACTCATCAGGTTCGATGTCTCCGGAATACAACCCATAGGAAAGAGCCATCTTACCCCTTGCTGCTGAAGAATCCCATTCGAGATGGTCAAATATAGGGCAGATCTCCTTACAGAACCCACACTGAGTACAATTAAGCAACTCTTTTTTCCATTCTTTCAGATTATCAGTCTTCATTCACTCATCCTCCAGATGGTACCGCAGATGGGAAATGAAATTACCTTCCCAACCCATGATCTTATTCGGGTTCATAATATTATTAGGATCCAGAGCCATCTTGATCGTTTTCATGGCATTAAGGCTACATGCCCTTTCCTTAAGGAAGAACGGAGCTTTGGTCATACCAACACCATGTTCACCAGTAATCGTTCCACCAAGGTCCATTACTTTCTCATAGATCTCTTCAACAGCCTTTTCTGCCTGATCCCAGTGGGACTTCATCGTAGGATCCATTAGCACCTTAGTATGCAGGTTCCCATCACCTGAATGACCATAGCTGGCAATGATTATATCATATTTATCGGAGATCTCCTGAAACGCCTTGACAGCCTCAGGAACTTTGCTCATAGGAACTGCCATATCATCGGCAAGCATAACAGTTACAAGATCATCATCATACTTCGACAACGCAGGTATCATTGCCTTTCTGCCCTTCCACAATTCTTCCTTTCTTTCAGGATCATCAGTGAAATCAACAGACAGAGCGTTTGAAGCCTTACAAACTTCCATTACGGTTTCGATCTGGTCTTTAACATCATTGACACTACCATCGACCTCTATCAAAAGTATAGCCTCTTCATCAGGCAACCCCATACAAACAGCCTTGTTCACCGCCTGGATACAAACCTTTGACATAAGCTCCAACCCTGAAGGTATCAGAGGCTTTGCAATAATATTGGAAACGCATTGACCTGCTTCCTCCAGCGTATCAAATACTGCTACTGCGACTGCAGTAGTCTCGGGAAGTGGAACGATCCGTAGTGTGACCTCGGTCATGATACCCAGAGTTCCCTCCATGCCACACATCAGTTTTTCCAGTTGGTATCCTGCAGAGTTCTTCAAGGTCCTTGAACCCAACCTTGCGACATCCCCATTAGGGAAAACTACCTCCATTCCAAGAACGTAATCCCTTGTCGCGCCATATTTTACAGCATTGCCACCTGAAGCATTGGTCGCCACCATGCCACCAATATTGGCCACATTGCCACTTGAAGGACCCGGGATGAAAAATCCATATTTCTTAAGCTCTGCATTCAGATCCTTGTGGATAACACCCGGCTCGACCACCACATACAGGTCTTCGATATGCAATTCCTTTATCTTGTCCATCCTTTGCAGATCAATGACCACACCACCAGCAACAGGTACACTATGACCACAAAGTGCAGTGCCTGCACCCCTCGGGACGATCGGGAAAAGATACTCATTTGCAAGTTTCACTATTTTTTCAATTTCAGCGGTCGTTTTTGGCCTGATTACGGCATCAGGCATACTGCGGTGTATTCCTGCATCGGTAGAATAAGCATACAGCTCAGCCGTAGATGTACTGATATGAACCTCACCTACAATATCCCGTAATCTGTCAATGATCTGCTGATCCATTATTTCACCTTTATTCAATAAGAGGTACTGTCAGACTACCCTGAGGCAGAATAATAGCATAAGGCTCTTTGCCCTGTTCTTTAATAATGTTGATAGCCTTGTCAAAAGCTTCCTGTATCCCTTCCTGCGATTCCAGTTTCGCAGACTTCAGGGTATCACTGTCAAGGTCAGATACTGCCCACATTTTAGCCCATGTACCTATCTGTGCCATCCTTGCAGCCTTGTGGAATCCCAGCTTGTAACATTCGGATGTCTTTGCCATGACCTCACTGCAGGTTGCTGAGGAGCCAAGTAAGTTAAGGAATGTATCATCCCCGACTCCATCACGACACTTGGATACCAGAATGATGATACCACCATCTTCGAGAGCTAGCCTGCCATTCTCAAGAGCTTTTTGTGATTGGTAAAGATCAATATCCATAGGATACGGTGCTGCAGTCAATACGATATTTCCTTTTTTACTGAACTTCGTGCAGAAAACCTCATTGGCTTTTACAACGGCAGCATCAAAGGATTCAAAAAGATCACCGGCGGTCATTGCATAAAGGCCATGATCTGCAGTAAGTACGGCCTGGACAGAGAAAATATTGAGGTCCTTAAGAACCTCCATGGCATCGGTCATATCCTCGGCGACAGGATTTCCATCAAGAGCAAGGGATTGTGCTGCATTTGAGAGAGCATGCTTGTGGTTCATCTCAATTGTCTTGTAGCCTGCAACTCCCGGAAGGAAAGACTTTCTCCCACCAGTGTAGCCTGCGAAATAATGCGGTTCCACACTTCCGATAACAAGGATATTGCCTGCCTGACGGACCATTTTGTTTATGTACATTTCAGTGCCGTTGGAAGAAACACCCAGATAATCCATATCCTCATCCTTTCTTGCATCATGCACAAAGATCCGATCCCCCATATCATCATAGATCTCACCGAAAATGAACCTGAACTCATCTTCCGTGGGAGCCCTATGTGCTCCTGTTGCCACTATAAGCTTTACATCAGGATGGGAAAGAAGCGTGTCCTTCATCTCAAGAAGTACGCGGGCAGTTGGTGTCGGCCTGGTTGCATCATTTACAATGACCAACAGGCTCTCAGCATTCTTTACAAAATCCTCAAAAGGTTCCCTGCCCATAGGGTTTGAAAGTGCCTGTGAGATAATTCTGGACTCGTCCCCTACCTCCGGCTCATTAGGCGAAAGCACCTCATGAGGTATTTTTACATCAAGATCAACAAAGTCCTTTCCATAGGGTATCTTCACATTCATTCCATCTTCTCCTTTTTGCGTACATCAGGACATATAATTAGTAATACAATATAAATCGGATAAAAACCGGATGATTATATCAATAATGCATACTTGAACCATTCTAAGTAAAGTTAGTATAAAAAGACTAGGTATGATACAAAGAAAAAAGATCTCACATATAAAAAGATTATCCTTGCAAATTTATCCAAAGCTTTTTCAAATCAAGATAAGCACTGATTGAATGCGTTTTTAATATAAAAATGACACATGCAAGACCTTTTATTTTTCAATTTCCTTGCTAACTCTTTCTAATAACTCCTTAATTTCATTATTTAGCTCGACGGCTTTTAAATCGAGATACTGGAGAGACTTTAGTTTGACACCATCAGCAGAGGTTTCATCTTCCTTTTTTAATACTTCTTTTACAGCCCCCAGGTCGTCTTTAAGCCTGTCTTTCTGCTCCAATATGGAATTAAGATTTTGCACTTCTTTTGATTTAATTTCCTCATCACTGATCCTATTGACCAGATTAAAGAACTCATTCAGTTTCTGCTCCATATCTTCGATCAATGTATCTATCTTCTTAGTGATCTCAGCCTCAATAGCCTTACCAAAAATCACATCTTCGGTCGTAACCTGCGTGACATATTCATAAGTTGCAGGTGGCTTAACACTTACCTTATCATGATCAGAAGGTATGAAAACTGCATTCTTATCATATACTCTCTGATTCATAAATGTTGGAGATACTATTTCAATATGATCTTCATGAAGGCTATCGAACATCATCTTTTTCAGATCTGATCTTTTGGTTATAAGGCTGGATACATCCTTCAAAAGACCTCCTACTTTGTAAGTAACTGAAAAATCACCCAATTCGACTACGTGGACAAAAATATTCTCAAGATCAACTTTTTCTGCGGCCTTGATAAGAGCCTTTTCTACCTGCTCTCTTGAGACATTATAACCTAATGAAACAGTAGTCGAGATGATCGTGCCTGATGAACTTATAGTGAACAGAGGATTGGAAATCAATTTAAGGTTCGGGATGGTTATAATATCACGATCGATAGATTGAACCTGAGTATGCAGTATTCCGATCTCAGATACCTTCCCGAAAGTTTCTTCGATCCTTATATAATCACCTGCTTTGAAAGGCTTTATGCGACTTAGCATTATGCCGGACATACCATTTGCTACAAATGTAGTCGATGATAGCGCAATGGTAGCACCGATCAGGATACCAAAAAAGCTCAGGAGTGTCTGCTTCGTATTATCCGAGATAGGAAGTGTAAGCACAAAAACCACAAGTCCGACAAGTGATACCAGAAAAAGAATGAACTGCTCAAAGGTCTTTTGTTCAGAGAATATACGAGTCTTTCTGAAAATGTATCCCAGAGCAGTCAAAAGGATGAGAGTTCCTATAACCACTATAATTCCAGGATAGTATTCTTCCAGTACCATGATTCTTTTCATCCCCAAAAGCACAGAAAATACAAATTAGATATACATACTAATTTTGTTTTTGTTTTATAAAAATGTGTTTGTGAAAGAAATGATCTAAACCGCTCAAAAATAATTCATGAATTACCCCGAAATATAACTATTTTCTGAATATTAATGAACAAAATATTTGAAAAAAATAGTTCTGTGCCCATGAACATCGATTAAAAATTCACACTCAATCCATACCTATCGTAAATAATAAAAAACAGCACCAAGGTAACGCAATAATTTGAGAATAATCATAAGCCAAATGTAGCTAAAAACCAAGATTGATGCAAAATTATTTAAATATAAAAATGGAACATATATATATGTATCTTGATTATGCTGATAAATGGATTAAAAAAGGAGATAGCTTGTTTAGTCTCAAAAAATACGAAGAAGCAATTGATTCATACAATAAAGCACTTGAGATATATCCGAAGGATGAAGGTGCATGGGAAAGCAAAGGCAATGCTTATTTTAATCTCAGGCAATATGGGGAAGCCATCGAAGCATACAATAAGGCTCTTGAACTTAATCCGGAGCTTGAAGGCATCTGGATGAACAAAGGAAATGCTGCCTTTAACATCAAAGAATATGTGGAAGCTATTGAAGCATATGATCAAGCTATACAGATATATCCGGAAAATGAAAATGCCTGGATAAACAAAGGAAACGCTTTTTTTAATCTCAAAAAGTACGAAGAAACAATTGCTTCATACACTAAAGCTCTGGATATTTACCCTGAAGAGGAAAATGTATGGATCAACAAGGGAAATGCATATTCACACCTGAAAAAGTACGAAGAAGCAATTGAAGCTTACGATAAAGCACTTGAACTTAATCCGGAATCAAAGGATGCATGGGAAAACAAGGGAGTTGCATATTCCCATCTGAAAAAGGGTGAGGAGGCATTAGAGGCATTCAACAAAACCCTGGAGATAGACCCGGAAAATGAAGAAGCATGGGGAAGTAAGGGCAAGACGCTTTATGAAATTGGAAAATATAAGGAAGCGATAGAGGCATTCGATAAAGCTATACAAATTGATCCTGAAAATGAAAAGGCCTGGATAAACAAAGGAAACGCTCTTTTTAATCTCAAAAAATACGAAGAAACAATTGCTGCATATACTAAAGCCCTGGACATATACCCTGAAGAGGAAAATGTATGGACCAACAAGGGAAATGCATTATCACTCCTGAATAAGTATGAAGAGGCAATTGAAGCTTACAATAAGGCCCTTGAACTAAATCCGGAATCAAAGGATGCATGGGGAAACAAGGGAGTTGCATATTCCCATCTGAAAAAGAGTGAGGAGGCATTAGAGGCATTCAACAGGACTCTGGAGATAGACCCGGAAAATGAAGAAGCATGGGGAAGTAAGGGCAAGACGCTTTATGAAATTGGAAAATATAAGGAAGCGATAGAGGCATTCGACAAGACCCTGAAAATAGACCCAAAAGATGAGAAGACATGGGCAAAAAAGGGTAACTCACATTTCAATCTTAGGGAATATACAGAAGCAATAGAAGCATTCGACAAAGCCCTGGAAATAGATCCTGAAAATGAAAAGGCATGGGGAACAAAGGGTAATGCACATTTTAATCTGAAGGAATATGCAGAAGCAATAGAAGCATTCGACAAAGCCCTGGAAATCGATCCGAAAGATGGGAACATATGGGCAATTAAAGGAATTGCATATTCCCATCTGAAAAAAAGTAATGAGGCATTAGAGGCATTCAACAGGACTCTGGAGATAGACCCGGAAAATGAAGAAGCATGGGGAAGTAAGGGCAAGACGCTTTATGAAATTGGAAAATATAAGGAAGCGATAGAGGCATTCGACAAGACCCTGGAGATAGACCCAAAAGATGAGAAGACATGGGCGAAAAAGGGTAACTCACATTTCAATCTTAAGGAATATGCAGAAGCAATAGAAGCATTCGGTAAAGCCCTGGAAATTGATCCTGAAAATGAAAAGGCATGGGGAACAAAGGGTAATGCACATTTTAATCTGAAGGAATATACAGAAGCAATAGAAGCATTCGACAAAGCCCTGGAAATTGATCCGAAAGATGGGAACATATGGGAAATTAAAGGAAATGCTTCCTTGATCCTGAAAAAGTATGACGAAGCTACCGAAGCATATGAAAAAGCCACAGCTATCAACCCGGAAAACGGAACCATATGGGCAAGCAAAGGAAATGCATCCCTAATTCTGGAGAAGTACGAAGAAGCTATTCAGGCATACGAAAAGGCCACCCAGCTTGAGCCGGACAACGGAATCATATGGGCAAGCAAAGGAAATGCCCACGCCAGCCTGAAACAGTATGAAGAATCCATTGAGGCATACGATAAGGCCACAGCTATTGATCCTAAAGATGAGGAAGTATGGGTCAGCAAAGGGTATGCATACTTAAATCTGAAAAAATACGAAGAAGCAATTCAGGCCTGTGTTAAAGCCCTGCAGCTTGACCCGAAGGATGAAATGGCATGGACCTACAAAGGAAATGCCTGCTCGATTCTTGAAAGACATTCAGAAGCAATTGAAGCATACAATAATGCTACAGAGATCAATCCCGATTCAAAAGACATCTGGGTCAACAAAGGAAATACACTTTTCACCCTCGAGATATACGACGAAGCGATCGAGGCATACAACAAGGCAATTGAGATCGATCCAGGATCTGAGAGCGTCTGGGCCAACAGAGGTAATTCATATTTCTGCCTGCAAAGATACGAAGAAGCAGTATATGCATACGACAAAGCCACAGACATCGACCCGGAATCTGAGTTCGTTTGGTCCAATAAAAGTAATGCTTACACCCATCTGAAAAAATATGAGGATGCAATAAAAGCATACACCAAAGCACTGGAATTAAAGCCAAATGACAAGAATGCCTGGGCCAACAAAGGAAATGCATATTCACACCTGAAAGCATACGATGATGCTATCGTAGCTTACGAGAAAGCATTGCAGATCGATCCCGAGGATGAAAAAACCTGGATCAATAAAGGAAACGCATATTCTCAGGTGAAAAAATATGAGAATGCGATCGAGGCATATGAGAAAGCTCTTCAATTGAACTCTAAAGATGCGAATGTGTGGATTAGCAAAGGAAACGTCTACCATCATTTGAAAAAATACGAGAAAGCGATAGAAGTCTACAATAGAGCCCTTGAACTGAATCCGGATGCTGAAGACATATGGACCAATAAAGGAAAAGTATTTTCCCATATGAAAAAATTCGAGGAATCGAGTGAAGCTTACAATAAAGCTCTGAAGATAAACCCAGAGAATGTGGCTGTACACCTTAATTATGCAAACACGCTAAGGGAAAACAAAAAGTTCAGTGAAGCTGAAACTGAAGTAATGCTTGTACTTCAGATGAATCCATCAAATTCATTCGCATTGGGAGCTTATGGAGATATTCTCTCAGATGAAGGCTATTTCGAAAAAGCGATTGAGGAATATGAAAAAGCACTTTTCAATTCAGAGGAGATGCACCCATCCTCGATCTCGGAGATCTATAACAATATGGGTAGAGCATATGGACAACTGGAAGATTACGAGAAAGCTGAGAAATATTTCCGGAAGGCTCTGTCAGAAGATGAATATAATGTAAAAGCAATAAGGAATAGTCGAATTCTTGAGAAGATGAAAGATTCCCGGGGCTTGTTGAAGAAGATGTTCAAAATTAAGCGTTCAAATGAAGCAAAACCTGAGTTTGAGCTGAGCAGCAGTTATGGCCTTATCGAGACAAAGAACCAGATCCATGAGAATACTCTTGAAATTGAATACTGATACTCGCACGTATTCAAAGAGTTATTTGAGACATATTACACAAGATAGTTGTCAGATATGTTCGGAAGGTCTCTTAACCGAGATCTTCTAAATATCCCTGAAAATGAGATTCTTTCAGGACAGCATTTTTTTGAACATTCTCCTGAGCAGAGTCTTCTTTAGAAGAAAATAGTCCTGAGTGGCATTCATGATCGCACGTTTCTCCAGCATTTTACGATCCTCAGGCCACTGGGACATTACCTTTTCCAGAGTTTCAATCAGAAGAACTCTTTTTTCTTTTGGAAGTTTAGTCAGAAGATCGATACGAGTAGTTACTATCTTGAACATATCCTCTTCGGATAATCCACCCTCAGCGTCGAGCATTTCACTTATTGCTTCTAGTCTTTCATCATCCGGCATGCCGTAAAACTCATCCAGATTTTTGCATATTGCATCACACCGCTCCTCCTCAGACTTTGAAGCAATGTTCTTTATTGTTTCTGTAATACAATAGACAGTTTCAGCCTGCTCTTTGTAAAGCTTACAGACAGGACATTTTTCAAAATGATCATCTATAGAACCAGAGTCCTCACCAATACATTCCTCACAAGCTTTTGCAAGCTTCTCCAACTTCTCTTCTGCGATCATAATTCAGTATCTCCAATAATAGATTTAGATGCGCTTTTATATATATTTGAGCTTTTGATCTTCTGGCCGATACCCTTACAGAGAACTGCTATTCGATTTAAATTTTTAAAGTGTAGCTCAACCTTCATACAATAGATATCTGTTCAATTTAGACCAGTTCAAGTTTGTTATTCTGAATTCAATTAATATATCCAGAAACGTCAGCAAATTTAAAAAGTATCTCGTTTAGATAATAACCAGTGCAAATATCGAAAGGCTTATATGAAGATATTTTAATTGGGTACAAAATTCAAAGAATTATATTTAAAAGATATAAACTCCAAGCATAAATTTTGATCTCTGGGAGCGCAATGCATGACTACTAACCTTAAAAAGCATATATCTACTTTTGAAAAAGAACTATCACTAAAAAACCAGGCTATCGAATCAAGTATTAATGCTATTGCTTTAACAGATCTAGAGGGAGAGATTCTCTATATAAACAGTTTTTTTTTGAAAATGTTCGGATTTGATAATAAAAATGATTTTTTGAGTACAAATGCAACCAATTTCTGGAATAAACAGACTAAAGCAACAGAAATAATAAAAATTGTTCAGGAAATGGGTCATTGGTCTGGTGAGCTCACAGTTAAAAAGAAGAATGGTTCAAAGCTCATAACACTTTTTTCTGCTAGTATCATAAGGGACAATTCTAAGAAGCCAGTTGCTATGATGATATCTTTCATAGATATTTCCAAGCAGAGGGAGTTGGAAAACGATCTTGAAACGATATTTAATTCCATTAACGATGAAATTGCTATATTTAACCTTGAAGGACAGTTCTTAGAAGCAAACCAGATCACGTTTGATAAATTGGGATACACAAAGGATGAATTAATGCAAATGACGGTGATGGATATAACACCACCTGAATTTAGAGAAACACTGCGTGAACAAGTTTTTGAAAAATTAGAACAGGGAGGCGGAATCGTCGAAACTGTCAGTAAGCACAAAGATGGTTCTTTGGCATCAATTGAACTTAACATTCGTCCGATCGAATACAAAGGAAATCCTGCAGTCATAACCATTGCCAGGGATACAACCGAAAGAAAGAAAACAGAAACTGCATTGAAAGCGAGTGAAAAGAAATACTCAACTCTGGTTGAAAATGGAAATGATGGAATTTTTATAATTCAAGATAATTTACTTAAATTTGTAAATCAAAAATTCATAGATATATCCGGGTTTTCAAAGAACGAATTGATCGGAAGCCCATTTTTTAATCTCGTTTCAACTGAATATAAAGAACTCTCACTGAAAAGACATACACAGAGATTTAGCAGTGATAATGTTCCAAACAATTATGAGATCGAAATCTTGTCAGAGAATGGTAGCCTTGTTCCAGTGGAGATCAGTGGGTCTGTTATCGAGTATGAAGGCAAACCCGCAAATATGGCAATAATCCGTGACATTACTGAACGCAAAACAATGGAAAAAAAGCTGAGAGAAACTGACTTGAAAAACCAGGCAATTTTGAACGCTTTACCTGATTTAATATTCCAATGTACTATAGATGGAATCATTATTGATTATCGCCCATCACCTGAAATAAATACATATGCCCAACCTAAAGACTTTTTAGGTAAAAAAGTTAATGAAGTCCTTCCTAAAGAGATTGCAGACAGGATAATTTACTCAATTAAACAAGTAATCCAATCAAAAGAATTGCAACGTTTTGATTACCAGCTTCCAATAAATGGAAAAATAAACGATTTTGAAGTTCGTATGGTTGTTAGCGGAGACGATTCTATATTGGCCATCGTTTCAGATATTACAGAACGTAAGCTAGCAGAGAATGAATTGAGAATCAGTGAGGAGAAATACTCAACTCTGGTAGAAAAAGGAAATGATGGAATTGTTATTACCCAAGATGGCTTGTTTAAATTTGCAAATTCTAAAATTTTGGAAATTATGGGATATAGACCAGAAGAATTAATTGGAAAACCATTTTTAGATCATGTCTGCGAAGGACAGCGAGACTTGGTTCTTACGAGACATAATGATAGAATGAATGGTAAGAATGTTCCATCCAGATATGAATTCGATATTCTTTCTAAAGATGGAAATCGGATCTCATTAGACATCAGTGCTTCCAATATTGAATACGAAAATAGACCTGCAGTTATGTCAATACTGCGTGATATAACCAAGAGTAAAGATATGCTAAATAAACTGAAATCATCAGAGAAGAAATTCAGAAATGTTTTTAACAACTCCAATGATGCAATTGCTATATATGACCTGACCGGTAACGTCCTTGAAGTAAATAAAATTGCTTGCGAATTCACTGGTCACGATCGAAATGAAATATTACAAAACCCAATTACTGATCTGGTTTCGCCCGGATATAGAGCAAAGTTGACTGAAGATCTAAAGCAACTTTATAAAGACAAATACTCAATATTTGAAACATCTATTCTTTCCAAAGATGGAGTAAGCATCCCTGTAGAACTGAGCAATCGTATTATTGAGTATGAAAACCAAACAGTTGTATTGAGCATCGCCAGAGATATAACTGAGCGCAATAGGTTAAACGAAGAACTGAAGAGGAAAAATAAATTACTTCAGGTGAAACTCGATTATATATCTTCATCTGAAAGTGACTTGGATGACCTATCACTACTAGACATAATAGACTTTGAACATCTTCAAAAGATACAGGATGCCTTTTCAAAGGCCCATGGAGTAGCTTCCATAATTACCGAAACTGATGGTAATCCTATAACCAACCCAAGTAATTTCTGCAAAATCTGTCAGATAGTGCGTAGCACAAAAGATGGAGAAAAGAACTGTCAAAAATCCGACATGATATTGGGAGAAAAGGCGAATAAATTTAGAAAACCCATCTATGAAAGATGCCATAGCCTTGGATTGACGGATTCTAGTGCACCTATAATCGTAGGTGGAAAACATATTGCCAACTGGCTTATCGGACAAGTCAATGTGGGAAAAATTGATTCTAAATCGATAGAGAAATATGCCAGGAAAATTGGTGCTGATGTGGGTGAAATGCTGGATGCATATAATGATGTCCAACAGATGCCTCCGGAAAAATTCGAGAATGTGCTACATTTGTTGTCACTCTTTGCAAAAGAGATATCCACGCTAGGATATAACAATCTGAAACTGATAAAAGAAGTAAATGAACGTAAGCTGGCAGAAAACAAAGTAAAAGAAAGTGAAACGAAATACAGGGAAGTAGTTTCATCTATTGATGCCCTCTTCTGGAAAGCTGATATAGCACCAGATGGCAGCTTCATTAATACATATGTATCTCCTTTTATAGATAAGCTGCTAGGAGTAGAAACAGGAACTAATGACACTAAATGGCAAACTCTTTTAAGCCATATTCACCCAGATGACATCCAAAGTGTATTACAAAAACTAGACGAAACCATCAAAGAAAGATATTCTCTTAATTATTACAAATATAGGATCATAAGACCCGATGGGACTCAATTGTGGGTATATGAAAAAGCAATATCACACATCAATTCAGAAGGTACCGTGCAGATATTCGGGACTACAGTCGATATAACAGAACTTAAAAGTGTACAGGATAAAGTTATAGCCGAAAGAGATCGGTCACAAAAGTATTTTGACGTTGCTAAAGTTATGATGTTAGTCCTTGATATTAATAGTGAAGTTGTTCAAATTAATAAAAAGGGTTGTGAGATCCTTGGTTATGAAGAAGAAGATATTGTTGGAAAGAATTGGGGTGAGAACTTCCTTCCAGAATACTTCCGTGAACAAGTTGAAAAACAAATGGAATATTTACTGTCAAATAGTAAGACAAAAATAGAATACCATGAAAATCCAATTTTGAATTCTGTTGGTGAAGAAAGGTGGATAGCATGGAACATTTCTATATTAAGTAACAAAAATCGTGATATTGAAGGAATTCTATGCTCGGGACAGGATATTACAGAGCGAAAGCTATTCGAAGAGAATTTAGTGGATGCGAAAATAACTTCTGAGCTTGCAAATCGCTCCAAGAGTGAGTTCCTGGCAAATATGAGCCATGAACTAAGAACTCCGCTTAATTCTGTAATTGGTTTTTCGGATGTTTTGTGCAATGAGACTTTCGGAGAGCTTAATGAAAAACAAAGGAAATATACAGAAAATATCCATAAAAGCGGACAGAATCTTTTGAAGATAATAAATAACATACTTGACCTCTCGGCCATAGAAGCAAGATCAACTGAGATAAACTGTGAGAAGTTCCTGCTATCCGACGTTCTCAAAGAGATCAGGAAAAATGTTATTTCACTTGCAACACCGAAGAACATATCCATTGATATCGATATTGACGATCTGATCTTGATTGATGCTGACAGAAACAAAGTTAATCAGATAATGAACAATCTGGTCAGCAATGCAATTAAGTTTAACAATAATGGTGGTTCGATTCTTATCAAAGCACGAAACATTGATAATGAGATAAACATCTCGGTTAAAGATACAGGAATTGGCATCCCTGAAAAAGAGATAGGGAAACTGTTCGACCCATTCTATCAGATAGATGGTTCATCATCCCGTGACTATGGAGGAAATGGAATTGGTCTTGCTCTCGTGAAACATTTCGTTGAAATGCATAAAGGAGATGTCTGGATAGAAAGTCAAGAAGGAATGGGAACTGAAGTTCATATTAAACTTCCTGCTGAACAAAGGATTTGATTCATGAAAATACATATTTGATTTCACTTGTCGATCTACTCACTTATTGATGGGATATAGAGATTATTTTGAAATTAATAACAATCATTCAAAAATAAAAAAGAACCCTGACAGGCTAGTTTGTCAGGGTTATTCTTCTTTAGCCAAAACTTTTTAGATAAAAGCCATCTATTCAGTTCTCTTGTTTCTTCCGATAGATAACAAAGAGTATAGCCAGAGCAGCAATTAATGATACACCTAGGACCATCATGAAATTGCCACCTTCTTCACTATTAATGTTTGTACTGTCACTATATTCCGAGCCATCGAAATCAGCGTCAACTTTATCCTGTGAATCTGAAAGATCATTGACCTCAGAAGTAATCGGAACTTCAAGGTATTCCTCATCTACAGTAGCTTCTGCCCCTTCTTTGAACATCAACCATTTGAGATATGCTGGAAGACCATCATCAGAACTTGATGTTGAAGCCGATGGATAATCATAGTCACAGGTCACTGCAAATGGGGAGAATCCGGAAATATTTCTGACAATGAAATATGAATAGGTTCCATCGTTGTCAATAAGCTCAGGTGTGTAGGACTCCCATGTTGAGCTGTTCAAGTGTCGGAGTTTCACGGTTTTTATCACCAATGTACCGCCGTTGAGGTCATTTCGAACCTTGAACTCTATACTTCTATTCCCACTGCCTTCGTTTGCCAGGGTTTCGTTGTTGAAGCTAATATCAAGGTACTGATATACTAAATCCTTAGAGAAATCTATTGCGGACTCATTCAATGAAGATACATTAAGCACTTCGACCTTGATCTGGACACCAGCCGTCTCGTTCGTTGTATTGAATGATACAAAACTTATGCTGCATTCAATTTCATTGTCCCCTGAGTTCTCATCATCGGTTGTGTTAAACCGCACATGCTTTTCTCCACTACCATCTTCCGTTACCTCAGGAGTTTTATTGATCACGAGATCGACCTCTTCACCATCATTTGCAGATGAGTTTGTGACAGTCCATTCCCATGAGAATGTATCCGTCCGCCCAATGCTCTCATTACTGACATTTAGTACAACATGGTACACGTCCATAAAGAAGTCATCCTGAACAATATACTGACTTGTGTTTATATTACAGTATGAAATTCTGGAGGAATCATCTGTGTTGTTGAACATATCAAATCCGGAACCAGTAACAGTATTGCCATTAATGAACCATTCATAGCTTGAGAATAGGGTAGAATTTACACTGAAATTCATTTCTTCGCCATAAACGGAAATCAACATAACATCTTCTGGCAACAATGTATATACCGGCTCCTCTGCAGCCCTTACTTTGAGGTATTTGGTTGAAGTACCATTGACATTTGATACTGTCAGGTTCACAGTGAAATTGCCTGCACCAAACTCATGGACCGGACTTTGCTCTTCAGATGTATTTCCATCTCCGAAATCCCAGTGCCAGTTGTCTACAAGTCCTGATGAGTTGTCCGTGAAGTTCACTGTCAATGGAACAGTACCCCTTGTTGCATTTGCTGAGAAGTCTGCAATTGGAAGAATTGTTACATCGACACAGACATTGTCAGTACTGTTTGTGTTGCCTGCAAGATCACTGAAAGTACAGTTATAGATAATTGAACTTACAAGAGTGCCGGAATCACTTGCAGGAATTGATATGTTGTATGAATAGCTTCCCGAATCTTCGTTCATCTGGTATTCATCACCATCAGCTGTGATGTTACATGAAGCCAGCTCAATATTATCAAGAACATTGAGTTCTATGGTAATATTATCACCTGTGTTTGCTTTTGTAGGACCCTTTACCCACTCATAAGTAGGTTCCTCATTGTCAAATTTGAAAACATTTGAGATGGAATAGTTTACGTTGGTTGTATTGTCAGTAGCTTTTACATGAAGATACCAGTCACCATTAACAGAATCTTTTGTGAGAATATCCCCACTATTGAATAAAGTCCATGAATCCACAGAACCTTCCGTGTTACTCTGACTCCAGGAATATTCAAGGCTTTGAAGGCCTGAAGGAGTATCTGTAACAGTTACTGTTGTACTGTGGCTGTTTGAATATGTACTGTTAACATTTTCAGTGAGTTCAATTACTGGGACTGAATTGTCCAGTTTAAAAACATTTGAAACTGAATAATTTACATTGCTTGCATTGTCAGTTGCTTTCACATGAAGATACCAGTCCCCACTTACAGAATCCTTTGTTAGTGCATCTCCGCTGGTGAATCCAGTCCAGGAAACCACAGATCCTTCGGCATAATCCTGGCTCCATGAATATTCAAGTGTCTGAATTCCTGAAAGTGCGTCTGTAGCAGTTACTATCGTACCTTGAGCTTTTAAATATGTGCTGTTTCCATTTGTTTCAAAATTGACCTCAGGAGATGTCAGATCAACAAGAAATTGAAGTGTTTCTTCCTCAACAGCCCCCTCAGAGTCCAATGTATAGACTGTTATATTGTGTTGCCCTTCAACAAGTTGAGGTAATGTAGTTTTCAGAGAGGTTGTATTGGTTTGATTAGTTCCATTAATTCCATCCAGAACATACCATGTAAGAGATGCTTTTTCGAAAAAACTTGCCTCTAAGAGAGGAGTACTGTCGTTAGTAATAGTGAGTGGTGAACTGATCTTTATTGGGTTTGCTACATAGTTCACACAATTAAGCCAGAGGTTGATCATATCATCATTGATATCGGGGTCATCTGCCGCGTCGAAGAATATAAGGACAACACCTCCCGAACCGCTAATATCGGAAGGATAACTTAACAGGGATCCTTTTTCAGCTATTGCGATCGCAGGCCATGTACCTCCATGTCCAGTGTATTCCGCAACCACATCCAATCTGGGATCAAGTTCTTGTGATGAATAAAAATATTCTGTTGCACCCTGACCGACAAAACCATCTGTTACGTTCTCAAATATCGGATGTTCGTTGTCCAGGATATCAATGGGTGTATTTCTAGCAACACTTCTACCATGATCAGCCATTCCTTCAAACAATCCCCATTGTCCATTGACGTAATAAATATTTGGGCCAGTTTCATTTAGGAGTACAGCTGAAGATGACCATTCGGCAACCATTCCCCCACCATTACCAAGGAATGTTTTTACAGCTTCTTCAAAGGCCGGGGAGTTTGCCCCCGAATCGTGAGCATATATAAAGACATCATATTGTAATAAGTATCCAGCTTCGATCTGGGTTACAGTGAGATAGTCTGCCTGATATCCATTAGACTGTAACATATTTTGGATACTATACCTATTAGGATAGATGGCCACTTTTGGAATGTTGGACTCTGCACCAGATGCTGTAAAAGAAACAGAGGATAAAACAATGTTCGTTTCTGATAATGTACTATATTCATCGTTATTTTCTGATGTAGGATTTGTGACAGGTATTTCCATAACTGAACTATCACTTTCAGCTAATGCCGTAGAAGATAGTAGTGAAACTAGCAAAACCAATGTGCAGCAGATGCTAAGGAAGCCCCAGCCTACTTTTTTAAAGCCAATAGCCTGTTTATCAATCATAATTTATCAGCAACCAATAACATATATATAAATAAATATAATTATAGTATGTTTTTTATTGATTTCAATTCAACGTATAATCATTTATCAGTATCAATAAAATGAACAGTCATCATATAAACTTCAAATATATAAATAGATGTATTTTAAAATATTTTTTGCCTTATATTGATATCGTTAAATTAGCTTTAACTTAGTTTAGAGAAAAAAAGTCTGCAACGCCAAATAAATTATATAGTTGAAAATAACTAGATTATAACAGTGATTATATATGATGCAATATTCAGGGGAATCGAGCATCATTGAAAACAAATAAGGTATAGATTCCAACCAAATTGCCGATAAATTACAAAGTTCTACCTTCTTATAAAGGGATTCGGCAGCATGTTGAAGATAAATTCTCAAGACCGCATACAAAAATAGATGTAATGAAAGAGAGATGAAATAATTAATAAAGCCTCAAACTGAGGTTTTCACCCCCATTTCTTCAAAGTGACCCAGAAAATACTTCCCCGGCCTTCAGGATTATCCTCAACCCTAACACTTCCACCATGAAGATCAACTATCTTCTTAACAATGGCAAGCCCAAGCCCCGTTCCCTTGATACCTTTTTTCGTGACACGCTTGAAACGCTCGAACAATTCGGTCTTGTTCTCGTCAGGAACACCTTCACCACGATCCGTTACCGAGACTTTCCATTCATCATCGGCATCGGAGATGTTAATGATGATCCTTTCATTTTCAGGACTGTATTTAATCGCATTCGAAAGAAGGTTTGAAAACACATCTTCGATCATCGGATTCGCCTTTACAGGATAACTTCCTTCGTGATCAAATTCAACTTTCATCTGATTCTCATCAATGTTAGGCCTGAAGTTGCCGACGACACTTTCAATCACAAGAGCGAGATCCATTTCCTGAAACTCGATGTCTTCAAAGGAATCCAGTTTTGCAAACCTTGCAGCGCTCTCTATCATGTCGATCAGTTTTTTGTTGTTGCGATCGATGGTGCGGACCATATCCTGCTTCTTCCCATCAGTCTCCATCTCAAGAAGCAGCTCGGCATAACCCTTGACAATACCTGCAGGATTTAAAAGATCATGACGCATGATATCGGTAAAAAGCTCTTTCAGTTCGTTCGAATGTTCAAGATCTTCCGCATACTTTTTGAGTTTCTCAAGAGATTCCCGGCGCTGGACAAGCCTCCACAAGCCCTGCATCAGCAATGTCAACTGGCGAACATCGGAAGCATCATAGTCGCCTTCTTTGTTGCTGACCCCTGCGGTTGCAACGATCCTGTCACCTTCAAAGACAGGAACTGCCATGTAGTTACTGAGTTCTACATGACCTTCCGGATAACCTTTTTTAAGAGGATCCGGGGCATTGTAATCATTGATAATAACAGGTTGTCTCTGCCTTATCGGCTCACCCCACAGGCCGATCTTGTCCACCTCGTAGATGAACTTTCGATCCGGCACAGTGCACCCTTTCATGACACTGTTCGACCAGGTATGCATTATGAGAGACGACTCATCTTCGTTCAAAAAAGCGAGGTAACCGATATTGCTGCCGGTAAGCCTGACAGCTTCTTCATGAACAAAGTCTGCTATCTCCTGCATAGGCGCATCCATCATCTGTTCAAGTTCTAACAGCGCCTCAAGGCGGGATTCATCAATTTTCAATGTATCTTCAAGGCTTCTTCTCAGTGAGATATCCTCGATAATGCATATCCCGCCCAGAAGTGAGCCGTCTTCCGATACATCAGGACTGCAATGCACCTCCATCTGAACAGATTGAGCTTCTGGAGAAGATAAATGCTCACCCTCATACTGAACAGGTGTTCCTGAAAGCACTGCTTTAATAGCAAAAGCCATTTGCTCGTCACTAAAAATAGACAGTATGTCTGATCCGATGATATATTCCTTCTTTTTGTCAATGATCGCAGAAGACCGTTCATTACAAAGAGTAACGATACCATCACGGTCAAAATAGATGATCCCCAGAGGAGATTGTTCAAATATCATACGATATTCTTTTTCAGATCCCATTGAAGCACTCCATTCTTCATATGATAGAACTTTCAGCAAATGTTCCCTGTTAATATATTAGCTGGATACAATTTAAACGTTTTTAGAACTTGCATTAGACATTTAAAGTTCTAGTAAAGGAAGGAATTAATAGATCATTATAAGGTTTTGAGCACTTCATACATCGTTAGTATTGCAATTTGGACCTTGAATTAAAAACATTGAGGGGAGAATGCTCTTCAGCTGTGTATTTTCCATTCGATCTCTCCTTCTCTAAAAATCATATCTGCCTCAATAAGCATTTATGCTTTCTTCACTGTCACCCAGAACACACTGCCATGTCCTTCCGGATTGTCTTCCACACCCACATCTCCATTATCAGATCCATATTTCAAGGCATTTGATATGTAATTGGCAAATACTTCCTCGACCATTGGTTTCACGAGTACAGGAAATGTAAACAGATTTATATTTTTGTAATGAGATATCTTGAACCAATATCCATAACTACTGTAAAAATAATATTTTGTGGGAACAGAAGACCCAATACGTGACGAACATAGATTCAGGAAATTATGCGCATATCATTTGATCTTTTGAAATATGGTAGGTATCTACATGGGCAAATATTCAAAGTTAAGGATGTATCTTGGCGATCAGAACGAAACTCGAATTCAACTTACTTTTTCAGAAATTGGTGAAATTTTGGGTTTTCCATTACCACCTGCTGCCAGGAATCACCCTGCATGGTGGACCAATGATGAAAATAGAACTCATGCAATGGATGGATGGCTTGCCCAGGGATGGAAAGCCAAAGTAAACTTTGAATTGCAGCAAGTTAGTTTCCTCAATACGGGAAATACCGTATCTACAAAAGATAAAATGGGAGACATAAGGACATCTGCAACAATAAATGCATCTGATTTTGAAAATAAAGTGCGTACTGTAATGTCTGATTTTTATTCAAAAGAATTGGTTACAGGCCAATTCCCGGGATTTTCAAAGTCTTTTTATATGATATCTGATGAAAACGAAATCGTTGGTGATATTAAGTACTTCACGATGACCAATGAAGGATCCCTACCACCAGCAGAGTTCTCGGTCATTGCTGAACATGTGTGGTTGTTAGAAAAAACTACTGCTTTGCATAAGTTTTTGGTCTTCGGAAATGAACGCCGCGTTCCTGAGGAATGGTTAAAGATATATGGAAATCTCGTACATGATGTTGATTTTTTCTTTTATAACTATGAAGATGATAGGTTAGAAAAATTTGTTTTAAAATGAATCAACAAATTTAGATACATTTCAACTTCCCTATAAATTTCTCATCCAAAAAAGAGATGGGAAATTAATTAAAAAGGGGTTATGATAAAAATAAAAATGCGTATGTAAAGCCGTCGGGGGAACTTATACCCCTCCATAAGAGGGTAAAAACGTCACCTAATAACGAAATTCATAAATTGAAAATCAAGATTGAAGTGAATTTAGTTTCGTAATTCCTTAAGAATTATATGATTCTTTATTTCTTCAAGAAACTTACTTTCAGAAGCTTTTTAACTATAAATTATTAATTCTTCCTTTGCTCTGATTACTGCGTACGCCTGAGTGGGATAGTTGAAATCACTTTCAGGTGATACCATATATCAGCATGGTTTTCAAATGTGCATATCCTAAATACAGAGCATAGGAAGCGGGATAAATGTCGAATTTCTTTAAGGATTAAATATGCTTGTCCAGTTCTGGTGAAGCGTTTGCCACTCCATTTGTATAAGTCATGTACAATGGTAAGCCCCTCTTATAATGAAACTCTCTTACCATTCCCATAAATGTATTGAAGAGCTGCATCCTTTTATATCGTCATTGGCAGCACCCATCGTCCTCGCCACAACAACACGCATCGCTATCCATATCCTTACCTTTGAGTGCTGCACTGATCATTGCCCACGCACATCCCACACCACTCTCTACTTCAATTGCCTGCACAGGACAATTGCCTGCACAAGCTCCACATTCCATACATGAAGCAGGACTTTTGAGTTCTACGTGTTCCTTTCCTCCGGTAAACACTCCATGAGGACAGACCTGTATACACATGAGGCAGTTGATGCATTTCTCAGGATAATATTGAAGGGTGTTCTCAAGATATGAGTTGAACATCAGATCACCTCTATTAAAGATATACCCAGAATGATAAGAACCAGTAGCCCCAGACCTCCCATAAGTGCCATGAGCGGTACATATCTGAATATCTCTTTTTTGACACCGGTTCTTGAAGTGTAGGTTGTGCATCCTGTAAAATTAAGGGCAATATATGCAATCACTGCGGTCGGTATGAGGAAGGCAGACAATGCTGTAAGTATATTCTCCAGGGGCGACATCGCAGAGTTAATCATAGAATTCGTTGCAACAACGACTGCAAATGGAATCGTTACAATTCCTCCCAGTATCAGCCCCTTTGTACTGAAGTCATGTGTCGGTATGAAAGGAAGTAGAGCAGGGAACAGTACGGTTCCTGTAAATGCTGTGACGACCGCAATGAGTGCTGCAAAAGGACCTACTAACAGGTAGAGGATGATTGCAGCAAGTAATGTTGGTTTGATCACATGAACCAATTCCACAGGAGTTAACACCAGCCTATCCTTGAATGTGAATCGGATCCTGCGCATTTCAGCTGTTGCGGTATGAGTCCGGAGATATTGCGGCAGGTCTTCGGCACGAACAGGTCCGTATTCTACCTTAAAACCAGACCTGCGTTTGACATCATGTGCAGAAACTCCCGGTGCACTGAGTTGTGGTAAAATGAGATTTCGATGGTTGATGATCTGGTCAAGTCCTGACCATTTGATGCGGTAGATTATTTCATCAGTACCGAATGTTCCTTTGCCAGCAGCACACCAGACGTTGATACCTTTGGTATCTATGACAAGGATATAACAGTCGATACCTGCGAGTGAATTGCGGAGTGCATCGAAACTGAGTGTATAGTTCGCCGAGACAAAGACAGAAGAATCTGGAGTAGGATTTCCCAGTTCATAGATTCCCGGACTTACAATGTGTTTTTCTCGTTTGACACCACACCGGGCAAGAATATGATCAAACCTGTCACTGAAGGTGATCACACTTGTGGTCTTGCGGATCTCAGGAGGAGAGATGTTTCGGTCCAGACCTACCATTGTGATGAAACAGGATGTGTCCTTTCCGCTATCAGATGAGCAGCATGAACCTGTATCCCTGTCATTATTCATGTTATTTCTCCTTGTGATGATGGGGCATCAAATTGATTTGAACAAGATTAGTATAACAGGAAGCTGCACATATATCTATCCGATAGATGAGTGAAAAGGTGTTATTTTTTTGTTCAAAGCAGATAGTGATTTTTCTATCTTTTGGAGAGGGTAACTGGATGATGTGAGATCAGAATGAACATTTTTACTTAGTTTGTTATCATATTATCTCTTAAACCATACTTTCTACATAAAAACATAAAGTTCCGTTTTTTCTTGCTTTCCTATATCCCCCATTCTATGTGCGGGGGAGTAAGATTTGAACTCAAAGTAAGTATAAGACAAATAAAAATAAGAAGGGGCTTACAACCCCGTATTCCATAGCCGTCGGGGGGACTTGAACCCCCGGCCTGCTGATTACGAATCAGCCGCTATACCACTAAGCCACGACGGCACATTGAACTTACACCTAATAAGGATTTAATGATTTAATCGTTTCGCCCAGAATTCAGTCTATCCGGACCTCGATACATACATTATACTGATGCGGTGCATACGAACGAACTGTTCTGCACTCCACCACTTCAACACTCCGACCCACCTTTTTTGCTGCTGCTTCTATCAGACCTATGGAACTGTCAAAAAGATCATCTTCGTGGGTCATTCCATAGTAATGGATAATCCCTTGCGGAGCCGTCACAAAAATTGCAGCGTCCAGAAATGCATCGGCACTGTGAGGGAGATTCATGATAACATGATCTGCAATTCCCTCGAAATTTAGGGCAATCTCGTTCGCATCGCCTTCGAAAACCTCGATATTTTCGATGGAATTGAGATCCACGTTCTCTTTCAGGAAATGGATAGCATCAGGGTTCTTGTCCATGGCAATGACCTTTTTGCATTTTTTGGCGATCGGAATGCTGTAGGGACCGACGCCTGCGAACATGTCGAGAACAACATCATCTTCACCGATCTGTAAAACAATGCGCTGGCGCTCTGTTGAAAGACGTGGAGTGAAATATGCGCGTTCGAGATCTACCTTGTACTTGAAACCGTGATCCTTATGAACTGTTTCCGTCCTATCCTCGCCAGCAAGTACTTTGAACCTGCGAGTTCGGAACTCTCCTTCCACAGCTGACACTGCACCAAGCACGGTCTGCACATTCTTGTGTATCTGAAGGAGTGCATCTGCGATCTTTTTTGCATCCGGTTCGTCAGCTTCGATAAGTGCAATATCACCTACGACCTCGTAGCCCGGGGTGAAACCCAGGATGTCCTCAAGTGTAAGGATTTTTTCATGGGATTCGAACTCACGTTCCACCTGTTTTGCACCTTTGGGAAGCTCATCGAGCTCTTCCGGAGTCAGCTCCCTTTCAATAGGAAGATATAACTCACCATCCTCACTGGAGATCTTCAGGGTCTTGTCAAGGATGGCAAGTTCCAGAAGGAACTTTCTGGCAGGTTCGCCTTTCTTTATCGGGATTGCAATACAGGGACACTTCAAAATACATCTCTCCTTGAAAATATCGGCATATTGGCTGTCAGGATCATCCTATGGCGAACCATGAGCCGAACAATATCAGGAATAGTCCGCATGATACAAGAATATGCCTGTAGGTCTTCGGGGAGAACATACCCCTGCCACGGCTGAAAGATAGCGATACAGCAGTGAACCAGCCAAGGTCCGCAAGCCAGTGACCGACTATGAAGAACACCACAGCAACCATTCCGAGTTTCATGCTCTCAAGCACAAGAGCACTACCTGCTGCCAGCCACCAGAGCCAGAAATAGGGATTTGAAGCAGAGGTCACAATTCCTGCGATCAGCGAATTGGAAACCACTTTGTCCTGTCCGTGAAGTTCTGCGGCTGAAGATTTTGCCCCCCGTATCGTCATGATACCAAAAATTATCAGGACTATGCCGCCAGCCATCGAGATGAAGGACATCTCACGCTCACCCACAAGTGTGTTCATACCTAAAAGTATCAGCACAAGCACCGCGCTTTCGATGATAGCATGGCCCAGGAACACTTCAGGTCCTGCCGTCCAGCCTTTCTTCAGTGTGCCGTCAATGGTCACAAATAGCATGGGACCAGGTACAAGGGCACCGGTCAGGCCTACTATGAAACCAATGAACAACATCTCGAACAGTTCTAACATGGTCACTAGAAAATTACGTTACTATATAATGTGATCGATTAGGTCCAATAGGTCTATCAGGTAAACTAAATCGATAGATCAATTAATAAGTCAGTCAGAAAAGCTATAAATTAAAAAATTATGGAACGCAAAGACAGAATTTGTCTTTGCAGTCCTTTATTTTTGTTCTTATTTTCAATACAAGATCAGAGAATGATCTCGATGTCCAATTCTTCTGCGAGCTCTTTGTACCTGTTACGGATAGTGACCTCGGTCACACCTGCAACATCAGCGACCTCACGCTGGGTCCTGCGCTCACCGCAGAGAATTGATGCAATATAGATCGCAGCTGCTGCCACACCGGTTGGACCACGGCCACTTGTGAGTTCCTTTTCAGATGCCTGACGAAGGATCTCGACTCCTCTGGACTGTACCTCACCTTTAAGGTTCAGACCTGAGCAGAACCTTGGGACATAGTCTATTGGGGAAGTTGGCATAAGCTTGAGTGCAAGCTCACGGGAAATGAAACGGTATGTTCTTCCGATCTCTTTCCTGCTTACCCTTGAAACTTCTCCGATCTCATCCAGGGTTCGTGGAACACTGCACTGGCGACATGCTGCATAGAGTGCTGCTGCTGCCACACCTTCAATACTCCTTCCACGGATGAGGTTCTTGTCAACTGCTTTCCTGTAGACCACCGCAGCAGTCTCACGTACAGTACGTGGAAGACCTAATGCGGATGCCATACGGTCAAGTTCTGACAAAGCGAATGCAAGGTTCCTTTCGGTAGCATTGCTTACGCGTATCCTACGCTGCCATTTTCTCAACCTGTATAACTGAGCACGGTTCTTGGAGGAAATTGACTTTCCGTAGGAATCACGGTTCCTCCAGTCGATCATAGTAGAAAGACCTTTATCGTGTATGGTGTACGTCATTGGTGCACCCACACGAGAACGCTTCATACGCTGGTCATGGTCAAAAGCACGCCACTCCGGACCTTCGTCAACGAATTCAGCATCCACTACGAGACCACAATCTGCACATACCAGTTCGGCACGTTCATAGTCCTGCTCAAGATTTCGGCTTCCACATTCCGGACACTCGATAACCTTGTTCTCGACTTCAGCGGTCTTTTCTTTCTCTTTACGTGCCTTGATCATTGCACGTATCTTTTCTCTCTCTGAAGTATCAGAATATCTTACTCTTTCAACTTCCACCATATTATCATTGCCTCGATTTTCCCAAAATTGCTAATTGTCGATCCACTTAAAATAAATGTACAAATGTACTAATAAATGTGATAAATGGACTTATTTGATGTACACTTTCTCATTGAGGTACTTCTTCAATTCAGATCCCGAAACATCTCCAAAGACCTTAATAGTAATATAAGGAGAATTGACAGGACCGATAACACCATTCACTTTACCGATGCGTTTAACAGATTTGTCAACAACAAACGTATTGATACGAGGAAGATCCCTCAAAGATGTATCTGGTCGTATGTTGTCCCCTCTAACAAGCAAACCCTGATGTGCAACTACTTGCACTACCGTTCCAAGTCGTTTCATGTATCTCTTGCCATCAATATATAAGTTAAATTGTTGATATATATACATACCATACGTAGTATATAAAGTTATCGCAATCTCTTTAATAATCCATAAAAGTCCATTACAAAAAGATAATCACATCCAAATCATAAATATGGCAAAAAATGCTAACTAATGACACATATTTACAGGAATAAATTAAATCGTGCGTATATCAGGCATGTCAATGCCTCACACGGTTATATATCATTTTCTGACAATATTTAGCATCACAAAATGCCGCAAATTTTGAAATAAGAAATATTATAATTGACAAAGTTTAAAGAAAGCATATATAGATTTTGGTTAAGCATTCATAAAATTTACACATATCTTGAACATTACCATAAATTAACAAAAAACAACGATAACACTTAATACCAATCACACAATAAACGGCAATGTCGTCTGGATATGTCCAATAAGACAGAATCTAGAAGACCATGGATATTGAAACTGATTTCAGCCATATATCCGGATCATTAAATACATAATAACGCTAGCCTAACCCATAATCAAAATATCTTCCCGTGGGAGGAAAACTTAGTGGCAGATAATAAATTTGTGTACCTTTTCGGAAACGACGAAACTGAAGGCAAAAATAGTATGAAAGACCTGCTTGGGGGCAAAGGAGCCAACCTCGCAGAAATGTCAAATCTGGGAATACCAGTTCCGGTTGGGTTTACGATCACGACCGAGGTCTGTACTCTTTATCTTAAGGACGAACATTATCCTTCAGGTCTTGAAGAGCAGATCAATAATGCCATAAAGGAGCTGGAAAACACTACAGGGAAGAGATTTGGAGATCTTAACAATCCATTACTTGTTTCTGTACGCTCAGGTGCCCGCGTGTCCATGCCTGGTATGATGGACACTGTACTGAACCTGGGACTTAACGATAGCTCAGTAATAGGCCTTGCCAATAAGACCGGCAATGACAGGTTTGCTTACGACAGCTACAGAAGATTCCTCACAATGTTCGCAGACGTGGTGCTTGGCATCGAACACGAGAAGTTCGAGTCCACACTCACTGCTAAAAAGAAGGATAAAGGCGTCAAACAGGATACCGACCTTGATGTAGATGACCTAAAGGAACTTGTTGAAAACTTCAAGGGAATTATAAAGGAAGAAACCGGAAAGGACTTCCCCCAGGGAGCAAGAGAACAGCTCCAGATGGCCATTGATGCAGTGTTCGGTTCATGGAACAACCAGCGCGCAATCACATACAGGCGCCTGAACGGCATCCCCGGCAAATGGGGAACTGCAGTTAACGTTCAAAGCATGGTCTATGGTAACATGGGAGAAAGCTCCGGAACAGGAGTAGCATTCACAAGAGACCCTGCAACAGGTGAAAAGAGATTCTTCGGAGAATACCTCATCAATGCACAGGGAGAAGATGTCGTTGCAGGTATCAGGACACCTCAACCGATCAAAACCCTGAAGAACAACATGCCCGAGGTCTACGAGCAGCTTGTGGACATCTACATGAAACTGGAGGATCACTTCAAAGACATGCAGGATATCGAGTTCACCATTGAGAAAGGCAAGCTTTTCATGCTGCAGACAAGGACCGGAAAGAGAACTGCAGCTGCAGCCATAAAGATCGCGACCGATATGGTCGAAGAAGGACTTATCGACAAGGAAACAGCCCTTACAAGGGTAGAACCTGCACAGGTTGACAGGCTCCTGCATCCAAATATTGACCCTGACGCAACACCGGACGTAATTGCTAACGGTCTCCCTGCATCCCCGGGAGCTGCTGTGGGTGAAGTAGTTTTCACAGCAGAACATGCCGAAGAAAGAGCAAAGAAGGGCGAAAAGACCATCCTTGTACGTGCTGAGACATCTCCTGAGGACATCGGCGGTATGAATGCTGCAGAAGGTATCCTCACAGTACGCGGAGGAATGACCTCACATGCAGCAGTCGTTGCAAGAGGCATGGGGAAGCCATGTGTTGCAGGCTGTGGCGAAATTGTAATTGATATGAAAGAGAAGGTTTTCCACATTGGAGAACATTCCATCAACGAAGGTGACATGATCTCCATTGACGGATCCACAGGAGACGTCATTCTTGGAGAGGTTGACCTTATCCTGCCGGGTGTTACCGGTGAACTTGAACAGATACTCTCATGGGCTGATGAGGTCCGAACCCTCAAGGTCAGGACAAACGCAGACACTCCACACGATGCACAGGTCGCACGCGACTTTGGTGCAGAAGGTATTGGACTCTGCAGAACAGAGCACATGTTCTTCGGAGAGGACAGGATCCCTGCTGTACGTGAAATGATCATGGCAGAAGAGATCGATGTAAGAAAAGCAGCATTAAAGAAACTTCTCCCAATGCAGAGAGAGGACTTTATCGGAATATTCAGGGCAATGGAAGGATTCCCCGTGACCATCAGGCTGCTTGATCCACCACTCCACGAATTCCTGCCAAACCACGAGGAAGCAATTGAAAAGCTGGCAGAACTGAATGCCAATGATGCCACACAAACCGAAATTGACAGGGTGAAGAAGGTCATCGAGCGTATTGAATATCTCAAAGAGATGAACCCAATGCTCGGTCACAGAGGATGCCGCTTAGGGATAACATATCCTGAGATATATGAGATGCAGGCACAGGCCATCATTGAAGCAGCATGTGAGCTCACAAAAGAAGGTATGACGATCGTACCTGAGATCATGATTCCCCTGATAAGCAACATCGAGGAACTTGAGTTTGTCAAAAAGCATGTGATCGGAGCCGTAGAAGCAGCTATGGAAAAGGAAGGCATCAAACTTGACTACATGGTCGGAACAATGATAGAACTGCCAAGAGCAGCACTCACAGCCGACAAGATCGCAAAGGAAGCCGAGTTCTTCTCCTTTGGTACCAACGACCTGACCCAGACAACCTTTGGGTTCAGCAGGGATGATGCAGGCAAGTTCTTACCATTCTACTTAGAGAGTGGCATACTCGAGGACGATCCATTTGCAGTGCTTGACCAGGAAGGTGTGGGACAGCTTGTCAAGATCGGTATCGAGAAAGGACGTGCTACAAGACCGGACATCAAGATCGGCATCTGTGGAGAACATGGAGGAGAGCCTAAATCAGTGAAGTTCGGACACAACGTCGGACTGAACTATGTAAGCTGTTCACCATTCCGTGTGCCAATTGCAAGACTTGCAGCAGCACACGCTGTGATCGAGAACAAGCAGTAAACGTATTACACAATATCGTGTGGAAACACACGGTATTGGAAATCTTTTTTTACTTACATTTATCAGTTCACTTAGTTGGAACTAATTAATACCAGCTGAACTTAGCTACCGCTGATCAACTTAGTCAATACTAACCACTTCAGCTCCACTTTAGGTTAAATAAAAAAGAGAAGAACATTCACCCATCGAGTGATGGGAATGCTCCGAATTTACCTTCGTACCTGGAAACCATATCATCCCATGTGGGAAGGTCTGTCTGACAACCAACGGATTGCACCGCAAACGATGCCACCGTAGCACCGGCCTTGCCACAGACATCCAGCGGATATCCACGGGTGTATGCCACAAGGAATCCTGCACGATATGCATCTCCTGCACCTGTTGGATCCACTGCTTTTACAGGAACAACGGGGATTGAGTGTTCCTCATCGGATGTGAATATCTTACTGCCTTCCGCATCGTAGGTAACGATCACGATCGGCACCTTTTCCTTAATATCCTCAAAAGTGCTTTCGGTCATCTCACAAACACGCTTGATCTCATGCTTGTTAGTGAAAAGAACATCAGTGTTCTCAAGGATGACTTCCAGATTCTCTCTTGAATAAGTGATAAGATCCTGCCCGGGATCAAATGACACGAACTTTGCTTTCTGTGCGATCTTAGCATTAAAGTTTGGCTCAGATGTTGCAAGGTGAACAAAATCAACTTCCGGAGGTTCTAGCTCCTTCATTTTTGCAGATGCTCCCCAATAGAAGTAAGTTGACTGGTTGTGAAAAGGATCTGTGAAAACATAAGCTGCAGTTCCTTTCTCGCCTTCGAATCTGAAAAGCAGGGAAAGGTCTACTCCAAGCCCTTCAAGGTGCTCTTCATACCCGGAGGTAACAAAATCATCACCAACCGCAGAGATCAGCTGAGAGTTTCCACCAAGAATGGAGATCGCTGCAACGATATTTGCAGCCCCGCCTCCGAAGAACCTCTGGTAATCGACTATCGGATATGATTCGTTCTGTGTTGCAATGCCTTCCACATCAAAGAGAAGATCGATCGCAGCATGTCCTACTACAGATATCACATCAGACATCCAGACACCTTTTTATTCAAAATCTTCAACATCCACTACATGGAGTGGTACATCACGTAATGCCTTGCCTATTACGGACTTTGCGATCCTTGAGGCGTGCTCTGCACTCTCTGCATCGAAAACCTTCATTTCAAGGACAAGACCGACAATTGCGGTATTCGCTGCAATAAAAACGCTGCCAAAAGGCTCATTGCAAGCAGGACAGAAAGTAGTTCCGACATCGACCTCTACAAAATCGAGTTGTGGGTTCAGTCTTTTTCCAGCTTCTGCAATGGCAACTCCAATAGCATCGTCTGCAGTATTTACGTCTCTTACCAACCAGGCAGCTTCAAGTGTAACATGATAATTTGTCATCGTTTAATTCTCTCCAGATATATCTTATCTTAAACCTTCATTGTCTTCTTTAATCTAATTTATTGAATGATGATCATATGGTGAACAGCACATCGTCGTCAACATCGAAAACACCCAGGCGTGCACCTGCATCCAGCCAGGCATGACCATAGCTGAAACAGATAAGTGCATTTACCGGATCCTCAGACCTAATGAAATGTATCCCGTCCTCATAGTAGGAACGTGCCATATTCTTATAATCCTCGGCAACCTTACGCATGTGGGATCGCTCAATTGGACTTATGTCCGCCTTTTCAAGTGCTTCTCTCAACAAACGTTCGTATCTTTCAACCTTTTCGTTCAGATCTGCTGCCACAATTACACCATCTACATATAATATATTAATAAACCCATCCGTTGAAAAGTCACTTTTCGGAACCAAAGATCTTCTTGAAAAGTCCTCCACCCTCAGCCTTAGGCTGTCTATCAGCTTGCCTGCTGGGCTGCCTTTTCGGAGGTGGACTACCTGATTCAGTAGATCCTTCCGCCTGCACAGGTGTCGAAATTGCCGGTGGCTGGCTGACAGGTTTAGGAACACTTTTCACAGGAGCCGGAGACGATGTCTGGGCACTTTTAAGAACGTTCACAGACTCACCACCATGCTTTGATTTCCTTACCCTGACATCAATAAGAACAGGCCTCTCGATATCGTTGCTTACAAGCATGGCAACACCCGGAGGCAGGCGCATAAGTTCATCCTCCACAAAGGAGTTAACACCTTCAAGTCCTTTACTGATGGATTTAAGGTCGTTGGGGTTGGTCACCTTCATGATCACCTGAGTCCCGCACTGGGAAAGCACATTCTTGTCGATCCTTGCAGGACGCTGGGATATTACCAGCATACCAAGACCGAACTTACGCCCCTCTGATGCAATGGTACGCAGGACCTCAGAACTTGCAGTCTTACTGAACCCACGCTCCGGAGCAAAGTTATGTGCTTCCTCCACAACAAGCATACCCGGCGGTATCGCATTCATTTTACGTGCTTCAAAGAGCGCACTGCAAAGTTGTGCTACGATCATGCTCTGGAGATCCGGAGCCACGCCTTTAAAATCGATAACTGCGGCCTTGCCTTTCTGCATAAGCTCTTCCAGGGATGTTGGAGAAGAGGACAGGAGATCTGAATCCCGAATATCCTCAAGGAGGCTCATAACATTCCAGCGGGCTTTGCTCTCATTATTACTTACTTCGAATATTATGTCGTCAAGAGTATAGGTTTCCATTTCCGCACGGAGCTTCTGTATCGATTCGTACAAGATACCAATATGAGTGCTGTTGAAGTTCTCCGGGAAGATGGAAGCAAGGTCCTTTGCGGTCAGATTGTTACCGTTCAACCTGAACAGCTCATCAGCATTCGGATTTATTGCCTTGTTAGCAGGAGTATATATTGTTACATTGGAACCGTAACCTTTTGGAGATACACCGAACTTTTTGAAATCAGCCGATGAGGATGCAGGTTTTTTCATAGAAGCATATTCGCTATGAGGATCAAGTATTAAAAGAGGAACCTTGCGGTCAAGCAGCTCCTCCAGCAACACTGCTGCTGTGTATGATTTCCCACTTCCGGTCTTCGCAAGGATACTGCAATGTTTCTGTACAAGGCTATTCACGCTCAGGTGCACCGGAATAGTAGTGCCATCAAGCAGACCTATGTACATCTCATTACCAGACAGGCCCAGCACAGAGCTTATCAGGTCATTGTCTGCCTTAAAAACATCATCCCCGGGACTGAAAGGAGTTTTAGGAGCTCTTAAAAGCCCGGAAGGATCACGACTTCCTATAACAGTAGCCTCTGCAACTATACGGTCGGAACTCTTCCTGTCCTTACCATCCTTCTTCAATTCCTCAAAGGCTTTCTTAGCTTCATCAAAGGACTTTTTTACACTAACCTTATCACTGAACCTTTTGATCGAAAGCACCTGGCAAAGCACCCATCCATCGCCCTCATGCCAGGCCTTTACATATTCCCCTCGATGTACAGCCGTGCTGTCAGAAATCAAGAACTTAAAATCAAACGATCCGGTCTCACCTGAAATTATACCTACTGAGCCGCGCATCATATCCTCTCACCAAAAAAAGGGACTTCAGACTTATATCTATTGTGCTTTATGCCATTGCTATTGTTTACGAGAAGAAAAAAGGAAAGACTGAAAGTCGACCCCCTGATTTACTTACTATCGCAGAGGCTCCCAGGCACCATAAAGCCTGTTCATCACCAATGATCAGTCCACATCTTCAAGGATCGTTTCAGGTGCACCTGCAAGCTTCACAAGGGCTTCAGCCTCAACAAAGTGCAGTGATGCAGGAATTATCAATATGTGTAAAGGTTCACCAAAATCAAAACTTTTTAAAGACTGGGCATAGTCCGCCTTCACCACAGGTGACGGGGAACCTGCACGTGCTATACCGACAGAGATACGATCGGTCATTACACCTTCACCGCGTTTACCTTCCACCTCGAGCAGGATCTCAAGAGCTTCATTCACTGTCATGTAGCCCTTATCTTTATCAATATCAAGGAACACCGCCGTATGAAGGCCGTTATCCATGTTCATCTTTATAGTATCATACGGTGTTTCGGACACCACCCTGCTGCCACGGCTGGTGACATAAGGATGAGGAACAGTTGCCGCTTTTCCGAAGCGATAGTTCTGGAGACCTGAGAGACCGCATATTGCAGATGCTATGGAAGCACCGTGAACAAGGGAAGTCTCAATACCCATATCAAGTGCACGAAGACGTAAGTCCACATGAGTTGTGGATACCATGGTGTCACCGCCGGTCAGGAACACGACATTCATATCTTTTGCATCGGCAATCCATTCCTCAGCATGCTGTTCCACATCTTCCCTTGAAAGGACTGTGATCTTTTTCTGGTAGAGCTCTTCCATCTTTTCAAGGTCAGTCCCCATAAGAATGGAAGTATAGAATTCCACATAGACCTTATCCGCATTATGGATCTTCTCAAGTCCTTTTAGTGAGATGTCTTTTTCATCAAAAAGTCCGAGTCCTACAAAGTTGAGCATAAATACGCTTAAAACCAGCTTGTATGTTAAAGTTTTTGAGTATCAAATATAAAGCCAGTATAATCGTTCGAAATGCTTTTATAGAACCATACACAGTTAGTTTCAATCAACTTTAATAAAATCACTATACCAGTTCATATATTAGATCATCAGGAGGTTCATATCCAATGGTAGGTCAGCCAGCAATTATAACAGATCCAAGGAAAGAACATACGCAGGGCAAGCAGGCTCTCTTCGCAAACATCGGTGCAGCAAAAGCAATTGCAAATATCGTAAAAACAACACTTGGTCCAAAAGGAATGGACAAGATGCTTGTAAATGCGGTCGGAGATATTGTACTCACCAACGACGGTGCAATGATCCTTAAGGGTATGGAGATCGAGCACCCAGCTGCAAAAATGATAGTGGAGATCGCAAAGACACAGGAAGACATCGCAGGTGATGGTACAACCAGCGCAGCTGTCCTTGCAGGATCACTTCTTGAGAAAGCAGAAGAATTGGTCATTTCCGGAGTTCACCCTACAATAATAATCAAAGGTTTCCTTGCAGCTGCAGGTAAAGCTTCAGAACTTCTTGACAACTATGCCATAGATGTCACAAAAGAGAACAAGGATGTCCTTTTAAAGATCGCAAAGACCGCAATAGCAGGCAAATCCGCAGAAGCTTACGGTGACCACATTGCACAATTATGTGTAGAAGCAGCACTGGAAGTCGCAGTTAACGGAAAGGTCAATGTAAAGGAAAATATCCTGATCACACAGGACCCTGGTCACAAGATCAGTGATACCGAACTTCTTGAAGGTATCGTCATCAACAAAGCACGTCTTCATTCTGCAATGCCAGCTATCGTCGAGAATCCAAAGATCGCACTTCTGGCTTCAGACGTTTTAGTTCAGAAAACAAGGAATAAATCAACTTTCCAGATCAGTTCCCCAGAGCAGTTGACACAGTTCGCTGCCCAGGAAGAAGCAGATTATAAAAAGATGCTCGACACGATCATAGACACCGGTGCTACTGTAGTGGTCGGAACAAAGAACATCGACCAGCATGCTGCAGACTATTTCCAGAAGAAGGGGATATTTGCTATCAGACGTGTCAATGAAGATGACATGAAGAACATCTCAAAAGCAACAGGTGCACACATCGTCAACAACATCACTGACATCACCGAAAAGGACCTTGGAACCGCAGGCATCATTGAGCAGATCGGAGCATTCGATCTCGGTAAGACATACATCAGAGATTGCCACAACTCAAAGACTGTAACCCTTTTCCTTAAAGGCGCTACAGAGCACGTTACTGACAACCTCGAACGTACAGTTGATGATGTATTACAGGTGCTCAAGGATGTTATTGAGGATGAAAAGATCGTCCCTGGCGGCGGTGCATCCGAGATAGAAGTTGCACAGGGACTCCGCAACTTTGCAGCCAGTATCGGTGGTCGTGAACAGCTTGCAATCACAGCATTTGCAGAAGCAATGGAAGTAATACCAAGAGAAATTGCAGTAAATGCAGGAATGGATGGTATTGACACGATCCTCGCACTTCGTGCAAAACATGCTGAGATCAAGAATGCAGGTCTTGATGTTTACACAGGTGACATCAGTGACGCTCTCGAAAAGGGAATCATCGATCCTCTCAGGGTAAAGAAACAGGCTATCAAATCAGCTTCAGAAGTTGCCAACATGGTACTTCGTGTTGACGACATGCTCAAAGCACAGAGAAGAGAAATGATGGACGTCAACCCAGAGCACAACATTCACAACTACGACGCTCTTGGATTGTAATTTGAAATAAAATGGATTGTAAGGGAAACCTTACAACCCATAGAACTTTTTATAATCTTCTATCGCTTTTTTTGCTACTTCAGGATAATGTCCCATCATATATCCAATGAAACCATCCCTTGAATTGCAGTCTTTTACAATATCGATCATCCCTGAAGCAAATTCCTGCGACCGAAGGTTGTCCTTTTCAATCTCAAAGGTCAGGCAGAGAGCTTCGACAGGAAAATGTTCTCTCCGGATATGAGGCGATACCGACCCCATCAGCACACCACTTTCAAGAGTACTGAAACCAGGGACACCCACATTGCTTAACCTGTCTTTAGAGATCAGTTTGCAGAAATTCTCTTTAGAATAGGAATGTAGTTCCACATAGATGTCTGGCCTGTACTTCTCAACAACGTCAACAATTGCTTTCCCGACCCCGGAATAGTAATCAATGTCAAGTGTAGAAATGTATTGCCCCCTGTTAACTACCAGCAGGAGTGCTAGAGTACCTGAAACGGGTCTTTCGAGGTTTAGCAGGACAGATGATGTATCACGCCACTCCGAGCCATGCAGACCTGCAACGAAAAGCCGGAAAGGGCGCCCCTTTCCATATAGCTTCAAAAGCATTGATAACCTTTCCCTGGCGAATGAATTTAATCCATAGCTTCCCGGACACCTGTCTTCTGGCCAACAACATAGATCTCCTGCTTATGGGATTCCAGAACATGCAAGATCTCGATCCCAAGTTCTTCCACCTTTGAAAGCAGTGGTGTTCTGTCACATTTCTTTGTCACCTTGATGACCTGAAGAACTTTACCCCCATCCTTCAGCAGTGGAAGCACCCGTTCAAGAGCTGACAAGGAGACCATAGGTTCCAGTGTCATATCACTCAGAATTACATCCACAGGTTCCTCTGAAAGCTCCGCAAGAGGAACACTAAAGACATCATCGAAAATTACGGATACGTTCTCATTCTCATGAGCAAGCTGGCCAAGCTCGGACCTGAAGTCATGACTGAACTCCAGACCATGTATCTTACCGGCGATCTCTGATGCGAACGTGATGAAACCGCCTGCACTTGACCCAAGATCAATGATACTGTCACCTTCACTGATGAGTCCTGTTTCTTCCTGGATCCTCTTTAACTTGAAATAACCTTTTGGCATATCGAGACCTTCATCGACCTCGATATTATCATCTATAGAAACATCCTTTGAAGGTTTTGTTACAATATTACCATCCATCCTCACATGACCGCCCTTAATAGCCTGTTTGGAGCGAGCACGGGACTTGAAATGACCCATTTCAACGAGATATGCATCCAGTCTCATGAATTAATGAAGGTAAAGAAACTATAAATAGATACGACCAACCAACCAAAAAATTAAAAAAAGGGATTAGGCGGAATTACCAAAATCATAATTGCAGCGAATTCCATTGTGATCAAAACATCTGTTGCAGGACACACATCTTACCCTGTCAGATATGCCATCCCTTAACTTTACCACAAGATCAGGCTCACTTATGAACGGCCTGCTGAACGAGACCATATCAGCATATCCATTTAAGATAGATTCCATAACTTTCTTCGACCTGATACCCCCAACCAGGATCACCGGGATGCTTACGGTATCACTTATCATCTTCGAATAACGCTTGAAGTATGCCTCTTTTTCCTCAGAATCAATATTCGGCTGGGACATCACATCCCCTGCTTCAAATATACCGCCACTTACCTCAATGGCACAGATCCCGGCCTTCTCGAGAAGGCTTGCGATCTCTACGCATTCCGGGGCATCAAGCCCGAACTTACCTGAAGATACATCAAATCCGTCCGTTGCGTTCAGCTTCACCATGATCGGGAAATCCTCGCCAACCTTCTCACGAATAAGCCTTGTTATCTCTGCTATTATTCTGGTACGGTTCTCAACAGAACCACCCCATTTGTCAGTTCTGTGATTCGTATAAGGAGATATGAAACTGCTCAAAAGGAAGCCATGTGCACAATGTATCTGCACACCATCAAAACCTGCCTCCTTTGCACGCCTGGCAGCTTCCACAAAGTCCTCAATGGTGTTGAGAATATCATCCTCAGTCATTTCTACAGGCTTTTTCCCGGATGAAGCATCTTCAACAGCTGAAGGTGCGAGAAGAGGAAGTCCTTCCTGTACCACAGACTGACGACCACCGTGCACGATCTGTATGAAGATCTTGCTGTCATACTTGTGCACCCTTGATGTGATCTCACTGTAAGGACCGATGAACCTGTCATCGTATATGCCCTGCTGCTTATCGTTGCTCTTTCCCTGCACATTCACATAGGAATAGCCGGTGATTATCAAACCCACATCATTGCGTGCAAGTTCCTCATACATATCACCAATGGCAGTAGTAGGGGTGCCATCTTCCTCTGCAAGCCATTCATTGGTAGCTGAACGCACAAAACGATTCTTCACAGTAAGATCTGCTATGGAAATTGGTTCGAAAAGCATGCTACCTAATCGGCACCTATTCGTTTATATTTTTTGCCATATGAAGAAGAGAAGAAGATAAAGAGGAATGCAAAGAAAACAAGAAATTAAAAATAATTAATGAAGAATAAAATGTGAAAAATGAAATATACAAAAAAAGAAGGGAAAGAAGGATGATATTATCACCTGAAAGATGATCTCAATGAACTGACTTCCTCTTCAAGGTTCTCATTACCTATCTTGTATGAGACTATAGCTGCAAAAAGAAGGATGAATGCAATTATGTTAACAAGCAATGTCAACTGAAGAGATGTGCCTTCAAGCCCGCCGCCTGATCCGGAAGCAGCTTCACCGAACATTAAAGGATGAGCTGAACGCCACAAACGTATAGACAAAAAGCTCAGGGGCACCGAAACAAAACCGAGTATGCCAAACACGGCTGCAAGGCGTGCACGCTTATCCGGAACATCGACTGCCTGACGTAACAACAGGTAAGCTACATAGACAAGGAAAAGTGCAAGGGAAGTGGTCAGGCGTGGCTCCCATATCCAGTACCATCCCCATGTTGCCTTTGCCCAGATGGAACCTGTTACCAGCACAAGTAAAGCAAAGATAACACCCACCTCTGCAGCAGAGCGTGAAATAATATCCCATTTATAGTTACCATTCTTCAAATAGAGAACACTGGACACAAAAACAACTGCGAATGCAAGATAGGATGTTATTGCAATAGGCATATGGAAATAGAATATCCTGAAACTGCTATCCAGGACCTCGCCTGACTCGCCTTTCATCTCAGGCAGGTAGAAGAATATCATACCAATGGCCAGCAACATTGTTGCAGCAGCCACCAATGGCAAGACCTTACCTGTTAAACTCTTATCCGACATTTGGAGACCTCAATAATATGATTAAATGATGTAGGTAGTACTAACTCTCCGCTATATAAGCCTTAATCCTGTTAGCATTGATCCTGCATTCATCCATTGGCAAAGAATATGCAAGTCTTAATCCTGTATCACGTATTCGAAGACAAGCTGCCCCACAAGGAAGAATACAACATCATAAACAAGCAACAGCCTCAGCTCCTGTGATATATCTCCCACAGATGCACCAGAAAGTGCACTACCCGTTGCCATCACAGCAGGTATCAAGACCGGAAGTACCAATGGTAAGAGCAATACGGGAAGCAGTATCTCACGAGTGCGAGTATTTACCGTCAGTGCTGAGAGTAGTGTGCCCACACAAACAAAACCGATAGTTCCCAGAGCGATCACCAGGCCCGGTAAAAGAAGTCCACCGAGGTTATAGTTGAACAGGATTACGAAGAGAGGGATAGTAACAATTTCAACTATCAGCATCAGGATGATGTTTGCAATGGCTTTTCCTGTATAGATAGCAGACCTGCTCACAGGACATAGCTTCAAAGCTTCGAGACATCCATTTTCCAGCTCAGCCACAAAGGAACGGGACAGACCTATAGACCCTGCAAAGATGAATGCGATCCACAGAACACCCGGGGCGATCATCTCCACATTTTCTGAAGAACCAAGTATCGAGCCGAAGGAAATACTAAAGATCACAATAACAAGCAGCGAGAAAATCACCATGGAATTGAGCATCTGCTTGGTACGAAATTCCTCTTTAAGGTCCTTTGCTGCGATGTCAAAGATGCGTATCATTGAAAACTCCAGATCATATAGAATTATGGCTGCTTACATGAGATAGGTAGATCTCTTTTAGGTCTTCTGCTGAACTCAAATCAGATATAGGACTGTCGAATACGACCTTTCCGTTATCCAGTATTAGAACACGGCTGCACATTTTGAACGTGTTTGTAATATCATGAGTGACCATCACCCTTGTAGTATCCTCGGGATCCAGGTCCCGAAGAACATTCTCAAATGTCCGGCTTGCATGCTGGTCCAGCCCTGTATATGGCTCATCAAGGAAGAGAAGTTGCGGTTCATGTATCAGTGCCCTTGCAATGGAAAGACGCTGTTTCATACCTCTGGAAAAAGTGGCAACTCTGTCATCAGACCTGCCGGTAAGTTCTACCTGCTCCAGAAGTTCATTTATGCGATCTTCGAGATCTCCTGCACTTATGCCATACATCTTTCCGAAGAAACGTAAGTTTTCCTCTGCTGAGAGGTCGTTGTACAGATGTGTTTCATGAGAGATCATACCGATCATGCTTCTTACTGAAACCGGATCATCTGCAACGTCATGTCCATTGATCTCAACTGACCCTTCCGAAGGAGAGGAAAGTGTCGACATGATCTTAACAAGAGTTGTCTTGCCTGCCCCATTGGACCCGAGTATCGCAAGGAATTCTCCTTTTTTTATGTCAAGATCAATGCCTTTGAGAACAGGAACATTGCCGTAACTTTTAGAGACATTGCTGAGTGACAGTATGCTATCCATCGGAATAAGATTACATTATGTGTAAATTAACGTTTTGATGTGGAACCAACGAAATGGTTACAAATATGACTATAATAAATATATCGAGATCACCCTTCAAACCCCAAAGTTCTAATATCATCGTTTCTTTTGAGAAAGAAAGGAGCTCTACCCAATGCCCATTAAATGCATGAAATGTAACAAGGATGCCATTATTTTCCAGAAATACTCCGGCATGCACCTTTGCAAGAAACATTTCATTGAAGATGTGGAACGCAAGATCAAGCTGACTATCAGAAAGCAATACAATGTCGAAAAAGGTGACATCGTTGCCGTTGCACTTAGCGGAGGAAAGGACAGTGTTGTCCTGTTACACATACTTCATAAGATCTTTAGCAAGAGGCGGGATGTGGAGATCGTTGCGATCACTATTGATGAAGGCATTGAGGGCTACAGGGAAGTTACTCTTGAAAAAGCAAGAAAGCTAACATCCGAGCTTGGCATCAGGCATATTGTGCGTTCTTTTAAGGATGAATATGACAAAACGCTTGATGAGCTGGTCGCACAGGAGAGAAAACTTGGAGCATGCAGTTACTGTGGTGTCCTGAGAAAATCCCTGATGAACAAGATAGCAAATGAAATCGGTGCTACAAAGCTTGCCACCGGCCACAATCTGGATGATGAGGCCCAGACCATAATGATGAACCATCTCGGAGGAGATGTGGACCGTATGATACGCCTTTCTCCACCACGAGCGCTGGAAGGTCTCGTGCTTCGTGCGAAACCTTTACGCAAGGTTCCTGAGAAAGAGGTCGCTTTGTATGCCATCGTTAACGACCTTCCATTCGATATGAGCGAATGCCCATATGCCCATGAAGCCCTCAGGGGAGAGGTAAGGGATATGATCAACGAATTTGAGGTAAACCATCCAGGAACCAAGTACTCTATTATGAGAGGGTTTGACAAGATGGTAGGAATACTTGGAAAGGAGTTCCCACAGGCCAGCCTCACGGAGTGCAGGGTGTGTGGCGAACCATGTACAGCTGAGCTTTGCCAGGCGTGCAAGCTCCTTGGCCGAAACTAACTCATTTTGACATAAATAGCTCTGATAGCTTGATAGAGAAATATTAAGGATGGAACATTTCAAGAGTGATCCATCTTGGAGACCACACGTTAAGTGCGGTCCACTTTAAGGATAGTCCAGCAACTCGCTGATATCATACAGTTCTTTTTCTGACCTGGACATGTAAAGGCGAGTCCACCAGACTGTAATCAGTGGTTGGATCACGGCGAAGGACAGAATGAAACTGATAAAAGCCCAAATCGCCCCTAATGCTTCTATGGTAGACATAACTTCGCTGAGAAGATTGTTCAGGACAGATATGCTGATCATTACAATGAAAAGCAGGAATACGTCCATCTTGTTTTCCATGAAAAACCCATAGGCTTTTTTGAGAGCTGACATTGGGTCAAGATTGTCCACCACCAGGCAGAACTCCAGAGGACTGAGTACCAGACCAACGATTATGGCATAAATTACCCACAAGAGAAAACCGAAAAGCAGCATCATACTTGTGATGACAGCATTCTCGGGATTGGACATCAATGTCCCAAAGTCGTTCGTAACAAGTGCCCCGGGCACAATAAAAATTACGCCTGCAAGGCTTATGAGGAACACCATGATCTTTGCCATTAGCAAGCTGATCACATTATCATTCCCATAACGGAACATATCGGAAAGAGTTGTGTGTCCGGACTCTGATGCTACTTTTGCCATTCCTACAGCACCAGCAGTGAAATATGACTGGATAAATGCCAGTACCAGCATTGTCAGAAGACCAAATATTATGACAACACCAATGCTTTCACTGAACAGAGGCATTATCATCTCCATTGCATCTTCCGGAGAAAGGGTAGAAGGATCAGCTATTTCTGAAACAGAAGGAGCTATGACAAGGAAGGAAAGGATAATGACAGCCATTACCAGAACGAGCATGCTTAGAAGCATGTTAAAGATGAACGGGACGGCTATTCCAAGATTACGCTTCCATGTTCCAAATCCCTTATTGAGAACTTTGCCCAGATCTTCATGCATGTTTTTTATCTCCTCGAGATAGATTTAAACCGTTTCTGACACTATATAAATATTGCTTAGATATGACAGTCATACCTGAACATTTTATGAAGCATGTGAAGAATATTAGATAAAAGACATAGGTTAGTGAGGAGTTCGTATCATGCAAGAAAAGAATGGAAAAGAGATACTGGTTATTGGGCATTGCCTGGCAAATGTATATTCCCGTCTCAAAGGCATCAAAGCCCCACCTAAAATGGAGATATGCAGCAGGAACGTGATCCAGCTTCCATGTCCTGAAATGATCTACCTTGGAAGTGCACGAAGGGAAATAACAAAAGACCAGCTTGAGACCCCGAACTACAGACGCTTTTGTCGATCTCTTTTCGAACCCTTTGCAGATATGCTCGAGCAATTCTACCAGGAAGGCTATTCCATAAAGATACTCGGAGTTCCAAAGAGCCCATCATGCGGTGCACAGACCACGACCATAGGAGGACCTGCCGGACGTGTCGATGAATTTGCACACGAGACTGTGGAAGGACTGGGAGTTTTCTATGAGGAGATCGTGCAGGAACTTGAAGAGAGAGGAGTTTTCTTCGACATGTGTGATGCATGACCCAATTGATTTTGCATGCTGACAGAATTATCTCATAAGACATCCAGATCATTGGAAAAAGCTGTCATTTACCAGTCCTGATTACCACAAAAGAGCCTTGCCCATGACCAGGCAGCACAGGCTCGAGATCTTTCATGTCCTTCATGTCCCTGAAGATCGTCTGGGTGAAGAACAGACCATCAAAACCGGATGCATTGAGAAGGGACACAGCATCTTCCACAGAATAGAAAGTTGCCAGGCCATAGAAACATTATTCCCCTTTTTTCCTCGCGTGAACAAAAATAGCAAATTTGCAAAAAGATAGCAACGAAGCAAGAAAAAGAACGGAAAAAACGTATATTAAAAAAGAAAAGAAGTGATCCGGTCAATACCGGATCGATTTTTTAAATTCAGAACAGGCCTTTTCCGATGAACAGGGAAGAGAACAGGATCGCGATCATGTTAACTACCTTGATCAGTGCATTAAGAGCTGGACCTGATGTGTCCTTGAATGGGTCACCGACTGTGTCACCGACAATTGCTGCCTTGTGAGCATCGGAACCTTTTCCTCCGAATTTTCCGTCTTCGATGAGCTTCTTTGCGTTATCCCATGCTCCTCCACCATTGTTCATGGTCATAGCAAGGAGAAGACCTGCAACGATGATACCGATAAGCAATCCACCAAGGGCTTCCGGACCAAGCACGAGTCCAACTAAAAGTGGAACGAAGATAGCAAGGATACCTGGAATTGCCATTTCACGAATAGCTGCTGCTGTAACGATGTCCACACACTTACCGTATTCCGGCTTTGCAGTGCCTTCCATGATACCAGGGATCTCCCTGAACTGGCGGCGAACTTCGTTAACAATAGCGAATGCTGCAGTTCCTACTGCCCTCATTGTGACAGCAGTGAAAAGGAACGGAAGCAAAGCACCGATAAGGAGACCAACAAGGACGATAGGATTGTCAAGACTGAGTGAACCTGCTTCGAGGTTAACCTTGTGCCTGTAATCTGCGAAAAGTGCCAGTGCACCGAGTGCAGCAGAACCTATTGCGTAACCCTTTGTCACAGCCTTCGTCGTGTTTCCGACTGCATCAAGTTCATCGGTGATCTTGCGTACTTCCGCAGGCATCTTTGCCATTTCAGCGATACCACCAGCATTGTCGGTGATAGGACCATATGAGTCAAGAGCCACGATCATACCGGTCGTTGACAACATTGCTGCTGCAGCAATAGCAATACCGTAAACACCCATTGCAGGATCAGTTGCACCGCCTACTACGAAGTAGGATGCAAGGATACCGGCAACGATGATGATGAGTGGAAGTGCAGTACTCTCAAATCCAATTGCAAGACCGGAGATGACATTTGTACCAGCACCGGTTTCGGATGCTTTGGCAATTGTCTTGACCGGACGGAAGCTTGTGGAAGTGTAGTACTCTGTAAATACTACCATCAATACCATTATGATGATACCCACAATGGATGCGTAGTATAATCTCATGTCGCCCATGAGGGAATCGGTCACGAAATAGAATGCGATCAGACTAAGAATTGCTGATACTGCAACACCCTTATAGAGCGCTTTCATTATCTTTCCATCGTTGCCTACTTTCACGAAGAAGATAGAGATAATGGAAGCAAAGATAGCCACTGAACCGAGGATCAATGGGTAAAGGATAGCGTTTGGATATGATTCGAGGATCAGGGAACCAAGAAGCATTGATGCGAGGACAGTAACGACATATGTCTCGAACAGATCTGCACCCATTCCAGCACAGTCGCCAACATTGTCACCTACGTTGTCAGCAATGACACCAGCGTTCCTTGGATCATCCTCAGGAATACCAGCCTCGATCTTACCCACAAGATCAGCACCGACATCTGCAGCCTTTGTGAAGATACCTCCACCGACCCTTGCGAAAAGGCTGATAAGACTTGCACCGAAACCGAATCCGACTACAAGATCAACATCGCCGAAAAGGATGTAGAAACCACTGGTACCCAGCAGTGCAAGACCTACTACTGCAAGTCCTGTTACAGCTCCACCGCGGAATGCGACAGACATTGCTTCCTGCAAGCTTTTTGAAGCTGCGTGTGCTGTCCTGACATTAGCCCTGACAGATACGTTCATTCCAACATATCCAGCAAGCGCGGATGCAGCTGCACCAACGATGAATCCGATTGCGATCTTGCCACTATCATCTCCCAGAAGGAAGAACATAAGCGCAGCAAGAATAATTGCTACTACAGCTACGGTCTTATACTGACGGTTCAGATAAGCCATAGCACCCTCCTGGATCGCAAGTGATATCTCCTGCATCTCCTTTGTACCGGTTCCTTCCTTAAGGACACGGGAAGCAAAGAATGCAGCGAATACCAAGCTTACGATACCTGCCAGAGGGGCAAGGTAAATTAAACTCTCCATAATCATACTCCTCTTTGTTTAGATCTAATTAATGATCAATATGATATTTTTATAATAGTAACCACATACAAATCCATTGAAGGATTGCTTTGTTTACTTATATATTAATGCTAAAAGCAGGTTGAAATAGAACACACTAAATATGAATGTATCGATTGGAAAATGTTAAACTGTTATTAAATAGCTTCGATATGTACAATTCGGATTGTTTTAACTCCAATTATATCATTCTTCCAAAGAAAATGCGTTAGTAATATCTACATGTAGTACAATCCTGTTAATATGAAAGTGCTTTCTTTTCTTGTGTTATTCATATTATTTTCCTCTATTTCGATGCCTGCGTTAGCGCAGGAAGTCAAAGAAGAAAATGATTTTATGCATTTTGACAGGATGGTCATGCGCTTTGATGAAACTAATGCATATGTAACAGTGACCTATGACATTGATATGTTCGCCAGAATGTACGTGCTGGCATTCGGCACACGCCACCTTGAATCATCCTTCGATAGCATCTTTTCTGAATATGAAGAAGCAGAAATTCAAGAGATCGGTTACGATACTGCAGTTATTACATTAAAAGATGTTTCCAGATTAAGTGACAGTTACTACCTGCACGACAGCCGCAACCTGGGAACAAATATTGATTCCCTGCAAGTTATATATCCCGGTGGAACTACAAAGACACTTACAGATGTCAAAGTAACACCAAATATCTTCTATAATAAAAGCTGATACGTATAATGTACTATATTATATTACAGCCTTAGGCAATTGAATAAGGCTCTTGAGACCTAGCTTGAAGAGATAATTGATATTCAATCATGAATCGATCAGTGTTTTTATTAAAAGTAAGTTTATTATAAAAATATCATGATTAATAATTATACATTTATATGATTGAAACATATTATTAATTAGAGCGCAGGCTTTACATACGTACCACCACTCCCTGCCAGGTGATCCCCCAATCATGCTCTTGCCTGCGCTTCCCCTCACCTGGTAATCTTTAAGTGCCTAATGGAAGATGGAACATAATCTAAAAATAGAATGGTAGAGAGTTTCGTAATAAGCCCTAGCTTTCCTAAAGGAATCTTCTTTATCCCATTGCAAGAGGATTAACTCCACCAATATGTTTGCGATCTAACCCACAAACATATTTAGACATATTTTTGTTAAACGTTCCAACATCCACACATATATCCATCTTATAGCAGTACCAATTCTAAGATTTCATGATAAAATTACATCCTTTCTATTCTTGTTATTTTTCCATCCTCCAGATAAGCTATCCTGTTGCATACTTTCCTCAGGACATCAATGTCATGGGATATCAGAAGGTACGAGATGCCCTTTTCCTGCTGAATTTTCTCCATGATCTTCAACACCTGTGCCTGCACCGAAACATCCAGCATAGAAGTGGGTTCATCAGCCACAATGAACTCCGGATTGATAGAAAGGATGCGAGCCAGCACAATTCTCTGGATCTCACCGCCACTAAGATGTGCAGGATAGCGTTTCAGATGTTCACTTCTCAACCCCACCATATCAAGCAACTCGTCAACTTTATTCGAAAGGGAAGAACTGTCATAGCAGCCATGAATTTTCATGGGTTCAACAAGGCTATCAAACGCCTTAAGTCTCGGATTCAAGGAAATTTCCGGATGCTGAAAGATCATCTGGATCTTTGGGCGCACACTTTTTCTCTCTCTGCGACCCATGGTCAGAATATCATTTCCTTCAAAAAGGATTTTACCCGAGTCCGGTTTTTCCAGACCTACAATACACCTGCCGACCGTTGTCTTACCTGAACCACTACTCCCGAAAAGTCCCAGAGTTTCTCCTTTTTCAACATCAAGATCAATGCCATTAAGTACCCTGTGGCCTTCGAACGTTTTTACAAGATTATTTATAGTCAATAAAGATGACATTTGACAATTCCTCCATCAATTCTTTTGATATCCGGCTGATCAATATGACACCTATCCGAACATAAAACACATCTTCCGGAAAAAAGACAGCCTTCGGGAAGATCGATCCTGCTGGGAGTCTGACCATGCAGAGGTACAAGACCATTGCGTGGCAGAGCATTCAAAAGACCCTTTGTGTATGGATGGGAAGGATTACGTAATACTTTTGTAGCTGATCCGATCTCCACAATTTCTCCTGCATACATCACCGCGACCCTATCGCATATCTCCAGCGCAAAATCAAGATCATGGGTAATTACAAGCATAGAACTTCCATGATCGTTCTTCACATGCCTGAAAAGATCGACAGAACCTGCCCTTGAACGTGAATCAAGTCCCTTTGTAGGCTCATCCGCAATGAGAAGTTCAGGATTATAAGAAAGACACATCGCTGCCAAAAGCCTTTGCTTCATTCCTCCTGAAAGCTCATGAGGATAATTTTCAAGCATTCCTAGAGGGTCTTTTAAAAACATCTTTTTCATCATCCGGAGTGCTACCTTCAAACCCTTCTTTTTGTCAATCCCCATAACTTCAAAGACTTCGCTTACTTGTATCCTGTTTTTAAGTAAAGGATTTAAGGAACCAGAGGGATTCTGAGGGATCAACGAAATCTTCTTGCCCCGGATCTGCCTCATCTGGCTGTTACTACAGGAAAGGAGATCTACTCCTCCAAAAAAGAGGTCCCCTTTCACGGTAGCATTGGAAGGAAGTAAACGTAAAATAGCCTGTCCAATAACAGATTTACCTGAACCACTTTCACCTATAATCCCAAAGGTTTCACCTTTTTTTACTTCAAAAGAAACGTTATTTACCGCTTTTACAGTTCCGTTCTCAGTCACGAAGCCCACACTAAGGTTACTTACATTAAGAATATCCATCAGAAATCATCACCTCTTTCATTGGGGTCAAGAATATCCCGCAAGCCTTCACCGATTATACTAAAAATTATAACAACCAGTGTAATTGTAAGACCCGGGAATATTGTCTGGTAAGGAGATGTCCGCATAAACTCCTTCCCTGCACTTAGCATGGCACCCCATTCAGGGACATCTGTAGGGAGACCGATACCAAGAAAATTAAGAGCTGCAATGGAAAGAATTACATGACCTATATCTATTGTTGCAAGGACAAAGACCGTTGCAATGGAGTTTGGAATCAGGTGCTTTCTCATTATATGGAAGTCACCCGCACCAATGGTCTTTGCCGATAATACGTATTCATTCTCTTTTATTGAAAGCACCTGCCCCCGCATAAGACGGGCGTATTTGGCCCAGTGGACTACAGACAGGGCAAGTATGAGGTTAGATACGCTGCTTCCCAGAAAACCCATAATAGCCAGAGCAAAAATAATGCCGGGGAACGATAGGAACACATCTATCAGGCGGGAAAGGCTCTCATCAACAAAACCCCCATAATATCCGGAAATGCAGCCAATACCAATTCCTATGACAAGAGATATGGCAGTTACTCCGGCTGCGATGGAAAGGGAAGTCGTCGTGCCTGCAACCAGCCTGTCAAAAATATCCCTGCCAAGGTAATCTGTCCCCAGTAGATGTTGTTGCGATGGGGCAAGGTTCTTGTTTTTAAGGTCAATAGCATTGGGATCTGACGAAGATAGCAAGGGATTTAAAACCGCAACCAACACTAATGCCACAAGCAATACCATGGCCAGGGTCATGTCTTTTCTTCGGAGGATCTTTCCTGTAATGCTGCCTTTTTCCTTAAACTGCAACCAAAAATCCCTTTTTTGTGAAAAATTAAAAACCAATTGGATCACCTATACTTTATTCTCGGGTCAAGGTAGACATAAATCAGGTCAACCATGAAATTTACAACAAGGAACAGGAACACTATTACTATGATACATGCCTGTACCACCGGCAGATCACGTGCAAATATAGAGTCCACCAGCAAACTACCGATTCCGGGCCATGCAAACACTTTTTCTATTACTACGGACCCACCTAGCATTGCCCCTATCTGAAAACCAAGTACCGTAACCACCGGCAACATGGAATTCTTTAGAGCATGCCTGCTTATGATCTTGTTTACAGGCAATCCTTTTGCAGTTGCAAACTTTATGTAATCCTCTCCGAGTGTTTCAAGCATGCTTGTCCTTGTCACCCTCATTATGGATGCAAGGGAGTGAATGGAGAGGGCAAGTGCAGGCAGTATCAGGTTTTCAATACTTCCGTATCCTGCAACGGGTACTAACTTCAAGTAAACCGAAAATAACAGGATCAATATCAAACCGATCCAAAACCCGGGCATTGAAACTCCAAAAAGTGTAAGAAAACGCAGCAGATGATCTGCGAATTTGTTTTCCCGCAATGCCGCATATATACCCAGTGAAACGCCCCCAATAACTGCAATCGTCATACTTGATAATGCAAGAATTATGGTAGCAGGAAGCCGTAGCATTAAGAGGTGTAACACGGGTTTGTGGTACACAAAGGATGTCCCCAGGTCACCTTCAAGAAAACCGCTTTTTATCCATTCAATGAACTGAATGTAGAGAGGGGCATTGAGATTGTAACGATCTGATATCTGTGCCAGCTGTTCTTCAGTAGCAGATTCCTCAAGACCTATGAACGTATGTTTCAATATCAGTTCAGACGTCCCGCCGGGTATTACATTCATGAGGAAAAATGTCAACGCAATTACTGCAAAAAGGGTAATGAGCACAAAAGCCATTCTTTTGAGAACATATCTGTACATTATGACACATCCAACTCCGTATAAAAAGGAAGGAGAAGGCTTGCACCCTCTCCTGACGGAGGACTTTCATTCTTCGATATACATCCCTGCATTGACACTGTAATCGTGTGCTGTAGGGTCGAAGACATAGCCTTTCACCGAATCTTTCTTAACTATGGCACAGCCGTAGTAAGCGACTAGGATCTTTGGTTGCTCTTCATACACGATCGCTTCAACTTCGTTGAATTTCTGGTACCTCAGATCAAGGTCTTTGATGGTCTTTGCTTCTTCCACCAGTGCATCGACTTCAGGATTGGAGTATCCGGGAGTATTGTCAGGTCCCTCGGTCGTGTACCAGTTACCCAGGACATATTCCGGATCAGGCACCATTGCAATATTAAAAGCTGCAAGAACGAGGTCCCAGTCACCATTTTCCCTTTTATCTGATATTGCACCCCATTCAAGTACCTGGGATGAAACAGAGATCCCTGCTTCCTTGAGCTGGGCAGCAATTGCTTCAGACATAGGAGGAAGTCCGGGTCTTGCAGCATAGGTTAACAGCTCAAGTTCAAGGGGCTCCCCGTTCTTGTCGCGAATACCATCTCCGTCTGTATCTGTCCAGCCGGCTTGTGTAAGCAGCTCATCTGCTTTCTCAAGGTCCTGTTCATATGGCTTCAGGTCCTTGTTAGCCCAGCTCATTGAAGGTAAGAAAGGACCGGCAGCCGGGGTACCTACGTTGTAAAGCACGTGTTCTACAATATCTTCTCTGTTTATTGCATACGATATTGCCTGCCTGACCCTTACATCAGCCAGAGCTTCATCTTCAAGGTTGGTATCTATCTTGTAAACCCGGGGAGTAGAATATTTTTCCACACTGAGCCCATCTATGGCATCTATGCGGTCTGTTTCACTGTATGGTACATCAACTGTAAAATCGAGTTCCCCATTTTCGATAGCCATTGCTCTTGTATTGGGATCAGGCATACCTTTTAGCACCAGTTTTTCAAGACCGACATCTCCGCCCCACCAGTATTCATTTCTTACAACTGTAAGTACGCGTGTTTGTTCATTGAAAGATTCAAAGGAATAAGGGCCGGTTCCCACAGGTTTGACAAAATTGTCATTTTCATCTATCGAGCTTTCACTAATGATCGAGGTATCGGGATAATGAAGAATACCTGCAAGGATGGGGTTTATTTCTTTTGTTTTTATCTCAAGTGTGTGATCATCAACAACATTTATCGAACCAATATTCAGCATTGATTCTACCCTGGGGTTTTCAGCCATAGTTCTTTCCAGGGAATACTTCACGTCCTCAGCTGTCATTGTAGATCCATCATGGAATTCTACACCTTTCCTGAGATCAAAGATCCAGGTTAGATCATCCACCTGTTCCCAGGAGGTCGCAAGTACCGGTTTAAGTGAGAAGTCAGGATTTGCACCCACAAGGGTTTCAGTTACAGCTGCTTTTTCACAAATTACAGTACCTGCTGATGCGGGATCAATATTTTCAATGTCCCACATTTCCCCCAGTACAAGCGTTTGCCCCGCAGCTGAAGGATCTGCAACAGCCTGTTCACCACTCTCAACAGATTGTTCATTGCTGCTGATACATCCTGACATAAAGACAGGAACAGCAAGCAGTGACATTATCAACAATATCGACAGAAATCTATTTTTCATTCGAATTCTCCTTTTCATTTTTTACCGTGAATTAGATAATAGTCATAATTGTAGCAAATACGCTGCCTAACAGGCATGTATTTCTTCTGAATATCACGAATGTGTCGAAGATTTACACAATTTATTTCCCCAAATCCCGCTGAATCAAGATAGCCATGTGCTCTCTCTGAAGGGGTCCCACCCACATTTGGAAGATGTTCTTTGATCTGTTCAGAATAATAATGCTCCCAGGGATTTTTTCGTTCAAGCAACATTGTTGCAACGTTGCTTATGAATCTCCTTGTTCTTGTGTCAAGAGACCTGTCATCCCACACACCATCAACTATCACAGCGTACCCACCTTCTTTCAGGATTCTTTGCCATGAACTCAAAGCACGTTCGGGGTTTGGAAGTGTCCACAAAAGATGTCTGTTGAAAACAACATCAAATGAGCCATCTTCAAAAGAAGGATCTTCAGCATCGCCTTTCAGAAAAGTTATATCGAGCCCTTTGGATCGTGCCTTTAATTTTCCCTTTTCCATCATCTTTTCAGAAAGGTCAATGCCTGTTACGTGATGACCCATCTGTGATAAGAGAATGCTCAACTCACCTGTACCACAACCAACGTCAAGGATCTCAAGCTTGCCTTTTGGAAAATTGTTTTTGAACAGCTTTTTCCATGCTTCCGCCTCTACCCCACTTTTGATAGCATGACCATGGTGTGAATCATAGGTCTGTGATGAGATGTCCCATTTTCCGGCAATTTCTTCCTTAACACTTTTCTTAACAAACGTCATACTAAGTAGTAATTCATAGTAGTATTAATAATTTGTGTATTCGTAATACTTATGTTGCTCATATATTTTAAAAATAATACCAAATAAGTTATAATCAAATAGAAATATTAAGTTGAAAGAAGTAGAAAAGATGTAAAATACCTTAATAAAGCATTATTTTTGTTCAATAGAACAAAAATGATTCATGCCAGAATATTGAAAAGTGCATAAAGTCCATATAGTCATCAAATAAATATTTTTGACCACTACATATATTACCTAATTAATCATTATAATTATTGAACAGTTTTAGACAATCCACAGGTCTTGTTAACAAATGACAGAAACAATCGAATCTTTACTTAAGGAACAGAAGAAGTACTATCCACCGGAAGAATTTGTCAGGCAGGCTAACATGAAAGACCCCCTGATATATGAAAAAGCGGAAGAGGACTTTGAGGGCTTCTGGGAAGATCTTGCCCACAACATCGACTGGTTCGAAAAGTGGGATACGGTCCTTGACTGGCAGCCACCTCACGCAAAGTGGTTCACCGGTGCAAAACTGAATGCTTCCTACAACTGCCTGGACCGCCATATTTCAAAACATGGTGACAAGACAGCCCTTATATGGGAAGGAGAGATGGAAAATTCAGAGACCTACACATATAAGGAACTGTTAGATGAAACTGCTCGTTTTGCTGCCGCATTAAAAGAAATGGGAGTGAAGAAAGGCGACGTTGTAACGATCTACCTGCCCATGATACCTGAAGCAGTGATATCCATGCTTGCATGCTCCAGGATCGGTGCACCCCACAGCGTTGTATTTGCAGGATTCTCCGCAGAAGCTCTTGCACAGCGTGTGACTGATGCGAACAGCCGATATGTCATTACATGCGACGGTTATTTCCACAAAGGAAAACTGGTGGAACAGAAAGAGAAGGCTGATCGGGGACTTGAGAATACAACATGTGTGGAAAAGGTTATTGTAACAAACCATGCTGCCAATGCCATCGCCATGAAAGAGGAAAGGGACATCTGGTGGGATGAACTCATACACAATGTCGATTCAGTATGTGAACCTGAACAAATGGATGCTGAAGACATATTGTTCCTGATGTACACCAGCGGGACTACAGGAAAACCAAAGGGTGTTGTCCATACAACCGGTGGCTATATGGTAGGCACAAATGTGACTTCTAAATGGATATTCGACCTGAAGGATGATGATATATTCTGGTGTACAGCCGATGTTGGATGGATAACAGGACATTCCTACCTGGTATATGGGCCTCTCTCTAACGGGGCAACCATTGTAATGCATGAAGGTGCACCGGACTATCCGGACAAGGGCAGGTTCTGGGATATCGTGGAAAAATACGGCGTAACTATCTTCTACACAGCACCTACCGCAATACGGACATTCATGAAGTGGGGAGATGACATTCCTGCAAAGTACGACCTCTCATCCCTGCGACTGCTTGGAAGTGTTGGAGAGCCAATCAACCCGAAAGCCTGGCTATGGTACTACGAGATCATCGGCAACTCCAACTGCCCCATTGTGGATACATGGTGGCAGACCGAAACAGGAATGATCATGATAAGTCCCCTACCCGGACTCACAACAATGAAACCAGGTACTGCAACCAGACCATTCCCCGGAATAAAGGCTTCTATACTTGATGAGGAAGGTAATGAAGTACCTGAGGGTGAAGGTGGATACCTTGCCATTGAGAGACCATGGCCCAGTATGATCAGAACAATAAACGGGGATGAACAGAGATTCCTTGATACCTACTGGAGCAAGTGGGGTACAGATCGATACCTTGCAGGAGATGGTGCACGCAGAGACAAGGACGGGTACTTCTGGGTACTTGGACGTCTGGACGATGTCATCAAGGTTTCCGGCCACAGGCTCGGTACAATGGAGATCGAAAGCTCACTTGTATCACATAAGGCAGTTGCAGAAGCTGCAGTTGATGGAAAGACCGATGAGATAAAGGGAGAGGTAGTCGTTGCTTACGTGATCCTTGAATCAGATGCACAGGCCAGTGATGAGCTTAAACAGGAATTAAAGGAACATGTCGTGGATGAGATCGGTGCCATAGCACGTCCGAAACAGATCATATTCACAGATGAAGTTCCAAAGACAAGAAGCGGTAAGATCATGAGGCGTGTCCTGAAAGCAATTACCAATGACACAGAGGTAGGAGATATTACAACCCTCCAGAACCCTGCTGTGGTCGAGGAACTTAAAAGAAAGGTTAATGAGCTAAGGGAACATTGAAGCCGTTAGTAACCTAATACTTGTTCCAAAACCAGGATACAGGAGATGCCCTATGGAAAAGAAAAATTGCTTGATCCTTGCCCTCGATGTCACAGACAGGGAAAATGCCCTGCGTATCGCTAATGAAGTATCTGAATATGTGGATTCCATAAAGGTCGGATATCCACTTGTACTTGGAGAAGGACTGGGCATCGTTAAAGAATTAGCCGAGCTTGCCCCTGTTATTGCTGATTTTAAAGTTGCTGACATCCCCAATACCGACCGCCTTATCTGCGAACAGGTATTCAAAGCCGGAGCTGACGCGGTCATTACACACGGATTTACAGGGCGTGACAGCCTGGACTCCTGTGTAAAGGTCGCAGAGGAATATGGCAGGGACGTCTACGTCGTAACAGAAATGAGCCACCCCGGTGGTGTGGAATTCTTCCGCCCTGTTGCAGAGACCATTGCCCAGATGGCCGCAGATGCCGGAGCTACAGGTGTTGTTGCACCAGCCACAAGACCTGAAAGGGTCAGGGATATCCGCAAGATCATCGGTAATGATCTGCATATAATCTCACCTGGCGTAGGTGCACAGGGTGGCAGTGCTGCCGATGTTATCAATGCAGGTGCTGACTGGGTGATCGTAGGACGTAGTATCTATAACTCAGATTCACCTGCTGATGCTGCCATGAAAATATGCAATGATATGAAATGCTGATCTGTTATTGCCTATGATGATTAACTTTTCTGAGCAATGATGAACCCTATGAGTACTGAGGCAAAACAGATCTGTCTGATATAAAGTCAATATATTCAGAACCAGCCATTAATAGATAACAAACATAAGCAATTACTGAAATTGTTGCACAAAGAGTAGTGGTTAGACGGAACACAAAATACTTTTTGAAACCTCTGCAGGGGAACTTGCATACCTGCAGGATAATTCTTTGGTAGTAAAACTTCCAGAAGGAAGAAGGACACTCACAACTTCGTGGCTCAACGGAGGATACAGTGAGGAGATGGAAGCGGTCTTCAATCACATGATACCACACCGAAGCCATGGTGCTGGTGACCTTGAGGGCGGAAGTGTTCCCGAATACCTCAGGATAGTTGCAGGCAGACTTGGACTTGAGCCCAACAAGGCATCAGGGATGCTTACAACAGCAAGAATGGAGAATGCCGTTGTTGTTTCTGATTCATTCAGGGGTCTTGAGGTCACAGCAATTATAACAGGCGGAGTTGAAATAAACGGTGGCCGTGCTGGAGATCCTTCATCTTATTATCAGGAAGATGAAAGGTTCGAACCAGTTGGCGGTACGATAAACATTATTTTGTTAATAGGAGCAGACCTGCCAGCATATTCAATGGCAAGGTCACTGATGACCGCAACCGAAGCAAAGAGTGCAGCATTGCAGCAGCTTATGGCACCCAGTCGTTATTCAAGCGGAATAGCAACAGGGACAGGAACTGATATGATAACTGTTGTTGCAGACACCACCAGTAAGTTAAAGCTTACAGATTCCGGAAAGCACTCTAAATTAGGAGAACTGATCGGAAAATGTGTTCTTGAAGCCGTAACAAAAGCTGTTGGGATCCAATCGGACATAAAACCGATCACCCAGCGTGATATGCTGGTAAGACTTGACCGTTTCGGTATCGATGAAGCAAGATACTGGAAAGTAGCATCAACTCTGGAGGGGGAGAACAAGAAGCCCGGATTCATAGACCAACTTCGTAAGACATCACGAAACCCGGCACTTGTAGCTGCAACTGTTTCCGTGCTCCATATCATCGATGAAATATCATGGGGACTCATTCCGGAAAATGCCGGCAGAAAGGCTGCTTTTGCTATCATGAGAGAACTCCCAAAGGTACTGGACATGGATCTAGAGGTCCCTGCAGATGAACTTTTGAATGAGTACGATAGCATTCTTGATAACTGGATAGTTGTCACCTCCTGGATCGTGAAGAATAACATTTCCTGATCATCTTTTATGGAAATCTGTGTGGTCTTGGTAGCTCAGGCTTTATCTATACGAAACCTTTATCCATAGAATACCATCCAGTATAACAAAAACATACACATCAAATATGGAGTCCTTATCATGAAAATACGAGAGCTTATAATCCAACACTGTGACAACACTGAGAATAAAGGAAATGGACTTCTGATCCATACAGGACATCCTGCCGAACCCATCGAAACCCCCGAACTGTTCAGCTATCTGGATTTCCTTTCTGATGAACCTTCAAGGAAGATCTGGTACAGCGATGATTATCGGATGATAGTAACTGAGATCGATGGGGAGCTTACAGTCTACGAGCATGTAAGACTGTCAAACTACAGGATACAGTTACTTGACCTACGTGAAAAATACGGAGAAAAGGAAGAGAAAGACCTTACAGAACTTGCGGATATATTCTCTTTCGTTAGCTATGAACATAGAAATAGTACAAGGAAATCAGGAGTTCCATATATAACTCATCCAATGGACGTAGCATCCATACTGATAAAAGAGAATGCACCATCGGAACTTATTTTTGCAGGATTGCTCCATGACATCGTTGAAGATACGGAAGTTAACATTGTAACCATAAGAAGAAGATATGGACCTGTAGTAGGTGATTATGTGGAAGCTGTTACCGAACCGGAAGAGCTCAGGCAAGCTGCAGGAGGGGACAGAGCACAGACCTGGAAAGAAAGAAAAGAGTATACCATCAAAAGGATAAGCAGAGCAAATTCCGAGATAAGACTTCTAGCATGTGCGGACAAGCTTGCCAACATCAGGGACCTTATCAGTGATATAAAGCAGGAAGGAGAGGAGTTCTGGGATAAGTTCAATGCACCAAAGAGCGAGCAGGAATGGTACTACCGTTCAATGCTGGAAGTTTTTGCTACCGGTCCGCAAAATATCACAGACACCCGTGCATACCGTGATTACAAAGATTGTGTAGATGAGCTGTTCTGAACAGCTTCCTTATAAAAATAGACTCTTTTTAATGCCAGGCTGCCTTTTCAGGCAGTTCTGGCACTTTGGTCCAATGCCATCAGGAACTCATGGACCTTTTGTGAACCAATGAGCAAGTGTTTCCCGTTAGTGAACTCGAGCATGACGCCATCGTTACCGCTTATGTTGTAAGCTTTACCATTTTTTCCATAGCGTATGCCCCAGCCACCATAATCCCGAAGTGCACTGTAATGAACTGCTTTATAGCTGGCAATGTCGGTGTAGCCAAATTTTTTGAATGACAGGTGGAATGGGAAGAAACGAACATAAACACCATCGCTGCGCACTTCAGTCACCAGCTTCATGGAGAATATGAATACAGGGAACAGGAAACCAAAGATGATAGTCAGAAAGATCATGGTGGTATCCGATGCAGGATTACTGCCAAAGGGATGACCAAGTACCAGTTGCTGGTAAGCCCCATAGAGTGCCATAACTGCGGGGATAAGTACCAGCGAGGTTACCCAGAATTGCCTGAACTTCTGTACTTCCCTGAATGTAGGACTGTTGTTAAGCATATTAATTCCCGCGTGTGACTATATTTATATTAGCATTTCTAAATATAGTCAATCGCATAAATATTTATTGTATGATAGGAGCGAGAATGATAAAAGACTCCTAAAAGACGGCTTAACTAAAATATTTCAAGCCCAATAAAAACAAGAAATTATTATATCGTACCACACTGAGTAAGAACAAAAACCTTCGAACAGGCGGATGCGAGAAATTGCACCTATTCTAAAAAACGATACTTAGAAAGAACTAAAATGCCCTCAGACATTACCATCCCGATGTTGCTACTGTCGGTGCTCATCGGATATGTACTCGGTATATTCTCAGGACTTGTCCCGGGAATACACACGAACAACTTTGCCCTGATGTTGGTAGCACTCTCCCCCATGCTTATGGACAGCGGAATCCTGCCAACATACATAGCCACAGCAATCCTGGCAAACTCCCTGTCACATACATTTCATGACATTATACCCGCTGTATATCTTGGAGCACCAAATGACGATATGGCGCTGGCAGTACTTCCCGGACACAGGTTGCTGCTCGAAGGTTTCGGCTCGGAGGCCATAAGCCTCTCAGCGCTGGGAAGCGCAGGTTCAGTAGCATTCTCATTAATCATTGCAGTTCCCCTTGCATTTGCTTTCAGCAAGATCTACCCGACACTACAGAACTACCTTGGATTGCTCCTCCTGCTCATATCCATAAGCCTTATACTGAGCGAGAAAGGTGAATACATCATCAACCAGGGCTCCTTTGTAAAATACAAGTACAAAGCATACGCACTCATCCTCTTCGTTCTGACCGGATTCCTTGGCCTGTTCGCATTCCGGATGGAAGCCTCAATGCATCCACTGATCGACTTCGGAGCTCCATCAATACTTCTCCCGCTTCTCAGCGGACTTTTTGGTGCATCCCAGTTGCTCATAAGCCTGTTGTCAGGCTCACACATCCCACCCCAGAGATATTCAAGGATCGAGCTGCCTGCAAAAAGAATTGTTCGGGGAGTGATCACCGGCAGTGCAGCCGGTTCCATCGTTGCGTGGTTACCAGGAATATCTTCATCCATTGCAGCAGTACTTGCAAGACTGTTCATCAAAAGCGATTTTGACAGGAAAAAGGACAGTAAGGATAGGGATAACGAGTATGAGGATGAAGATGCCTGTGAAGGATACTACCGATATGACGATGATGAGTTCTACCGGGATGAGACCATGGAAAGCTCAAAGGAATTCATCGTTTCGGTTTCCGGCGTCAACACTGCCAATGCGATCTTCGGTCTGTTCGCCCTCGCAGTGATAGGTAAAACAAGAAGCGGAGCAATGGTTGCCGTAGACGAGCTTCTGGATGCTGCCAGCCTGACCGCCCAGGACCTCATCCTGTTCCTGCTGGTCATCGCCACCACAGCACTATTGTCATACATCTCAACAATAGCCATCGGAAACAACATTCACAGATTGCTTGCAAAACTCGATTATTCAATGATCTGCATCACCGTGCTTCTGGGTCTCGCACTGATGAGCCTGCTGTTCACCGGCTTCTTTGGTCTGCTCATCTTTGTGATCGCGATCCCCCTTGGCATGTCTGCCTCATTCATGAAGATCAGGAAGTCGCATGCGATGGGAGTGATACTGTTGCCGGTGATCTTGTACTTTTTGTGAGCTACAGGAGAAACTATTGAGCTTCAATGGCAGATCTCACAATTGGCAGTGTGACAGAGTTGCCTTCAATGAGAGGTTTTTCGGAGAAAGGGTAGACAAATTTATGTCAAATAGTAGGCTGCCACTTTGGATCATAAAAAGGAAAAATCAGGAAACATCACATGATGCCCCTGTAACACAAATTTGATGTGAATTAGCAGCTCACACACAACGGACAGCCAAAGTGCTTGTAGATCTTTTCTTCGTATTCGCGAGTAGATATATCAGGCCATTTATCTTCTGAAAAACCCGGTGCATTCTCCAGTGTGGAACTAGCAACATCCAGAATAAAACTGTGCTTTTCCCCTAATTTGAAAACTCCCCAGGGAATACCAACGTATCCATCTCTACTTTTAAGCGACACAATGACGTATGGAATACAATTTTGTTCCAGGTCTATCATAAAGTCTACGAAATTCCCAATTTCTTTTCCTTCTGCATCCTTAATAGGATCTCTGGCTATGGTCTCTACAGATAACATCTTAGGTTTTGCCATACTCGAATTACCCCCGTTAACAATTCAGCGGGCATTTATCATGCCCAGAATAATAATGTGAGATAAAACTATTTAGGTGTTGCTACAATATCTAAAAATACAAGGAGTGGTTTAACATGGTCACTAAAGAAGACGTAATGGAAGTTCTTAAGAGCTGCTATGATCCAGAGATTCCGATCAATATCGTGGACCTTGGGCTGATTTACAACGTAGATGTTGAAGACGAGGAAGTCCATATCAAAATGACCCTGACAACACCCGGCTGCCCGATGGGTGCAATGATCCTGGATAATGTCAGGCAGAAGGTTGAATCGATTGACGGTATAAAGAAGGCAGAAGTCGAATTAGTATGGGAACCTCCATGGACACCTGATCGGATATCAAAAAAGTGAAGAACGACTGAGAATGAAATATTGAAATAATATTACTTAGTTGCTGTATGGTGCGATTTCCGACTTGTATCATATTCTTGAAGCAGCTGCTCTGCCATAGAAGCAGATGTAAGCAGATGATACCAGGAATTGGTATTGCAAATCGGACTGTTTAATTATTTCAAACACTAATATATTCCTCTTCGAGTACTCCAGATGGACATATTTATATACTTGTGTAGTGTTTAGTCGATTCAGCGAGTTCTTTAAGGGCTGTACCCCCACCCCCCACAACTAACTTTTTTGCTCTTTTAGAACTCATTTCAATCTTCTGTTTCTTCATAATCTTGTACCTTTATTCCAATCATTAACATGTCAAATATATTTTTTTTAAGTGCTCAAATATAAATAAAAACACATACATTGATATTGTAGAGTTCTTTAAGAAACATTCCTCTTAATATACCACGCCTGGTGTACTATTCTTAAAGAGCTCGGTGGTAGTATCCTGTTTTTTTGTGACCGTTCTAATCAAGACGTAACCATGCTACCAGTATTCTCGAAATTCAGGGAGCGCTCAACCATAAAAAGCATATACCCCGATCAATGATAACTATTGAAGAATAAATAATGAAAGGAGTGAAATTTTTGATTTTTGGAGATTTAGTCAAAGGAAAGGACATTGAAGCAGAAAGCGCAATGAAGGAGAAACATGTACCTACAATCGAGATCCTTGAAGGTCATGGGGGAACAGATGCAGACCTTGTTCGAGTGATCGTAGGTAAAGAGACCGCACATCCAAACACCGTTGAACATCACATTGCATGGGTAGAGCTTTATGGCAAGAAAGATGGCGGCGAAGTCGTTAACCTCGGAAGAGTCAACTTCAGCCCGGGAAACACAAAACCTGACTGCTGGTTCAAGCTTGAGAACATTGGTGAATACAGGGGATTCTGTGCTCTTGGATATTGTAACATCCACGGCCTGTGGGAAAATTGTGTTGAAGTATGATCGGGTTTAATGCCTGATCAACATTTTTTACTTCAAATTTTCAGCTTCATTTAATTTATTCAATTTTAAGCGCATCCACAGGACATTTTTGAACACACTTCATGCAACTGATGCAGGCAGTATCCCTGACAACATCTTTTTTTGAAACATCGATCCACATCGGACACACACTATCACATATCCCGCATGAATTACAGAGAGAGTTATCACGACTGATCTTCCTGATCTTGACAAGGTTCGTTAATGAAGCTGTTGCGCCTTCTTTGCAGAAATACCTGCATGCGGCCCTGTCCACAAAAAAAGAAAGAAGTATCGAAACCGACATGATCAGTAGCAGACCATCTACAACCACAGATTCCATTATGGAATCATTAATGAACTGAAATTCATGCAGCAACACCGCAGTCACCAGGAAAAGCAATACTACATATCGGAAATATAAAAGCGAACCATGGAACCTTTTCGGGACCAAAGTGTTGTATCTTTTACCAAGGACCTTTTTCCCCATGGAGCCGATGATGTTCTGGAACATGCCCCTTGGGCACATCCAGCCACAATAGACCGGACCGAATAGCAGAGCAATAGGAACGGATAGGAGAACAACATAGAATGTTGACTGCGAACCAAAATAGATGAAGATCGCAAGACCAATAAGCTGAAGGCTCAGCCTGAACCTCTCAACCTTTTCTGAATTCTGCAACCTTGATATGATATTTCCTGTGGATCTCAATAGTATTGCTCCGGGCGATCGTTAGGGATGTGTCGAACAATTACGCAAAAAACGCCTATTCAATATATAGTTTATTAAAGAACCAAGCAAATGTAGGATAGGGGTAATTGAAATGCGTACATTTATGAATATCGTTGCATTAGCTGCAATAATACTGATCATAGCAATATCAGGCTGTACAACCACAGATACTGAACCGGAACCGATACCCGATATCATTGAGAACGATATCGAGAATTCATTCACAATCTCTACCAGCGCCTTTGAGAACAACGGAGAGATCCCCTCACGCTACACCTGCGAAGGGGATAATATAAATCCGGAACTTATTCCCGGCATCCTGCCTGAAGATGCCAAAAGCCTTGTGCTGATAGTTGATGATCCCGATGCTCCGAGAGGGACATTCACTCACTGGATAATATGGAACATTGAACCGGGGTCGATCATCAACGAGGACACAATTCCAGGAGTACAGGGACTTAACGACTTTAAGACCACGGACTATGCCGGACCATGCCCACCTTCAGGAACACACAGGTACTTTTTCAGGATCTATGCACTTGACACCATGCTTGACCTGGAATCAGGTTCCACAAGACCAACTCTGGAACAGGCAATGCAGGATCATATCATTGCAGAAGCTGAGCTAATGGGAACTTACTCCAGAGAATACTGAAGAAGAAAAAAAGGACAAGATGGAGGATTAAAGAGGGGAACAAAATTGTATTGAACCGTGAGTGGTTATTCCAGCAGTTCAGTATCCTCATGAGAATAAGCCGGGGAGCAGCAACACAGGATCTTCATATCCTCAGCTCCGGTATTTTCGATCTTGTGAGCAACACCCGGATCGATCATTATGGTGTCACCGACACCAACCCCGAACACCTCATTTCCCAGAGTCATGAGACCGCTTCCAGTTGTTATATGGTAGATCTCCTCAGATTCGTGGTGTTGGTGTTCAAGCGTCTTGCATCCCACAGGAACGATTGCCTCTGCAAGGCTCTGCTTTTGGCTGCCACCGATATTTGGATGCATCAATTCACGTATTGTCGAGCCATCCTTTGTGATGAATGGTTCGACCTGTGAGTACTCAGTTCTCTTCATCCTTGCTGAAGTTTGCGATCATTTCAAGCATCTTTTCCTTAATTTCCACAAAGGAAGCAATGCTCTCGCTGCCTGCATCAATTGGAGACTTGCCTTCAAAATCAGCATTCATAAGGTCAGGAGAGAACGGAATCTCGCCAAGGACAGGAATTCCGAGCTCAGCAAGTTTTGGCTTGACATCAGCAGAAGTTCCTTTGTTGACAACCGCAGCAAGGTTCTTCACACCGATACCTCCTGCAAGTTCCTTGATCCTTCCGGCAGTCTCAATGGACCGCATGCCGGGCTCCACCACGATGATCATTAGATCGATACCGCGTGTCGTTCCGCGACCAAGGTGCTCTATACCAGCTTCCATGTCCATGATCAGTGCACTGCTATCCTTCAATACAACATGGCGAAGCAGTGCTCTCAAAAATGCAGATGCAGGACACATACAACCGCTTCCCCCACGCTCTACTGTACCCATTACCAGCATCCTGACGCCATCGGGACCGATTACGCCGAACTTGTCCACAATATCGTCCACTTTTGGATTGTACTTGAACATGCCACCAACCTCACCGGCACGCTCGTCGATAATCTCCTTGTACTCCGTGAGCGGACGTGGTGGTTCAGCTATACCCAGTGAAGATGCAAGGTTCATATCCGAATCAGCGTCAATGGCAAGTACCTCGTAACCGTCTCTGGCAAGCAGCCTCGCCAGAGTTCCGGATAGAGTTGTCTTGCCAACACCCCCTTTACCTGTAACCGCGATTTTTACCATTAATAAACCCTCATTGATATTCCATAATATTACTGCACATCATCTTTTTATCTTGATTTTTTCTGTTTGTCGTTTGTATATTGTATAAATTACATATGTGATATAATTATTTAAACAGGTCTGAAAGTTCAACATAACTATATATGCCACGTCAAAGATATTGTTGGAAAGATTGCCATGGATGAACGTTCGAAGAAGATACAGCAGATACTGGTAATTATATTAGTCCTGAATCTGATAGTAGCTTTTGCAAAGATAATCTATGGTACATTCACTGACACGCTCAGCATGAAATCCGATGGTTACCATTCCCTTTTTGACGGGATATCGAACATCGTCGGAATCGTTGCTATTTTTGTTGCAGCAAAACCTCCTGACAGGACACATCCTTACGGACACCAGAAGTTCGAAACCCTTGCGTCTATCGTCATTGCAGTGCTGATAATCTTCGTCGGGTTCGAGATAATCCATAATTCCATATCAAGGTTCACATCAGACATACAACCCACAGTAACCGGCCTGAGCTTTATTGTCATGATAAGCACAATGGCTGTTAATCTGATGGTAACCGAATATGAAAGGAGAAAAGGCGAATCACTTAACAGCGAAATACTGCTGGCCGATTCCATCCACACCAGAAGTGACATATTCGTTTCACTATCAGTACTCGTAGCACTTGTAGCAATAGAAGCAGGCTATCCGATAATCGACCCACTTATATCACTGATAATAGCAGCCGTTATCGTCAGGGCCGGTATCAAAATAATAATGACAAGTTCCAATACATTATGTGACGCAGCCCAGCTTGAAGAAGAAGTGATCTGTTCACTTGCCTATGAGATAGACGGAGTTCGTGATTGCCACAAGATCAGGACCAGAGGGTGTAAAGGCGATATACATATCGACCTTCACATCATGGTATTACCTGAAATGACCGTTTCCGAAGCTCATGCGATCTCACATCGGGTCATGGACTATCTTAAAGAAGAACTGGAAGGTGTAACCGAAGTATTGGTTCACATCGACCCATTTAAGGAAAAAAAATAAAATAACATCAAATGGAATTGATCAACATGCCCGGAAACACCTTTGGACACTCATTCAGGATCACAACCTGGGGAGAATCACATGGAAAAGCATTGGGAGTCGTTGTAGACGGAGTTCCCGCAGGACTTCCCCTTGAGCCGCAGATGATCCAGAAAGAACTGGACAGGCGACGCCCCGGACAGAGCCAGGTATCCACCCCGCGCTCCGAAACGGATAGCGTTGAGATACTTTCAGGTATTTTCGAAGGCAAGACTACCGGCACACCAATTTCCATGATGGTATGGAACAAGGATGCAAGATCAAGTTCTTACGACAATATCAAAAACCTTGCAAGGCCGGGACATGCTGATTACCCATACATGAAAAAGTACGGCATTCGCGACTACCGTGGTGGCGGACGTTCATCGGCTCGTGAGACCATTGGCAGAGTAGCCGCCGGTGCTATCGCAAAACAAATACTTGCAAAATACGGGATAGAGATAATTGCCCACGTCATATCACTTGGCACAGTATGTGCAAGACCAATGCCCCTGGATGCTATCAGGGAAGACCTGGAAAAGACACCTGTAAGGTGTGCAGACCTGGAAGCTGCAGCGAAGATGCTAAAAGAGGTCGAAGCAGCAAGAGAAGAGCATGACAGCATTGGAGGCGTGGTTGAGATCATTGCAACCGGCGTTCCGGCAGGCATAGGTGAGCCGGTCTTTGACAAGCTGGATGCCGATATTGCAAAAGCCATGATGAGCATCGGTGCGGTCAAAGCTGTTGAGATAGGTGCAGGCTATGAAGCCTCACAGATGAAAGGTAGCCAGATGAACGATCCTTTTGTCATGGAAGATGCAATGGTAGAGACTAAGACCAACAATGCAGGCGGAATCCTCGGTGGATTATCGACGGGAATGCCAATTGTCTGTCGCACTAGTGTCAAACCAACACCATCCATTTCACAGCCGCAGCAAACCGTGGACATGAAAGAAATGAAGGACACTGAGATCAACATCCAGGGACGACATGATCCGACGATTCCACCAAGAATGGTACCTGTTGCAGAAGCCATGATGGCACTGGTTATCGTTGACCATATGATCAGAAGTGGTCACATTCATCCAAATTCGATGTTGAAGTGATAAGTATTTTAGTTAACCAAAAAATAAACCCCAATTAATTAAACATTAAATTGATCAAACGATCATAAACTGATCATCAAACGAATCAATACGCCAACCAAACCTTTGGTTGGTCCAAAGTTCATAAACAACTAAAAAGGAAGAAATGATGCCACCGACTTCGGCGGCATTACTCATTTTGATATAGCTTTGATCTGACCTTAAATGGTCAGTTTTTCCATTCTTCCAACAGCTTCTTCGAGGCGGTCAGCGGACTGTGTAAGAGCAAATCTCACATAGCCTTCCCCGTATTCACCAAAGCCGACACCAGGTGTTGCTACAATTCCTGCTTCCTCGAGCAAGAGCTTGGAGAATCCGATGGAATCATACCCATCAGGCACTGGTACCCACATGTAGAATGTTGCCTTTGGTGCCTTTGCATCAAGACCAATGCCCCTTAAGCCTTTAAGGAGTACATCGCGTCTCTCCTCATACATAGTGTTCATATCTGCGACACACTGCTGTGAGCTTGAGAGTGCTGTGATGCCTGCCCTCTGGATAGCATCGAATGCACCTGAATCGATATTGGACTTAGCCTTTCCAAATCCTGTGATGAGGTCCTTGTTACCAACAGCGAATGCAAGTCTCCAGCCAGTCATGTTGTAGGTCTTGGACATGGAATAAAGTTCCATTCCCACATCCATTGCACCATCTACGCTAAGGAAGCTTGGTGCCTTGTAATCATCATAGACCATCTCAGAGTAAGCATTGTCGTGAACTACAACAACATCGTTCTCTTTCGCGAATTCCACGACCTCTTCAAAGAACTTGACATCAGCAGTTGCAGATGTTGGGTTGTTCGGGTAGTTCAGGAACATGAGCTTAGCCCTTGCAAGTTTGTCCTTAGGAATTGCCTCAAGGTCAGGAAGGAAACCATTCTCCTCAAGGAGAGGCATGATGTGTGCTTCACCGCCTGCGAACTGTGTTCCGATCTTGTAAACAGGGTATGCAGGATCAGGGACAAGTGCCACATCACCAGGGTTGATGAATGCAAGAGGAATGTGTGCAACACCTTCCTTTGAACCGATAAGTGTGAGGGTCTCTGTTGCAGCATCAAGCTCAAGGCCGCGGGATTCCTTGCACCAGTCTGCCACTGCTTCCCTGAACTCCATCATACCGGTGTATGAAGGATACCTGTGGGTTGCAGGATCTTTTACTGCATCACACATTGAATCGACAATGTGGGATGGGGTTGGCTGGTCAGGGTCGCCCACTCCGAGGTCGATAACATCGACACCTTTTGCTTTCTGTGCTGCCTTTGCTTCATCGATAGTTGCAAATAAATAAGGAGGTAATGCGTTGATTCTGTCTGCGTACATATGTTCACCTTGGTTTAAATTAATATGATCTCTTAGGTATTGTAGCGCTTCTATTGCTACAAACCTATTTAAAAATCATGGGTGACCGGAAAATAGGGTCACCTTCATTGATCATCTTTTTCCACAGTGTGCAGCTCATCCCCTTTATCGCGTAAAAGGTCCACATCCATAAACTCAGCTGATTCCGGAAGTGACAGTTCAAACCCTGCAGTCTGGTCGATATAGACAGTCCCATTAAGAATAGTATAATCAAGTACATGCCCACCTTTTTCCCGGTCAGTGTCAATGAAATGGAAATGGTAACCCGGCACATTTATACCTTCAACATAATAAGGCAGCCAGAAACCTACAATGCTACCCTCAACATCCTCAAGCTCGAATACAGCTTGTTCTACAGCAATCACATCGACCAGCAGAGGATATGGCTCTTCCTGGGCAGGAACACTGCGGACTTTCATATGCTCAAAAGTGCCGTCAATTCGGATGGCGTACATCAGGTTCTTTGAAGGAAGTGATTCACCTACCAATAAAGCAACTTCAGAAGAGTTGGAGGGACCATTCAGTACGATGGCCTCATCCGTCTCAAAATAAGTTACAGCGGCAAAGGGCGTAGTGACCGAATCATCCACAGAATAAGCATAGCCATCGGTCTTCATCTGGTAGACCTCACCATCAATAACGATCATCTCTCCATCTAAAGCGTCGAATGTTCCAAGACCAAGGTCCCCTTGTTCTTTCAGTTCACCCATGCTCAACTGCCCATCATATAAACCTTCAAGCAAGGCATCAATGGTCGATACCTGATAAAGGACATCATTATGCAATTCGCTTTGGTTAATATTCGGAGTGTCTGGAGTATTCGATGTAGCCGGAGCATCATCAACACAGCCGGATAAAGCTAACATTCCGGATACAAGCAATAAACAAATAAATAATTGAAATGGCTTTTTCATTTTTTTACCTCATTGACTATAACATAATTAATATGTTTATAAATAATTGATCAAAACGTAATAGTTGTTTGGGTCTTGAAGCCTGAATAATGAACTGAAACATATGAAAGTGCATCACAAAATAACTTCTGATTCTAAAAAATGGATTTACAATATCAAAAACAATTGTAGAGAGGAAAGTTGGAGTGTGGCAAAATTATTAGATCAAAAATACAACATGATCAGTGGAAATGCGTAATGTATATAAAGAATATGCATTCATTAATAAAATGAAAAGAGCTAAAACTACTTGTTTGGTATAGCACCAAACTATATAAGAACAAAAAAAGCCGAAACGATCCCCACTTCAAGAGGATAGCATGAACAAAAATATCAAACTCATATTAAGTATCTTCACTTTATTGGTAGCCGTATCCACATCAGGTTGCATCGACCAGACAGAAGAGAACTCCAGCCAGGACAATGCTATCGTTGTTGCAGTAAGCATACTGCCGCAGCAGGAATTTGTAGAAAAAATCGCAGGAGACAGGGTAAATGTCGTTGTCCTGATACCCCCGGGAGCAAGTCCTGCCACCCACGAACCAACCACCGGCCAACTGAGGGATGTAGCAGATGCAAGAGCATATTTTACAGTGGGATCAGGATTACCTTTTGAGAACGTCTGGCTTGAGAAGATAGAAACGATAAATGAGGACATGCTGATAGTGGATTGCTCAGAAGGGATCCAGATCATTGAAATGCATGAAGAAGAGCATGAAGAAGAACAAAACGCTGAGGAAAACGAAGCAGAAGCCGGCCACGATCATGGAGGAGTTGACCCTCACGTATGGACATCTCCGATGAATGCTAAGATAATGGTAGAGAACACATACCTTGGCCTTATCGAGATCGATCCTGATAACAGCGAATTCTACTTGCAGAACAAAGAAGCTTACCTTAAAGAACTGGACGAAGCTGATGCCACAATAAGGGACACCCTTGGCGAAGAAGGTGGCAGTTTCATGACATATCACCCTTCCTGGAACTATTTTGCAACTGAATATGGACTCGATATGATAACTATCGAAGAAGAAGGGAAGGAGCCAAGCCCAAGGGATATGCAAAGGCTTATCGATGAAGCCGAAGAGAAAAATATCAAAGTGATATTTGTGCAGGCACAGTTCAGCACACAGAGCGCTGAGGCAATAGCATCCGAAATTGGTGGCGAAGTTGTAACTGTGGATCCGCTGGCAAAAGATTACATCGACAATCTTGCCATTATCACCGAAGCATTTTCGCATGGCATTACAAAGGAATGAGGGATCAAATGGCAGAAGTGATCAGTCTTAAGGATGTATGGGTAAAATATGACAAGCTCACCGTACTGGAAAATGTAAACCTGACCGTTGATGAAGGGGACTTCCTGGGAATCATAGGACCTAACGGCGGTGGGAAAAGTACCTTGTTAAAGGTCATCCTGGGATTGATAAAGCCACAAAAAGGAGAAGTGAAAGTTCTCGGGAAAAGTCCGAAGAAGGAACATCAGTTGATAGGATATGTGCCACAGTATGGCCCCTCTAACATTGATTTTCCCATCAGTGTATGGGAAGTCGTACTTATGGGACGCATGGGAACAAAAAGATTGTTCCAGCATTACAATGACGAGGACCTCAAAGCAACACATAAAGCACTCGAAATTGTTGACATGTTGGAATTTCGCGACAGACAGATAGGAGAGCTTTCAGGTGGTCAGCGCCAGAGAGTATTCATCGCACGTTCTCTTGTAAGCGACCCAAAAGTCCTTCTTTTAGATGAACCGGTAACAGGCATCGATACCCGCATGCAGAAAGAGTTCTACGAACTACTGGAGAAGCTTAAGTCAGAAGTGACCATTATCATGGTATCCCACGACCTGAGCGCAGTGTCGGTACTTGTTGATAAGATCGCCTGCCTTAACGGGAAACTACACTACCACGGCTCAAAGGAGCTTATCCCTGACGATATTGAACAATCATATGGGTGTCCAGTGGAACTTATCGCACACGGAGTACCACACAGGGTATTACATAAACATTGAGAGGAACTTCAATGATAGAGCTTTTACAATACGAGTTCATGACAAATGCCATCTTTGCAGGATTGCTGGCAAGTATCGCATGTGGCATAATCGGTGTTTATGTTGTGGTAAAGAAGATCGTGTTCATCAGTGGCGGTATCGCACACGCCTCCTTTGGAGGTATTGGTATCAGCTACTTCCTCGGGATCAACCCAATATTCGGTGTTCTCCCCTTCAGCCTTTTCTCAGCCCTGACAATGGGAACCATCAGTAAAAGATCGGATGTTCCGGAAGACACTATTATTGGAATTCTCTGGTCTCTTGGAATGGCGATAGGGATCATATTCATCGGATGGACGCCTGGTTATGCACCTGACCTTATGACATACCTGTTCGGGAATATATTGACCGTTCCAGGTTCGGATATCTATCTGATGCTGGCACTCGATGCAGTGATCATAGGTACTGTATATGTACTTTATAAAGAGTTCATGGCACTGTGTTATGATGAGGAGTTCTCAAAAGTATCAGGAGTTCCTACGGAAAAATTATACCTTTTGTTACTATGCCTCATTGCACTAACAGTAGTAGTGATGATACGCGTGGTCGGACTTATACTTGTAATAGCCCTTCTTACGATCCCTGCAGCATTGAGCCGACAATATACCAGCAACATGAAGATCATGATGTACCTCTCCATACTGTTCGGTGCTACATTCACCATAACCGGATTATTATTATCATACTATTTTGATATCGCATCAGGAGCTACAATAATCATTGTAATGGCTACTGCATACCTTTTGAACATATTATTGCAAAAATGGAAACGCATTTCAGGGAATCAGTTTGATAGCTGATACCAAATGATCAAAGGAATGTCGAATACAGATAGACGATCTTGGAACTATTGCAAATATATTTGAAACACATGGTTTAAAAATTGTAAAAATTTATCAAGGGGGTCGAAAAACATCATTCACACCACCATTGTACCAGTTACTACAATATAGCATAGTCCATCAAATTTTTAATTATATAGCAAATTTTTATTATAACATCGTTTTTGCTTACTATCATATATGTTAAAATTGCTAACTTAAAGTAGCTAAAATAAAAATATGTGTGACAATGTGTGGCTAAATATCACAAAAGTGAATATACAGTTTAGAAACGTTAATATTGCATTATCCGCTTTTAAGAATGGAGTCACATGAATTGGATGCAGATCCCATTAAGATCTAAACTTGTTCTTGCTGCTGTTGCAGGAGTTCTTCTTGTAATGGTACTGGCAACTTCTATCACGATCACAACTCAGATCTTAGTACAGGAAGAGCTTACACACAAACAAGCTACTGAGATCACAAAGAGCTATGCGAACAAGTTCGATGGGGATATGCGGTCCGATCTTGCAATTGCTCGTTCTATCAGTCTTACATTGGGTGAATACAATTCATCTGATAGGGATGAGATCGACAGGGTTTTACATTCGATCCTGGAAAACAACCCACACCTTTTGGGAACTTATGTATGCTATGAGCCAAATGCTTTTGATGGCAGGGACAATGAATTTGCGAGCATTGAAGGTTACGACAGAGAGGGCAGATTCGCAACATACTGGAACAAGATCAACGGAAATATTCAAAAGGACCACTTGATAGATTGCGAAAGTTATGATTACTACATTTATCCAAAGGTCTTCAAAGACGATATTATCAGTGACCCATACTACTACGAAGGCGTATTCATAATCAGCTATAGTTCACCCATAATAAAAGATGGAGAGTTCATAGGAATAGCCGGAGTTGATGTCTCATTGGACTATATGGATGAGATTGTAAGCCAGGTCACAGCATTCGATACAGGATATGCCATCATGACCGGCAGTTCAGGACTTATACTCTCCCAGCCTTATAACAAGGACTGGATAGGAAATAAGACGATCTATGATTATGAGAACGAGGGTTTCTCTAAAGCAGCAGACGATATAAAGTATAAGAAAAGTGGTTATGTCAATACGATCGACCCGGTTACAGGGAAAGAGGTCGTCGTATTCTACGAACCTATCGAGTCAAAGAACTACGGATTCTTCCTCATAATTCCAAAAGATGAAATGCTTGAAGGTACTTTTGCATTAAGGGATAAACTGATCGGCATCGGCATCCTTTCAATATTCTTCACCAGTATTGCAGCATACCTTACTTCACGAACTGTAACCGGATCCATAGACGATATTGTAAACGATTTCAAAGAAATGGCTGATTCTATCGCTGATGGAGAATTGAACATCAGAGCCAATACAAATATTGACGAGGATTTCAAGAAGATACCTGACGGTCTCAACAATATCCTCGACGGAGTTGTGGTTCCCATACATGAAACTACGAGGGTTGCAGTTGAACTTTCAAAAGGTCATTTGGATGCTCGATTCGAAGGTGATACCGAAGGAGAATTCAAGCAACTTGCGCAATCGATCAATTATTTTGCCAAACTATTGGATGTTATCATAACCGAATCCAATGAAGTCCTTGTAGCGATGGAAAAAGAAGACTTTTCACGAAGAGTACATTTCCACGGACATGGTGACCTGAAAGTACTTACAGAAGGTATCGACCAAACACGCCTGGCACTACAGCAAGCAAGCATCGATCGCCAGATAGCTGAACAGGAACTTAAGGAGTATGCACGGAAACTGGAACAGTCCAATGAGCTTAAAGACATGTTCACCGACATTATGCGCCACGATCTGTTAAACCCTGCAAGTGTCATAAAAGGATTCACTGAGCTTCTTCTTATGACCGAGGAGGACGATCAGACAAAACGATTGCTTGGGAGAATTTTGGATAGCAATAATAATCTCATTGAAATGATACAATCTGCAGCAGAGTTTGCCAAGGTGGAAAGCTCCGATGAGCTTGAACTCAAGGTACAGGATATAACCAGCATCATCGAGCATTCAATTGACATACTGACAACACAGGCCGGCAACAAGGAAATAGTTATCGAGTTCAATGAAAAGAAACCACATCATGTACTGGCCAACCCAATTATTGAAACTGTGTTCACCAACCTGATCTCAAATGCGATCAAGTACAGTCCTGAGAAAACCGAAGTTATCGTAGAGATCAAAGAAAGCGATGATCTCACAGAAATTACGATCACTGATTTTGGAGAGGGAATTAAGGATGAGCATAAAACAACTGTCTTTGATCGCTTTAAGAGAGTGAATAAAACAGGAGTAAGGGGATCAGGACTTGGGCTTGCCATCGTCAAAAGGACCATTGAGCTTCATGAAGGAGATGTTGGTGTGAGAGATAACCCTTCAGGAAAAGGTTCCGTATTCTTTGTGAAGTTAAAAAGATACGACGATGAGCACGAAGAACATAGAGATAAAACTGCCAAAACTTATTAATTCGAGCAAGATCAACTTAATTATGGGATAAGTTGTAGCTATTCAAGCGGATCTCCACATAATTTGATCATCCTTTCTACGAAGATCGATGTCCTGTAACCACTAGCATTAGCTTCAACAGATAATTGACGATATGCGGGGAGATGTTATGAAAGGTTTGCCAGACAAACTGCTCAACAACATGTATAAGGGAATATGGGCTGTTGACATCAACAACAAATTCATCTATTTCAATGAAGGAATGGAAGAAATAACCGGCCTTCCACGCGATAAGATCATTGGAGCAGATCTAAACTACTTCATGGAACTGGCACACCTCAGTGTAGGAGATGAAGGACACTTCAGGGAATTGGCACTTCGTGTAAAAGATACACTGAAACCTTCCCGTTACCACTCATTACAATTTCTGACACCAGAAGGGAAGCTTAGTATACAGAGCGGGCATATTTTTCCAATGGTAAACGAAGATGGCAAATATTCAGGAATAATATGTACTGTGGAAAGCTTTTCAGAGCAAAAGATCCGGGAAAAGACCTTCAAAGATATGTTAAGCTCAAAGAAAAAACTTGAAGACATCTACAAGAACAGCCCTGTAATAGCATTCCTCTGGACAGCAGAAAAGGACTGGCCGGTCGAATTCGTTTCAGATAACATATCACAGTTCGGGTACACCCCCGAAGACTTTACTTCCGGCAAGCTGATATACGGAGATATAATACACCCGGATGATCTTGATTTTGTGCGTAATGACGTGACACAGCTTGAAATTGAAGGAAGGCAGTTCTTTTCAAAGGAATACAGAATACTAACCAAATCCGGCGAAGTAAGATGGGTAGCTGAAAGGTCACTGCTTGTATTTGATGAGGAAAATAAACCATCTTATTACCAGGGCATCATGATCGACATCACCGAGCGTAAACTCGCCGAGGAAGCCCTTCTTAAAAGCGAGAAAAAGTACAGGTTCATTTTCGAGAACTCACCACTTGGAATCTTTAATTTCGATGAAGACGCGAACATAACCCATTGTAATGACAATATTGCAAAGATCATGGGTGTGCCAAAGGACAAGATCATTGGGATGAACATGATAAGTGACATCGATGACGAGGAGATGAAAGAAGCTGTCAGGGCGATCTTCTCTAGAAAGTCCGGGCATTATGAGGGAAAGTACAGGAACCCGTTAAGCAGAAAGACCACACCAATAAAAGCAGATTATAGCCCGAACATCTCAGATGACGGAAAACTGCTTGGTGGCGTCGGTATCGTCGAAGATATCACCGCCCGTGTAGAAGCAGAAGAAGCAATGATAAAATATGCAGAAGACCTTGCAGCTGCCAATGAGGAACTCAAGTCCCTGGACAAAATGAAGGATGAGTTCCTGTCCAACGTAAGTCATGAGCTTAAAACACCTCTTACCTCGATCAAAGGTTACACCGAACTTATCTCCGAAGAATCTCTGGGGCCATTGACAGATAAGCAGAAAGAAGTGGAAACCACCGTACTTCGAAATGCTGAAAGACTGAAGAGACTGGTAGATTCACTACTGTACATAAGCAAAGTACACTCAGGTACCGTGAAGTACATTTTCGAACCAACGTCGATTGCCGAGATCATTGAGATGACACTTCAGGATCTGAAAATACAGATCGAGCAGAAAGGGCTTACAGTGGAGAAGAAGATCCCGGATAAACTACCCCTGATAAATGGCGATAAGGACAAGCTCACAGATACGTTCACCAATATTGTTGACAATGCCATCAAGTTCACACCCGAAGGAGGAACACTGACCTTCGCCGTGCAAGAGGAAGAGAGATACCTGCACATCATCCTGAAGGACACCGGCATAGGCATCCCACCAGACCTTATCCCAATGCTCTTCAGGCGTTTCTACCAGATCGATGCTACAAGGAAACGCAAATACGGAGGTACCGGTCTGGGGCTGTACATCTGCAGAGAGATCGTCGCAGCCCACGACGGTAAGATATGGGCAGAGAGCGAAGGAGAGAACAAGGGAACGAGGATACATATCCAACTGCCTAAATGATCACAATTTTCAGCCTTAAGCTTATGATTCTTCTTATTTTACATAATCCCATTTTACCATATTTTGTTTAATATATTCTGATCAGTGGACTCCGGAATGTATGAGGGAAACCGATTCGTTTTTAAGTCTTTGTGGCATACCACGCTACATAACCTGACAAATATATAGATAATAGATCATCCCGAGGTATTTAATGAGCGATATTTTAAGAAGAGGACGACTGGCGTCCGTCCCTGATGAAGAGATCATAGAGTACACCTCATCAATGAGCGCTGACAAATGGATATTCAATTCTGATGTCCTTGTAGACCTTGCACACACGGTCATGCTCAAAGAGAGAAATGTGATAAAAGCAGAGGACTGCCAGAAAATACTGGAAGGACTTCTGAAAATAAGAGAGGAAGGTATCGAGAAACTCGACCACACTTATGAGGATATTCACATCTCCCTTGAATCAAGGCTCATTGACATGGCAGGAGAAGATGTCGGCGGACGTATGCACTCCGGAAGGTCACGCAACGATGAGGTTGCTACCTGCATCAGACTTACGCTCAGGGATGAACTGCTGTTGATCATGGAAGACCTGATCAACCTTCGCAACACACTGATAGATGTATCTTCAGAAAATGTCGATACTCTTATGCCGGGTTTCACCCACCTGCAGCACGCACAGCCAACCACTCTGGCACACCACCTGACAGCGCATGCAAATGCCATAGGTCGTGATTTCGAGCGTACAAGGGACTGCTACTCACGTGTGAACATGAGCCCGCTTGGTGCTGCAGCTTTTGCATCCACAGGCTTTGATCTGGACAGAGAAAGAACAAGAATGCTCCTCGGTTTTGACGGTATCGTTGAGAACTCCATGGATGCCGTCAGCTCACGCGATTTCCTGATAGAGACAGCAGCAGTTTTCGCAAATCTCATGATAAACCTGAGCAAGATGGCCGAGGAACTTGTGATATGGTCCACCTCCGAATTCGCATTCATTGAACTGGATGACAGGTATGCATCCACTTCATCCATCATGCCACAGAAAAAGAACCCAGACACTGCCGAACTGCTGAGAGGAAAGAGCGGTGTTGCCATCGGTTCACTCATGTCACTGTTATCAATCTGCAAAGCATTGCCGTTAAGCTATAACCGCGACCTGCAGGAAGCAACACCGAACATCTGGCGCTCCCTGAAGACAACAAGAACATCCGTCAGAGTCATGGCCGGAATGATAGCAACCATGAAGATCAACAAGGAGAACATGGCAGGCCTGGCAACAGCAGGTTTCACAACTGCAACCGAGCTTGCAGATACCATGGTGCGTGTCTGTGACATCCCGTTCAGAACCGCACATCAGATAGTTGGCGTGCTTGCACGGGGAAATGGTGAACCTACACTTGGAGAGATCGATGCTGTCGCCCACAATGTCATTGGAGAAAGCTTAAGCGGAAGAGGACTTACCGAGCAGATGGTAAACGAGGCACTCGACCCGATAATGAACGTCAGCAAGCGAACTGTAACAGGTGGACCATCACCGGACGCCATGCAGCAGTTAATCAGCAATTGCAGGACAAGATCAACAGAGGATGAGAACAGCCTCAACGAACTGAAGGCTAGTGTTGACAGCGCCATGGAAGCACTTTTCAGCGTCGTAGATGACTGCATGAGTGACTGAGGAATTAGCTGAAAATTACGAACGATCATATTGATGAGGGATGATGATGGAATTTGAACTTGGTGACAGAATAAGGATAGAGAAGGACGGAAATATTTACGAGGGTATCGTAATGCCAACCACTACAGATCATGTCGTGGTCAAGATGGTCAGTGGGTACAATGCAGGCATTGACCCTGAAGGCGCAACGATAACACTGCTTGAGAAAGCTGACCCGAATAAAGCAGTGAAGAAAGAGAAAGCTACAAAAGCAAAGCCATCAAAGAAACTCCCAAAGGTCACCATCCTCTCCACCGGCGGAACGATTGCCAGCAAAGTGGACTACCGCACAGGCGCGGTCACCGCACAGTTCTCTGCTGACGATATCGTGGATGCCATCCCGGAGATCACAGAGATCGCAAACATCAGCGGAAGGGTCGTTTACAACATCCTGTCCGAGAACATGAAGACCGAATACTGGACCGAACTCGCCCAGGCTGTCGCCGAAGAGATAGAGAACGGTGCTGACGGTATCATCGTTGCCCACGGAACCGACACCATGATGTACTCCGCAGCAGCCCTGTCATTCATGCTCAAGACCCCGGTACCAATCGTCTTCGTGGGTTCCCAGCGCAGTGCTGACAGACCCAGCAGTGATAATGCAATGAATGCCATCTGTGCCACAAAGGTCGCAGTCAGTGACATCGCCGAAGTATGCGTGGTCATGCACGACACCGCCTGCGATGACCGCTGTGCGATCCATTACGGCACTAAGGTAAGGAAGATGCACACATCCAGAAGGGATGCATTCCAGTCCATCAATTCCAATCCTATCGGCTATGTGGACTATTCTACAAAGAAGATCGAGACGGTCATGCCATACACTAAACGCGGCACCCACGAGATCGAAGTTAAAGCCACCCTTGAACCAAAATGCGCCCTGGTGAAGTTCGTACCCGGTGCCGACTCAGATATTCTCTCATACTACATTAACTCCGGCTACAAGGGTATCGTCATCGAAGGAACCGGGCTGGGCCATGTTTCCACGGACTGGATCCCGAACATCGAGCGTGCCACAGAAGCAGGCATCCCGGTCGTCATGACATCACAGTGTCTCAACGGACGTGTGTGTGACCGTGTCTACGATACAGGAAGAGATATCCTTAAAGCCGGTGCAATCGAAGGCGAAGACATGCTTCCAGAGGTCGCTCTGGTGAAGCTTATGTGGGCACTTGGACAGGGCGGAGATCTGGAAGAGATTGATTCTGTTATGGCCACAAGTGTTGAGAACGAGATAACGGAGTGTACGTTGAAGTGAGGGAATTGCTTCAACTGCTTATTTTTTAATGTAAATTTAATTTAAAAAGAGTATATTTGGTGCAGTTATGCACCATCCTTTTCTTAATTTTAGAATCTGACATCGAGGTCAGCAATAATCTGCTGTGTGGCAACGTCAATGAACTTAACATCTCTGGACTCACCAGAAAAGATGTCACTCACATCCCCAGCGGTAATTTCAGCATCCAGGATTTCAGTTGTTCCAACTGCAAAACCGCCAATGTCAGCTTCATTGAAAATGCATATGGTTTCACCGGATTTGAACTTCAAATCCTCATCAGTTGTCAGCAATGATACATCAACTACTTCACCGCCAACCATCATTTTGGTGTTTGTGGCAGCCAGACTAAGTTCATCTCCACCCTGATGTTTGAGCATGATAACGTTGTATCCAGTTGCTGAATCTTCAATTGCATTGACATTTGACACTGGTACTGCAGCAGGTGCTCCCATCCCAAGTGCATACGCTGCAAGAACGGCAGCAATGATTATACCGATTGCAACCATCATGATTTCGGCAATAACTGGTGATACTGCATCTTCATTTACTTTTATGTTAAACATATGAATAACCCCATTTTGACATAATAAAAATGATTATGTTGCTCCAATTGAAGACTTGATAGAAATAAAAGAAAAAAGAATGGTGCGATTAAGCACCATGATTATTGAATTTAGAATCTTACATCAAGGTCGCCGACCATCTGCTGGCTGGCAACGTCGATGAACTTAACGGCAAGTGTATCTCCCTGTGAAACACCTTTGACATTTTCGTCAAGTGTAGCAGCTGTCATGTTATCGCCAGTACCAAGGTAAGTAGTATTACTGTAAGTGTACAAGTACAGGACCTCTCCAGCTTCAAACCTCAAAGAACCTTCATCTGACGTACCGAGGGTAACAGCATCGCCATTAGCGGTAATTTTTGAGGTTGTTGCATCAAGTATAACTTCATCTCCACCCTGGTGTTCAATCATTACGACACTATATGTGCTATCAGTAGTTGCACTTGCCCTAAGACTAGCCTGTGGTGCCATCTCGGACGGTCCCATTCCAAACACGAATGCTGCGATAACAGCAGCAAGGATCACAGTGATTGCGACCATCAGGATTACACCGATGACCGGAGACACTGCATCTTCATTTCTGTTCATTTTAAACAAATTATATTCCTCCACATTTATATAGACTAGGTTTAATTAATACTTTTCTGTTGCTTCTTCTGTACTACTTTCTCTAGCTTGTGAGTCCACATCTCATCACTCATTTCAGTGTACTCGCACTCAAGATAGTGCTGAACCGCTGTACTCAGGGCATCCTTTGTAGAGGGTTCTTTGGTCTTCTTTTTAAGTGCATCAAGCTGTTCCTCAGTAAGTACAGTTTGTGCATGTACTATTTTCATGAGAACTGTCTCCTGATAAGATAATCATGAGAACATACACAAAACCGTTCCCATCATAATAATTATTATAATGACATGATATATAAAACCGTTTCGCCGAAAAATATCAGAAAAATAATGCCCAATTAATAGATATGAAGAATAAATATAATAACTATTGCATATTGCCAAACCGGCAGATAAACAAAAACAAAATCAGAAGAACAATATAAAGAGCAGGATCAAATTAGTGGGAAAACTGCAACAAAATTAGATGCAACAAAATAAAAAATAAAAAACTCCTTTGGAAGGAGTTTTTGATCTGATATAAAGGACTTATGTGATGATCTTGTCGAGCTGACCGGACTCTATCGCACGGCGGACCTCGAGTGCTACGCGTCTTCCGGTACTCATTGGCTTGCGCCAGAGAGTGTTGCCGTATGGGTGCCCTACGGACATGTGAACGTTAGTGCCGCCACCTACCCTTGGGGCAACATCATATATGTAGAAGTTCAGGTCCTTGTCAATGCAGGTCTGGAGACAGAATGGACCGATAACTCCAGGGTCATAATATTCCTTGGATGCCTTAATGTATGCCTCTGAGAGCTTGAAAACTTCCTCAAGGAGAGATTCACGAAGTGTTGCGGAATTGTGTCCACAGACTGTGTACTCAGGAGTAAGCTGGTGCTCTGCAAGGGTCATCTGCTGTGGTGCAGGAAGCCTTACATGACCATCAAGGCTTGTCTCGAACCTCCAGTCGATACCGAGGAGCTCGGTCTTGTTCATCTCTTCTTCTATAGGAGAGTAGAACAGATCGAAGTTGAACACAGGACCAATTATGTAGCGCTCGATCCTTGCATCTTTAAGAGCTTCTCTTGTGATAACGCCCTGCCTGATAAGTGACTCGGATTTTTCCACGTATTCGCTGTAGGTTCCTGCTGTGAAGAAACCTCGCTCGAGCGTCTTGACCGCATGAGGGAGCTTTACCATTACGAGCTCATCGATGTCTTCCGGATCGGCGATACGCTCAGGGAAGGGAAGACCTGCCTTTTCCAGAAGCCAGTAGTAGTCCTGGTCAAGACCTCTTTCCTCACTGCGGAGCATGTTCCTGCTACCGACCATCGGGACACGGAAGTCGTTCTCTACCGCATCGATGTCACAGTATGAGGTAAAAGACCTGTTAGGAACGAAAAGAATGTTGTCGTCAATGAGCTTCTGCTGGTTCTCCGGGCGCAGGATCTCATCGAACCTGTCATAAACAGCATAGTCATCAACGATACCGCGTACAACATTGTTGTCAGCGTCCCTCTTGGACTTGAAGTACTCGGTGTAGGTCTTTTCACGTCCGGCCTGGCATATCGCAAAGGTCTCAAAACCTTCCTCGATAGCGCCGTCATAAACATCCAGACCTGAATGGGAAGCAACCGCTCCGATCTTGATATTATCAGTGTAATAGCTTTCAGCAATCTCAATAATCTCTTTCCTGTCGATCATCCTTTGTTCTCCGGGTTTTTGTGATACAATAGTTAAGTGGTTATAAAAGACTTATTATCGCATATCAGATAAGTTCCTTCATTGCAATGGCAAAAACAGCGAAATTGATGAAAACAAATAAAGAAAAAGAAAAAAATTTCAAAAATGCAATAAGTTGCAAAACAGCTCACTACGAAAAACGCCCGGAAAGCAACTCAAGATATGATCAGATGATTCCTGTGTACAGACCGATAATCACAGGCGTAATAAATGTCTCAATTCCAGCTGCCAGCAAAAGCATAGGCATGATAAAGCGGAAGAACACATTTATCCCCTTCTTGAATTCACCTTTAATATCTACATACCTGCCTGCAAGGGCATTCAGGACATTGATACCCATCCTCACACCCATGGCTGCTGAGATCAGTATCATCGGAAGCTCAATGATGCCATGAGGCAGGATACCCAGGAATATATAGGTGAACCCGTTCTCCTGAGATTCAAGGTAGGTCACAACTCCAAGAATGTAGCCATTGGAGACCACGAACAACAGGGGAATCAGACCAAAGGCCAGTCCCAGGACAAATGCCATCAGGCTCTTGATCGCATTGTTAAAGAAAATGAACAGCATGATCTCTAACGGAGTCATGCTCATGATAAGTTCAACAAGCCCTTCCAGGCCCTCCAGAGCAATATCAGATGATGCAGGATTCAATGCGGTGTAGAAATAACCGGCAATGCCAGATAATATGAAAAGCACGACAACTAAGGAGATCTCAGGTATCAATCCGGAAATGTAGTTGTGCACATTGCACAAGCCACTTTCACAGACAGGTGCACCCTTACTTTCAAAGACCGGATCATCGGAATCATCCAGTACAGTATCGTTCATCGAAGTCTCATCAGTTGTAGCATCATCCATCGAAGTCCCATCAGTTGTAGTATCATCCATTACCATCATATTCCAAGAGTCATACGGATAGTGTTCCTGCATGCAGGGGACAGACCCAGTATTATGATCACCATCTTTACAAATGTCCTAAGATTCCTTGACTCTTCATCTGCAGTGAACTGGGTATCCAGGAGATATATCACAGGCAGGAATATAGCCAGTTTCAGAGGATACATCACCAGAGCAGTGCCTGTCAGATCAATAAGATAGGCAGGTACAACATGTTTTTCATAATAACCAAGGGTATCAACTCCAATAAAGGTTGAGGATGCATCAAGCAGATGTGCCCAGATGATCATCAGATTGAGATGGTCATTTATGTAAGGCCAGCCGACCTTTTCCAGCAGGAAATAGATAGCACCTGCAAATAGTGTTCCTGAGGAAACAATCGCAATAAGACTGAACGGACGCTCTATATCTTCCACAACAAGAAGAGCTATTATGTTCAGTACGAACCAGCCAAGTCCCAGTAATGCAAAGGACCGGTTCCAGTCAGTGACCTTGCCTGATGAATAAAGCCATCTTGAGAAAAGAAGGCATATTACAGTACCAACGAACACCACAAAATAGATGTTAGGGGTTATGAACAGATAACTAAGAGGAGGGTCAAAGATACCGGCATCCTCCATAACTCTCAGGGAAGAACCTGCCAGCACAAAGGGAATAATAGAGAAAACAAATCTTTCATCCACCTTAACATTCCACTTGTCGAGCATTTTTGCCACTGCAAATACACAGATACCAAGGATCAGTGCCCATGTGAGAGTATTTACAGGATTATATCCACTATCCTGGAAAATAGGATCGAGATAGTACTCATTAACAAATTGCAAAATTTTATCTACGAACGGACACATTGATTATCACTTGACAGAGTTATAGGAACAACCTAATAACACTAATACTTATTAATATATGGTTTCAGGAATATCAGAAAAACCATACACATATGGACGTGACGCAGGATATGAACGCACAGAAGAAATGGATGCAACTCCCAAGAGATGTCGTGGTCGGACATGGCGTCATCGATGATGTTAAGAATGTCTGCGCAGATCTCAAACTTGTTGACAATGCATTGATAGTCACAGGTAAGAGCACAAGGAAGATAGCTGGCGACATTGTCCATGATTCACTGGTTGACAGTGGCCAGAACGTGGAAATGATCGTTTCTGAAGCTGCTTCCATGAAAGAGGTTGACAGGGTAAGAAGACAGGCGGTCGATTCAGACGTGGAATACCTGCTTGGGGTCGGCAGCGGGAAATCCATAGATGTTGCAAAGCTTGCAGCAACCGAGATCGAAGTACCATTCATAAGTGTGCCAACAGCTGCATCACATGATGGTATAGTCTCATCCAGAGCGTCCATAAAAGATGGTACAAAAACAGCATCCATCCAGGCAAATGCACCCATGGCAGTAGTAGCTGATACCGAGATCATTGCAAATGCACCTTACCGGCTGCTTGCATCCGGCTGTGGAGATATAATTTCCAACTGTACTGCAGTTCTGGACTGGCAACTTGCAAATCGCCTGCAGAATGTGCCATTCAGCGAATATGCTGCAGCGCTTTCAAGCATGACAGCACAAATACTGATCGATTCTGCAGATACTATAAAACCGGAACTGGAAAGTTCTGTGCGTATGGTGGTCAAGGCACTTGTATCAAGTGGTGTTGCAATGAGCATTGCAGGCTCATCAAGACCGGCATCAGGATCCGAGCACATGTTCAGTCATGCACTTAATAAGGTAGCACCCATACCGGCACTTCACGGTGAACAGTGCGGTGTTGGAACAATAATGATGATGTACCTGCATGGCGGTGACTGGAAGAGGATACGCGATGCACTCAAGATCATAAACGCTCCGGTAACAGCAGAGGAGATGGGAATTGAAGATAAGTATATATTAGAAGCACTTGTACTCTCACATACCATCCGTCCCGAAAGATATACAATACTTGCCACAGGCCTGACACCTGATGCTGCCGAGATAGTTGCGAGGAAAACAAAAGTAATATCCTAAAAAGCTACAAAAAGCAGAGCAGATAGGATAAGCAATATTATCGGAACATGGGGACACAATACTTACAATAAATACTTACATACATTATTACAGTTTCATAATACACAAGGTGATTAGATGGAGGACATGGATACCGCTATAACACTCATTGGAACCAGGCTTGCAAAGGAAGGCGAAGAGTTCTTTTTCGAAGGTGAAGCACCCGAATGCGAACAGTGCAAGTTGAAGAACACATGCATGGGTCTTGAAAAAGGAAGAAAGTACAGGATAGTCAAGGTCAGGAACCAGACCACTCATGAGTGCTTTGTCCATGATACCGGCGCATTGGTAGTAGACGTTATCAAAGCACCTATAATTGCAGCGATTGATTCCAAAAAGGCGATCAAAGGCGCAACTATCCGATATCAGGTTCCTAATTGCGATGGTGAACTGGATTCTGAGACATATGACCTCTGTCATCCAAAAGGCCTCCGTAATGGGGACAAATGCACCATCAACAAAGTGATGGAGAATGTGGATATCGAATCAGAACAACCAGGTTCACTTAAAAAAGTAGAACTACTGCTCTGAAACGGTTCGAATGTCTTTTATATGAATACTGGAAACATGTCCTAAATAAACCTAAAAATGACAATAAAACGAGGTATCAAGATGCCAGAATCTCATGAAAAGATCGAACATGAATTTTATACAACCGACCGCTGGAACAACTGGCTTAAACAGGTAAAGGAAAGCGGGTTCGAATTTAAGGAAGAAGAAAGCTCTGAAAAGGAAGGGGCTGTTTTTGTGAATATGACAGATGATGTCATTCTCGCATGCCTCAAGGTAATTGCAAAGTATGAGAGCAATGCACTTCCTGCAGAAGACGCCATGGCAATTCTTGATGATATCAAGGAGATAGCACTGACAGAGGTCGAACCAATATCCGAAGATATTGACCTAATGATCGAATCCCTTCAGACATCACTCATGGGAAGTTTTGCTGGATTTGAATGTTACATTAGCAAAGACTTCGACAAGGAAACAGATATCGGCGAACTTATCAACGCAGCAGTTGAATCAGAAGAAGCAGAAGAGATTGATTCTGCAATTTTCTGCGTAGCCCAGGTAGGAGCACTTGTGCTTGACGGCAAAAAACTTCCTGAATCTTCAATGGAAGAACTCCCATACGGACTTGTTGCAGAATGGCTCGATGGCATTGATTCTATCGAAGCCGCAATGATAGGGTCTGACAGCTATAAAGAAGATGATGGCGAATACGACGACGCCTGATCTTTTTAATCTTTTATTTTTCATGTTTTTTAAGTGATCATTCTGTTGGTTGTTTCTTTTATCGTTGTTTACTTATTATTGCATAGTTATTTTTCGTTCAGTTTAACAGTTGGACAATAATCGATAAGTAGATCGATCATTACTAAGCCAGTCACCCAGATGGCCAACGGATGGAATCCGAATTGTTTTTATGTAATTAAATTATCTATGGAGTAACACAAATGGTGTACAAACGTATGAACACCGTTAACATCAAAATTAAAATATCAGAGGTAATAAAAATGAGCGAAAAGATCGGAATCTTGGCTATTGGACACGGAAGCAGACTGCCTTACAACAAGGAAGTTGTTACAGAGATCGCAGACACCATTGCAAAAAAACACCCAGAATATGTTATCAAAACAGGCTTCATGGAGAACTGCGGTCCATCCGTAGAAGAAGGACTCGCATCTTTTGAAGGCACAGGTGTTACAAAGATCGCAGCAGTTCCAGTATTCCTTGCCTCCGGCGTACATATCACAGAAGATATCCCTGAGATCCTCAAGCTTGACCCTGAGACAAGCGAGGGTAAATTTACAGTAGATGGAAAGGAAGTTCCTGTCGTCTATGGTAAACCACTGGGTCACCACGAACTCCTTGCAGAACTTGTGTTCGAAAGAGCAGCAGAAGTACTGTAAATAATAAACTCACAGAATATGACTGCAGGTCAGAGGGATGCTGTCGTGCTCGACCTGACGCACGCCGGCATACCAATTGCAAAAGAAATGGTGCGACTTGGATACAATGTTCGTGCCATTGATGTCTACGACACACTGGAAAGATCAACAATTTCTGACCTGCAGCAGATATTCCCTGTTCTTTCTTCAAATGAAACTTTTGAACTTAATCCTGCAGAAATAGTAGTTGCACCTGTGCACCTAAATCCCGAATACCATGTACTGAAAAGTGCAAAGGAAAAAGGGAACAATGTCGTCACCCATCATACGATGGTAGGAAAGCTTATTCTGGAAAGCGGCAGGCTGTCGGGTTCAAAGGTCATCGAGCTTACCGGTACAAAAGCCAAGACCAGTACAGCTTCGATCCTTGCAGACATCCTTTCACGAAGTATGGATGTTGTGCTCCACACATCAAGAGGACTGGAACACTGGAACGACGGTGTTGCAACCATCATTCACAAAGGCCTAAGCATAGCTCCCGGGAGCATTCTTTCTGCCATCGGGAAAATAGAAGAGGCGAAGATAAAACCGGAAGTGTTCATCTTTGAGACATCCATAGGCGGCACAGGATGTGCTGATATTGGTGTTATAACATCCCTTGAACAGGATTATGGAATCGCAAATAATACTGGCCTTGCAAGCGATGCCAAACTACAAATGCTGAACAACGCAAAGGATGGAAGCCTTGCAGCCATCAACCTCAGCGCTGAAAAAGCACTCCAAAGAGCTGCAGATAAGGATCTTAAAGTGATCACATTTAGTGATGAAAAACGACCCAGTGATGCTAATAAGATAAATGCAGATGTGAATCTTGAGATAAAGGGCAATAGTGTTGTCATTTCCACAACGGATCGAACAATAGAAGCGATCATGGAGGATGGATTCGACATCTCTGCATATACAACTGCACTATGCGCTGCTGCTGCCATATCACTTTCAATGGGAATTGAGAAAAACGATATCATTGATACATTCCGGAATTTCAGAGGCCTTACAGGAAGAATGGTAAAAGGAGAACTTGAAGACAGGATATTGATAGACAATTCAAATTCAGGCATGGATATCCGATCTGTAAAAAGAGCTCTTGATTATGCTTCCGGTATCCCCTCAGATAATAACGATAGAAACATTGTCATGGTTCTGGGAGAAGAAGCTGAACAGGTGTGTGAAGGCCTTCCACCTGAAGATGTATCTGACTTCTTACTGAAAAACGGAAAATCTCTGGACAGAGTTGTATTGGTAGGAACCCGAATGCTTGATATAAAATATGATGACGCATATTATGCAGGATCATTTGAGGACGGGCTATCCACAGCTTTGCAATATACCAGTTTTGGCGATATAATTATATTATGTGTTAAATGTTTCAGATAAAACGAATCAATGAAAAATGAGGAACTGTCATGGACAACAAGAATATTTCGATCATACACCCACGACCAAGCTCCATCGTGGCCGCATTGTATACTTTGAGGGACCTGAACGTTGACGTTGCAATACTTCACGGCCCACCAGGATGCTCTTTCAAGCATGCAAGACTGCTGGAAGAGGACGGCATACATGTTGTAACAACGGCCCTTGATGAAAGCGGTTTCGTTTTCGGAGGACACGATGCACTTGTCAACATACTCCACAAGGTAAATGACATGTTCCACCCCAAGCTCATAGGCGTTGTGGGAACCTGTGCAAGCATGATCATAGGCGAGGAAATGCGCGAGCCTGTGATGGAAGCAAATCTTGATGTACCAGTCATTGAAGTGGAAGTTCATGCAGGATACAGGAACAACACCAAAGGTGTGCTCTTCGCACTGGAATCTGCCCTTGATGCAGGAATCATCGACAGGGAAGAATTCAGCAGACAACAGCATCTTCTGGAAGAAGCAACCAATGTAGAACTTCGCCACGGTGCTGCAAGTAAGGAATACCTTGCACCATCCCGCGGAGATGTGAAGTACAAAGTTGCACAGAGGATCATCGAGCTGCTTAAGGAAGGAAAGCGCGGGATCACCATCATGAACGCCAAGAAAGAGACAGGATACATGTTCGCAGATATCACACTTGCTGTGAACGAGGTCGCTGAAAAACTTGGCAAAGCTGACAATATAATCAATATGTCCAACACCGATGTTGGTCTTGGACTTCCAAGGGTACGCCACCATGCAGAATGCATCATGAAGGACTTTGAGGAAAAGGGTCTGAATGTCCATGAGATCATTGGCGGGCTGGACGAGTATCCAGTAGCAGGGGCTACCATCGACAAACTAATAGAAGAGAAGTACAGCGACTATGACTTTGCTGTAATCAGCGGAGTCCCACACGCCATACCAATGGACCACCTCGCCGGCATGGAGATCATTTCCGTCACCAACGGACCAAGGCAGGTACTTCCTCTCAAGGAACTTGGACATGAACATGTGCTCGTGGAGATCGACCTGCATCCAAAGACACTTGGTGTCAATCATATCGTCGAGTCAGAGTTTGGAGCCACATTAAGGGAAGTTGCAAAAGAATCACTTTAAACGGAGCATTCACAGATGAACGTACATAAAAGAATAGCCATCTATGGAAAAGGCGGTATCGGTAAGTCCAGCACCGCATCCAACGTTGCAGCTGCCTGTGCAGATGAAGGATACAAGGTAATGATCATCGGCTGTGACCCAAAGAGCGACTCATCCATCACATTGCTGGGAGGCAAACGCATCCCAACCATTCTTGACCTTCTGCGTGACGGGGTCGATGTGAAAGAAGAAGATGTTGTCTTCAAAGGCTATAAAGGCGTACAATGTGTCGAGGTCGGCGGTCCTGAACCAGGTATCGGATGTGCCGGACGCGGTATTATCGTTGCCATACAGACACTTAAAAAGATATCAAGATCACTTAACGAAATGGACCTCATAATCTATGACGTCCCCGGAGATATCGTATGTGGCGGCTTTGTCGCACCTATACGCAAAGGACTTGTGAAGGAAGCCTACGTCCTGACATCCGGCGAATACATGCCACTCTATGCAGCGAACAATATCTGCAGGGGACTTGCAAAGATCAACACCCCACTTAGCGGTATCATCTGCAACTCCCGCAGTGTCAGCCGTGAAGAGGAGATCGTCACAAAGTTCGCAGCAGAGATCGGAAGCGAGCTTATGGCATTCATTCCAAAGGAGCAGATCGTGCAGGACTGTGAGAGAGATGGTTTCTCGGTAATGGAAAAAGCACCTGATTCCAATGTAGCACAGGTCTATCGCAAACTCGCAAGGACCATCATGGAAAGGGACAGCTCGGTCATGCCTGAAGCCCTTGACGATGATCGCCTACGAGAACTTACGAAGTAAAAAGAGAACATCTCATGCCAACAGAAACAGCGGACAGAAAGATGGACATACCAAGGATCCTACTGGCAGCCGACAGGTCATCTTCAGGCAAGACCACCATCACAGCAGGACTGCTTGCAGCCCTTACTTCCAGAGGCTATAGTGTACAACCATTCAAGGTTGCCCTTGACTATATTGATCCCAGCTACCACTCGGAGATCACAGGTCGAAGGGCACGCAACCTTGACGGCTACCTCATGGAAGAGGAAGGGGTCCTTGACGTATTCACACATGCCTGTGAGTTCGACGGGAAAGCCGATATTGCTGTTATCGAAGGTGTGAGAGGACTTTTCGAAGGACTGGAAAGCCTTGGAGATACGGGAAGCACTGCCCAGATAGCCAAGATGCTAAAGTGCCCGGTCATACTGATAATCAATGCCCGCAGTATCACACGTTCTGCAGCCGCCCTTGTGAACGGCTACAAGAACTTCGACCCTGACGTCAACATCGTTGGTGTGATACTGAACAACATCGGCGGCATGAGGCATGCCAGCAAAGCAAAGGAAGCTGTGGAACACTTCACAGGCCTCCCTGTGCTGGGAATAATCCCAAGGGACAATGCAATGCAGATATCCATGCGTCATCTGGGACTTGTTCCGGCCATTGAGGAGAGGCGACGGATAAATGATCTTGATGAGCGTATCGCTGCCATTGAGAAGAGGGTATCTGAAGGCATAGACATTGATAAAGTGCTTGAGCTTGCAAGACAGGCTGAGGCTGTGGAAAAACCGGAAAGTACCGTGTTCACATCACGCAAACTTAAAGGTGAAGCTCCCATAGTCGGAATTGCACTTGATGAGGCATTCAATTTCTACTATCACAATAATATTGAACTCCTGGAACTTGCAGGAGCCAGGATCGAGTATTTCAGCCCCATTCATGATAAGCACCTGCCTGATATCGATGCCCTGTATCTTGGAGGCGGATATCCCGAACTTTTCGCTTCCGAGCTGGAAGCCAACGAGAGCATGAGACAGGATATCAAACAGGCATCCGAGAACGGACTCCCAATATACGGGGAGTGCGGTGGTCTGATGTATCTTACAGAACGTATTACCACCGGCGTCAAGGGCAAGGGAACATACCACATGGCAGAAATGCCTGAGTCCACACATGAAATGGTGGGAGCACTACCAGGACATTCACTTATGGGCCACAAACGTGTGGTCAGCTACAATATCGGAGCACTTGATGTGGATACGATCATCGGCAAGTGCGGAAATTCTTTCATCGGCCATGAGTTCCACCATTCAGAGGTAACTGAGCTGCCATCCGATGCAAAGTTCGCGATAAAGCTTTCACGCGGAACCGGGATCAAGGACGGATGGGATGGCCTTATCAAAAATAATACATTTGGAGCATATGCCCATCTGGAAGCATCATCATACAGGGAATTTGCCACATCTTTTGTGGACTCAGCAGCAAAATACAGGAGTGAAAAAGCTTGAGAGCAGAGATAATCAAAGACCGTGTACTTGTAGAGAAAAAGGCAATAAACGAACTTTACAATACAGGATACTACGGCAGGCCCAAGGACAACGGGCTGGAACTTACACTTATTGAAGCTGCATATCTTGCATACCGCGGGAAGATCGAAGTTGAGAATGATGGCAAAGTGCTTGATTTTGCCGGATTTTTCAAAAAGGCTTCAACCCTGCAGCCAGCATTCGAGCTAAAGTACATTGTTTACAAGGACATAAGGGAAAGAGGATTCTACGTCCAGCCCGGAGTTACTGATTTCCGAGTCTACCCACGTGGAAGCCATCCCGGAAAAGGCGCTGCAAAACAGTTCGTCTATGTCAGGTCTGAAAGGGTGCCAATGCCACTCAAGGACCTACTCCGATCACTGAACGCAGCTGAAAATGTCCGCAAGCAGATGATACTCGCAATAGTGGATGAAGAGAGTGACATCACCTTCTATGAGGTAAAGAGACCAAGAATAAAAGGAGGAATGGGAGATACACTTTACCCGGACATCAATACAGATGCCACGTTCCTCGAGGACAGGGTCATTGTATGGGACGAGGATGCATCCACAACACTCTTTGAAAATGGTTTCTACGGCAAGCCGCTTGATAAACAAAGACTCCAGCTTTCACTTGTGGAATCACGCTACCTGATGGAGAACGGCGTGATCAATATCACAGACCGTCAGGATACGGAACTGGATAGCGAGTCATTCACAGAGATCGCTTCGAAGATCGAGCCGGAGTTTCTCCTGAAGAACAGTGTGTACACCGACCTTCGTGAGAAGGGAGTTGTTCCAAAAACAGGATTCAAGTTCGGTAGCCATTTCCGTGTTTATGCACAGGTTGAATCCCCTGCAAAGATACCTCACTCGGAATATCTGGTACATTCAATTCCTTCAGACCATGAGTTCAGACTTCCTGTAATGTCAAGAGCTGTACGCCTTGCCAACAGTGTCAGGAAAAGCATGCTGTATGCGATCCCTACCGATGAAGGCATTGACTACATCGATATTGGAAGAGTGAAGATGTGATCCTACCCAGGATCACTTTTCCAAAATAACATTTATTAACTACCTCTTTGAATTATTTAGCATGGAAGTACTTTATCTGAAAGACTGTTACATCAGGGAATTCGAAGCAACTGTGGCGAGTGTGAAGGATGATAAATTCGTGACCCTTGACACAACTGCATTCTATCCAAAATCCGGAGGTCAACCGAATGATGCCGGAGTTCTAATCAGCGATGGAAAGGAATACAATGTCGTTTTCGTCGGGAAGTTCGATGGTCAGATCAGCCACGAGGTCAGTGAGCCAGGACTCAAAGAAGGAGATAAAGTAAAGGGAGTCATCGACTGGGACAGGCGCACCCTTTTCATGAACTACCATACCGCATCCCATATCCTCAGCGCCATCATTCACAATGAGACCGGTGCAAAGATCTCAGGAAACCAGATCGCAGAGGAGAAGACACGAGTGGACTTCAACTTGGAGAACTTTGACAGAGAGCAGATCGGTTCATACGAAGCAAAGGTCAATGAGGTCATCGACAGAGCAATTGATGTGAAGATAGACATCCTTCCGAGAGAGGAAGCACTTACTATCCCCTCAGTTGTTAAGCTCAAGGACGCATTCCCTCCGGAGATAGAAGAGATACGCGTGATCAGAATTCCTGATGTTGATGACCAGGCATGTGGAGGAACACACGTGAAAAATACGGGAGAGATCCCGCATATAGAGATCTTCAAGGCAGAGAATAAAGGAAAGAACAACAGGCGAATCTACTTCAGATTCACCTGATCTTATTTTTAAGCGACCTTATTTCTTTTTTAAATTTACATTCCCGATCGTATTGACATTAAGACTCGTTTTCCTCGAAGTACCTTCTCACAAGCAGCACAAGACTTGAACCAAGCAGTACCAGCAGGAAGATCGCAATAACCATACCTTCGAGAGTAAAGTCCTGCCACGAATGCACCGAGACCCACATCCCACTGCGGGTAACGAATGTTGCGAATATGACCAGTATGAAAGATGCAACTGCGAGCATCGGAGCAAGGAACCTGTATTCCCCGTGCTTGACCCTTGTCTGAGAATGCAGATAAGCAGTCGCTGTTATCCAGGGAATCAGTGACGATGTCTCAACAGGGTCCCATGTCCAGTACCATGCACCCCATCCGAGGACCTCATATGCCCAGAAACCGCCAAGTCCAATACCTGCTGTAAGGAAAAGCCATGCCAGACGCATCCAGTCACGTGATATCTTTACCCATTTCTCATCGTCGATGAGCAACGTAGCAAGAGCAGCGGCAAATGGAATGGTGAAAGCTGCATAGCCAAGGAACAACACAGGAGGATGGACTGCCATCCATGGATTTCTCAGAAGCGGGTTCATACCCTGCCCGTCCACAAGCGGGTATGCTGAGACAAATGGGTTCCAGTTGGAAATGTCAACGTATGCACCTACGCCCCCATAATACATGGAGAACGGATTCTTCAATACCAGCAACATCAGGAAGACTGTAACGATGCACAGACATATTGCACGTGTGATGTTCATTAGCCTGGTGTCTGACAGCTCTTTTGTGTGGCCTGTATACTGCATTGCCAGAAGCATCAGCAGGGTGAACCATGTCCAAAGCAGGAATGAACCTTCCTGGCCTGCCCACAATGCGGAAAGACGATAGACAAATTCAAGGTCGATACTTGAATGCATGTAAACATAAACGTAGGATGCTGATACCGTTAGCAGATAGTAGGTAAGCATCAGGATAGCGAGTGTGATGGCGGATGCACATCCAATTTCAAGCTTTCTGGAAAGTGAACCGGCATGAGCACTATTTGTACGCAGGTGGATGACTGAATATATCGCCGAGCCGGCACCAAGAATAAAGGCAATCCATATGAGGATCATTCCAAAGTTCATTTCTTACCCCCCTTAGGGCGTTCTGAACCCTTGTTTCTTTTTCCTTTTATCTTAGCCACAGAAGTTGTGGCCTTTCCATCAACTGAATAATCGATAAGTCCAAGAACAGCTATGCCTGCGAGCATCAGGAAGAGGCCACCCCAGATGAATGTGATGAATGGCACGGTCCTCACATATATGCTGACCTCACCACTGGTCTCGTTTACCGCTTTGGGGGCGATGAAAAGTTCCTCGAATACGCCACGATCCACATAGGTGCTTGTGTACGTCTGGCCCCATTTGAAATCAGTGATATATTTGATCTGTCCGCTATCAAAATAAGCGCCTTTTTTGTAAACATCGAAATCCACATAGGTTGCATAGGAAGAACCCGGATACTGCTTATACTGTGAGCCTTCGAAAGCGGAATCCATTCCGGTAACCGATATCATATAGTTCTGCCCTTCGAACTAGCCGGCAGAATCCATGGAAACCACAGCAGAACCATCTACCTTCAAATTGCTGCTGGCAACGATCCCTATGAGTATCAGAATTATCCCAAGATGGATAACATGTGCACTGACACCTCGCAGTTTCATTGCACGTGAGTCACTCTGGAGAGACATATATATCTTATAAAATGTAGCGACCAGAGCCATGCTTACCACAGGCACGGCAACATCAAGAGGAAGGTTTCCGAAAGGAGATAGAAAAGCAAATGCTATGGAGATTGCAACTGTGAAACCACCAACGAACAAAGTTCTCTTCGCATCGAAATAACCATAAAGCAAGCCCATCGTAAGCAGTACTACCAACGCTGCTGTGGGAAGAGCACTCCTGTTGTTAAAATATTCAGCACTCATGCCCATCTCGACGCCTGTGGTCAGCCTGACTATCAGTGGTGTTAACATGCCCACAGTTATAAGAGCAGCAAGGAGCAGCATGGTCAATACCGCTGCCAGCATTATATTACTGCTGTTTACGAGGTCTTTGCTTTTTTTCATGAAATTCACAATCGTTACGTCTGTTCAAATATGTATCGGTACTGACATTAAAAAAACAGGATCAATAATGATAAAATCGTGATGATATTTTGATAGGGGGCTGATAGAATATTGATAACATGCTGATCTCTGAAAAAGAAATGTTGAAAGGCGGTATGACCCCGCCTCATAGAAAATGCATGTTCTTTAATCCACTTTACTGAACTTTGAATGTACAGCTCCGCAGATCGGACACCTTTCAGGTGCTTCACCTTCTACGGTATATCCGCAGACCTCACAGACATAGTAATCAGTATCTTCGTTGTCATCCATATTGTCCAGTGCTTTCTGATATAGCTCAGCATGGACCTTCTCGACCTGATTCGCCAGATCAAAGCTACGGACAGCTTTCTTGTTGCCTTCTTTCTCTGCTTCCTCAATAAAGGCAGGATACATTTCGCTGAATTCCATAGTCTCACCAGCTATTGCTTCCTGAAGATTTTCCTCAGTGCTCTTTACATCGCCCAGAACCCTCAGATGATTGTGAGCATGTACTGTTTCTGCAGCAGCTGCAGCCCTGAACAGTTTGGCGATCTTCGTGAAGCCTTCTTTATCAGCCATTTTTGCAAAAGCAAGGTACTTCCTGTTTGCCATTGATTCACCGGCAAACGCTTCTTTCAGATTTTCGATGGTACTCATGAGATTACTCCTTTTTTTACTATATTGAAAGATAACTGTGCACATATCAAATATATGATTAATGGAAGGAAGAATGTAAAGAAGAGTAGATGAGTGAGGGAAAGTAAAGGGAAGAAGAGAGGAAAGAGAAAAGAGAGGAATAAAAGTAGATCGAGAAGAAATAAAAGTGGATATTATAGTTGGTTTTATATATCAATGAAGCAGATTAGAGCAAAATATAATGAGTTGATAACACGATCGAGCTAATTGTTCTTGCAATATGGTTAATGCTTCCTGCATATCTTCCGAATCCTTTTGCAGCTGTCTTTGGAGGCGGCAGGCCTATCGACGGAGGAAAAACAATGTCTGATGGCAGGCGCATCCTTGGAGATGGAAAGACCTTCCGCGGTTTCTTTGCAGGCCTTATATGCGGTACTCTTGCAGGACTATTACAGATGCGACTGATCGAAAGCTATCCTGTAATATTGGGAGCACAACTACCAACATTCGGAACAGGTGGACTGAACTCGACCATCGTTGTATTCGCGCTTGCTTTTGGCTCCCTTTTCGGAGATATGTTCATGAGCTTCTTCAAGCGCCGTATGGGATTAAAACGTGGAGCTCCGCTACCTGTTGTAGACCAGCTTGATTTCGTCATGGGAGCATTGTTATTTGCCTACCTTGCATCCCCATACTGGTTCTCCGAACAGTTCACATTCACGATCATATTGGTTATACTGATCATCACACCCCTGCTTCACCTTGTGACGAATGTTATAGGATATTTTATGGGTGTCAAGAAAGAACCATGGTAAATACCAGAAAAAGGAAAGGATCACAATGACAACATCATCAAATGACAAAGAAGAGCTTATAGATGCACTCAAAGCCTGTGGGGCTGTTAAGTTCGGAGACTTTACCCTTGCATCAGGAAAGAAGAGCAAATATTATATCGACATCAAAAAGGCCAGTTCCGACCCCGGCACATTGAAGATCATTGCAAAACAGGCAGCTTCACTGATCAAGGCAATGGACATCGATATCGTCGGAGGTGTTGCACTGGGAGGCGTTCCAATCGCCACAGCCGTATCCCTTGAGACAAATATGCCACTCCTGCTAATACGTAAATCTGCCAAAGAGTATGGTACCGGCGGCAGGTTCGTAGGAGATGTTACAGAAGGCGACAGGATCATCCTGCTAGAAGACGTGACCACCAGCGGCGGTTCCGTTCTTGAGGCAATTGGTGCTGTACGTGAAGCCGGATGCATCATTGACAAAGTGATCACTGTAGTGGACCGTGAAGATGGTGCAACAGAGAACCTCAATGAGATTGATGTTGAGCTAATCCCTCTTGTGCGTGCAAGTGACCTGCTTGCTGGCAATTAAAACGATATAATGCAGCAGTAAAGTTGTGCTGCTGCAACGAACTTTTTTTACTTACATTATAAATACCTTAATCCACATAGCCTATAGAGGAGTGGGCTTAGAAGTATTCATTTTGAAGTATCAAAGTGGAAACTACCTCTATAAATATCAGTATCTCAAATATATCGGCACCGACCACAATTTTGAGTTAATGAGCATCACTACATACGTACCTACCGACCTACAAAAATCAAGGTGATAAAATGTTCTGTTACCAGTGTGAAGAAACAATGAACGGAGAAGGCTGCACAAAGAACGGCATGTGCGGTAAAAAAGGTGAGGTCTCTGACCTTCAGGACGATCTTATCTATGTGCTTAAGAGTGTTGCATTCTACAACCAGAAAGCAAGAAAGGCAAAGATATCTGAAGAGAGCACTGATGATTTCATGCTCGATGCGCTGTTCTCCACCATAACGAATACCGATTTCAGGGCGACCGGAATTCAGGACCGCATTGACAGAGGATTCGAGCTTCAGGCTGAGATCAGACAGAAACTTCTGGATAACAATGCACTTGATGAGAGCGATCTTCCCGAGATCGCAACATTAAGCCCGGAAAACCTCAAGGACAGGGATACCGGCATACTTGCAACAGAGAACGAAGATATCCGATCATTAAGAGAACTGTTGATCTTTGGTATCAAAGGAATTGCAGCATATGCACATCATGCGATGATGCTTGAGCAGACCAATAAAAAAGTTAATTCATTCATAGAAGAGGGGCTTTTGGCAACTATGGATGACAGCCTGACCGATAAGAACCTCGTCTCACTTGTCCTGAGATGCGGAGAAAAAGGGTTTGATGCAATGGCGGCACTTGACACGGCAAACACCAATGCATTCGGAAATCCGGAACCTACAGAGGTCAATATCGGAACAAGAGACAAGCCGGGAATTCTCATCAGCGGACATGATCTGAATGACCTGAAACAACTATTGGATCAAACCGAGGGAACAGGCGTCGATGTCTATACTCACGGCGAGATGCTGCCTGCAAACTCATATCCTGAATTTAAGAAATACGAACACCTTGTCGGAAACTATGGAGGCTCATGGTGGCACCAGAAGCAGGAGTTCGAGAGCTTCAACGGACCTATACTGCTGACAAGTAACTGTATAGTCCCTCCAAAGAAGACCTACATTGACAGAATATACACTACCGGTTCTGTTGGTTTTGATGGTGTCAAACACCTCGTGGCTGAAGACGGTAAGAAGGATTTTTCAGCGATAATCGAACAGGCAAAGACCTGTGAACCTCCGGTACAACTGGAAGAAGGTACCATCATGGGCGGCTTTGCTTACAATTCCGTATTGTCTAATGCAGACAAGATCGTTGATGCCGTCAAAGCAGGCAAGATAAAGAAGTTCATTGTCATGGCAGGATGTGACGGTCGCCACAAGGACAGGCAGTACTACACTGACTTTGCAGAAGCACTACCAAAGGATACGGTCATACTTACCGCCGGATGTGCAAAATATCGATACAATAAGCTTAACCTTGGAGACATTGACGGCATTCCAAGGGTACTGGATGCAGGACAGTGTAATGATTCATTTTCACTGGTCATCATTGCACAGGGGCTTATGGCCAGACTTGGATTTATAGATGTTAACGAAGCACCGATCTCGTACAATATCGCATGGTACGAACAAAAGGCGGTCCTTGTGTTGCTTGCCCTCCTGAGGATGGGAATACAGGATATTGTCCTTGGCCCAAAACTACCTGCATTTGTCTCACCTAATGTTCTCAAGGTGCTAGTGGATGAGTTCAACATATCACCCAACACCACCGTAGAAGAGGACATGGAGAGACTCTTAAAATAAACATTCATCAATGGAGACGAGGAAATTATGAAAATTATAGATCTAGAGAAAGCACCTGAGAAAGAGAACCCCCACAACGTACTTGCTAAAGGACTCTTTGATACCGATCAGGTACAGGTCGTACACCTTGAGCTTAAACCCGGAGAGTCACTGAAGTTACACAAGACACCAATGAACGTGTTCTTCTATGTACTCGAAGGAACCGGCATTGTTGTGATCGGCGATGAGGAAGAAACTGTTTCAAAGGACATGCTTATCGAAAGTCCAAAAGCCATCCCTCACTTGCTGAGGAATGAAAGTGACAGCCTTTTCCGATTCCTCGTTGTGAAACTGAAAGAGTGAACGAACTACAGTAAAGAGGTTGCATCCACAACAAGGATGCTTCCTGCAACCACTTTTTCTTCTTTTTTACCTGTTTATTATCAGACCGTGATCTCGCCTATGCTTAGAGTGCCATCATATATCTCGATACTCGGATCGTTCCAAAGATGATAATTTATCGTCATGTTTTTAGTGACATTATTATCCAATGTAGCATACACCGTGTATCTGTCCTCAGCCCATGCAAAAACTGAACGGGGTACCATATACAGTGGCTTTGGATGTGACCAGTGTTCATCCGGATCCAGATTCCTTGAATCATTAAAGATAGAAGTATTGTCAGGGCCGATGATCTCAACAGCTACTGTATGTGAAACATTATCATAATTAGAAACTGAGAACAAAGGAGTTGGAGAACCGGCAATAAAAAAGGTGAACCAGAAAGGGAATGATATGACAACTAAAAAAAGCAGAATAAAGATCACCAATGTTTTGCGGGAAATCATTTTATCATCACTCCATAATCAATAGAAAGTAATTGTATGTCAAAGTATAAAAATATATAAAGAAACGGTCGGTTTTTTAGAATTGCACAGGAATCAAATCTAAAAAATATAAGATTTCATTGTTTAGTACGAAACCATGTCGGAAACTATTTATTTAATACAAAGAAAACTAGCTCCCTTAACATATCTAAATAAACAGATCAACATTATTTTTCAATAATATAATAAAATAAATTTATTATTAATATCAATACATTTTTTGATCAAATGAGGTTATACAGATGAATGTTCTAATCGTTGGTGGCGGCGGCAGAGAAAATGCTATCGCAGATGCTGTTGCAAGAAGTGAACGCAATCCCACTATGTTCTCAGTTATGGCAAAGAAGAATCCGGGAATTGCCAGCTTGTGCGAAGATGTCCTTTTAGTTAAAGAGACAGAAGTGGAAAAGGTAGTCGAGTACGCAATATCAAAGAACATCGAAGTCGCTTTTATCGGACCGGAAGCACCTCTTGCAGCCGGTCTTGCCGATGCCCTTGAGAATGCAGGGATCGGAGCGGTCGGACCCAGAAAGGATGTCGCACGCATCGAGTTCGACAAGGCATGGGCACGCAATTTTATGAGGGATAACAACATCGATGGCTGTCCTGCATTCAAGGTATTCTCCAGTGAAGAAGGACTTGAGGAATACATTGAGGAATTGGGCAACGTTGCTATCAAGCCAGCAGGACTTACAGGCGGCAAGGGTGTCAAGGTCATGGGCGACCAGTTACCTGACACAAAGGCTGCTTTTGAATATTCAAAGTCATTGCTCGATGGTGACAATGTCGTTGTGGAAGAGAACCTGATAGGCGAGGAGTTCACATTACAGGCATTTGTTGACGGAAAGAACCTTGCATTCACACCATGTGTGCAGGACCACAAACGTGCCTTTGAGAACGACCTCGGACCAAACACCGGTGGAATGGGATCCTATTCCAGCGCTGATGAGCTTCTTCCTTTCATGAACGTCGATGATATCGAGCCTGCAAGGGAGATCATGAAGGCAACCGTGAAAGCCCTTCATGAAGCAACAGGCACACCATTCAAGGGAATCCTTTACGGCCAGTTCATCCTTACAAAGGACGGACCAAAGGTAATCGAGTTCAATGCCAGATTTGGTGACCCTGAAGCAATGAACGTGCTTCCACTGCTCGATACCGACATGGTTGATGTCATGTCTGCAGTTGCCAATGGAACACTTGATGAGCTGGATGTGAAATTCGCTCACAAGGCAACAGTTTGCAAGTATGCAGTACCTGCAGGATATCCTGATGAGCCAACAAAGGACAAGGAAGTTATCGTTGGCGATATCGGTGATGCGATATTATTCTATTCAAGCGTATATGAAAAGGATGGAAAAGTTTACACCACCGGCTCCAGAGCTGTAGCTGTCGTGGGTATCGAAGACACCATCGACAAAGCTGAGAAGATCGCACAGAATGCACTTGAGAACATTATTGGAGACCTTCATTTCAGAAGTGATATTGGAAAGCCTGAGCTTATCCAGAGAAGAATAGACCACATGGAAGAAATCCGTGGTTAACTCTCGAAACTGAGTTGATAACATGAAACATTTACTATCAATGACCGACCTGACATCCGATGAGATCATCGAGATCCTTGATATGGCAGAAGACCTCAAGGAGAAGAGGGTACGCGGAAAGGTCACAGACCTGCTTAAGAACAAAAGCCTTGCGATGATATTCGAAAAGTCATCCACAAGGACAAGAGTATCATTCGAAGTTGCAATGAGCGACCTTGGAGGACACTCCATTTACCTTAATTCAAGGGATATACAGATCGGACGCGGCGAAACCGTTTCAGATACTGCCCAGGTGCTTTCCCGCTATGTTGCAGGGATCACTGCAAGGGTGAACAGCCACAAGACCGTCGAGGATCTTGCTGCTCATTCACAGGTACCGGTCATTAACGCACTTTCCGACCTTGAACACCCATGCCAGATACTGGCGGATTTCCTGACCATCCGTGAATACAAGAACAGCCTTAAAGGATTGAAGTTCGCATGGATCGGTGACGGTAACAACGTATGTAATTCACTTATTCTCGGCTGTGCTCTCGTTGGCATGGAGATCGCTGTTGCATGTCCTGAAGGCTACGAGCCAAATGCAGACATCGTAGCAAAGGGAAGAGAACTTGGTGGAAATATCAACGTCACGAACGATCCGCAGGAAGCCGCAAGGGATGCAGATGTATTGTATACCGATGTGTGGGTTTCCATGGGTGATGAGGAAGAAAGGGATAAAAGGCTCAGCGACCTTGCAGACTATCAGATCAATTCCGAACTGGTCGGTCTCTCAAAACACAATGTGATCGTAATGCATTGCCTGCCTGCACACAGAGGCGAGGAGATCTCAGCAGAGGTCATGGAAGGACCTCATTCCGTGGTATTTGACCAGGCAGAGAACCGCCTGCACGCACAGAAGGCTCTTATACTGAAACTGATGGCATAATATGCCATCCACATTTTATTTTTTCTTCCATTGAGAAGGCTTCGTCCAATTTTAAAGCCGTTGTCCATTTTGAGACCTTATTCAATTTTACGCATCAGTCGCCGATTAAAAGTGGATTATACTATATATGAATGACAACAATCTATAAATTAGATCAAGAGTCCTGTTTCTTCTTCTCTTGATCGACTCCTTTATTGACTCTTTTGAAGACCGGGGTATTCAAGACAACCTCCAAAGCTCTTTTGAAAACTCCCCCCGGATCTTTTTTCAATACAATAATAAATAATTTATAATCTACCTGATATAGACCAACAAATTTCATAACATCCTAAATCGAGGAAAATACATATTATCAATGTTGCTCATATATGTATATTGGTGATCAAGATGTGGACATTCTCAAAATTAAGTAAAGAAAATATGGATGCAATTAGTGCTGCAGAAGGAAAACTTGGTATAACACTTATCGCTTTCTCTGATGAAGATATCAAGTATGCAGAACTCGATGACGAAGGTGTCAAAGAAGTAAAAGAACTGGAAAAGAAATTGGGTCTTTCTCTTGTAGCTCTTGAAACAGACTAAAAGTGGACGTAACACCCTACACTCCCTCTTTTTCTTTTTTTCTCAATATCAAAGGTCTAATTCTTTAAAAAAAACTCTATTTCTAGAAATCATAAAGAAAAGAACAGTTGTTCTACATTCTATTACTGATTGCAGGCAATCAAATCAAGCCAACAGGTTTCCATAACCACAACGCTTAATAATGAAAAACACTACTATTGGCTAACCACGTTGCGAGGGTTGCCCAGCCAGGCCAAAGGCGCTAGGTTCAGAGCCTAGTCTCGTAGGAGTACAAGGGTTCGAATCCCTTCTCTCGCACCAATTCTTTTAAGCTGTTTTATTGCCAATAGTATATTTGTCAGATGTTTTACCTATCCAAGAGATCTTTCTGCTTTTTTGGAACAAGCTGATAAAAAAAGATATAAAAATTGATGTTCTAAAAATAGTGGCTAGAGTATTGAATGATTTTTTTTCTATGGAAGGTCACAAATGAAGCTAGAGTGGAGCAGAAACAATATTATCTTTAACTATTGTAATGAAGCAGACCTAAAAGAGATAGCAGAAATGCTTTCAAAAGAAAGTGTGTGCAAGTACATGTTCTTCGGACCAAATACAGAAGAAGATACAATTTCCTATTTTTCACCACTTATCAACTCAATAGAGGAATCTTTAAAAGAAGACAAGATACCGCACATCAATGTCTTCACGATCAGGGAAAAGGATACTGGTAATTTCATAGGTCAATGTGCCTTGTTCCCGATAGAGTTCACCAATGGGAATTACCTCATTGGATACCAGATTGACGATATCCAATGGAGGAAAGGGTATGGAAGTGCTGCCTGTGAGTTTCTGGTATATTATGCATTAAATGTACTAGATGCATTCAGGATTACAGGAGATTGTACAGAAGGGAACGTTGCCTCTGAAAAAACAATGAGAAGATCAGGTTTTCAGTCGGAAGGAAGACAAAGAAAATACTGGTCGCATAAGGGTAAATGGTATGACAGACTCCTTTTTGGTTTATTGAAAGAAGATGTTTCCAAAGAGAGAATGGAAGCATTGAAAGCCAAATACAAATGATCGTGAGTAACATGGAATCAAAAGTATCCTGAGATCAAGCCGAGCCAAAGACAATACTTCAGGGACATGCCAAAACCAGCAAAAAACCGATATTACTATTAGTAATTAAATGCAATTGTTTTATATAGCATTAGGAATAACTTATAGTTACAGGTGATAATACAATGAGTCGTGTAACTGGTCTAAATCCCCCTTCGTTTACGGTTGTCGCAGGAAAGCTTGCAGAAAGGGTCTTTAATGCTATTTTTGTTAGTGGGGAACATTCCATGTCCAAGGGTCTCTACAGTTGCTCGGCCGGTTCCTGTAAATCTTCAGTTGCAGAGAACATAGTTGATGGAAATTAAGGGATACAAAGCCCACCATCGAAATTATGCCCAGGAGTTTTCACATATTGCATTATTTCTTGCTCAATGGCCTGAAATAATGAGAGCACTCCTTGAGCCCACCAGTTTCAGTATCAATGAACTTCTGAGAAGAAGCCCTTCAGAAGATCGCATGATAGAACAAGATCTTGTCCTTTACATCCAGCCTACTCGTGTGGAATGACTAAAGAAAATACTCTCGATGAAGCCGTTGCTCCATAGGTGTACCTTTTTACCGTTTTCAAGATCCGGAATATGCATATGATTATATAAAGGTGGATAGTACTAGTGGATTCTTCAAAAACGAAAATGAGTGAATTAAATGGTAAAAATAAAAGGACACGAGATCGATACCATCATAATAAAGAGTGCTGGCAATCGAAGAGCTATGCAATTTAAGAATAATATTATTACTGTTTTAAGAAAGATCGGCATTAACGAAAATGATATTGATATTCCTCTCGAACGTCTTGCGATGAAAAAAGCTAAAGCTTCTGCAACCTGGTATCTATCAGACCATCGGATGCATTACAGTCATAACCTGCAAAATAAATATGTAGAAAATCTTCATATTCTATCCAGGGTCATTGAGATCGAAGTAAATCGGGTCCTTTCTGAAGAAAAAACACTTTCTGATTTTATATTAGAATTTAAAGAAGATTCCGATGTTTATAATAAGCGGATAGAGGCACGAGAATTTTTTGATTGTGACCATGATGAAACCGATTTTGAGATCATTAATAAAAAATACAAGTTGATGGCAAAAGAATTGCACCCGGATATGCCGACTGGGGACACTGAGAAATTCAAGAAGCTAAATATTGCACACAAGATACTGAAGAGAGAATTGACATAAGATCTCTTCAACTTCAAATTATTCACAAATGTTTCAATTATTATTGTTTAATTATGCGGCTATCTCCAATCTTGCCACTTCAACGGATATAAAGTAGATCAATGCCCTTCTTTCTCAAAAGCTCGGCCTTGATATCTTCCAATAATTATATATTAAATCACACACATTTTTTTTAGCGGGGAAATGCAATTCGGGGTATTGCAGATTTTCTGGATCAATACAGTATTGACGTTAATCTTTATGCTGAAATTCATACTGAGATCTATGCTGAAATATTGACGAATGGACATGATACAGAAATCGCAACCTATCAGAAAGGTAATGACCAGCACATTTGCTATTACCGGCCTATTGCACCCTGCAAGCAAACTGGACAAGCAGCTTCAATAAGGTACTAATTAAGATCTGAATATTTCATAGATAACAATGGGAGTGAAGATAAATGGACAAGATGAAGAAAATGGGTCTGTTAGGAGCAACAGCTTTGATAGGTGCAGGACTGGCAGCACTATCTGAAGAGAAGATCAAGGAATTAGTCAAAGAAAAGATCGAAGAAGGCACAATGAGCAAAGAAGAAGGAAAGATGCTCGTTGAAGACCTTGTGAGTGAAACAAAAAAGCAGAAGATTAATCTGGAAAAGAACATCATTGAAAAGCTACACTGTACGATCAAAATGGCTGATCAGGAACTGGAAAGCCTTTCAGATAAGATCCAGGAAATGAAGATCAAGGAACTTGAATCTGAGCTTGACAAGATGAAAAGCATGAGGAAGGCTAAAAATTAAATTATCCACTGATAGTAGATCGGCATTAAAGCCACTTACTCTTTCTTTTTTTAATTTATCCCTATTTAGCATTGATATTGTTCGTATCATACTACTAATTCGATCTATTTCAGAAAACCGGAGGAATATAATGAAAGTTGTAGCATTCAACGGAAGTCCCAGAAAAGAAGGGAACACATCACACCTTGTCGGACATGTACTGGAAGAACTTGAAAAAGAAGGAATTGAAACTGAAATGGTACAGATTGGTGGTAATGCTGTTCGTGGCTGTACCGCCTGCATGAAATGTTTTGATAAAAAGGACAAGCGTTGTGTCATTGAGAATGACATTGTCAATGAGTGTATTGAAAAGATGATCGAAGCCGATGGTATAATAATTGCAAGCCCCACATATTTTGCAGACCTGAGTGCAGAAACAAAAGCACTGATCGAAAGAGCCGGATTTGTTGGTAAAGCAAACGGAGAGCTTTTCAAACGTAAGGTCGGAGCAGCGGTCGTGGCTGTAAGAAGAGCAGGCGCACTCCATGCTTTTGATTCTATCAACCATTTCTTCACGATATCTGAAATGATAATCCCGGGTTCTAGCTACTGGAATGTAGGAATAGGCCTCACACCGGGAGATGTGGAGTCAGACGAAGAAGGAGTTCAGACCATGGAGACTCTTGGTAAGAACATGTCATGGCTAATGGAAAAGATAAGAGATTGAAAGTCTACAAAACAGATGTTCTTTTTATGGCATCATGGGGAATGTTTTCCCATCGTCTTTTTTAAGTAATATATTGAAATTTATACATACAGTCATCATGTTTATATGTTGTCAAATATATAAAAATGTGTAGCATATATTCTTTTGACAGGGAATAAAGCAGGAGGAAAATATTATGGGATGGTTTGATGTCGTTGCAGGTGTTTGTACAGGCGGATTATATACTCTTGGAAAAGCTGCTTACCAGGCAGGTAATGCTGCAGAGTCTGCCGGAGATGCAGCAGAACAAGCAGGACTGGCAATCGCGGTCATTGGTTCAACAATTGAAGCTGTGGGAGAACAGCTGGAATCAACACTTAAAGAAGCAGAAGAGCTGCTGACAATAAAAAGAATGACCCCAAGGGATGAAGATGATCTCTGGGATGAAGAAAAGGACAGGCTGAGTGCACTTCGACAGGAAGAGACACGTCTTGTGAACAAGCTTACCGAAATGGGAGTCGAAGACACAAACGATTTCAGCTTTGATTTCTGGGACATGATCAGTGATATGCAGAATGTCATTAAGAAGTTCCAGATAATGGCAAGACTTGCAACTGTCAGGAAAGAGATCCATGACATATTCTATCAGGAACCGGGCGTCCTTGCCAACAGTATTTATAATGCCAAAGAAGCACTTGAGCGCTTCAATACCATTGAACAGCCAATGATCGAGGACATACTGGATTCCCTTGATGACAACCTGGAGGTCAGCGAGGAAGTGCTTCAGGAAGTCAAAAAACTTTTTATTACGAAAAAGAAGGTTCCGGTTGCGATCACAGAACTCAGCCCCAGCATACAGGCCCATCTGGAAATGCTCCAGAAGGACAAGCAGTATTATCAAGGCCTGATCACCAGAAAGGACACGGTCACTGCCCAGCTTTCAAATGTCATCGAGCAGTTCCCGGAGAAGAAGTTCGATATAAACATGGGGTCCATTGGTATCGCCGGAGCACACATCCATGCAGGAGATATTGTACATGAAGGGACTCATGTAGGAAACCTCGGAGACATAGTAGCAGAAAAGCCATACAAGGATGATATTGTCAGGGAAGAAGATCGAAACGATATTAGAAGTGCAGGTACGGATATCAGGCACGAAAGAATAAGTGACGAGGAACTCATCGAAGAGGAAGAACCACACCGATCCGACATTGAAAGAGCAGGTACAGCGATCAGGCATGAAAGGATAACTGACAATCATTTCATCAGAAGAGCAGAGAGAACCTCCGGAACAGACATTGACAGGGAAATTTCAAGAGACATGGCCGTAGAAGAACGTGAAATGCGTTCAGCAGCAGCCACTTACACTCCCGAGGCAGCAAAAGCCACAATGGAGAACATGCATAAATTCAACATGGCTGTTGCGAAATCTCCTAAATACTCAATGCTCACCATGCAGCCACACGGTGCTAGGATATCTGCATCCCTTAGCACAAAATTCGATGGATACCAGAGAAATTACGACCTCCTAAAGGCTCAAAAGACCTTCTACTACAGGCAGTCCCTGAAGCTTGAGAGGAAATATGAACTACTGGCAAACAAGTGGGTGGAAGAGCCCGGAATAATCCCGAAGACGCTGGACGAACTTCACGGAGTGCTGGAAAATGTCAGGACAGAAGAGCAACCACGCATAGATCAGCTCCTTGACAACCTGAACGCGAACCTGACAGAGTCCCAAGAGACCCTTTCAAAAGCAAATGACACAATGGATTCCGTCCAGAATGCTCTGTCATTCCTGGATATGGATACCAGAAAGATCAAGCTGGGTGTCATGGTCATTGGCGGACTGGTCGTGCTCAACCTTTTAGTTGGACTGATAGTGCTGATCCGTATGGCACTTGGGTTCTAAGACTTTTTGTGGATTAATGCCGGGTGGTTTTTAGCCATCCGCTTTTCCATAAGGGCACACGAGGTTGCAGATGGTGCATGATACAGAACCAAAATTGGAAATCTGTTGAAAGTGTTTTGCCCACTTATCTTCGAGATCCTTGTCAAATTTATGCGCCACCACGCACCTATCGCGGATCACCTTCTCCCCGGGAGCTACTCCCTGAGAAGGACCTGGAATTATAGCCTGATATGGACAACTTTTGACACATATTGACCTTTCCTGACAGCGTGGTTGCTCTGCACAGAGATCATGAACATATGGCTCGTCCGGCTCGAGTTCTGCATCGGTCAATACTGCTATCCATCGAACTCTTGGACCATACTCAGAAGTTATTACCTGAGTATTGTGTCCGATAAAACCTAATCCTGCAAGGTGTGCTGCTACCTTTATGTGTACATCATGGCTTGGTGTGGCATTATAGCCCATATCTTTAAGCCAGGATACGAGCCTCCAGGCACGAGCTTCGGTTACTTCATAATAAAGGATGTGACATTCAGCATTTTCAGCCGATGATGACCCAGCATTCTATATGGCAGCATTCATCCCGTTATCATTTATAGCCATACCCAGAACAAACAGAGATCTTGCATCCGACATGACCTCAGATGGTCGCATAAGTCCGCGCCCGGATGGAAATTCAACTTTTTCCAGCTTATTGATGTCTGAAACACCAAAGAGCTGGAAACCCTCGGATAAAGCCTTTTTTGAAATCGATCCCTTGAGGTCCATGAGTTTGATAGAAGGGATTCAAAATTATAAATGTGTTCATTATAGAATTTGTTTGGGTTGTTGTAAATTAGATGTCTAATTTAGAGTATTAAATACATTCTAATCAACTGAGATCTTGTCCTTGTTGCCATCCTGTTTCTCATTACATCTCTTGTGATTATCGTTCTCTGAATGAAGTATATAATAATAAGGGAAGAGGGGGAAGAAAAACAGGAGCTTGAAGCTGTTTTATCTGAGTAGATATTAGAAAAAAAGTATATTTACATAGCTAAATTGTTAGCAATGTATATATATAAGCAAATCGTTAGCCCACCAAAGTTCATATTTGCTAAAAATCATAAAATCCGAGTTTATTGAAATGGAATCGAGTAATATATCGCTGGGGAAAAAAGTATTTTTATATGTGACGTTAGGTGCTTTTTTAGTCCTATCTGTATCTGCAATAGTTAGTATTTCTACAGTAACAGATCAACAGGAGGAAATGGCATATCAGCAATCCATAGAAATGACCAAGAACTATGCGAATTATTTCGATGGCAATGCAAGAACAAACCAAGGTATTGTTAAAACGATCTCAACATCAATGAGCAATTACGATTCAGCTGAAAGGGATGAGGTGAACGATATGCTAAAAGGCATACTTCTGGAAAACCCCCAGCTGGTTGGAGTTTATGTTGGCTATGAACCCAATGCCTTTGATGGAAGAGATTCTGAATTTATAGGAACGGAAGGCCATGATGAAACCGGAAGGTTTGTACCATACTGGAACACGATAAACGGCTCGATCGGTGTTGAGCCTCTTGAAGATTATGAGATATTAGAATATTACCAGCTTCCAAAGAAACTCAAACAAACCGTGGCAATAGAACCTTACTTTTATCAGGGAATACTGATGGTGAGCTATGATTCTCCGATTATCAGAAATGGTGAGTTCGTTGGAATTGGCGGGGTTGATGTGTCGCTAGAATATTTTGATGAGATCGTTTCTAATGTTACTGCTTTTGAGACCGGTTATACTTTTGTTACAAGTAACAGCGGTACACTGTTGTCTCATCCGGAGCATAAGGAATGGATCGGGACAAAGACGCTAAATGACTTTGGTATTCCAGAGATATCAGAGATGGCAACCGACATCAAAGAAGGGAAAAGTGGATACATCGAAACAATGGACCCTGACACCGGCAGAGAAATTGTGATGTTCTATGAACCTATTAATGAAGGGACCTATAGTTTTGTACTCTGTGCTCCAAAAGATGAGATGCTTGCAGGAGTAACGATTTTGAGGAATCGCCTCATATTTATGTCGCTATTTTCAATTATTCTAGTGGGCGGGATCGCTTATATGATCTCACGGTCAACAGACCAGACCATAAAAAAGATGCTAAATGATTTTAAATTGATATCCGATAATGCATTAACTGGAAATTTTGATACAAGGGCTGATACCGATGTACAGGTTGATTTTAAGAAGATTCCCCTGGGCCTCAATCAAATGTTGGATAATATGAGCAAGCTTACAAATAGCAATGAAAAAGCAATGCTTGCTTTGCAGAGATCGGAATCTAAATTCAAATCATTTTTTAATAATTCTAATGATCCAATTATAATATACGATTCAGAAGGTACCATATTGGAAGTGAACGAAGTTGCTTGTGAATTCACAGGTTACAGCCGGGATGAAATGCTGAGTATGACATTAAAGGATCTGGATTCATCTGAATATGCATCAAAAGTATCCGATAGTATCAAACAATTGCACGAGGATGGACATGCTATATTTGAAAGCATGGCTATCCGTAAGGACGGTACCCCCATCCCTATAGAAACAAGCAACCGTATTATTGAGTATGCTGGCAAGCCAGCCATAATCTCCACTGCAAGAGATATTAGAGAGCATCAGAATGCAGTGGAAGCAATGCTAAAAGCAAAACTCGCTGCCGAAGATGCAAGCCGGGCCAAGTCGGAGTTCATATCTAATATAAGCCATGAGCTAAGAACTCCTCTTACTTTGATCATCGGATTCTCGGACATACTCTCCAGTGAAAATTACGGCTCTTTGAATGAAGATCAGAAGAAATACATATCTAATGTTCTTAGACATGGAAACCACCTTTTGGAGCTGATCAATGATCTACTGGACCTCTCAAATATCGAAAGCGGAAAGATGGAATTTGATATTAATGAATTCTTTGTATCCGATGCTATTGATGAAGTAGAAGCATTGATGATACCCATTGCATCAAAGAAGGACATTAACCTGACATGTAACATCGACATTGAAATGCCTGCCATAAAAGCAGACATACTAAAATTCAAACAGATCCTTTACAACCTCGTGAGCAATGCCATTAAGTTCACAGATGAAAAAGGATCAGTGACAATTGAAGGAAAAATGTCAGAGGACTTTGTGCATATTTCTGTAAAGGACAGTGGTATCGGTATTTCACCAGAGGATCAGGATAAACTGTTCAACCATTTCTATCAGGTGGATTCTTCAACTACCAGAGACTATGAGGGCACCGGCCTTGGCCTTGCACTTGTCAAGAAGTTTGTTGAAATGCATGATGGTGAGATCTGGGTCGAAAGTGAAGTTGGAAATGGAAGTACCTTCACATTCGCAATTCCTATTGAGAGCAAAGTGCAATAAGATCCTATTCAGAAGTATTAGTGATATTATCACCGGTTATAAAAAAACTCTCATATTGATATCAGTAATATCACTAGATCTTCTATTGCTACCGATAGCCTTTAGCTATGCAAAACCTGTTGATGCCATTGATCTTACCGTGTAAGTTATACATTTACACTAATCCTGTTACTCCATCCTTCCAATATCCCCCGGACATGAGTATTCAAATTAAGCGGATGATCACTTTTGGCATTCTGCTTCATATAATCTAACGTACCCTTAGAGAACCCCATATTCTTCCATTCAGTATAAAGCATGTCAATGACCTTCTTCCTCAACAGATCCACCTTGAGGACGTCCAATAAATATATATTAAATTGAACACATTTTTTTATTGGGGAAATGCAATTTGGGGTATTGCAGATTTTCTGGACCAATACAATATTGATGTTTTACTTATGCTGAAATATTGACGAAGATAAATGATTCAGAAGATCAGTATCTGGCAGAAAGGTTATGCCCATTTCATGTGCTATGCCCAACCTATTGCACCCCTGCAAGCAAACCGGACAAGTAGCTTCAATAAAGCATTGCGTGGAACATAAATATTTCATATGTGATAAAGGGAGGGAAACAAATGAAAAAAATAGATTTCAAAGGGCCAAGAGATATGCACAAATCAAAATGTACTAACTGCGGTCAGGAAACACACGTACCTTTCGTACCGGACCCAGAAAGACCGGTATACTGCAAGGAATGCTTCCAGAAACACAAACCACCTAAAAAAGACTAAGTGGATGTGAATGACAATCTTTTTTAGAAGCTCAAAGTGAAATGTGCGATTAGATAGAACATTTCTAAAAGCAACATAAATCTTCTTTTTTTTGATTTTCTGCATCACAAACATCCATAAAATAAAATCAAAAGTTTTATCAACATTATGCATTATAATGCATAACTATGGGACGCCCGAGAAAAAGAAGAATGGTTAATTTCGACCACAATGTAAGGCATTTCAAACCATCAGGCACTTGCCTGAAAGATCTGGAAGAGGTCAACATAACTATTGATGAACTGGAAACCCTTAGGCTGAGCTATCTTGAAAAGATGAAGCAGGACAGTGCTGCCCAAACTATGGAAATACACCAGTCCACCTTTCAAAGGACGCTCCAGAGAACACTGCAAAAGATCGCAGATGCTCTTGTACATGGAAAATCAATTCGAGTAGAAGGAGGAGACTATACAATGCCAGGAAAGGACGGAACAGGATCGATGGGCCAGGGACCAGTCGGAGGACAGAATCAAGGTCAGGGTCGGGGACAAAGAGGCTTCCGCGGTGGAAAGGGAGCAGGAACTGCCGGACCCGGAGGAGAATGCAAGTGCCCGAGCTGTGGTTATGAACAAACTCACCAGCCAGGGGTTCCCTGTGCACAGATGACCTGTCCGGAATGTGGAAAGCCCATGGTCAGGAAATGATCAGGCAGAGAAACAAACTGAAGGACCTCACAGGAAAACCGGGATGAAATCAACAAATGTGATCAAAATGAAGTCAAGGATCATCTACGGCCCGATCCTTTCAAGGAGGCTTGGAAGGTCGCTTGGGATCGATATTATCAAAAAGGGCGAGTTCAGGAAGAACTGCAATTTTGACTGTGTCTACTGTCAGCTTGGACATGTGGAATGGAAGATATCGACCCTTTCAGACGTTACCGATTCTGTAACAACTGAAGAAGTGATCGATGGCATCACTAACTACCACAAGAAAGTGGATGATCTTGACTACATCACATTTTCAGGAACATGTGAACCTACACTGAACCTGGAACTGGGAAACATGATCGAGCAGATCAGACAGATCAGCGATGTTCCCATTTCTGTGATCACGAACTCTTCCCTCGTTAGCAGGGAGGAGGTCAGAAAAAATCTTTCGAAAGCAGACCTTGTGGTCGCTACCCTGGCCTCAGGAAATGAAGATACATTTCAGGCGATCAACAGGCCAGCGGGAGGGATCGAACTTCAGGACATCATCGAAGGACTCCGGAAACTGCAGAAGATGAAGGGGCCGAAACTCTCCATCGAGGTCATGCTTCTGGACTCAGATAACGACTATCCTGTCAATTCAAGCGACGAGGAGGTCGGTAAGCTCATCGAGGTCCTAAAGTACATCGATCCGGACGAGATCGAAGTGCTGACCACAACCCGACCTCCGGCTGAAGATTTTATCGTACCTGTTCCTGAGATAAGGCTCAAGGAGATCGCAAAAAGGTTTGATGAGGAGCTGGGAAGGGAAAGAGTAAGACTTGTGCTTAAGGGACTCAAGAGAAAGCGGTCGAACATACAGCATGAGAACCTCGTAGATGAGGTCTATGATCTTATACTCCGCAGGCCCTGTACATTTGAGCAGGTGGTGCAGTCGCTGGATATTGATAAGGAGGAACTTGCCCCGATAATTGAAGGACTGGTCGGGGAACAGAAGATCATTGAGATCTTATCTGAGAACGGGACTTACTATCGCCCAACATAACTTACTCAGCTTTTTATAATTTTTCGGAAGATATTGTTTTCCTCCGAGTATTTGCATTCTACACACTCCATGCACTGAACCTTTTAGTCACAATATCCTCTTTTCCTTCTAAAATATGTAAATAAAACAAATCGCTCCATGACTCGGAGGTCGTATACTATTACTCCAACTAATTTGCTCCAATCCATAGGACTAAATATCCCAACACTCCACAAATATAATAGAACGATTTGATCAGGTGAGAAAAATGCTATTAAAATTCAAGGACAAGGAACCAATCGTTGCTGAAACTGCATTCATCGCAAAATCCGCAGACATCATCGGAGACGTGGTTATAGGTGAGAACTCAAGCATCTGGTTCAATGCGGTCCTCCGGGCAGACATGGATAAAATAAAGATAGGAAACCGCACAAGCATCCAGGACAATTCAGTTATCCACACCGACCCCGCAACTCCAACCGAGATAGGGGACGATGTGACCGTGGGTCACGGGGCAGTCCTGCATAGCTGTAAGATCGGAGACAATGTTCTCATAGGCATGAACTCCACAGTGCTTGACGGTGTCGAGATCGGAGAGAATTCCATCGTTGGTGCCAATGCACTTGTTCCACCAGGCAAGAAATTCCCGCCTAACAGCGTTATCACAGGAGTTCCCGGGAAAGTAAGAAGGGAAGCCACACCTGAGGATGCTGTAATGATAAGGGAAAATGCAGCAGAATATGTGAAGCTGGCAGCGGAATATAGGAAGCAGAAGAAGAACTGATCGATCATCACATCTCCATTAATTGATTAAAAGGATTGAGGTTACATGGAAAAACAACAATTGAAAGAAGTCCTTCTGGAAAAATGCAGGGAAATGGAGATCCCGCTGGTCGGGGTGGCCAATGTTGAGCGCTGGGAAAAGCCCCTGTTCCATCCATGGATACCTGAAGAATTCCATCCTCAGTCCATCTACCCTGAAGCAAGATCTGCGATAGTCATAGGACTACCAGTGACACTCCCGGTGCTGGAGACATCTCCATCGATATACTACCGCGAGCTCTACAAGACAGTGAACAGCCTGCTGGACCAGTACACCTACCGACTGTCAAACTTCCTTACTGAGAAAGGCTATTCTTCTATCTTCGTTCCAAGGGATGGATACGGCTCTATCAAGGTACTTCTGGATAATCCCGTTGCTTTCTTTTCACACCGACATGCTGCAGTCCTTGCAGGTCTTGGAAACTTCGGAGTCAACAATACCATCCTGACTCCAGAATACGGCCCCAGGATACGATTCGGTACTATTTTCACCACTGCTGAACTTGAACCGGACAACATCATGGAAAAGCAGCTATGCAACCATTGCATGCGTTGTGTCAGGATGTGTCCGTCAAATGCACTTGCGGAAAAGAACTATCCCGAAGGGATCACTGACAAGAAAGCATGTGCATCCTTTAGCGATGAGCTGAATAAACGAGAGATTTCACCTTGCGGGATATGTATAAAGGTCTGTCCGATCGGAGAGGATCGCAAAACCTACGGAAGGGAAAATGCTTCAATGTATAAAAAGAAGGATGAGTTCAAGAAGTATCACAATGCATGGGAACATGTACGTTCTTATGGTGGAAAATAACCGGCAACATGTGCTCCGGGTGAGAAACAAAACATAAAAAAATAGAAGTTAAAAGTTAAAAATCAAAAGCTAAAAAGGATTAAAGGACGTCCTTTAAAGCATTTGCAGCGGTATAGACACTTCCCACACCGCAGATGTAATGGGTGATCTTTACTGCCTGCATAACCTCTTCTTTTGTAGCTCCTGCTTCCATTGCCTGTACTGCAAGGGATGTTACGCCGTTCACAGCGCCTTTTGATGCATCAAGTGCCATTGCCATAAGGAGCTTGTATTTTAATGGGATGCCATCTTCTTCAAAAGAAGTTATACGTGTATCCTCAAGAAGCTGGAAAAAGTCTGCATCGGAATCTATTATGACCTGAAGTGGATTTTCTGACATTTTATGATCACCTTCATTTTAAGACTGACAGGAATATATATGAATTTGTTCATAATCAAAATGGATGAAAAAGTTTCCCTTTACTGAAAAGACGGAGAACATCCACCGGAATAACGGAGAAAGCGGTTCCTTCTGGGAGGATAGGAAAGACCGTCACCATTGCGGTATCGACATTTATGCACCTGAAGGTGAACCTGTTATTGCTATTGAGAGTGGGGAAGTAATTGACGTCGGTATAATGACATCACCCGAAAGGATATCTTACTGGAATGAAACACATTACATCATCATCAGAAACCATTCCGGACTTTTCTGCAAATATGGAGAACTTGGTTCTTCGAACGTAAAGGTAGGAGATACTGTTGAAGCCGGGCAGCTGATCGGATATGTCGGTACTGTGCTGAACAGTGACAAAATTGACGGGAATGCTCCCGAATACATTCAGAAGCTAAAAGATAAAAATCCCAGCATGCTCCACTTTGAGCTGTGGGAAAATGATCCTGTCGTTGAAGACAAGGATTATCTAGGAGGTAACTGGTTCGGAGACGAACGGCCAAAAAAGCTTCTCGACCCTACTGAATACCTTAGGTCTATTGAAAGCCATTAAAATATAAAATAAGGTGAAATCTCAATAAATGATCACAGAACCCTGACCGTAAGGTCAAGGGTCTGCTCATATCCTGTAAGGTTCACTTCTGGTTGCATGTATATGGCAGAAATATTCTGATCACCAGCTGCAATGGCCTCTATTTCCCATTCATGCTGTCCATAAAGGGAACCTTCAGATTGCGGGATGAACTCATCCCCTCTTACCTGGAGACCGTCCGTCAAGGTCATGTTCCAAGCATATGTGTCTGCTGTTGATTCGAACAGCCTGATAAGCATCCATTCGCCTTCTTTTATCTCGATCGCATCTCCGAAATAGTAGCCATCCACGATGAAGGACGGATAAAGTTCATTATCCCCTTGCACGATCAGGGTCATCTCGAAATTATCCGGAACATCAGACTCACCACTCCAGGAATTGTATTCGGCCATGATGGATTTCTCACCAATGGACAATGTCTCAAGGGTCCATCCATATGTAGAATCATCATCTACAGGACTGTATGTTGATGAGTATCCATATCCTTCTTCCATTATGGAGAGGTCATCACGATCTGAAAGAGACCAGTAGCCTTCCGATGGTGCATCAACATCAATGCGTACTATACTTCCAGCTTTGACAGATACTGTAGTGCCATTGTCCTCTTCTGTGAAAACATAGTCCGCCGGTATTTTCTCGACCTCAGGGAAAATGAATTGGCCATCCTCTGCCGGAGCCATTCCCACAGAAAGTGCAGCTATCACCACTCCAACGAGCATTATTGGTAGAAGATAGCGTTTTACAGACCTCTTAGTAGAACTGCTGGCATTGTCATAGTAGCGTCCTTTTATTACCATCAGCAGGACAGCAAAAAGACATCCCAGGAAAAACCAGAGACCGATATTATCAGAGAAGTTCGAGAAGAACGCATGAACGCTGTCCATGAGCTGGGGAGCAGCTTCTTCAGGAACTGCTTTTGCAACTTCTCCTACAGCCTCATCAGCAGCAAGCTGAGGGGCCATGTCCATAGGTGCTTCACGCAGGACTTCCTCTTCCATATCATAAGCCATCATGGCAGGTGCTGAAAGCATCTCCCCATTCTCGATAGCAACAGGCCTTGACAGGTACTGAAGCCCTGCAGCACCAAGGAATGCAGCACCGATAACACCGATATACTGCTGTAGCATGCTGATTATGGAAGCTCTGTTGACGTTCATGTTCCCGGGAGCCACTACGATCAGTTTCTGCACAGGCTCGTAGATCTTGACCTCACGACCTTTCTCACTCCATTTGATCCTGTGAACTTTGATAAGATCAGCTTCCAGCAAGCTGTCAATGTTGTACTTGATAGTGGTAATTGAAAGACCGAGCTTTTTAGAGATATCCGTTGCAGACATCGGCTCTTCGGAAAGAAGGTCCAGAATCTTCAGGGACTTCTCATTGGAAAGCGTCTGTGTTATCTTCTTTGAATCCTCGTTGAGCGGAAGTACAACTACATTGTCCGAACTTTCCTGATTTGGATCTTCATTTTCAGCCATGTTCTTATTTTCAACGTCTTTAGTGACCATGTTCGCACCAGAGATTGAACTCATACAACCATGCTTTTGTCTTCAGAAGAGAATGCTACAAATCTATTAGCAGGTCCGTAGATATCTTCTTTCCCCTCCTGACCGGAGGATGTGTTCTTTACCTCTACAAGATCGGACTCCATCAGGGCCATGACCTTAGCTTCAACATCCACAAAGGGAAGACCGGTCTTCCGGGAAATTTCCCTGACAGAAAGCAAATCTTCAGAAAGCACTTCCAATATCCTGAAAGAGCCTTCTCTTGAAAGCACTTCAGTTACGGTTCTTGACCCTTCAGAAATAGGAAGGATCAGGAATTTATCAACGTTTACAGGATTTGATACACAGTCCATAACGATAGTCCCCTTTTTTCTTTAGACGTTATTATCAGATCATTTCCACATGAACATCCAGATCATGTACTCCGGGATCTGTAGGTACAGGGTTGTGCCAGGTGCTATAATAGTCACCATTTGAAAGTCTTTCATCTCCATCCACATCCACATGTACTGAAAGTGAATAGGTCATTCTTTCCTCAAGATCAGGATGATTTATCATGTATGGCACTGGCTCAATGTTACCAGCATCCATGGAAACATCATCAATGGTATCTTCTGAAATAACAACTGATGCAACATCCTGAAGACTTACATCCTCGACCTTCAGGTAGATAGTCGCATTAGAGAATGACTCAACAGGTTCGTCAAATATGATCATTCCCTGAACACCATTTTCTTCTGAAACCTGATCATCAGTATCTTCACCTGCTTCATGATCTGCTCCTTCATCAGTTTCACTAACGTCATCTGCTGGCCCATCTGAACCGGTTTCCGTGCAGCCCATTGAAAATGCAGCGGCCATTACCAACAAAAGCGTCAGCCCTAATACGAATTTTTTTTTCATGTTGATCATTCCTCACTAGTAACTAAATGAACAAATGATCCGTAGATATAAATCATTTATTTAAGCTACAAAATAATTCGTAGTCTTCTAAGCCAGATAAATTAGTAGAAAAAGGAAGCCAATGGAAGAAGAAAAAAGAAAGGAAAATGCAAACCAGATCAGGCACGTGTTGACTTGAAAACATCTTCTTTAAGGATACCATAATCATCGAAACTTGAACGCATGGTCATAAATATACCAATGGCAACCGTCATCACGGTAGAAACATAGATCCCAATCATTATGGCCATCTGATATTTGATAGCGAGGATCGGACTGGAACCTGCTATTATCTGACCGGTCATCATCCCCGGCAGTGAGACGATACCAATTGTGGACATGCTTGCGATCGAGGGCTTCAATGCAAGGTTAAGACTTTTTCTGGCATAGGGAAGAATAGCTTCATGTTTTTTCGCACCCAGAGACAGACTGTACAGATAACGATTCTCATTCCTCCGTATCGCATCATAGAAGTTGCTGATGCTTACGATATTTCCTCTCAGGGAATTTCCAAGGAACATGCCGAATATTGGTATCAGGTACCGGGCATCAAAGAGATTCTCAAGATCTACAACAAACGCATTGAAGTAAACGATTATCAGGAAGTTTCCTACTACAAATGAAGCAAGTGTCGGCAGTAGCAATTTCTTCAGGTCAAGATCAACATCATTTATGGTGGAATGGGTTGCTGCAAGGACCATTAACATTAGCCACAAAAAATTCACGACTGAATTGTTCAGGTCAAAAAGTACTGTAAGGAAAAAACCCACAAAAGCAAGTTGTAAGACCATTCTTGAAGCCGAAACAACTGTGTCAGGGATTATCCCGAGCTTAAGATAATGACTTACAAACAGAGGAATTGCAAGTAAAAGGAAACATGCTATGAGGGATAGATAGCTAATATCAACAGCTTCCATTCAAACACCCACCGGTACTATTCTTACATTTTCTTTTTCCCAGACATCATCATGGGAAATCACTACAAGTGTCCATTCTTTGCGTTCCAGGAAATAATTAGCGACCTTTTCCTTCAGTGCAGCATCAAGAGAAGAGGTGATCTCATCGAGCAGGTAGACATCCTTTCCAATCAGCACTGACATGATTATGCCTATTCTCTGCTTCTCGCCCCCGGATAGATCCTCGAAATCCATTTCAAGAACGTCTTTCTCAAATCCCAGATAAACAAGAAGCCTTCTGAGCTTGGTCCTGTCCAGTTTTCCTTCATTAAAAGAGTAGGAAAACACTTCCTCGATAAATTCGTTCACCGAACCTTCGTAGATATCAAGGTCCTGTGAAACATAAGCGATCCTTTTCCTTGCATCCCATACAGTATTGCTATCAAGCAGCCGGTTGTTAAAATAGAGGCTTCCGCTTGTAGGATGGGCAAAGCCCATTGGCATCTTTAAAAGTGTAGACTTACCTGAACCGGACCTGCCTTTCAGCAGAATACGATCCCCTTTCTTAATATCAAGGTTGAAGTGAGATAATACTTCCTTCTCACCATAACGGATAGAGATATCCTTATACTTCAAAAGTTCCGGACTCATTAGCTTTTGTTCACCTTATCATTTGGAGATTTATATTAGAATCCATAGTACTCAACAGAGTAACATATGACTCGCTGTTGGCAAAGGACTTAAAAGTTAGTGCACATGAATCTTATATGAAAGTATTTATCCAAAAATTGCTCTTTTTACACATCCATTAATACATATTTCGCATTTCATGTTATTTTAGTTAAATCAGGATTATAGTAACAACATTAGCTCATCAGCTTGTTATTTGACAGAAATGAAGAACAATGACCTTATCCAAATCCTGCTGAAAGATAAATTTATCAGTATTTTTGAAATGAATTTACCCTGACGTTACTTATATATCCCATCTTCCCAATACTTTTTACTATGACAGCGTGGAAGAAAGCTTCAGAGGAACTTGGGGAATTGATGGGAGAAGCCGTTTCTGAATATGATGTTGAATTCCGGAAGATGTTCGGCAGCCCTGTCTACTTCGTGAACGGAAACATGTTCATCGGAGTTCATGGTGACGGGATCATGCTGCGCCTGCAGGAGGAAGACCAGCAGAAGCTCTACGAAGAATACGACGAAGCAGCACCTTTTACACCAAACGGCAGGCGCATGAGAGAATATGCCCTTATCCCACCGGCAGTATACGATGATGAGATTGAGTTCCGGAAATGGCTGGACATATCATATAGCTATGTAAGCTCCCTTCCGAAGAAAGAGAAAAAGGAAAAGAAGAAAAAAACAGCTGCCGGGAAAGCAAAAAAGAGTGAGAAATGATGCTATGATCACATCTTTTCTTTTTTAGGTGATGTGAGATGTTTCAATCTCTGAGAAGTAGTAAGAAATTATCTATACTTGTTTTGATGTCCCTGTTAGCTATTTCCATCTATGTAGTATCCACATATCTGATAATTGGCCCGGGATTACCTCCTGCTGAGATCATGAAAGAATGGTATCTACCTGATAGAGCAAGTGATAAGGAAGCAGATCTTTCTTTATTCCCAACTATTTCTGAATACTCAGCGGCCGGAAGCTACTCAAATTCCACGATCATGTGTGTGTGGTATTTTGAAAAGAAATCTTCTTTTCTGGAAGGGGAGCTAAAATTGTCAGAATACTTAAAGAAATCTGGACAGTTCAAGATTGTCGAAATTAATATCACAAACGAGCTGGACGCAGTCATCAATGATCGCGGTAAAAATTGGCAACCTACCAACGGACCAAGGGTATTTAATGCGACCAGATACCAAGGAACAGAAACATCAGGTTACTTCATCGTCTATAGAACCCCGTTCCTTGAAACGAGCGAGGATTATTTCATAACATATTACGGTACAAAAGACACGACCAATTTCACTGGTAAGCAAAATGATATTTTGTATCTGATAGCACGATCATATTATCTCGGAGAAGGAAATGTAACATCTCTGGATATCGAAAATAGTCAGGACAGGAAGAACTCCCTCCTGTCCTCTTTAAAAGGCTTTATTGGCTGGTACTATTGTCCTATTGCAGTCTAACCTTGTTTTGTATCACATATCTTCCTTGATGTACTTGATCATCCTCGGCGTCAGCAGTGGAATGATCTGCGGAAGCATGTTAGGCATCAGGTTCTCCATTGACTGTGGCATGAGATCAGGCATCTGTTCCTTCATGTCATCGGACATCTGCACACGTTTCTCCACAGCCTTGAGCATGTCAGGCATGACCTTTGGCATTATGCCTGGCAGGAGCATTGGCATCATGACCGGCATCATTGGCTTCATCATGAGGTCCATACCAGGTACGTACTTGACCATCTTCATCATACCACGCAGTGGAGCAGGCATTGCAGCCATCATCTGTGGGAGGAGTTCCACCATCAGGTCGGTCATGTTCTCAGGTTTGAGGAGCGCGATCATCTGATCGAATGTAACCCATGCTGTGAGTGCAGTGTTCGTTGTATCAGGAATATCATATCCCATACTGCGAGCAACTGTTGCTGAAAGGTCCTGTACATCCACCGGACTGCCGCTCTTCTCTGCAGCGATCCTCAACTGTACCTGACAACATGGACAGGCAGCGACCATTATGTCAGCACCGATATCCTCAGCTTCCTTCAACCTCATGTTACCGACGACGTTAGCGATAGCCGGGTCAGCGACCAGTGTAAGGACTGAACCACAGCAGTGACCTTCTGCTCTGTTGTGCTCCATTTCACGCAGCTCAACGCCCGGAACTGACTTGATAAGGTCCCTTGGTGGCTCATAGATACCACCGGCACGGCCCATGTGACATGCATCGTGTACTGTGACAACCTTGTCAAGAGGTGTGACGAACTTCTCGGAAAGTACATCGAGCTTGTCCTGAAGCACCTGTGAGTAGTGCTTTGCCTCGAAATCGTATTCAATACCGAGTTTCTCCGCCCACTGGCGATAGAAGGTGTCCCATACCAACCAGCATGCAGGACAGGATGTGATAACGGTCTTTACACCCTTCTTCCTCATGTTCTCGATGTTCATCCTCATGATCTTCTCGAAAACATCCCACTTACCGGCAGCAAGCATCGGGATACCACAGCAGGATTCTTCCTTGCCAAGGTAGGTGATCTCCATTCCGGCATCTGTCAGCAGACGGACCGAGGCTTCAGCGATGTCCTTCTCGACAAATGATGCAGTACAGCCTGCAAAGTAAGCATACTCAGCCTTGTCCTTGATCTTGGGCTTGAGATCCTCAGGGATCCATTCTTCCCTGTTCTTGAGGTATTCTCCCCAGATGTTCCTTTCCTTGAGCAGGCTGGAAGCCATGATCTCGAACGGCGGGATTGTCATCATACCACGCTCAACCACCAGTTCATTCCTCATGGTCATCCAGGAATCGTTGATCGGAAGGTCAAGCTGGCATCTGTGGTCACAGAGCTCGCAGGTCGTACAGGCAAGGAAAGTATCCACTTGCTCCTGTGTCATCTTGTCCCTGCCGGCAAGGTATTCCTTAATAAAGAACCACTTACCTCTCGGGGACTGGGATTCCCATCCACGACCGTAGTACTGGTCACACTCTTCCACACAGTAACCACACTGTGCACAGGTGTATGCATGGGATACGATGTCTGCCGGGATGTCCTTCTGCTTTTTGAAGGTCTCTTCACCGACACCACTTCTGTTTCCGACGAATCTCATGATCGGCTCAAATGCCTTGGACATTGAGATACCTGCTTTTAGGATACCTTTACCTGAGATGGTCTCAGGGTTCATGATGTCATCCGGATCGACCTGTTGCTTCAGTGCAACCATCTTCTTCAGTCGGTCGCCATAGACCTTCTCTGCCTCCTTGGCAAAGTAGAGACCTGAAGCATAGATCCTGCCGCCATTCTCCTCGGCGATCTTGATGATGCTGATACCGAGTGTGAATGCAAGGTTGAACTTGAATGATCTCTCGGAGTGAGGAATAAAACAAAGAAGTATCACATTGCCATTCTTCTCCACCATACCTTCTATTAGTACAGGAAGATCGATCTTGGCTTTGATCTCATTGAAGACCTTGCCAACCTTGTCCACAGGGACGATGATCTCCGCAGGGATGAACGAAGGACCAAGCCTCTTGACCTTCATGGAGCGGAACCACTCACCAGCTTCATGTTTGGATATATCTTCAGAAAGAACCTTGCCACCATTGCTGGTTATGATATTTTCAAGAGCACTAACATCCCTTGATTCAGGATAAATAAAGTTACAAATATATGACTTCGGCAATTCCGGCCTGTCCTCGACAACCGTTTCGCCATGATGGGTTGAAAATGGCATTTCATTCTTCATGCCTGCCCAATCGGGATTTATAAATGATATTGACCAGAGTGGCACTTTTTCTGCAGCTACTGCCTGAAGGGCCTTCTGCATGGATTCTGAATCAGCAAATTCTGCTGAAATGGATGCTGTGTTTTCCAGGTTGCGGATCTTCAGGGTGATCTGTGTAATGATACCGACAGTACCCATACTTCCGATAAGGCTGTCCATTTCATCGCCTGTGAAATCCCTGACCTCACCGTTTGGCAATACTGCTCTTGCAGAGACCATGGTGTCCTGGGACCAGCCATATTCATAGCTGCCGTAACCAATACCGTTCTGTGCAAGCCAGCCACCTACTGTTGCTGCGGGGGCACTTGAAGGCATGGCACAAACAGAAAGGTCCTTTTCATTGAGCTTTTTCTCAAGGCGCTCCCATACAATACCTGCTCCGACAGTAACGGTCATGTTATCTGCATCGATGGAGATTATCTCGTTCAACAGGTTGACATCTGCAATGATACCGCCCTTTGTAGGAATTACACCACCGTAACCGGATGATGCTCCAGCGCGAGGAACAACAGGAATGGAATGTTTACGGGCAAAGCCCATTAGCTTGACAATGTCTTCCTCTGTGCGAAGTTTTACTATCGCTGCAGGGTCGGTGTTTCCTAACATCATCTTTGCCATTGACGGAAGTGCACCGACATCATGACAGTAGAAGTGTCTTTCTCGTTTGCTGAAATTCACGCGGTCGCCAAATATGCCACCGAGTTCTTCCTCCTGAGAGGAGGTGAGGTTTGCTGTGTTTTTTGCCATACGTTCTTCCCCCTTATATTGTGGGTCGTTTTTCAATATAAACTTATTACATTAATTGTGAGATTTATCCAATTTAAAAAAAGAAAAAATTGGAAAACATGTTCTTCATTTTAGAATGAAAGTGAATCCTTTGGACATTTGTCAACACATCTTCCGCATTTGATACAATCCGGGTTGTTGCCGATATCACGAACCTTGAGTTCCATCGGGCAGACCTTCTCACAGAGCTTGCAGTCAACACATGTATCGTGATCCATCTTGAGCTGGTACTTGTTGCCGCCGATGATCCTCTGCATTGTTCCCATTGGACAGAAGTTACACCAGGACCTTGTGTTGAAATGGCCACCAAGGATTGTGCCGATGATTGTCGTCATAAGACATACCGAGACAAAGATGGTACCGATAAGATCAAAGGTATTCTGTGCAGCAAATGTGACCGAGATACGGTACATCATCAAAGTGATCATTGCTGTGAATACAGGGATTCTGAGCCACATGCTTGACAGGATCTTCGGGATCTTCCTTTTCTTCGATATCTTGATTATGCCATAATCGAAGTAGCTTCCACGTGGACAGAGATTACCACAGAACCAACGCCCTCTGAAGAGGCTGGTGATGAACAGTGTACCCATGACAACGACCATGAAGTAACCAAGGATCGGATACCAGAGACCTCCAAGGGAGACAATGATGACCAGTGAACCAAGATAAGGCCTGATCTTATCGAGATATGTTTTTGTGTTAAACATTTACCAGTCCTCCAGTTCCTGTTCGACCTTCGCTACCCATTTGCTGACAATGCCCATGATCAGCTCTTTTATCTCTGCTTTGTTGTTTATCCTGTAAATGAATGAATATCCGCCTCCATCAAGGTTGTTTTGTGATTTTGTGAGTATGCCTTTTTCATGCAGCTTCTTGACAGACCTCTGGACGGTTGAAAGGTCGAGTTCTGTCAGGGTTGCAATCTGTTCCGTTTTGCTCCAAATATCAGGCTCTTCAAAGAAGTACTCCAGCACTTTCATGTCAGCCCGTGTCAGGTTCAGAGCACATTTTATCACATCTTTAATTTTGAATTCTTTACATGCGAAATCGATCATTGAATCACCTTCATTATTTGTCAGTACTGCTACATTATTGCAGTTGTATATAAACGTGGTTAAGTACTGAAGGAAGATGCAAGGTTTTGGCAGTACCGTGGATAACTGTGTGGATATGGCAGTAATATAGTGTAGGAACTAAAACCCACAAATATTATTTTAGAAATATTCAATTGCAGATTTTTTAATTTAATTATAACTATCAAATTCTGTTGGGTTAAATTCGAAATGTCACCCTTGAGGCAATCAGTTTCAAAATGGATATCGCACATATCTCCTAAATTCGACCATCGTTTTGTGAAAAAAGAATCTAAATATTATGATCATGTAGTCAACAAGTTCTTTTTCAGTTCGATGATATGGACAGAAAATATTAATACTGTGTCTTAGTTAGAATATAATGCAACATCGCAAAGATGTTAGCGGGGTTCAGCCAGTCTTGACGGAATAACTGAAACCCCAAACCAAAAGGCAAGGTTAGCTTTTGAAGTTTACACTATATAAGCATAGCTTTGCCTCTGGATTACTGAAATGAGGTATAAGTAAATGTATAAATTGAAAAGAAATGCTATTTTTACGATAATGCTACTGATGTTAGTATCGTTTATTCCAATGGTAAGTGCCCAGATAGAAATATCGTCTGATAGCTCAAATGCTGAACAAGTTACCATAGAACTAAATCAAAAAGATGGAGTTCTGATAATTCCTACAGATGAGAAATATATTGCTGATTTAAGCAGAACCGCTACAACTGAAAAATTAGCAGGTGCATATTTCTCAGGTACTATCGATGAGAACAATCTTGTAACTCTTGAAGGCGTAATTACGATTGATGGAAATAAAGAGAAAGTTCAATTATCCGGTGAAGCAACCCAAGTGTTCATAGGATGGGATGTACCAGAAGGAGGGCTTGCCCATAAAGTCCTCTTGACTACAAACTACGCAATTTGACTACAAAGTGTTACACTTGACCATAAACTCAAGAAATCAGCAACTTGCAATGCCCTTGTTTTTCTGAAAATGGTATCAATTTCAAAAATTCTTCGACAAGGAACACAGCATCCGTGTTTATATAAAATTTTAAAGAAGAATTGTAGCTTCTGATTTTTTGACCATAAAGTCAAATTTTGACTATAAATTCTCTCTGTCATATGTGCGGCAACAGTTTATGGATTGAACTATTCATTTTGTCTGAAAAATGATTCAAATAAATGCAAAGCTATTGATGTTTTCCCATGGATATGACCAAACCAGGATCACATCCAGTTGACAAAGGTCGGTTAGCTCCCACTCTTATATTCTACATTTTTTAAGCAAATGCGCTATTGGTTCAACATCTATATTCACACAGTTAACATATTTGTCCGATGTATTCATATACTTCCAACTAAAATATATTGCCAATGTTGGGGAGTTGTTATAGATGCAAATGAGAATTAAGCAAGTTATATTAGTTTGTTCAATAACTGTTTTGGTATTAGTAGCAATCTTATCCCAAGTGCCGTTTTATTCTGAAAACAATGATGAGTCAGCGTCAGTGGAAGAACCCATGGATGAAGTCCATACAGATGAACCCGTGGGAGAGGAGCCAAGGGACGAAAATTTGTTTGAAACTGATATCGCAGTGACACAAGGGAATTGTGTCAGTGCGTTGTATCCCTTACGGAATGGGGATATTCTCAAGCTTTCGGACAATTATGAACTCACAGCAAGGCACATCGATGGGGTAAACAAAGAGATTGGTATAGAGTTCTCGGAAAACGGTGTAGTGGTCAACGATGAGAATCTAACAACATCGAACAGTGATGAGACTTGGGATATTTGTTTCTTCCAAGAAAATGAATAGCTGGTGTATAAAGTCAATTTAAAGTATATATACCAACATCAAGAGGGTGATGTAGCCATGGTTCACATTAATTTTCCATCCCCGATTCCAGAAGAAGAAATACCAATATTGGAATCGAACGTAAAGGGTATACCAGGAATTGATTATCCTGAATATGGTATTATCATGTATATGGAAGGGTAAGCATGGAAATATTTGGTATCGAAAGCAAGTGGATTGTGTTCTTTTGTATAGGCATCTTCACATTTTTCTTGAGCGGATATATTCTAAGAGGCATACATCCACCCACAAATGCCTTTTTGATGTTGCTTGTATACTGGGTGTTATTTGGTACTGGGATACTGGCCTATAAGGAAAGATCGGCTGGATTTGTAGCAAAGGCGTTTGTCATTTCATTCATGGCGTTGCTTCTGATCTCTGTAGGTTTTTTTGCGTGGAGTGCACACCGTCATACGTATTCAACAGAGATTGATGCTGATCGTTTAGACTTTGTGCCCGAAGAATTTGTTGTTGTGACCGAAGAAGAGTTGAACGATTACCCTGCTCTGAAGGAAGCCATTGAGACCCAAACGTATGTGAAAGCAAATCCTGGCGAATGGACACGGACCATTGAATTCCTCGATTCAAAGGGATCTAGTGTTATTAAAGTGGGAGATGCGTACTATCAGATTGGTTTTACAACAGCATGAAAAAAGTCTGCTGTGTACGAAAAATCGATTTGTCCGATAATTCACATTTTTGTCCGAAAAATGATTCAAATAGATGCAAAGTTGTTGACGTTTTCCCATGGAAATTACCTAGCCAGAATCACAGCCAGTTGACAAAGGTCTGTTAGCTCCCACTCTTATATTCTACATTTTTAAGCAAATACGGATATTGGTTCACCATCTATATTCACACAGTTAACATTTTTGCCCGATGTATTTATCTACTTCTAATTGAAATATATTGCCGATGTTGGGGAGTTGTAATAGATGCAAATGAAATCATGCTACATATTTTACATTGCGATGGCAATTGGTTTTTTAACTATGGTCACAGGTGGTGCTGCGGCAGATACAATTACTGTCGATGATAATGGGAGTGCAAACTATACTAACATACAGGCAGCAATTGACGCTGCAAACAATGGTGATACTATCCTTGTTTATCCTGGAATATATTCAGAATACGTTGATGTGAACAAGGAGTTAACGATAGTTGCAAAATCAGGAAATCTAGGAGACACCATTGTTCAAGCCATAGATTCAAGTGATTATGTATTTCATATAACTGCAGACGAAGTAAAGATCAGTGGATTTTATGTGAAGGACGGCGTTGAACGTTACTGGGAGGATTCCGTACCTGGAATCTATCTCGATGGAGTTCATAATTGTGTCATTAACAACAACCAATTCTCCAATGTTTTTTATGGACTCGTTCTTGAAGCATCCAGCAACAACACATTGAGTAACAATATTGCAACATACAACATTGGCGGCATCCATCTTATCGATTCAAACTACAACATACTAGACAACAACGCCGCGTTGAACAACTCTGAGAATGGGATCCTTCTGGAACATTCTACATACAATAATCTGAATAAGAATAATGCCTTTAACAGCATTCATGGAATCCGCCTTACCAATTCCGAGAACAACTTCCTGAGTTATAATACCGTATCAAACACTACTTGTGGAATCTATTTTGAGGCATCCGATAACAACACCTTAGACAATAATATCGCATTGAATAACTTTATTGGGATACGTCTTATTGGATCAAGCTACTGCACATTGAAAAATAACACTGCATCAAATAATAAAGATGGTATCTACTTGGAGAGTTACTGCAACGATAATATTCTCATCAATAACAATGTATCGAATAATCATGCTGGTATCTCTTTGAGAGGGTATAATAAAAATAACACTTTGGAATATAACAAGGTAAATTCAAATGAAAAATATGGAATAGTTCTCTTTTCTTCTAACAATAATAAGCTTAGAGATAACACTGCATCAAACAACGACATAGGCATCTTCCTTAAGTTTTCTCATTGGAATCTTCTGGAAAATAATGATGGCTCGAACGAGAGGTACGGTATATATCACAGTGCTTCCAAGTACAATACTTTGAGTAATAACAATATCAAAGGCGAAGTTTTTTTGAAGGCATTAGCGTTTGTGTTCTTGCTAATACTAATTATGCTTAGTACCTCATATTTGCTCAAAGATAAAATTGGCAAGAAGAAATCGATTATCTCTGTTTCAATGATTTTGTTACTTCCACTTCTACCTGCATTGATTGGAGTTATATATGAACTACATTTGCTGGAAACAATAATTTCTATTCTCCTGTGGAATTACTTGTTTATAAGATTCCTGGAATTCGGCCTGCCTGCAGCAGTCATAATTTTTTATGGATATACAACGGAAGATAAGCTTTTTTCAACGCTTTCAGGGGTATTTCTAATCCCTCTTTTCTTCATATATGCAGATATTCTTTTGGGAATGCTCGATCCCCAATCTATAATGAATCTTGGATATTGGTTGCAATGGAATGCAATTGTTGATGTATCTCCATTTATGGTACTTTATGGATTAATTGGTTATTTTGGAGCAAGAAGAACAAAACTATCCCTTATAATTTCAATTTGTATTGCTATATTCATTCTCGTTATAATCAGCGGAATCGATTGAAAGGAGTGTAAGTAGATGCAAATGAAATCAAGTAACGCAATCTATATTGCGATAACAATTGTCTTTTTGATAATAACATCGAGTAACGTGACAGCGGATACAATTATCGTCAACGATAATGGAAATGCAGATTATACTACCATTCAGGCAGCCGTCAACGCATCAACCAATGGTGATACAATCCTTGTTCATCCAGGGAAGTATTCAGAAAACATTGATGTGGACAAGGAGTTAGCGATAGTCTCTGAATCTGGAAATCCAGATGATACGGCTGTTCAAGCAGCAGACTCAAATGATTCTGTATTTCATGTGACTGCGAATAACGTAACAATCAGCGGATTTAACATAACAGGTGCCAATAGCACTGAAAAAAACAGTCCTGCCTATGGAATATATCTTGATGGAGTTCCTGTATTTGTTCCCGTAAAGGATACTGAGGTCCAAGGTTGTATTATTACTAACAATCGATTGTTCAACAATAGCATAGGTGTCTTTTTGGAGGGATCCAGCAATAATGTACTGAGTAATAATACTGCATCAGGCAACCGTATCGCCATCTTTTTGTCGAGTTCCAACAACAGCGAACTGAGTAATAATGCTGTACTGAACAATGAAGGAGGCATCCTTATGTATGGAGGCTCTAATAACACATTTAACAATAACAACATTTCGAACAACGGGATTGCTATTGTTTTGCACTTTTATAGCAACGACAATACGTTTATCAATAACAGAGTTTCGGACAACGAACATGGTATCTACATTAGAGAAGCCTCAAATCTCACACTTATAAATAACACTGCAAACTTCAACAAACGTGACGGTATCTACCTTGATTCTTCTCATTACAACGTGCTGGAAGGCAACACAGCAAATTCAAACGGTGAACATGGAATCTATCTTAATGATTTTTCCTGGGGCAATTATCTGGGAAACAACACTGCTTCGAATAATGAGCACGGAATCCTGTTGTATTATTACAGCGACCATAACTCATTGATCAACAATACTGCAAATTCGAACGAACAATATGGTATATATCTGAATGAAATCAGTAACAACAGTATCGAGGGAAACACTGCAAACTCGAACAAAGTACATGGGATATACCTTAAGTCTTCCACCTTCAACACGATTATTAACAATACTGCAAACTTGAACGACTATCACGGTATCAACCTCAATCAATCCAATAATAAAAGAGTGAATACCGATATCGTGACACATGATTTCAAATATTGCAAGTTCCTTGAAGATTCCAGCAATAACAACACCGTAAGTGGAAATCATCTATTCGACAATGGCAAAGGTCTCGTTGCAAATGTTTCTGAAAATAACATTGGTATCAACTACATCAACGATAGGGGAATTACCGAGATGCCTTTTATCGGTTCCGTGTTGACATTGATCATGTTGGGAATCGCATTTATGTTTATGCGAAGAAAATGAGATGCAACAGGATTAATTAAGAAACTGTTGATGGGTGGCAGTTAAAGCGAGGGGATTTAATGTATTTTATTTTTTGTCCAAAAATTGATGTTGTTGTCCAATAAGTGTCCTATTTTTCGGACAAAGTGGCAATATTGATGAAATTTTAATATTGTACATTTACAACCAAATGATGATTTTCTGTCCTTGTAATAGTCGGAAATAGTTTGCCGATATGCGATTTGACCATAAAGTGGGCTATTTGACTATAAAGTGGGGCATTTGACCACAATGTAGGGGACTTTATGGGCAAGCCCCCAGAAGGAGCAAAACCCATTTACACCAAAGTCGGCAACAGGACAATGACCCGCTATGAAGGAGCAACAGAAATGTATGCAACATATGTTGATCTTCAAGATAAAGAAGGAATCTATAATCTGCATGGAGAATTCTATGAAGATGGTCATGGTGGATTTGTTGGGACTACCATAATCGATGGAAGAGAATGCCAGATTGGGCTTCGTGGCGACTCAATCAGTATGTATGAAAATGTACAGCCAGCTGTAACAACTAAAAGCACTAGTAAATTTTTGACTGTCCCTCAGAGGAGTCAATGGGAAATCTACTATAATCAGAATGATTTAGATGCTGCTGGCCAAGCATGTGGTGAAACATCTGCTGCAATGCTTGATGAGTACTGGACCGGCATCCATCCATCGATATGGAGTATCTGGGTTTTTAATGGTTGTGATCCAATGAATGCCAATGAAGCACAAGATTATTTGGATTACCAAGGAGTATATTTGACCAGAGGACTAAAAACAGGATCATTTTATGATACAATTGATGAAATAGAAAGCATGATTGATGATGGAAGACCTTTCTATCTTACAGAAGAAAGTAGATGGGGAACTTGTCATGCAGTAGTTCTTAGAGGATACTATGATTCAACCCTGAATCCATACTTCAAGTTAAATGATCCAAACACTGTAAATGGGGAAAATACAATGTATTGGCTCAATACAGATGATACTACCTTCAATTATGAAGAAAATGTCTATGAATACACAGGATCAACTGATACTTCATCAACTGGGTATTCATATTTGGGTTAAGAGCACGGTAAAAATTAGAAAGTGAAACATTGTTTCACTTTTATCTTTATCAATGCAAATATAGGATGTAGTCATGAAACTTAGAAGCATAAATTTCCCGCTGAAAAGAACCCTTATTGGTTTAGGCATTCTGACAGTAATGTCTTTGATCGTGATCGTCGCCTGGTACTTCCCGTTTGAGTCTGATCTACCTGGAAGCAATGTTTACATTGAAAACACAGAGACTAATGCTATTAAAATAAACGAAACGCATTCAAGAGTTACTCTGTCAATGGATCTCACTTACTTGTACAAGGACTCCTTTCTTCACACCAATAAAGGTGATATGACAGATAGCTTACCTGTTATTATCCAGATAAAATCCTCGTCTCCAATTAATGGAACATATATTGATAGAAATGCTCATCTGGAATTCGAAGAAGAGACCGTTTTACACTATCAGGAAACTGACTCATATGAATGTACCTTCGATCTGGAATCTGGAAAGGATTATTACATATCGATCGATGTATTGATTAAAGAAGAATTTGACAATCCACATCCATATTATGGAGAATCCAGATTGGATTTGTTAGGTGGCCTCCTGATTGAAACTGACTTAAAGTGATAAGCAAGATCGATTATGTTAATTGATGGTTGGAAAATCGGATCATGAAGAAGCTGAACAATCGCGAGAATAGCCAATACCCATACACCAACGTACAACAACCAACAATCTAAAAAACAATCACCTGCCGGATTTTACCTACATATTTATCAATGATGGACTATTATCAAAACGGCAGGAGATTAACATGAGCACACGCGAGTATATGCTTGGAAACGTGGCGATCGCACGCGGTATTGTGGAAGGAGGAGGTAAAGTTATCTCCGGGTATCCCGGTACGCCTTCTTCTGAGATCGTTGATACGTTATCTGCAATGAAAGAACGTGATTTTTACGTTGAATGGTCAGTTAATGAAAAAGTTGCTATGGAGGTTGCTGCAGGAGCTGCCATGACAGGTGTGCGTTCTGTGGTGACAATGAAACACGTCGGTCTAAACGTTGCAGCAGACCCTCTTATGACACTTGCCTACATGGGCGTCAAGGGTGGAATGATCATCATTGTCGCTGATGATCCTGCATGTCATTCATCACAGAATGAACAGGACACACGCAAGTATTCCGAATTCTCACTTATGCCATGTCTTGACCCTTCCACACCACAGGAAGCAAAGGACATGATCCCATACGCATTCGAGCTTTCCGAGAAGTTCGAGATCCCTGTGATCTTCAGGCCAACAACAAGGATATCACACGGCAAATCCGAGATCGAGCTCGGAACAATAACCGACCACAAGGTAGAGGCAAAGTTCGAGAAGGACACCTCACGCTGGGTAATGGTACCAAGCAATGCAGTAATTCGTCACCCACACCTTCTTGGAATACAGGAAGGTATCATGGAAGAGCTTGAGAGCTCACCATGGAACGAACTTACTATCAACAAGGATTCAAAGATCGGTGTCATCGCATCAGGTCTGGCCTCAGTATATGCTAAGGAAGCAATGGAGAACCTCGGTCTGGAAGCATCCTTCCTGAAGATCGGAGCATATCCTGTTCCTGAAGGTCTTATCAAGAAGATGTACGAGCAGTGTGATACAGTGCTTGTGATCGAAGAGCTTGAACCAATAGTCGAAGACCGCTGCAAGGTCCTCGCAAAGGACATCGAAAGCCCTGTGAAGATCCTCGGCAAGACAGGCGGATACGTCCCAAGGGTCAGCGAGCTCAACACCGATGCCTGCGTAAGGGCAATTGGAAAAGCATTCGGCATCGAAGTCGATGTTCCGGAGATCGCTGAAGCAGAACTTGAACTTCCACCAAGGCCACCAGCACTCTGTGCGGGATGTTCACACCGTGCTACCTACCATGCAATGCTAAAGGTCTTCGGCAAGAGAGCTGTGTTCCCAAGTGACATCGGTTGTTACACACTCGGTGTACAGAACGGAACCGTCGATACAACACTCTGTATGGGTGGCAGTATCACCGTTGCATCAGGCATCTACAATGCAGGCGAGAAGCAGCCTATCTGCTGCTCCATTGGAGATTCCACATTCTTCCATACAGGTATCAACGGACTGCTCAATGCTGTCTACAACAAGTCCAACATCACAATAGCCATCCTTGACAACCGTATCACCGCAATGACAGGACACCAGCCAAACCCTGGCATGGGACTCACATCCACAGGCGAGCCTACAAAGGAGATCGACATGGAACTCCTCTGCCGTGGACTCGGTGCCGAGTTCGTGGAAACCGTTGACCCATACGATGTCAAGGCAACCGAAGAAGTGTTCAAGCGTGCAAAGGACTTCGAAGGTCCTTCCGTGGTCATCACCAGACAGGCATGTGTCATCCACGCTCGCAGAGCAGGTGTCAGACGTGTACCTTTCAAGGTAGATACGGAGAAATGTATCGGATGCAGAATGTGCGTCAACCTCGGATGTCCTGCAATCGAGTTCGATAAGGAAACAAAGAAAGCACATATCAATGCAATGTGCACAGGCTGTGGACTCTGCAGTGTGACCTGCAAGTTCGATGCTATCGTGGAGGTGCAGAAATGAGCAGCAAAGCTTCTGAATTCGATCTTGTGATCTCAGGTGTCGGTGGTCAGGGAACCATCCTTGCATCAGACATCATCGGAAGATCAGCAGTCCTTGAAGGAAAAGGCGTAAGAGCAGCAGAGACCCACGGAATGGCACAGCGTGGCGGTTCAGTTGTCAACCACGTCCGTATCGGATGCGAACTTGGTTCCATGATCCCACTCAAGGGTGCAGATTGCCTCCTCGCACTTGAGCCGGTGGAAGCCCTCCGTTACATCGAGTACCTCGCAGACGACGGTGTCATTATCATGAACACCGAATCAGTCTACCCGGTCACTGTCACAACAGGAAAGGCAACCTATCCATCCGTTGACAGCATCGTGGAAAAGCTGAAGGAAACACATCGTGTCATCGCTTTCAACGCTACCGAAATGGCAGCAGAGGCCGGAAGCAGGCAGGCAATGAACGTCGTGCTTGTCGGAGCAGTCTCCAACTTCCTGCCGATTAAGACAGAAACTCTGCTTGATCGCGTTAAGGAAATGGTCCCTCCAAAGACCATTGACACGAACGTAAAGGCTTTTGAAACGGGAAGAAGCATGGTCAAGTAAGACCATACTTCAATTTCTTTTTGTTTTTAAGACCAGAGATGTACACCATCAGGACAGAGGACTTCAACCTGGATTATACGCTTGACTGCGGCCAGGTATTCCGCTGGGACAAGAACGGAGACTGGTGGACAGGCGTGGTCAACGGTGCAGTTGCCCGCATAAACCAGGACCCCAAGACAGGTGAACTTCTGGTCGATTCATCCCTTGATGAAGATTTCTTTTATCATTACTTCAGGCTCGACGACGACCTGCCCGCGATATTCGAGCAGATCAACAAGGACGAGCACATGGACATCGCGATCAACAAGTATCGCGGATTGCGCCTGATTCGCCAGGACCCGTGGGAATGCCTGATCTCCTACATGCTTGCCACCGCTTCGAACATCCCGAGGATAAAGAAGAACATATCCATGCTTTCAGCAATGTTCGGAGAAGAACTGGAAGACGGACTCTACAGCTTCCCAAAACCAGAAGACCTTGCAGCAACCTGCTATGATGATCTTTGTGAATGCAAGATGGGATTCAGGACAGCCAGAATAATCAAAGCAGCAAATGTTGTTGTCACCGGGGATATCGTTCTTGATAACCTCTTCAGACTTGACTATCATGATGCGAAGAAGGAACTGATGTCACTGGAGGGTATCGGCGAGAAGGTAGCTGACTGTATCGTGCTATTCGCCTTTGACAAGATGGAAGGTTTCCCTGTGGATACACATGTGGAAAAGATTGTCAGGACCTACTATGGCGACGACCCGTTCTTTGAAGGCAAGGCCACCAAGACAAAGATCGGGAACTGGGGAAGACACTATTTCGGGAAATACTGCGGCTATGCCCAGCAATATTTGTTTTACCAGAAGCGTCTCGAGGGGCTTATCTGATCCTACTCAGTATATTCCCACGCTGTTCAAATAATTTGGTTAAAATTACCCCGATTGTTAAACCATAGTTGCTGCCCTATACAAAAGTGAGATGGTTCGAATCCAACCCCTCGCAGAATACTTCGGGGATATATATAACGCGAAAAAAGTGTACGCTTAAAATTTATCGAACATTGAATTTTACATTATTTATTCATTGTGTGTATTTGACCAAGATTTTGATATAAACCATTGACTTATTATATTAAGTTCCATAGTTACTGTATGGAAAATTCTATAGAACAAAAAGATAAAATTAAAAATGATGATGATGACTTTATGGATGATTATCTAAAAGACGTTTTTTTTGATGTCATATTTTTTGAAGAAATGGAATCTTGGTTTTCAACAAACTTTTTTTTATGCGATAATTGTATTAATGAATTCAAGAAAAAATACAAGGGCATTCATTTAGCGGACGGCACACTTGAACTGAATATGATACCGTTAGATTGTTTTTATCACGGAACTTTGTTATTAAAATATTATACGTCTGACGAATTTAAAAAATATTTGAAGGGCATTTGCTGTCCTTTTTGTTTTCATTCATTAGAATACAGTATTTATCCTTATGACGAATTTGTGCTTGATACTGAGAAGTACCAAGATGATATTGAAAAAATATCGATAATAGCTGCATCCACCCCATTTTTACTGATGACAAATTCCTTGGCAAAAAGCACTTTGAATTTAATTAAGAAACTTGCAGATCTTTCCACTGCCACAAAAATGAACACTAATGTTTACAGGGGTAGAGTTACTGAGAACCCAGATATCCTGTTAAATCCTGATGAAATGGAAGCTGTACCAGATTCCAAAGCTTTTGAAGGTAGGTTTAATCACTTAGCCCATGGACACTTATATGTTGCAACATCAAAAGAAATCTGTAGCAAAGAAATTGATCCCACTCAAACGAAATCAAAATGTATTGCGACAATTAAGCTGTTAAATCCATTAAAAATACTAGATTTAACAGACTTTCATGGGTCTTATATTTACAATAAAGGATTAGATGAGGATTTGTATAAGGCAATCCTTACTTCTGCTCTTATATATAATTCTCCTTCTGAAAACTCTTGGGAAAAACCAGAGTATGTATTTACGCGTTTTGTTGCTGATTGTGCCATCTTTGCAGGTTTTGATGGAATCAAATATAAGAGTAGATATGATTTTGAAGGAGCTAACTATGTAATATTTAAGGATAAATCCAAAGAAGACTTTAATTGGGATTTTATTTACTTAATCGAAAAAGTGGAGTCAATGAACTAATTTAAGGATTGAGTAGTATGGATGAAGAGGTAAAAAGAAATGATATTGGAAATATGCTTTTTGCATCAGGTTATATTTCAGAATATAGGTACTTAAAACAAGTGTTGCTTGAAAAAGAACATGATGATATTCAAGATGTTTTTTCCAACCTCAAACAATCGCAACATGAAAATCTAAGGCAAATGATTGAAATTGAAATGATTATAAATGCCGTTCAATATTGTGGGGAATTAGCGGCTTTTGCAATTTGTGTAAAAAATAAGAATCTATTAAACTTTATGAAAATAATATCTTCATTGCCAGAAGCATCAATAAAAGATTTTTTTGACAAAGTAATGAATGCCGATGAAAAACTGCTTTTTAGGTATATGGGCTACCATGAAATAGACATAAAATACGAAGATATAGGTCGATATATTCGTAGTTGTAAACGTTATCAAGAAGATATTTTGATATTATCTGAATTTTATAATCGTTGGTACAATCTCTATACTGCTTATAAGCATGGTCTTAGGATTATCCCCTCTTTTAATGAAAAGAATGGGAAAAAAATAATTATGGAAGCTTGCAAAGACAATACGATGACCATTTATGAAATTCCAGAAATGTGGTGGCTCAAATCGATAGAAATAACAGAAACAATAAAAAAAATCTATGCAAAATTATATGTTCCTTTGATTAAACTAAAACTAAGTGATTTCCTGAATATTTCTCTTGATAATGATTCTATTTCAACATCAATAGAATCTACTGAACTTCCTGATCCAAACAGACCAATATCTTTCTCATCCACTATATCTTTACCATGGTGGATTCATGAACCGAGAACACCAAATCCATTTTACTAAAAAAGAAAAACTTCATAAAAATAATAAATGTTGGGTATAACCCTCAACATTTCTAGAGATTCTTATTCAACTGAAATCTGCATGCGGACATTCTTCAGGGTTATGGTCCCATTCACAATTGAAATAATGTTCACAACCTTCACATATGCTTTCCAAAAATTCTAGAGTTTCTCCCATTTTAATCACTTCATATTTTTGTAAGTAGTGCTAATTATACCTTGCTTTTTATATATTCATTTCTGAATGCAGATCTTGGTTCCAAAATGGGTAATATGGAAACTTCACTGGTACATTGCTTCTAAAACCTTTTTCATCTCCTTCGTATTCGTTTTAAAAATCCCTTCCATTACCCTATCTTTCAGTTTTTTCAACGTACTCCTGTATTTGATCCCAATACACCTAGCTTCAGCAGGAGTAAGCCCTAGAATGAATTTTCTAATCATTTCAAAATCATGATATATCTCAACGTGATTGCTCTCAAGCTCCTGCATTTCGACCTTATTAGCTTCCTTGCCAATATATACACACCCAGTAGTCTTTAAGTGCCTTCTTTGCAGCACACCAACATCTCCTTCAAACTTAGCTTCAGGATGATTGATGTAATCCAGGAACACATCACTTAGTAGCTTCCAGTATTGCCTTCCTTGAAGTGTATCTCCTGTATTGTAGTCAATAAACTCTTTCTCAATTGCAACCTGTGGATTCTTGTTGAAAGGAGCAAGAGGCTTTACCTTCTCACCACCCTCATTGATAGATGCACCATTACCAACAAGCATAAAGTTGAAAGGCTTGATTCTTTTATCAAATGGTTTCCCTTCATTCGTTTTTTTGAACCGTCTCAGGACTGTTCCCGTTGAAACTGCAAGTTTTGAGATAACTGCATAGTTCTCATATTTCTCCAATATATCAGGTAGTTCTTCAGGACGGAAATGATGCCTGAGAATGTCTTCCCACAATCTCTTATGCCATTGGTCTCCTTCCTGCAATTCCCTCTTGAATGGGTTTGTAATATGTCCTAAACCATGTAGTTTGTAGAACAGTTTCTTCCCTTCAGGAATGATGATCTTATCTCCAACTTTGTGGAACAAGCAATATCTCTTGGAACTGATTCCATAGAACCAGATATCTTCCATCCCATCCTCTATTTCTAGAATCGGCTTATCAAAATCATAAGGATTTAATGAATCAAATAGATGGCTTAATTCTTCTGCGAGATAAGGGGGAACAAAGATTGAATCTGTATCCATGTAAGCGTGAACTTCTCCTTTGTCCAGCACAAACCTTTCAGCAATCGCAATTAATAACCTTGCTCCTGCTGTAATGTTTGCTCCGATTATAGGATTAAAGAATTTACCTGGCTGTTCATATTTGCCTTCAGACTCAAATTCAACATTACTGTACACATCCAGTTTTTCTCCATCCTTTGGATGCATCTCAATATAAATTCCGTATGTAGTAGAATTATTGAGGATTTTCAAAGCTCTCTGCTGAGCGTCCAGTACATCATATTCATGAGAGTCCTTGGACACTTTCTTCATTTCCCTTTTGATCTCCTGCCTGCGTTCAACAAGGACTTTGATAAGATTATCTTCCTTTGGGTTTACATGAACCCCATAGACCTCCGATTCTTTGAGATCTTCCTGTATACCTTCGGGAATGAACCTGATAGCTCTCTTAATTTTAGGAGACTTGCCTGTAAGCAGCTTTGATGCTAAAATATCAGGGAGGAAGTAGTACATCGAATCATTCGACGTTAAGTAATTAATGCCGATATTGAACGTTCCATCCTCCCCGCCATACTTCGTCCTAACGGGGAAAATATCGCCATCAGGCTCGATTTCAACAACGACGTTCAATTGCTCCCACATATCGCCGTCGAGTGCATCATCAAAGGTGAATGTCTCGATTAATCGCCGAACGTTCTCTGTATCGTCGGCGTAATGAATCTTGTCTGCTATGACAAATTTCCAGAGATCAAGAAGGAGTGTTACTGTTGGATACATACTGAAGAAGTCCAAAACTGTGGCTTTTGTAGGCGTTTTCCTTATCCTACATTCGCATCTCCCTCCATAGTAGGCACTCATCAGATTTCCGAGAATTTCAGAAGGAAACTCTGGATTTTGTTGCATAAAAGGAGTTATATTGAATTGATTAAGTGCCTGTTTTCCAAGAGATGCAGCAGAGTAAATATCAGTCATTGGAATGTCCAACTGATACCTTTCATACTCCTGCCTTACTTTTTTGAATAGCTCGTAAGTGGACTTTACGTCTTTTATGTTGTAATCAATGTACTTTGGAGTGATTTTTCCATGCTCAGCTGTTGCTTTTTTCTTAATTGGAGTATCAAATATCTCACAGGCTTTTTCAAGTGTAAGTGACTTGTTGTCAGTCAAAGTACAAGCTAAGTTACTTATATCTAGAAAATGTCCTTTGAAAGTTTTTTCCTTTCTGTACTTTCCCTTTGCCCTGGTAAACTCAACATTGTATGATCTCCCAGTCAGATGCTTTATGCGTAGTCTTGGGTAAGTCGTATCTTCACTAAGTACGAGGGAAAAACCATCCTTGCCCGAATATCTACCATGACCATAATCAAGAATAATCCGTGATAGATCAAAGTTGATATTATAACCAATACAGAGCGTTTTCTTTTCATAGACTTCCAAATAAAAGAGTTTGATGAACTCTTTAAGGGAGAATAAACGTATGTTGTACTTTTCTGCATACATCTTCAGTACTTTATACTCTTTTTCTGAAATGTGCCTCTTGTCCCAGAACAATCCTGCATATTGATATATATCATTCTCATGTACCATGAATGAGCCAAATTTCAAGTTAAGGAATTCATCTGCTGTTGTTTCTGTATCAAAAGTGAGAACTCTGGAAAAATCAGGAGTTTCCTGCTTATGCGTGGAAAAGGATCGTTTCTTCTCATCTTTTTTGGTTGAGAAAGTCCTCAATGCAGCATTATTCATTTTTTAGCCCCTCATATCTTTTATTTATTAGATCAATTTCAATCTCAGCCATCCGTTTACTTAATGCTGCATGCGAAAGTCGAACATAGTCTAGTCTCTCCTCTAACGGTAATTGTTTTGATCTGAATTTTGGAGGAAGTTCATTTTGAAAATGCGTGACAGCAGCGTGACAGTTCAGACAAAGAACTCTAGTTTCATCCGAAAAACCTCTTGTGGAAATGTGATGATTTTCATAAATCTTCAAAGCATAAGGATTGGTTTCTCCACAAATTTCACAGATGCCGTTTTTAACAAGCTGTTCAGTCTTAGCCTGTTGTTTTATCTGTGAAATAAAATCCTCGTTGGACAAACCGCTCCCTCTTTGAACTAGAGCTGTTTAGCTTCTGTCGTCGTATATTGGTAAAAGCTCAGGATTTTCGATCTGCAGTTTCAACTCATACAACTTTTCAAGATCGGTTTCAAATGGGTAATCTTTTCCATCTGCTCCCTTTATTGTGACACCTTTGAACGCTTCAAGTTTTTTTGCAGGTCCTGTTATTACAGCAATCCTGACAGCATTGAGATACTTGCTGATAAGAGATGCATCTCTTGAGCTTTTGATTACAACACTAATCCTTTTACCATTGGAGTAGAACCATCTCCCCCTCTCAATGCTGTCTGTTTTTGTTGCAATCCAACGACCATTCTTTTTATAAACGGCTTTTCCAAGATGCTTTAGAGCATCCTGCACATTGATTCCTTGTTCCTTTGCTGCTGATGTGAGGGATTTACCTTTCCTCATGTCATTCAATGTGTAGAGTGCCCTTGTTCTCATTTCTCGCTGTTCAGGAGAAAGCTTGTTAAAAGGACTAAAAGCAGGTGCAATATCAGATACCCTCATTTTACGGAGGGTAGTGAGCGTAGCTGATGGGTTCAGGGTATGTTTCCTGATGATCTCTTTTGCATACCTGGTATCTCTTGGTTGAGCCTTTAGCCATTCGCCATAGGTCCGATACTTTTCAGAAAATTGCATTCGGCTCATTTTTCAGCCTCCAAGAGCCTAATAAACGATGTCCTAAGGACCTCGGCCTGAGAGCATCCATATTCTTTTGCTTTCTGTTCTAGCTTCTCCTTGAGATAAGGAGACATTGTTGTTAGAATTCTTATTGTGTTTGTCATCAGGCTATAGTAAGTGACACTTAAACTTAACTACTATGATATCATATTTGATATTGATATTAGGGTATGATGATATTATGAATGAATATAATGATTTGAAATATCTACAAAATGATATTGACTTTGAAGAAGAAGTCATTCAATATTTATCAGAACATGGGTACGCACGAAGAGAATTGCTGATAGCCACCCTTATGAAAAGTCACACTAAACCAGATTCAAATGGTTATGAGAGAATTGAAGCTGGCTATAGCAAACCAACAATTAATCGAAAACTAACTCGAATGGTCAAGGAAAAAACAATCTTAAGCCTCGATTATAATGAATTGCAGAGATATCGTTTTCCAGAAACTGATAAGCGTTCATCTTGTCTAATTTTACCTAAAACGTTGAAATTAAAGCAACATCTAGATTCGCTTTTTACTGGACTAGAATCTAAGAATGACCTCTATAAAAAGATGGTATTAAAAGATTTAGATCGCTATGGGGATCAATATATTTTAGATTCTAATCAACTGGATTCCCTATTAAATATTTTTGATTCAAAGGATGATGAACTTGTAGATCGATTGTTGAATTTATTATACCAATATGTAATAGACAAAGAAATAAAACCACTTGATGAAGACAATTTTTTGTTTGCATTGAAGTCTTTATTAAAAAGATATCCTATAACTCCAAATGGATATTCAATGCTTAGAAGACGTATTCTTCAGCTACTAGCATATTATAAAGACAAAACTATAATCGATCAGCTTGTCGAAGATACGAAGGATGATGACGTATTCAATTCTGTTAAAGACGGATATAATCATGAATTGATTTACCCAATCATTGAAGAATTCAATACACAACTTTTCAATCTTGAATTTGAATTGAGAAGTGAAGGCAAAAAAGATCAAGCCAAATTCATTTCTGAACTTCGAGATAAAGCTCTGAATTTCATAGATGATAAAACTGAAACACAACCAAGGGGGCTTGCTTGATATGAAGCTTCTACTTTTAAATGGTCACGGAATCAACATGCGTGTTGATGGTGCTAAACTTCACATTAAGGATGGAAGATTCTCAACCACTGAAGAACCGGAGGAGTATGTATTCTCTCCAAAGAGGATTGATGTTGATAGCATAGTAGTCTATGGACAGACGGGTAATATCACGTTGGATGCTATCAGATGGTTGATTAAGCACAATGTCCAAATTTCAATTCTCAATTGGGACGGAAAACTGTTGACAACAATGCTTCCTCCTGAAAGTACCAATATAAAAACCAAGTTTGCTCAATATCATGCATTTGAGAATCAAGAAAGTAGAATTAAGATAGCAAGAGGCTTTGTTGAGGCGAAAGTTGATAAATCAACAGTTGTCCTTGATTTCCTAAATCAACGATATCCTACGGTTGATTTTAATTTTTCAGAGGATATTGATAAACTAAACAACATCAACTCAATCAGAGATATTTTGGGTGTTGAGGGTGGTGTAGCTTCCAAATACTGGAATGAGTTCTTAAAAGTTATACCTGAGAAATGCGATTTTAAATCTCGACTTAACCAGAGCGGGAGGGCCATAGGGGCAGGAGATATGGTAAATGCCATGCTTAATTATGGATACGCATTGTTAGAGGCGGAGTGCCTGAGGGCCATTAACTCTGTGGGCTTAGATCCTCACGTGGGTTTTTTGCATGAAATGAACCCTAGCAAGAATAGTCTGGCTTATGATCTTCAGGAACTTTTCAGATTCCTTATTGACCTTGCTGTTCTTAACGTGATTGAGACGAATGGTATTGATAAGAAAGATTTCATTAGGACAGACAATTATTCATTGAGGCTCAGGCCCAGTGGAGCTAAGAAACTGACTGAAGAGATCAATTTGTGGTTCAACAAACGAGTAAGATATCAAGATAAGATGTTAATGTGGAATTATGTTATTCTCCTGAAAGCTAGGGAATTAGCTTATTATCTAACAGGTAAACGAAAAGAGATTGACTTTTTGGAACCACAATATGAGACAAAGCGACAGGATTCAAGCGACATCCGAAAGAAGATACTTAGTATTTCATATTCTGATTGGAAAAAGCTAGGATTTTCAAAAGGGACATTGCATTATATGAAGAAAAATGCTGAGGCAGATAAGCCTTTTACGCTTAACGCTCATGTAAGAGAACGCTTGGATCAATGGGAAAAACTTGCCCCATATGCTTAATTTATGAGGGTTTGGTGTCTCGTTTCTATGAACATTAAACAACAATTCTAGGAGACACATGCGACAAGTGAAAAGCGAAAGTGTAAGCGACAAAAAAAGAACAATTAAGAATCTCAAGCAATTCCTTGAGCTTCTGCAAATTCTCATTAAATTATACCTACTGATTTTAGTACGTGCTTTCAGAGAATCTCGGGATATTGAAGGGGGGAGATTTGTGCAAACTGAACAATGTGTATCCCTTTAATAGTTTTATTTTTAATGTATTCTAGATAATATTCAATGATTTGCATTCAGTATATTTTAAATTGGGAAGCAGTGTCTATTTAAAAAATGAATAAAACAAGAGAAAGAGTTAAAAATATTAAAGAATATCCTGAAAGAAAATAATAGAGCCAAAGTGAATTAAATTCATATGTCAAGAAGGATGATTAAAATCATTCCAAGGATTATTAAATGAATAAAATAATCCAAATTTAATTTATAAAATGTATTTATTGACTAATTTTACCACAGAATAATACTAACGGATTGAGACTATGGAAGAAAACGAAAAATTCTTAGAAGACCTTGACAACAAACTCTGGACATCCGCTGACAAGTTACGTTCCAATCTTGATGCTGCTGTCTATAAGCACGTAGTTCTTGGCCTTGTTTTTCTTAAATATGTTTCTGATGCATTCGAAGAGCGACGAAAAGAGCTTCTAGAACAATTCAAAGACCCTGAGCATGATTATTATTTAGGCGGGGATGAGGAATTAGAGACTGAAGAACTGGAAATCCGGGACTATTATACTGAGAAAAACGTCTTCTGGGTACCGGCACTGGCTCGCTGGGACACATTGCAAAGTTGTGCCAAGCTTTCTTCTGGTGCAGAGATTAACATCAAAAATGAAAAGATTGATACTTATAAGATGGTAAGTGTGGGTCGTCTTCTTGATGATGCAATGGAGGCAATCGAAAAAGATAATCCAAAACTTAAAGGTGTGCTAACTAAGGATTATGCACGTTTGCAGATTGAATCCGGTAAGCTTGGGGAATTAATAGATCTTATTGCTACTATACCTTTTAGACACAAAACTCTGAAGGCAAAGGATATCCTTGGACATGTATACGAATATTTCCTTGGTGAATTTGCTAGCGGAGAAGGGAAAAAGGGAGGGCAGTATTACACTCCAAAATCTATAGTAACTCTTATTGTTGAAATGCTGGAACCTTTCCAGGGTAGAGTATACGACCCTGCTTGTGGTTCAGGTGGTTTCTTTGTCCAATCGGAACGTTTTGTGGAAGAACATGGTGGGCGTATTGGACAATTATCGATATACGGCCAGGAATCAAACCCTACAACTTGGCGACTTGCCTGTATGAATATGGTTATCCGAGGTATGGATTTTGATTTTGGGAAAGAGTTTGCTGATACTTTCACTCGTGATTTGCATCCAGACCTTCGTGCAAATTACATCATGACCAATCCACCTTTTAATATGAAAGAATGGGGTGGAGAGTATTTGAAAGATGACCCTCGGTGGAAATATGGTCTGCCCCCCACTAATAATGCCAATTTTGCATGGATGCAGCATATGATTTATCACCTTGCACCCAATGGTAGCCTGGCATTGTTGTTGTCTAATGGTTCCATGAGTTCCAATACTAATAATGAAGGAGTGATTCGTAAATCTATAATCGAAAGTGACCTAGTGGAGTGCATGATAGCATTGCCAGGGCAACTCTTCACGAATACTCAAATTCCTGCATGTATTTGGTTCCTGACTCGCAACAAGGAAGCATATAACGAAAACCGAGCACGTAAGGGAGAGACATTGTTTATTAATGCCCGTGATCTTGGTTATATGAAGAATCGTGTTTTACGTGATTTTGATTATGATAAAGATATTCTTCGTATTGCCAACACTTTCCATGCTTGGAAAAAAGGAGATGGTTATGAAGATGAACCTGGTTTCTGCAAATCTGTAGATATAGACTACATCCGTAAGCATGAATATGTACTTACTCCTGGTCGCTACGTTGGAGTGGCCGATTTGAAAGACGACGTTGAACCTTTCGAAGAGAAAATGGAAAAGTTGACCAAGGATTTGTCCAAACAGTTTAAAGAATCAGCACAATTAGAGACTAATATCAGAGTAAACCTTCTAAATGTGGGGTATGAGATTGAATAATAATGATTCCAAATCATATCCACTTATTCCAATTGGAGAGTTATTGGAAACAATTATTGATTATCGAGGGAAAACACCACCCAAATCTACTTCTGGCATACCGGTACTTACAGCTGCTAACGTAAGAAATGGACGAGTCATATTAGATAAGTGCTCTTACGTTTCCCAAGAAACGTATGATGAATGGACTACTAGGGGATTCCCAAAACCAGGTGATGTTCTAATAAGCACTGAAGCACCTGTAGGTGAAGTTGCTTCATTCCCAGGAGACAGAACTTATCTCATTAGTCGTCGTTTGATAGCTTTAAGAGGAAAGGAAGGAGAACTTGATAATGATTTTCTGAAATACTCCTTGCTTTATACCAGGAACAGAGATTTGCTTTTAGCTTCGACTCGTGGATCTACTGTCCCACGTGTTCTTAAAACTGATATCACAAACTTGGTAATTCCAATTCCTCCTTACCATGAACAAAAATTGATTTCTCAAATTCTTAATACATTTGATGAAAAAATTAAACTCAATAAGATAATGAACCAGACACTTGAAACTATGGCTCAGGCCATCTTTAAGTCTTGGTTTGTGGACTTTGACCCTGTTAAAGCCAAAGTCAATAATGAAAACACCGAATCCATATGTCGTCGTCTCTACTTAACACCTGAAATGCTTGCTCTCTTCCCCAACAGCTTTGAAGAGACAGCAATGGGTGAAATGCCGAAGGGTTGGAGCATGAAAACTTTGGCAGATATGATTTATCTAACTCGTGGAAAATCCTACAAGAGTAGTGAATTGCAGGACTCTGATACTGCATTAGTGACTCTCAAATCATTCAAGCGTGGGGGTGGCTACCGACCAGATGGACTTAAACCATATAGTGGCCAATATAAGTCGGACCAAGTAGTTCAACCCGGGGAATTGATTGTAGCTCAAACAGACGTAACTCAAAAAGCTGAAATAATTGGTAAACCTGCGCTTGTGCGGCAGGATCAACTCTATAGCACTTTGGTTGCATCATTGGATACAGTAATCGTTCGGCCGATTGAAGATCGCATTAATATTCCCTTTCTGTATTGTCTTTTCAGAACAAATGCCTTTCAAGCCCACACTTATGGACACTCAACAGGCACCACTGTTCTTCACCTTAGCAAGCAAGCAATCCCTAGCTACGAGTTTATATGTCCGCCGAAACAATTGATGGATAAGTTTTCTATAATTGTAGATTCTGTGATCACTAAAATTGATGCTAATGAGCAAGAAAATAAAAAACTAGCTGCTATCCGTGATCTTTTATTGCCAAAGCTTTTTTCCGGAAAAATACGAGTGAACTCATCTGAGGTTGTTTAATGGATAAACTGAGACAACAAGAAAGCCTTATTGAGCAAGCACTTCAGCTGTATTCTGAGAAATACAATAATAATAAAGAATTTAATGACTATTATGACAGCTTGGTGATTTCTTTGGACCAACTGGGCTTAAAAAATAGTCTTGTGCTCTTCTGGGGGGATCTTGACTCTTACAACAACGAAATGGCTGAATGGGAAAACCAAGAAATTGAATCCCAACATGCAGATTGTAAAGAACTATTAAGTTCAGGTAATGCTGACCAGACCTTACTATTCAAGGATGTTATCGAAGCCGTTAGACGTCGACGAATTGTTCCATTTGTTGGTGCTGGCTTTTCTAAATATATGGGCATGCCACTTTGGCATGAAGCACTACAAGAGATACACGACAAACAACGTAACCCACAATGTGATGTGTTTGATAAGTATTTGAATGAAGGCCATTATTTGGATGCTGCACAACTTCTCGCTGACAAAGATCAAGATGTCATGAACAATTTCATAAGAACAAAATTTCGTGTCCAAAAAATAGAAGGGCCAGTCCAACTTTTACCAATGATTTGCAACGGATGTGTTGTGACCACAAACTTCGATGATTCAATTGAAGAAGTGTTCAAGCAGGCGGACAAAGGATTCGATGCATATATGCATGGCACTCAACAACACACATTTTTTTCGCGACTTGTTAAAGGGGATCGCTGCATACTGAAAATACATGGTGATGCAGATGATAATCCAGATACGTTTGTTTTTACACAAAGCCAGTATGAAAATGCCTATGGGAACCCATTCGATTTTACAAAATCATTACCCAAAGCTTTAAGGCAAATTTTTGTAAGTAACTCCCTTCTTTTTGTTGGTTGTAGCCTTGATCAAGATTGGACTCTGAAGTTGTTCAAGGCGGTACGGGATCAAGATGAGTATGAATTGCCAACTCATTATGCTATTCTGGAGGAACCACCTCAAGAAGAAATACTAGAAAAAGAAGCTGATCTCCTGAAATGCAATATTCACCCAATCTGGTATCCTGCAAAAGAATACGATTCTGTAGAAAAGCTACTAAACTTAATAATTGATGCAGTGAATGGTCGGATTAATCTATAAGCCTGGGTGTGAGCCATGATAAACGAAAATGAACTAGAAAATCTGATTCTGAATTGGTTTCAGGACGTTGGTTGGAGCTATATTCCAGGCACCAATATTGCTAACGACGGTCAAACACCCGAAAGAGAAGATTATGGTCAGGTGCTATTGAATGGTCGGATTCTCAAGGCACTACATCGCCTCAACCCGGAAGTGCCTGCACCAATATTGGAAGAGGTGTTGAACCGACTCGCTAAGCCGGAACATCCATCTCTCATACAGAACAATCACTCTTTTCATAAGATTCTACTGGAAGGTTTTCCTGTAGTTTATGAAAAGGATGGTGAGAAACGTGGGGATAGAGTACGGCTCATTGATTTTGAGCATCGTGAGATGAATCAGTTTCTTGTTGTGAACCAGTTCACTGTACAAGGTCTGAAACAACTACGTAGACCCGACATTGTTGCCTTCATAAATGGATTTCCCATTGCTGTAATTGAGTTAAAGAATCCAACCGTCGAGCAGGCGGATATATGGGCTGCATATCATCAATTGCAGACCTATAAGAATGAGATATCCGATCTCTTCATGTTCAATGAAGCGATGATAATCTCAGACGGGTTCAATGCTCGTGTTGGTTCACTGACTGCATCAAAAGAATGGTTCATGCCCTGGCGTACCATCCGTGAAGAACAGGACAAACCTCTTCTAGAGTATGAACTGGAAAAAATAGTTCGTGGTTTTTTTGACCCTGATATGCTGCTTGATTATCTTAGGTACTTCATACTTTTTGAACCTACAGGCGATACGTTTGTGAAGAAAATTGCAGGTTACCATCAGTTCCATGCTGTGCGTGAAGCAGTTTATACAACTATAAGAGCTGCTGGATTGTCGACAAATACTGAAGAAAATGGAACACTTGGGGAATATACAAACAAAGTGGAACCTGGCTCAAAGCGTGGTGGAATAGTCTGGCACACACAGGGTTCAGGCAAGAGTATCTCCATGGCCTGCTTTGCCGGTAAACTAATGCAACAATCGGAAATGCAGAATCCTACTCTTGTTGTAGTCACCGATCGCAATGATCTTAATGGTCAGTTGTATCAAACTTTTGTTAATGCAAAGATGTTGCTCAAGGAAACACCTGTAAAGGCTGAAAATCGTGATGAATTACGCGAGCTACTTGCTGGCCGCCCTTCAGGTGGAATCATTTTTACTACAATTCAGAAATTCATGCCCAGAAAAGGCGAAAACCATTACCCAAAACTCACCAATCGTAATAATGTTGTAGTGATAGTCGATGAGGCTCATCGCAGCCAATATGGGTTCCAAGCTAAATTAGATGCTGATGTAGGGGCTTTCAAATACGGCTATGCTCATCACATGCGTTCAGCATTACCCTCAGCAACGTTTGTCGGTTTTACCGGTACTCCCATTGAAAATGATGACAAAGACACTCGTAAAGTTTTTGGATCTTATGTAAGCATTTATGACATCCAAGACGCGGTAATGGATGGTGCAACTGTGCCTATTTATTACGAAAGCCGCCTCGCAAAATTGGATATAAAACAAGCTGATATCGACATACTTAATGAGGAAGTAGAGGAAGTTTTAGAGGATGAGGAAGATCTTGCTCTGCGTGAGAAATCAAAATCCCATTGGGCAGCTTTGGAGCAACTGGTAGGAGCCGATAAGCGAATAAAAGAAGTAGCTAAGGACTTGACAATGCATTTTGATAATCGGAATGCTTCCATTGAAGGTAAAGGTATGATTGTCTGCATGAGCCGTGAGATATGTGTGAACATGTATAATGCTATCACGGAATTAAAACCACAATGGCACAGAGAAGACCCACATAATGGGACTATAAAAATTATTATGACGGGATCTGCTTCTGATGACGAACTCCTTCAGCCCCATATCTATAACTCCCAGACAAAGAAGATGCTGGAAAAACGTTTCAAGGATCCGAATGACCCTCTTAAAATTGTCATTGTGCGTGATATGTGGCTCACAGGATTTGATGTTCCATGCCTTCACACAATGTATGTGGACAAGCCGATGCGTGCTCATAACCTAATGCAGGCTATAGCTCGTGTGAACCGTGTATTCCATGAAAAGCAGGGTGGTCTTGTGGTTGACTATATCGGTATTGCTTCAGAACTTCGCTTAGCTCTGAAAACATATGTTGAGAACCGAGGTAAGGGAACGCCTACTATTGATGCCTCTGAGCCTCTAGGAATACTCAAAGAAGAGATGGAAAAGGCTCGTGACATGTTCCATGGATTTAATTATGACGATTACCAGGATGATGCAGCTGAATTACTTTTACCAGCAGCGAATCACATCCTTGGTCTTGAAAATGGACGAAAACGCTATTTTGATGTGATTGTCGCGATTTCAAAAGCATATTCATTATGCGGAACTTCAGATGATGCAATGAAAATTCGCGAAGAGATTGCATTTTTCCAGGCAGTTAAGGTAGTTATTTCCAAAGCATCTAACAGTGATAAAAAAATAGCCGATGAAAAGAAGAACCAAATCATCAAACAAATTCTTGACAATGCTCTCTTATCAGAAGGTATCGAGGATATCTTCAAATTGGCAGGCTTAGAAAAACCAGACATTAGCATTTTGTCTGATACATTTCTCGATGAAATCAGGCATCTACCACAGAAAAATCTGGCAGTAGAGTTATTGCAAAAGCTTCTTCGGGATCAAATAAAATCACGAGTTCATAACAATGTGGTACAGGAGCACAAGTTCAGTGAGCGCTTAACTGCCTCTTTGAACAGATATCATGGTCACACTATCAAAAGCGCTGAAATTATAGATGAACTAATCGCTATGGCCAAAGAATTCCGTGAAACTGCAAAGCGTGGTGATGAGCTTGGGCTCAATGATTCAGAATTAGCTTTCTACGATGCCCTAGCAAACAATGAAAGCGCTGTTCATGAATTGGGTGATGAGACTCTTAAGATAATTGCACTGGAATTGACAGAAAAGCTACGTAAAAGTACAACAGTAGACTGGCAAAAGCGAGATAGTGTACGTGCAAAACTACGTAATCTAGTTCGCATAACTCTGCGTCGCTATAAGTATCCACCTGACAAACAAAAAGAGGCCATTAAACTCGTATTACAACAAGCCGAACGTTTGTCGGATGATTGGAGCAAAGATGTTGAAAACTAAGCAGGTTAAATAGTTCATGTTTAGAGTGATTTATTTTCCTGCATGTAGTTTTTTAACTCAAATATGAAAAAATGTGTTGGAATAAAAACATATGTTTTTTTCTTTTTCTAGGCAATAGCATAACTTTTAGCAGCTGTCTTATTTTGTTTGACTAATACAAAAACGAACTAATATCACTTATTTATAGAATTCAGTTATTATATTATTTTTTGATTAATCCCAAGTTTGACAGTCAAAATAAATATTAGTGTTCTTAGTTATGTTGATTCGATCAAAAACGCAACAACAACTAAGAACATACGAAATAGTTCCTAATACCAATTATCCTTTCCAATTAGAACCATTCTTGCTGTTGAAAAATTTTATGATATCTTGAATTTTAACTCTGTTTTCAGCAAACACAAGCTAGAAACTGATTGAAACTGTTAAATTTGGGATTGATATAAATTCTAAACTATTTTGAAATAGACTTTCACTTTGTCATTAACCCCATAGATAATTTCAAAAAATCGATTTACAAGATGTATTTTTTGATGAATAATATATATTTTTAATTTCAACTTTCCTCAATTAAAATAATAAAACACCCTAAAATTATGAGTATCTATTTTTCAAGATACCTATTACCCCAACTTTCTATGCGAGGGGTAAGATTCGAACTCAAAAAAATCAAAATCTCAATTCAAAATTTGTAGCGTACACTTTTTTCACGTTATATATATCCCCGCAGAATACTTCGGGGATATAGGTAACGTGAAAAAACGGAACTTTTTAAATTTTAAATTGGTATTAGTATGCTTGGATGCTGATTCTTGCCTAAGGTTAAAATATTGAGAATCGCATAAAAATCATCAAGCTTTTCTAAGTACGAATATAAAAGTTTATAATCTAGCATATTAATTAAATGTCATGTTAGAAAAAATTGAGTTAGATTTCTTTTTTGGGAACTATCACAAAGACCTTTTAATGTAACTCTGGCTCTGTAGAAATCCGAATACCTGCTTAATATTCTAAGCATGAATTAGCTTAAAAAGGAGTGCTACAAATTGATACTGTATAACATCAATAAATCTGTTAGTTACAGATTTGTATTAGTTTATAGAGGATTTCTACAGAGCCTAGGAAATATAGTGATACATCACTTATTGCCCTTCATCAAATGGAGACTCAGTCCTCCAAAGGCGAATATTTGGCAGCTATAACCCTTATTACACCCAATGCCAGTAGCAATGCCGATAGACTTAAAACAAATTCATATTCAACTTTGTGGGCATAAACCTCAGATGCGATTTCACGCATGACGAGTAAAATCGTAGCATCGGTTATATATGTAAGTCTGATTCGCTCATGTTCACGATAATCAACAAAAGTCTTGAAAAGGTCAATAAGAACAAAAACTGTGAGAACACTAACTACTACATCAATAAAATCTATATGAATAAAATTGCCTTCAAGAACCTCAAATATAATTAAGCCGAGACTCACAAAAATATTTAGCACTCCCACAATTAGCGCTATTAGCAGTACATAAAGGATGGAAAAAGTGACTGAACGTATTACTGTATCAAATATTTTATCATGAGTTATCATTTGTCCCACACTCGTCCAAATTAGGCTAATAGTAATTAGCATTGATATCAATATATAGTTTTTCGGCTTTGTAGAAATCCTCCTGAAAACAGATGATGAAAGGTGTTCAATAGAGTGACAATCCCTCCGCCATATGCGTACATTGACATTGCTCCAACAACTGTGAGTGGTGTAAAAACGATGTACTTAAAAAATCCTGCTTCATATAACATGAAGAACTATATTATGTTATAAAGATATGAAATTTCGAAAACAACAAGGAGAAGTCTTCGTTTTTTGTGTTAACGAGATACCAAAATACAGATGAAGGGCCTTTCCGGAAAGACCTCACGATGCCTGGTGGATGCATTGAGCGGTGCGTTCAATTATTTCAACCGGAAGAGTGTGCATGTTCCGAGGTTTAGTTCTGGATTCGGTGTGAGCGGTGGGTTGAGGGTTTAATATTTATTGACCTCTGTGACTTGGCGTTTAAAGATAATGCTGTTCCCACATATTGCAACGAGTTCCCAATTTGAAGATCCATGTTTATTTAGTTGTCTTTCAAAATTTGTCCCGTCTATTTCGTCGACAAGATATTCCCAGTGATTTTTTTCTTCATAAGGCATATAAAACACTCCCTAAATTAATATTGCAGTAGCATTACTTTAATCTAATCCTGCATGATTGTCAACTTTCCTTTTTATATTCCCATCACTCAGCTCCACCTATGAGCTTTATCAATCTCTTATTTTCATCCAAACCTCAACCCAAAAATTCAAATCCCGTAGATGCATTTGCCAGCTCCGACCCTACGAAACCTACGCTTCTAACTTAAAATGGATCTCTGAAACCAAAACCAAACTTCCCAATGGAACAACATTCAACATCACTTCCACAATGCACAAGGAAGCCTTCTAGGCAGATCCTCTACTGAAAGGTACCATCACACCATTCCTGAAGAATGCAGTCATTGGAACGTACCACATTGAGACTGAGGACGACAAAAAACATGAGGTATTCATCCAAGAGATCGAAGAATATCTCAATTCTCCAACCTCTCCCTGACATGAGCATTGAGAGTAAACGGCTTATCACTCATAGCATTCTGCTTCATGTAGTGCAATGTGCCTTTAGAGAACCCCATCTCCTTCCACTCGGTGTAAGGCATGTCAATGATCTTCTTTCTCAACTGCTTGAATACTGCCTAAAGTAAATTTCAAAAATAGTTTTGTACCTACAAGTCAGTTTAGTAAATGAAAATATAGAATCACATACCAAAATCAGGAGTAATATAATGACTAAAATAGCTTATCTTTACGTTCTTAACACGATGGCCGACTGGGAGCCGAGTTACCTGATCGCGGAATTGAATTCCGGCCGTTATTTCAGGAAGAATGCAAGCGAATACACGGTCAGGACAGTAGGTATTACAAAAGAGCCTGTTGTTACCATGGGTGGGTTGCGTATTGAGCCAGACATTAGCCTTGATGAATTAATGACTGACGATGCCGGAGTGCTGATCCTGCCAGGTGGCGATACCTGGCTTGAAGATATTCACACGCCAATACTGGAGAAAGCAAAGGAGTTCCTGGATGCAGGTATCACTGTTGGTGCCATATGTGGTGCAACTCTGGGTTTTGCTAAAGCCGGCCTTCTGGATAACAGACTCCATACAAGTAACGATCTGGATTACCTGAAAACGGTCTGTCCCGATTACACCGGAGAATCATTTTATCGTCAGGAGCCTGCTGTGACTGATGGTAACCTTATAACTGCCTCAGGGATTGCCCCTCTTGAATTCGCAAAGGAAGTTATCAGGAACCTGGATATATTTTCGGCCCAGACCCTTGAAGCATGGTATCAGTTATATGTTACTCATAAGACGCAGTATTTCTATGCAATTATGGAGTCGCTGGAAGAGTGAGGTAAGAGTTTACAGTGTATTTTAGGTTTGGTATTCTGCTCCATGTCGTGCAAAAATGGATATATAAAAAACTAAGATATTCTTTGTTAAGGGAATTAAAAGATGGGAACAATGGAATTAGGCGCATTTTCAGTTAGTCTTAATGTAAAGGATATTGAAGCTTCAAGGTTAGGAACAGCTTTAGCATACTCATTCCAGTATTTCCAGGCAATTCCACCTTCAATACCAAGTATCTCTCTTATGGATTTAGCGTTCTCAAGTTTAGCCTTATCATCAGAGAAATCAGACTCAATCTTCTCCCCGAATTTTAGATCTTTTACTTCCTGGCTGAAAGCAGGGAATAGAAGCTCACGATATTCCAAGAGGGATTATCAAACTTCACAACTTAGACCCTTCAGCTAACATCTGCATTGTTGCTGTAGCCCTTGCTTTCCCAGTATCCCTGGTAATCCTCGTCAGTTACTTCTATCTTCACTATCCACTTTGCCCACTTGTAACCATATTTGCCTTCCGCAACAAGCTGCAGCGGGAATCCCTTGTCAGGAGGCAGTGTTATGTCATTTATTTTGTAGGCTGCAATTATGTTGTTACCCAGTAAATAATCCAATTCAAGAGCTGTGGAATAGCCCTCTTTGGAATAGAAAATGACAGTCTTCGCCCTTTCCTGCAATCCGGCTTCATTGAACATGGTCTCCAATTTAACCCCGGTCCATTTTGCATCATATCCCCAGCCTTCCCCATAATTAAGGGTTACTGCCTTTGAAACGGATGGATATGCCAGTATGTCATCATAAGTCAGGACAATCGTCTTGTTTACCAGTCCGGTTATCTCGAGCCTGTAATCGTCAGGATCAAGATACTGTATTCCCTTGAGGGAATAGGTTTGCTGCTCGTTAATCGGGGTAAGCTTCACACCATCATATTCCAGTGTCTCGGTTTCGTTCGATGGGAATACTTCTTTCTTCTCCCCGGGAGGAAATTGGCCGGGTCCTGCTGAAAGTAAAAACGGAAGAAGTTGTAAAGCACAAAAGAAATTTTTCATGTTATTTTCACACTCCGGGCATGCGAATCCTTTTGCAGGCTTATATAGCTTTTCACGATTCTTCTGCATCTTGATTGTTGATGTACTCGTTGAATTGCAGGACAGTTAATTTTGGATCTCTTGTGTTCATACCATTTCCTTAAAAGACTTGCTATGTAAATTATGTCGTTTTAAATGAATTATGCAGTGCAAAATTACAGGTATCTAATTTAGGATGAAATACACTCGACTAATTTTTCCACTGCATCCGTATTCAAATTAATATCATTATTCGCCAGAATCCTATCCTTTATCCTCTTGAAAGTGCCTCTGTTTACACCCCATTCTTCAACCTGTGATTGAGACAATTCAAGTATATTTCTCATAATGTCCTGCTTGTCAATGAACACCTGTGAACGCTTAACATCCAATTCCTGTTCATCAATGTTGTTAGCTTCCTTTCCAATATATATTACAGAATCAACATGAACATGCTCCCTTTCAAGAACCCCAACCTCACCATCAAACTTATGCTCAGGATGTTCCACATACTGCATATTTGTCCTGCTCAAGTCGTTGAATTCGGATAGATTTTAATTTTGCTAAGGATCAAATTTATCTTTTTGAAGACTTAAGCAGTATAGTTATGGAACAAGATCTCTCGATTCCACCAGTAATTATCCGACCTGCAACCGAAATTGACACTGCCCAAATAATGATCTTCATCAGGTCCCTTGCTGAATTCGAAAAATTAGCTCACACACTGACAGCAACCGAAGATGACCTGAAAACTTCTTTATTCGGAAAAGAACCATGTGCCGAAGCAGTGATAGCTGAGATCAACAACAACCCCGCCGGATTAGCACTCTATTTCCACAACTTTGCTGCATATATTGGAAAACGCGGGCTCTACATTGAAGCTATATATGTCGATCCTAAATATCGCGGATTAGGGGTTGGAGAAGCACTTCTAAAACATTGTGCGAAGATTGCAAAAGAGAGAGATTGCGGGACAATGGATTGGGTAGTTCTGGACTGGAATCCTGCAAGGAAATTTTATGAGAAAATGGGTGCTAAAGCAGAAGATGAATGGGTTTTTCACACCCTAGATGCGAAGGGAATAGATGATCTTGCAGAATGAATACATTCGTGTACTTTATTTCAAATTCATTTTCATCTATTTGAGAGCTTCAAGGCTCAGAGATCCACTTCTGCCATACACAACAATACTATATCCCCTCAATTCTCTACTAGAGGTTGTAAAGTTATTAGACATTGAGAATAGTAAGCAGGATTGAAAATCAAAATTGATCAAAGGAAATGTAAAAAGATTTAAAAAAAATGAAAATAGAAATGTTCGGTCACTGGACCTTTGCCTGAACTTCCTTTGCAAAATCCTTTGCTTTCTGAAGATGAGCTTCATCTGGCTGTCCTTTTGCAGCTGGTCCCAGCGCAGCAAATGCCTTCATCTCAGGGTCATCGGACTTTTCGAGCATATCAAGAACTTGCTGTGCAATTTCACCCTGACACTCAAATGTACCAAGTAAATTACCCTTGGCTGCGATATCCTTTAATGATCCAGTCCATGATTTAATGGCCTCAAATCCTTCAGGAACACCATGGGTCATGAAGAATGCTATGTCCTTACCGGCTACATTCTCTTTTACTATTTTTGAAACATTCTCCGGAACATTAAATTGTAATACAGGGAAACCTACGAAGACAAGGTCATAACCTTCAAAGTTGCTTAGATCCTTGATGTCTTTGATTTCCTTTTCATCAGCAATTTCATCATAAATAGCTTCTGCGATCTTCTTTGTGTTTCCTGTCTGTGACATATATGATACTAATGTTTTCATGAACTCCCACCTTATAATTGATATAAAAAATAGGTTGTACAAATTTATAAAGATGCGGGTTGGTAAAATGTACGAACATTGAATTGGTACAGATAAATATACTATAAAAAAGGACCTTTGCAAGCTTTATCATTAACAGAAACCTTCTGCCCTCATCATTCCAGCCTCTCCCTTACATGACCATTAAGCGTAAAAGGCTTATCAGCTTCAATATCGCCTCCCCTGAACTTCATTTCTCGTTTAATATTCATAACTTTTCATGTGGGAACATCAAAGTAAAATTCCCATCCTCGAGTATTTCTATGTTCACGGTCCTCTTTTTTCCATCAGGGAACTCGACCTCACCGATATAACTCGATTCAACTGCATCCTCAAAACCATGGCTTAATGTTCTCAAAAGCAAACTACAATTCCGAATCAGGTCCAAAAAATTTGGCATATTAACCGTATCTCCGTCCTCCTCGAACATTCCAGCCTCCATAACACCCATGCTCACATAACCAAAGAACGGAGGAGCCAATCTTTTTCCACTAGGACTCAAGACCTTATCAAGGTCCATGAATTTACCATCTTTCACTGCATCCTGAATAGTATAAACCTTTTCAAACAAGTCCTCTGATCCCTCATTTTTGTCAGACATTCTCCTTTCCCTCCACACTCTTCTATCATTCTCTAAATTCATACCCATCGCATGATCTTTCAGGGTTATAGCTAACTGCCATTTTTTGTACGCTAACAATTTAGGCAATAAGAATAGCAAAATCTTAAAAAATGTAGGATGAAGTCATTTCCAGATTTATTCTTTTGACTTCAGGTATTCTGCAATATTCTTACCCAGTTCTTTTGCTGCAGCGACAGCTTCGGGTTGGTCTTCGAATCTGTTTATCCCTACTTATCCACTCTTATTAACAATCAACTTGTAAACATCTTAAATATTGTGTACAAAAGGGTGTGGGTATCACAACCCTGCCCTTTCAACAAGAGTATCTGCAATCTGTTTCGCACTTTCGATCGGGAAGTCCTCTGATGTAAGAAGTGCACCTGCTTCTCCTGCAGTTATTTCGACATCTCCTGCTTTACATTTGGTGTCTGCACCTGCAGGCATTGCTGCAAGAAGGTCTTCAGGTGTGTTTATAGGGAATGTTGCATTTACAAGTGCTCCAACGATCTGGGAATGGATTTCTTCTTTTACGCTCATATTTTACTCTCCTTAATAGGTTTTTATATGGCTGCATGTCTTCCGGAAGATTAGAACCACAATTAATAATTGAAAGGTTACCCATATATACTTGAGCGGCATTGTAATGTACTTAGTACATTCGGGTAACTCCAATGACTATTATGGTTGTGCTGGAAACCTTTATAACCAATATGCAGAAAATCACTACTATGAACGAAGATTGTGAATCAGAACTCGGAGACATCAGGGAAAAACTCGATGAGATCCACAGGGATATCAGGACATTTACCGAAGATTCCAACAGAGAACATCTCGAATCCATTCTGGCTTTTGTCCGAGATGATTATTCCAATGTCCTGGAAAAGCACCTCGTTGACGATCTAAAAAAAGGCCTTTCAAAGAATATGGTCAAGAAATGTGACAGGCTTGACCAATGCAGACCTATTTTCACAGATATGTTGCAGAAGAATGCAGCCCTTATCAAGCAACCTTCTGTTGACAGTGAAGTTATTGATAAAAAACGCGTAGATATCAAAAACTTAAGGAAAGAAATGCCCTACGATAAATGTGACATCTGCTTCGCCGAGGCAACCGACCTTTTTGAAAAACAGGTCAGCCTCATGCAGTCTCTGAGGATATATGAGACAAAGAAGGACAAGAAGCAGGACATATCACTTATCCCGGCACAAACTGTGATCGATGACGTGCTTGATCCCTTATGTCACACAAAACGTTTCGAAATATTAAAAGCAGTTTCCAGCCAGTCAATGAGCTTCTCTGCCCTTTCCAAGCTTACAGGTCTTCGCGGAGGAAACCTTTTGTTTCACCTCCAGAAGCTCTCGGATAGCGGGATGATCATCCAGCAACATGAAAGAGGCGATTATATGATCACTGCTAAAGGATTTAGGGTAATGGAAGGTGCCAGCGATATATATTTCTCCCTCGTCCCTGAAGAGAATTAAGCTTTCTGGAACAACTGTAGAGAAGCAAGATCAGTGAAAACATTCAAATTTAAAAATAAGCTAAAGCAATTGACCTAACAGGTAATTAATAGGCGCCAGAATTAATAAAATCGCCTATTGATATTGATTTCATACATTAAATGTGCTAACACCAACTTTTAATGTTAATAAAACCTTGATATATATTGCATTTCATTATTTTTTTTAAAGTGTATTTCCAAGAGGTGTTATGTGTGTCAAAAAATATGTGTGCATGGAAAAAAGAGGACATCAGAGACAAGGGAGATGAATTCAAAGAACTTGTCACAGATGCGAAATTCTATTGCAAGAATTGTGGAAGGGCATCAAACGATATGAAGTACCTTTGCAGACCGGGGAAACTCTAAACCGGTCATGAGATTTAACTTTCCGATCATTTCCAAGAGACCGTTACAGATGACTCTCAGAGCCAGCCATTGAGGAAGCTTCGCAATCCCTCATCCTTCAGATCAAGGATCTGCTCACCCTCAAGAACTGTGAACCCTTCCCTTACGCTCTTAGAAATATGCTTTCCAAGGGAACATTTGCCAACTTCGGATTCCAGAAATACAACTGCATCAGTATGTTTGCGAGGAATCTCAGCAACATAGAAACCATCCTGAATTGTCAGGGAGTAAGCGTCCGGGTTGTCCACATACTTTGACCTGAACGCCTCAGCATGAGCTCGCACCCATACAGGTGGACCCCTATGCCTTTTCACATCCGGCAGAGTCTTTGAAATAAGCTCAAGGATGACGACGGAATCTTCGCCACTCCACTTGCCTGCCTTCAGGACAGTGAACTCGTTCTTCTCAAGCAGAGGAACGATGGAGTGCTCCATCTTGGCAAACTGGGGGTAGAAGATGTCATCCACGACATCAGGTGTTTTGAAAACGATCGCTACCAGAGATGTGCCACGGAGGTCCATCCTGTCCAGCAGTTCAGCGTCGGATATGGGAGGTTCCTGAGAAGCGAAGAACATGGTTTCATCGGGTTTCTCAAGAAAGCTCCTGGAAGCATCGACGAACGTGCAGAACTTATCCAGTGATAGTGCAGCAGCAACATTCCTTCTGGGGTCAGTGGGATCAATAACAACAAGCGGATCCTCAAATTTTTGGGCACCGTGTTCCATCAGGTCAAGAAGCAGACCCGGGCGCCACTCAGATGCAGCCTCCAGCACTTTTTCGAAAGAACCGTAGTTGATCACCAGAAGCTCTGTGAGATAACCTGAGAATCCTTCGGTCTTCAGCTCGGAGCCATAGACACCTGTGCCTTTCATGAACTGCTTGAGCAACAGCACATCATCCTCGCGACCATTGAGATGAGCTTTTATGAACTCATTATGGAAAGGTGTCCTGTCCACTGCAGAAAGGATGCATGATGCGCTGGAAACACTGTAACATGGAACAAGATCGACATCAAAGCCACCGTATTTCATCTTCACATAAGGATGCTCTGCATAGTGCTCATCCCACTCCTGTGCCTCTTTTGCTATCTGGCGACCAACGGAGAGACCGTAGCTCTCAAGGTCCTCACGGCTTGTGGTGTCAGGGAACATGATGAATATATCAAGGTCATGGGTTCCGGATATCCAGGTACCTCTGGCTGCTGAGCCTACAAGTTGTGTTTTCACACCGGTCAGACCGACCTTAAAAGTGATGCAATCGATCTTGTACATCAGTTCATCGGCAACTTTGGTCAGACGTGCCCTTTCTTCATCTGATGGCTTGATCTTATCCAGAATTCTGTTTTTGATATCTTCCATGTTCATTCTCTCGATGATAATCCTTGTAGGTACTACTCCTCAAAGGTATAAAACCATTTGAGATGAACGACGCTTGATGCTTGATTATTCGACTTTAATGATATTGTATTCAGATAAAAATATAGAGAGATTTTAGATGAAAACATTATAAAATTTACATAAAATAAAAGAGAAAATATTAAGTAGACGGAATCCGTACCAGCAAAAGATTTGAGGTGTTGAAATTTTCGATGGAACTTGTGCTATTCGTAAAAGTATCATGAAGATCAAGTCGCCTAAATTTATCAATAGGTGAAAACGTGAACAAAACTATAGAATCAATCAAAAGAATTAACTTGCGTCTATTCTTAGCACTTCTTTTGACCGGTTTGATACCAACGGCATACACGACTGTACGTATATTTTTCCTTGGAAATCTCCCGAACGATTGGGGGATTAATATTGCCTCACAACTCATGTGGGTCAATCTTCTCTACGAAATATTACAGGAATCCCTGATTTTACCACTTTATTTCATACTTGGAAAAGCAATATCGAATACTAACGAGTTCACGAACCGTCTAAAGGGTAGTTTGATAGTGGTATTCTCTATATACACCGCCCTTTCACTGCTTATATCCATATTCGCCGAGCCGATGGTAGTGGCAATGGCACAAACCCCCAATTTGGTGACTGCTACAGTGTCATACATACGTCTGGAAACGATAGCATATATCTTCCTGACAATGTGGAAGTTCATAATGCTCGTACTTCTTCTTATAGGAAGAGACAAACTGATCTACATCGTGCTCGCAGTCCAGATGGTCCTCACAATGCTATTGGATACATTGTTCATTTCAGAACTTGATTTTTCTCTGAACCTTGGAGTAAATGGTATCGCAATAACCAACATAATAGTAAACATCATCCTCTTGGCAGTCTTTTTGGTCCTGCTCAAGAACAATGAGAATATAGACATATTCCAGAAAGACAGAGTCAGTTTTAGCTGGCTCAAACAATGGAAGGTAATTGCAGGTTATTCCGGCCTTGAAACTTTGATAAGGAATATAGCGTTCATGTTTATGGTAGTGAGAATGGTAAACATCATCAGCGAACCGGGAACATTCTGGGTCACTAATAGCTTCATCTGGGGATGGTTACTGCTTCCGGTGCTACAACTGAGTGAATTGATAAAAAGTGATTGTTCCAAAAGCGAGGAGAATATTACCAGGAATTTCAGAGGATATATGGGGATCACAACCATAATAATTGCAGCTTGGTTGGTGACAATACCACTCTGGGAACCGTTCATTAAGAATGTAATGAATATGGGAAATTATGATGTGATATTCCACCTTGTACTGATATCACTACCTTTCTACATCATATTCGCATACAACAACCTCATAGATTCAATATTTTATGGAATAGGGAAAACGGAATACATGTTGTTCCAATCAGTTTTGGTGAACACCATATTCTACGGTGCTCTTTTCATTCTTTTCCAGATGGGAGTATATAAACCCACATTGGAATTGATCACATTGATGTTCGCAGCAGGAATAGCAGCAGACTCAATGCTCACATTTGTGATGTACTGGTACTTATCGAAGAAAGGTAAGATCGTGCACAAGTACGGACTGGAGGCGTCGATGGCCACAGATTGACTTAGACAACTCAAACCGAAATTCCTTTTTTAACCAGCATTAGCAGAGTTCACCGAAAAATCGATTTTACCGAAAATTGATTCAAATAGATGCAATGTTGTTGACGTATTCCCCGAGAGATTACCAGGCTAGGATCACAGCCAGTTGATAAAAGTTCGTTAGCTCCCACCCTCATATTCTATATTTATCGAGTAAATGCAACTATGGTTCAGCCCCTACATTCATACAGTTAACACATTTGTGCGATGTTTTCATATACAACTTAATTGAAATATATTGGCAATGTTGGGCGTGGGAATAAATGCAAATGAAATCAGGTAACACCTTCTATATTGCAATAACAATTATCTTTTTGATAATAACATCGAATAGTGTAGCAGCAGCTACGATTACTGTTGATGATAGTGGGAATGCAGATTATACTACCATTCAAGCAGCCATCGACACTGCAAACAACGGTGATACAATCCTTGTTAATCCTGGAAAGTATTCAGAAAACATTGATGTGGACAAGGAGTTAACAATAATAGCAGAATCTGGATATCCAGATGATACGACTGTTCAAGCCGTAAACCCAGATGATCCTGTATTTCATGTAACTGTAAATAACGTGACAATCAGCGGATTTAATGTGACAGGTGCTAATGGCACTGAAAAAAACAGTCCTGCCTATGGAATATATCTTGATGGAAGACATGAATTTGTTATCGCTAATGATAGCGAAGTCCAGGGTTGTACCATTACTAACAATCAATTGTCAAACAATAGCATAGGTGTCTGTTTGGAGGACTCCAGCAATAATGTACTGAGTAATAATACTGCATCAGACAACCGTATCGCCATCTCTTTTGGGAGTTCCGACAACAGTAAGCTAAGTAATAATACTATATTGAACAATGAAAGAGGAATTCTTATGATTGGAAGCTCTAATGACACATTTAACAATAACAATATTTCGAACAACGGGATTGCTATTGTTTTGGTCATTTATAGCAACGACAATACGTTTAGCAATAACATAGCTTCGGACAACGAACATGGTATCTACATTAGGGACTCCTCAAATCTCACACTTATAAATAACACTGCAAACTTCAACAAACGTGACGGAATATACCTTGATCGTTCCTACTATAACGTGCTGGAAGGCAACACAGCAAATTCAAACGGTGAACATGGAATTTATCTTAATGAATTTTCCTGGGGCAATTATCTGGGAAACAACACTGCTTCGAATAATGAGCACGGAATCATGTTGTATTATTACAGCGACCATAACTCATTGATCAATAATACTGCAAACTCGAACGAACAATATGGTATCTATCTGAATGAAACCAGTAACAACAGTATCGAGGAAAACACTGCAAACTCGAACAAAATGCATGGAATATACCTGAAATCCTCCACCTTCAATACGATTGTTAATAATACTGCAAACTTGAACGACCATCACGGTATCAACCTCAATCAATCCAATAACAAAACTGTGAATACTGATATCATAACACATGATTTCAAATATTGCAAGTTCCTTGAAGATTCCAGCAATAACAATACCGTGAGTGGAAATCATCTATTCGAGAATGGCAAAGGTCTCGTTGCAAATGTTTCTGAAAATAACATCGGCATCAACTACATCAACGATAGGGGAATTACCGAGATGCCTTTTATCGGTTCCGTGCTGACATTGATCATATTGGGAATTGCATTTATGTTTATAAGAAGAGAATGAGATGCAACAGGCTTAATTAAAAGACTGTTGAGAGGATGGGAGTCAAAGCGAGGGATAATTTATTCTATTTTTTGACCGATAAATACCCTATTTTTCAGACAAATCTGCCAAAACAGATAACCATTTATACAGATTGAAACTATAATTCAATGTACTTTCAGAAGAAAAATACCATTCGGAGGCTCAGGGGGAACACCGGAAATATCGGGGAGCCAGTTCCGGAATGGAAGAATAATACATCGATACGGAGGAGTCTCTAAAATGATAAGTGAAAAGATGACAGATGCACTTAACACGCAGATCAACAAGGAAATGTATTCCGCATATCTTTACATGGCAATGTCAGCTCACAGCTCTAACATCGGGCTTAACGGATTTGCGAACTGGTTCATGGTCCAGTACCAGGAAGAGATGTTGCATGCTATGAAGCTCTACAACTATGTTAACGATCAGGGAGCACCTGTCAAACTCATGCAGATCGATGAACCACCACAGGAGTTCGGCAGTGCACTGGACATGCTCTATGCAACCCTTGAACATGAGCAGTTCATCACAAAATCCATCAATGATCTCGTGGACCTTGCCATCGAAGAGAAGGACCATGCAACCCACATCTTCCTCCAGTGGTACATCACCGAGCAGATCGAGGAAGAGGGCAATGACAATGAGATCATCGACAAGCTCAAACTTGCAGGCGAGGAAGGCAACGGCCTGTTCATTATCGATAAGGAACTCTCTGCAAGGGTATTCAACCCGCCTGCAGCAGTAACCGACTGGACACAGATCAGGTGATATCAATGACAGGAAATACAGAAGAAATAAAGCAGGTCAAAGGCTCCATGCCAAAGGCCATCAAGATGGCAAAGGAGATGGACGATGACTTCGGACAGGGACTTGCGGGATTCTACAAGGCCATCTGGAAGGACAGGGAAGACGGACTTTCAATGAAGAACAAGCACCTGATGGTCTTTGCCATAGCATGTTCAAAGAACAATACCAACAGTGCTAAGAAGATCCTCGTGAAGCTCAAGAAGCACGGTGCTACAAGAGCAGAGGTCCTGGACGCAATGATGATGGCAGCATGGACCGGCGGCATCCAGAACTTTACTGACATTAGCACTGATGTGCTGCCAGAAATGGATAAACTTGGTTACTAAGACCTGATCCGGGTCTTAACTTCTTTTTTTATTGAGGAGGGGGAGAGCATAACAGATCGAAAAAGGGATAGCCCTTCACTGAAAGATAATATAATCATCAGGAACATGAATAAAGAAGAGGTATCTTTTGCAATTGAAATGGCATCTTCTGAAGGCTGGAACCCCGGAATCCATGACGGAGAGATCTTCTATGACACTGATCCTAAAGGGTTCTTTATTGCCGAAATGAACGGAGAGTTCCTTGGTAGTGCATCTGCTGTCGCTTACGATAATTCCTACGGTTTTATGGGATTTTATGTTGTACGACCTGAATGCCGGGATAAAGGAATAGGAATGTTATTGACAAATGCCTGTCTGACCCATCTTGGCCATAGAACTATCGGGCTAGATGGCGTTGTCGAGAACGAAATAAAATATCGTGATCGAATGGGATTCAGAACACTATACAGCAACTTGCGATATGAAGGAACGGGAGGAGGAGATATACCAGATGGGATTACCAATATCTCAGATGTCCCTTTTGATGATCTGGTCGAATATGATTCAAGAATGTTCTTCTGCAAACGCCCTTACTTCCTTCGCTCATGGGTACGACAAAACGAAAGCAATGCTTTTGCAGTGCTGGATAATGGAACTATAAAAGGATACGGCGTCATTCGAAAATGCTTTGAAGGATATAAGATGGGACCACTATTTGCAGATGATCATGAGACAGCACAAAAACTTTTCAGTGCCCTCAAAAGCAGCGCAGGGAATGAAAAGTTCTATCTTGATATACCCGAACCAAACAAGAATGCGGTCTCAATGGCAGAAGATGAGGGAATGTCAATCGTTTTCAAAACGGTAAGGATGTATAAGAACGGAAAACCGGAACTTCCCCTAGAATCGATATACGGGGTTACATCTTTCGAACTTGGTTAATAGAAATAATAAAAATAATAAACGAAGAGCGATAATCTCACTCTTCGTCGTAATAACCGATCTCTTCTTTTGTCAGGTAACATGCAGGGTCATCTGCCCAGACATTGTCATACACAGCCTCGGCTCGTACACGGAAATTGCCATTGCAGACATCGAACCATTTGCACTTTGCACACCTGTCGGCATTTGCCTTGATGAGAGGTTTTCTGTCCTTAAGGCCTGCCATGAGCTCATCGTCAAGATCGGTCCAGATCTCGCTGAACTTCCTGTCCTTCACGTTTCCGAAGCTGTAGTGTCTCCAAAACTGATCAGGGTGTACTGAGCCGTCCCATGAAACGCAACCAAAGCCAATTCCTGTGGAATTACCGCGGTTCATCTGCAGGAGCTCGTAGACATCATCTGCACGTTCCGGGTTCTCTTTTGCCAGTCGCATGTATATGTATGGACCATCACAGTGATTGTCCACTGTCAGTACCTCGACAGGCATTGCCTTCTCATGAAGCTGCTTTGTGCGGTCCATGATCAGGTCGACGGTCTTGCGGCTATCTTCCAGTGAAAGGTCCTCATCGATGATCTTGGTACCCCTTCCGGCATAGACCAGATGGTAGAAGCAGATACGTGGGATGTTCTCTTCCTCGAGCATGTCGAAGATCGCAGGAATATCTGCAACGTTCTGCTTGTTAATGGTAAAACGCAATCCCACCTTGATACCCTCTCTCTGGCAATTGCGAAGGCCTGCCATTGCATCATCGAAAGCTCCTTTCATGCCACGGAACTTGTCGTTGGTCTCACGCACACCATCAATGGAGATGCCCACATAGGAAAGACCGATCTTCTTGAGCGTCTTTGCCATTTCCTCGTCAATAAGAGTGCCGTTGGTGGAAATTACCGCACGCATTCCTTTGGATATCGCGTATTCGGCAAGCTCAGGAAGGTCCTTGCGCATCAGCGGTTCGCCTCCTGAGAAAAGTATCACAGGGGAGCCGAACTCTGCAAGGTCATCGATCAGTTCCCTACCCTGCTCGGTGGTAAGTTCGTCCTTGTAATCAATGTCCTTTGATTGTGCATAACAGTGAACACAGCGAAGATTGCAGCGTCTGGTCACATTCCAAACGACTACGGGCTTCTTGTCCTTTGCAAATTGCAGCAGGTGTGAAGGAAGTCGTTTTGAATCCCGCCCGTAACGAAGGGCGTCTGATGGTTCAACAGTTCCGCAATAGAGTTTTGAAATTCCTATCATTGTGATCCTCCTGCAATATTAGTTAATGATCAAATTTTCGTTTTTTATTTTAAATTTATAATTTAGTTGTTATCAAGTGCTGCTTTTGCAACCTTGAGTATCTCTTTGAAAGTGTATTCATCCGGTGTGACGTTCACTTCAACATCATATTCCTTCAATGTATTGGCCGTAGGAATTCCGATCGCAGCCACAAGTGAATCGGCAAGCACTTCCCTGATCTTTTCACCTGCACCCATTGCTGCTGCCTGGTCGAAGAAACTGCGCACCATCATGGAGCTTGTGAATGCAAAGACATCGATCTCTTTGTTGAGACTTCTGGTAATAAGCTCCTCCTGCAATGGCCCTTTGGGCATTGTCAGGGTGTAAACCTTTGTCTCAAGAACGTTCGCACCACAATCACGAAGTCCGGTTATCAGCAGTTTTGAACCGTATGCGCTCCTTGCAGTATCTATGTTCTTACCCTTAACTTCAGGACAGAGGAATTCCACAAGTCCTTCTGAACTGTAGACACCTGGCATTCCCATTACTTCGATACCAAGGTTTTCCAGTTGCTTCCGGGTCGTTGGACCAATAGCAATAACTTTGGTGATGTTGAGCGCTTCGATGAATTCATCACGCCTGTCCACCGGGATCTTCTCCAGGGTAAAATCAATACCATTAGCACTTGTAAATATCACATAATCGGATATGCCGGAGAATACGTTCTCTGCGAAAGTGCCAAAGTACTCGTCTTCCATAGCCTCAAGCTCGATCATGGGAACAGCCACTACATCGAAACCAAAAGATTCCGCAAGTTTTCTGGAACCCTCAACATATCCCTGAGGCCTCATGATTGCAATAACAGGCTTACGATCAGTTGCATCCATATGAACATCTCTTAATTATCAAATATCAAATATCAATTTACTATCAGATGGCGTTCGAGAACTTTAGATCTGGGAACCCAGTATCTCATGGAGCTTGACAACATCACCAATTACAGTAAGTGCCGGTGCTTTTACATTCTGGTCCTTTGAGATCTGTGCGATTGTCTCAACTGTACCGATGGTCACGCGCTGGTCAGGACGTGTTCCCCTTTCTACCATTGCAACAGGGGTATTTGGATCCTTACCGAATTTCATGAGCTCGTTCATGTTGCGCTCAAGCATCTTGACTCCCATGAAGATAACGATAGTGCCACCAAAAGCTGCAAGTGTCTCCCAGTCAAGAGCTGTTTCTGCTTTGGTAGGGTCCTCATGTCCGGTGATGAATGTCACCATTGAAGCATGGTCCCTGTGAGTTACAGGAATACCTGCATAAGCGGTAGCTGCCAGTGCAGATGTTATGCCGGGTACAACTTCGAACTCAATGCCTGCTTTGACAAGTTCCTCGGCCTCTTCTCCACCACGACCGAACATGTATGGGTCGCCTCCCTTAAGACGAAGCACATTCTTGCCTTCCTTTGCCTTCTCAACGATCACATCGTTGATCTCGCTCTGAGTAAGTGTGTGATCGCCTGCATGCTTGCCTGCATCTACCTTCTCAGCTGCCTCCGGCATGGTATCCAGGATCTGCTTTCCCGGAAGCTGGTCATATACTATGACATCAGCTGTATCCATAAGTCTGCGAGCTTTCACGGTCATCAGTTCAGGGTCGCCGGGACCTGAGCCTACAAGATATACTTTTCCGTATTTTTGAGCCATATTACCAGATATCCTCAATTTCTATTTTGCTGATGGTAAGAACCTGATATAATAAATAGATTGATATGCGTATCTTCCGGGATTACAAAGAGATGCTCAGAACAAAAGCTATCTTGAACTGGAAAATAGCACAACGTGTACAAAAATGCCTATTGAAAAGAAAGAAGAGGTTACCCAATGAAAACTGAGTAACATGAAAAGATCAGCTTTTGTCCAGAATATATAGAAGCATTTCCTTGTTCAGTTTTCCTTCACGTGAAAGCTTCGCAGCAATATCATCATTTACAATTCCTTCAGATTTCATCTCCTTGATCTTCTCAATGATCGCAGGTGAGATGCTGTAGTACTCATTGATGTCCTTCCTGTGTCCCCAGACATCGCCTTCAACAAGCTTTATCTTCTGCATTTCCAGGAACATTTCAATCGATTTGGAAACAGTGCGGCGGTATGATGTAGGTATCTGGATAACTTCTACATCCTTGCATCTTTTTATGAGATTGAAGATATCCTCATTCGATGGTCTGAATGCAAGATGGATCACTTTTTCACCGGTGTCAAGATTTTGAATTTCATCTCTTTTGCTTACAACTCTAATTTTCATAGGAACACCTCATTATATTGAAACAGTTTGATATAACTTATCAAATTAATTATTAATCTGCGACCTATTAAATAATTAACGACTGAAAAATTCTTTAGAGCCCGATTAATCATTGAGGCGAAGTTTTACAGAATCAGCATGCGCCTGCAACCCTTCCTTTTCAGCAAGAGAGATTATCGTATCCCCGATAGAGCTTAAGCCTTCCTTCGAGATCTTCTGTATGGTAGAATACTTCAGGAAGTGGTGGATGTTCAGACCGGAATATATCTTAGGATACCCAGCTGTCGGAAGTACGTGGTTCGTACCTGATGCATAATCACCTGCTGCCACTGGAGCATAGTTACCTACAAAAATGGAGCCTGCATTCTCGATCTTCTCTAGTACGGAATCGTCATCCATCACCATGATCTCAAGATGTTCAGGTGCGAAATCGTTGGAGATATCAATACACTCATCCATGGTATCGGTAACGATGATAGCTGCATTCTCAAGTGATGTGTCCACGATCTCTTTGCGGACAGCAACATCAGCCTGCTTTTTGACCTCAGCGTTCGTCTGCTCTGCAAGCTCAGAAGATGTTGTCACAAGTACTGAAACTGACTTTGGATCATGCTCTGCCTGTGCAAGGATATCGGATGCGATCATAGCAGCATCGGCAGAATCATCGGCAATAATAAGCACTTCACTTGGACCTGCAGGGAAATCGATCTCGACCTTATCGCGCACCATCATCTTGGCAACGGTAACAAAGACATTTCCGGGTCCCACGATCTTATCGATCTTCAAAACAGATTCTGTACCATAGGCCATTGCTGCGATTGCCTGAACACCGCCAAGCTTGTAAATATGATCTGCACCTGCAACCTTAGCTGCTGCAAGTGTAAGCGGATTGATCTTGCCATCCGGACCCGGTGGTGTGCACATTACAACGCTTTTGACACCTGCAACTTTTGCAGGAATGATGGTCATGAGTGCAGTTGAAGGATAGGAAGCCCTGCCACCCGGCACATAAGCACCAACCGATGCAAGAGGAGTAGCCATCTGACCAAGCTTGATGCCGGGAGAAGGTTCGATGAACCATGTCTTCTGCGGAAGTTGTGCTGCATGGAAGTTCCTGATGTTCTCTGCTGCGATCTTGAGATGTCTGATAAGTTCGGCATCAACAAGTGCCATTGCCTCTTCGATCTCTTCAGGGGTAACTTCTATGGCCTGGATATCTGCTTTGTCAAACTTCTTCGTGTATTCACGTAGCCCATCGTCACCTTTTTCCTGCACGTCATGAAGTATAGCTGAAACGGTTTCAGATACGTCCATCAGCTCTCCTGTGCGGTCAAGAAGCTTATCCATCTCTTCTTCGGTGACATCGGATAGGTGTTTATACAGCATGTGATCATCTCGTCATTAAGGTTAGAAAGGACAGAAACTGCATCACAGATCGCAGGTTTGTCCACATGAAATTATTTTAACATTACTGGAAATCACTGAATGTTTTCTGGTCTTTGTCAAGTAATGTATCTAGAGTATTTGAATTTATAGGTGTGCCCTTATCCACCTGTTTCCTGACACGGACCCCGATGTTCGAAAGGATATTTGCAGCCACATTCGGACCCACCAGTTTGGATAGCACGGAATAATCGGCCTTTTTAAGTTCTGCAAGTGAAACAAATCCGGCTTTGTGGAGCTTACGTGCACGCACACGTCCAACTCCCCTGATACCAACAAGCTCCATGAGCTCCGGGCTGGCGCCGTAATGTATCCGCTTCTCAAGTCCGCGTGCATAGGCCGAATACTTCACGCCGAGAAGTTCCGCCAGTTTTGTGGTAGCATGCATCAACCACTCTGCGGTGTCCGCAAGGGCATGGATATCCCCCTCGCCAACATTGAAGTGCTGCGTGATGTCATCTGCAGGGATCTCACTGATCCATTCGTCCAGCAGCATTGCAGTCTTCACTTCACAAAGGAACCACTCATAATCGATTTCCTTGAACTGATTCGGAACCTCAATGAAATCATCACTATGCGACATCACAAAATCATTGATCTTCACGTAATCACCACTGCGCATGTACAACTGCCTCATGTCAGGCGTACTGCATATCAAATGAAGAAGCGTAAGATCAGTAACATTGACAGCCTTTTTCAGCCCGTCCACGATCTTTGCCCCTGACATCGGATCAATATAAAGCATCGAGATAAGCTTTCCGAGCTGGGTCGAGCTTAAAGAGATCGAATCCGGCATTTCATTCTTCACGATCATGTCATTGTCAGCCAGGAAATCGATACAATCGTCAATAACATCCTCAAGGCTCCAGGTATCCTGCTGGAATGCAAAGAACGTCGCACCCATGAATTCCATCAGCTCTGCCCGGTCAGATGCAAAGCCATTCACAATGGTGGAAAGAACGTGTGTCCTCAGAGCATTTTCAGTACCAAGCTTCGACCATATATCCTCTGCATCAGCTTCCACATAATTTTCCAGCAACTGCTCGAATTCCGCATACTCCTTAGCAAGCAGCACGGACTCCCCATAAGGATCGAGATGAGGACGTCCCGCCCTTCCGGCCATCTGCTTATATTCAAGCACAGGGATCGGTTGCATCCCGAAATTTGAATCGAACCTGCGATAGTTCCTGATGACCACCCTTCTGGCAGGAAGGTTCAGGCCGGCTGCCAGCGTCGGAGTGCTGGATATGACCTTGATAACATTTTGTTTGAACCCGTCTTCCACGATCTTCCTGTGGGATGAGTTAAGTCCTGCATGATGGAAAGCAACACCTTTCCTTATACAATTTGCAAGCACCTTTGCAGTATCAGTTTCCCCGGTGGATTCCACCTCTTCCGCCATCTGAGCAAGTTTCCCGCGAACATCATTGTCGAGCAATTTCACAACCTTGTTCGAAGAAGATTTTGCAAATCCCGTACAATTACGGCGACTGCTCTCAAAAACAAGGCATTGCCCACCTTCAATGATAGTATCAAGCACAAGGTTCGTGGCATTATCCTTGTCCCGCCGTTCGATCTTTTTTTGTTTCCCCAGGAAGTTGATGGCCTCACCAAAGAAAACACCCTCATGCAGATCCGTGGGCCTCCATTCGCTCAGGACAAGAGCTGCATCAAGCCAGTCTGCCATCTCCCGGGCATTGCCAACAGTGGCCGACAGCGCGATTATCTGGCAATCCGGATTCAGACGCATGAGTTTTGTTATGGTGACCTCAAGGGTCGGCCCCCTGTTCTTAGAATCCAGCAGGTGGACCTCATCAACAACGATCGTTGTGATCTCTTCCATCCATGAGGTCCCATTGCGGAGAAGAGAATCGGTCTTTTCAGAAGTTGCTACAATGATGTCATTTACACCAAGCCATTCATCCCTTGATTCAAAATCACCTGTGGATATGCCAACCTTGATACCAAAGGGTGCAAGCTCCCTGAAACGATCGAACTTCTCAGAAGCAAGAGCCCTAAGCGGAACTATGTATAGTGCTTTCCCACCATTACGGATCGCCTTGAGCATTGCAAGCTCTGCCAGAAGCGTCTTTCCTGAAGCAGTTGGTATTGCAGCAAGAAGGTTCTTTCTTTCAAGTAGACCATTATCGACAGCTTCAGCCTGTGGAGGATAAAGCTCCTTTATACCGGAATCTTCGTAGAAACGGATTATATCATCGGGAATGTCAAGCTCTCTTATCAGCATGGGAATTTCACATCACTTTACAGCGATTGCTCCAGTATCGTATAAGTAATTTCTTAAGACCGGAAAATTAGCGCTACCACAAAAGATTAAATTACCAGGGACCTTTCACTATTTGATGGACGTCGAAGAGATCATTTCCCGCCTTAAGAAATTGTATCCGAAAGGTTATTTCCACATCAACAGGGACCCTTACTACCTTCTTATTTCCACAGTATTGTCCCAGCGAACCCGGGATGAAGTAACGATCCCAACAACCCAGAAACTCTTTTCTGTTCTCGACACTCCCCAAAAAATGGCAAGTGCCGACGTAGGTGAAATTCGGGAACTGATAAGGGAAGTAGGATTCTATAACGTCAAGGCACAGCGTCTGATAGAGATCTCACGTGTGCTTCTGGAAGAATACGATGGCATCGTTCCGGATGACATCGATGAGCTTGTTAAGCTCCCGGGAGTTGGCAGGAAAACAGCCAATTGTGTACTCACCTATGCTTTTGACAAAGATGCTATTGCTGTGGATACTCATGTACATCGCATATCCAACAGGATGGGACTCGTTGAAACAGATACTCCTGAGGAAACGGAGATAGAGCTTGAAAATGTGATCGACAAGGATTCGTGGAAAGATATCAACGGGCTGATGGTACTTTTCGGAAAGAGTATTTGCCGACCCATATCGCCAAAGTGTGACAAATGTATAATGAATAATATTTGTCCGAAGCTGATCTGAAAATAAGAAAATTGATCAGGTGACGAAATAAATTATTCAAATGTAACAGGTTCATCGTCTATCAAAAGCTGTTTTAGCACAGCTGAACAATCCGGACCAACTGAAACTATCACTGATGTGTTTTCCATCTGCATCTGTATTGGAATACCATCCCCTTCAGGTACAAAGTAGCTTTCAATGCCCCACCTAACGTTCAGCGTATCATCATAGCTACTTGTTACCACTCCTTTCATGCAGACATCCTCATCACTGACATCAGGTTTTCTATGGCTTACCCAATCTATCGTCCAGTATTTTTCTTTTTCAGAAAGCTTGGCGTATATTGATTCGCCCATCATAAATTCGTGATCAAAAGGAGTTTTATCAAGATCTATTGTTGATATCTCATAGTTAAGATTAACATAATCTCCCCGGAATACATCCCTTGGATCTACAGGTTCGGTCTTTAGTAAAATATCCTTACCCAGACTTAATGTGAACATTTTGGGCAGGAATATCAATGAGATGATGATCAGTGAATAGACCATAAGCAAACCAAATCTTTTCGAATTCATAAGACGGTGCCCCCTTTGATATCGGTTATGATCGAACGCCTCTTATTCTCCATATACCAGCCAAGTATTATTAGGATCAAACCTCCGGCAATGAAAGCAAGAGACCTTGGCAACAGCTCGTAAAGAGTTGTAAAATACAGATGCAGCACACCCAGCACAAAGAAGGACATTCCTATATTGACAAAGGCCACTGTAGCCTTATAGTATCCGACCAGGATGCTGCCAATAGATAGTACGAAGAATATCAAGTTGAAAAAAATGAATAATAATGTAGCTATTGTCGAGTCTATTCGAGTGTAGGTATAACCATATTCTGTGACCGATGTTGTCAATGAATCTATGAAGAAGGTTAGCAGCCATGCACCTATCCACCCTGAAAATGCTAGTGCAAGTACGATGAGCTCGTATTTTGTATTCTTGACCTTTCGGTACATTGAAATGTTCGATATCAAAAAGAGAACTGATGTTACTGCAAATAACAGGAAGAACAACTGGACCTGCCAGTTTACCGGCGTGGAACGTGTCAGGATCTCACGATAAGGTGTTTCTAAACTAAAATAGAAGTATGAGATCAGGATGAAAAACAGACCAAAGCCCTGATGGATGATCCTGAAATGTGCATATTTTTCAAATTTCAGATGCATTTGCCCAAGACCATAAAGATTGATACCAAGTAGCAGGTATAACATGAATATCTCGAAGCTGCTCAGCGCAAGATAACGGGCCTGCGAGATATAGAACGTTGTCCAGAGAGCAAATGTGACTATATTCAAAGATATAATAATTGAAGACCTGAAAGCGTAACCAAACGGAAGTATGGCAAGGAACCACACAAGTACAAGCCAGTGCTCATTCGCGTTAACATTGAATATCTGGGCAGTCAGGAATATTGTTGCACCAACGAACAACGAAGCAAGGAAAAGCAATGCTTCACCCATTGCAGGATGTGTTCTCCTGTTAAATTTCAATTCCCATCCAATGAAGTAAGTTCCATACGTTGTACCAAGTAGAAGCACCATTTTTACAATGGTAGGAATCTTTTGCCAGTTCGATGCAACAAATAGAATTGCGCCGATACCGATCAGGAAGGCACCCAATATTGAGATTACTGTGACAAGCTTTGATGTATCCTTCCTCTGATCCATCTGTTCTATTTCGGAAGGTGCCTCAGATAAACCATACTTTGATAGTATCAGCTTCGCCTGATGATCGTCAACGATCCCTTCCCTGCTCCAGTCTTCGACCTCTTGCTGGAGCCACATTTTATGCTCATCTTCCCCCATTGTAATATTATAAAAGAATTTGGGAATACTTAATGTTTTTGTTATGATGTTAGTATGAGAAAATATTATTACAACTTTGAATGCAAGCTTCTGACAAAAAAATAAGAACATACAAAAAAAGCACATTGGCTTTGAAAAGGCGTTAAAAATGTCAACGTTGCTGTGTAAAAAAAAGAAATGATAGCCTATGTGTAGGCCATCAAACATCTTAGACAGGATTTATAGCATGATTGTGCTCTGGCATCTGCGAAACCACCAAGTTCACACGTTCTTGTCCACCTATTTGACCCAATGATACTGGTGAAAGTCCAACTCCAGTTCCTGCATGTACCGGAGTACGTCCTCGGAGATCAGGGAGATTGAAATAGGTTCGTCCATCACCACCATAGTATGTACTAATGATACTATACAGAGCCGTATATTCGGAAATTGCCAAAACTTGTCCGTTACAGAAAGCCCAACCACTTGGCGCGTAATTTCCGGCAAACATCCGAATTTCACCAATATATGGACCTTCGGCTGGATATCCACCATCACGAGGAGGATAAGTTCCATCAAGGGCAATAATGTAATTTATACCTACATAGGGATCTCTGTTTTCATGATATTGACCTCCACCTGTGTTGCCTACAGATGCAGGTATCTCCCCTGCTGGACCCTGAGGACCAGGTTCGCCCTGAATTCCCTGAGGACCTTGAGCACCAGTATCTCCTTTAGGACCAGTAAGACCAGGTTCGCCCTGAATTCCCTGAGGACCTTGAGCACCAGTATCTCCTTTAGGACCAGTAAGACCAGGTTCGCCCTGTGGACCTGTTAAACCCTGCTCACCTTGTGGACCCGTTGGACCTCGTGAACCCCGCGAGCCTTGTTCGCCCTGAAGACCGACCTCACCTTGAGGACCTGCTGGACCGGTATCACCCTGGAGACCAGGAATTTGTTCACCATTGCCACTTGACCCTCTTAAGTTATCTAAACCACCAAATAATGCACCCCACATGTCAAAGAATGTGCGGCCTTGAGTTCCATTATTCTGTTGATCCCCATTGTCCACAGCTGATGCCGGGATCGCTATCATTGCAATAGCAAGAATAATGGAAACTATGAGTATTACTTTTTTTACCATAATTTTACCTATTTGAGTTTTTATAAGTACATGAATCTTGGTCATCCACCTAACAAAAGTTGCATGATATGAGATATATATTCAAAATAAAATTAATTTCATGTGGCTTAAATCGAGTATTTTACAACATATAAAGGTGATCACAGATGAATTTTATTTTAGGAAAGTATAAAATGAATAGAATAGATGATCAGAAAGTAAGAACAATAGGTTCAAAACGAAGAGTTCGGAACCATAAATATACAAGAAGAAATTCCCAGTCAATGTTGCTATTAAAACAGCAAACTACAGCAAAAAAAGCGAGCACGTAATGCTATTAGTATTATAATAGAAGGAAATTAAAATAAAAATGAGCAGGAACACGGCTGTTAAGCCGCTTTCCAGAATTAATCGTTGCTAAGCTGGCCGCTGAAGTACTTGTCGTAAGAGTACATATCGAAGTGACCGTGACCGCTGAGACAGAACAGGATGGTCTTCTCTTCGCCGGTCTGCTTGCACTTGAGAGCCTCATCGATAGCGCATTTGATAGCGTGGGTGGACTCCGGTGCTGGTGGGATACCTTCACTGCGGGCGAACATGACGCCTGCTTCGAATACCTCTACCTGATGATAGCTGGTAGCTTCCATAAGTTTGTCTTCGGTCAACTGGCTGATTATCGGTGAGCATCCGTGGTACCTTAAGCCGCCTGCATGGATGGCTGGTGGAATGAAATCGAATCCCAGTGAATACATCTTAAGGAGTGGAGTCAGTTTTGCCATGTCACCATAGTCATACTGGAACTTGCCATCACACAATGTTGGACATGCGGAAGGCTCCACAGCAATGATACGTGGGTCATGGGTTCCTTCTATCTTATCCCTCATGTATGGAAGGCTGATACCTGCAAGGTTACTTCCACCACCACAGCATCCGATGACGATATCAGGATATTCCTCGACCTTGTCGAGCTGCTGCTGGGCTTCAAGACCTATGACAGTCTGGTGTAACATGACGTGGTTGAGCACACTGCCAAGAGCATATTTTGTGTTATCGTGCTTCACAGCATCTTCTACAGCTTCTCCGATAGCAATACCAAGACTGCCTGTTGTGTCTGGATATTTCTCAAGCATGTGACGTCCGAACTCAGTGTCAGGACTTGGAGAAGGTACTACCTGTGCACCCCAGAGATTGATCAGGGATTTACGGTATGGTTTCTGCTCGAAGCTGGAGCGTACCATATAGACCTTACATTCAATATCAAAATAATTACAGCTAAGTGAAAGTGCGCTTCCCCACTGACCGGCTCCGGTCTCGGTGGTTATCCTTTCGGTGCCTTCTTTCATATTATAGTAAACCTGTGCCACAGAGGTATTTGGTTTGTGACTGCCTGCAGGACTGACACCCTCATATTTGTAGTAGATCTTTGCAGGAGTGTCAAGTAATTTTTCAAGCCTGTGTGCACGGAACAGAGGAGCAGGTCTCCAGAGCTTGTAGATCTCAAGAACCTCATCAGGGATATCAATATATCTCTCACTGCTCATTTCCTGTTTGATGAGCTCCATAGGGAAAAGAGGAGCAAGGTCCTCTGGATTTAGTGGCTCATTATTTGCAGGATTAAGTGGAGGAGCCAATGGAGTGGGCATATCCGGAAGGATATTATACCATTTTTTTGGCATCTCGTTTTCATCAAGTAGGATCTTAGTCTGTTCCATAGATATTCCTCATATAATGCACAAATAAGTACTATGATGTAGATTTAATTATGATATATAGATGTTGTGTTCTAAAATGAGCAGATATTCCAAGAGCCATCTGCATAATAACTAAAAAATATCCCAGAAAAGATAGCATTAAAGGCATTAGCAGAAAAAAGATCAGAAAAACTAAATTGTTTATCTGAAGTTATCTACCTGAAACCTGATAATGATATTGCCATCATGATTTATGATTAGATATTGTGGTTATATATTGGTTAGATGTTGTTGAGGATCTGGTTGGATATTAGGGTTTACATCCAAGAGATATACGTTCTTCAGGAGAAAGTGACAGATAAAAATCAATTACCTGAAAATCATTGAATTCATTTTCATGCAATGAGTCAAAGAACCTGTCAAGAGTTTGGATAGTCTTTTTATCCATTGGTTCCGTCGAAGCAAGTTTTTGTGCCTCTTTTTCAAGACCGATCTTGCTCAGACTTGAGGTTATGCGTTCGATTGCCTCATTATCATGTTTAATAAAATCCTTTCTGATTCTGTCAAGGTCGCCATATCCAGGATTAATGCTGAAACCTGAACCATTGGAATTACTAAGTTCCAGTTCCCTGCAATCCTTTGCAGTTATGTCAGAATAAAGATTATTATACCTACGGGTCAGATCACTATGCTTTTCAAGATACCAGGCCCAAAAACCATTGGTATTATTATGGTCAGTCATCTCCTGATAGACTTCTAGCTGCCTGGACTTCGCATTTTCTACGATCCATTCCTTGCGCCACTTATTGAACTCCTCTTTAGAATCGGAGCCTAACCTGGCAACATGACCCATTGTAAGACTGTTCGAATTAATCATTCAATACCACCTATGTAAACAGATGCCCTGAATTCTCTATAAAGAACACATAGACAAGTGCAATTAATCCTTGAATGACAACAACCAAACCGCTGAATTACGGTTCGTTTCATCCCTCTCTTGTGAACCCATACCAGAGATACGGCTTCCTTAAAAAGATTGGTATTTTAATATTTAAGCTTATCTGCACTTCAGTTAATACTAATCATCATCATTATAGAGAGAGGAAGCTATTTAACCAATTTAAAAAAGAAGATAAAACAGATAAAGAAGTCGGTTGATGCTGATTTACTGAATATGAACCTATAAATATCATCAAATACTATAATCAGCGACCAATAACAGGAATTTATTGAACATATTTTTACCGAACTGCGGAAAAATATTCATTCTGAGATCATCTGGCATTAACAATCTACATCATACAAAAGGGGAATATCATGGCATCAAACACCGAACCCACATTTAACGAAGAGGAATTGATTGAGAAAATCGTATCAGGAGAGATCCCCCTAAGGAAGATCGATGCATATACAGACAAGGATACTGCGATCAGGCTGAGGAAATGTGCGATCGAGAAGATGGAAGGTGTCCAGTTCGAACATATTCAGAACTATACAATTGATGCCGAATCAGTTACAAAACGCAATATCGAAAATATGATCGGCGCCATACAGATCCCCCTTGGAATTGCAGGAGCCATTAAAATAAACGGCGAATATGCTAACGATGAGTTCATGCTTCCACTTGCCACCACCGAAGGAGCACTTGTTGCAAGTACCAACCGCGGATGTTCTGCCATTACAGCTTCCGGCGGTGCCAATGTCAGGATATTTCAGGATCAGATGACACGCGCACCTGTTTTCAAAATGGATGATGTTGCACACGCAAGGAAATTCGTGGACTGGATAAGAAAGCCTGAGACATTTGAAAAGATGAAGGAAAAGGCCGGCGGAACAACACGCTTTGGTGAACTGCTCAGCGTTGAGCCATACGTTACAGGAAACACCGTTTTCTTAAGGTTCGCCTATGATACAAAGGATGCAATGGGAATGAACATGGTCACCATTGCCACCGATGCAATACTCAACCTCATCTCCGATGAGTTCGGAGCTTATCCAATATCCCTTTCAGGGAACATGTGCACTGACAAGAAACCTGCAGCCATCAATAATATACTTGGCAGAGGGAAGACAGTTGCAGCCGATGTAACGATCCCAAAGGAGCTTGTCGAAAAGAAACTGAAGACCACTCCAGAAATGATGGAAGAGGTGAACTACAGGAAGAACCTCCTTGGTTCTGCAAGAGCAGGAGCACTTGGTTTCAATGCACATGCTGCCAACATCGTAGCAGCATTATACCTTGCATGCGGACAGGATGCAGCTCACGTCGTGGAAGGCAGTACCGCCATCACAACAATGGAAGTGAATGAATATGGAGACCTCTATTGTGCAGTTACCATGCCATCCGTGCAGGTCGGTACAGTTGGAGGAGGAACAAGTATCGGAACGCAGAGAGATTGCTTGAACCTGTTGGGAGTTGCAGGTGCCGGCAAAGTTCCGGGTGAGAACTCAAAGAAACTGGCAGAAATAGTAGCAGCAGCGGTGCTTGCAGGCGAGATATCACTGATAGGTGCACAAGCTGCCGGACATCTGGCAAGAGCTCATGCCGAGCTCGGCCGATGAACTTTATTTAATAATAAATAAAAAAATAACTTGGCCGGATCATAATTTAATATCATCATATTAAATTATGATTTGGCTTTGATCTTTAGTTTTAATCTTTAACTCCTTTGAGCAAGATAAATACTCTCGATACGCTCAAGGGTCTCGGCTTCTTCAGGAGACTTGTCTTCCCTGACATTCACAAGCCTTGGGAACCTCAATGCATATCCAGATTCATAATTAGTACTCTTCTGGATCTCCTCGAAGGCGACCTCGAATACTACTTCTGGTTTTAGCTCGATCTCTCTTCCGGATTCAACAACGATCTGATCGGACAGAAGCTCTGTCAGTTCTGCAAGTTGTTCATCTGAAAAACCGGTAGCCACCTTTCCTATTGGAAGGAAAGTGCCTGCATCGGGATCAAAGCATGCCAGTGCATAGGAACCAATGAGGTTTGCACGCCTTCCATAACCCCATTCCGCACCAATGACCACAAGGTCGAGAGTTTCCATGATAGGTTTCTTCTTTAACCAGTTCTTGCCCCTTTTGCCGGGTGAATAGGGAGCTTTTGGATTTTTGATCATGACACCTTCATGACCTGCAGCCAGTGCTGCAGAGTAGATCTCGTTCACTTTTTCGGCATCATCAGTAAGCACCTGCTCATCAACCATTATACCACCGTTGTTTTCAACACATCCGACCAGAGCATTTCTCCTGTCGGAAAGTGACATATCGATCAGCACTTCACCATTAAGGTAGAGAATGTCAAAAAGGTTCAGCTTAAGAGGGATCTCACGCACCGTGGTCTCAACATCATACTTCCTCCTGAAGCGCTTAAGGATATCCTGAAATGCACGAGGATTTCCATCCTCATCCACAGCAACAGCCTCACCCTCAAGAATTGCAGAATCTGCCTTTACATTATTCTTCACAGCTTCAACGATATCTGGTAATGAACCTGTAACATTCTCAAGACGTCTTGAGAAGATGTTGATGTTATCCCCATCCTTGTGTATCTGCACCCTGGCACCATCGAACTTCCATTCAACAGCCACAACACCAAGATCATTGATAGCAGTTTCAATACTTGGCGTGACCTGTGCCAGCATCATCTTGATCGGTCGGTTCAGTTCCATATCAAGCTTTGAAACCGCCTCCAAACCACCTTCTTTTGCAGCAATTGCCACAAGGCCAAGATCATTGGTCAGCATAAACCCACGTTCAATATCCCCCGCAGGCACTCCGAATGCTTTGGAGATTGCATCCCTTACGATACCTTCACCAACACCAATTCGAAGATCTTCTATTGCCAGCCTTGCAAGATAGCGGGCTTCCTCAGGAGTTGCTGAATTGAAAAGATACTGCAAATTCTTTATCTTAGTTGTCTGAGAACCTTTTCCGTTTGTCCTTGAAATGTTGTTGAACCTCTCAAATACTTCCATGATAGAAAGCGATGGAGTATCATCCATGAAAGCAGAGAACGTTGCCTGATTCTTAGTTTCTTTTTTCAGTGCGGCAATTGCAGTCTCACCGATATCCCCGGTATTTCGCACGAGGTTCTCGATCTCTTTTTGCGAAAGACCTGATGATCTGGACAGAGCTGCGTAAAGAAGACTCGGACCAACTCCAAGCTGTTCGGTGCTCCATGCAGGGAAGACATCCCCCATAACAAAATGAACAACAACCGGAAGTTCTTCACCGGATACTGAATGTAACATCTCAGAGACGATGTCCGTCATATCCAGTGAGCCTGCAGTATGTTCTATTTTTTTACATACGTCAGCGAATTCTTTGAAATCGGTCATGCAGATAACTTCCTGTTAATATTCCCCAATAACAACATGTAAAGAAATTTTATTCCCTGTAAATGGATATGACATCACTCAATATCGCACTTGCAGTTTCAATGGAACCTGCACCCCTTCCGGCAACCGTGACGGTGCCTGCAAGATCGGTACGTACTGATGCAACATTAAGTGTCCCGCCAACTGCCAGTGGATGGGAAGCCGGTACAAGACGTGGTGATACCCTTAGGCGATCCTTCCTGACCTCTCCAATGAGCTTGATCACATAGCCCTCATCATAGGCAAGAGCAAGTGATTCAGGTGTGATCTTGGTAATACCGGTGACCTCAACATCCTGGAAAGTGGCATTCTGCCCAAAGATTGAATTTGAAAGAATTACCAACTTGCATGCAGCATCGATACCCTCTACATCGTAGGTAGGATCGGTCTCAGCAATACCCAATTCCTTGGATTCTGCAAGCATCTGCTCATATGATGCTTTTTCTTCCATCATACGTGTTAGTATGTAATTGCAGGTACCATTCAGGATACCTTCAATACTCTGGATCTCGTTACCGGCAAGTGTGCTTTTTATAAGATTGATAATAGGCATTGCACCGCCTACGGTAGCCTCGAACATGAACTTGCAGTCTGCTTCACTGGCAGCCTTCATAAGCTCCTGGTATTTAAGTGTAAGAGGACCTTTGTTAGAGGTAACGACATCCCTGCCATTTTCAAATGCAGCAAGCATATTGACAAGTCCGGTACCACCGGTCTCAATATCGGTAGGTGTCGTCTCGATGACAAGATCATGATCAACATTCCTGATGACGTATTCACCAGTGAGATCTTCAATAGCCACAGTACCGGTTTCATTTTTTCTTGCAAGAGCAGCATTAAGATCGATGCCTTCGGAGTTGACCTCAGCTCCCCTAGAATCGGCTATTGCAACAACATCAAGGTCGATACCAAGAGACTTCAGTTCATCATCCTTTTGCAGTATGACCTCTGCAACACCCCGTCCCACTGAACCAAATCCAATAATGGATGCGCGTACTTTTCTCATTGAAATATCACCTTTATGCAACTTCAGCCCCTATCGGCTCTATGACCAGAAGGTCCTTTTTCTCTGCTACTTCCTTCAAGACAGCCATTGCTTCATGAAGCTCTTTCCTGCCAACAGCATCTATCTTCAGGGAAGCAGATGACCGTTTATCGATGTGAGGCATTGAAAGGCAAATGTCCACAACTTCTGCAAAACCTGTCTTGTCAATAGTATCTATAGTGTCCTGTATATCGGTATGTACAATGTGACCTATCAAAATGACCGCACCATGTTCCATAAAGCGCTTTTCATCAACCCTGGCAACACCGATACCGTTCTCTTCAAGACGTGAAATAATAAGATCGAGGTTCTCATGTTCTACCTCGAACACGAGCTGAACAGGAATAGTACTTCTTGGAGTACGATCTTCATGGTGATGTACGATGGACTTAAGGTTCCCTTTTAGCTCTGAGATCGGATTCAGAGCCAGAAGCAACTGTCCCGGAGCATCCTTTAGTTCGATATCCATTGAAACTCTCATGTGTTCCCTCTTAGTTATTTCTCATATAAATGTATTGATAAGAACAGCCATGACTTTAGAATGGTAGAAGGAACTTTTCAGGTCAAAATCCCGGGAACCATCAAAGTAACTTATACCTCCATCACCTATGTTCATCAGGAATGATGATTATATTGCCCCTGCCCTTCTTGAACTTCTCCACAAGTCCCCGGTTCTCAAGATCTGAAACGAGCAGGCTTACCTTTGCTTCAGAATAGCTGAGTTTAGAGCGAAGGTCCTTCTGAGTGATCCGTCCTCCGCTCGATCTGATAATATCAAGAACTTCCTGCAGGTCCGAAGGTAATGGAATCTCTCCCCCCACATCAACCACTTCAGGTGCTTCAGGTGCATCGAGCATTTCCGACTCCAATCCTTCTGATTCATCAGGCATACCTGCAGGGGACTCATCCTTAGTTTCCACGACTGCGATTTTTACAATATCTTCGCCAACGGCAGATATTGAATAATCTTCATCAGCCTCTTTCTTCCCATTCTTCTTTGAGAAGAGATAAAGACCACTCCCGGCCATTAAAAGAATAATAAGAACTGCAACATAATATAGTGTATTACCACCTGCTCCATTTTCAATTGCTTCGGAATCAGCTTCCAATGAAGTAGTAATGTTCAAAAGATCAGGGTCTTCGCTAAGATCGCTATCATATGAAGGAAGAAGTATCAGGTCTATAATGTAGTCACCATCATCACTGATGGTAATCGTTTCCTGCGTAGAGGCTGTAAGCGTGTTGTTCTCGTAATAAGTTGCTGTGATCAGGTATTCACCCGGAGCAAGATTCATAGAATATACACCATATTTAGCTACGATGGACTGTGGCGGCGTGGTGTTCACTTCAATGATAACATTCTCCATCAGCTGGAAAGTATCCCATTCATAGATGGCACCATGAATAGTCGCTGTCCCTTCGGCACTTGCCGGAACTGCTGAAAAGAAGCATGCCAAGATACATACGCTGAAAACAAATAAGGTCCTAATCTTCACAATGTAGTATTATGGCAGGCAACTATTATAGTTTATTGTTGCTCTCGAATCCATTTTTCAGGTTATTTTGTTATTTTGAATAGATGTTCCAATAAAAAGCACATGTTGTCGTAGATCATATCAGGAAGAAATAGTAAAAATAATCAGAAAACCTTGTTGTAAAGTATTAATTAGGAATAAAATGCTTTTAAGAACTTATTTTTAATAAATAAGCCATCATCAAGTTTTATCCTAAATATTATGCTTGAAAAAATCTGCAATTATTATGAGACATATCTTCCGAACAATTAGCCCTAAAGTAAGTTTATATTCAAATATTCAGAATATTGTTTTGTAAGTTAATTTCATGATAATGGAGGAATCCGTAATGAAGAGAGGAACGATGAAAGGTTTTGCAATTATCGCTGCTGTGCTGATGGTAGTCAGCTTACTTCCTATGGCAGCACTTGCAGACAATGGAAATGGATTTGAGAACGCACCTGGTCAAATGAAGAAGAATGCTACCGGTGAGACGGTAGGCGTACAGGACCAGGACAGGTTAAGGACAAATTACCAGGAAGCTAAGAATATACAGGCTGCCAAGAACGACTACAACAAGATGACATCTGAGTTCCAGATGATAAAGAGGCAGCAGGCAAGAGGTAATCTTACAACTGAAGAAATGGTCAACGAATCAAAGATTTACCTCAATAGCACTATCGACTACATGATCATTCGCCTTGAGAATATCAAAGACGAAGGCGGCTATTCTGATGAAGTGAATGATACAATTGACGATTACATTTCACAATTTGATGATATTAAAGAAGACGTTGGAGATGCTGAAACAAGAAAAGACTTATCAGATGCACTGAAGGACATCAGGAAGCTCTGGAAAGATGCAATAAAAGACATTAGACAAAGCACAAGAGAGAGAGTGGGCGATGGACTTGAAACATACCTTGAGAAATCAGATGATGTTTCCGAAAGTCTACAAGATGAAATCGACCAAGTGGAAGATGAAGAGCAAGCTGCCGAACTTCAGGAACTTCTCGATGAATACAACCGCCTGATAGCTGAAGCTAAGGCACTGCTGGAAGAAGGAAACCTTGAGGATGCAATCGATAAAACCAAGGAAGCCAACGAGGTTCTTAGAGAAATTCTGGATGAAATGAAGGAATCCAGAGATGGTTATGTGAACATGACAGGCGAGGGTGCTCTCAATGCAGAGGGTGACGGTACCATTGTTCTTTCCGGACAATTTAACGTTACCATCAATGCAACAGATGCAATGCTTGTGATCAAGGACCTTGCAGGGGATGCAGAAATTGATGTCAGCGGAGCAACATACGATGTCGTGAATCAGCAGACAGAAGACGGATACCGTGCCTCTGTGTATGATAACTTCACAGGTGACGCCCTCATTAATGGAACAAGGCTTACCGTCATGGTAAGTGGAGAGGATCTGACAGTCTTCGCAGAAGGAACCGGAAGTGCTTCACTCTCAGGAGAAGGAACATATAAGGTCGGCGCAGGTGACGAGATGCAGTTTGCAGAAGTCGAAGATGATGAAGAAGTCACTGCAACAACTGACTCCACTGAAGAAGAAACCGATGAAGAGGATGAAGAAGACGATGAGATCGAAATCGAGATCGAAGTAAAGATCTTTGAGATCAACTCATCTGCAACAGTGGAGATCAATGATACTGTAACCGAATACATATTCGATACCATCGATGAAGAAGAGATCAAGAACGAGATCGTGAACGAAACTTCATTGACATATGAAGAGGTAAACGACACCATAAAGTTCGAGATAGAGGATTTTACCTCATCTTCAGTAACTGATGCAGAAGAAGATGATGAAGAGACTGAAGAGCAGGAGGACTAATCATGGTCAGCTTTAAACACATTGGAATTGTCGCCATCCTTCTGATCGGATTAACCTTCTCAGGTTGTGTGGGCGACCAGGCAGCAGATGACGAGGTTGAAGCAGAAGCACCAACTGCAGATGAAGTACTTGCAGAGGAAGGGGTCGGGCTGACCGATTCAGAGATAGAGGACCTTGAAAGTAACCTTGACGAACTGGAAGCCACGCTTTCAGAACTTGATGAGGACGAGAACCTGACCATTGAAGAAGTCTGAGCTGCTCGCAGTTCATTCTTCTTTTTTCTTTTTCTTATTACCCTTGTTTCTTTTTTGTCTTCTGATATATTGTAGTGGCAGAAGTATAGAGAGAATAGTATAGCCGTTCTTTAAATAATGCACCAAATTGTTTATATAGAATTACAATTCAATGGATTACAGGGCATGTGTGGATATATTAATGGTAGTTAATTCGATCAAAAACATCCACCCCAAAATGAGGTAGAAAATGAAAAATATGTTTAAGACCACATTACTGCTGGCATCCCTGACAGGACTGCTGGTCATTGTAGGTAATCTTATTGGCGGCACTAGCGGAATGATCATAGCTTTTGCTTTTGCTGTCATCCTGAACTTCGGTAGTTACTGGTACAGTGACAAGATCGTCCTGAAGATGTACCATGCAAAAGAAGTAACAGAATCTGAAAGTCCTAAACTTTATGAGATCGTCCGCAAGCTTGCAATGCGTGCAGACCTTCCAATGCCTAAAGTTTACATTGTGGAAACATCCATGCCAAATGCATTCGCAACCGGAAGAGACCCAAAACATGCAGCTGTTGCAGCTACTACAGGCATCCTTAATCTTCTGACACCGGAAGAGATCGAAGGTGTACTGGCACACGAGCTTGCACACGTAAAGAACCGTGACACACTTATCAGTGCAGTTGCAGCGACCATTGCAGGTGTTATAACAATGCTTGCAACATGGGCAAGGTGGGCTGCTATCTTTGGAGGCATCGGAGGAAGGGACGACAATGGAGGAACCAATATCGTAGGATTCATTGCACTCGCAATTGTGGCACCACTCGCTGCGACCATAATCCAGCTTGCGATATCCCGTTCACGTGAGTTCGCAGCAGATGCAGAAGGAGCACGCATATCACAGAAACCATGGGCACTTGCCAGCGCGCTCTCCAAACTGGAGTCAGGTGCACAGAACTACCACCCTCGCAGGAATGATGTACAACCATCCGAGAATACGGCACATATGTTTATCGTCAACCCTCTGAGAGGTAGCAAAATGATGAATCTTTTCAGGACACATCCAACCACAGAAGAAAGGATCCGTCGTTTGAACTCAATGTAAGCACAAGCCAATACAATTAGAAACTGAAAAGGTCTGCCTGGCCGGGATTGGTCAGGTGGATAACTCTTATTCCACTGGATTCCAGCTCATTTGATAGCTTATACCTGTGGCAGTTCTTCGGATTTTTCTCAGCACACATAAGGACAACATCAGAGCCGTTGCTATTTACTTCTTTTATCTTGCCAATCAATTTTTTGAAATATTCCCGGAACTCATCCGTTCCGATATAATTGATATAACTTTCTTCCCGTAAGCCTCCAAGCCCGGGACAATGGGAATAAACAATATTATATTTCGGCAATACTATCTCGAGGTTCTCTTTATTGAACTCTTCACGTACCGAATGCGGATAGCTTCGAATATCAACCAGATAGGAGAGGTCATACTGTTGTAGAATGTCGATAAATTCTTCCAGTGACCTGTTTCCATATCCAACGGTATAGCATCGGGCATCTTCATCCATCGGGATGACTGAATGGATGTGAAGTTTATTACTTTTTCTGTGTTAATTATCAGCAAAGCTTAGTTCAGCGATTGAGCAGAAAGACAAATCCCCTTCGTGACGATTCCCGGATTATTTTTAAATAGATAGCTATATTAGAGGATAATGCTTACTTTAGTACATTATAGGGAGAATTTGTCATGACGCAGGATGCGGCAATTGGAAGGATCATAAAAGCTCAGACCATCAGTGATGCATGGTACCGCGGACTCAATGTAATATGGAATCACGGCAAGGTCATTACAGATGAGAGAGGAAGCCAGATACGAGAGTTCATGAACCTGATGGTCGTGATAGATGATCCGTACAGGGATGAGATCCCTGCAGATATAGCATGGAACCATGAAAGGCTGGAAGAATATGCAAAGCAGCTTATCACCGGCGAAAATGCACAGGATTTCGAATATACATACGGCCAGAGGCTTCGCAACTGGGATGAAAAAACAGACCAGATCGCATATGTAATTGAAAAACTGAAGAACAACAAAACGACACGAAGGGCTACAGCAGTCACATGGATCCCAACTGTGGATACCCATGTTGATGAAGTACCCTGCATGATACTTGACGATTTTAAGATCAGGGATGAAAAGGTCCACCTGACAACAGTATTCCGCAGCCACGACTTTGCAGGGGCTTATCCCGCCAATCTCTATGGCCTTTCCAAGCTTCTTGAGTACGTTGCCGAACATGTGGGACTGGAAGCTGGAACCATCACCACGATGAGCATCTCTGCACATATATATGACCATGACTGGGACAAGATAGAGAACATTGTAAAAGGAGTGCAATAAATGAAAGTAACAGTTGGAAGATCCGATGTGCATGGAGAGGTATTCGCACCTCCTTCAAAGAGCTATACCCACAGAGCCATCACCATAGCCGCTCTTTCAAGAGAGGCAACCATCCACAGGCCACTGCTATCTGCAGATACACAATCAACCATTCGCGCTAGTGAGATGTTCGGTGCATACATTGAAAAGGATGGAGAAGACCTTCTGATCAGCGGTGTCAATGGAGTTCCGCAAATTCCCGAGGATATAATAGATGTAGCAAACTCAGGAACTACACTTCGGTTCATGACCGCCATCTCTGCACTTACAGAAGGAACTACTGTGCTCACAGGCGACAATTCCATAAGGTCAAGACCAAATGACCCTCTTCTTAGGGTCCTGAACGATCTTGGTGTTGATGCCTATTCTACCCGTAATAACGGATGTGCACCAATTGTGGTCACCGGTGGACTTACAGGTGCTATCGTCAAAATAGACGGGTCCATCAGTTCACAGTTCATATCAGCATTACTGCTTGCATGCCCGCTTACAAGGAACAGTACAACCCTCTCTATCAAGGGTGAACTAAAATCCAAACCTTACATTGATGTCACACTGGATGTCATTGAAAAGGCAGGTGTTGAGATCCTAGTTGAAGATCATAACAACCCTAAGTTCATAATTCCCGGTAACCAGAGCTATAACCTTGAGGAATACACAGTACCGGGTGATTTCTCATCTGCATCATACCTTCTTGCAGCCGCTGCAATGACGAACTCCACCTTGACGGTCAAGAACCTGTTCCCTTCAATGCAGGGTGATATAGCCATCATAAACATACTGAAAGAGATGGGTGCAAATATCTACTGGGATATGGAAGAAGGAACAGCCACCGTAAGAGGCGGAGATCTCCACGGCATAACCATGGATGCAGGTGCCACCCCTGATCTCGTACCCACAATCGCAGTCCTTGGAGCCATGGCAAAGGGCGAGACAGTAATTACCAATGCTGAGCATGTACGCTATAAGGAGACGGACAGGCTTCATGCAATGGCTATGGAACTTGAGAAAATGGGAATATTCTGCAGGGAAGAAAAGGATAGCCTGACAATAAGAGGAGGGGAATTCAAGGGTGCAGAAGTACACGGATGGCACGACCATCGTATCGTAATGGCTTTGACACTCGCAGGCATGGTGGCCGGAAATACCATTATCGATACCGCAGAATCCATCTTCATTTCATACCCTAACTTCTTTGATGCAATGCGTTCAATAGGCGCTGATGTCATACTTAGTGAGCAATGAGAACGAACCATTGTTCATTTTATTCTTTTTACTTTTTGAGTTGTTCCTATGATCTATGATGTTGTTGTTGTCGGAGCCGGACCTACAGGATCCACAGCTGCACGCTATGCTGCCAAATACGGTGCAAAGGTGCTCATGATCGAGGAACACTCATCTATCGGCACACCAGTGGAGTGCACCGGACTATTAAGTACACGTGCTGTAGCGGAATGCGATATTAAGCCAGATGAAGAATTCGTACTGAACAGTGTACGTGGTGCTTTTGTCCATTCGCCAAATGGAACCTGTCTTCCCATAGACGGTAGGAAGACAAAGGCATATGTTGTTTCCAGGAAGATCTTTGACCGAAACCTTGTTTCAATGTCAGTGGATGCAGGTGCAGAACTGATGCTAAAGGGACGTGTGACCGGCCTTCTGGAAAAGGACGGAATCCAGTTTATTTCAGTAATGCATATGGGAAGACCAGCCACCATAAAGGCTAGGGTCGTCATCGGAGCAGACGGTGTGAAAAGCAATATTGCCAGATATGCAGGACTGGGAAGAGTTGACAGGGTCCTGTCAGGAGTACAGATAGAAGCACCTTACAGATCAAAAGACGATGATTTTGTAGAGCTTTTCATGGGATCGAATGCACCTGGTTTTTTTGCATGGACCGTACCTGTCAGCGAGGAGATATCAAGAATAGGACTTGCTGTTGAACCAGGCAACGAACAAAATGCAATTAACTATCTCAAAGGAGTTATTTCTTCAAATCCTCAGCTTTCCACCGGTCACTCCGGATGTATGCTTGATCTTGTGGTGGGTGGGATCCCCATCGGCCCCCTTAAGAGAACTTTCGGGAATGGCGTACTCATTGCAGGAGATGCTGCAGGACAGGTAAAACCTACTTCCGGAGGTGGCATATATACCGGAGCTGCCTGTGCGAAGATCGCAGGAGAAGTTGCAGCAAAAGCCGCACTTGACGGTGATATTTCCGGGGAGAGGCTAAGTTCATACGAAAAACGATGGAAGGCCGAACTTGGTCGTGAACTTGGCATCGGGATGAAGATACATGATTTTGTCGGCGGACTAAACGATGATCAGCTGGATGAACTGATAGGATCGATGAACAATCCTGCTATACTTGAAATGATAACAAAGTATGGGGATATGGACCATCCCTCGATACTGGTCAAAAAGTTATTGAATCCAATGAACTCAAGACACCTGATAGGTGTTTTCAGAGCTTTTGCAAAAGCAGTACTGTGATCTTTTTATGTCTTGACTTTTTTACTTTTCAGTATATGCTGACGCCTTTGACCCCTTGAAGATCAAGGATGTCACTAACAAGTTCACCCGGGATCTTTGCGTCGGTGATGATGGTCAGTTTTGCTTCATTATTAAAATAGGGATCATCGGATACTGCCTGCCTGATACTGAGACCGTGGTCGGAAATTACTTTTGAAACGTTAGAAAGGATACCTACATTTGCAGCATCATCCGGCGTGATTATGATAACACCAAGACCCAGGGACGGAGCAACATCACGAAGGAATGGTATAGATTTTACATTCTGGAAAATGTTAGTCAAAAGTTCATCTGTGAGAATGGTATCTGTAGTAGCATCGACCACCCTGCGGTCCACGCCTGCTTCCTTTGCAAGTTGTGTGTGAGGGATCTCAATTGAACCTGATGTCACTTTTCCCTCATCATTCACCTGAAATCCACGTTCAAAAAGAATCTTTATGACCTTTTGCTGTGCAGGATGTTTTTCGAACTTTTTGAGTACTGTGCTCCACATGATTACCATCTTGTTTCCCAAATTATAAAGATTTAAGCTCTAACCCATACTAAAAGGCAGTTAATAAATGTTCCGTTATTAAAGAAAGTTGTAAACTATATGACATTTACTCAAAACTATTTTGATGAAGAAAAAGAAAGACATTTTAAGGATAAAGTATTACAGGAGTTAAATCAAAGAGAACACTCAATCAGATGATGATGTTTTTTACAAGCAGGTTCTGTTCAGAAAACGGACTGTTCTTAAACCGTTTTGTCACTAAGAAATATAAGGGACCTGTGATAGCTTTAACCACATATTTCGCAGTTGATTACGTCCAAGGAGGTATTTTATGAATATATACAAAACTTATGAAGATCTTCCAAAGATCAAACTCCCACTGGGACAGGAAGTAAGCATAAGTGACAGTACCATTCGTGATGGAGCACAGATGCCTGGTATTGTCTTAAAAGCAGATCACAAGCTCCAGATATACGAGTATCTGCATCAGATAGGAATTGAAAAACTGGAAACATTTGTCTACAATGAGCGTGACAGGAACGCAGTTAAGATGATGTTCGACAGGGGCTATGAATCACCCGAGATCACCGGCTGGGCAAGAGCCGTACCTGCAGATATAGACATGGTTTTGGATATTGAAGAAATTGAAGAAACAGGAGTATTGATGTCAGTCTCCGATGCCCATATCATAGATAAGATGGGACTTCCAAACAGGGAAGCAGCAGAAGAGAAGTACCTGAACGCACTCCAGTATGCAGTGGACCATGGTCTTCGCACCCGTGCACATATCGAGGATATGACACGAGCTGACAATACTTATTTCGTATATCCGCTTATCGAAAAGATACTTGAGATCGACCCGGATTGTACGATCCGTCTTTGTGACACCATCGGTTTTGGAGTTCCATTTATAGATGTGGATGAACCATTCGGCATACCCGAGATGGTGAAACACTTAAAAGAAGATCTTAATGCAAAGAACATTGAGACACATTGCCACGATGATTTTGGCCTGGCAGTTGCAAACTCTATTGCAGGATACTGGCACGGTGCAAACTGGTCCAATGTAACTTTCCTCGGTATTGGCGAAAGGGCTGGAAATGCAGAGATGGAGAAATTATTGCTATTCCTTAGCCGCCGTGTTGAAGGTTTTGACAAATATAACCTTGAATGTCTTGCAGAGTTTGCAAAATTCATGCAGACAGAAATTGGTATAAGGATACCAAGAAACAAATCTGTCGTCGGGAAAAATGTTTTCGCCCACGAGTCAGGCATCCACACTGCAGGCGTCATCAAGAACCCATTCACCTACGAACCATACCCACCAGAGATCGTAGGCGGAACCAGAGCTTTCCTTATAGGTGATTCATCAGGTATCGAAGTACTTCGTTTCAAAGTGCAGGATACACTGAACGAACTTATTGGCGTTCAGATAACCGTCGAAAAGAACGACTCACGCCTGAGGTCGATCCAGAACGATATACACGCACTTTATGACAAGGAAAAGCGTGTCTCCTGCATCTCTGACGAAGAGATACAGGCATATGTAGAGAAGTATTTCCTTTTCGAACCTATAGTCGAAAAGAACATGGGCAGAAAGACAGCCTGAAGCTTGTCCGCTTTTTTGCGGATAAGTATCTCTTTTTTAATATCAGTTATTGAATTTTTATGTCATCTTAGTTTTGAAGTGCTACTTGTTTCACAGGAAAATGCCCAGTAAAGATCTTTGTTGAAGAACAAGATCACGCATCATTCGAATTAATAATAACATCTTCACCCAGAATCTTTCTTTCGGTTTCACGTTTTGAGTGTTCAAAGCGTTCTTGCATTGCTGGTTTCTTGCTGCCCACCCATTTATCCATGATCACACAGGTTACAAGATCCCCGGTGACGTTTACAGATGTACGGCACATGTCAAGAATCCTGTCCACACCAATTATAAGTGCTATACCTGCAGTCGGAATCCCAACACTGCTCAGTATCATGGCAAGTATAACAATACCGACACCAGGTGTGGAAGGTGTACCGATCGAGGCACCAACCACTGTGACCATGATCAACAGAAGAGCACCAAACCCAAGTTCCACACCAAACACCTGTGCAAGGAAAACTGCTGCTATGCTCTGATAAAGAGCTGTTCCATTCATGTTTATAGTTGCACCAAGTGGAATGACAAATTGAGAAATCGAAGGTCTTACACCTAATTTATCCTCGGCGGTCTTGATGGACAAAGGCATGACAACAGCAGAACTGGATGTTGAGAATGCAAGTAACAGTACATCCCTTACAGATCTCAGGAAATCAATAGGACCTTTTCTTGAAATTATAAAAACGATCAGCAAATAAAAGACAAGTAGTGACAGGAGACCTAAAAGTACAGTACCCACATAGACCAGCATCCCCAGAAGTGCAGCGAGCCCAAGATTCAGCGTGAACTTGCTTATAAGACCAAAAACAGCAAGAGGAGCAAGTAACATACTCCATCGCACAACTGTCATGCTCACTTCCTGAAGCGAGCCCAGCAGATCAAGCAAAGGTTTTGACTGTGTGGGTGACATCGAAACCAGGGCCAGACCTATTATAATTGAAAAGACAACAACCAGGAGCATTTGTCCGGTAGCTAGTGATCCAAGCGGATTGGTAGGCAGAATGGTAGTGACCAGACCAGGAACATCTGCAATTCCGGGAGTTGTGACAGCACCTTCGCTGACCTCCGGCATTTCCGACCCCATTGTCCCCTGAACCAGATCGCTGCTGATATAATTACCCGGACCTATCACTAAAGCAAGGCTAAGACCGATCAGTATGGCAAGTGCTGTGGTTGCAAGAAAATATCCAACCGTACGCAAGCCAACCATTTTGAGCTGCTCCATATCCTCACCCGAAGCAATACCCCTGATGATAGATGCAAAAACAAGAGGAACAACTATCATCTGCAGCAATGCCAGGAATATGTATCCCGGTAATGCAAGCCATTCACCGATCGCATATGAAACATCCTGACTTATCATTCCAGTCGATGGTCCAAGTATCAGACCGGTAACGATTCCCAATGCCATTCCGATAAGTATCTTGAGCCAGAGTCTACCCCTAACGAATGCCTGAAGCTGGAAGCTAAGATGCTTTAATGAACGTGGATGTATCAGAGATAGAGGTTCAGGAATACGATATATTCTTGACATGATCACAACTTTACTTACATTTTTAAAAAATTGAGTGTTAATTAGCACACATCATGATCCATATTTTAATAGAACCCTTCTGAAAATGCTTTTTTGCATATTAAGCTTTTAATATTGAACCACTGCCCGGTATAAATGCCTATTGTAGATGAATGCAAGAATAATTAGAGATTTTCGAACTATATGTATTATTGAAACATAAATCTAGAAAATATGCAGGCAAATAGAAAAAAACACCATTGAAAACTAAATTCAAAGTATGTGGAGCAACATTCGAATTAAATTATAGTTACTAGAATTTACTAAAAGTTCGGAAAAAAAGAAAAGAATAGTGTAAAGGATCCGCAGATCCCATACACCTCAAGTCCCATTCTCGCCAGAGTCGGACTTACTTACGTATAATATTGTTTTACAGTTTTGCGATGATAGCATCGGTCATGCCGCTAAGGGATGCATCTCCACCCATATCGTAGGTAAGATACTTGCATTCTCCAATGACAACCTCTGTTGCCTTGAAGATAGCATCTGTCTTCCCAACCCAAGCAGACGCGGAAGCTTTAGCCCCCTGATCACATTGCTTATTTAGATACTAAAAAGCTCCGGCTGAAACCGGGGCTTTCCTTTTGTTTCCACAATAAAATTAAATGGAATCGATGATCCCATTCAAAGTCGCACTAGGTCTCATGGCCTGGGATCTCAACTCCTCATCTGGAGAGTAGTATCCTTTGATATCCATAGCTTTGCCCTGAGCTTCTAACAACTCATTGGCAATCTTCTCTTCATTTTCCATCAGAGCTTTAGCTACAGGTTCAAAAATCGCTTTTAATTCGCTATCTTTCTCCTGATCAGCCAGAGCCTGAGCCCAATACATTGCCAGATAAAAATGAGATCCTCTGTTATCAATCTCATTCACTTTTCGGGAAGGTGATTTGCTGTTTTCCAGAACCAGCTCTGTCGCTTTATCCAATGTTTCTGCTAAAACCAGAGCTTTAGGATTATCAAAACTGTTGCCCAGATACTCCAGAGAAGCAGCTAAGGCCAAGAATTCTCCCAGAGAGTCCCAACGCAGGTGACCTTCCGATTCAAATTGCTGTACATGTTTGGGTGCCGAACCGCCAGCACCTGTCTCGAAAAGTCCACCGCCATTCATTAGGGGAACGATTGATAGCATTTTTGCACTGGTTCCCACTTCCAAAATGGGAAAGAGGTCTGTCAGATAATCTCTCAAAACATTTCCAGTCACAGAGATTGTATCTTTGCCCTCTTTAATTCTCTCCAATGAAAACCTGGTCGCTTCAACGGGAGCTTTGATCAATAGTTCCAGGCCATCAGTATCATAATCTTTCAAGTATTTGTTCACTTTATTAATGAGCTGTGAATCGTGAGCTCTTTTCTCATCGAGCCAGAAGACTGCAGGATAGCCTGTTGCTTTGGCTCGTTTAACGGCCAGCTTGATCCAGTCCTGAACGGGTGCGTCTTTCACCTGACACATGCGGAAGATATCTCCTTCCCCTACCGGCTGTTCAAGGAGTACATTATTGTTGTCATCGACAACTTGAACTTTTCCTGTACCAGTCATCTCAAAGGTCTTGTCATGTGAGCCATATTCTTCAGCTTTTTGCGCCATAAGCCCCACATTGGAAACGCTTCCCATTTTTGATGGATCAAAGGCACCGTGTTTTTGACAGAACTCAATAGTTTCCTGATACACTCCCGAATAAGAGCGGTCTGGAATTATGGCTTTCATATCTTTCAGTTTCCCGTCTGGTCCCCACATGCAACCTGATGAGCGGATTGCTGCAGGCATGGAAGCGTCGACGATAACATCGCTGGGAACATGGAGATTGGTAATTCCCTTGTCGGAGTTAACCATAGCCAATGCCGGTCTCTTGGCATACACAGCTTCTATATCTGCTTTGATTTCAGCCTGTTTGTCTTCAGGCAGATTCTGGATTTTTGAATAGAGATCTCCCAGTCCTTGGTTGGGATCTACACCCAATTCTGAAAGCAGATCACCATATTTATCAAATATCTCTTTAAAGAAGACCTTAACAACATGACCGAAGATAATAGGGTCGGAAACTTTCATCATTGTCGCTTTCAAATGAACGGAGAATAAGACATCTTTAGCTTTGGCATCTTCTATCTGTTCAGCCAGAAATGCCTGAAGCGCTTTTTTGTTCATAACAGATGCATCAATGATTTCTCCGGTCTGAAGAGGGGCTTTGTCTTTTAATAGTGTTTTATTACCAGCGTCATCTGTAAAGAAAATTCTGAAATTGGTAGCTTCTTCAATTTCAACCGATTTCTCACTGCCGTAAAAATCTCCGCCGGTCATGCTGGCTACATGGGATTTGGAATCGGACTTCCATTCTCCCATGGAATGGGGATGTTTTTTCGCATAATTTTTTACAGCTTTAGGAGCTCTGCGGTCAGAATTCCCTTCTCTCAATACAGGGTTAACAGCACTGCCCTTGACAATATCGAATTTCGCTTTGATCGCCTTTTCTTCATCATTAGAAGGATCTTCTGGATAATCGGGCAGATCATATCCCTGAGCCTGGAGTTCTGTGACTGTCGCTTTAATCTGGGGAACTGAAGCGCTGATATTGGGTAGTTTGATAATGTTGGCTTCCGGAGTTAAGACCATCTCTCCCAATTCGGAAAGGGCATCGGAAATCTTCTGGTCCTCTGTCAGTCTTTCGGGAAACTGGGCAATGATTCTTCCCGCCAGGGAGATATCCCTCGTTTCCATAGTGATTCCGGCGTTTTTTACATAAGCCTGTACAATAGGCAGGAGAGAACTGGTTGCCAAAGCCGGAGCTTCATCGGTTTTCGTATAAATGATTGTCGATTTCTGTGCCATGTTAATCCTTTTCTCTGTAAATTAATAACGTTTTATCGAATCGAAGCGCTTTATTCTATATAAAAAGACCCCATCCCTTTTACCCAGGAATTCGTCATTTTGCACAATGATCTCTCCGCGGCTCATTGTCATTTCCAGCCAACCTGTTATTTTCTGGTTTTTATAGGGTGTCCATTGAGCTTTTTCATGAAGTGTCTCTGCGGTAAGTAATTTCTCTTTTTCGGGATCGAAGATAACAAGATCGGCATCTTTACCGACTATAATATCCCCTTGTTCTCTTTAGTTGATGTAAACTTGAGTGAATGAGTATCACCCATCTTTTTTATGATAATGGGAGGATTAAATCTGTTCTCTGAAAAAGTGAAGGTGAAACCTCCCTTATTCTTCCCTTTTGGATCTCCAACTTTTTTTGAGATCCTGCTCCGCCAGGTGTTGTGGTAGGACCCTTGTAACATGCATCTGCTTCGTCAAGGATAGCCCATGTCTCATCAGGAACAAGGGAAGTTCCACCGTCCTTCTCCCACCATTCTGCTCCTGCTTCACATTTCACGAACTCGACATTTGTGCCAACGGCCTCTACCACTTTAAGCATAGCATCTACGAGTTCCGGTCCGACTCCATCTCCTTCAATTACTGCTCAGTTTTACTCATATTATTAATCCCATTTTGTCGTTTAGAATAGTATTAAAATTAAGTTAATTGTGTTATTTATGTAACACATCGTCTGGTTGCCTCTTAATCTCACATAGTAATATAAGGTATGGGAAATCAAATTCCTGACATATATTCACTGCGGATATAAAATTGATGAAAAAAAGAAACATAGGGATTCAAATCGTTGAACTATCCACAGTATGTATCGAAGGTAGCTCAATTATAAAAGAAGCCCCTTTTGGAATATTATCCGATACATATATAGTACCATTGTATCTTTCAATTGTCTTTTTTACAATATAAAGTCCAAGACCCGTATTGCCGGTATCTCCATACTTGAAGCCCTCACCGAAAATATACGCTTTGATCTCGTCCGGAATCCCGACACCATTGTCCATGATGCGGATCTTACAATTGGTTTGATCATCATCTATGGTCACATGAATGCTATCTGCCTTACCGTGGACCTGTGCATTCCTTATTATGTTCTCAATAACTGAGGGCAGAGCGTTGTCTGCCATAATGAGTGCATTACCTTCTATCGAACTTTTAATATCGAAATGCCTGCATGCAACTTTAATTAAATCGTGGACATGATAAGGTAAAAGATCCTGGCTATCTAATAAGAATTGACTTTCAATATCTTTCATATTCCTGATCGTTTCTACACTCCGATGTGCAGAACTCTGTGCCATTTCAAGGAACTTCGCATCATTTTTGAGATTATATAGCTCGATCGCATTAATTTCCACATTCAGATTATTTGCAACATCATGTCTCAGGATCTTGTTAACTACCTTCAGGGTATCGGCAAGGTCTTGCTGTCGCTTCCTGGATTCAAGTATCTCCTGGTACCTTCGGATGTTAGACACTACAAGAGATGAAGCATTTGCAATGATAAGAGCTGTATTCAGGTATTCGTTTATATTCCCTGGATAAGAAAATCCTTTAACTTCAACAGTACCCATGACCTCTGCCTGATTTTTTATCTTCAACAAGAAACCATCCCGACTCTCACTTAACAGGTATTTTTCATCTGATTCCAGAAAATCCCTGTTCAGCTCATTATCCGGATCAGAGCTTATCGAAAATTCCGATTGAACGAGTCCATCATCTACTGAGATATAACTGACCTTTTCTGGTGAAAACAGGACATTGTACATCTGACTGATTTTCTCTGCGACTTCTTTCTCATCCTTAAGTTCCACAAGTTCCTTTATGATCTCAATGGACATGGAACAGGAAGCCATCTTCTCTGTTGCCTCTTTTAACTTCCGGGTCTTACTAACGCAATCATGTTCAAGAACAATATTTTCCAGACTCAGCCCCATGAAATCAACATCCACATGCATCGTCCTGAATGGTTTTCCCACTACCTCAGAAAATTTCTCTAAATTCTTAGAACTACCTTCATAAAATCCAGTCTCAAGATGAAGGATGGAGGAATACGATGAATCAATGCACTTCCTGATCCTTTCCATACCCAGTTCATCATTTTCGACCTGGCTGAGGATCTTATCAAGCCATCCTGATGAAATTATGAACTCACTATTGTACTCTTCCAGTTCTCTGCTACTTAACATCAGCTCGTACAGGTTCTCCATTCCATGAGTATGAAGTGTCCCTTTACATTCAGGAGACCTTATTATATCAGGACATTCAGAACCATGGATCAGTAAAGCCTTGTAAAAACATTCAGAGCTCTCAAGTGCCTGTTGGATCAAACCGCAGTTCACACAATCACATTTCTGTTCGAGGAGATCAGTGTAAGGCACTCCAATCACATTGACATTTTTAAAAAGGTCATTATTACCTGCAACATACTTGACCTCCCTGATGATACCTTCAGGAACAAGTAAACACATATTGTCGATCAATAATTTTCACCTGTTTATTGGATAATTCCCATACTTACGAACTGCATCAGAAATAGCCATAAGAACTTCGTATGGCACTTGATATGGGATCTCACCATGATTGTCCGAAAGGATGAAGCCTCCCCCTTTTGCAGCTTTATCAATAGCTTCTCTTACAGTATATTCTGTTGTTTCAACAGTCCAGTTCCTCATGTCGATACCATTCAGATTTCCAAGTACAGACATTCTTCCTTTGCATGCTGCTTTGACCTCTGCAAGGTCCTCCGTTGCACTTGTACAGACAACTGAAGCTCCTGCATCTGCAATATCATCTATGATCGGTAAAGCACGTCCTGATGCAAGATGCACCGCAGCAGGCCCGTTTAAGCTGGAGATCACATTCTGCTCTACCTGTTTTCCAGTTTCCATATACATCTCCTTTGGAACTATTGTTGGTGAAGATATAGGATCAAAATAACAAATCGCCGTAGCACCTGCTTCCAATTGTGCATTTGCCCATTCGATGCAGAAATCAGTATTTAACTCCATGAGCCTGTTGAACAATTCATGGTTTTCATACATGAGATCAAAATATTTGCTAAAACCAAGCTGCATAGGTGGGACAGAAAATGGAGACATGACCACTCCAATTATAGGCACATCCTCTCCGGAATCTTCTTTTAACAATTCTGTGGTTTTTAGGACCTTAAGAAGCTGAGGACTATCCCACACATCGGGTGCTTCGAGACTTTCTATATCTTCCATACTCTTAATGAAAGGTGCCCCTGCATTAGCGGGTCCGTCCTCGTAGAATATAGTCTTGCCTCCCCAGGCTTCGGTCTCAAGTGACGCATAATAGAAAGGATAATAACAATCATGCCCGTATCTTTCCCTCATACGAATCTGCCCTTTAGCTACATATTCAGGCTTGGAAAAATATTCCTTAATTGACATGCCCAGCTCTTTGGCACCATGCATGGTAAGTAAAAGGAAGTAAGGCACCCTGTCAGGTTCCTCCTGCCCAAGTGTGGTAAGTACACGTTCCATAGATGTCATTTCTTCGTTGACCATCAGAATTCCCCAATAAGTTCCTGAGCTATATGCATACCTTCCACAGCAGTTCTGGCCATTGCACTGGCATTGACCTCTTTCCATAATTCATCATCAAAAAGGAAAGGTGCACCACCTACTATGACCTTTGTGCCGTTTTTTTCCTTTTCTATGAACTCGGTAACCTCTTTTACTCTGAGTGCGTGGTTCAGCATAAGGGTGGAAATAAAAAGAACTTCGACTTTGTCAGATGTTATCTTTTTCTTGATCTTTTCAATAGACATACTGCCATAATCGATGAAATTGAACCCCATTGAACTTATCAGGGCCTTAAGGATCTGTTTCCCAAGCATGTGTTGGTCTTCAAGAGTCGTGATACCTATGACAGCTCTTGAAGTCCTCTGCGAACTTTCAACTGGAAGAATTTCACTGGTTAGCTCTTCTGCAATCTTGCTTGCCATATATTCCTGTGAAAGTGCGATGTCACCATGTTCCCACTTATATCCAATGCTTTCAAGTGCAGGTGAGATGATATTATCAATGACCTTAAAAATATCTTCATTCTCATCAACTAACGCTTTTTTAACGATATTCTCTGCTGCTATCCTGTCAATATTAAGCAAAGCATTCTCAAGATCTATCGCTAATCTTTTGTCAACACCCATATTCAAATCCTTGAAATGCATTAATCCTAAAACTCATCATTCTACCAATATTAATAATAAATTTAAGAATTGAATCATATTAAGCATATCCCTATGATCCAAACCTATCGGAAAATATAGATTTTTCAATCAAAATCAGAGCACCTAGAATTACATTGGGAGAACAATGCACATTTGGCACACTTAAATGAGTCCTTGTTGTCAATAAATATCTCATTTTTCATCGCCCCCATTGGAATTGTAAATGTGAACCTGCTACCTTTGCCCGGTTCACTCTCGACCCAGACATCGCCGCTATGCATTTTAACATATTCCTTAACAAGCATAAGACCAATTCCGGCACCACCATATTTACGAGTAGTTGACCCATCTAACTGCACAAAGGGCTTGAATATAGTTTCCCAATCCCCTTTTGAGATACCAATGCCAGTATCAGTAATTGATATTTGTACATGATCTGTTTTTCGGACAGCATTGATAGTCACCATCCCACCAGTCGGTGTAAACTTAATGGCATTATCTACAATAGCAGAAAGGATCTCTTTGACCTTGAACGCATCAGCAACAACCTCCGCTATCTCTGGGTCAACATGTGCCTCCAATAGTATACCTCCCCTCGACGCCATGCCATCTTTTGAGTCTTTTACTTCCGCAATGGCATTTTGCAGATCAAAAACATCACGTGCAAGACCCACATTTCCGGATTCGATCTTGCACACATCGAGTATATGATTGATGAACTCCAGCAGTTGGACACCATTACGTTTGATATTAGAAGCATATCTTTTCTGATTCTCGTTAAGCTCACCAGCCATTTCATTGGCCAGGATATCTGAAAATCCAATGATAGGATTAAGAGGTGTTCTTAGTTCATGACTAATATTCGCAATAAATTCTGATTTTGCCTTATTTGCATCTTCAGCTGCAATCTTAGCATTTATCAATGCCTCCTTTGCTTCCATCCAAATTGTGACGTCCCTGAGAATTGCCATCGTTGCCGGAAAACCCTGATACTGTATAATAGATGCACTTACATTTACAGGAATAGCAGTCCTATTTTTAGAGATTATATCTACATCATAATGATTTGAAATTCTTTCCCCATTTAATCTTCTCTTATACTTTTCCATTATAAGATCGATATATTCAGGTGAAACAAATTCAATAAAACTCTTATCGACTATTTCTTCATAAGAATATCCAGACATTTCCTGCATTGTTTTGTTCGCATATCTGATCTTATCACCCTGAAGGATAATTATCCCATCATTACTATTTTCCACGAGACTTGAATACTTTTTCTCACTCTCATACAGTTTTATATCAGCCTTTTTGCGTTCAGTGACATCGTTGATAAGACATATTGTTCTCTCATATTTTCCGTTGAGCTTGTTGATACCGGATGAATTAATGACCACATCAATGAGATTGCCATCCTTTCTGACCATCTTGTATTCTTTGCCATAAGAAAAACCAGTTTCAAGCATTTCCTGAAGAGATGCTAAAGCTTTGTCCAAATAATCCGGATGAATGATCTTTGCTATTGAATGCCCTAAGATCTCTTCTTTTTCATAACCCAGAACAGTCGTAATCTGGTTGTTGCAATCTACAATGATGCCATTCCCATCAACTGAAGTGATAAGATTGGCTGCGGCTTCGAATATTGAACGATAAAGTTCTTCACTTTTCTCAAGTGAATCTAAATTCATTTTGTTGTTTAGGGATATAGCAAGATATTCGCCGAATGTCCTGGCAAGGAGGGCATCATTTTCATTGAAATCACCATCCTTGTAAGAAAAACCCATTAAACCCAGAGTTTTACCTTCTATACGTAAAGGAGTGAACAGCACATTCGGAAGGTACATATGACCTTCGGGCATATAATTTACCCATTCACTATTCATGAAATCATTGTGATAGACCACATTGCCCCTCTTGTATACCTCAGCCCGTAATCCTCTTACAGGCATTGAGAGAGTAGGATCAACAAAACACGGCATCCCACCATCTTCCCGGAAAAGGACCTCGTTCTCATCCCCTGTTTCCGATAACAATGCAACATATCCGGCTTTTGCACCAATGGTCCTTGCACATGCATCAAAGACAATTCTTGCCACTGATCCAAAATCCTTGTTCTTCAAAATAGAATGAGTTGAGTTCAGAAGTTCTGTTACCTCATTTTCTTTTTGAGTGGAATATTTTAATGTTTCTATAATCTCAAATTCAGCGGTTTTTCTTTTAGTAATATCTTTCTTAAAAGTGATTATACGGTCATCAGGAAGTAGGGAAGCATTCACATTCCACCATCTTTTACAACCATTCTTTGTCAAAAAACGAACATCAATTTCAACAAAACCATTTATTTTCAGTTCACTGAATTTATCCAATATAAATTCATGATCTTCTACAGGAGTTACATCCAGGAAGTTCATTCCAACCAATTCGTTTTCAGAGTAACCTGTAATTCGACATGCGGCTTCATTGCCCTCAAGATAGTTACCATCCGGATCGGATACAAATACAGCATCAGGAGCATTATCTATGTAATTCCTGAATTTAGCTTCACTTTCCTTCAATGCGTTCTCTGTCTTTTTGCGATCAGTTATATCCCTTGTTGTTCCCTGAAATCCAATTGGAGAGCCATCTTCATCACAAAGCACCTTCCCAACGATCTCAACGGGGAACTCGGCACCATCCTTTTTAAAAAGTACAGCTTCAAATTTCATTCCTAAAACATTAGGCAGTTTGTCAAGACCTTTCTGAACGAAATTTAAAATCATCTGGTAATTCATATCATCGCAGTGATCATAGAGTCTAGTTCCGATGAACTCATCGGGAGTATATCCTGAAATATTATAACAAGATGGACTTACATATGTAAACTCCAGATCTTTGTTCATAACCCATATAGCATCAAGACTGTTATGTGCAAGAAGACGATAGTTTTCTTCACTTTCTATTAAAGCTTGCTCAGCTTTCTTGCGTTCAGTGATGTCAAGTCCAGTAAAAGTAACTCCTTTCAATAGATCGTCCGGGTCTATAGGTGATGAAATAACTATTACGTCAATTATCTTGCCATCTTTTCTCTTCCATTGAGTTTCTACAGTTCCGATGCCCTGTTTTTGTATCTGGGAATATTTTTCCCTCCCAACATACTCAAATTCATCATCTGTAGGATAGAGTATCCTTGAACTCTGACCAAGCAGTTCATCTCTTGAGTATCCTGTCATTTTACAGATCAGGTCATTAACTTCCCTGAGGATCCGCTCCTGAACAACACCTACACCAGTAGGTACAGCCCTGAAAATGCTATTAAATCGATTTTCTCTTTCGCGTATATGTTCTTCTGCAAGTTTGCGATCAGTGATATCAATATGCTGTAAAAGAACATTTGAAGGATAAGTTTTCGAAAGTGGTGTGACCTTCAGCAAAAACCAGTGTTTATCATCAGGACTGTGACAGGGATACTCAATTTTAAAAAGATTTTTTGTCCCATTTATGACATCAATTATACCTTTTGTTGCAGTAGAAACATCAATTGAACAATTACCATTTGGACCATCGCATACTTTCAAGTAATTAGTGCCTTCACTGCATTTTAACGGATCAAGACCATTGTCTTTAGCAAACTGTTTCCAACTTTGATTCGTATAAATGATAAGGCCATCTGGAGAGATGATTGCAATATGATCATCCCACATGTCAAACAAATAAGTTGTCTTTAAAATATCTTCAAAATCAGATGTATAAGTGTTATCCCCTGATGAATTATGGTCGTATTTTTTCATTAGCCACCAAACAAATTTTATTGACAATAAAATATAAGCATTAATTAATTCATTATATATAATTTTGCATTTAATATTAAATAATATATATGCAAATGATATAAGATTATACGAATTGTATAATTATATAGCAATCCAATAAGTTCCACACAAATTTAATAGAGCTGCGAAATTAAATCAATTCATTTGATTTTTTAAAAACAATGAAACATATGAGAATGTTTTCCCGATAAAAGTACCAACTCTTAAGAAACAGTAACATTATTTGCTTTCACTACATCTATTAGCACATGAACACATCACCAAAAATTCCCATCACTGATGAGCACATGCACATCGACCCCCGTGCAAAAGGACTCAAAGCTGTCAAAGAGTTCCAGAATTCAGGGGGAACCCACATTATTCTTGTTACCAAACCCACCTGGACCATCGGCGTGGAAGTCACAAAGCCGGAAGATTACAAGATCGTCTTTGATGAGACCATCGACCTTGCCAGGCAGATCAATGAGACCGGCGTGAAGGCATTCCCGGTACTTGGTGTGCATCCAGCCGAAATAACCAAACTGACCGAACGCATGGAACTTGACAGGGCTGTCGAGCTTATGAAGAGCGGTCTTGAGATCGCTGCAAAGTATGTCGATGAAGGTCTTGCTGTAGGATTGAAAAGTGGCCGCCCACATTATCCAGTCTCAGAAGAGATATGGGATGCATCCAATGCCATCATGGAACACGGTTTCATTCTCGCAAAAGATCATGACTGTGCGATCCAGCTTCATACTGAGAGTGTAGAGGAGCCGGAACTGGTCGATATCACAGAGAGAGCAAAGAAAACAGGCATCCGCCTTAATAAGGTGGTCAAGCATTACGCTCCCCCTCTTGTGAACGTTTGCGAGAAGCTTGGTATCTTCCCGGGAGTACTTGCAGGCAAGGGAGCCATAGAGCAGGCTCTTGAAGAGGGAACACGATTTATGATGGAGACCGATTATATCGATGACCCTGAAAGGCCGGGGGCCGTACTGGGACCAAAGACGATTCCCCGAAGGACATTGAAGCTTGTGGAAGAGCACGGTGAAGAGCCGTTCTGGAAAATTCACAAGGAGAATGTCGAAGAGGTATATGAAGTTGAGATCGAACTTTAAAACTTAAATTTAAAGGTAAAGTTAAATTGAAAATTAAAATTTAAAACCTTAAACCCTTATTTTCAATTTTTATACCCCGAAACCTTCCTGCAAACACTTTTCCCTTCTGCAACCTGCCGTCAGCCTGAGTTGTTCACGGATCTCGATACAGTTTTGCCAGGGCCCGTGAACATTGCAATAGGCGATAGCACAGAATTCCCGGTACTTACCGAAATTCACAAGCCCGAAAATAGCATCCGGTTTTACTCCCGGACCAAAGGTTACTCTTCCGATAGTGACAGTGTCCATCATTTTGGTGCGCCCATAAAGCTCAATATATTCGATATGGTGCTCAGGAGTGTTCGGATGTATTGCATTTTCCCCCACAACGACACGAATGTATTCCTTCCCGGTGTCGTTGTAATTCCTGAGTACTTCAATAATGGGGATGTGCCTTTCTTTTGAGCGGTCTTCGACATTGTTTGTATCATCAGATCTTATGATATCAGCAAATTCCATTATAGCACCTACCTGTTATCCGATAGTATATTTTTAAAGAGAGAGTATATTAACTGTGTGAGTACAGATTAAAATACACTTGTATTCCAACCCAACAGCAAACCTTTAATCCTCTCACCCAAATATCTCAAATCCGAACTTATCCTGAAAATACTCCCTTCCAGAAACCATGTCTCTCAAAAATATAATCGTAAAAGGTGCTAAAGAGCACAACCTCAAGAATGTCGACCTGGTCCTACCCCGTGATAAACTGATAGTCATCACAGGTCTCAGCGGATCAGGAAAATCATCCCTTGCTTTTGATACCATATATGCAGAGGGACAGAGGCGATATGTTGAATCGCTCTCAGCTTATGCAAGGCAGTTCCTGGGGCTGATGGAAAAACCGGATGTTGAGTACATCGAGGGACTTTCTCCTGCGATCTCCATCGAGCAGAAGACCACAAGCAAGAACCCTCGTTCCACTGTAGGAACAGTTACCGAGATCTATGATTACCTCAGGCTGCTCTATGCAAGAATAGGCATCAGGCATTGCCCTAAATGTGGCAAGGTCATCGAGCCTCAAAGTGTCGACCAGATCGTTGACAGCATTATGAAGATAGAGGAAGGCTCAAAGGTTCACATCCTTGCACCTCTTGTTCGTGAACGAAAAGGAGAGTACAAGAAGCTGCTCACAGACCTGAGGGGAGAAGGCTTTGCACGTGCAAGGGTGGATGGCGAGATCGTTGAACTGGATGATGCCGAAACCATCGAACTTGGGCGCTACTACAAACACAACATCGAGGTTGTAGTAGACCGCCTTGCCATCAAAAAAGGGATGGAAGAAAGATTGTCCGACTCAGTGGAAACCGCACTTGAGAAGAGCGGCGGGACATTGATGGTACATGTCCTTGACGGCGAAGAGATGGTATTCAGTGAAAACCTGGCATGTACGGATTGTGGAATTGGTTTTGAGGAAATGGAACCTTCTGCGTTCTCTTTCAATAGCCCGCAGGGTGCCTGTGAAGAATGTCACGGGCTTGGTACTTCAATGGAGTTCGACCCTGAACTTATCGTTCCTGACCCCACCCTTACATTGAGAGAGGGGGCTGTCGAGACATGGAACAAGAAAGACGGCTACTACATGCAGGCGCTGGAGTCCGTAGGGAAGCGTTTCGGGTTCTCACTCGATGTGCCCTTCGAGGAACTTGAACAGAAGCACAAGGACATAATCTTCAACGGCACCAACGAAATGATCGATTTCGTGCATGTCGGTAAGAACGGTGGCATGTGGAGGCACAAAGGACGCTTCCGGGGAGTCATCTCCAACATCTCAAAGACGTATGATAATACTGAGTCAGAGAACACAAAGGACAGGCTGAGGAAATACATCACCACCAAACCCTGTACGACATGCAAAGGCAACAGACTGAAACCTGCCAGCTTGGCTGTGAGCATCAATGAAAGCAACATCATTGAGGTCACGCAAATGTCTGTGGAAACTGCATTGCATTTCTTTGAAGAACTTGAACCAAACCTTACACCTCGCGAATATTCCATCGCAAGGCTGATCCTTAAGGAAATAAAGGCAAGGCTTGGATTCCTCATGGACGTCGGACTTGATTACCTTACATTGAGCCGCTCGGCTGCGACACTATCAGGGGGTGAGGCACAGCGTATAAGGCTTGCAACACAGATAGGATCCAGTCTTATGGGCGTATTGTATATTCTGGATGAGCCAAGCATAGGACTGCACCAGAGGGACAATCTCAGGCTTATCAATACATTGAAACATCTTCGTGATATCGGCAACACAGTTGTGGTTGTGGAACACGATGAGGAAACGATCCTCAATTCGGATCATGTGGTGGATATGGGACCAGGAGCCGGCATCCACGGAGGAGAAGTTGTAGCAGAAGGCACACCTGAACAGATCATGGAACACCCGGATTCACTTACCGGGCAATACATGAGCGGAAAACTTGAGATAGCCGTCCCAAAGAAAAGACGCAAGCCCACAGGCAAATTGATCCTCAAAGGTGCATCACAGAACAACCTCAAAGGGATCGATGCGGAGTTCCCGCTCGGGGTCATGGCATGTGTCACAGGAGTATCCGGTTCAGGAAAAAGTACTCTCATCAATGAGACACTCAATAAGGTGCTTGCCCAGAAATTGCATCGTGCAAGGGACAGACCGGGTAAATATAAGGACATAAAGGGTCTTGACCAGATAGACAAGGTCATAACCATCGACCAGTCGCCTATCGGAAGGACACCACGTTCCAATCCGGCCACATATACTAACCTTTTCACACCCATAAGGGAACTCTTTGCACAGACAAAGATGTCAAAATCCCGCGGATACAAACCTGGAAGGTTCAGCTTCAATGTGCGCGGAGGCAGGTGTGAGACCTGTTCAGGTGACGGTATCATAACTATTGAAATGCACTTCCTTCCTGACGTTTATGTGCCCTGTGAGGTCTGCCATGGGAAGCGATACAACCGTGAGACACTTGAGGTCACCTACAAGGACAAGACCATCGCTGACGTACTTGATATGACCGTAGAGGAAGCAGTGGATTTCTTTGAAAATATTCCAAAGATAAAGAACAAGCTTCAGACACTCTATGATGTTGGTCTTGGTTACATCAAACTTGGCCAGTCCTCGACAACCCTCTCAGGAGGAGAGGCACAGCGTGTAAAGCTTGCAACAGAACTTAGCAGGCGTTCTACCGGAAAGACAGTTTATATCCTTGATGAGCCGACAACGGGACTACACTTTGACGATGTGAACAAGTTACTTGACGTGCTCCAGCGACTTGTGGATGCAGGCAATACGGTCATTGTCATAGAACACAACCTTGACGTTATCAAGACAGCAGACTGGGTAATAGATCTGGGTCCTGAAGGTGGAGAACGTGGTGGCAGTATCATTGCCAAAGGTACACCCGAAAAAATAGCAAAGAGCAAAGTATCCTATACAGGAGAATTCCTGAAAAGGGTGCTCAAAAAATAAGTTAATAGCTTAAAACTGATTGAAAAGTAAAGAATTTGGAAACTTAAAGAGTTAAAAAAGATATCTGACCAACGTCAGATATCATGACCTTCAAAGCAGGAAAGACAGACCATATTTCCATCTTTTACACGAAGGCGTGTTTCCATAGTTTCCTCGCCGCATTCTGCACATGCAATGGAGCGATATACCATTGCCTTTTCAGGCGGTTCGACCTCAACTCTTGTTGCAGTGAACAGATCATCAGCCGGAATGTCAAGAATTGCAAGACCTCTTTCAGCATGTCTTTTCCTGAACTCTTCCTGTTCCTCATCCGTTGCAGTGCCATTTCTTACTTTGGGGAAAAGCTCATTGTAACGTGGATCTTCACGGCGCTGGCGCGGATTGATCGATATACGAAGTGCTTCGCGCTCTCCCCTTTTGAAGAAAGTATATACGTGCTTGCCAAGGTCCTTGAATACAAGGTTTCCTTTTCCAAAGGTACAGCCATTGATCACCTGAATGGCATCCACGCTGCATGACTTGTTCTCAACGACAGCCACAAGTTCCTCGTCCTCTGAGCGGTCCTTGAACTGCTCGGCTGCATAGGTTGCGACCCTGTAACCAATAACAAGTCCCGGGCAGAGGTGCCCATGGAACTTTACTGCATCTTCCAGTTCCATGATCTCACCTTAGAACTGGCTTCTGATCTTTGCAGCTACGTTCTCGACCTGCTCCACAGCGGTACCGATGTACCTGTCAGGGTTCACGAGGTCTGTGATATCGGATTCACTTAAGTATTGTGTGACTTCCGGCTTGCCAAGAAGAACATCCTTAAGGTGCATTCCTGATTCGTGTGCTTCCATTGCGGAGCTTCTGACGATCTCATGAGCTTCCTGCCTGCCGACACCACGCTTCGCAAGCTCTATCATGACAGACTCACCCATGTTAAGTCCACGAAGGAGATCAAGGTTCTTGCGTATGTTCTCAGGATAGAACCTGAGGTTCTCGATAACGCCAATAGCCAGTTTGAGAAGGTGATCTGTAAGCACACAGCTTTCAGGGAAAACTACCCTTTCGCATGAGGAGTTTGTAAGGTCACGTTCGTCCCAGAGAGTATTGTTAAGCAGTTCAGGCTCGACCATTGAGCGAACGATACGTGCCAGACCACTGATCTGTTCTGACTTGATCGGGTTCCTCTTGTGAGGCATGGTGGAAGACCCTACCTGATTCTTGCGGAAGCTTTCCTCGACCTCTGCGATCTCGCTTCTCTGGAGGGAGCGAATCTCTACTGCGATCTTGTCCAGGGTTGTTACTGTGTTTGCCATCCACATGACGAATTCTGCATGGCGGTCACGCTGGATTATCTGGTTTGAAACGTCAACGCTGCCAAGGCCAAGATATTCCATTGCGTACTTCTGAATCTCGATGCCGTCCTTGCCGAATGCTGCCTGTGTACCTACAGCTCCGGTCATCTGGCCTACCAGAAGACGTGGTGTAAGCTGGCCGAGGCGCTCAAGGTGTCTTGCCATCTCACTTGCCCAGATCGCAAATCTGAGACCATATGTTGTTGGTACACCGATCTGACCATGTGTCCTTCCTGCACAGACAGTGTTCTTGTGCTCTTCTGCCTTTGTGAGCAAGACGTCCAGAAGTGTACGTACCTTATCCTCAAGGATAGCAACGGCATCCATCATCTGAAGTGCAGTAGCTGTATCCAGGATATCATTGGATGTTGCACCAAAGTGCACCCACTTGGCAGCATCCTCTGTACACTGCTCAGAGATCGCAAGAACGATAGCCATCATGTCATGGTGGATCTCATCTTCTATCTCTGTGACCCTTTCAAGTTTTACCTGATTTATGCTTTTCTCGATCTGTGCTGCAGCTTCAGCAGGAACAACACCGATCTTTGCTTCAGCTTGTGAAAGTGCTGCTTCGGTCTTTAGGAGCTTTTCAAGGCGATTTGCCTCACTCCAGACGTATTTCATTTCGTCAGTACCGTAACGATATTCAATAGGATGGATTGCCATATCTTTTGGTCTCCTTGGATTATGAAACTAAATTTATCAATGAACTATATGGGGTAGATAAACAATAAACCCATAAATAAGCTTTGAGCATGGAATCCCATTCTGCCTTAGAATGAGGCACTTAAGAACCATCAAGAAGGTAATGTTTATCTATTGATAGACACCATAAATTATATTATAGACAGGGGGAAATAATCGTGGAAAAATTACATGTATTTCTTGAAAAGCTCGACAAGAATGAATTTACCAGAAAGGATATCACCCTTCTTTTGACACAAATGGAAGAAGATTCAAAGCAGGGCATCATTGCATTAACAAAGGATGATATGCAATGGCTCGAAACATACGCATTCGGGTTGCAGCAATTTGAAATTATGTGTAGCAAGGATCCATCAAAAATGAGAGCTGGTGACTGGAGACAAGTTGTTCATGATTTCAGCAAGGTAAGATTCTTCGTGGATGACATGGAAGAGAGAGGTCTGGTTAAGAACGTATTCTGGAACGTGGAAGGAATCGTTACATTCGATATTCCCGACAACTTCGGCTATAGGAATTTTATATATTGCAGGATAAAAAGCTATCTTGAGAAACTCTACAATCTACAAAAATGATCAGAATAATTGAATATGAATTGATCATAAATTAATTCGTTAATATTCAATTCAAGTAGATTATAGAACGGGCCTGCCGGGAATCGAACCCGGGTTCTAAGCTCCGGAGGCTAAAGTGATATCCACTACACCACAGGCCCACAATATAACTATTCATAAATATGTCATCGAGTTAGTGACAACGGTAACTGAATGTAGGATAAACCAATTATTATATTATTGTTTTGGGATTAGAACCTGACAAATGAACACATTTTCACAAAACACTCATAATTTTGAACACTTCAAGCATAATTAACAAGAATATACTCAAAAATGAGAAGCTTTCTGCATAATAAGAATCAAATTTCTCAAACAGGAATTAGTTCATTGGTATAATATTGCCTCATGAAATAGAATATATTATTGATATAACATTATTTTTGAAAACATATTAATACACATTTTAATACATTAAAGCAAAGGTATAATTTGAACTGACTCCTACATATTGCAAAAACGACTCCATTTTACAGAAAAAATGACAATGGAAAATAAAGATATGGGTTCTGAAAAGATCAAAGATCTGGAACAGACTATCAAGAACCTCAGAGATGAGATCGAACTGGTCAAAAAGGAAGCTAGTGTGAAAAAAGAATTTTATAAGCTTCATATTGAGAATCTCAATGATGTCATCTTTAGTGTCGACAAAAACGGAAACTTTACATATATAAGTCCGGCTATTGAAATTTTTACCGGCTACATGCCAGAAGAAGTAATCGGCACATCTTTTATGCAATATGTACACCCGGAGGATCTTACGGGTCTTCTTGAAGATATGGACCTGACCCTTAAAGGTGAACACAAACCCTATATGTTCAGAGTTATTGCAAAATCAGGCAAGGTAACACACGTACACACATCTTCCAAAGGAATCATCAGGAACGGAGAAGTAATTGGTCTAAATGGGATCATGGTAAATATCGACCAACTAAAGAAAGTTGAGTTCGAGCTGATGAAAGAAAAAGAAAAAGCACAGCATTATCTTAATGTGTCTAATGTTATGTTCGTTGTTCTTGACAAGAACCAGAAGATAAAACTCGTGAACAAAAAAGCTGCAGAGAACGTTGGTTATTCCGAAAAGGAACTAATTGGCAGGAACTGGTTTGACATGTTCATACCTGAAAACATTCATGCAAATGTAAAGGCTGTGTTTAATAAAATTATTTCAGGAGATTCCAAAACATTTGAATATTACGATAATCCGATCATCACAAGATCTGGTGAAGAAAAGGTTATTTCCTGGAATAATTCGATACTTTATGATCAGGATGGAAATGTCAGTGGTTTACTCTCTTCAGGAATCGATGTTACTGAAAAGAAGATTGCAGAAAGGGCACTAATATCTGCAAAAAATGAGGCTGAAACTGCAAATCAGGCAAAGAGCACATTCATTGCAAACATGAGCCATGAATTACGGACACCTCTTAACTCAGTAATCGGATTCTCTGAAATTCTTCTTGAAAAGAAGTTCGGAGATATTAATGAAAAACAGGAAAGATACCTTCACAATATATTCGCCAGTGGTAAACACCTTCTTGATGTTTTTAATTTAATGCTGGAAGTTTCAAGGATTGAGTCCGAAGTGCTTGAACTTAATTATAAGAAAGTAGAATTATTCGGATTTATGGAAGATATCCGGAAATATGTGGCCCCACAAATTCAGGATAAAGAACAGAGAATATTATTTAACATCAACACAGATGTCGAATATGTTGTAGCAGATCTCGAAAAGGTAGAACAAAGCATCATTCATCTTATCGAAAATGCCAGCAAATTTTCAGAAAATGGTAGCCCCATCACAGTTGAAGTCAGGAGCACTGATAAGGATCTGGTTTTTAATGTATCAGATAATGGGATAGGGATCTCAGAGAAAGATATTGATACACTTTTTAACCCCTTCACTCAGATCGATTCATCTTCAACAAGAACCCATGGCGGAATTGGAATAGGACTATGTCTTGCCAAAAAATACTCCGAATTGCATGGGGGATCCCTGTATGTCAGAAGTAAGATAAACGAAGGTAGCAGCTTTTACTTTGCAATACCACTAAACCCTGACATCGAAAAAGATAATTTATTAAAAAAAGAGATTTAAAAAGGAAAGGATCATTCCTTTGAAACATCGTAGTAGCATCTTTTAGGAGAGTAGACAAGACCCTTTTTCTTCAGTGATGCAATTGTTTTACTAACCAGTTTACTGTCCAGACCAGTAGACTCTGCAATATCACCAGGTCTCAAGGATTTGTCAGAGCCTTCCAGAGCATTTAGTACTGTTGATTCATTTTCAGTTAATGTTTCTTCACTCATGATATAACCTCACATTGATATGGAAATGTGTACGATATAAACATTATCGATAGATAAATAGAGTACTGACCAATAATCAATAGCATTGAAAGTCAGATAAGATTTAAAGTTTAAAAATAATTAAAGAAATAGGGAGGAGAACTGTTACAGATTAAAATCTGTAACATAGTCCCAGGCCCTTTTGAATAATATCGAAGTACTTAATTCTGAAGTACGATCTCGATATTGATGTCTTTTGGAACCTGAATCCTCATGAGCTGTCTTAATGCGCGCTCATCAGCTGCGATGTCAATAAGTCTTTTGTGGACACGCATCTCCCAGTGGTCCCATGATGCTGTACCATCGCCACTAGGGCTTTTCCTTACAGGAACTACTAATTTCTTAGTAGGTAGTGGTACTGGACCGGATATGCTTACTCCAGTGCGGTTTGCGATGGCTTTCACCTGATCACAAACACCATCCAGATTCACAGGACTTGTGCCTGATAATCGTATTCTTGCTTTCTGTGCCATTTTTATCTCCTCTTAAAAGAAAGAGAAGAGTGTTACTGCTTCTCTTTAACACTCATGCACATACCGGCAGCGATTGTCATACCCATATCACGGATAGCAAATCTGCCGAGCTGTGGAATCTCTTTTACAGGCTCAATGCACATTGGCCTGGTTGGTCTGATTGTAACGATCGCTGCATCTCCAGCCTTGATGAAGGTTGGGTTCTCTTCCTTGACCTGACCGGACTTTGGATCCAGCTTCTTGTCGATGGACATGAGAGTACATGCAGTCTGGGTGGTGTGGCAGTGGAACACAGGAGTGTATCCGACTGTGATAGCGGATGGGTGCTGAAGGACAACGATCTGACCGGCAAACTCTTCAGCTACCGATGGTGGCTTCTCTGCAGGACCACATACGTCACCTCTCCTGACATCGTTCTTTCCGATACCCCTTACATTCCAACCGATGTTGTCACCAGGTACAGCCTGATCGACCTCTTCGTGGTGCATCTCGATTGACTTGACCTCACCAGTTGCGCCGCTTGGCATGAATGTGACCTTCTGGCCTTTCTTCATGATACCGGTCTCTACCCTACCTACTGGAACGGTACCGATACCGGAGATGGTGTATGCATCCTGTACTGGGATACGGAGTGGAAGTGTGTCTGGCTTTTCTGGTGTCTTAAGATCATTAAGGCAGTCAAGCAATGATGGACCATTGTACCATGGAGTGTTTTCGCTTGATTTTGTGATGTTGTCACCCTCGAATGCGGAGGTTGGGACGAATGGGACATCTTCTGCCTTGAATCCTACCATACCGAGAAGCTGTGATACTTCTTTCTTGACCTCGTTGTACCTGTCCTCACTGTATTCAGCTGCGTCCATCTTGTTCACAGCGACGATGAGCTGGTTGATACCAAGGGTCCTGGAAAGGAACACGTGCTCCTTTGTCTGAGCCATTACACCATCTGGTGCTGCAACTACAAGTACAGCTGCATCTGCCTGGGAAGCACCGGTGATCATGTTCTTTACGAAATCACGGTGACCTGGGCAGTCCACTACTGTAAAGTAGAACTTGTCGGTATCGAATCTCTTGTGTGAGATATCGATGGTAACTCCTCTCTCACGCTCTTCCTTGAGTGAGTCCATAACCCATGCGAAAGCGAAGGATTCTTTACCTTTTTCTTTTGCTTCTGCCTTGTATTTTTCGATAAGGTGTGCAGGTACTGCACCTGTCTCGAACATCAATCTACCGACAAATGTTGACTTGCCGTGGTCAACGTGACCAATAACTGCTAAATTCATGTGTGGTTTCTCAGCCATAATATATTCTCCTTTATTTTTGAGTGTTAGACGTAATATCTATATTTTTGACCTAAATTGTTGTTTCTACTCTTAAACCTTTCCAAAGGATAGGATATTTCATACAAATAAGATGGATAAAATATCCACCTTACATGCTCATGAAGTCCTGTGCCTGTGGAAGGTCCTTCTTGAGTCCTTTTCGCTCACGGATGCCAGAAACGACTTCGGTGATCATGTTAGTTGGGAGTGGTTCAAAGCCTACGAACTCTGTACTCCACATAGCACGACCCTCTGTTGCGGATCTGATATCGCCGGCAAATCCGAACAATTCGGACACTGGTGCCTTGGATTCGATGATCGTTGTGTCACCCTCGGATGTCATATCAATAATGATACCACGGCGACCCTGGATCTCCTTTGTAGCTCCACCCATCTGTTCCTGTGGGGTCTGGATGAATACCTTCTGGTATGGCTCAAAGAGCGTATCGTCTGCCATGAGCATTGCTGCCTGGATTGCCTGCCTGGATGCAGGAATTACCTGTGCAGGACCTCTGTGGACAGCATCCTCGTGGAGCTTTGCGTCCATGAGCTTTACCTTTACACCCATGCATGGTTCTTTTGAAAGCGGACCTGCTTTCATAACTTCGACGAAACCTTCAAGGACCAGTTCCATTGTCTCGTTCAGGTGCTGGATACCTTTGGTCATATCAAAGTAAGCATTGCTCTCAAAGATGTCAGCAATTCTCTTTGCTTCATCCTTGTCAAGACCTGCTGCAATAAGCTTCTCCCTTCTCTCAAGTTCAGGCATTCTCATTGAGATCTCGCCCTCACGGATAAGCTCACGTACTTCAGGCTCGAGTGGCTCGACAACAACATAGAATCTGTTGTGCCTGTTAGGAGACTTACCTTCAACAGGACCTGCTGTTCCTGTGATGGTCTCACGGTATACCACAATAGGAGGTGTTGTTGTGATCTCTACACCCTTGTCACGCTCGATTCTGTGAGCAATGACCTCAAGGTGAAGTTCGCCCATACCTGCCATGAGGTGTTCACCGGTCTCTTCGTCCAGTGTGATCTTAAGTGTTGGGTCTTCCTTTGCGACCTGACGCAGAACCTCAACAAGCTTTGGAAGGTCTTTCATGTGTTTTGCTTCCACAGCTACGGTCACGACAGGCTCACTTGCGTGTCTGATGCTCTCGAATGGAGACATGCCTTCAAGTGATGTTACAGTAGAACCGACAATAGCGTCCCTAAGACCTGTAACTGCAGCAATGTTACCTGCAGGGATCTCATCCACTTCAAGTCTCTCCGGACCCATGAAAACACCAACCTGCTGGATCCTGTTCTTCTTTGCTGCACCTGATACGTAAACTTCCATACCACGTGAAAGTGAACCACTGAAAAGTCTTCCTGTTGAAACTTCTCCTGCATGTGGGTCCATGGAAATATCAGTTACCATGAATGCAAGGTCGCCCTTTGCATCAGCATCAGCCATCTGCTTTCCAATACCAGTCTCAAGATCGCCGTGCCAGATGACACCGACCCTGTCTTCCTGAGCATCGATAGGACTTGGAAGGAACCTGATGACCATGTCGTTTACAGCTTCGTGGAGCGGACATTTCTCACCAAGTGATTTCATATCTTCAGCACGGCAGTAGTCAAATACTTCACCAAAGCTGACACCGGTCTTCTGCATCATAGGAACACTGATAGCCCAGTTGTAAAGTGCTGAACCGAATGCTACTGTACCTTCTGCAGCGTCAACTCTCCAGCCCTGGTTATAGCGCTCTTCGTTCATACCTTTGATAAGCTTGTTGACGTGGTCAATGAGCTTACCGAGCCTGATCTGCATCTCCTGTGCATCGACCTGTAACTCGTTGATAAGACGGTCTACCTTGTTAATGAAAAGTACTGGCCTTACGTGCTCTTTCAGTGCCTGTCTCAGAACGGTCTCGGTCTGAGGCATGGTACCTTCTACAGCATCAATAACTACAACTGCACCATCTACTGCACGCATAGCACGTGTAACGTCACCACCAAAGTCAACGTGACCTGGTGTATCGATAAGGTTGATGAGGTACTCTTCATCCTCGAACTCGTGCACCATTGAAACGTTTGCGGAGTCGATCGTAATACCTCTTTCCTGTTCCTCTTCATCAGAGTCCATGAATAACTGGCGACCTGCAAGATCCTTGGAGATCATACCAGCGCCTGCAAGAAGATTGTCTGAAAGGGTAGTTTTTCCGTGATCGATGTGAGCAATAATTGCGATGTTCCTGATCATTACCGGGTTGCTCATCAGCGCGTTTACACGCTCAACCATTTTTTTCCTTCGTCCCATAATAAAACCTACAATTGAATATTGTTAAAAAATAAAGAACAACACGATTAACGTGCTGCCTTTGCGACTCTTTCCTTTCCGTCCTTTCTGTTAATAGAGAAGCACTTTGCATCACGGTTGGAAGCTGCGATCAGCTCGGATGCAAGGCATTCGGATGCAGAACGCTTTGATTTGAATGCTGCCTGGTTTGCACCTATTGCAATATGCCTCAATGCAGTGTCAATACGCCTCTGTGGTGCAGTATCTACTGCTTTTGGTACAGAGATACCACCGTATTTGAGTCTTACAACTTCTTCCCTTGGACCAGCGTTGCCAATGGCTTCCACAAGTACCTGAACAGGGTTCTTCTGTGTCCTCTTATTGATCACATCAAACGCATCGTCCACAATACGCATAGCGATCTGCTTCTTACCGGTGTTCTGCGCATTGCGCATCACATTGTTGACAAGACGCTCAACGATACATAGATCGGATTTGTTGAACTGCTGTCTTGCGTGCTTACCTGATGTGTGTGGTATGATCACAGGATCAAGGTTCACGTATCTCTTGATACCAGCATCATTAACTTCTACCTCTGAAAGGTCCCATTTTCCGAATAACTTATACATGGAATTATCTCCTTGGCTTTTCCTTTCTTCCAATGACCATTTCTCTCAAACAAACATTGTTAACTGCAGTGACCTTGAAGCGCACTCCGGGAATATCACCCATTGCACCACCCATGCGGCCACCGATCCTTTCCACGGTCACTTCATCGTGCTCATCAATGAAGTTGATAGCACCGTCACCTGGACAGAATGCTGTTGCCTGACGGCCATTCTTGATCAACTGGATCCTTACACATTTCCTGATAGCAGAGTTAGGCTGTTTTGCCTCGACACCCACTTTTTCAAGTACAATTCCACGACCCTGTGGCGCGCCACCGAGCGGGTCAGATTTAACGTCCAGACCTAAGGTACGTCTACTGTAGCCGGTATCTTTCCACCTGGCATCTTTGCGAACCTGTTGAAGTCTGTGAGCTGCATATTTTCCATTTGGCATATATTATCCTCCCAATAGTGTTCCGTACATAATGAGTTGAAATTATTAATCATTTAGCGAACGAAAGTTCACTCTAAGATCACATCATCGATATCGTGATGGCGACTAACTACCATTTTTACTTTTTCAATGTTGCTACCATTACGTCCGATAGCAAGCCCTTTCTCACTTGCAGATACATCCACATAGGCGATCTTTTTGTCACCCTTACTGGATATTTTGACGGACTTGATAGACACAGTACCGAAAGCATTCTTTATAAATGTAACCGGCTCATCCGAGTATTCGATAAGTTCTATGTGTTTATCAACGGATCTTTTGACCCGATTAATGTTGTCTCCACGTTTCCCAATAGCAGCACCCATGTCACCAGTATTCACGACATAGATGACCCTGCCATCATCGATAATACAATCCTTAATTGAAGCGTCGGTCATACTTTCAAACAGTGCAATGTATCTTACACATTCCGTTGAAAGTCTGATCTCGCTCAAATAATACAACTCCTGATCTTAAGCTACTGCAAGTATATCAGATTCTCCTACATCCATTATAGCCATTGCAGCAATAGTGAATGGCTTACCGCATGCAGGACCAAGATCTACACTTGTTCCAGTATAGTTCAGGACCGGCACGTTTGTTGCTTCGATCTGTTCCCTCACGTGTGCAGGACAATTGGATGCAAGAACTATCATCTTTGCCTCGTTCTTGACAGCTGCATCAATGGTGCGGTTTGCCCCGATGATAACAGAGCCTGTCCTGATAACTTTGATCAGTGCTTTATCAACATTAATATCCATTTTACATCAACTCATATATATTGTCAATTTGAGATTTGTATTCTAATAACTGATTCCTTATATCTACTTTCTGGTTGTACTTACTCTTCATCAAGGTTAGCAAGAGGATTTCTAGCCACCAGATGAACGTCACCAGTACCAAGTTTTATAGGCTGACCAACAATGATGTTCTCAGTAACACCATTGAGCTCATCAATATCACCGCGCATTCCCGCATCAAGTAAGTGGTTAACAGTAACCTCGAATGCAGCACGGGCGAAGACACTGGCCTTCTCTCCGGAAATTCCATGACGACCGATCTGTTTTACTTCACCATCACAGGTCATGATATCTGATACAAGCATTATGTGACGAATATCCACAGTAAGACCCTGCTCACGCAGAGTATCACTTGCTTCTTTTATGATGGAATTACGAGCAGCTTCGATTCCGAATACCTCATAGATCTCACCAATGTTGTTGGTATACGTCCTTGTAATATCCACACCTTCAACATTGAGAACTTCCTTTAGTACAGAGCCTTCTGTATAAAGAGTATATTCCTCACCATCTTTCCTGATAACTACCCTCTTGATACCTTCAATACCTTTGAGAGTGATAGTATGGATCTTCTTTGCAAGCTGAAGAAGTTCCCTGTATGATGGCTCGTTTGGCTGAGCAATTATCTGATTGCTCACAGCACCTGAGACCTTAACTGAAACTCCAAGTTCTTCCTCGAGCTTCTCTGCAATATCATCCACAGCGATAGCCCTCTGGACGAGCATTTTCTCGTTAAGGTCAATAACAAGGTTCATGTTAGCAAGATCAGTGGTCACATCTGCAAGATGTGCAATGTGAGTTGCTTCGATCTCCCATGCGACCTTCCTTGCAAGATCCCTGTCATTTGCATGATCTTTGTCAAGTGCAACTGTCATCATAGGAGTACTTGGAGTCTTTCTCGCATCCACGATCTCGATAAGACGTGGCAAACCCAATGTAACGTTGATCTCAGCGACACCAGCGTAGTGGAAAGTACGCATGGTCATCTGAGTACCCGGTTCACCAATGGACTGAGCAGATACAACACCCACGGCTTCACAAGGTTCAACACATGCATATTCATAATCCGTCATGACGCGTTCGATGATCTCTTCCAGCTCTTTCTTGGTTACTCCGACCTTCATTACATCATCTTTGAGGGTCGCAAGCGTAGTCATTGGAAGTGGAAGACCACCTATCATTGAATCAATAGTAGCTTCACTGATGGACATTATGCCACCTCCTTTCCCGTAACAGCCCTGACAACACGGTGTATTGCCTCAGGCTTACTGTAATCACTCTTAGTGGAGTCAATACCATCTTCTCCATATTTGAACTGTACAATGACCCCTCTGGTCTCGCGTACAGATCGATCATACTGGACCTCAAGGTCCTGAAGTGCATTCACAAGACGCCTCTGCAGGTAACCTGACTGGGAAGTACGTACCGCAGTATCCACAAGACCTTCACGACCTCCAATTGCGTGGAAGAAGTATTCGGTCGGATTCAGTCCGCTCTTGTAACTTGCTTTGACGAAACCGTGTGCGTCTGCAGCAAGGTCACCCTTATAGAAGTGAGGTAATGTCCTTCCGGCATAGCCTCTTCTTATACGCTCACCACGAACAGCCTGCTGTCCGACACAAGCAGCCATCTGAGTCAGGTTCAAAATCGAACCACGAGCACCAGACCTTGCCATGATAACCGCAGAGTTCTCCAGACCAAGCTGGTTGTCAGCGATCCTACCAGTATCATCTCTTGCCTTACCAAGGGTCTGCATGATCCTCATTTCAATGGTCTCTGCAAGGGTCCTACCTGGTAATGGTTCAAGTTCCTTGGCCTCATATGCATTGATAAGTTTAGAGACCTCTTCTTCAGCATCCTTAAGCCTTGCTGCGATCTCGACCTTAGCATTTTTAGGAATATCCTCATCACTTATACCGAAACTCAGTCCGGTATACATTACACCCCTGATCGCAAGCCTTGTGAAATCATCTACGAACTTGGCACCAGCTGTAGCACCAAATTCCTTGACCACCTTATCAAGGATAAGACCTTTGAAAGCGCCGATCGATTGTTCATCAATGGTACCCTGAAGCAATTCACCATCTTCGATAACAACATAAGCGTCGTTTTCACATTCAGCCTTCTTACAAACTTCACATTTAAAACATACCTGTGCAGGGAACTCTACGTAAAGACCCTTAGGAAGGATCTGACTGAAGATCTGCTTACCGTTCCAGTAAGGAGCACCATCTTCAAGATGTCCTGCAGGTTCTGGGAGCTCACGCAATTCAGACTTGCGGAGAAGTTCCAGTGCATCATTCTTACTAATGAAATTCTCATTCCTTGTTAAAAGGAACAGACCTGAGATGTGGTCGTGAATACCACCTATGATCGGACCACCGAAACGTGGAGATAGAATGTTCTCCTGCACCTGCATGAGAATGCTTGCCTCTGCGCGGGACTCCTCTGTCTGGAGTACGTGCATGTTCATCTCATCACCATCAAAATCAGCATTGTATGGAGGACATACTGCAGGATTGAGCTTAAAGGTCTTACCAGGAAGTACCTTTATGCGGTGTGCCATGATACTCATCTTGTGAAGGGAAGGCTGCCTGTTGAACAGAACGATATCTCCATCCTGCATTTGCCTTTCAACTACCCATCCTGGCTCAAGTTTCTCAAGAAGTTCCTCAGTGTTGAGATCTGTCACCTTGATACGGCGACCATCCTCACGAATAACATAGTTCGCACCCGGATGGACCTTCTTCCCACGACGGACATATTCCTTCATGAGCTCAAGGTTCCTGGAGATGACCCTTACCGGGATAGTCATATGCTTTGCAATTTCAAAAGGCACGCCCACCTCATTTATACTAAGGTTAGGGTCAGGGGAAACTACCGTACGTGCAGAGAAATTAACACGCTTACCGGACAGACTTCCCCTGAAACGTCCTTCTTTACCCTTAAGACGCTGGGTCAGTGTCTTCAGCGGTCTTCCTGACCTGTGCCTTGCAGGCGGTACACCTGAAACTTCATTGTCGAAATAAGTTGTAACGTGATATTGCAACAGCTCCCACAGATCCTCAATGATAAGCTGTGGAGCACCTGCATCCCTGTTCTCCTGGAAACGCTGGTTGATACGGATGATATCTACGAGCTTATGCGTCAGGTCATCCTCACTTCGCTGACCGGACTCAAGTGTAATGGAAGGTCTCACCGTTACCGGTGGAACCGGAAGTACGGTCAGTATCATCCATTCAGGCCGGGCAGTATCAGGGTTCATACCCATGACACGAATATCATCATCTGAGATATTCTCGAACCTGTCACGGATCTCAGTAGGAGTAAGTTTGTGCCCATCTTCGATATACTCGCTTGGTTTCTCAAACTTGATATCGAGTTGTGCCTCACCACAATATGGACAGACCTTAGGCTTTCTTGCCTCTTTGAAGACATCATTAATGACATCATCAGGAAGATGTCCCATATCCTTATACTTGGAAAGCTGTTCGAGGTACTCCCTCTTCTTGCCTTCCTCAAGCATCAGAGAACTGCATTTGCAACAAACTGAACGTAAAATCTTACGAATGGTCTTGTTAAAGCCTACATGTATCACAGGGGCCACAAGTTCAATGTGACCGAAGTGACCAGGACATTCACCGGCGCGGCTTCCACAGCTCTTACATTTAAGACCCGGGTCAATAACACCAAGGCGCAGGTCCATCAGTCCCATATCGATAGGGTACCCGTCATCATCATAAGTGTCAGCAGTTATGATCGATGTGACACTCATCTTCCTGACTTCACGAGGAGAGATCAGACCGAATTTGATCGCACCGATCCTTTTTGGTATTGAAGGTATCATATTATCCATCTGTATCACCATCACACTGCATCATCAAGTCTAAGTCTTGGAGCAACTCCCAGAGATTTGATCTCATCAAGGAGCAACTTGAAAGCATAGCTCATTTCTACCGGGTGAATATCTGTTTCCGCACCACAGTTCGAACAGTACCTTATGTTGCGTGTCCTGTCAAAGGTAGCAACCATTCCACAGTGTCCACATACAAGCTCTACGACCTTGTCAGATTCATCAAGCAACCTTTCCTTCAGGGTCATTGCAGCACCGTGTCCGATCAGTACATCTCTTTCCATTTCACCAAACCTCAGACCACCCTCACGAGCACGTCCTTCTGTTGGCTGACGGGTCAATACCTGTACAGGACCTCTGGACCTGGCGTGTATCTTTGATGCGACCATGTGATGCAGTTTCTGATAAAGGATCACACCTACGAACACATCTGCCTGGATCTTCTTTCCGGTTACACCATCAGAGAATACTTCCTTTCCTGTGTGTGAGAAACCATGTTTCTTCAGACCATCGCGAATGTCATCCTCGGTCTCACCTGAGAAAGCAGTTGCGTTAATGCGGTGACCTTCGATACAACCAACCTTACCCCCGATCATTTCAAGAACGTGAGCAACAGTCATACGTGAAGGGATTGCGTGTGGATTAATAACAAGATCAGGAACCATACCGCCTTCAGTGAATGGCATATCCTGATATGGAACTATCAGACCGATAACTCCTTTCTGACCGTGTCTTGATGCAAATTTGTCACCGATCTCAGGGATCCTCTGATCCCTTATCTTAACCTTTGTAAGACGGGTTCCGTTGATAGATTCTGTAAGAATGACAGTGTCAACGATGCCTTTCTCGTTGGAACGCATGGTAATTGCACTTTCCCTGCGCTGCTCAACAGTTATACCGAAATCAGACTGCTCTTCAAGGAACCTTGGAGGACTGGTCTTTCCGATAAGAACAGCGTTTGGACCTACAATGGTCTCAGGGTTCACAAGACCGTCAATGTCAAGGTTTGCATATGCCTCTGCACTGCGGGCACCCCTGAACTCAGAGTCAGGTATCTCGAACTTGTCTTCCTGCCCACCAGGGTAACGTCGTTCTTCTCCCTCGAATGTCCTCAGGAAGTGGCTCCTTCCGAGACCTCTCTGAATGGAACCTTTGTTGAAAACAAGTGCATCCTCAATATTGTGACCTTCGTAGGACATAACAGCAACTACGAAGTTCTGCCCTGCAGGACGGTCATCAAAGTGAATTGACTCACATGTGTGAGTGCGTGTAAGTGCCTTTTGAGGATAGTGGAGTACGTGTGCACGTGTGTCTGGCCTAAGCTTGATGTTAGAGGTGGATACTCCAATACACTGCTTGATCATCGCTGCACCCATTGTGTTCCTCGGAGAAGCATTGTGTTCCGGATATGGGACCATACCGGTACAGATACCAAGGATCAGTGAAGGGTCGATCTCAAGATGAGTGTGATTTGGAGTAAGGTCCTCTTCGTAAAGACCAATGAAAGCATTCTCCTCTTCTTCAGCATCCAGATACTCAACACATCCCTGCCCTACAAGATCAAGGAATGATATTTCACCGGCATTTAGTTTCTCTACATGTTCACCTGTGACCAGAGGAACTCCATCTTCTACGACGATGACCGGCCTTCTGGCACGACCCATGTCGGAACTGATGATAACTTCATGAATGTCCTCATAAAGAGTTACATTCAGCTGACTGGAGAGCATACCATTACGGCGCTGCTTCCTTATGTCTGCGACCAGCTCTACCGGATTGTTATGTGTTCCGATAAGTTCCCCATCAAGGAAGACCTTTGCTTCAGTCATTAAAGAACCTCCTCTGGTTTATCATCGCCGATAGGATCAGCGTTCTCATCCATAATATCATGATATTCAACCTCTGGTTTTACAGTCTCTTCAGGTGCTATATCAAGCTCCTCTGCATAGACCGCATCAACGGAGTAATCAAGCACCTTCTCAGGGACATATAATTCAACAGGAGCAACTCCAACTCCATAAAGGATGTTCTTGATAGCATCAATCTCTTCAGCACCTGTAGAGAGTTCGACCATCTGGGCAAAGTTCTTTACAAGACCACAGTTTGGACCTTCAGGAGTCTCTGACGGACAAAGACGACCCCACTGAGTTGGGTGCAGATCACGGGCCTCGAAGTGAGGTTGTGCCCTTGACAATGGTGATATCACACGTCTTAAGTGAGACAGAGTGGAAATATAGTCAGTACGATCAAGCAACTGTGAAACACCACTTCTTCCACCTACCCAGTTACCTGTAGCAAGAGGGTGCTGCAGACGGTCAGTAAGTACATCTGCACGAACAAGAGTGGCTACGTTCAGTTCCCTGTTTCTCATGTTAGCTCTCTCGAGCTGGTATTTTACATCGCGTGCAAGACGGTTGAATGCTACCCTGAACAGATCTTCCATCAGGTCACCTGTAAGTTTCAACCTCTTGTTAGAATAGTGATCCTTGTCATCGCCGGCTCGCCTTCCGAGAGCAAGCTCGAAGCAGGATTCTGCCATCCTTCCAAGGAAGTGAGCTTTTGCGATCCTGTCTGCAGGATCATTACCAAGGTGAGGGAGCAGATAACGATCAATTACGTAATTTGCACGCTTCATCTGGTATTCCCTTGCCTGGCCTGAAGCAACACGACCACCGATCTTCTCAATAGCATCCTCGATGGTGTCCACTTCGGCTTCCTCAAGGTTCTCGAACATGAACTTCATGATCTCCTGGTCGGTAGAGACAACCTTCACAACATCCTCATCAGTCTCAATTCCAAGAGCACGTATCAGTGTGATGAAGTTTATACGACCGGATATGGATGGGAAAGACACTTCCAGAAGAGATTTACGTCCTCTTTCCACAACTACCAGAGCTCTGTAACCTCTTCTCTGAGAGAATACTTTTGCAACCTCGATAGTATCACCGTAACGCTCACCGAACTCGGCAAGTATCTTGTTAGGTGCAAGGTCCTCGAGGGTCATTACAACACGCTCGGTACCATTTACGATGAAATATCCTCCCGGATCAAGCGGATCCTCACCATGTTGGATCATTTCAGTATCATTTATGCCAACAAGGTTACAGATATCCGATTTGATCATTACAGGAAGCTGTCCGATCTTGGCTTCCCTTGGTTCTTGTTCCTCACCATTCTGTACAACAGACATCTCCAGGAAAAGGGGAGCTGAATAAGAAAGGTTACGTAACCTTCCTTCGTTTGGATACAATTTCTCAATTGCACCGTCAGCTTCCTTAACTACCGGATTTTCCACCCTTATCTTACCAAGTTTTACATAGATATCTTCAAGATCTGTCTCGATTATACCCTGCTCATCAATGATCTTCTGGAGACCAGATCTGGTGAACTTGTTGTAAGAGTCAATGTGATGCTGCACAATCTTGTCCTTTGTGAAATAGGCCTCTGATAGTATGCTTGTATCTAATGCGATGATAGCACCCTCTTTTAGTTAATTGGATATTTAAGAGAAATAAAGCGATTATGATCATTAGTAGCGTTCAATAGGATGAACACAGTATTGACTAGACCGGCCGTAATATGGGAAATGTGCATTATACTGCGGCCAAAAAAAGTACGTAAAAAATAAACGAAATGCCTCAAATTTGAAAACCTCGTGTTCACTCTATTACATATCTGTAATACAGTGCTTCACCTGCAGTCTGACTTTTGCGAGTGATCTTAACAACATCACCAGGCACCGCATCAATCTCCTGTGCAATAGGATCGGTTACTTTTAATTTAGGCAACTGCTCCCTCTCTACATTAAAGTGCTTCAGGACAGTCCTTAATTCATCCTCATCCATAATCTCATGATTGGGGATCAATTCGTGGTCAAGCAGGCTGAACTTACTCAAATTTACTCCTCCTTAAAAATATGCAAGCAATTATTCCAGGATTGCTGGCGGGCTCGTAGGGATTTGAACCCTAGGCCGTCTGGTTAAAAGCCAGACGCTCTGCCTGACTAAGCTACGAGCCCATGACGATACATAGTACGAGTGCCACATATTGCACGCCTCGTACGACGGCACAAAGAGGGACTAATACTATTTAAGGATTTCTATGAAACTGCCTTTGCATTTTGTTATTGCCCCATAAACAATATAGAGATATAAAAGATATAGGATTGTATCAATGATCAGGCATGCAGTAGTTCAATACATATATATAATATAATTTCGGACTTTTACAAAGTTACAAGTCGGGATCAAGTAAGCAAAATAATACCGCATCCTTTTTTTTATAATTAGGCAATTTATACCACTAACGCATCATACCCCACGAATGGACATATGCACTTCTTTATTCCAACCATGTTTATAAAATTTTTAAAGATTGTAAGCCAGATTCAAAAATGAAGGGAAAACACCATCATAAAAAATAATGCAGGACAATTATGTCCCGCACTCCCAGCCTTCCATGTATTCGGTCTGGTGGGATTCAAGTTCATCGATCTCTATTCCGAGTGACTTAAGCTTTAACTCAGCAACATAAATGTCAAGATCACGAGGAACAGGATGTACACCAGCATCCAACTTGTTATCAGCGATGTACTTAACGCACTGTGCCTGGTTTGCGAAGCTCATGTCCATGACCTCTGCAGGATGCCCGTCACCTGCTGCAAGGTTCACAAGCCTTCCATCAGCAAGTACATTGATCTTCCTGCCTGCAACACGGTACTCCTTGATGTTATTCCTGACAATATTGATAGAATCTGCCATAGCTGTGAGCTCTTCAAGGTTGATCTCCACATTGAAGTGACCGGAGTTTGCAAGAATTGCACCATCCTTCATAACTTCAAAATGCTTTCTTGTAAGGACATCCACGTTACCAGTAGTTGTCACAAATATATCACCATACTTTGCAGCTTCTGTCATTGACATTACACGGTGACCATCCATACGTGCCTCGAGTGCCCTTATAGGATCGATCTCGGTCACAACGACATCTGCACCAAGTCCGGATGCGCGCATTGCTGCACCCTTTCCACACCAGCCATATCCACCGATAACAACGGTCTTACCTGCAACAAGCAGATTGGTTGTCCTCATGATACCATCCCAGGAAGACTGGCCGGTACCATAGCGGTTATCGAAAAGGAACTTGGTCATTGCGTCATTGACAGCAATTACCGGCATCTTCAGGGCGCCATCCTTTTCCATTGCCTTGAGCCGGTGGATACCAGTAGTGGTTTCCTCACAGCCACCAAGGATCCCAGGAAGCAGGTCCTGACGTTCAGTGTGAAGCTTGAAAATAAGATCTGCACCATCATCAATAGTGATGTCAGGTTTCATATCAAGTACTTTGTCAATGGCTTCATAATATTCATCGCCACAGCAATCGTATTTAGCATAACAATCAATGTTGTCCCTTGTATTGAGAGCAGCTGAGACATCATCCTGTGTACTCAGTGGATTGCAGCCGGTAATAGCTACTTCCGCACCACCTATTGCAAGGGTCTCAACAAGAGCAGCAGTCTTTGCCTCGACATGAAGCGCCATTGCGATCTTATGCCCTTTAAGAGGCTGCTCGCGCTCAAAGTTCTCCCGGATAATAGATAGCACAGGCATGTGATTACGCACCCAGCCGATCTTCATATCACCGGATTCTATCAGTTCTTTTTCACTCATATTCGAATCTCCAATTTAAAGCGTAAAATATAATTTAATATGAACAATGTAATTGAACAAATGACAAATCATTTCTTCGCATCCACGCGGGACATAAGTTTCTCTGCTGCATCCCGACCCTCATCGATGACCTTCTGCTCATCCATGCAAAGTACTTTGTAACCATCCATAAGCACTTTACCATTTACAATGGTAGTTCTCACATCACTGCTACCAGCCGAGTACACAAGGTGAGAAGGAACATCATACAAGGGATTCAAATGTGCTTTGTTCATGTCAACAATAATAACATCTGCATTATAACCTTTCCTTATCATCCCGCTGTTAATACCCAGTGCCTTTGCGCCGTTGACCGTAGCCATCTCAAGCACCTGCCTTGCAGGAAGTGCCATCGGATCCATAGTATCAACTTTCTGGAGCAAAGCCGCAGTCTTCATCTCCTCGAACATGCCAAGATTATTGTTGGAAGCGCATCCATCGGTTCCAAGACAGACGTTCGCTCCGCGATCGAGCAACTTCGTAACAGGAGCAATACCTGATGCCAGCTTCATATTGCTTACAGGATTATGTGAAATATTGACATTATTGTTACGGAGAATATCCATATCACCATCAGAGAGCCATACACAGTGTGCAGCAAGGACATCAGGACCAAAGAAATCGATCTCATCCAGCATGTTCACAGAACACATACCATACTGATCTTTCATCTGGTTCAGTTCAGCTTCGGTCTCAAGGACATGGATGTGGATCTTTGCATTGTCCTCAGTTGCCTGCTCCCTTACCTTCGTAAGGAACTCCTTTGAGCAGGTATTTGGAGCATGCGGACCATACATGGCAGATATCCTGCCATCGGCTTTCCCGTCCCACTCATTAATGAATGCTTTGCCTTTCTTCAGCTCAGTCTTGCCTTTTTCTTCATCCCATAGCTCGATCATACCATAGGACAGGGCAGCACGAAGGCCTGAACCTTCAACCACCTTTCCAACCTCTTCCATGAAGAAGTACATATCAGCAAACGCAATGGTCCCGCTTTTGACCATTTCAAGGCATGCAAGACGAGTTCCTGCATAAACATCAGAAGCTGTCAGTTCAGCTTCTGCCGGCCAGATATGGTTCTCGAGCCAGTCAGAAAGAGCAAGATCATCAGCATACCCTCTGAAAAGTGTCATTCCTGCATGGGTGTGAGTGTTCACAAAACCAGGCATCACCACGCTGCCCTGCGCATCTATTACAGTATCAGCAGTCTCCTCTGTATTTTCACATACATCCGCGATCCTGCCATCTTCTATAACAACAACACCATTCCTGATGTTCTCCAACGAAGGATCCATCGTCAGAATATAACCGTTCTTTATTATGATATCAGCCATTATGACACCTGTAAATGTTATCGTAAGGACGTCTCGTCCTCCAATGCATTAAGATATTGATGCATTATCTTAAGCCTATCCTCTGCGACCTCTCTTGCAGCGGCAGTATTTAATCTGTTTATTATTTTAAAAGGTTTCATTTCCATATACTCAGCAAAGCCATCCAGAGGATCTTCTGCATATGCATTCTTTGAAGAGCTCTTCTCCACTCCGCTGGCATGCTTCAAACATCGTAATGCACCCATGGACATCACTGCCCTGAATATACCAATAGCACCAAGCGCGTCGATACGATCCGCATCCTGCAATATCCGACCTTCAAGAGATTCCGCTTTATGCCCACGGCTGAACCTGTGAGTCCTTATGCAGGATACCACGTGGTCGATCGTGGAACTATCCAAACCTTCACTAAAAAGAAAATCGCGGGCGATCTCTGAACTGTATTCAGCATGGTCGCCACCCTCCCGGTGCTCTCTGACAACACCCACATCATGAAGCAAAGATGCAAGCCTGATGACCTGAAGGTCACCGCCTTCCTTTGCCTGTATCTTCATACAAGTGGATTCCACACGTTCAATGTGTGACATCTCATGAGAACTCGGTTCATCGGCAAGCATGCCTGCAACAAATTCCCGAGTCCTGTCGATCAGATCCATGAGATACATCACGTATCTGAAAGTTCTTCAAGTTTTCTTATCATCTGCCGTACTGCATCAGAAAGTGTACAGGAATTGTCATATTCACTGACCATTTTTCGTAGTTCAGCCTCATCAAGCCCTTTCAGCTCAGAGGAGAGGACGATCATATTGTCCACAGCACGGACCACGTTATCCACAATGGTCACTGTGGCAGTACGGGATGTCCGTGATAGCGGATTAAGGTCGATCGTGATAACACTTTTACCCATACCCACAAGCGCCTGACATCGGTCACCATCCTCAAGAGGAACAAGTACCACATCTGCATTGTAGATACCTTCATTGTCCACGATCGCCCTGCTGTGTTGCAATTCAAGACGGGCATCAGCCTTACTTCCAAGAACCTCTGATGCACCGTTGTCTTTAAGGTGGTCGATTATCCGGTTGACACGCTCCTCAGTCCTGTGGAACAGATTCACCTCAAGAGGTGCACCTGTCACTTCAGAGAGCTTTACAAGAGAATCGGGAACAAGTGCAGCAGCATTGCCATTCACCGATAGTACCGGTCGCTCTGCAAGGAGCAACATGGCAACACTAACTTTCTCTGCCAAAAGAGCAGAGGCAGTGGTCTGCTCACCGGACAGGTAATCGAAGCATTCGCCCCGACCCTGTGCAACCAGACCCTGCTGACTTGTTATTCCCAGTTTGACACCTTCGACTATCTTCTCCCTTGTTAAGAGAGAAGCATATCTCGGATGATCTTTCGGGATCTCGCTCATATTACATACCGCACTGATCAAGCAGTAGCATCCAGGATAATTCCCTGGTCAGAAGGAACTACCAATGTTTGAACTTCCTGTCCCTCAAGCATCTGGATATACTTGTAGTTGATAAGTTTCGGATTCTTTGCAAGTTCCGCATTTATCAGACGCAAAGCCTCTGCCTCTCCGGTTGCCCTGACAATGGTCGCATTAGCAGCACCATTCGCCTCGATTATCTTCCTTTCAGCTTCAAGCTGTTCCTTCTGCTTCACAAAGACCATTCTCTGAGCTTCCTGATCTGCCTGAAGTTTGGACTCGATAGCATCAGCCACCTTTTCCGGCAACCTGACGTTCCTTAGAAGAACCTCTTCAACGATTATACCATCCTCAAGAAGAGCAGCTTCCATCTCCTCAACCATCTCGGTTGCGACCAGTTCTCTTTGTTCACCATACACTTCCATGGCAGTATTTCTGGAAACAACTTCCCTGATAACGGACTTTATCGTAGGCCTGATGATCTTTTCTGCATAGCCGGTACCAAGCTTTTTGTGGACCTCACTTGCATCCTCTGCAATAAGCCTGTACCTTACACTGATATCGAGACCAAGGGTCAGTCCTTCATTTGTAAGTGCATTGATCTGGTCATCACCTACAACTTCACCTTCTGAAGATCTTGCACTCATGGTGTAGACCTCGCTCCTTACGGAATACTTGGTGACACTTACCCACGGAGGTACAATATGCAGACCTTCACCAAGTTCGTCATCCTGGACACCACCGAACTGACTGAACTTCACACCAACTTCACCAGCACCAATAGACACGAATATCGATCCAAAAACTACAGAAAAGATGATCAATATCGTTAAAACAATAGCTGCCCCACGAAGAGCCACTACTGCAATTGGAGGGATCTTAATTTCAGGCATAGGGGATTCCTTGCCCTCACTGGGACCTTTAATGTCCCATTCATCTTCCATTACCATAATAATTTGCTCCTGATTTGTATATAATGATCTAACTGAATTAAAGAATACATTCTTTTTACTAATAGTCTTTTCGTACCATTGCGAACAAATGCGATGGGAAACTTCAAATTATCCAGGATGTTGATAACACGAAGTAACCTTATAAGTAGTAACCTCTGCAAAAGTTGAAAGTGCTTCCAACACATCTTCTTTTGCACCGCCATCCGAGCAGGCAAAAACGGTCTCACCCAACATTGCCTGTGAAGCCATACCGCCTGCTGCACCTACTGCCTCAATAGCATCAATTACACGATCACTTGCAAGCCCACATTTTAACGTGAACTGCTTTGAAAGCTCCATGAAATTTGCAACGTTAGGACGTGAAAGCAAAGAAAGCAACGCAGACCTGCCTGCAGAATTGATCTCCCTCATAAGTTCATCATCATTTAGCACCGAACCTGTGGAAAGTTCACCAAGCACCACACAATAAACCTCAAAGGAGGGAGAAGGTACACGGTCAAGAACACCATAAGGGGGGCAACCCGGAACTTTCCTGATCGGGACACCACCGAAATACTGACCTTCAACATCCCCCATGCCACTGCCGTTGCTGACCTCTGCGATATGAACAGCCTCCACAAGCTGATTGGAAGTCAGTCCCAGTGAGAAGACATCGTTGAGCGCATAAGCAGTACTGAGAGCACCCGCAGCGGATGCACCGAATCCGCAACCTATTGGAATTGAAGAGGTGCATTCCACATGGACAGGAAGATCCACGAGTTGTTCTATCAACGATCGAGTTGTGTCTGCCTTAACAGAGACACCATCGAGAAATATCTCAGTTTTTTCCTCGCCCGGAGTGACAATGACATCAATGCCACCATCAATGACAACACCACAACCAGTTGATCCTTTCCTGCGTGGATCAGGATCATCATGTATCTCAAAAAAACCTGTTATATGACCAGGAGCAAAGGCTTTGCCAGCAGAACTTTCAATTGACATCGGACTCTCTTTTCCTGAAAATAGCTTCTACATTATCTGCAAGTGTTTCAGCGATCAGCCTCTTGTTTCCACTGACATGGGTGATCCCATCATCCATTGAGGATATTATGTGAACGTCATTCTCCACAGTCCCCATCCCAGTGATGCTTACCTCATTTGCAACCACCATGTCAAGTTCAGCGGCCTTCAGGGACTCCTTTGCACGTGTGATCAACTCATCCTCTGTTATGCCGGCCTCTGCCTTGAATCCAACAATGGAAATATCAGGATGAGCATCACGCACCTCCCTTATCAGTTTACGTGTGCTCCTGAATATCAGATTCAGGTCACCACCTGACTTGATCTTATTGTCCTGAGCATCAAGAGTGTAATCAGAGATCGCCGCTGCACTGATCAGCATATCATAGCCATGTTCAAGTTCCCTGAGAGTTGCATCGATCATCTCCCCTGCACTTTCGACCAGGATCTCGTTAACACCTTCCGAGTCAAGCCTGCCATTGTGGACCACTGTGACCTCTGCACCCCTGCGATAGAATTCAAGAGCGATCTCCCTGCCAGTACGACCTGATGCACGATTGGTTATCACCCGGATAGGATCAATGGCCTCTGCAGTTGCACCACTTGTTATGAGCACTTTTTTCCCTGCAAGTGTACTGCTGCCAAGGGAACGTTCCACTGCAAGTGTGATCTCATAATTGGATGCGATCTTTGCAATTCCTTCATTGAGATGCGGACCTACAAATGTTATGTCCCAATCCTGAAGCTTGTTTATATTTTCCATCACGGCCGGATGTTCATACATTGAATTGTGCATTGCAGGAACAACGATCACAGGCGTACCTTCCCCCATGGCCGTTGTTGCGAACGTCGTAACAGGAGTATCATCTATACCACATGCCATCTTACCGATGGTATTGGCAGTTGCAGGTGCAACCAGGAGAAGATCTGCACATCCTTCCGAGCCGAAGAACTTCACATGCTCGACCTCACCGGTAATCTCAGTGATAACATCGTGGCCGGTGGCATAATGCAATGCATAGGGATGAAGGATATGTTGTGCCTCTTTGCTCATTACAGCATAAACCTCTGCACCGTTGCGTATAAGTTCACGTGCAAGTTCAACAACACGTACCGCAGCTATACTGCCGGTAACAGCAATAACAATGACTTTTCCAGAAAGGGAAGCACCTTTTTGCCCCTTTATCCACATAGTAGGATGACGTGACATATTCATCAAATCCACTTTGCGTTCTAATGATAAGTAGCTTACTGAAAGTTTTTTCAAAAAATGGCATTCTTTTTATTCCACGCTGTTTGAACGAATCGGTTAAAAAATACCCAAAACTTAAGGTCGGGTTTATCAGACTAAACAAAAAAGAGAAAGTCCCGATATTCCCTCCGCATAGCCTTTGGAACAATAATGCAAATAAAATATGTGATGTGGAAGTTCACATATCACGAAATGCAATAAACAATGAAAAAAACAGATGGAGAACGTTACTTTAGTACGTCTTCCTTTGTTGTTCTTTGTTTCCACTCACCACAATACAGATCTTTAGTCGTGATGGGAAAATATAGGTTACCAGTTCTAAAATGTTGTTCACTATCAGCACGGGGAGGATATCGCCGACATTCCCCACGGCCCCCACCTAATTCATTTTCGACTCTCCAATAATAACATGTTGAACATTTTACCTGACTATCCATGTAATGTACCCCATCGAATATATTCATTTTAAATATCTTTAACCTTTCCTTTCATTCACTATAACACCGCGTAAAACGAGAGCTTATCCCATCGAACTAGGCAATTAGTTACAGTGGTCGCTTTAGCCCCTAAACTATCCAGCCACTCACAAACAGCCATATGTTCCTTTAAATCTGTAATAAATGTCAATGAAAATATAAACAGTTGCGCATATGCCAACAGAAGTATTAATAGCATCCTGAAACACTTAACTTGAGATTAATGGCTGGAACAAAGAAAGTCGCAGGAAACCTGAACACGTTTTTCAAAAAGTATTCAGGAAAGGAAAAGCTGGAGGAAGAGATTGACAAGCTCCAGTCACACATACTTGAGCTGGAGATCGACAGGAAGAGGTTTGAGAAGAACGAGACCAATGCAAAACGTGCCCTTGCTGCAAAACAGGAAGCAGAGGAAAAACTCAAAGCTGCTAACGTAAAGATCGAAACACTCACACACCAGCTTGAAGAGAAGAAAGAGGAAGTTTCAGAAGAGATATCATTTGATCTTATCGAAGAGGTCACACCTTCACAAATGACATCCTACATTGACCAACTGGGATCAATAAGATCTGATCGCGATTCACTCCTAACTGCATACATTAATGAAAAAGAGATGAATTTGAATGCAGGGTTCTCAAAGGATGCCGTGAGAGACCTGGACCAGAATAGCCAGTACCTTATACAGAAGATCAAAAGCGACACAGGATATGCACTGTTCTATGACAGTATGCAGATGGTAAAGGAGGTTGTAGTTCCTCCACTTCCATTTGAAAGAAGTTCTGTAGAGATGTCCAATTCATTTGTGACCGGGCCGCTAAAAAACACACTTACAGAGGATATTAGCGTATGCATCCTCGCAGCCCACGCCGGAGAATCACTTATAGGAATATGTTCCGACAAGACCGGATTTGACGAAGATATGATCATCCGAAGCAGTGTCAAAGCCAAACATACAAAGGGTGGTTTTAGCCAGAGGCGCTTTGAAAGGCTCAGGGATGAAGATATTGACCATCATGTGGAAAAGGTCAGGGACTCACTGAAGAACATGCTTGAGCATGCTCCCATTGATATTGATATGATAATAATATGCGGAGACACCGTACTGGCAAATTATATCCTTGAAGATATCGACACGGACATACCTATCATGGAAAGGAACATTGATGCAAAGATCGAAAAACATGATACAGATAGTATAATAAGAAGTATCTTCAGTTGCCGCCGATACAAACTGTAACAGGAGCTAACATGGTAGAACCGGAAGAGATTGAAGGCATAGCAGACGCACTTGGGGCTGTCACACATGACGAAATTGTAGAACTCGCTCAGGAACTTGCATATAAAAGAGAAGAGAATATACCTGACGAGGAAGAGATCACAATAATGCTGGAAAAGGCAGTCTCCAAACACCTGCTTGAAGCAATATCCATTGAGGAACTTAGTGAAGCTGATGCTAAGGACAGTGAAGATGTTAATTATTATATTGTAGGTCCACATGCATTCCCGAATTATCCATTCGATCTGAGCGAGGTCATTGATGTCCTCAAACTGGGCAGGCGAGAGGTCGATCCGGATAAGATCACAAAGAGATTTTCCGGAAGACTGAAAGCCAGAATTACAAAAATCAGACACAATATAGAGGACTTTGCTAATGGACATAACAATAGCATTGACATCCCAACCCTCGAAAACAGATACAGCGACCTGTTAAATCTCTACTATGACTATGATTCGTGGCTTGAGGGGGAGATCACAGAGATGGAGGATGAGATACTGGATATTAGCAAACAGATCGATGCCCTGGGAGCAGCACAAGATATTTGATGTTTGTATGCGATGAGAGGTGAAGATAGATATGGCAAGGCATAGAAAAGATACCTATTACTGGCGTGCAAAAGAAGAAGGATATCGCTCGAGGGCAGCCTATAAGCTTTTCCAGATCAACGAGAAATTCAAGGTCATAAAGGAAGGGGACACAATTGTGGATCTTGGAGCTGCGCCTGGCGGATGGCTCGAGGTCGCAAAGAAGCTCTCAGAAGGAAAGGTCGTCGGAGTAGACCTTCGCCGCATCAAAGAAATAGAAGGCGTCGACACAATAAAAGGAGATATTACATCCGATGTGACCATCAGGAAGATCATCGACATGGTCGGAGAAGATGGAGCCGATGTTGTCATTTGTGATGCCGCACCAAACCTTTCAGGCAACTGGAGCCTTGACCATGCACGTTCCATAGACCTTACAACTTCCGCACTGGAATGCGCAAAGAAGATACTCAAGCCTCAGGGACATTTTATTGTGAAGGTTTTCCAGGGAGATATGTTCAAGGATTACATGGACGAGGTTAGAAAAAACTTCACATTTACCAAGGCATATTCACCACATGCATCAAGAGATGAAAGCGCAGAGATCTACGTGATCGGTAAGAAGTTCCTTACTGCACCTTTGCATAAAAACGATGAGTTCGATGTCGTTATCAAGGAAATGGGTGCCTCCGGAGATGGTATTGCCTATGTTGAGGATTTCGTGGTCTTTGTTAAAGAGGTCGATAAAGGGGACTCGGTGAAGATCCAGATCACAGATGTCAAACCGAACTTTGCCTTTGCAAAGGTCATTGAACGTTATATAGAGGAAGAAACAAAATAAAATGGTTCAACTCTTTGGATCAAATCGATCAATTAATTTAATTAGTAAATAAATAACAAAATGGTTGTCCCTTCAGCGATCCTGAAGGGTTTCCACTTCTTCTACAAGTCTATTGCCTGCAGCTACCTCATCTATGCTGTGCACAACTGCACCAAGATTTTCGATGGATTGCCTTATCACATTATAGTCGATCTGATCGCCTTCAATAGTGATCTTGATGTTCTCTGTTTTCTGATCAACCTCATACAAACCGATGTTGACACCTGTAACACCATCAATTACACTCAAATTCTCTGCCAGTTCAATGGTAGAGGGATGGTGCGGTTTCAACACATCCAGAACCAATCTTCTTATTCCTGTCAATTTGTTCATCCTTCCCAAGATTTCCGATAGCAACGGAGATTATAGAAGTATAGATAGAATATTATGATAACCAAATATTAGATTTCGTCAGCAAACCTTATATAAATATTGATGTAAATACTGTTCGTACACAAACGATTTATATTGGAATGACATTTAGAGACCATTCATTTTATACATTTTTGCAGGTGAGCAAATGATAGACCTACATACACATACCGTATTCAGTGACGGAGAACTTATCCCAAGCGAACTTGTCCGCAGGGCTGTAACCTTTGGATATCGAGGTATTGGAATAACGGATCACGTCGATTATACTAACATAGAACATGTACTCTCATGCGTGAAGAAAGCAAAATACATGGAAGAGGTCATGGATATCAGAGTGATCACCGGAGTTGAGCTCACACACGTCCACCCTGCAAAGATAGCACCCCTTGCAAGAATGGCAAAGGAACTTGGAGCTGAGATCGTGGTAGTTCACGGAGAATCACCGGTTGAGCCTGTTGCGCCTGGAACCAATGCCGCATCTGTGATATGTGAAGATGTCGACATCCTCGCACACCCAGGATTCCTCACCACCGAGGAAGCACAACTGGCAATTGACAACGATGTCTGCATTGAGATCACCGCAAGGAACGGTCACAACAGAACAAACGGTCACGTTGCAAGGATATGTACCGAGGTCGGCGCCACCATGGTGGTAGATACCGACACACACAGTCCCGACAATCTCATCACAAAAGAGACAGCTCTGAAAGTTGCAATGGGAGCCGGACTCACAGAAAGTCAGGCAAAGCAGGTCCTTGAGAACTCTGTCCGATTCATCGAATGATGACGGTACTCTTTAATTTCCAGTCATAACAACAACATTCACTCATGCCGGGCATTCCGGCATATGATCTTTTTTGATCTACATTTGATCCTTAAATTGAGCCTTTGCAAATATGCAAGTTCAAAAAGCATAGTATTCAATACTTTTTAAAAGTCTTTGAGATCAGAAATGGCTTAGAGTCTGCTTTTTACCATCAAAAACAAGCTCGAAAGTAAACTCCCCGTTGATCGGACCCTCTATCACCACGCCCTCACCAAGATCATCATACGAATAGGCGTATTCATCGAATATCCATTTGCCATTCTCGTCCAAAATTCCATTTCTGAAGACCACCGGTTCACCGCTGATAAGAACACGTGTTTTAACCCCACTGGCATAACTGCAGAGAATGGTGTTATCTTCCACAGACCATGCCGTGTTCGTAAGGTTGCCATCAGCATCAGGGTCCGGATCAACTCCGAAAGCGACATAATTCACATGTTCCGGCATGGAAAGTTCCACAGTGCACATCGAACCATCCGTACCCTTTGAAGAGATCTCCCTGGCATAGCCATGCTGTATAGAGGAGATCTTCAGGGCAGCATCTTCCAGCTGCCTGTCAACATCAGCATCATCCATTACCGGAGAAATATTGTTCCATGAAACTGCTGCGAGCACGACCACAAGAGCAGTGATCGCAAGATAGACCACCATCTTCAACGGGATGGTATCCACACCACGCGTGTCTTCAAGAAAACGTTGAAGGTAGCCCACCATCACTCACCTGAAAGAGAGAATAAAACAAATCGGCTGGACAGCATCAATCCAGCCACTCGAAGAACTTGTCAAGCGCCCTGCGCCTGTGGGAAAATGTGTTCTTGATCTCGGTACCAAGCTCACCGAAGGTCTTGCCCTCATACTCGAATATCGGATCATATCCGAACCCGCCGGTACCGCGTTCCTCAAAGGCGATCTTACCTTCCACAGTACCTGTGAAAACGGAAGGTTCTCCCCCGGGTTCGCAATAGCCGATCACCGACTTGAATATGGCAGACCTGTCTTCCTCATCTTCCATGAGCTTCAGGACCTTCTGGTTTCCGAGATTATCCTCCACAAATGCGGAATAAGGACCCGGAAAACCGTTCAGTGCATTGATGAACAGACCGGAATCATCCACCATAACGGGATGTTTTAGTTTTTCAGCAGCCCATTTTGCACCGTATGCAGCAATAGGCTCAAGATCATCTTCCTGAAGTTCGGGATATCCATCCGCATTCTGCATCAGCTCAATGTCCTTTGCAGCCAGTATCTCCTTTGCTTCTCCGAACTTTCCCTTATTTCCAGTAACGAATACCATTTTACGCATAACGACCCCTCTTTTCGATCTCTTTTATCCGAAGCAGAACCTCATCTGCTTTGTCAAGTTTCCTTCTATAACCACGACAGAATGCTTCAATCAGCTCTTCATAATTTGCATGTGTACTTTCAAATGTCTGGAACAGTACATGGATATCCACACCTCTGGACTCCACCGAACCGTCAACGAATGCCAGACCAAAGTCGATCAGGTAGATACGACCGTCCTTTACAATCATATTGGAAGTTGTAAGATCACCATGGATTATCCCGCCGCTGTGAAGCCGGCCGATAACCTCGCCTACAAGCTCACACAGCTCAGCGTCCACCAGATACTTCAATGGTTTTCCATCGATGAACTCCATCTCAATAGTATAATCATAGATATCATGAATTATCGGGGTCGCAACACCACATCGCCTGGCCTCTGACATCAGGCGTGCTTCTGCTCGTGTCCTTTCCTTACGGATCCGCTCATCCAGTTCCTGAACCCTGTACCGCTTGGGCATACGTTCCTTGACAACGAAACCACCTTTAAGGCTTACACTGGCCTCAGCACCACTTCTCAGGTACATCAAAGCACCTCCTGATGCTTATCCACGATCCAGGTAACATCCACGGTATCCGGCCTGAAGCTTGGGTCAACGTGTGAGTTTTCAATAGGGATGGTGGTTCCTGACTTGAACATAAGCAGGCCGGTATATGCGATCATTGCACCGTTGTCACCCATGAACTTCCTTTCCGGAACATAAAAGCGTGCTCCGCGGTCATCACACATAACATCCAGCATTTCCCTGAGCCTCATGTTCGCACCCACACCACCTGCAAGCAGCACCTCGCTCTTACCGGTATGTGCAAGTGCACGCTCTGTGACCTCCACAAGCATTGCAAAAGCATTCTCCTGGAAAGAATAACAGACATCCTCAAGGGATGAGGATTTTAATGCGTCTTTAGCAGCTGTTGAAAGTCCAGAAAAAGAGAAGTCCATTCCTTTGACAACGTAAGGCATTTTGACATATCCCGTAGCTTCTTTCGCATATTCCTCGACCTTTGGCCCGCCGGGATGGCTTAAGCCTGCACTCCTTGCAAACTTATCAAGTGCATTCCCGATTCCGATATCAAGGGTCTCACCGAATATCCGATATTTTCCAGCCCTGTGGGCAAGGACCTGGGAATTGCCCCCACTTACATACAGTACGACCGGATCATTTGCCGGTGTCTTCCACCTTCCGATCTCGATGTGCGCAATGCAGTGATTCACTCCCACCAGAGGAACATTAAGTGACATTGCAAGTGCCCTTGCAGATGTGGCAACGGTCCTGAGACATGCACCAAGACCCGGACCCTGTGAGAATGCAATTGCATCAATGTCCTGTGGATGATGATCTTTCCCCCTAAATTCCTCCAGGAGCCTTTCGATAACATTAGATGCATACATTGCATGATGCTGAGCAGCTTCCCTGGGATGGATCCCACCGGTCGCCGGACGATAGGTCTCGGTGACCTCTGCGATAACATCGTCTTCATCAACAATAGCTGCACTCAGGTTCCATGCTGTGCCTTCTATACCAAGAACTGTGGTCAATAAATAAGTCTCCTTGAAAAGTAATGTCGTTTTTTGTGTGTATTAACCTTGCTTCCTTACATATAACTTACCAGTTGAGAAACGTTTTAGTAGTTAGCAAACCAATCCACCATCATGGAAGAGAAGAGTAAAACAACCACAAAAGCAAACAGCAAACCAGAGATCACTACCGAGGAACTTCTGTGGAATATCGGTCAGCCACATCTTGGAACACACATTCCACCATCACTAAACGATGAACTTCCTGCCCTTGATGGAATTGAGTTCATGCCACACAAGACCGCTGGACTACAATCAGCTGCAGATATGTGGATCGACAAAGCAAGGATCAGCGATAACCTTCACAAAAAAACTGTTGTGGAAAAGATCCTGAAAGGTAAGACACTATAAGGTCAAAAACTTAAAAGACGACCTTATATAAACTAATCATACAGTCATTTATGATCAAAAAGCTCTGTAGAAATCCCTCAATATTCGAGGGAGAACAATAATATCTATTTTATACAGATTTTCTACAGGGCCATCGAAATATTGATTATTATTGTTTTTGAGGAGTTACAGCATATATAGCAATGTTTTCCCGTGATAAATGACGGATTAACTCTGGTATTTGTTGCATTGCGATTCTTACCTCAAATCCATGTTCTAAATCTTCAATGCCATCTATAAAAGTTGTATTTTCTATAATTTCTCTTGTGCTTTGTTTATCTGCTACCTCAAAGTAAACAGTTATTTTATCATCGCTATAATCAAATGGGGTTCCTTTAACAGGTTCTAATTTCATAAACATATCACCTCCTTTTTTGTATTATGTACTTTACTTATAGCGGCTCTGTAGAAATCCTCAATATTTGAATGAAATCGAACTATGTAATAATTTAGAACATATTGAAAAAATATTTATATATTGTTATGATATATACTTATTGATAGTGCTTTTGGCAGGTTTTCTACAGAGCCGATCAAAATACTAAATTAAAAAATGGATAAAGGAAGAGAATGGATTAGATAATATCCATCTCACTCAGCCTGTTCGGAAGATAAGTATCCGTCACGAAATCAAGACCTTTTCCTGCAAAGGCTTGTTGTTCGGCCTTTTTCTTAATACTAAGTTGCAGGCTTATCTGTTCTTTCCAGTAGTCATTCGCAAACCTCGGATCTGTCAGCTCACTTCTCAATGCATCAATATCCTTGTCTGTCAGCTTGTCAGTGGAAAGTTCGTATTCCACGATATCGGATGGCTGTACACCAATGAACTTGGCTGCAGGTGTTGCCATGAATTCCGAAAGGTGAGCACTCTTGATAGCACCGTATGCAACCGATGCGAAGATCCTGTAGGACCATGGATCACCATCAGTAAAGACGACCACAGGGATGCCCAGCTCTTCGTTCATCCTTTTGATAAGACGACGTGTTGACCTTGCAGGCTGTCCTTTAAGGTGCACAAGGATAGCATTGTACTTCTCATCAAAGCCGTTCTCGATGAGCCTCGCATACATACCACCAGTCTCGATGGCGATTATGAACTTTGCATCATGGTCAAGGAACTCGATGTTCTCAACGTTGAATGGGATCTGGTAGCCGCTCTCACCGATATCTTCCTGGCAATGTATAACACGTGCACCACGTTTTGTTTCCTCGCGTATCCTGATAGGACCGAACATGGTAGCACCATCCTCCTCAGGACGCATGTGGAAATATTCCCTCTGGAGCGCAGTGATGATCTCAAGGTCTTCGATCAGCCTGTTACTCTCGGCCTGCTCGCGGAACTTGGCAATATCCCAGTTCTCTGAGATGTAATACAATTCCCTTAAGGTCGAACCACGGTCCTGTGCCAGGTGGTTCTTTACAAGGAAATCGATCGAGTGCACGGTTTTGAGAAGCTGGAAAGCACCCTTGACAGTCTTAGCGGTCCTCTGAGTCTCGCGATTACCATAGACCCAGACATCGCTTTCCTCACTGTACTCGATGTTGTTCTTGGTACGGCTTGAGATGCTGACATTCGGGACGACCTCGTCCACGAACTGATCATACAGGTTCTCGGTCAAACCAAGAAGGCGGTTCTTTGCCAGCAGATCATGCTGTTTTTTCTGTTGTGAATATTTTGACTCTACATCATCTGCCATTTCAGATCACCCCTTTGATAGCCTTTGCACCGGTGACAAGTTCTTCCTCGAGACCCTCCACTATCAATTGCGGAAGCCTTGAAACTTCAGCTTCAGTAATGGTTTCCAGATCGTAGGTCACTGCCTTGGAGGCCTCAGGAGAAAGCTTCAGGGTCCACACATAATCAAAATCACTGCCCATTGAGATGATCTTTGGTTCAGGGACTACACCTTTGATCTCGTAAGGGAGCATATCATGAAGTTTAAACTCAGCAAGCTTGCTACCATAGTTCTTCACTGTTACGGACACATTCGCACTGCCATCACCATTCAGGTTAACCTTCCGCATTACAAGGAGATTACCCATTACCTTTGCAACCACAGGATTAATGTCAGGGACCTCACGATCAAGGGTATCGGCAAGTTTCTGTGCCATCTTTGGCAGCACTTTGGTGATTATGACCTCTTTTTCCCGCCTTTTCTTCAATGTACCCTGACGGTTCAGGTAACGGTTCAGCTTCCTTGAGACTTCTTTGATAGCAAGTTCCACCTCATCCCTTATCTCAGGGATCTCAGCAATGGCATCCTTGGACTCGGAAGTAAAGGGAACATTGGTGGATGCGACGTGAACAAGAAGCACCACAGGTCCGGTAGGCATACCCCCACCGGGCTGGTTCAGTCCATACTGTTTCCACTTGATACCCTCCACTGCATGGGTCGTTACGCAACCACCCTGCTGGTAGAGAAGCGGAACACGGTTAGCGAACCTCATTATATCGATACGGTCATCCTTCTGGAGATCTCCTCCATATGCAATACCCACTTCCACAACGAACGGGTTTCCTGAAAACACGGAAGCTGATCGTGTGGTTGTTGCGATAAAGTCAACACTGAACTCCTTCTCAAGACCTTTGTAGATCAGATCCTCACCTATCGGGGACAGGCAATCGGTCGGTGGTGACATGATCTTGACTTTCTTGAATGCATCCAGCAGTTTCTTAGACATATCCCTTGAGATTTCCGAAGGAGGAAGCTCGGGATCAAGTCCGGCTGCTTTGCAGATCTCTTCAGCAGTGAGCAAACCGATCTTGGAAAAAGAATATCGCAAAAATGGCGCAAGCTTCTGGCGCTCGGTATAGCGAAGCATCTTCATAAGCGTACCAAGTTCGATACCATGAGGATGTGGCAGGATCTCCTTTGCAGGTACAGGAAGCTTGTCTGTAGCCCTTTCGAACATAACCTCATTGCCATCAGGCTCTATCAATGTGAGCCTTGCATGAGGATTTACGATAGCTGTAGCCTTCAGGTACTCATAGATAGACTGTCTGCGCCCTTTAACATAAGATGCTTCCATTTCCAGTTCCACACGAGTACCATGAGGACGGTCCCAGTCAATGACCTCATCACGAAGGATCTCTGGGTCATTGGTACTGGTATTTATCATGAGCTCATAGTGGTGAGCGGGGGAACCACTACCTATCTTGGAGATGATCTTGGTAGGATGCCCTGCTGTCAATTGTGCATAAAGGACAGAGGCGGATATTCCGATACCCTGTTGCCCACGGCTCTGTTTCAGTGCATGGAATCGTGATCCATACAGCAGTTTTGCAAATACCTTTGGGATCTGCTCTTTAACGATACCCGGACCATTGTCCTCTATTATAATGGAAACGTTATCCTTTCCCACCCGTTCGATATGAAGCAGGATATCCGGGAGGATCTCCGCTTCCTCACATGCATCAAGGGAGTTATCCACTGCTTCTTTTACGGTCGTGATCAGACTGCGGGGAGCCGAATCAAAACCAAGGATCTGCCTGTTCTTCTCAAAAAATTCCGCAACACTTATCGCTTGTTGCTTCTTTGCAAGTTCTTCTGCAATTGGGGCTGCCATAAAATATTCATCCTGCTCTGTAAAAACTGATAGGAATAACAACTGTACGATTCCTGATAATATCAGGACCTATTGACTGTGATCAGTAAAAAAAGGAATACAAGATATTTATTAGTTTGCAGCCATCACGACTTTTGGTGTGAGTACTACAAAAGTATATCTAGAAAATTTATCACCAAAAATAAAAAGCAGATCGATAATGACTGCACCAATAACCTCATTTTATAATATTATAATATGATAAGATCATTCACCAATATCTTCATTCCAGAGTTCTGGATTCTTATTAATAAAATCGTCCATCATAGCCACACATTCATCCATGTCAAGGTCGACCACTTCAACCCCATGAGATTCCATAAATTCCTTTGCACCCGGGAAGGTCCTGGACTCGCCAACGATGACCTTTTTTATCCCAAATTGTACGACAGCACCAGCACAAAGATAGCATGGCATCAAAGTGGAATAAAGAGTTGAATCCCGATAATGCCCGATCCTGCCTGCATTCCTCAGGCATGAAATTTCAGCATGTGCCATTGGATCATCCTGTTGAACACGTAAGTTGTGACCCTGACCAATAATACTACCATCCCTGACAAGAACTGAACCAATAGGAATTCCGCCATCATTAAGTCCCGATCTTGCTTCATCTATTGCTACTTGCATAAATTTATCCATAACATCACATCCCGATACTTCAAAGAAAAATAGGTTAATGCTAGAAATAACTTATCAATTGAATTTAATCAGGGACTTCCAATTTGTAAACCCGGTCATTCTCACGTACCTTATCCTCAATCGCAAGACCTACTACATCCCCTGATTCAGCCCTCCCAACAGGACCATCATCATTCCTTATCTCTTTGACCTTCTGCTCAAGATAGGTATTCTTGCCTTCAATGATAATATCATCACCTACCTCAAGACCGGTCTCCAGAAGCTTTACTTCTGCAGCACCCTGTTTCCTGTAGTAGTTGGTCACAACTCCTACAGCCTGTCTTTTAATAACAGAGATGTTCATATCCCGCTCTATAGCCATCCCGTCAGGACCGGGAATACCGAAGTAGAACCCTGTGGAAAAGCCCCGGTTGAACACCGATGCCATCTCTTCCTTCCAGCCAGCGGCTTTCTCCCGACTATACATTCCATCCATGTACGCATCAAGTGCTTCACGATAGCAGCGGGAAACCGTTGAAGTATATCTTGTATCCCTTAACCGACCTTCAACCTTGAAAGCATCAACTCCTGCATCGATGAGTTCAGGAATATGTTCTATCATGCAGAGGTCCCTTGCACTAAGCAAGTACTTACCATCAATATCAACTTCACTTCCATCCTCACCGACCAGTTTCCAGCCCCAGCGACACGGCTGAGAGCATTCTCCGCAATTGCCGGACTTACCAAGAACATAGGCTGAAAGATAGCACCTGCCGGATATTGCCTGACACATGGCACCATGTACGAAAACCTCCAGTTCAGTATCGGTATTCTGTCGGATATCCTTTATCTGCTCAAGGCTCAGCTCCCTTGCAAGCACCACACGGGAAGCCCCAAGGGATGCATAGAAATTGACGGTCTGCCAGTTGGAAACATTCGCCTGTGTGGAAATATGAACCCGCAGACCCACATCCACAGCTTTTGTAATCACTGCGGGGTCCCAGGCAATGACAGCATCAACATCAGATGATGCCACCACATCGATCACTTCATCAAGCTCAGGAAGATCATCGGGATAGATCACAGTGTTCAGTGCAAGGTAAGCATTCATGTCCTGCTCTTTAACATCAGAAACGAATGAGTTCAGGTCATCAAGAGTAATATCACAGGCCCTTGCCCTGAGGCTAAACCTGTCAACGGAAAAATAAACGCCATCGGCATGATCCTGACATGCAGAAAGGGCTGCGCGGTTCTTTACACCCATCATAAGTTCCGGGATCTTGCCGGATTTTGCAGGCTGGTCCATGGCTTAGCATCGTAAGTGATGATTTAAATCAGTTATCGTAAGGAAAATTAGATCGATGAAGCAAAAAAGGAAGGTGGATCAGTCCACCGGTGCGTATATCTCGGTAAGGATCTCCTCAGGCGATACCTCTACAGGATCGTTCAGGTAAATTTCTCTTGTTGGTCCTGTGATGGTCAGTCCCTTTTCCTCGATCCAGGCAAAGAACTGCCTGTAGGTTTCTGTGCTATCTTCATAAGGACCCTTGTGGATCGTCTTTGCCATCTTCCCGCCGGGAAGTTCATAGAACTTGATCGTGTCAGTCTCTTCAGCCTTTTTTGCTACTGGTATCGCAACCTCTACATCAGCATTCCCTTCACGCTCGGCCTTCATAGCCGCCTCTTCGCCGGCTTCATGACAGATGAAAGTCGGACCTCCTGTGATCTCAATACCCTTATCAAAGGTGTACTGGAAAAGTTCAGGAAGCATTACTGCGATCAGCTCATACTTTCCGGTCTTTCGCATACCTACGACCAGCTGTGGCCCTACTTCAACGATATGTATGTCAGACATTTTAATAACCCCACAAAGTAATTGTGTTGAAATTATTTATAGACAATCACAGGGCTTTATCAAGCCATCCAGATCAGGATTCAATGAACGGAAGGGAAACCCGGATAATGATCACTGATACCAGACCCCAAGCAAAGGGAAGCCAGAGAGGAATGTTCAGGAACATAGGAGCTGAGTAGGTCCAGACACCAAGATGGGTACCTATGAACTCGGCGGTGCAGCCAAGGATGATACCTGAGACATAGATTATGTTGTCACCTTTTGCAGACCACTGGTACTGTCTTGCACCATAAACAAGAATCATAAGGAAGGTCAGTAGAATATTGTTCTGCCAGAACATCACTGCGAGCACCAATGCAATTGCAAAAATTGCCAATTCTCTCACTATATCTTTACTTAGGACGCTGTTCATGGTCTACCTTAAAGTCCACCTACATATAAGTAATATACGAAAATGCGATCAAAGAACAGGATGAATATTCTTACTAAGTCCACAAGATATTTTAAAGGTAGAAAAGGATTTATGCTTGATAAAAGTAATATATAAATATTGAAATACTGCCAATCAGGATTTCAAATTTCAAAACGTGTATCCAGATATGTTCGTAATGGTGGGGAACATGACTTATATTGAGGATATCGAAATTAGTGACAGTCCTAAGATCCATGCAGAAATTTACCTGCAGAATGTCGAAATTACTGAAAGATACAGAACACAACTTTTTCAGTGGGTGGAAACCTATCTCGATGAGAATACACTGGAAAATATTATTGCATACAAGAAGTCCACAGACTGGGATCACCCTTTTGAATCGATCAGGTCAGAAGCTGAAAAGGACCTGGAACTGACCACACTCTATGCTTCCAGAGGAGAACAGTACAACATCGACCTGATGGTCTTTGAAGGGAATCTTTTAGTGCTTTTTTATGAAGTGCTCTCAAAGGCAAAAGAGCATCTTAATAAGAAGATAGTAGCGCATTAAAAATGATAAAAGGGTTTATGGTCAGGCGATCTAATTCAGACCTTGACCCTCTGACTGCTGGAACTCCTCTTGTAGTTCCCAAACTCTGAATCCAGCAATAGGGAACCGTTCAGCACAGGACCGTCCTTACATACCCTCAGACCTTCATGGTCCATACAGCAGGCACCACACACACCAATTGCACATTTGAAGTACCTGTGGAGACTGAACTCTGCACGGTCATGTACACCCTTTTCCTCCAGCATCTTGAGGACATTGAACATCATGATCTCAGGTCCGCACACACATATGCGATCGTACTCGGAAACATCCATGTCGGCCAGAACAGTTGTGACAAAGCCGCATGTTCCGGCAGAACCATCGTCTGTTGTCAGGTGTACATCTCCCGCTTCAGAAAACCTCTGTTCAAAAACAAGCTCGGATGCAGTCCTTGCACCGAGTATCGTTGTGACCTTTGCGCCCACCGAAATAGCTTCATCGGCAAGCGGACCAAGCGGTGCAACCCCCACACCGCCGGCGATTATCAAAATATTCTCATCCTTTGCAGGTAATGTGAAGCCCTTTCCGAAAGGACCACGAAGACCGACGGAATCGCCTTCCTTCATCTCAAAGAGACGTGATGTAGCATCGCCTACTTTCTGTACAGTTATCCCGTTCTTGAAGGAGCATCCCATAGGGACCTCATCCACACCGCGTACCCACACCATCACGAACTGTCCTGGCTGGGCATCATCGAGAGATGTATCAAAACGGAATGTCCTGATCGAAGGAGTTTCCTCTATGATCTTTGTTATCTTTGAATTAATTGGACGCATTAGATCACCTCATGGGCAAGGCCTGTAATATCTTCAACACCGGCATAACCGTTGTTCTGCAGGAACTGCTCTATACCTGTCGCAATGTCTGCAAAAACCTCTACACCTTCATGGACAGCAGAACCGATCTGGACAGCACTTGCGCCTGCCATTATCATTTCCACTGCATCTTCCCATGTGGACACCCCGCCAACTCCTATGACAGGAATTTCAAGTGCTTCATAAAGATCATAGACACATTTGATAGCTACAGGCTTGACCGCAGAACCGGAAAGCCCTCCGAACCTGTTGCCGAGTATAGGATAGCCGGAATTGATGTCAATTGCCATTCCGCGCAAGGTATTGATCGCTACGACCGCAGCGGCACCGCCATTCTCAGCGGCTTTGCCTATTGATTTAATATCAGTAACGTTTGGCGTCAGCTTTACCCAGACAGGCACATCCACTACATCACATACAGCAGCAGTGATCGATTCCACCATACAGGAATCGGTCCCGATGGTTGCACCGTAACCTTCCGCATGGGGACAGCTGACATTAAGTTCAAAAGCATCAGGTTTTGAATCTGCCAGACCTTCTGCAACCCTTACAAATTCCTCGGCATTACCACCGAAGATGCTTGCTATCACAGGAACATCAGCACCTTCTTTTGCGATCTTGATCTCATTATCGAAATCAGCATAGGAAGGATTGGGCAGACCCATAGCATTCAAAAAGCCACATTCCAGCTTGACCATACTGGGATTTGGGTGTCCGGCCTTCGGTTCCGGTCCAATGGATTTTGTCACCACTGCACCTGCACCGGAATTAGCCATGCGTACAAGAGAAGCACCTGTAGTTCCCATTATACCTGATGCAAGTATTGTGGGATTCCTGAATTCAATGCCTGTGATCTTAACCATAATATTTCACATCCGATGCGGATCACTCGTCGTCACAGCCGGACAACTGACACACAGCATCACGGACAAGTTCCTTACCGCCCATTTCCACCAGCAATCTTCCAATACTGGCAGCATGTTCACGGTAGTTCTTCATAGGGATCATCTCGTCGATACGCACTTCATTTGTGCCATCGAGTGATAATACTTCCACAAGCACATGGATCTCATCGCCATCTTCGCTCACACGTGCGAACGAACCGATAGGAACAACACAACCGCCTTCGACATCAGTTATCACTATACGTTCAACTTCGGTCTCGATCCTTGAGATCTCATGGTTCAGAACAGAGCATGCATTTTCAGCTTCTCCACCGGTCCTTGTAACAACAACGATAGTACCCTGGTTTGCAGAAGGACAGAACATCTCAGGAGGAAGGCGATGGACATCCATTTCCCATCCCATACGCTGCAAGCCTGCCTCGGCAAGCAATATTCCGTCATACAAACCATCTTCAAGTTTCTTTATGCGTGTGTTAATGTTACCGCGAAGATCCTGTACATTGAGGTCAGGACGGAAACGCAGAAGCTGTGCACGCCTGCGCATTGAGCTCGTGCCGATCACTGCACCATCCGGAAGGTCATCCAGTGTCGAACCATCCATTGTAAGAAGTACATCATGAGGAGAATCGCGCTTCAGAACTGCTGCAAGAGCAAGCTCAGGAGGTCTTACTGTAGGAAGATCTTTCATTGAGTGGACTGCGATGTCCACTTCACCCTCGATCATCCTGTCGTCAAGTTCACGGACAAAGGCACCCACACCAGCAACCTCATGGAGCGGGCGATCTGTGAAGACATCTCCTGATGTCTTAATGATCTCTCTTTCCAGTTCATGCCCACGTTCTTCAAGCATTTTGGTCACAAGGTCTGCCTGGGCAATGGCAAGAGCACTTCCACGGGTTCCTAGTATCATAATTATTGCTCCTCTATTATTGGAATTATTTCAGGTTAGTTGCATATGCATCGAGGGTCTTCTCAATGTCTTCCTCTGTGTGTGCCATTGAAAGGAAGTTCGTCTCGAACTGGGATGGGGGCAGGAACACTCCGCTGTCCAGCATGTTATGGAAGAACTGCACGTAACCTTCCTTATCGCATTTGAGAACATCCTGGTAGTTCAGAGGCATGTCACCGAAGAACACCTTGAACATTGAACCAATGCCACCAACATTATAATCAAGTCCCTTGTCAGCAATGATATCTGAAAGGTTAGAACGCATCATATTTCCGGTTGCTTCAAGCTTTTCATGGACCTTTTCCTTTTCCAGTACATCAAGGGCTGCAATACCAGCTGCAACTGATGCAGGACTGCCACTGAAAGTACCTGCCTGGTAAACCGGACCTGAGGGGGATATCATATCAATTATCTCGCGCTTACCACCGAAAACACCGATAGGAAGTCCGCCACCTACGATCTTTCCAAGGGTTGTCATGTCAGGTGTGACACCAAAGTACTCCTGTGCACCACCCATTGCAAGCCTGAAACCGGTGATAACCTCATCGAAGATAAGGACAACATCGTTCTCTTCTGTGACCTTTCGGACCTCTTTCAGGTAATCGCCCTGCGGAAGTATGGGACCGATGTTACCAAGCACAGGTTCCATAATTACCGCAGCCATATCATCCTGGTTGGACTCGATGACCTCGGTCATTGCCTCAATATCATTGTAAGCGACCTGAAGAGTGTTCTTTGTAAAATCTGCAGGGATACCAAGGGAATCCGGCTCACCATGCGTGGTAGCTCCGGATCCTGCTTTTACAAGCACAGCATCGTGTGCACCGTGGAACCCACCCTCTATCTTGATAAACTTGTTCTTTCTCGTAAATCCACGGGCAGCCCTAAGGGCACTCATGGTAGCTTCAGTGCCCGTTGAGATGAATCTCAGCATATCGATGCTTGGGTAGAGGGATGCGATCTTCTCTGCAAGGGTCACCTCAAGCTGAGTTGGAGTTCCGTAAAGCCAGCCTTTATCGAGCTGATCGATGATTGCCTGCCTGATAACAGGATTTGCATGTCCCAGAATCTTAGGTCCGTATGCAAGACAGTAATCGATGTACTCATTACCATCAACATCAGTGATACGGGAACCGTTAGCTGACTCTGTGTAGAACGGGTAAGGCTTGATAGCACGTACCGGACTGCTCACACCACCTGGAAGAAGCGTTTTTGCCTTGTCGAAGAGATCCTTGGATTTGTCTAAAGTAACCATGATAACACCATTTGAAATTTGATCTGTAGATTATATTAAGATGAACTTGTTAAGATTAAATTATTAAGATGGATTGATCAGGGGTATTAAATTCCTGACCAATAGAACCATCAATTGAAACTGTTCTCTATTATTTCAACATCCTTGCAAGATCCTTTGCAAAATATGTCAGGATCATGTCAGCACCTGCACGCTTGATGGAAAGCAATGATTCATGCATAACTTGCTTCTCGTCCAGCCAGCCTTTTTCCGCTGCTGCCTTGAGCATTGAATACTCACCACTGACATTGTATGCAGCTGTAGGCATCTTGAACTCGTGCTTGATACGATAGATAATATCAAGATAAGGCAATGCCGGCTTGACCATCACCATGTCAGCACCTTCGAGTATGTCCAGTTCAACTTCGCGGATAGCCTCATCGGAATTTGCAGGGTCCATCTGATAGGCTGAACGATCCCCGAACTGGAATCCGGAATCTGCTGCATCCCTGAAAGGACCATAGAATGCTGAAGAATATTTGGCTGCATAGGACATTATAGGAGTGTTCTTGAAGTTATCATCATCCAGAGCCGTACGAATAGCACCGATCATACCGTCCATCATACCTGAAGGTGCTACAATGTCAGCACCTGCATTCGCATGACTTGCAGCGATCTTGCCCAGAATGTCAAGGGTCGGGTCATTGAGAACCTCTTCGGTCTCAAAGTCCACAACACCACAATGACCATGGCTTGTGTATTCACACATGCAGACATCAGTGATGACCACCATGTCCTTTCCAAGGTCTTCCTTGATAGCACGGACAGCCTGCTGGACAATGTCCTCATCGCCATAGGAACAGGTGCCAGTCTCATCCTTGTGCTCCGGGATACCGAAAAGTACCACTGCAGGAATTCCAAGATCTGCTGCATCCTTTGCATCATCAACAACCTTATCCAGAGGCAAACGCTGGACACCGGGCATAGATGACACATCCACAGTAGAATCAATGGTCTCATCCACGAACATAGGATATATCAAGTCGTTAGCGCTAAGTTCGGTCTCCCGAACCAGATCACGTATCTTACCACTTCTTAACCTTCGCATTCTAACATGTGGGAACATAGTATCAACTCTTAATTTTTAGCATCATTGCTCTTCTTAATCGGACTGATATCAAATAAACGGGATACAGAATCTAAAAACTCTTCATCATCGTATTCAGCGGCATTGCGTAATTTTTTGGTCGGCTCTGCCAGGATCTTGTTTGTAATAGCACGGGTAAGGTCCACAAGCACCTTGCGTTCAAAGTCACCAATCGTATGATAGGCACTCAGCCTGTTAATAGCGTGCTCCATCTCGGTTTCTCTCAAACCATAGGAATTGCTGTAAAGCTTCGAAATAATAACATCTGCTTTCTGACGCTTATATTGAGCCTGAAGAAGTTCGAACTCCTGTTCAACTATGACCTCTGCTTTCTTGGCCTCTACCATCCTCATCTGAAGATTTTTCTCATTTATGACACGCAGACCGTCAATATTGCGAAGAATTACATGAGGGATCTCTTCTACCAAAGGATCAATGTCTCTCGGGCTTGCAATATCAATAAGCAGAAGCTCGTTCGTACGTCCATCCATTATCTTCTCGACAATGTCCTTCTTCAGGACATAATGTGGAGCAGAAGTAGCACTTATCACCACATCAGCTGCAGAAACATATTTTTCAAGCTGGTCAAACATGACAGCTTCGCCACCAAGCTCTACTGCAAGATCCTTTGCTTTCTCGTAGGTACGATTTGCAATATAGATCACATTCATGTCCCTGTGTGCAAGAGCCCTTGTGACCAGAGTACCCATTTCCCCGGTACCAACTACAAGGATATTCTTGTCATTGAGACCATGCAGGATATCATCGGCAAGATCAACAGCTGCAGAAGCAATGGAAACCGCCCCCCTGTTGATGAAGGTCTCGGTACGTACCCTCTTGCCAACCTGAATAGCCTTGCTGAAAGCCGTATCCAGCACCTTACCTACAGTACCAGCCTTTTTTGCAACCAGGAACAGGTCTTTCATCTGACCCAGGATCTGAGCTTCTCCAATTATCATGGACTCAAGCCCGGAAGCAAGTCTGAGGAGGTGTCTTAAAGATTCATCATGGTCATAGAACTCCACGATATTTGCTGACACGCCCATCTCCTTGGCATAATGGAACAGAACACTGCTACCCTTTGAGGAAACAACATATATTTCCACACGATTGCATGTCTTAAGAACCGCACACTCATAGACAAGTTCATTTGAGTATAGCTGATTCAGGACGAGATCAAGGTCCCCATGCCAGGAATCTTCCATTTCCTCAACAGTAGCCTTGGCATGTGTAATGACCATACTTGATATCTCTGTCACAGTGAACCTCCACAATGAACGTGCATTAGATGTAGCATACCTTCATGAACACGAACATCGGACTTAAATTTAATGTAATGTTCCATATAATATCAACCTTTCTTGCTTATGTGCTCCTGAACTATACCATATGCTATATTATACCCTTTTTCATATGAAATTTCAAGAGCTTCCCATACTGACCGATCTTCAAGAATCTCCCAGAGAATAGCCTTTCTTGTCTTTTGCTCTGCAACTTTACCCTTTAGGAGAGTTCGAACCTGATCCTGCAGTTTGATCATATCCCCATACTGAGGAGTGATAAAAGTTTCTATTTTCCTGCGAGTGTATTTGGATACTGCAGGACTGGAACCAAGTGTGGAAATACCAATGGTCAGGCCCCCCCTCTTAATTACAGAAGGAATGACCACATCATCTGCCATATCAACGCGATTGACCAATGCACCTGCTCTGCGGGCGAATTCTGCTATTCGATCATTCAACTCAACCATGTTGGTTGCGGGAATAACGAGGAACGCACCCATGACAAGCTCTTCAAGCTTTTCGTCTGATACGGATAAAAGGTCCATGGAAACCAGATCCACAGAAGATGAAGATGCAAGGTCCCGAAGCTCAGAAACGAAGTCCGCACTCACAACCATAGTATGTGCATACTCCGAAAACAGGTATGCTTTGCGAAGACCCACAGAGCCCCCACCAAAGATGATCACTTTCCTGTCATTTAGATCAATGAAAAGTGGCAAATAGCTACGACTATCGGTTTGTTCGGCCATTCACAACCTCACACCGGTCTTTTTAAACTCGCGAACACTGTAAAGGAGATTGTAATCAGTGATGCCGGTGGCCTTTGATATCTCCTGGGCAACGTATTCACAATCTTCCTTTGTATAGGAATGTACCATGGTGAAAAGGTTGTAAGGCCAATCAGGATAACGTGGTCTTTCGTAACAGTGAGTAACCTCAGTAAAACCTGCCATAACAGCACCCACTTCTTCAACACGCTCGTCAGGAACATTCCAGGTACACATTGCATTTGCAGTGATCCCAATCGCACGATGACCGATGGATGCACCAAATCTGCGAATAAAGCCATTTTTCTGAAGTTGTTCTATCCTGCAGATAACCTCATCCTCAGCTATCCCCAGTTCTTCTGCTACCATAGCAAAAGGCGAATGAACAAATGGTATACCATCCTGAGTTAGCTTGAGAAGACGAGTATCGATCTCATCCATGACAACATTATCATTTGACATCGAATTTCACCCCGATCTTAAAAAGGCGCTTTGTAGGCAGGTTGATCAGCGGACAGCCGGTCTCTTCCTGAAGGTCATTTATAATCTGCTCCAGACGTTCCTTGTTAGCAGCAGACACTGTAAACCATATATTATAATCTGCCTGGCGCAAATAGTTATGGGAAACTTCCTGATGTTGATTGATAAGCTCTGCGATCTCATCGATCTTTGATTCAGGAGCTTTTAATGCAACAAGAGTACTGATCCCACCTACTCTTTTTGTGTTGATAACAGGACCAATTCGGCGCACTGCACCTTCTTCATTTAAACGGCCCATACGCTCCAGCAGTTCCTCTTCAGAGATACCCAGTTGAAAGCTCATTTTTTCAAATGGATGAACATCAAGTGGAAAATCCAGCTGGATCAGATTAAGGATATCCTTATCAATATCATCAAGTTGTATCATGTAAATGAACACCAAATGTTTTATTTTGTTATGCAGCGAGCTTATTCCACATTATATGGTATAAGATATACATCAGTATAGATGAATAAAAAATACACTAACGAACTCAGACCGTTGTAACCTTTCCCCCTTCTTGATGTATGTGTTTATATTTGTTTCCTTCCACGTGTGAGAAGCAAATGATAGTATATCATCATAATTATACTAATAATCAGAAACATATATAAACTAGAAAAAACAATGAAATGTCGCCTATGAGGTGACTAAACATGTGGAAAAATTTTTCAAAAGATGACAAAGCATTTACAGGACTTGAAGCAGCAATTGTCCTGATTGCCTTTGTAGTCGTGGCAGCTGTTTTCAGCTATGTCATGCTAGGGGCGGGTTTCTATACAACCCAGAAGAGCCAGGAAGTAGTACACACAGGTGTCCAGCAAGCAAGTAGCAGTGTTGCAGTAGCCGGAGATGTTGTTATTAAAGGCCATACGTCTGCCGGAAGTGCAACCGATGTTATATTCTATGTAACAAATACTGCAGGCGGATCTCCTGTAGATCTCAGCAAATCAATGTTGACTTACACGGATCCGAATGATTTTGTTGCTAACTGCAGTTGGACAACGAGTTGTACACTTGGAGATGGCGACGACCTTGTTGAGAAAGGTGAAAAATATCAGATTACCGCAGTTTTGGGTTCTAGTGGAGTTACCCTTCCTACAGTAAATGAACAAATAAAGCTTGAACTCAAGCCACCAGATGGAGCTGTACTGGTACTACAGAGAACAATGCCACCAGAAATTGGTATTGGTGAATACCTGACAGTCTATTAATGAGGTGATTAAAAATGTTTAAAAAATTCTTTAATGATGATAAAGCATTTACTGGTTTGGAAGCAGCAATCGTTCTGGTCGCATTCGTGGTCGTGGCAGCAGTTTTCAGTTATGTCATGCTCGGAGCAGGTTTCTATACAACCCAGAAGAGCCAAGAAGTGGTACACACAGGTGTAGCACAGGCAAGTAGCAGTATTGAGATAAGTGGAGACGTTATTGCAGCTGGAGCTAGTGATGAAATTTCAAATGTGACCGTATTCCTGCAACTTACTGCAGGAGGTTCAGCAGTTGACATCAACAAAACCATAATCACATACACAGATTCTAGCAACCATGCATCTTACAAATTGTCTGATGCACAGATGAATATAACCGAGGATCACGGCGGAGACGACGATCTTCTCCTTGAGAAATTTGAGAAATTCGAAGTACTTATTGATATTAGCAGTTATCATATAGGTGCAAACGATGAATTCCAGATTGAAATAAAACCACCTGAAGGAGCTTCCTACACTCTGCAGAGGCAGGCACCCCCTCAGATCGATGCAATAATGACACTCTATTAAAGAGTGTCTCATCTTTTTTTATTTTTGAGATGAAACAAAAGAAAAATATATTAATTAATAGATGTATTATCCTTCCTAAATTATTATCATTATTATAATTATTATTATCAAAATTTTTGTATATTTCAATATATTCCAGGTGAGAAAAAAATGGGTGATGCAGAAGGTTTCGACCAGTCAATGATTGATGATCTGATGACGAGTGCTGAAGGAGACACCGTAGAATCCAAAGTTGCTGACTTGGAAGCCGAGGTAGCTGAAATTAAAGGTTCTGTTAAAAAGCTCCTCTTGGATATAAGGGAAACAATGAGCGTTCTTGAGAATCCTTTTCAGAACATTCAGGCAATATCAAATCTTACTGCCCCAGCACCTAATCCGGCCCCTGCAACCCCCACACCGCCAATAGATGAAATTCCTGATGCTGTCGAGGTTGAACCAGTCCCCCAGAATATTTCCAATATTCCCGATCAAAATATGGAAAATAATGCCATGGAGAACAATGATTATGCTCAAAAGGTAAGTAATCTTCCCGATTTTAAGCTTGTAGATCCCCTCTCATTCCATAAGACGATAATATGGGGACGAGAGATGGTGGAAAAATATGATTCTGAAACTATGCAGGAACTAGTCGAAATATTCTCACTCTTGGGCTACATTCCTGATAACATAAAAGAGATAATACTCAAAATCACAAATATCCTTTATGAAAATAATAATCTAGACGAGTCAGTCATGGACCTATACAAGCTTTACCATATACTCAATCCGGAAGATCCAAGCCTTGACTCCAAGGTACTGGACTTAGTTCTGAATGAAAACGATGCGGAGAAAACATGTCAAGTGAAGTTATAACTACATCGATACTTTTAATAGCAAGTGTTGTAGCAGTTGTAGCTTTAATTAGTGCTGTTGTTCCTTCGGTGAATGAGTTGTCACGTTCTTACACTTCTGTTGCAGATGAAATGGGAACTGAGGTCAGAACTGATGTCGATATTATATTTATTTCCGCTCAGGGAAATAACGTTTCCGTTTGGATCAAAAATGTTGGTTCCTCCAGGATTCCTTTATCTTATTTTGGAATGAGTGACATATTTATTACGTCCTCTTCCAATTACTGGCATCCCGATTTTGAAAGCACATCCAATCCCGCCTGGAATTACACACTTGAAAATGGTGATGGAAATACGTGGGACTCAGGTGAAACAATTAAAACAATCATCGAGTTAGATAATCTACCCAGTGATACCTATAACTTAAATTTCGTCCTATACAATGGAGTCTCTGGGTCAGATATATTCTCCAAGTGATAGCATGGGCCTTGATACAGTAATTGTTGCATTTTTTGTCATCACGACCATGATTGTTGTGGCAAACACCTTTGTGATCGGGATGAATGACTTTGTAGATTCGGCTTATGATGGCTATAGTTCAATACATACAACGACAATGGATAAAATGCAAACGGATATTGAGATAAAGACAATCTGGTTTAATTCAACAGAAAATCACCTTCATTTCATCGTGGAAAATACCGGTGAAACCAAGTTGAACAATTTTGATCTATGGGACATTATTGTTATTAAAAACGGTACTGCCGATTATATGGATGACAATAAATGGACAATGGATGTGTATGATGGCCAGCTCAATCCCAATATTCTGGATCCACTCGAAGAAATGGAGGTTGAGCTACTGGAAGAATATAATACAGGAGATGAAATCATTTTAAAAGTTGTCACTCCAAACGGTATAATTTCCTCCAAAGGGCACACAATTGGTGGTTGAAATGGAAGACGAAGACAATAATAAAAACATTGTTTCAAGCGGTAATAATGAAATTGATAAAAAACTCGGAGAAGGCATACCTCTGGGTTCTCTTGTACTTATAGAAGGTGAAAACGATACCGGAAAAAGTGTTTTGTGCCAACAGCTAGTATTTGGCGGACTGAATCAGTTGCATAGGATGGCATATTATTCAACTGAAAACACAATCAAAAGTCTACTTATGCAAATGGAAAGTCTAAGTCTGGATGTATCCGATTTTTACAGTTGGGGATATCTAAGAATATTCCCGGTTCACCTTTCTGGCGTTGAATGGACCTCCGAACAGATGAAAGGAACTCTTAGTCTGATGGCAGAGCACATCAAAAACATAAGAGAAAAGGTGATAATAGTAGACTCTCTCACAATGTTTACGACATATGCCGATGAAGATAACATCCTTGGTTTCCTCACAAGTCTTAAAAATTTTTGTGACCGAGGACTTACTATTTTCATCACCCTACATCAGCATGCTTTCAAGGAAGATACACTTGTAAGAATCAGGTCTGCATGTGATTGCCACCTATTTCTCAGGAAAGAGCAGCTTTCCGATCGCTATATCAGTGTTATGGAAGTTTCAAAGCTAAGGGGCGCAAAGAAAACTACAGGTAATATTGTGAGTTTTGAAGTTCAACCTGGATATGGACTGAAAATTATTCCTATATCTCATGCCAAAACATGAAAATGATGATTTTTTTAGTTTTTGGAGGTTTATATGGTTGAATCTGAAGATATACTTATGAAGGAAGGTTTTGAAAAGGGCTTGGAAGCCTGCTTTCCTTTTAAACCAAAAAAATATGAAGGGCATGATCATTCTGACGTAAAAAAATCTAGTATATATAAGATACTCCCTCCTGGAATGAAAAAAGAAGTCGAAAGGAATCACCATCTTCTGGAATACTTACACATATTACCGATTGACACGATGGGAATTCCAAAATATGTGTCCAAACTTGAATCAAAATATGGTGACCTTGAGCATCCCAATTTAATATACAAAGCAAGTGACAGTAGTTACGTACATATTTATCCAAACAAGAACGGTGTAAGGGATTATTATATTCCGATAGAACCAAACCTACTTACCGGTGTTGGTAACATCCTAAAAGAATTAGAAATTAGGATGCTGGATTACCTCACGGGCCTTGACTTCGATCCGGAAAATATTGAAGAAAAAACGCAGATATTAATCGAAGCTATGGATGATATTTGTGTGATTGGAGAAAAGGAAGAAAATCAAGATTCTTTTGCAAATTTGAAAAAGGTCCTTGGTTCAAAGCTCTTTCCGAATAAAGGGAAAAAGGAAGATAATCACATATATTTATCTGAAGATCAATATAAGGCCTTAAAATATTCTCTTCTCAGAGATAAAATTGGCCTAGGTTTTCTTGATCCGTATATATGTGACAGCAATATTGAAGATATTACCTGCAACGGATTAGGGTCGATATATCTAGAGCACAAAGTATTTGATGGGCTAAGAAGTGTCCTGGAGTTCACTGACCATGACATTCTCAACCACTTTATAATCAAGCTTGCAGAAAGGATAGGTAAACCCATTACTTTTAAAGATCCTATTGTGGATGCCTCGCTTCCGGATGGTTCGAGGATTAACATCGTTTATGGTACCGATGTAAGTAAAAATGGAAGTAACTTCACAATAAGGAAATTTAATGAAATTCCATTCAGTATTCTTCAGGTGATCGATAAAGGAACGATGGACTACAGAGTTGCAGGTTATCTTTGGATTCTTCTTTCTGAAGGAATGAGTGGGTTCATCTGTGGTGAAACTGCAAGTGGTAAAACGACTTCATTAAATGCCCTTACAACTTTCATTAGTCCTGATGCAAAACTGGTTTCTATAGAAGATACTCCCGAATTGCAGATTCCTCACAAAAATTGGACACGTGAGATGACCAGAGGTAGCACAAGAGGCGGAGGTGTTGGCGAAGGAAGTGGTTCGGATGTTACAATGTTCGACCTTCTGAAAGCTGGCTTAAGGCAGAGACCAAATTATATTCTTGTGGGTGAGATCAGAGGAGTAGAGGGAAATGTTGCGTTCCAGGCTATGCAGACCGGGCACCCAGTCATGTCAACCTTCCACGCTGCAAGCGTTGAAAAACTAATACAGAGGATTACTGCGGACCCCATAAACATACCTAAAACATATGTTGATAATCTGAATTTTGTTATTATCCAGTCTGCTGTCAGAAGACCTGATGGAAAAATGGTAAGAAGAGTAATCAGTGTGAACGAAGTTCTGGGATATGACCCTCAAAAGGGTGTTTCTTTCGTTGAGGCCTTTTCATGGGATCCGATTACTGATTCTTATGTTTTCAGTGCTCATGGTAGCTCTTATCTTCTGGAACAGAAAATTGCAACAAGACTAGGTATTCCTTCGAAGAGAAAACATGTTGTTTATGATGAAATCGAGAAAAGAGCAAAAATATTAGAAAGATTTCAAAAAGAGGGTATCACTAATTTCTATGATTTCTTTGACACAACCTCTAAAATTACAAAACATGGGATGCTGAGGATTAAATTCTAAATGAGGCGTTGATATGGAAATCTCCGGTATAAAAAATATTTTTAAGAGCAAAAAAGAAGGCGATCCTTCAAAATCTTTGTCGGAAATAATATCCCGCAGAATAGATCGCTTTAAAAAAGAGCTCTACATTAGCAACGATATGCTTTTCTCCCTAACTTACATGGCATCCATATCTACTGCAAATGTGAGCAGGGACAAGATATTCGAGAACATATCGAAGAAAACGGAATATTGCCCATATATTTATTTTGAAAAGGTCAAAGATCTATCCCAGGACTGGCATTATGATTATGCTAATGCATGTGAACTTGTATCCAGTAAGGTAAATCATGTCAGATTGCAGGAACTTTTTAATAGGTTCTCCAATGCGATTGCTTCAGGTGAGCCAGACATTGATTTTCTCAAGAAAGAGTGGACATTGTTTAAAACAATAAGGAAAGACGAATTCGAGAGAAATCTTGAAACCACAAAGGAATGGTCAAACGCTTACACTGCGCTGCTTGTCTCAACTTCTCTTGTATCCATTATAATATTACTTTCTGTAATTCTGTATAATTTAGGAGATCCTGAGAAGACGCTCTACGGTACAGCTTTTATCGTGTCATGTATGGCTTTTGGGGGTGTAGCATTATTATGCAAAGGAGTTCCCAGAGATTCGATGGTCCATAGTTTGGATAAGAAATCAAAGGAACAAACCTTCATTTACAAATGGATGCCAGTTACAATAATTCTAGCTATCCTCTCAGTTGTAACACTGACATTGATACCTTCATTTTTGCACCCCATTGATTTTTATGTAGATATCAAAGGCATCGGAATGATTGTAGCAGGATTGGTCATGCTTCCGGTTGGAATCACGGCTCACAGAGATATTGTCAAAGTTAACAAAAGAGATGAAAGTTATACGACATTTATCAGAAGTCTTGGGTCAATCGTTAGTGGATCGGGACTGACAATCCCAAAGGCCCTAATGAAAATCGATCCAAAAAATCTTGGTGAATTGAAGGGTGTAACTCTTGAACTCCATAAGAAGCTTACAGTTGGCATGGATGCGAAACTGAGCTGGAATCAATTTGTGGAAGAATCAGGCAGCTATTTGATTCACAAATTTACAAGTGTTTTTGTTGATTCCATTAATTTGGGAGGAGATGCCGAAGAGGTTGGAGAGCTTGTAAGTTCATCAAACCTTGAACTTGTCCTTCTGAGAATGAAAAGGGATCGTATTTCTACTTCATTCACATACCTTGTTGTACCCCTTCATTTAGCAATGGTGGCCCTTCTTCTTTTCATTGGGCAGATACTTACGATATTCACAAACATCATTTCAGATCTATTTGTACAATATGACATATCTGAATCTGCGATCGCAGGTGGTGCCGGTGGTGTTGGAATGAATTTGGGAATCTTTGGAGGAGTACCGGTTGAGCTTTTGGGCCAATATGTCGTAGTGGTAATTATAGTATTAACTGTGGCCAATATTCTTGTCGTAAATGTCGTGAAAGGGGGACCTTTATATCTAATAGTATTTTACGCTTCAATATTTTTTATTCTTTCGGGAATCATGATGATCAGTGTTCCTCCCGTAGTAGACATGTTCTTTTCATTTGACTCATTTTTGGAAGGAGGTATATGAAATGGATTTATCAATTTTAACAGAAATAGATTCTTCGATTATCCTGGGGATTGTTGTTAGCATAATAGTGATGAGTGTCGCAGTCTTTTATGATAAATATAGGGGAGATCAGATTACTGAGCCTAATACCTCCACATCAAAATCATATGAAATGCTAGGCCAATTTATTGATTTATCCAGTTTTAAAGTATCGAATCCTTTTGTAGGATCGGGTCAAAAAATCAAGAAGCTAATTAACAGGGATTCTAATTCAAAAGAAAATGAAACATCAGAATTAGCAGTAGATGCGGAGTCAAATTATTCTGGCATTAAAGGTATTTTTAGCAATTTCAGATCAAAGATATCATCTATTAAATTGAGTTTGCCTGGAAAAGGTGACCGGGATAAAGAGGCCATAGTTACAGGCATGGCTAGTTCTAAAAATGCTGCATCCACAGAAAAAGAATCAAATATAGATTTTGATGTCGATAAAATCGTAGGAAATAAAAAGAATGAATTGGATTTTGATGATAATCTGATCAATGAGATGGCTACTGCAGGTAGTTTAGGCACTCAAATTGAAGTTGACGAACCTGATTCGGATTTATCACTTAATGGTGATTTGTCTATTGATATGGATGAATTTGACTTCGGTTTTGGAGAGGTAGGGGACGAACAAGATGATAGCCAGGATGATGAATTTTCTTTCGAAATTTCTGAAGATGAACCTTACAATGATAATTTCTCCTTTGAAGATGACGACGATAGTTTCATAGAGTCATTGAAGAATGACATAATTATTGAGGAGAAAAAGAAAGCCGATTTCATGTCAGAAATGAAAGGAGAAAGTTTAGACATCGAAGAAATTAAAACCGAGCTTGAAGGGGTTTTAGAAAATCTTAAAAGGTACAATACCCCCTAAAATATGAGCTCAGTGGAAACATCAAAATCCCCATCATTTACTTAAATAATAAATTATTTCCAATATTATATAGTGCTCAAAACAATAATAATTAGAATGAAATCTCTAGTAGAATTCAAAGCATTTGGACTTAGATCGAATTTGATAGTATTTATTCAATTTAGAGTATAAAAAAAATAATTAATTGATTTTAGTTTTATATTGACAGATAATTTAAATCAGGAAAAAGTGATTAAAATATGTTAGACGCAAAATACATAGGCCTTATAGTCTTAGCATTGTTTTCAGGTTCAATGCTTGTTTATCAATGGCTTTCACTCTACAACAGACTTGACTATAGTGTTGTTTTCTATGCTGCACTTTTGATATTTTCGTTTTCTTTAATGCTTTTGAAGAGATGAATGATCTGGAAGTGTAGAATAAAACGACCTGACACCCGCATTTAATTTTTTGTAGCTACATGAGAATATTTTTGATTGAATATGAATCGAAGCAGGGCTGCTTAGATATTAACTTATAATCAAAAAAGTAGTGTTTGGTAGATATAAGTGGAAATTTAAATAATCAGAAAAGTATTAAAATCCATATTTCACAGATAGCCCTGTCTGAGTAAATAATTCAATAATTCATAATAGTATTAATAAACCGATATAAATTCTAAAAAAGATGAGGAGACGGTTTTAAAAGAGCAATATTGAATATTCCTTTAAATTTTCATGTAGATTTTGTCTTTTATACTCACAGGTTCAAATAAACTTCTCATTTCAGGAGGTAATGTTTCGGATTTGCCTATTATGAGATAGCCACCTTTTGTGAGTGAATCGTAAAAGTTGCTTATCATTTTTATTTTTTGAGTTTCATTGAAATATATCATCACATTCCTGCAGAAAACAGTGTCAAAATGCTTTGAAACTGGGCTATCGTTTGTTAGATCATATCTTTTGAATCTATATGATAGATTTTGGATCTTTTTTACTTTAAAAGTATCCTCTGATTTTTCAAAATACTTGTGCCTGAGCATATAGTCAAGATTTTTTATTTTATCCTTGAAGTATACCCCTTCTGAAGCATTTTTTAAGCACTTTTCATCTATATCAGTAGCATATATCGATATGTTCCAATCTTCAGGAAATACCTCTTTTGCACAGATCCCAATAGAATAAGGTTCTTCTCCGTTGGAACATCCAGCACTCCAAAACCTAACCAGTTTGCTTTGTGATTTCTGCTTTCTTTCCATTATATCTGCAATCAAGTTATCCTTGAAAAATATGAACGGTGTTTTGTCTCGCATAAATTCAGTCACATTGATAGTAAGAGTATCTATGAGTGCAGCTAATTCACCTTCATTCGTTTCAAGAAATCGCATATAATCCTTATAATCAGTGATTCCTACAACCCTCATTCTCAGATCAATTCTTCTCCGAAGGTATTTATCCCTATAACCATCGAGAACGATACCCGATAATTTAGATACCTTGTTTGTAAGAAGATCAAAGTAATCTGTATCACTTACATCCATAATACCTTCCCATTGCTATATTTAACAATTAGACTTCCGTCAACTGCATTGAAAATAACATTTCTCCCCATACTTCCCCCTACATCTGTAGCTAATATTTCGATTTTCTCTTTTTTGAGAGTTTCTTCAACAGATTTAATATTCCGATCACCGATCTTAAGTATGTCCAGATTCATGTGCTTAAATATCTGGGCACCACCTGCAACCTTTGCAGAAATATGTTTTCGCCTTGCTCCATTGCGGACCATTTCTTCAAGCATTGTTGTTATGGCAGTTTCAGCATGTTTGGTTTTTCCATCGTTTGACGCTCCGGGGAGCAATACATGTGCAATACCAGCCATACGACTTTTGTGATCGTAAAGTACCACACCTACACAGGAACCAAGTCCCATTGCTTTCAGTAGGATATTTTTTCCCACTTTGTATTCTCCAATGCCAGCAATCAACTCTCCTTCTAATAATTGTACATTGGAGTCCGGGGAGCTACCTTTTAAGTGGTTCTTTGCGTCTATTATCAGTTCACAATCTGGATGGCAAGAACCAGATGCACACATACCATCCATAGAACAGTATGAACCCACTACTGTATTATTTCTGCTCAAAACAATCGCTTTTGCGTTTGCTGTTGAGACGTATGCAATATCGTTACTCATAATCCTTCCAGGATATTCATAATGTTACTGAATAAATCATCTTCAGGTAACAACGCCAAATTTATTTCGATGTTTGACTCAGAATTTAGCTTGGTTTCAAATATAATTAGGTTATCACTTTTTTGTGCCATCTGGGAAACTACCCCATCCATAACTGCAGTAGCCATATCAACTGCATAATTTGGAGGAGAAGGTAACAGGATTATGTCCAGGAAGTCAGCTGAGGCATCACAAAATGATGATGCAAGTATGTTTCCGGCTTCCATTACTGCAGAAGCATACATCTCATCGTCAACATCTTCTGTCCCATACATTTCCACTACAAGTTTGTCTGCAGATTTCATGGGTACCATGACGTATAGGTAACCAGAGTTGTTCCCCTCAAGATCCTGTAATGCTATAAGGACACCTGCTACAACTTCTTCATACAATTCGCCACGCAAATCTGCTATACTTACGATTTTTACTTCTGGAACAGTAATTTCAATATATTTGTCTAACAATTTTGAAAGTGAAGTGGCTGCATGTCCAGTACCAATATTACCAAGTTCTTTTAAAACCTCTACTTCCATTTCACTAAGACATTCTAATTCAAGCATCTATATCTCCTCCTACTAGTGCTGATACATCCAGGATCGGTATGACCCTTCCATCCCCCAGAATTGTAACCCCAATAAATCCTTTAACTTTTGACAAAACACTACCCAGTGGTTTTATCACGATTTCTTGTTGATCAATTATTGAATCAACAAGTAACGCAACTTCTTCACTTTCCCTCTCTACAATAATACCAACTTCTTTTTCCAATTGTTTGCCATACTCCCCAATATCAAAAAATTCTTTTAATCTTATTGCAGGCAGCAGCTTTTCTCTTACATAAAGCAGTGGCTGATCACGTATAAGTTTGAAATTATCTTTGTTAACATCGAGTGCTTCAACAACATTGGAAATTGGAATTGCATAAGTCTCATTCCCAGATTCAACAACAAGTGACTTTATAATTGCAACTGTGGGAGGGAGGTTGATCCTCATCTTGGTACCTTTTCCGTTCTGGGAGTATATTTTTATTTTACCGCCCAGTTTCTCGACAGTTGTCTTCACGGCATCCATTCCGACCCCTCGTCCTGATATCTCGGTCGCACTGTCTTTTGTAGATAGTCCTGAAGTAAAAATAAGCATCCTAATTTCATCTTCACTAAGTTTATCCAAATCAGTCGATGAAATGATCCCCTTTTCTAAAGCCTTATTCTTGATCTTTTTCAAATCCAGACCTTTCCCGTCATCTTCAATTTCAATTATGACGTTGCTCTTCTCCCTTTTTGCTGAAAGTTTTATATGTCCTGTTTGACTTTTACCGGCTTTTGCTCTTTCTTCCGGAGTTTCGATTCCATGATCGACACAATTCCTTACAAGATGAACCAAAGGATCACTAATTTCGTCAAGAATAGTCCTATCGAGTTCAGTTTCCTGACCCTCAATTTCAAAATCGATTTCTTTTTCAAACTTTCTACTTAGGTCCCTCACCATTCTTGGGAATTTTTTGAATACCTTTTCGATTTTGACCATTCTCATCATCATAACTTCATCTTGTAAACTTGTGATGGATTTGTCCAAAATTGCAGTAGCCTCTTCCAGTTCGGGTATCCTATGCTCCTGGGAAATTTGAAGAAGGCAACCTTTGTTAATTACAAGTTCTCCAACAAGGTTCATTATGCTATCAATATTGGAAACTCGAACACGTATTGTATCCTGCCTTTTGTTCCCCACTGATCCTTTTTTAGTAGTATCCTGCTTGGCAGTGCAATTATCTTGATTTGATTCTATATTTCTGATATTAACTACTTCTTTCTGGATATCTTCTTCCACCATTAACGGAGCTTCTTCAGACATCAACGAAGCTTCATCTTCCTGAATACTTTCTTCAGACATTAACGAAACTTCATCTTTCTGAATACTTTCTTCAGACATTAACAAGACTTCATCTTCCTGAATACTTTCTTCAGATATTAACGAGGATTCATCTTTCTGAATACTTTCTTCAGACATTAACGAGACTTCATCTTCCTGAATACTTTCTTCAGACATTAACGAGACTTCATCTTCCTGAATACTTTCTTCAGACATTAACGAGACTTCATCTTCCTGAATACTTTCTTCAGACATTAACGAGACTTCATCTTCCTGAATACTTTCTTCAAACATTAACGAAGCTTCTTCATCCTGAATGATTTCCTTTGCCGATATTGCACCGGAATAGTTATTCCCGAAAAGTGCGTTTATCAATTTCCTTAACTTTTCCTGAAGAGAACAATTTTCATTCCTGAGAATTTCCTTAAATGTAAACATCATACTTTCATTTGTTTGAATAGTAGATTCGATTATTTCTTGCTCCCCTTTACTTCCTTCATTATTGGGAATATCCTCCTGAGCAATATTTTCCATTTCATCCTGATTTGGGAGTTGAATTTCCTCAGTGGCTTCTTCTTGTTCACAGGAGATAATTTCAAAATTATCAATTTCAGAAATTTTGTTCATTACATCTTCCACTTTACCCGCATTCCCCTTGATGAAGGCTTTAAGTGAACCCTTAAAAGTGCTATCGATCTCTTCTTCTGTAGGTTCTGTTCTTATAACATGCCCCGCTTCTTTCAGAGATTCAATAACCAATATTGCTTTCAATTCCTTTATATCAGAATCAGGAGCTAGTTTTACATTGAGTATGAGATTATGCCCCTCATCCCCCTTTTCACAATTTAGATATTCTGATTCCAGAGACCCTGCTATTTCGGAGGCGGCTTCTTCCAGAGGACAAGAATCCATATTTTCCCTATTTTCTTCTTGATCACAGGAGATAATTTCAAAATTATCAATTTCAGAAATTTTGTTCATTACATCTTCCACTTTACCCGCATCCCCCTTGATGAAGGCTATAAGTGAACCCTTAAAAGTGCTATCGATCTCTTCTTCTGTAGGTTCTGTTCTTATAACATGCCCTGCTTCTTTCAGAGATTCAATAACCAATATTGCTTTCAATTCCTTTATATCAGAATCAGGAGCTAGTTTTACATTGAGTATGAGATTATGTTCTGCACCCTCATTTTTAGATTTCAGATCTTCTGTTTCCAGAGATCTTACCACAGAAGAGACATCTTTTTCCAAAGAAGAATCCACAGATTCGTTATGTTCTTCTTGATCACAGGAGATAACTTCAAAATTATCAATTTCAGAAATTTTGTTCATTACATCTTCCACTTTGCCCGCATCCCCCTTGATGAAGGCTTTAAGTGAACCCTTAAAAGTGCTATCGATCTCTTCTTCTGTAGGTTCTGTTCTTATAACATGTCCTGCTTCTTTCAGAGATTCAATAACCAATATCGCTTTCAATTCCTTTATATCAGAATCAGGAGCTATTTTTACATTGAGTATGAGATTAGGTACTCCGTCCTCATTTTCAGAGTTTAGATCTTCTGTTTCCAGAGATCCTGTTACGGCAGAGACATCTTCTTCCAGATGAGTAAATTCCACATCTTCAGCTTCCTGCGTATCTATTATTGCAGAGGTGCTTTCCTCAGGGATGCGATCTTCAGCTTCTTCATCTTTTTGAGATTTATACATGTCGAAAGCATTTAGAAGGTTGTCGATTTTAATCTCATCGTTGCCTTCGCTTTCTATTTTCTCTACCATTTCATTTATTCGATCTACAGTTGAAAGCATTATGTCTATAAGGTCGCTATCAATTACGATATCGCCACATTTTATGCCACTTAAAACTTCTTCCATGCTGTGACAGAGTTTTTCAAGTGATGTATATCCAAGGAATCCTGCCATTCCTTTAATTGTGTGTGCTACTCTGAATATTTCATCCAAAGCGTCATTATCACCATTTTCCAGATCTACAAAAGACTGATTGAATATCTCAAGATACTCATTTACTTCCTGAAGGAAATCATCCTTGTAAGCGTCCATATCAGTTTGCATTGCATTTCACCTCTAACATCCTAATAATTTCTTCAGGTATCTCAAAAATAGGTTTTACAACGTCAATTGCTCCGGCTTCGATTGCAGCTTTTGGCATCCCAAAAATAACACAGGTGTCTTCACTGCATGCTATGGTAGATCCATTTGATTCTTTTATTTTTTTGAATCCGGATGCTCCATCTACCCCCATTCCCGTAAGTATTGTGGCGATTGAATTTTTCCCATATACATTTATAAAGCTTTCAACAGTCACATCGACAGAAGGCATTACAGCGTGCATCGGTTCACCTTTTATGATCTTTATCCTGGTTACATTCAAGGCTTTTCGAATTTGCATATGATAGCCGCCAGGGGCGATGTAAGCAACTCCATTTTTTACTTTCTCATTATTTTCAGCTTCTTTTACTTCAAGTTCTGATAAGGTATTCAATCTCGCAGCTAACTGGCTACAAAAGTTTCCTTCAGGCATATGCTGTACTACAAAAACCGATGCAGGCAGGTCACCTGGCAATCTTGGAATTATTTGCTCAAGAGAAGAAGGACCGCCTGTTGATGAACCAATAAGTACCCCCATATTTTGCATCTCCGGGCAATTCCAGTTTCCATTTATTACCTCACCTTTGAATTTTTTCAGGTTGAGTAGTCTTATAATGTTTGGATTTGAATTGTGGATGCTACGAACTTTTGTAATTAGCTCGCTTTCGCTCTTAGCTATTTCTTGTAAGCCACTGGGTTTTGTTATAAAATCGATCGCACCAAGTCTCAAAGCTTCCAGAGCTTCTCTAGAACCCTTTTTGGTGAGAGAGCTAAACATTATAATAGGTATCGGAGCTGTATCCATTATAGCTTCAACGGCTGCCAGCCCATCCATGATAGGCATATTAACATCCATTACTATAACTTCCGGTTTTAGTTTATTCGCTTTTTCTACAGCTTCTTTGCCATTTTTTGCGATCCCGATGACTTCTATATCGCCAGCACTCTCAAGCATGTCTCTTGCTGCCCTTCTCATTAAGGCAGAATCATCAACAACAAGGGTTTTGATCATATTTTACCCGGCCTTTATGCGCCAGTAACTTTTTTAATTTCTTCAAGAACCTTTGGTGCCTGGAAGGGCTTTATAATATATCCTTTTGCACCAAGCTTGATGGCTGTCTTTACTATTTTTTCCTGACCAATAGCGGTACACATTACAACTTTTGCACCTTTGTCAAAGCTTTTTATCTGTTTTAAAGCATCAATTCCATTCATATCCGGCATAACTATATCCATTGTTACTACATCCGGATTTAATTCCTTGTACATTTCTACAGCCTGGTTCCCATTTTCAGCTTCCCCGGCTATATCGAATCCTGCTCCAAAGAGTATGTTCTTCAAAAGCTTTCTCATAAATGCTGTGTCATCGACAATTAATACTTTTGGCATGTAATCTCACCTTTTAATTATAAATTCGGAATGTCCCCAACCATGGTTACCCCACGAGGGGTTAATTCCACTTCTTTTCTTATTTTCACAACTTTTGCCAAACCGGAATCAACTAACCTATCATAGTACTCATTAAGTTCGTCTGTAGAAATTCCGATCATATTCTCTATTGAAACAAAATCTAATCCAGAATATACAAGTGTTAAAATCTGTTTTTCCATATCTGTAAATTCTATCCCGGGTTTATGTGTTTCAATAAGGCGGTTAAGATAATTTTCAAGCATCTCCAATGTAGTTTCAGGGCACATTAGTAAGCTTGTAGCGACCTGACCATTCTCAACTTTGGACAGGACAAGAACTTTTCTCTGTTTACCCCCAACATTTCTCACATCTTTCACCACAGTGCCCAGACTATCAAACAGCATCTTCTGCTGCTTTTTTGGTGAGATGAACCAGAAACCCTCATCAGTCACACTAAAATAACCTTTCTCCCACTGAGTTCCAGATGAAACTACACCTCCAACTGTTGCTGAATCAAGGTAATAGACCGCAAATCTATCGGCTTTCAAATTAAATGCAAGAAACCGGAAAACCTGTTGCATGAGATTCTCCGGGGGCTTGATGATAATCTCTCCATCATTCTTGATCCTAATTGCCTCTACGCCCTCAACTTCAACATTACCAATGTCTTCAATTTCGTTTACCTGAATTTTGGTATTCCCAATGCATAGGGTTTGCTCGGTAACGATGAGTTCCGCATCAACCCATTTGCCATCATACAATTTTGCAGGAGTCTGGAGGTGAACTTTGCCATTCATCTTTGCATACCTTCGATTTCCTCTTCACTAAACACTTTATCCAGATCCATTAATGTCAAAAGACCATCATCGAGTTTCCCCACACCAGTCAGGAATTTTGAATCGTTTCTTGACGTTATAATGCTTGGTAACTCATCTATATTCTTTGACGACAGGTACTTGACTTCATTCACTGTATCCACAATCATCCCTATGACTGCGTTTTCGTATTCAACTACAATAATCCTGGTTTCACTGTCCGTTTCTTTTGTTTCCTTGCCAAATCGAGTTCTTAAATTTATTATAGTCGTAATCTGACCCCTGAGATTTACAACCCCCTCTATGAACTCGGGTGCATTCGGAATTCTTGTAATCTTGGTTGGCCTGATTATTTCCTTTACCTGAGAAATATCAACACCATATCGCTCTTCTCCAAGAGCGAATACAATAACCTGTACGGTCTGGTCAACATCCATCATTTGATTATGAGGATTCATTTAGATCACCTACAAAAAGATATTAAAAGGAGGTCAAACCTCCTTAATTTTCAGAAAATTTGAAGTTTTTCAAGAGCATATCTGTTGTCTTCTGAGCTAGATCAGTAACATTCTTTATGGAACCACTAACCTGTTCTGATGCTGCAGTCTGTTCTTCGATTGCTGCTGAAGTTTCCTCGCTGTTTGCAGCATTTTCTTCTGCAGTTGACGCAACTTCCCCTATGTTCTCATTAATACTCTCGATCTTCTCCATACCCTCTTCTGCTTTCTGATTCAATTCACCAAGCATCGAATTGATCTTGTCGACCATCTCTGTGATTTCGCCAGACTTGCCCAGAGCCCCACCAATATCCCTGTTACCACTAATTACTTGTTCTTTGGCTCTTTCAATGGCTTCGGTGACCTTCTTTGTCTCTTTCTGGACATTGACCACAATTCCATTGATCTCGGCTGTGCTGCTTCTTGACTCTTCAGCAAGTTTCCTTACCTCATCTGCCACAACAGCAAAACCTCTCCCGTGTTCTCCTGCTCTTGCCGCTTCTATTGCTGCATTCAGAGCTAGGAGATTTGTCTGGTCTGCAATGGATTTGATTTTATCAGTAACCTTATCGATATTATCAACAGCACCATCAAGAGATGTAACGATGCCTGCAAGTTGCTCGATCTCATTCATGATTACTTCGAGGTCTTCCAGTGCACTGTTTGCGAGTTTTTGACTTCCATCACTCATTTCTACTGCTTTAGCAGAGAAACTGGCAGATTTTGTAGCTGCTTCACTCAGTTCCTTGAATATCTGTTCGGAAGCTTTTGCATCCAATGCTGCAGTATTAGCATGTCTTGAAAGGTTTTCAGATCCTGTTGCAATCTGTTCTGCAGCAGTTGATATTTGCTCCATGCCCGTATTCATCTGGTTGACAGCTTCACGGGACTGATTCACCTCATCCAGCGTAGCATTCATATCGCCAATCGTAGACTGAACCATTCCTCTTAGGTTCCCTACAAAGTTATTGAATTCGTCGAAGGTCTTGCCGAAATCATCATCTTTGACCTTCTCAAGCTTGGTATCAAGATCACCCTCGCCAACCATTTTAATTCCAGTTCCAAGGTCTGCAAGGCATTTATTGGTGTAATCAAGCAATTCTTCGACTTCTTTTTCTTTCTGCTTGATATCTGTCAGGTCTGTAAGCACTTCCAGTATTCCTTCAAAATTACCTTCCTCGTCATATATAGGTGAAACAGAACTTATTGTGTAGAGCTCACGGTCCAGCCCATTTAACCTTACGATTGCTTCTATTGAATCCACACTTTTGCGAGTATCCAATGCAATTTCAATAATTGACTGATTGGTTCCAAATTTCTTTTCTGCATCCTCTCCAACCAGTGTTGTTTTTGCAACAATATCAGAATGAGGCCTTCCTATGATTTCTTCATCAGATTGGAATTGGCTCAGTTTGACAAAATGATCATTTATGTGCTTGACCTTGCCTTCGGGATCTACAAAAAGTGCAAGTGCGGGTTCTGGTATGCTTTTTACAATTGTTTTCTGGGACTCTGCTTTTGCCAGAACATTTTCTGTAATGTTCAGGAATACACCATCCAGATAAGCTGCATTTCCCTCATCATCGTTTACCAGGTTACCTTCTTCCCGGATGTAAACAGTTTCTCCTTTTGTATTTTTTATCCTGTAGTTAACTTTGTATGATGTATTGTTCTTCATTGCTATGTCGATAGCTTCATCAATTTTTGGCACATCTTCGGGAAAAACAATGTCCGACCATGTCAACTTTTTATCAAGATAATCTGTCTTTGGGTAACCTGTGAGCTCATATACATTTTTACTGATGTAGTATATGTCCCATGATGCTTTTATGTCACATCTGAAAATGGTAACAGGAAGATTGTCTATCAGCCAGCTAATCTCTTCTTCCTTTTGTTTTGCGTCTTTATTGTCTGGCCCTACAATTGTGATGTTTTCTGTAATTGGCTCTTTATTTCCCATAAATACTCCTCCTGACATGATGCATTATTATTATCATTATTATGAGTTGAAGGCGGAGTATATGTATAGCATAGGAAATATATAAAATTAGAGGTCAAAGTTTGATAGGGCTGCTCCATTATTTCATGACAGAGAAACTCGCCACATGAAGTCAAGGCTGTCTGCATATGAACATGAAATGTGAGCTCAACCCACATATTCATTGATACCTCGACTAAAGAAGTGGATGGCAATTTTAACGATGAGCAGAAAAAATGCACAAATGTTAAACGGCTTCTAAACTATTGTATAATGTAACTGATCATATATCGAATACATCCAAGATCAACCCCGGAAAATTTGAAATGAACAAGGATAAATTCATCCTGCAAACTGCTGGAAAGGACATACAAAGATTGACAAATGATATCCATGAAGAGAAAATGATGCGAATGCCACCCAGTTGAAAGATGGATTCGTGAATATTAATATTGCCCATCAATATATAATTCAGAAATATCAGCCACTGTTTGTGAAAGATAAGCGAATGCCTAAGATGCAAGACCAAGACTAGAATTGAACTCGAAAAAAAGAGATCCAGAGTGATATAACAGTTACCCCCCTGGAAATATACCATTGATCTGCTTTAGTAAACGTTAAATAAAAATACTGATCAGAAAATCGTAACCTGAAGATTGACGATCAGACTATTAACTTATCTCCCTTTGATTTTAGGTATTTGTTGCCCGAAACCACAATTAGAATTATTTTGTAAACGTAAACCTTTACCGAGGCACATATATACAGTACGGCTCTTCGGCCATGTAGTCACCGGTAGCAGCATAAGCACGGGCACGACATCCACCGCATACACCTTTATAGCCACATTTACCACACTTTCCGCCCAGACTGTCAAAGTCCCTGAGATCAGTGAACAGTTTGGAATCTTCCCAGATCTCCCTGAAGCTCTGCCCCTTGATATTTCCTGCGACAACCGGCAGGTAACCGCAGGGTTGAACGTCACCTGTGCTTGAAACGAAGCAGAAGCTAGTACCACCAAGACAGCCACGAGTCATGGCCTCATAACCATGAGTTTTGACGCTGACCTCTATGCCTTCCCTTTTAGCACGCTGGCGCATTATCCTGAAATAATGAGGGGCACAGGTTGCCTTAAGCTGGATACTGACATGCTTCTGCTGGTCATAGAACCAGTTGAGAACACGCTCATATTCAACCGGAGGTATCTCTTCATTCTCAAGGTTCTTGCCCCTGCCTGTGGGAACAAGGAGGAATATATGAAGAGCCTCTGCTCCGATCTCTGTTGCCAGATCAAGTATATCGGGGATCTCACCAATGTTCCTTTTTGTGATAGTGGTATTTATCTGGAAGCCAAGACCGCCTTTTTTGAGATATTCGATCCCACGCATGGCACCTTCGAATGCACCGGGTACTCCACGGAACTCATCGTGTGTCTTTGCTGTCGAGCCATCAATGCTGATGCTTACTCGCTGGACACCGGCATCTTTGAGCTTTCTCACAACGTCCTCATCAAGAAGAGTACCGTTCGTGGCAAGAGCAACACGCAGGCCTTTGTCAGTAGCATATCTTGCGACCTCATAAACGTCCTTTCTAGTAAGTGGTTCCCCACCGGTCAAAATGAGGATTGGATCACCAATTTCTGCGATCTCATCAACGAAGCGCTTTGCCTCATCTGTAGAGAGCTCACCTTCAGGTATCTCTGAGGTTGATGCACCCCTGCAATGGACACAAGAAAGATTGCAACCCCATGTCAGTTCCCATGCGATAAGTCGTGGAGGTTTTACCATATCAGACAGTTCTCCTTTATGTGATATATATAATGTAAGAGTACAATAGAACATTCGTTCAATTTACTTAAATAGTATGGCAATATACTACACAGAACCCATATTAAACCATGTCGTCAAGGCATGGATAACACATAGGAAACCATATATTTCCAACGACAAAAATCGATGCAAGGTGAACGCGCATGGCACTGGGAATACAGGCATTGCAGACAGCTTTTGTAATTACATGGATAGTGCTGATATCATACATTATTTATCTCATATACAACCGTTCACAATTGGTTTCCAAAATCCGGAAGCTTAAATGATAAAGGTGTTTAAAGATGGATAAAAAACGAAAGACGATATTCACCATAATTGCCATAATAGCAGTGATGGCGATCGGACTCTGGGGCGTAGATGTCGAGCAAGGGTACTATATGGTATCTGACATCACAGCAGATCCCCAGGAACATTTAGGCCAGAAGGTCAACACCATGGGAATTGTGAAAAATGGAACCCTTAGCATTTCACCTGAAATGACCACATTCACACTAGCAGATGCAGAAGATGAGAACTATGAGATAAATGTAGAATATTCTGCAGATCTTCCTGCAAATCTGGCAGAAGGAAAAAGTATCAGCCTGACAGGAACCATGGTATCTGAAACAATGATAGATGCAGAACAGATAGTCATGGGCTGCCCGTCAAAGTACTCCGAATAAGAGATAGAATTCCATAACAAAAATAGAATTTCCATATATGAGGGCATGCGATGAACATCGAAGAATGGGAAGAATACCAACATATCAACGATGCTATGAACGATATGATCAACAGTATGGACGATTCATCCCAGATGAAATCAGTAGTAGGCCATATTTGTAGATCAGGCGGCAAGAGAGTAAGACCAATTATATTGATGCTTTGTTCCCAAATATGCGGAAGTGACTCCGAAGAAGGAATTAATGCTGCCCTTGCGATCGAACTTATCCACTCAGCATCCCTAATACACGATGACATCCTTGACGAAGGAGTTATCAGGAGAGGTGTTGAATCCGCACACAAGAAATACGGACCCGCAGCTGCGATGCTTGCAGGCGACTATATGATCTCAAAGTCCATCGAGCTTATATCATCATATGGCGCCCCGGTAGTCAGGGCATTCGGAAGGGCAGGGATGGCAATGGCCGAAGGAGAGACCATTGACATAAAAAGCACAACCGTAACCTTTGAAGACGATAACTATTTTGACTGTATTGATAAGAAAACCGCATCCCTATTTGCTGCAAGTGCAACCATGGGTGCCTATATTGCAGGAGCGGATGAAGCTACAGCAGAACTCTTGAAAGACTACGGAGAGAAACTGGGAATAGCATACCAGATAGTAGATGACATTCTGGAATATACAGAAAGTGCAGATGATAAAAGATCAGACCACGAATCCATTTCCCTGCTACAAATATACCAGAAGGACATGAGCCGGAAGCAGGCTGTCCAAAAAGCAACTGAAATTGCAATGGAATATGTGAAAATGGCAAAAGAGATACTTTCTAATTTTGAACCGTCGGATGCAAGGAAGAAACTTATTGAGATCACCGACTACATAACTATTGATATGCTTCCAAAATAAAATTAGTCATAACGACCCAGGTGAGGATATGCGGGTATATGAAAAATCAGTAATCAAAGTAAATGCAAGTACAGAGAACGGAAAGGTCGTTCTGGACATCGAAGGACCCCTTTCAGCAGTCGCAAGCCCGGTTATCAAAAGGATCAATAAGATATTCCAGGAAGAAAAACCCATCAGAGCAGATGAGGAGAACATAATATTTTCCACATGGTCCCCACCGATACCAAGCACTGCCTTCAACAGGTTAATAAGTGCACAGATCGGAGCTGTCATGAAAAAGAGAATCCCCGACCAGTTCTCGATCGGCATCACTGATAAATGTCCCTACAATTGCATTCACTGTGGTGCTGCAGGTATCGTTGCAGACCCTGAACTTAGTATCGAAGAGATCAACAGGGCAGTAGGAGAAGCCATTGAGCTAGGCACCTATTCGGTACAATTCGATGGTGGCGAAACAATGCTCAGAAGTGACATTGCAGACATGGTTGCCAGTGTAGATAAGACAAGGGCCATTGCAACATGTTTCACATCCGGTTTCAGGCTGACACCTGAAAGAGCACAGGACCTGAAGAATGCCGGTCTTTTTGCAACACATATTAGCATTGATAGCCCATTTGAAAGCGAGCATGACCGCGTTCGTGGAAGAGAGGGAGCATACCAGAATGCAATGGACGGAATTCAGAATAGTCTTGATGCAGGCATCCTGACAGATATGTTCGTCGTAGTCTCCCCGGACAATATTGACGACCTCGAAGATTTCTATGGCCTGGCAGAGAGCCTTGGGATGCATGAGATGTCCATTTACGAGATCATCGCTGTTGGCAGATGGCTTGAACGCGAAGATGAGACGATCAGCCAGAAGGATGTTTCAAGGCTGGAGAAGTTCCAGAAAGAAAAGAATATGGCATCAGATGGACCAAGAGTTACGGCATTCCCTTATTTCATGGGGCCTGACCAGTTTGGCTGCTTTGCCGGCAGAAGATGGATCCACGTGACATCAGGTGGTGACGTCATGCCTTGCGCTTACACTCCGCTTGCATTTGGTAATATCAGAGAGGATGCTCTTGCAGACATATGGAAGCGCATGGGCAAACACAGTGCATACAAAGGTTCTGCAGAGTATTGCATGATGCGAAACCCGGAATTCAGGAAGGAATATATCCATACGATCCCCAAGGATGCAACTATACCTTTAAGGATCGACCTCCAGGAAAAGAACTGAATCTAATTACACATCCATATCAAGAGACAGGCGTCTCAATAAAAGTTCTGACAAGCTGAGCATCAGGCTTACAGATAGTCAGAACTTAAGTCTTTTTTCAAATATCCATGATAAATTATTAACATTTCCGCAATCAGAAAGACGGAACCGAATAACTTATATGCATGCTTGCTATAGGGGTGAGTAAATCGCGCTAAGTAAACAGTATATAGATATATTGAGGATTTATATGGCCAAAGACAAAATATTATCCGAAATAAAAAAAGCAGAACAAAGTGCGGCCAAAATGGTGGAGGAAGGGCTCAAAAACAAGAGCGAGCATATAATGAATGCTCGTGCTGAAGCCAGAGAGATCATCAAAGAGGCTGAAACTGATGCGACAAAGTCCGCACAGAGTGCACTGAGATCTGCTGAAGAAACAATCAAACAAGAAACTAAAGAGATTATCACTAACGGTAAAGCTGCAGCTGGAGACATTAGTCAAAAGGCTGAAGCTAACGTTCAAAAAGCCGTTGAGAATTTAATAACAGAATTCGAGAGGGCAATTCATGCTTAAGCCAAAACAGATGAGTCGTGCCGTCATTGTAGGCCACAAGGACATCATGGAAGAAACCATTGAAGCTCTTCATAGCAGCAATCTTTTCCACCTTGAGGATTACAATGAGGACGGTTCCGGACTCAAACTTGGCAGACCTTTCGAAAACGCAGGTGATGTTTCTAAGAAGCTTATTCAGTTAAGATCGATCTCATCCTTCCTTGGTGTAAAAAAATCAGATACCCCTAAGCAGAAGGTTAACTCTGTTTTAAACGACCTTGAATCCAAACTTGATAAACTGGATGAAGAGGTTACTGAAAAAACAGAAAAGCGGTCAGAACTGCAATCACGATTAAAGGAACTTGAAACACTGGCGAAAGACCTTGCGCCATTCTCAGCAATTCCAATAGAGATGGAATTGTACCGCAATTATGAGAGCATCGCAGTCTTTGCAGGTACTGTCAAGGAAAATGTTGGTCCTGCTATCTCAAAGGTTACATCAGCCTACGAGATGGAATATGACCAGAATACCGGAACTGTAGTATTGTTTGTCAAGAAAGAAGACGAAACAACCGTTTCAGAAATACTTTCAAACTTTGAGTTCAGAGAACTTAGGATCCCTGAAACAAATGGCACTCCACAAACATTACTTGCAGGCATTACAAAAGAAGAAGTAGATATCCAGAAACAGATCGAAGCACTGGAAACAGACGTATCATCGATCAAAGAGAAATATTCTGAATTCATACTTGCAAGTGAAGAACTGCTTACTATCGAATCCGAAAAAGCAGAAGCTCCTGTCAAAGTTGCGACATCTGAGCACACATTCATGATAGATGGATGGGTACCGGAAGATGGCGTTGCAGAACTTGAGAGCATCGTAAACACTGCAACAAGCGGACGAGCTTTTGTATCAGTACAAAAGATCACAAAGGCAGATACGGACATCATACCAATCGAGTATGACAATCCAAAGGTCACAAGACCATTCCAGGAAATAATGGATCTTTATGCCCGGCCAAAGTACAAGGAGATCGACCCAACTGCACTGATATTCATATCATTCCCACTTTTCTATGGAATGATCCTTGGTGATATTGGGTACGCATTGATCCTTTTGACACTTGCCCTTGGAATAAAGAAGATGGTCAAGTCAGATGCTGTAAAGCCTTTGATGAACGTGCTTATCTACTGTCAGATATCAACATTTTTATTTGGTATCCTTTACGGCGAGTTCCTTGGATTCCCGCTTGCGAGTTTACACACCGATCACGGCACTATTCCCGGATTGATAGCAGGATTTGAAACGGTAACACTTTTCACATCCCCGATCGCCGGAGAATTGGTCACATATCCGATCCACAGAACACACATGATTATGACAATGATCGCTGCAACAGCACTTGTCGGTGTACTCCACATCAATTTCGGATATTTGGTTGGATTCGTAAACGAGAATAGAAAACACGGTTTCGCTGCAGCAATGTTTGAAAAAGGCAGCTGGATCGTAGTAGAACTTGGAATAATCTTAGCAGTACTCGGTTACACCGGTACCGCACCTACACAGATAATAGGTATCATAGTGTTCCTTATAGGATTCGTCATGCTCGTAAAAGGAGAAGGCGTTAAAGGACCTATTGAATTACCCGCACTTTTAAGTAATGCACTTTCCTACACTCGTTTAATAGCAGTAGGATTGTCATCAATTTATATTGCATCTACTGTCAATCTCATAGCTTTTGATATGATCTTGCCACAAGGCGGTATCATAGCAGCAGTAGGTGCAATATTAGTATTCATATTCGGACATGCGTTAAACACAGTCCTGAGTATAATAGCCCCTGGATTACATGCACTCAGGTTGCAGTATGTAGAGTTTTTCGGTAAATTCTACGAAGGTGGCGGAAGAAAATACAACCCATTCGGTTATATAAGAAAATACACGGAGGAATGAATAAATGGTAGACCCAGTAGCAACAACAACAATGATGGACCCAGCAGGATTAAAAGCAATCGGAGCAGGACTCGCAGTAGGACTCACAGGTATTGCATCCGGTCTTGCAGAGAGAGACATCGGATCAGCAGCAATCGGTGCAATGGCAGAGAACGAGAGCCTTTTCGGTAAGGGATTGATCCTTACTGTAATTCCAGAGACAATCGTCATTTTCGGTCTTGTCGTCGCACTGCTTATCAGCTAAGTTAATTTAAGAGCAAATATATTGCTCTTAAATTCTTTGAAGGTGTCAGAGCATGGGACTCGAAACAGTTATTAAAGATATCATGGATGCCGCACAGGCAGAAGTTACCATGATCAATGCAGATGCTGATTCAGAAGTATCACAGATACTTGATGAAGCAAGGCAGACTGCAAAGAATATCATGGGCGACCGCTTGGCAAAAGCAGAAGATGATATCAAAAGATTACGTCAGCAAGAGACATCCAGTGCAAACCTTGAAGTCAAGCGTGCAATGCTTAATGCCCGCAAAGAAGTCCTTGATAAAGTATACAGCGATGCAGTAGAGTCAATTGTAGCTCTCCCTGCTGAAAAACAGGAAGAGTTGTTGAAAGCCATCATTGGAGAAAATGAAGGTAACGGCAGCAAAATATATTCTAACAAAGACTCTGAGGAACTTGTCCGAAAACTCTCTTCATTGGAATATGCCGGCAATGTCGATTGTATTGGTGGCGTAGTCATTGAGAACGATGATGGGACAGTTCGTCTGGATTATACATATGACATAATCTTGAAGAATGTTAATGAGCAATCATTGAAACAAACATCTGATATTTTGTTCGGGTGATATCCAAATGCGGCTTTTGCAAAAATTTAAAAAGAAAAGTAGTCCGAATCATAGCGGAAGTGCCTCCAATTATGCTTATGCGACTGCACGTGTTCGGGCGATGAAGAGCAATCTTCTTCCAAAGGAGACCTATCCCCGACTTATGAACATGGGCATTGATGAGATCACACGTTTCATCGAAGAGTCACAATATAAGCAGGATGTCGACGAACTGGCAAGAGTATATGACGGCGTAGATCTGTTCGAGCATGCATTGAACAGAAACCTGGGCGTCACTTTTAGAAAGATTATCAACATTTCAGAAGGCGAGTTGAACTATCTTATCTCAGAATATTTAAGGAAATATGATATATGGAGCATCAAAACGATCCTACGTGGAAAGTATTGTAATGCGTCATTAGAAGAGATCAATGATAGTCTCGTATCAGCCGGACAACTGTCTTATACATTTTTGTCAAGCCTTGCAGAAAAAGAATCCTATGAAAGCGTCATTGATGCTCTCAGTGGAACCGATTATTACCCGATATTAAAAGGATATGATGGGACAAACCTCTCTGCTATTGAAAATCAGCTTGACAAAGAGTACTATAACGGACTGTTCAATGCGATCGGCAATCCAGGTTCCAATGACCGTAAGCTGTTCTCAAAGTTCATCCGCACAGAGATCGACATAAAGAATCTCAGTACACTCTTTAGATTAAAGAAAGCAGATGTCAGCGAAGACGAAATTGCAGACCTCATTCTTGATGGTGGTCTTCATTTGAGTATGAGAGAGATCGAAAAGCTATTGCCTCTTCCTTTCAGTGAATTAATCAATTCACTTGAAAAATATCCATATTGGGAAGATATCTCTGGCATAGTGAGCCCGGAAATGGATTCACTGGTAGATCTGGAAACTCAACTTACAAGATACAGCATCAAATCCGCTGCAAGCTTTTCACATGTGTATCCACTATCCATTGTTCCGATCATGGACTATGTCCTGAACAAGAAGAATGAAGTGAACAACCTACGCATCATACTGCGTGGAAAAGCAGCGAATCTTGATGAGGAAATAATCAGGAACCAGTTGGTGATCTAATGGAATTAGCAGTAGTAGGTAGCAGCGAGTTTGTTACAGGATTCAGGCTGGCTGGTGTCAAAAAAATATACGAAGCCAAAGATGATGAGCTGGAATCCATGGTCACAAAGGTTCTCGAAGATTCCGAGGTTGGAATTTTTGTCATGCATGGCGATGATGTTAATAAGCTACCGGAAATTTTGAGAGACACTCTAAGTGAGTCTGTTGAGCCAACAGTCGTTACTCTCGGAGGAACTGGTGAAAGCTCAAACTTAAGGGAAAAAATAAAACAATCGGTAGGTGTAGATCTGTGGAAGTAAATGGTGAAATTTATCGTGTGGCAGGACCGGTCGTCACAGTTACAGGAATTAAACCGAAAATGTACGATGTGGTCAAGATAGGCCACGAAGGACTGATGGGTGAAGTCATCAAGATCCAGGGCGAAAAAGCTACTGTTCAGGTATATGAGGATACATCCGGTATCAAACCGGGAGAACCTGTAGTGAACACTGGTTTGCCTTTAGCCGTGGAACTTGGACCCGGATTATTAGAAAGTATTTATGATGGTATTCAGAGACCTCTCCCTGTGTTGCAGGAAAAGATGGGCAACTTCATTGAGAGAGGAGTAACTGCAAACGGACTTGACCGTGAAAGGACATGGGAATTCAAGCCAACAGTAAGCAAAGGTGATGTTGTAGAGGGTGGAAGTGTTATTGGTGTTGTTCAGGAAACTGAAAACATCGAGCACAAGATCATGCTCCCACCAACAGTATCCGGTACAGTAGAAGAGATCAAGAGCGGAAGCTTCAAGGTCGACGAAACTGTATGTGTACTTGCTGATGGAACCGAGCTTCCAATGATGCAGAAGTGGCCTGTACGAGGTCCACGTCCTGTAGCTAAGAAACTCATGCCAAGCAAGCCTTTGATCACAGGTCAGAGGATCCTTGACGGAATGTTCCCTGTTGCAAAAGGCGGTACCGCTGCAATCCCAGGTCCATTCGGATCAGGAAAGACAGTTACACAGCAGCAGCTCGCAAAATGGAGTGACACAGATATTGTGGTCTACATTGGTTGCGGAGAGCGCGGCAACGAGATGGCTGATGTATTGAACGAGTTCCCTGAACTCGAAGATCCAAAGACTGGCCGCCCACTTATGGAAAGGACAGTTCTTATCGCAAATACATCCAACATGCCAGTAGCTGCTCGTGAAGCATCTGTTTACACTGGAATCACAATTGCAGAATATTACAGAGACATGGGATACGATGTATCACTCATGGCGGACTCAAGCTCAAGATGGGCAGAAGCAATGAGAGAGATCTCATCCAGACTTGAAGAGATGCCTGGTGAAGAAGGTTATCCAGCATATCTTTCAGCAAGGCTCTCAGAGTTCTATGAGCGTGCTGGTTCCGTGAACTCACTTGCAGGACTTGATGGTTCAATTACAGTTATTGGTGCAGTATCACCACCTGGTGGTGATTTCTCCGAGCCTGTCACACAGAACACACTTCGTATCGTTAAAGTGTTCTGGGCTCTTGACGCAAAGCTCTCACAGAAAAGACACTTCCCATCCATTAACTGGCTGACAAGTTACAGCCTGTACACCCAGGGTCTTGCAGACTGGTTCTCCGAGAACGTCGCACCTGACTGGACCGAACTCAGAGACAATGCAATGGATCTCTTACAGCAGGAATCCGAGTTGCAGGAGATCGTACAGCTCGTCGGTTCAGATGCACTTCCGGAAGACCAGCAGTTGACACTTGAGATCGCACGTATGGTAAGGGAATACTTCCTACAGCAGAATGCGTTCCACCCTGTCGACACATACTGTCCATTTGACAAGCAGTACAAGCTTCTCAAATCCATCACAAAGTATGGAGAGATGGCAACCGCTGCGCTTGAAGCAGGAGTTCCAATGAACAAGATAATCACTATCGAGTCCAAGGATGAACTGGCAAAAGTTAAGTTCGAAGAGGACTTTGAGGGTGCACTGGACACAGTCATGACAAAGATGGACAAAGAATTTGCTCAGCTCGGAGGCAACTGAACATGACCAAAGAATACAAAACGATCGTAGAGGTTTCCGGACCTCTGATTTTCCTTGAGAAGACAGAACCTGTAGGGTATGGTGAACTTGTTCAGATCAACCTGCCGGATGGAACCACCAAGAGAGGGCAGGTTCTTGATACATCTGCAGATATGGTAGTCGTCCAGGTTTTCGAAGGTACAGGCGGACTCAACGAAGAATCCGGTGTAATCTTTAGTGGTGAGACCATCAAGCTGCCAGTATCAAAGGACATGCTCGGAAGGATTCTTTCCGGAGCAGGAGAACCACTCGATGGTGGACCACGTATCGTTCCTGACGAGAAAGTGGACATCAACGGTGCATCAATGAACCCGTTTTCCAGGATGCCACCAGAGGACTTTATCCAGACAGGTATCTCCACAATCGATGGTACTAACACACTTGTGAGAGGACAGAAACTTCCGATCTTCTCCGGATCAGGTCTTCCACACAACGAGATCGCACTTCAGATCGCAAGGCAGGCAAAAGTTCCAGGAAGCGATGAAAGTTTCGCAGTAGTTTTCGGTGCAATGGGTATCACCAGTGAAGAAGCACAGTACTTCATGAAGGACTTCGAGAACACAGGTGCTCTTGAAAGAGCTGTTGTTTTCCTTAACCTTGCAGATGACCCTGCTGTCGAGCGTATCATCACTCCAAGGATGGCACTTACAGCTGCAGAATACCTTGCATACGAGCATGACATGCACGTACTCGTTATCCTGACAGATATCACAAACTATTGTGAAGCACTGCGTCAGATGGGTGCAGCAAGAGAAGAAGTTCCAGGAAGACGTGGTTACCCAGGTTACATGTACACTGATCTTGCATCACTGTATGAAAGAGCAGGTGTTATCAAGGGCTTAAAGGGATCTGTTACCCAGTTCTCCATCCTTACAATGCCTGGTGACGATATCACCCACCCGATCCCTGACCTTTCCGGTTACATTACCGAAGGACAGATCGTGGTTTCCCGTGAACTTCACATGAAGAATATCTACCCACCGATCAATGTATTGCCATCACTCTCCCGTCTTATGAACTCCGGTATCGGAGAGGGAAAGACAAGAGACGATCACAAGGCAGTATCTGACCAGATGTATGCAGCATACGCAGAAGGTCGTGACCTTCGTGGATTGGTTGCTATCGTCGGTAAAGAAGCATTGTCCGAAAGAGACAGGAAGATCCTTGAGTTCGCAGATCTGTTCGAAGACAGATTTGTTCGCCAGAGCAGGGATGAGGACCGTTCCATCGATGACACATTGAGAGTCGCATGGGAGATCCTTTCTGAGCTGCCTGAAGCACAACTCTCCAGGATCGATAACAAGTACATTGAAAAGTACCACCCTGCTCACCAGAAGACCAGCGAGTGATACTGTAGCGAGGGATCTATAATGGGCGCAAAAGACGTTAAACCAACTCGATCAGAACTCATTGAGCTGAAGAAGAAGATCAAGCTCTCAGAAGGTGGCCACAAGCTGCTGAAAATGAAGAGAGATGGACTTATCCTTGAGTTCTTTGATATCTTAAGCAAGGCAAAGGATGTACGCTCAGAGTTGGATGCTGCCTATGAAAAGGCCAATGAGAAGATCGGTATCGCAGAATCTGTGGAAGGCAGGATAACTGTCAAATCCACAGCATTTGCAATGAAAGATGCACCACAGATCGAGCTCGAAAGCCACAACATCATGGGCGTAGTAGTGCCAAAGATCGAATCCTCAAGTGTGCGTAAACCCATAAACAAGCGTGGATACGGAATTCTCGGAACAAGCTCTTACATTGATGAAGCCGTCGATTCATATGAAGTCCTGGTTGAAAAGATCATTCTGGCAGCAGAGATCGAAACAACCATGAAGAAACTACTTGATGATATCGAGAAGACAAAGAGGCGTGTCAATGCACTTGAGTTCAAGGTCATACCTGACCTGCAGGAATCAATGAGTTTCATAAGACTCCGTCTTGAAGAGATGGAAAGAGAAAACACGTTCCGCTTGAAGAGGATCAAAGCATAAGGCTTTCTCATGCAGAACAAAGCCTCTGATCGGCCAAACCTGGCCGACAGACTTTTTTTTATTTTAACACAGCCCGAGAATCTGGCTCGCATATTGAGATGGGCATGGATAGTTTCACTTGGGATGCTTGTTCTTGGATATATTTTGATATATTTTAACCTTAAGTCTTACATAAACCTGTGAGTAGTGAAGTTTAAGTTAATGCAAATAACATAGACACATCACTATCATTATAATCAGTAAGCCTTAAATAAAAATCAAACATATAATAACCAGAGCTATGCAAATGTAACAAAATCGTTGTATCTTCTAAGGACCATAAAGAGCTTATTTACAAGCTCAAAGAATCCGGAGAGCAACTACATTAAACTCAAAAGTTGGTCTGTAATGAGTGAACTAGCGTGGGGAAATAAAAAGGAAAAGGAAGATACATCTCCCTTTGATACCGAAGACACTGGTTTTCTGTTAAATAAAGCCGTTATCCCGATAGCCGATCCTAAAAGTAATGATCATGCTACTATTACGGATAGTAATATCCATATCAATCCAGTAGACCTCCAAGGTTCCAGACCAGAAATATTAACCATCGATGGAATAGAGAATCGAAACCTGGAATCTGTTGATACTGACACATCTTTTCTTTTAAAATTTGAAAAGGACCCAGCTGATCTGGAAAAAATGAACAGTGCTCAAAAGAATATCAATGAAGGTCTTCTTAATGGAATCATTGCTACAGCCAATGAAGAAATTGTTCCTGAGAAGATCACCAGCTCAAAGAAAAGATCTTTACCATTGTTTGAACCAGACCTTCCAACAGAAGATACCATCAACAGCTCATTTTTACCTTATGAGAATCAAGCATCTCTTAATAAAGATTCAAATAACCAGCGTCATGACCTTGAAGGAAAAACCTTCGAAAACATACCGGAAAATACAATATCCAATCCCTTCGAGCAGTCTGAAACCACAAAAAGGCCTCACCTAAATAAAGAAAGAGACCAGGGATCAGAAACACCAAAATTCCCGCCAGCGACACCTAACATTGTACCCGATCTGGAAAATGAAATGCCAGAGGCAAACAATAAAGTTAGCAAAAATGGGAATGGGATCATGAGATTGATCACAAAAACATTCAAACGATTTACTCACAAGAAAAAACTTCTTGACAGGATGGAAGAATGGCAACCTCCAATGGCAGAAGTTCAGACCCAGGAAGATATTCCTGAACCGGTAAAAAGAGATGTGGAAATCAATTCTGGCAAAAAGGAAACAATACCTCATGAAAATATAGATTCTCCAACATTAGAGGAGATCAGAAAGGTAATTCCCATTGATCCGAAAAATATTCAGAATTCCCCTGAATGGGAAGTTCCTTCCACTCAATTTGAAAACTTCCCATTAGAAGTGACAGCTGAAATGGGACAAACAGAACATACAACCACTCCAGTTGGCCCGGATAATGATCTAAATATTGGAAACTCTTCCAAAGAGATCCAAAAAATAAAAGATGAACTTATCCTTTCAAAGCAGAGTAATGAAGACCTTACCAAGGATATAAAGAACATCTCTGGCACGATAAATGCACTGGAAGGATCTATCAATTCCTTGAAAAAGGATGAAGATAAGTTCAATTCCATTATCAATATGAGAGTCGAGGAATCCGCAGAAAAGATAGAGTTCCTGGAAAAACGTCTCAATGGATTTGAAATTACACTGGAAAGCATTCAAACCGATAATGTTGAGCTTAAGACCGGACTTAACACCATTGAGCAGAACATTATGGAACTAACAGGTTCTTACAGCATTATGCTAAATCAGATGCAGAAATTAACAGAGTTCGGCAATTCAAGATCTGCAGAGATATTTGAAACAAATAAGCGCATCGATGAACTGGATCAGACACTTGTTTCAATGAACAACGTACAGGTCGAATCCCAAAGAAGCATGCTTGAAATCCATTCGGTCACTTCTGACCTGATAAAGAGTGTGGAAAACACACATGACGCAAATAAGGAACTCAGGTCTGACAGCGAGGAACAAACTCAATTGATTAAGGATGAAATTTTGTCACTAACCGATTTTGTTGAGAAGGAGTTTAAGAACCTTGGGGCAAGAAGCTATCGTGCAAATGGTGAAAATGTCCAGCTGAACAATATAATCAAAAATTCTACTAATATGAAGCTCTGTATGGAATGGCTTGAATTCCTTATGGAACTTGTCGGACAAAATCACCTCGCAGACATCCTTTCCTACTATGAGGAACTTGGCTGGATCAGCGAAGATGTTCGCCTTGAACTTATGCGATACGCAGAAGGTATCGACTATTACATCGAGAAATCCGACTGGAAGCTCGCACCCGACGACCATGTTAAATCCATCTGGTTCATCGAACAGCTTGCAGGACTCAAAGTCGATAAGAATCGATTGTCAATCGTCGAGAAAAATATCAAAAAAGTTAAGAATGGTACAGAGATATATGGTATATAAGATCCATTTATCCAAAGACATCCCACAAAGGAACGATGAAGAATATGACAAGACCTAATTTGTTCAAAAGAAAACTTCGAGGAAATGACGAAGGCCAGGTAACAATCGATTACCTTATAGGAATTACCATATTCATTGTTGCATTATTTTTCATATTCCAGTATTCAGCAGGACTTTTCACACCATTCCAGTCCAATTCTGACGAGGTAACACTTGTTGCTGACCGTGTTGCTACGTCGATTACTGAGATGGAAATGAGTGCAGGAGATATAAGGACACCGAATCTTATTGATAGTGACAAGACAGATGATTATTTTGATACTAAGCTATCAACTAGTGGCTATTATACTGAAATTGATAAACTGGGGTTGAGGGGAGAATACCATCGATATGATCTAAATGTAACACTCGAGAACAGCACACAGATGCTCAAGATGGCAGGTGAACCACTTCCACTATCCAACAATATTGGACAAACAAAGCGTGTTGTACTCATTGAAGATACTATCACCGGCAAAACTGAAACAGCAATACTATCAGTAAGGGTGTGGTAAGATGAGAAGTCTAAACATAGTTACAATTACAGACGAAGAGGGTGCACAGATGCACACTCTTGAAGCCATAATGGCTGCAACCATAATGGTAGTCATAATTCTATTCGCAGTCCAGGCAACTTCCCTTACTCCGCTTACCTCATCAACGGCAAATGCCCACATTGAATCCCAGATGTACATCATAGGCCAGGATATGCTGACTTCACTTGACCATTCATCGAATGGACAAAACTCTGACCTGAAAGATGAGATTATTAACTGGAATGGGGAAATGTATGTCTGGAACGGTACAAATTATCAATCCGATGATAATAAAAATAATTCACTTGATGGACCTGTAGTCGATTTGCTGAAACTTATTTTAGTCGACTATGGAATCGCCCACAACATCGAGTTCACATATAGCAGTATTTCAGAATCAGGAAACTATACCAAATACAACGAAAAACTTGAAAATTACTACATATATAATGGAGATCCATCTGACAATGCAGTAATTGTTTCAAGAAAAGTATTGCTTTCTGAATCAGATGTTGGAAGCTCGTACAAAACCGCTACCGGCATACCAGATGTTGATGGTAGTACAACTGCATTATACAATATTATAGATGTGAAACTCACATTATGGCGTATGTAAAATAGATGAGAGATGTTATTATGAGAAAGTTTGACGATTCCGCTCAATTACTGTTACTTGCTGCATTCGCCATAGGATTCACTTTAGTCATAACGACCATAATGTTGAACAATGTCATCTATGCAAGCAATATGGCATCGGAATCTACCAGCGACATCAGCAATTATGAGATCTCTAACATTGCTCAGATGACAGATGAAGCTACAAGGGCTGCTTACAACGACAGTAAAAGTTATAGTGATGAAACTGCCAGAGATGCCAATATTACAGCATATATAGACAGCTATGCAAATGAAATATCAACCATATATGCATTCCGTGGTCTTTCCCTATCCTTCGATGACAGTAACCTTACTGAAGCATACTTTACAGAAAATGGACTTTATTCAGGGAACTCAGATTGGGACGTCGTTAAAAATGTAAATCGTACAGATATATTCACGATCGAGTTAACAAATACATCAAAACTTGTGGATGAGTCAAATGCATATGAAGTATACCTCATAAACCAATCCAACGGAACAGTATGGTCCATGAAAGTCTACAACGATAGTACGCATATAAACATAAGTGTTAATAATCAGATTGTTGATTCAAAAACACCAACTACATACATGATGCTTAATATCACAGGCGTATCATCTTTTAATTTTAATAAATCTACAACAAAAGACCCCTATATGATAAAATTTGTAAACTCAAGCAATGCCATGGGATATTACTCAATCTCTGGCGGACTTGCCGATGGAAGTTCTTTTGTTGAAGAGAGATACAAAGTCACAAATACAACAATCAGTGTTGCATCCAGCAATAACAAGATCAACGTATCAATACCTTTTACAATACCATGAGGATCGAACATGAAACAAATATTCCATGAAAACGAAGCCGTAGCTACCTCTGTTGGATTCATACTTACATTTTCAATAACAGTTATCACTTTTTTGCTTGTTATGAATGCATCCTATGGTATGATGAACCAGGCAGAGCATACAGTTATGAGGGAAGAATTCGAGATCCATGGAAGTAACATTGCACTCCAACTTACAGAGATGGAAACCATCGTAAACATTAGCAACAATGCAGGTGGAGAAGTTGGAGAAATCAAATATGAAATGTTGTTACCTTTGAAAGTAGCAAATGACTATTATTCTGTTAATTTTTCAACTGGCGAAATGACATTTGAGTCCCATGGTCGTGACGAAACAAGGGTTAAAATACCTTATGAAGCGAGAAATGTTCATGTAATGCCCACTACCATAAGCAGTGCAAGTGAGAAGCATTTTATGACCTATAATAGCAGTTCGAAAATGATAGAGATATACTGATCAACTCAAAGGTTCTGATATATATGAGAAGAAAAAATATAATCAACTCGGAAAATGCAGTATCAGAAGTAGTTGATGTAGTGCTCATACTTGGTATAATGCTTATTGCAATAACTGTGATAACAGTTGCAGGATTTCCTGCTCTTCAAAACATGCAGGAAAGTGGACATAAAGAGAATATCAGACAAAGTTTCATAGTTCTTGGAGAGAATGTAAATAAGGTCGTCTTTGACAATGCTCCATCCCAGTCCATAGAATTGAAAATGTACGGAGGAGGAATATGGGTCACTGGAAATTCTTCAATTAATGTTGAATTGGAAACATGGAATGCTACGAACTCCACACCTGAAATTCAAACAAGATATACGCAACTTAGAGAATTGCAGAATCAATATGAAGATACAACAATCTCTTATGAGAACACAGGAGTTTGGGCAAAGTATGGGACTGGTGAAGCTGTGATTGTTCGGGAACCTCAGTTTATCAATTCAGATGAACTCCTCGTAATTCCTTTTACTCTTGTTACAGGTGTTGATGGTATTGCAGGAGAAGGCCTAGTAAGAGTAATTGCAGAAAAGGATTCAGTCCCTCAGGTCTATAAATACCAAAATGTATCAGCAGTTAATATAACAATACAAAGTCCATATTATACCGCTTGGGAAGACTATCTGAACGAAACTCTGGGAATGCAAATCGTGGACATGGATCATATGAATTCAACAGTTAATGCATCCAGAAGTTATGCAAAGAATACCGACGTATACATACTTCAATCATCAATCGAAATGACAATTGAATAAGGTGGATATAGCAGATGGAACGTGGAAAAAACATACTCAATGAATGTAATGCCGTTTCATCTGTTGTTGGATCATTATTAATTTTTTCAATGACAATCATTTGCATCACTGCAATGTTTCTCTACAGTGTCCCTATGATTGCTGAAATGCAAGATGAAGCCGAAGCGCAGAAAGTAGAACAGGCATTCACAATACTGGATTCACGTATAAGTAAAGTAGCACTTGGAGAATCTCCCCTACAAACAACATCTATCACAATGGAAGGAGGTACTTTAAACGTAAACGCCCCGGCGGAATCTGAAAAAGGAAGAATGACTATTCAGATCATCAACCAAACGGATAATACAAAGGAAGACTTCAATTGTTCACTCGGAACCATAGAATATGTCACAGATGATCGAAAAATAGCATACGAAGGTGGCGGCGTGTGGTCCAACTATGGTTCAAGAGGAGGAACGGTTATGATATCACCACCGGAGTTCCATTACAACGGAGTAACTCTAACTTTGCCAATAATGACCATTAATGGAAAATCTTCATCCAGCGGAGATGGTGACTTCGATATTGCAGTTACTTCCGACAACAAGCCACAAATATTATATCCAAATGTATCAGCATCTGTCCAGAGAAAGAATCCAGTTATACATGACAAGGTCATTGTATACATTGAAAGTGAATACTACGATGCCTGGGCCGATTATGCAAACACATTAATCTACACGACTGCAACAGTTGATGATACGAACGAAACAGCCATCATTGAATTCTATACTACCCCGCCAATGGGAACATTTAGCCTTACTAATAATATAAAATTTGGTCAGGTCAATAAATCAAACTCACAACCGATCCACGACTTTAAGTTCCATTTTGAAGCCGCGAAGTCCCAGGGATTGAATCCAAAAAAGTATGAAATTAAAGCTATTTTCGATACAAAGACATTAATTTATAGTTTACAAAAAAAGAGCGGTGCTGATCAGCTTGAACTTTATGTAACCTATATGGATACATCTGTAGGTCCAGACTATATCGAACATTGGGAGGGAATTGAAACATTTTCAGTAGAAGGAGCACAAGCAGATGAGATCTCGAATGTGGATCTGCTTAATGAATCTTTCATGATGAAATATAGTCCACCCAATCTGGATGGTGCAGACACCGATTTCTCATGGGGACCATCCAATACTACAAGTGAATTACCGAACGTTGAAATCAATACAACATCAGGATATGATCAATATTCACTGGAAAATGTAACTCAACATTACATTAAACTAATGACAAATGAAGAACAAATCGAATTCAATCTGGATGGCGGTTCGCAGGATCCAATGGATTATGGAAGCTCAAAGATAACTCTAAATTATGATTCAATTGGAAATCTTATTACTTATCTACATGTAACTCAAAACGAGCTGGATGTACAAATTGTAAATTGAGATCTATAATACCAATACGCGGTCTTATAATATTAAAAATCCAATTGACATGCACAAAAAGATAAGTATGCTAAACTCAATAAATAATATCATAAAACGTTTTATCATAATGAATATATAATTCGGATTTGGTGGATATGGGGACTCGAAATAAAACATTAGACTCATGTAAAGCGGTTTCATCAGTTGTTGGATTGTTGCTGATGTACTCACTTGCAATAATTGCTATTGGAATTATATTGGTTTATAATGTCCCTGTGCTTAATGATATGCAGGAAAATGCAAAAGCACAAAAAGTTGAACAGGCTTTTACGGTTCTTGACTCTCGAATAAGTAAAGCAGCACTGGGAGAATCACCATACCAAACAACGGCTATATCCCTTATGGGTGGAAGTGTAAGTGTAAATAGTCCTGGTGAAAATGAAAAGGGACTCATGACAATACAAATCATAAATTATACTACCAATAATTCAGAAGAATTTAACTGCTCATTGGGTACTATAGAATATATAAAAGATGATCGAACAGTAGCCTATGAAGGTGGAGGAGTATGGTCTGATTATGGATCAAACGGTGGAATTGTTATGGTATCACCACCAGAATTTCATTATAATACTGTAACATTAACTTTGCCATTAACAACCATCAATGGAAATTCAACGGTCGCTGGCAATGGTAATATCGATATTGCTGTTACTTCCGATAACAAACCATACGTACTGTTCCCTAATGAATCTACCAACCGATCAAATCCTGTTACAGACTATGATGAGATTCTGATCTATATAAAAAGTGACTACTACAAAGGCTGGGCAAGCTACATTAATTCAATGCCTAACACAGTCACAGTACTTGATGACGAAAATAAAACAGTGATAACTCAATTCACTACAGAACCACCAATGGGAACATATCCCCTCAAAAGGAAGTTGAAAGTTGGTCGAATTGATCCAGAACCAGCAGAACCAGTGTATGATTTCTATTATTACTTGGATGGTGATGGCAGTCAAGGATTACAGTCAATGAAATCGAACTTGATTGCAACATCTGGAACAAGAACACTCACATATAATTTCCAAAAGAAGAATGGACATTATCCAATAAAAATCACTTCTGTGACCTATGAAGATACCAACTCAGGGATTGATTATATGGAAGAATGGGAAGGGATAGGTGAATACACCATAAATGGGAAAAATGATGGTGAGAATGCAACTGTGGATTTGCTAAATGAATCATTCATGATGAGATATATTAGTGATTATCAAGACTTTTCTTGGGGACCATCCGGACCCATCAAAGAACTACCTGATGTTGAAATATATAATAACGATGAAAACTATTCGATTAATGATATTACACAACATTACATGAAATTAATAACAGAAGAAGGTCCAGTTTTCTTCTATTTAGATAATGGAAACCAAGACAATATAGACTATGACGCTTCTACAGTTACTATCAATTATAAGGGACTAGGTAACTTTATTACCTACCTACACATCACTCAAAATGAACTGGATGTAACCGTAGAATAACCAAATAAAAAATCAACTCGGGTCATATAGCACATAACCTATGACCCAAAATTACTATTTTTAAAATCCTTCACTCAACGTCCGAGACTTCCGTATACTCAGCAGTATAGCTCTCTCCTGCACCGATCTGTGCTTCGAGGGCTGCCACCAATGCAAGGAAGTAGAATGGTGTTGTCAGTAAAGAACCAACATAGACCATGCCGCCTATTGCGCTGATCACCCACAGGATGATAGCCAGAACAAGAGTGTCGACAAAGTTGTTCTTTGATATCTCGATACTTTCTTTTATGGAATCCATTACGCCGTATCCCCTTATAATAAGGAGAGGAAGTGCATAGATCATAAGGATTGAAAGCACGATTCCCGGAAGTACCAGGAACATAAATCCTATTCCCACTATAATGGCGAATATGATAAAGAACACCCAGCTCTTTATGAAATTGTTGAAACCTTCGAAAAGGTCATTGATCTCAACCTTTTCACCACCCATTCCTTTTACGGCCATGTAAGCAAGACCATAGAAGAGCGGTGCAATGGTTACAATGAATATGGAACCTATAAATGCTATCAATGTAGCTACTACATAAGCTGCAATGTTCTCTTTGAAAACATCCCATGCTCGCCTAAATATTTCTTCATAATCCATAAGATCACCTCTAAAATAAAATAGATTTATAGGCATAAATACTTTTGTACCGGACTATATATGGAAAGGCTTGCGGATAATTCAAGCTTGCGCTTCCACATTCATTGTTGGTTAAGTATTGTATACGTAGGGAAGGGTATGTCAATTCCCTCCTTCCTGAACTCGGAATCTATCAGCGTGTTAACTTCATTTATGACACTGAACTTTTCTGAAGGATACCTTACCCACAGGATCAATGCAAAATCAAGGCTGAAATCCCCATGGTTGTCAAATCTTACTGAAGGCTCAGGGTAATCCAGAACAAGATCAATGCTCTTTGCGATGTTCAGAAGGACCCTTTTTACCTTTGCAACATCGGAACCATACGCAACACCGATGGTTATTTTCACCATCATTTTAGGCTGGGGTGATGTATAATTTATGACCTTGTTGTTTGCTATTATGCTGTTCGGGATAATGATCATATTGTTGTAGAAATCAAGGATCCGGGTGCTTCTTATACCAACTTCTTCCACAATCCCGATCTGGCCATCGGCGATCTCGATGCGGTCACCGTTCTTGAAAGGCTTGTCATAATAGATAGAAAGACCACCGAAGAACTGTGAGATAGCATCCTTGGCAGCAAATGCTATTGCAATACCCACGATACCTGCAGATGCGAACAAAGGAACAACGTTCACTCCCCAGACACCTTCGAGTATCAGACCGATACCGACCAGACCGATCACAATATCGGAGAGACCTTTCATGAGTGGGAGCATTTCGTCATCGATCTTTGTCTCTGTCTTCTTTACTAACGATGGAAGGACATTGTCAAACAGTATCTTGTTAAGGCTGATCAAGGTAAATATCCAGACCAGTGCCAGAATGGTCAGCAATATGTCATTGAAGATCCACAGATAACTTTTTGCACCACCAACTATGGAAAGTGCAAGGAATGCGCCCATGAGTATAACCGTGTAGTATATAGGCCTCTTTACAGCGTGTATTACAAGGTCATCGATCTCAAATCTCGTCTTAGAGGTAAAATGCAGAAGAACTTTCTTGAAAACGAGATCTACCAGATAAGCAAGTATCACAGATAATACCATTATAGAGGCTGCCAGGGCTAATTTGTATTCAATTGTACCAAAAAGCGACCCTAATATTTGCTGGGCATACATGGATACTGTTTCATTGAATGACATAGATATAGAATTGGTAAGTAAATATATATTTATTTGGACACGACATCGGAAATTACACGATGAATAGTATCAAGCAGATCCTTTTTGCTGAAAACTCCTTTTTTAATAATCGAATTTACTTTCCTGTCCATGAATACACGGTCCCTGGCTGTAATATCACTCCCGGTGCATGCTACGATAGGAATATTACTAGTTTCAGGGTTTGATCTTAATACGGAGATCACATCTAATCCGGAGACATGTGGCATCATGAGGTCAAGTAATACAATATCTGGCTGTTGTTCCGTGCATATATCAATTGCATCCGTCCCGGAATATGCACGCAATACGGTGAAGCCTTCCGGTTCCAGCATAGATGACAGAAGCTCAACAGCATAAGGCTCATCATCACTTATCAGGATCACCGGGTTCTTTCGTTCAAGTTTCTCTTTGTACCTGTCCATCAGTTTCAAAAGATAATCACGATCGAATGGTTTTGTCAGGTGACCCACTGCACCAAGTTCCAGAGCAGTTTCTTTCTGATCCATCATAGAGATCATTACTACAGGGATATCAGAGGTCGAAACGTCCTCTTTCAAATGGCGAAGTACACTCCACCCATCCATCTCCGGCAACACTACACCAAGAATAACAGCAAAAGGTTTCAATTTTCTGGCAATCGCCACAGCTTCTATACCATTTTCAGCAGAAACGACACGATAGCCACCATCAATAAAAGTTAACATCAAAAGCTCACGCGACCTTTCATCTTCCTCAATAACAAGTATCAGAGGATCGTTGTCCGTGCATTTGTCAGGAACTATGATCTCAGGAGCTACCTTTTTAGCTAGTGCATCAATAGCATCACTACCAATATGTCCGGAATTGTCCTGGACTGTTTGCTGAGCGACCTTCGGAATAGAGGGCTGAGTTATAGACTTACCTTTACAAGGCGATACTCCTGAAATCGGTATGTCAAAGAAGAAGGTGCTTCCCAAGTTGGGTTTGCTTTTGACCCAGACGTTTCCACCATGCATCTCCACAAAGTGCTTGACAATTGCAAGGCCAAGACCGGTACCACCGTAACCCCGACGGTGGGAAGCATCCGCCTGACTAAAGGGCTTGAAAAGGGACTGACGGTCCTCTTCAGAAATACCAATACCAGTATCTTTTACCTGAACCACTAAACGTTCTTCAACAAATCTTGCACTGACATCAACAGAACCGCCTGCAGGAGTAAACTTTATTGCATTGCTCACCAGATTTTGCAGGATCTGTTCGAACTTCTGCTTATCAGCGTTAATAACGATACCCCGTGGATCTAATTCAGAATGCAGATCAACATCTTTCTTCTCAGCCATTGGAGCAAGCAGAGAACAAACCACATCAAACGATTCCAAAACAAGGAAATGTTCGTAGTTCAATTCCACATTCCCGGATTCCACCCTTGAAATATCCAGAATATCATTGATAATGTCCAGTAGCTTCTTACCACTATCCGAGATATTATGCAGGTATTTCGCCTGTTTTTCATTAATGTCTCCCGATCCAAGCATAACATCGGAAAAGCCAATTATAGCATTCAAGGGAGTTCTGAGCTCATGCGTCATATTGGAAAGGAATTCACTTTTTGCAATAATAACAGTTTCAGCGTTAGCCTTTGCAGCTAAGAGATTTTCCTCTTTGTTCCTGCGTTCAATGACATCATTCGAAATGAGCAGAAACGCATTTTTGCCCCTGTATTCTATAAGACTGGCATTCATTTCCACAGGTAAGCTCATCCCATTTTTTTTCAGAAGGACCGTCTCAAAGATCGAATGTCCATTATCGAGCACTTCACCCATATGAACTTTAAATTCCTCTACACAGTCAGAGAGGATAACTGACCCTGAACTCAGAGAAAGAAGTTCTTCATACGTGTAACCTAAAAATTCAAGTCCGGCCTTATTGGCCTTAAGGAAAGTCCCATTAAGATCCTGGACATAAACACCATAACTAAATCTATCAAACAGTGCCCTGTACTCTGCTTCTGTTTCTGCTTCCTTCAATTCGGCCTCAGCAATTTTCTTATCAGTGATATCCAGGATAATACCATGATAGCGGTCAGTAATACCATCTTCCACAATTTCCAGCTGAGAATGTTCAGATATCCAATGGACATTTCCATTTCGATCCAGAATACGGTACTCTTTGGAGAAATCTCTTTTATTTTGTTTTAAGCATTCAAGAAGATCAGAATAATAGCCTTCAACATCATCCGGATGAATAATATCAGCATAAACGATCTCACCAGACATCAGGGTCGCTGCATCATACCCAAATTGGCTCACATTATCCGACACGAACTCAACCGGGAATCCTTTTTCAGCCTTCCACAGGAAGGCAATAGCAGGACTGCTGCGATAGATGCAACTGAGCTCTTCATCTTTTCTTGTTGGTTTAGGAGACACTTGTATTTCCGGCTCAATAGCCGGTGTTTCCTCCTCAAGTGAAAGGTTCTTTTCATCCACTTCTATGATGATGTTGCCATTCCTGTGCATCAGATCGATGACCTCAGAGCGGGAGAAAACATCGATCGGAAAAGTACACAACGATCTCATCCCAAGCTCCCTGACAGTATCTTTTACAATATCGGCGTAAGATGTAAGATATTCCAGTCCGGAACCTTCAACATCCTGCAGATCCACGTTAAAGCGAAGCCCATCGAAACCATCCAGTATAACCTGGTCCTGCATGAGTTTCCAGTGATCAAGCAGAAGAGAAGGCAATAATTTCAGGTCATTTCCGGGTAATTCCGGCATAGGAACGATCTCAAGCTGGGATGTGCGAAGATAAGGATCAATATAGATGCCCCTTTCTTTGAGCATATCTTTTGCCTTTGTAGCACTTTCCACATCAGGGGTCATCCATACACATAATTCGTTGCCATCGAGACCTGACATGATGTAATCCTGCAGAAATTCGGCCAGCTGTGCCTTATCCTTATATACAAAGCAAAAATGACAGCCATTAGAAATGACAGACGCGTCTTTGTCCGTTTTTCTTACTTGATCATCCATTGTTTCTTTCCAGGATCTCAGATATTGATGTTATAGCAGTAATAATTGAAATAATGTAGTTCAACTTCCAGAAGTGTAGAACTGCATCGAATAATGCAACTTTGTTACATCACAGAGAGATTGTTTTTGCTATTATATATATTATAACCCATAGAAAAGAGATAGATGCTACTTATTGTGATTTTGATGAAATGTCATTAAAGTATAAGATGCATTCAGAATAGATCACAGGAAATATTAGGAAAAATGAAATGAAAAAATACCACGGAAACTGATTAAAGAAAAGTAAATAAGTGGAAGATTATTGTCCACCTATAATATTATCCAATACTGCATCAATATTATACAGCTTTTCTTTTACGATCTGATACAATTCCACAAAATTATCTCCACTCTTATCGGACCTGTAATCCTTTGAGCTGTATGAGATATATGGCCCAGGATCATTTGGCATGTACTTGATAGCATCAATGACATTTTTTACTTCATTGTGCTTTACATAGTAAATAAGATAATAGTCACCTAATTCCTTTTGTATTGACCACACATACTTTTGGTTATACATAAAGAACAAAGACTCTTGCAATGCTTTTACATCAGTGATCAATTCCTCAGAATTAACCATGGCATCTACAGCTTTCAGTATTTTACTCATTTCGCACACCACGCACAAAAACAAAATATTTAACCAACAAACTTGTGCCTACTAATTGAATAAGTATTCTTTGGTCTACTTTAAGCTTTAATTAAAGAAATCATTACAACTGAGAAATAAATTAAAGGATTTGTTTGAAATAGAAGATCTCGAAGCATTATAGCTATCATCCAATGAATTTTCCCCGTAGGATTATATATAATATAAAAAAAGATATTCACGAAATCAGCTATTTTGGAGAGATCCGGTTGGAAAAAATCAATCAAAAAGAAATTTTAGTCCTGCAGCTTCAAAGAATGTACTGGATTGAAACTGAAATGGAGCAGCTTGCAGCATGGGAAGCAAGGATCGAACTTGAAGGACAACATCTGGAAGCACTGGAAACCCTGTCCCATGATTCAGACAAGCACGCATTGATCCTTGAAAAATGGCTCAAAATGGCAAATACTGAACTCCCAGGAAGTGCACCCAGAGGAATTCCCCACAGGATTTTTGACTTTAACCGGACAAATGTTTACGAGATGTTCAGTGAGATAAGAAAATATGAAGTGCTCGCAAGGGACACGTATCACGCCATAACTAAGGCGGAAACTAATGTTCTGGAAGATGTTTTCCCTGATGAAGAGAACAGGACAGAATTCATAAAAGATATGAAGCACCTTGTCGCAGAAGAAGAAAGACACAAAAAGATATGCGATGATAAGATCGGCGGATTTACCAGAGTGCTCTGAATTATATATCGTTTTGCTGAGAAATATTGTTGGGTCCCTCAAGACCCGCAAATCTTTTTTACAATTTTACTGACAGGATCTCACGACATGCTTTGTGAAGATCAAACCAGAAGTTACCGTACTTGGGTATCCTTAAGGTTGTACTCCCCGGCACCTTTTACTATCATAGTGATCAAATACATTGCACATATTTATAATGTGTAAGTCCAGTATAGGTTTACGTTAAGATACATTTATGAATACGATGTCGAATATATTTTATGTGAAGATAAGGGGTTATCAATTTGAAATGGAAACATGACAGGGGACTTGAGGGCAGGATGCTGTTGACACTATTCCTTCTGGCAGCAGTGTACCTATTATTTCTGGCGTTCCTGTTCTATTCGGGTGCTCCCCAGATGTTTATGCTGTTGTTTATAGGCGTATTCATGGGAGCACAATATTACTACTCGGACCGTCTGGTACTCTGGACAATGCATGCAACCATCGTTTCTGAATATGAGGAGCCTGAACTTCACCAAACCATCACCAGGTTATGTGCCATCGCGGACCTGCCAATACCCAGGATCGCAGTGGTGAACACATCGATCCCGAATGCCTTTGCAACTGGCAGGGGTCCAAAGAATGCAGTGGTTGCTGTGACCACGGGTTTGATGGACCAGTTAAATCAGGGAGAGCTGGAAGCTGTGCTTGCACATGAGCTGAGCCATGTGAAGAACAGAGATATGGCGATACTGACCATAGCCAGCTTCATATCGACCCTTGCGTTCTACATCGTCAGGTACAGTTTCTACTTCGGCGGTATGGGAGGCATGGGCGGCAGACGAAAGGAATCCGGTGGCATTATTGCGATCTGGATCGTTTCATTGCTTGTATGGGTCATAAGTTTCCTGCTGATACGCGCTCTTTCAAGATACAGGGAATTTGCGGCGGACAGGGGTTCAGCGGTCATCACAGGCCAGCCCTCCAACCTGGCATCGGCACTTACGAAGATTAGCGGCATCATGCCCCGCATCCCCCAGGATGACCTGAGATCAGTGGAGGGCATGAATGCGTTTTTCATAATCCCTGCGGTCTCAGGTTCTTTCATGAACCTGCTCTCGACCCACCCATCCACAGAGAAAAGACTCGCAGCACTTGAAAAATTACAACAGGAGCTTGAGTTCTGATGGGACTTAAAGGCATGTTCGATTCCCTGCTCGGAAGGAGCAAGTTGCCGCCATCAAATACGGAACGGCTGTTCGCGATCTCAACTGCAGTGGTCACCATGGAGGTGAACCTGAACCTGCACTCGTCCGGTCAGGCAGGCATCTGTTTTAAGTCCATGTCCCTTTCCCAGTATGAGAATACCAGAAAGGAAATAGAGGAACTGTTAAGTTACAGCACACAGGAAACAGGGACAAATTTTCGCATCGAGAAGGATAAGTACAACTTCCTCTGGGCGATCCTGGACGATAACGACTTCGAGGACCTTGTCACGAACATACATATGATCAGCCAGACCCTGATCGAGCAGGGTTTCTCAGAGCAGATCCTGTGCGCAGTGTACCGTTTTGAAAGCGAAGGGCCGGTCTACTGGATCTATAATTTCAAGCAGGGCAGCTACTATCCTTTCGTACCCCGGAGTAAGCAGGAAAGGGATAATTCCATGGAGCTCAGGCTCAAGGCCCTTATTGAGAACGAACTTCCGGTCGAAAAAAATGTGGAGAAATGGTATCCTCTCTGGGGAATGCCATTCTAAAAAGTAAAGATGAAGATTTCAGTCTTCGAGAAGACCGCTACCGGTAAAGATCTCCTTTGCTTCCTGTAAGCTCAGGTCTTCAGGCGGGACGATGATGTTGGATTCCACAATGCTTGCATCATCAAGCTGTTTTCCGTTCGATTTGATCACGTTGATGAGCCTTGAAAGCTCAGTCCTGTAATCTGCTTCGTTTTCCTTGGCTACAAGGTCCACTATCCTGTTATCAATGATGTTGAGCTCGTCGAACAGACTTCCAGGGACCTCAAACTGCCCTTCACCCATTATCCTGATTATCATTTACCTTCCTCCATCCTGAGTTTTGCCAGCTCCGTCTCTACATTCGATTCCGCACTGATCTTTGCAAGTTCCCTGTCAATATCATCGCCACTGCTTGTGACATCATCAAGAGTGCCTGTCTCGATGAGCTCATCAAGGGCAGAGGCCCTTGCCTTCATGTCCTGTGTCTTGTTCTCAGCTCTCTCAACGGCAAGACCAACATCCGCCATCTCCTCACTGATCCCTGATACGGATTCATTGATCTTCACCTGGGATTCAGCAGCCGTATACTGTGCCTTGATGGTCTCCTTCTTCGTCCTGAATATCTCCACCTTGGTAGATAGACGCTTCTCAGCAGCCACCAGTTTGTCCTGCTCCTTTTCAAGGTCAGCTATCTGCTGGTCAAGCCCCTGCACCTGAAGTTCCAGTGCACCCTTGCGCTCAAGTGCAAGCCTTGCAAGGTCTTCCCTGTCACTCTTAATGGCATCCCTTGCCTGCCCGGAAAGCTTGTCAATGCTCTGCATCAACTTTGAGCGCTGTAACTGCAATCTCTTCTTGGACGTCGCTACCTCAGCCACCCCTCTTTTCACACCCTGTAACATTTCCAGTTGTTTCTCATAGGAATAGTCAAGTGTCTCTCTGGGGTCCTCCATGCGATTGACGATCTTGTTCATCTTCGCTTTGAGGACGGTTTCCATTCTGTTAAATAGACTCATTTACTCCCTCCCGTTATTATGTGCATGTTAGTCATTGGGACTAACTATCATATGTTATTTAGGCGATTTACTATTTCTAATTTTAGTTCCAGTGGGGGGTTGGGGTGATTGGTGAGAAGGTGGTTGAGGTTTTTTATGGAGGAAGAAGAAGGGATTGAAGACTTTAGAGTTTGAGAAGGTAGTCGTTGAAGTTGTTCAAGAAGTTGATAGACTAAACAAGGAATTCAAGGAACTTGAAGTTAACAAGCGTGCTTCTGTTCTGTCTACTCATAACACTATGAGGTATAGTTGGGTTGTTGGTTGAGCGATAGCTATGGAAGTGAAACCATGAATGATCTAGCACCATTTGAAACAGAATTTGTACGGACTGTGGAATATCTGCCTATAAAAAGTGATCTACTCATAGTCATTTGTGGATCTATGCTTTTGATAGGAATGGCTCTAGGTTATGGAATTTGTGTTGCCAGACTCAAAAGAGGGTTGCCTGTTTTTAAATTTGGAGTGGATTAAATGAAAGTATTAGCAATTCGTCAACCTTGGGCATCCCTAATTGCAGAAGGATATAAAACGATTGAAGTTCGCACTCAAAATACTAGAATTCGAGAAGAGATTCTGATTTATGCTAGTCGGACCAATCCAAAGGAATGTGATTTAGAAACTGCAAAGAAGTACATCTCTTGTGTTTCTTTACCAAAAGGAGTACTTTTAGCAACCGCCAGATTAGCTGATTCAATTATCCTAAAAGACGAAGATTTTCAGAACTATTTTGAAAAACACAAACTTTCAAATCAAACTAACAAGTTTGGCCATTATGGATGGATCCTTGAAGATGTAAAGAAAATAGAACCACTCCCTTTTAAAATGCCTCGAGGAGCAGTTATTTGGTCGAAAATCGAGACGGGGAATTGATAATTATATCAATTTATCTAAAGTCTCTTTATCAATATAAGCACCACTCAATAGTTTTGCAGGGATTCTTTGAATAATGTCTTTATGCCCAATAGGTTTTATTTCCGTGAAGCTTTTGATTTCAATTGCCAAAATTTCCCTCTTTGAATTTGCAAATCTAAAGAAGTCTTTTTCATCGAATACACTTCTTTTTCCATAAGATTCCCATTGAATTTCTGGCTTATCAATTGAAGTCGATTTTATGATACCATAGGCTGAAATCTCTTTTCTGGGACTTTCCACATAGAAAACAATGGAATCCCCTTGTTTGAGAGATTTTCCAAATGGCGCACCTTTAAAGTATACAAAATTTTTCAATCCTTGAAGAACAATCTTTTGGTAAAATTCAGGTTTAATTGGAAGCAAAATGCCTCTGATATCTTTTTTAGTTACTTCTGGAGGTTTATGTCCGGATATCTCCGTAATACCTTTTTCATCAATTAGTATTACACCTTTACTTTTTGCAAAATCGGTTGCTCGGGATTTGAATTTTCTACCAATAAAAATTGGAACATGATAGCCACCATCTATTGTTTTTTGATAAAGCATCGAAACTGGATCTTGATCAACTAGAGTATCCTTTACTTCAATCAGACCTTTGATTTCGAATTTTGAATTTATTTTCTTTTTTATGCTGAAGTCAAGTGCTCTTTTGTCAATAATCGGGTGATTTTCTTCAATTTCAAATCCAAAGTGATTTTCAATTAACCATTCCGTTATTGCTTCCCAGTCATAAGGATCACCTACATATTGAGGCTTTAATGTTTTTGAAAAAAGATAGGATTCGTTTCCATTACCATATAAATCCTCTTTGCCATATATTTTGTAACCGCTCGAAATTAAAAAATGAACAATATCATTATCTTGACAAAATGTATCTACTACTATCTTTTTAAAATTCATTTTTAAGCATTGTTTTTCAGCAATCTCATAAATTTGAGGACCACGTCCAGCTCCTTGAAAATCAGGGTCAACAAATAAACTTTTTAATTCTACATTCCCACTAACAGTTGGTTTTAATATGATTGTAGAAATTAGTTTCCCATATGCCCATTCTCCAAAAGCAATTCTGCTTCCTTCTTTGATACCATCCTTTGCTTTTTGGAGCCATGATTCAAAATTCGGATATTTTTTGCTCAGGTGAGGTAATAGTAATCGATCCAATTCATCAATTTCAGATTCTGATAAAAGTCTAGATATTTGCTTATCACTCGATAAAGATGCTGTATGATAGTCACTAATTTTTGGACTGATTGAATCGTTCTGTATTTTAGATGTTTCTTCATCGTTTAAATAACGATAATTTTGAGGAGCTACAAATTTTTCAAAGATTTCCTTTGGATCAATTTGATTTTCAAAAACCTCTAAATCTTTTATCTTAAAAGCACATCCCATTTCTTTTTGTTTATAATATTCAAAAAAGTCTTTTTTTTCAATCGAACCAAATTCGTTAAATCTATCCCATAGGTTTGAAGGGGTGTCTTCAAATACTTTTTCTATTCGAAAACTCCCAACAATTTTCTTAACTGGGCTGCTTGAATAAATAAATATTTTATTAACATTCTTTTTAGGATTTATTTTTGATTTCCTAAACTCATATTTTTTTTCCCCCACAAGTATTTTATTTGCAAACTTCGGTTTAATTGATAGTAAAACGTTCATTTATAGCACCCTTATTTTTTACCGTTAAATACTGTTCATGGGAAATACTCATGATTGTTTGTGGTGCTGCTCTTAGTACCTTTTCATTTATTAAATCATCTAAATCCAAAGGATTTGCTAAATGGCAATGCCAAGTGAATATAATCACAGTTAGCGGTTTATGTAACATTGTTCTTATATCTTCAATCAAGTACACAGTTCTCTTACCAACAATGCGAATAATTTCTTCTTCATCTGTTAACCGGGAATAAATTTCTTTAACAACTCCAATGGAAGTTATTTTTTGCTCATCCTGAGATCGATAAAACAATACTAAATCTCCCGGTGAAATCATCGTTATCCGAGAATGGGATAAATACGCTTTTTTTATAGTATTTCCTTCTACAATAAAGTCACCACAATACTCAAATAAAGTCGGTTGACGAGATTGAGTTATTTCACTTTTATAGTCTGTGAACAATTTTTTATGCCATACTGGTTGAATCGGCACAACAAATTTAGTCACATTTTCTCCATCATAGAATGTTGGATATAATTTTTTAGAGATTTCAATTGGACTTAATAAACTTGCTTCATTTGAGGTTGAAACCAAGTTTTTCATAAAAATTATTTCACCCGTTTTGTTCATATAACCTTTATCTTCAAACCCATATTCCTTAATCAATTCAATTAAATAATCATAATCAACTTCTTTTTTGATGTAGGTTAGGTACATTTGATCAATTTCATTTTCAATACAAAAATTAGTAGCCAGTTTGAGGAATAGTTCTCCAATTTTATTTCCAACATAAGATACTTTAAAAGTGCATAATTTTAATCGTCTTGCTTTTGAAAATATTGGAGTTGAATCTAGAGGTTCATCTTCATCTTTATAAACTAACAATGCCCCTATTGAACCATCTGGTTTGTGATGAACAAAACATTTCCTTCCTTCTTCACATTTTTGTTTAAACCACTTATTGAACTCAGTTTCTCCATAATCATTTTTCAGAGAGTCGAAAAAAGAATCATTGATGTCTAAAGAGTGTAAGAAGTCATCTTTTAATGCTGGAAGATAACTGATTATCTTTTCCTTTTCATCAAATATATCAAGTGCTTCATCAATTGACAATATTTGATCTTTAATTCCCAAAGCAATTGCTTTTCGATGAATGCCTTTGTCTTCTGTAACCAAAAAGGAAACTGCATTGCGATAAACCGAATAAAGAATAGCATTGTCTATTTCATCATTAATCTTCGATGAAGGTCCAACAATATTCAAAAATGTAGAGTCTTTTTTGTAATTTGGAGGAGATTCGAGTTTTAGGTATGTTCCAAGTTTTGAAATTGAAACATCACGTCGAGACTCATCCTTATCCCTTTTTAAGTCAACGGCCGATTCCGGATGAACCAGTATTTTTGCATCCTTTTTTTTCAAAGCTACAATTAATTGTTGTAAATTGTCAGAGACAACAGCATAATCTTCTCTATAAACGACTATATTTGTATCAATTAATATCCGCATAAAACCACATTCTATAAAATAAAACTATACAAATAAACTCTTTTAGTGATATATATTTATTCTTGATGCTCTAAAAGATTTGGAGATTACTTTTAGCTTGAATAACCCCATTTATTCCAGTCCAGCACACAGAAATAGAATAGCTCAGTGGTACTATCAATCAAAATAACGGTTAGTTCTACTGTTATCGATTTGTAAAAAATATCAAATTTTTCGGCGCTCGCCTTCGGCAATGTTTGCGGCACGTAGTGTCGCCGGTGGCTTTTTTACCCGTCTCCTTAGGTACACTCTTAAGGACTACGTTCCACTATTGAGACATTCATTTTTAAATTGCTCAAAATTACCTTTCAAAATCTCCATGTGAAATTGAGATTGAACTTTATTTCGAACACTTAGCTAAATGCAGTCAAATTAAAGCGCCTTGACACCAACTGATAGATCCACCAAGGATATCACCCACATTTGAAATCACTTTATATGCAATAATGCATTTTATAGCCCATCGGAGGACGAAAAATAATGCACACAGTATATATAAAAGCAGTTAAAGATGAAAATATCTTCACCCCTTGCAATGTCAATGTTGATGCCATTAAATACATACATTGCATAGAGAACAAAGTGTTCCTATCTTTAAATCCTGAGGATGTTGGAGCCATGATTTGCATATATGCTGGAAAGGCCATCAATGGAGAAGAGCAAGTCGATAACATCGTTTCTCTTATTGCATCAGCAAAAGTGAATTCTGAAAAACACGGCATGCCTATTTTACTCGATTTTTCAGAACAGATCGATCGACCAAAAGCTACAATGATGCGAGGTCCTGTTGTTATTGTACATTGAAATACTAATTTTAAGTTGTGCCATTGGCACAACTATTCATTATCAATTTAGCTATGATCTTATCAAACAATCGATTGATCAAAGATTTAATTATGATTTATACTTTTTACTCACAATTTTATATTGGAGTTTACGATAAATATCTAGTATAGCTTCTAATTCTTGTGTTGTTCTATTTTCAATTGAATTAAAGTCCCTATTATCATACATTTCCCAAACATTTTTGCTTGAATCTTTTTCGCCTTGAATGTTCATCCTGTTCATAATTTCTTTAGCTGTTTTGGGGTAAATGTATTTTTCTTCAGGGAAAAGGAATGAGGTAACATTTGATAATTCAATATGTTTGCATTTGAAATACATGTCGTAAAGTTGATCAGGCTTGTCTATATTATAGCGAGAACTTCGGCAATATAAAGCTTGTAAATCAAACCAAGAAACCCCTATTCCACAAACTAGTAATTCTGAGGCTGGTTTTCCTAATATCCATTTTTTATCATTTTGTGATTTTTTCCACTCATTTTTAAAAAGAGTGTAAATATCTTCTAAAAGTTTCATTTCGTTGTTGTCATAGTTCCATAACCAAAGTTGTTTGAAATTTGGCTTCTTTGAAATCTTTGAATCGTATGTTTTTGAAAAAAAAGTACCTCCAAGTAATTTATGTTTCTTTTTATTGGGATTCACAATCAAAGACCTTCCTTCCCGTATTCTTTCTTCTTTTGGAACATAAAATTCAAGGTCAAAATATAACATAGGACACCTCTACGATAAATAACATTAAATTTATATTTTAATTCTAAGTTGACATTATATAAAAAAATGTCGTCGTGATAAAATTTTCTCACTCAATTTAGACAGATTATGTCTCCTTTTTAAAATATACTCATTAAATATGCATAACAATCCTCTTCACATTTCTTGATTCAAAATTCAACTCCATTTCCTTTGCTTTTTTCTTCAAATAAGCTAAAGCACTCCTATGCTTGATTCCAATCTCTCTTGCTTTTTCAAGAGTCAAATCAAGAATAAAATCATAAACTAATCTTTCATCAACAAATACCTGAGCCTGCTTCACATCTAATTCCTGTTCATCAATGCTGTTTGCTTCCTTGCCAATGTAAACGACACTATCAGCATGAACATGTTTCCTTTCAAGAACCCCAGTACCTCCATCGAATTTATGTTCTGGGTGTTCCACATACTGTCCAATTGTCCTCCTCAATGGTTTGAAATAATGAAATCCTTCCTTTATCCTCCCAGTTTCATAATCAATAAATGGTTCATAAACAGCCTTTTGAGGATCACTTGAAAAAGGTATGAGAGGCTTGAGGCTATCAGATGGATGATAAAGCACAATGTACAGATCACTATGTTGGACTGGAACGGTAAGTTGCTGACAACAATGCTCGCTTCTGAAAGTACCAATCTTAAGACAAAGTTATTACTAATAACATAGCAAAATTGCCCAAACACTAAAAAAATCAATTATCAAAAAAGAAATAGACCCCCATTACAGAGGGTTTATCAATTAGTTCAGACTTTAGAAAGTTAGCCAATCTAAATTTGAAAAAGCTCGAGATGCAGCATCTTTCTCAGCGCCCTTTATCTTTTTTCCAGATCCAGTGAAAATATATTTATCGCCAATACACACCTCACATATGTACGTTTTGTCATGAGCAGGACCTTCCTCCTGAACAAGTTCATAGTCTAACGAAAGTTCATTATCTTCACAGTACTTCTGCAACTTTCCCTTAGGATCTAAATACTCTATTTTATTCAACAGGTCATCAAGATCATCATCAAGACCATTAAGACCAAAAAGATCGAGTACAAAGCTTTGTGCTGCATCAAGCCCCTTATCCTCAACTATAGCACCAATGATAGCTTCGACAACATCTCCATATTTGCTACTAAGATCATTCCGACTATTTCCATGAATAATGAATTGATCCAAATATAATTGGTTTTCAAGTGTTTTCAAATTGTCATTCTTGACTAAGAGAGTTTTAAAATCAGTCAAAACACTCTCAATCGACTTACCAGTTTTAATTGCATGGTCATCGAATTTTGTATGCTGACAAGAATACCATGCAATTACTGCACCTAAGATTGAATCACCTAAATATTCCAATTTTTCATAATTTTCATATTTCAGACCACCATTATTTTGCATGTACAAAGCAGGAGTTATACGAACATCATCATACAATGAAGAATGTGTAAGAGCTGATATCAATAGCCTTTCATCATTGAAGTGAACTCCGAGAATGGTCTGATATTCTTCCAAAAGCGATTCAGGTACTGTGAAGTCATCATTTAGTTTCATATTATTTCCTCTTATATCTAAAAAATTCTTTATTCATAGATATAAAAGGACATATGTCTGCAAAAATAAGTTATTAAAACATCTTAAGATAGAATATTGCAATTACCCCATTTTAAGATGACCTAATAGCTTACATTTAAAGCCATAGATCCTTCTAACAAAAAGAGATACTAAAAAATAATACCAATGATAGATTAAATCTGAAGTAATGTGATGTTATCATTGAATATCTCTTTCGGCAGTTTAATGTTAGAGGACATAATATAAAAATGAATGCATATCTAATAGAGCTTGAAAGAGTAATCAAGCATATTATATTGGGAGATTCGACTCAAGACACAGTTGAATCTACAGAAGACATCATTAAAACCGTGAAAAGGTTTTCATCCAGCAAAGTAAATCTACAAATTAATCTAAATTGTTAATTTCCATTTTTGAATTGCTATTTACTGCATCATTAATTCTCTATAATACACTCAGCATGATCATTCAAGGTAAATGATTTGTTAATCATTATTGTGACATAATTCAACATATTCAAATCAAATTGGATATATATTGCTCCAGTAGCCGACAGATCAATTTTGTTAAAGGCTGAGGTTTGAATCATATCCCTCGTATCATTTTTCGGGGAGATATACAACGTACAAAAAGTGTACGCCATCAAAAAGCACTTCGATTATTTATCACCCATTACTTCAAAAATTCCAAAGTCCCATAATAGAGGAAGTGTTCTTAGTTAAAGAGGATGTGAATTAAATATTTCCAGATCATTCAGTATCAATATGGCAAAAGGAAAGAAAGATACGAGTGAATACGAATTACCCGATATTCAAAAAAGCGCTCTGGATAATTGGATAACCTTAAACATACTCCCACAACAAATATCAAATAAAAATTACACCAGTTATGCGCTTAAACTTCTTTTTGAACAAACACCAGATGGTTTCTTCATCACAAATAAGCAGTTTAAAGAAGCGATGGTCAGATGTGATTTCTCACCTGTAAATAAAAATAAATTAAATTGGGATTTTCGAGTTTCTATAAGATCTCCAGAGAAATGATCAAAATGAGGTTATAAACCTAACATATTCTGTTCCACCATTTCAATTATCTCCAATTTGATCTTATTTGCCGTTTGGGATCTTCTTTTTTGACTTAGCATCCCCATATCTCGGATGCTGTCTTGAAGTGCATTTTTGCAACTTCGTGTAACCTATCCCTGCCATACTTTTCAATGAACTTTGCACCAACCTTCTTAACCTTATCCGATGCACCCTTTGGGAATGTTCCAATATACTTCTCGTTCATTTCCTGTATAGTCTCAAGGAAAGCTGCACGTGCAAGGATCGATGCTGCAGCCACTGCAATTGACTGGGTTTCTGCTCTGGGTATCTGAACAGGCTTCACATCGATGTTCCATTGGCAAAGTTCATCCTCTACCATGCTGTCGTGGTATGCAAATTTGTCAATTATGATGCTATCGCCCTGCTGGTACAGGTCTCTGATCGCACTCACATGGTTTACGGTAAGCATAATGTTCAGGTTCTGAAGTTTTTCATAATATTTATTGTATGCAACTGGTTCAAGGATCTTCACGGAGAACATATCACCTGAAATTGAGCTTTTTATCTGCTTTGCAATAGAAATGTTCTGATAATCGGTCAACTGTTTGCAATCCCTAACACCGATCCCCTCAAGAATTGATTCAATTTCCGGAGTGGTCTTTACTGCAGCTACCACAAGAGGACCAAAGAAATCACCCTTACCTGATTCATCAGAGCCAATTACACCGTGTCCATTTGTAACAGGCAAGTCTATAGATGATGTTAACTTTTCTTCGGGAATTGAAATGTTCTTATTATTAGGTGAAGGTACTACACCTTCTATTAGTGCAATACGTATTTCTTCTGCTTCAGGTGATGTGCCTAACTGGGATAGATCAACTTTAATTCCCTTCTTTCCATCGTATATTCTTATTACGCGGGAAAACTGTTTCTTTGATACGCTGAACTGAATACCGAAATTGATTTCCTTTGGCGTGTCCACTTCAAACCCTGGAATCAGGATAGATCTTATCTCATTGTACTTGTCAGTTATTTTCATCTGATTCCCCTTATTACCCTTATCATTATTTCGGTTCTGTAGAAAATCTATCAAAATCACCATCAACAGGTGAATATAGGAAATAAGCATCAATATCTGCCATACATTTTGAATTATTGTTAACTTAAATTCTCATCCAAATTTTGAGGAATTCTACAAAACCAAAATTAGACCCGATTTTAATTAACTACATTATGGTAAAAATAGAAACCAATGACTGGTTAGTCTTGTAATAATAATGGAGCCTCGGGTGGGATTTGAACCCACGACCTCGTCCTTACCAAGGACGCACTATACCCCTAAGCCACCGAGGCACCTTCGTAAAATGGGGGTTGTGATGTGGTTCCCAGATACACAGAATCAATTATGAACCTTTCGGTCGGGTTTATAAATTCCAGCGCTCATCCACCGGGAACTTCTCATTTATCCACATGAGAGTACTATTATCGTGTACTATGCGATATGACCTTGAAAGTGCTTTACTGCTGTCGAAAAGCGGCTCATCTTCGGTTATTTCGATGTTGTCGAAGTCACGGCGGGTCTCGATGCCGCTGTTTCTGAGGATCTTGCCGATGGGGATATCCGCGCGCATGAGGTCCTGACGGATGTCATCGGGCATACGCTCGATGGGGGACAGGGATAGTGCCCTGACGAAGGGCTGGTCGCCTGCTAAGAGTGTCACAAGGCGGTAGTTAACGTCAGACCCTACGGCAATGTCGAGCAGAGATGCTGTTTCCTCGTCTGCCTGTACGAGATGCTGTGCTTCAGTGACCACAGAGACGTCCTTACGGGTCATTATCTCGAGTAGGAATGTTACAGACCCATCGGTACCTGCACATACCCTCAGGCACGTCGGTATGTCGAAGGACTTCAGTGCCTTAAGGAATTCCTTATTAACGAATGTCACAGATGATCAATATCCCCTGGATTAAAAGTCTTACTTGGATACTGCCTTCTTGGCCTGCTTAAGACGTTCCTTGGCGGTGTAGCCTGTTGCCAGCTGAAGGAAGTCCCTGAAGCGCTTGTTGGTGTCAAGGATCATCTCGTCATCGCCGAGAGTAGCATCTGTTACAGTATCTACTACCAGCTTCTTGCCGTCCATCCAGACTGACAGTTCTGTCATCACGCCATAAGAAACTAAAAGCTTGTCACCCTCGCGTTTGATCTCGCTTGGGAAGCATTTTCCAATTTCTTCATAGATTCTTTCGATGTCCGGGGAAAAACCACGTTTTAATTTGTATTCCTGCATTGCTATCGTATTACAGATAGCTATTAACACGAATAAATATTCCGGTATAGCAGGTCATTTGAGAAGCTTTTGTTTTTGGGCTACATTGAGAAGTTCAGTTATTCTCAAGAACCAGTTTTCCACCATCTCCTACAAGCCTGACCTTTTGCACCTTTTCAAGTAACATCTCACCAAGCTTTCTGACCTCATCCCATTGCGGAGTTGGCATATCATGCCCCTTGAAAGGCAGGTCGAAATCAGGATTGCTCATGAACTGGTATAGCATGACCTCTGATGCTTCCTCTATATCCGGCAGGATACGAGCCACTGTATCGGCATTGATGAACTCCGGTATTACCCTTATCCAGACCCTCAGCCATTTTTGCTTTGCAATATCCAGAGATTCACGCAGCAAAGCGACATATTTGGTACTGCGCTCCTCTGACATACCTGTAAGCTCCATGACAGCAGGAATATCATCAAGAGGTGCCTTTATCTCAATAACAAAACCTTTGACGAACGGAAGAGCCTTCTCAAGGACATCCGGCTTCATGCCATTGGATTTGAGCAGTATGCTTTTGCCAGCAGCATGGAGTTCTTCCATCAGGGGAAGCAGGTCCTTCTGGAGGGTTGGTTCCGCACCCCCCAGATAAACATCTTTACTTTCAGATCTCTTTGCAAGGTCCACAACATCCTCAATGGAATATTCCTCCTTGGGCTGTCGTATGTGCACACAATACGGGCATTTCATGTTGCATCCGGCAAATTCCACACGTATCTGCCCCGTATTATCAGATAGGTTTATCAGTCTCATAATGATTCATCCTGAATAATTCTATAAAGACATCGTCATCCAGACATATAATACTTTTCTGCAATACGGAACAGGAAAGACATATTGTAACTTTTCACCCACAAGTCCCCCAATTTCAAAAAAAAAGGCTGATAGGAAGCAGCGATTACTATATATGTAGAACGTACCATCAGTTCTGTCATACAAAGGTGATCACAATGCCAAAAATGCTGACAATTGAAGACCTCGAAAAAAGGAAAGAGAATAAAGAACTCGAAGAGGAATTTGGAGAAGATATCGAGGAGCTTTTCGACCTTGTAATGCCTCCAGGAACACCATCATACATCATCTATGATATTGTAGAAGAATTTGGCCTTCAGCCAGTTGAAAGAAAGATCAACGTTAATGTTGTAGAATCTGACAAAAGAGAAGTTATTGCTCTTAGAGGCAAGCTTGATGTCGTTAAAGAGGCAGAAGAGTACTTCTTCAAAGAAATGCAAGCATTCGTTGAATAATACAGATATTTTAAAAAAAGAGAACCTGTTGAATTGATAACAGGTTCATTTCACATTTTCTGACCATATTCTGGTCAGATCTCTTCTGATTCCATATCGATACCTGTAATGGTATCAGTGTTAAGATCAAAAACAACTGCCTTCTGACCATCTGAATAAATATCTATTTTTTGGGAAGCGTTGATCTTACCGATCACAGCCGCAGTAATTCCAACATCCTCAAATATCCGGATGCATTCATCACAGTTCTCCGGCTTTGCAGTTAAAATATAACCGGTTGCAGGATAGATCTTAAGCCACTGTTCCAGCTCAAGGCCTTCCGGCATGGGTATCTTTGTAACATCCACAGATGCACCGACCTTGCTGGTCTCACACAGCATGCCAAGCGTTCCCACAGTTCCCGGATTACTGATATCCTTCCCTGCTGTAAGCAGCTTCTTCTCAGCAAGGGTCTGCATCACAAGGAAACGGTCGCGAACGGTCTGGTCATCCTTAAAGGAAGTGGTATCCCAGCTGTAAGGGGAATTCTTGCCTACACGGCCGTCCATATCATAGGCAGCTATTACTGCATCTCCCGGCCTTGCCATGTCACTTCTTACAATGCAGTCCTTCTTTGCAACACCAATGATAGCAACACCAAGTGAATTGTATGGAGTGTCAGGATGAACATGCCCCCCAACCATGGGGACACCGAACTTCTTTACTCCGTCCTTGATACCACGCATCATCTCTTTGCATGCTTCCGTATCGCAGGACGACATCACGTTGACCATTGCAACAGGCCTACCACCCATTGCTGATATGTCATTGACATTCACAACTACGGATGTGTATCCTGTCCACCAGGGGCTCTCAAGCGCTATCCTTCCCCATATCGCATCAGCAGCGAACAGTATGACCTCATCCCCGCCAGTATCGAGTACCGCGGCATCATCTCCGAAATCCACGATGGTCTCGCCATATTCGCTGCGCACTTCATCGAACATATTGACAATATCAGCTATTGGTTTCTTGCGGGTCACACCTTCAAAGTTTCGAAGGTTTGCAGCCAGTTGTTCAATATCCAAGTATATCATTCCCTTGTGTAGTTCAGGCAGAACAGAAGAAGATCATTCTTCATGTTCCTTCTTTTTGATAGACTCCATCTTGATAACGTTCCTGCGCTCCTCGCTCATCTGAGAGAGGTCCTTTCCAATAAGACCATATGCATCAGACCTGCACTGGCGGCAGTGGCGCATCTGCTGCACATAAGGCTCACAGATAGCCTGTACTTCCTTGCGCTCTTTCTCAGAAGGTGGCTCCATGCCTGCAAACTTTGCCTGACAGATAAGAGGCATGATGTTCATAATAAAGACACCAAGCTCACGTACTTTCTTTGCAACCTCTAAAATGTGGTCCTTATTGATCTCAGGTATAAGCACAGTATTGATCTTAACAACAAGTCCGGCATCAACTGCCATCTTGATGCCTTCAAGTTGATTATGTATCAGGATCTCTGCAGCCTCAACACCTGTGTAAGACTTGCCTTTGTAAGCTATATGGTCCACGATCTTTGCCTGGATCTCAGGATCGATAGCATTAAGGGTCACAGTCAGTGTACTCACACCAACCCTCAGAATATCTTCCATCTTGTCCGGAAGCGCCAAACCATTGGTACTAAGGCAAAGGGTAACATCCGGGAATTCGTTCTTGATAAGTTCAAGGGCCTCAAAGGTCTCATCGTTAGCAAGAGGATCGCCAGGACCTGCTACTGCAACTACCTTGATGAAAGGATAATCCTTGAGAACGTTCCTTGTCTTTTCAAGCGCTTCCTGAGGAGTCAGAACTTCACTAGTCACTCCCGGACGGCTTTCATTGACACAATCGAACTTACGGTCACAATAATTGCACTGGATGTTGCACTTCGGGGCCACAGCCAGGTGGATACGACCATATTTGTGCTGTGCATCCTTATTGTAGCATGGGTGTTCTGAGATCTTTCTCATAACATCAAGATCAACACCATTCTCATCGTGACATTCCTCAGGAATTTTATCAGTATCAGGCAAAGTTTCTCCTCCAGAATAAATAATATGAAGTCTGCAATTCAATTAGAACCGTTATAGATATAGGTTGTGGAGAGATCACTCCAAACCATTCAGTTCACACCACTTACCATGGCCTTCCCATACCTTCACAGAAAGGGGATAGCCAAGATTTTCTGAGAGGTCAGCATGAATTTGCTCACACATGTTCTCTGCACTCGGGAAAGGAAGAATATCATTAAGGAGTTTGTGGTCATACTTCTTCAGGATCTCACGTACGGTCTTCTTGATCTCATAGAAATCCATGACCATCCCATTTTCCTTTTTCTCACCTTCAAGAACGATCTCGATCTTGTAGGTATGCCCGTGGACGATACCACATGTCTCATGTTCAGGCAAATAGTGTGCACTATCAATGTGTTCTATTATTCCAAGTCTCATTTTTGTCATTATAAACAACCCCACATCTTATGTGTTTGAGGAATTATCAACGTATCTATCGAATCAAGCAGATCGTTCTGTAGCTTGAGCATAACATCAATTTCAGGAGCAAGATGCTTCTGAGTCACCGGTTGTAGTACCACACAGGACACATATCCTGAAATTGAATCAACAATGTTCAATATGTCATCGGATACTGTGTTCTTTGTAATGACCAGTTTACAGAAACACTCCCGATCCTTTGTGTTCCGTAGAGTACGGAAGCATTCGAATGTCCTTTCGAGATGGGATTCAAAATCCTCACCTTCGAACTCATCAATAAGCTTTACGTCCCCTGAAACATAGGAGACCTTGTCACTGATCTTCTTTGCCATATCCGGAAGGGTCATATTGGACTCCAGGTAAAGTGGCCTTGAAACATCCATCTCTGCAATGAAATCTGCCTCGAGAAGAGGCTCTCCGCCTGTAAGTGATATCGAATGGACGTTCTCATAACTGTTCAGCAGCTCACTGACAGTTTCCACATCAAGAGGATTTGGCAATTCCTGGAAGTCGTTCGTCCCAGGGACCTTTTCAAAGTTACAGAAAGCCGGCCTCTCAACATTCGTGTCACAATAAGAACAGTTGAGATTGCATCCAACGAACCTTACGAAAGCCTGCCTCACGCCCACATGAGGACCTTCACCCTGAACAGAGCAGAATATCTCACTGATCGGCACCTGCATCATACCACATCCAGTGGTCGAGACTTGCGAAGGTCCTTTTCGATATCTTCGAACTCGGCCACATATCTGTTCGCTATGTCCTCGAGAAGTCCGACTGCCTTTACCTCATCGAGCCCGTTATCTGTAAGATTACCATAAAAATAATGGAAAACATTGATCCCGAAGTGGATCTTCTGGGATACCGCAGAAGTGCTTGCAATGGAGATGGTCAGCTTTTTTCCATTCACGAAAAGATCATCACCCTGCCTTGTTGTCATGATACCGCTATCCAGAAGTGCCTCTGCAACGATCGCAGTGAACAACCTCTGCCTTGCATAGACGAGCTTAAGATCAGTAGAGTCAAAGTGTTCTATGAGGAAATGGAGCATGTCAGTAGAGTAAATGGAATCGCCCATCCTCTTGTCCTCAAGGTCGATCATATGCTCGAGCTTAACATCACAGCCGCCTCTGAAAGCAACGATGGAGTCATGCTGGATACCTTTCAGGTTGTATGCCCACAAAGAAGATATCTGGCTTCCATCATAATCCGTTTTTTCATCAAGAATAATACTTTCCATATAAGCACCTTTATTATCTTTAAACATCCAGCCTTACCATAAGGGGGTCCTTCAGACCAGCTTCATGGAAAGCACGCGCACGCCTTACGCAGCTTTCACATACACCGCATGGCTTATCTTCACCGTGGTAACAGCTCCAGCTCCACTCCAGTGGTGCCTTTGCCTCAATTGCTTCATGAACTATGCTTTTTTTGTCCATATCGATAAGAGGTGCAAGAACCTCCACACCATTTGCAGTCGAATAGGAAAAACACCTGTCAGAAGCATCAACGAACTCTTTGGAGTTGTCAGGGAATGTTTTTGCTTCCTCCCCGTTGAATCCCGCAATAACAGTATCGCAATCATAGCTTTCAGCAAAGCTTGCTGCAATATTCAGGAAAACACCGTTCCTGTTAGGAACCCATACACTCTTTGCGGAATCTTCAGTAACACTTTCATTTTTCCCGGAAAGATCATCGACCGATAGCTCAGGAACATCCACTTCCTCGTTCACAAGGGATGTGTTCGTAATATCCTTTAACCAGTCTAAAAGGATGATCCTGTGCTCTATACCATAATGATCACAAATTGCTTTTGAATAATCGATCTCCCTCCTGACAGAGCGCTGACCATAATCGAATGTTAGGGCAAGGACCACATCGGAGGACTTTTGTGCAATTGCAAGAGCAGCCACAGAATCAAGACCACTGCTCATTAATGTTACAGCTCTCATGAGGAATCTCCAAAGAAATAATAAGATATTACCCAAGTAATACCCCAGTATTATTTAAAGGTGGCGAAAAAAAGGCTGATAAATAGATAAAACTAAAAATAAACAATCACAAAAATAATTTTTAAAAAAAAATAGAAGATCCTCAGGCCGATGCACTTTGGTTACTGCCGCCTGAAGAACCTCCACCCGCAGATTCAAGACAGTGTATAGTACAATACATATGCTTTTTCACATGAGTGTCATATACAATGATCTCGCTTCCACAATGTTCACAATATACTTTTACAAGTTCCATTTGTACCACCACGGTTTATTTTTTTCTTTGTAAAAGGAACAGAGCATTAGTCCCGAAAAACTAATACTGGAATGCAATTGTCGGGAATTCAAGGATCTCCAACATCCCATTTGATACGGTCAGAAATACAGTATAAACTCCCGTTCTTTGTTAAACATATCTAAACTCGGAAATGCTTGATTCCTCGTTACCACCACCATTTGTACCCAATTAAGATATTGGCGATATTTGTATATAAATATATCTATAGAGAACTGTATGCTCATAATTATGAGGAGGTAGCTATATGAAATTGCTTAAAAAAGAAACGGTTGAACAGGAAATAAAATGAAACCTGTTCTCAATTGTATTTACTAAAGCTTACAACCATACATAATGGATCAGGTCCTCATCATAGACACTCTTATCATTATAGAAAGCAGTGACGTTGGCAAGGATCACCTCAGGCTGATTACGTTCAGTCTTACCATTTGCAGTGTAGGACCACCTTTCATTGGGCTCGAGGATATTATCAGCATCAACTGTGATACGATCAATGGAAATTGAAGAACTATTATCCTGCACCTTAACATCTGTGAGATTCACATTACCGGTGTTGGTTACATTATAGGTCCATTCAAATTCCAAACAATGTATCTGTAGATCAGAACCAGAATCACTAATATATGATTCAATATCGATTGATGCATTCACACCGAAGTAGTAGCTGACATCTGAAGCATTAACATAGGCTCCAGTATAAGTTGTAGAAGCCGTTACATTGTTAACACGAGGACCTTCCAGAGAGGCATGGATAGCACTAAAGCTGTCATTATACTCGCCGACACCAAGTGAAGCGATAATGTAGATATCATCTACCCCATCATCAATAATCGAAACATTGGTTAGTGGAACATCACCGGTGTTGCTGACATTATAAGACCAGACAATAGGCGATCCAACTTCAACTTCATAGGAAGAAGGATCGGCAAGTTTGACAATACTCAAAGAAGGATTAGCAGTTACATTGATGCAATCCTCAACTATTTTAGTATCATTGCCATCTTTGTTCGTTACAGTCAAAGATACGTTGTAAATGCCTTCTTTAGTGTAAACATGAACAAACGTGGAAGCATTTGAATCCTCATCACCATCACCATCCACATCCCACGAATATTCATCAGCATTGCTGGACAGATCCGTGAAGTTTACAGTTAATGGTACAACGCCTGACCGGCGATCAACGGTGAAATTCGCTACTGGAAATACTGGTTCTTCAACAACTTCCTCGGACTTATGATGACCAGGGGATACCCAGATACCAGGCTCTTCTTTGTCACCTTCTTTCACTGAAATGTTTAACTCGCTCGATTCAGGAGCAGGGTCATCCCATTCCGAGTAATTCGTCTCAGGAGTGTTATTTGTCACCTCAGGAGGAAGCTCCGGAGAATTTGTTGAAATGCTAGTCAGCCCACTCAGGAGCAAGACAATCAATGCTAAGAAACCCATAGGTTTGATTATAGAGTTCATACTAAACCACCACCTTTTATACCCAATTAAGAGATTGGCGGGATTTATATATAAATATATCTATAGATCATTGCATACTTATGATGATAATAATGACTTTTGAGTTATAAATCAAAAAAGAAGAGAGGAACAGGCCACTAAATTAAACCTGTCCTGCAAACATCGTTAAAAATCAAGATTAATCAATGTACAATTCTCCTTCATTATACATCTCCAACCAATTCTTGAGTTGGTTTCCAGAAATTTGACTACTGGTGTTATGATCCCATGCACCCCCTACTACAGAATTATTCGTATCTAGTGGATAAAGAACCATCCATTCATCTGCTTCTTCGATGAAATATACTGGCGTACCGTTGTCGTCATAAGGATAATATGGCACGCCAATCAGGACATTCAATTTAGCTGTCACCAAGTGTCGGAACATGGTATAAGTGTGCGGCTCATTTTTATCCCCATTACCACTCATATTAACAATTGCAGCAGATTTACTGTAAGTTACATCACCTACAGTTACTTCTTCAATTGACCAATTATCCCAATTCGTTTCCTTTTTCCAATAACCCAGACCTTCAACCATAACATCATATTCTGAATGATCGATACCGAAGTAATAGCTTAGGTCCTCATCCATCGCTATGAACTCTCCGTAAGATGCAGTTACATTTCCAATATTGCAATACTGGCCTAAGATAACCTCTCCGCTGGCATTATAAACCCAAACTTCACCTGGTTCGAATATGCCATTGTCATCCACATTAATCGGATATTCACTAACAGACGTTCTGTTGTCTAAAACTTCCTGAATAGTAAGATTCACATTTCCTGTGTTTGTCACATTATAGGTCCATTCAACCGGATAACCAAACAATAGATATGGACCTATTGGTTCATCAACGTCATGACCATCAGTGAACTTCTCGATATCAATTGATGCATTCACACCGAAGTAGTAACTGATATCGGTGGCATTAACCTCCACATCAGCATAGGTTGTGGAAGCGTTCACATTGTTCTGGTAAGCACCTGCCACAGAAATACCGGTAAGGCTGAGACTGTCGTTATACTCCCCAACACCAAGGAAAGCAATGGTTCCAACAGGACCCTCAACAGAATCATTGACTAAGATATTAGTGAGTGCAACATCACCAGTGTTACTGACATTGTAAGACCAGATGACAGGATCTCCAACAGGGATCTCAAGATCATGAGGAGAAGAAACATCCGCACCATTGGTAAGTTTAACAATACTAAGACCAGCAGAAGACTCTAAAGGTTCAGAAACACCGAAGTAGTAACTGATATCGGTGGCATTAACCTCCACATCAGCATAGGTTGTGGAAGCGGTCACATTGTTCTGGTAAGCACCTGCCACAGAAGTACCGGTAAGGCTGAGACTGTCGTTATACTCCCCAACATCAAGGAAAGCAATGGTTCCAACAGGACCTTCAACAGAATCATTGACTAAGATATTAGTGAGTGAAACATCACCAGTATTACTCACATTGTAAGACCAGGTTACAGGATCTCCAACAGGAATCTCAAGATCATGAGGAGAAGAAACATCCGCACCATTGGTAAGTTTAACAATGCTAAGACCAGCAGAAGACCCTAAAGGTTCAGAAACACCGAAGTAGTAACTGATATCGGTGGCATTAACCTCCACATCAGCATAGGTTGTGGAAGCGGTCACATTGTTCTGGTAAGCACCTGCCACAGAAGTACCGGTAAGGCTGAGACTGTCGTTATACTCCCCAACATCAAGGAAAGCAATGGTTCCAACAGGACCTTCAACAGAATCATTGACTAAGATATTAGTGAGTGAAACATCACCAGTGTTACTGACATTGTAAGACCAGGTTACAGGATCTCCAACAGGAATCTCAAGATCATGAGGAGAAGAAACATCCGCACCATTGGTAAGTTTAACAATGCTAAGACCAGCAGAAGACCCTAAAGGTTCAGAAACACCGAAGTAGTAACTGATATCGGTGGCATTAACCTCCACATCAGCAAAGGTTGTGGAAGCGGTCACATTGTTCTGGTAAGCACCTGCCACAGAAGTACCGGTAAGGCTGAGACTGTCGTTATACTCCCCAACATCAAGGAAAGCAATGGTTCCAACAGGACCTTCAACAGAATCATTGACTAAGATATTAGTGAGTGAAACATCACCAGTGTTACTGACATTGTAAGACCAGATGACAGGATCTCCAACAGGAATCTCAAGATCATGAGGAGAAGAAACATCCGCACCATTGGTAAGTTTAACAATACTAAGACCAGCAGAAGACTCTAAAGGTTCAGAAACACCGAAGTAGTAACTGATATCGGTGGCATTAACCTCCACATCAGCAAAGGTTGTGGAAGCGTTCACATTGTTCTGGTAAGCACCTGCCACAGAAGTACCGGTAAGGCTGAGACTGTCGTTATACTCCCCAACACCAAGGAAAGCAATGATTCCAACAGGACCTTCAACAGAATCATTGACTAAGATATTAGTGAGTGAAACATCACCAGTGTTACTGACATTGTAAGACCAGGTTACAGGATCTCCAACAGGAATCTCAAGGTCATGAGGAGAAGAAACATCCGCACCATTGGTAAGTTTAACAATACTAAGGCTAGCCGATTCAGTCAATATGGGATTGTTTTTAGGACCAGTACCCACAGTGGAGCCACCACTACCGCCACTGGACCTTTTCATACTAATTCCCCCATCCTTAGAGACGACAAAAGCACCCTCCCATTCAGAGTATTTACTCTCATGTCGATCATCTGTTGGATCGGGAGCAAGCCCCGGTGAATTCGTTGAAATACTTGTGAGACCACTCATTAGCAAAGTGATCATTAGTAGGATACCTAATGGTTTGATTATTGGATGCATACCGAACCGCCACTTTTTGTATTATTGTATATAACCTGAGGTATAAAATACATCTATATATAAATATATCTATGCATTGATGTATAATTATCATTATTATGAGGACTATTGTGGTTTCAAAATAATGATCAGAACAAAGCAAACCACATGCATTAAGACTGAAATCTAATTAAGAAAAAATAAAGGAAGATTAATTCACAAGATCAAGATTTGAACAAATATTAAAAAAATAAAAAAGATAAAAGAGTCAACAAGTAAATTCCTTATATTTTGAACTCTGAAAGGCTTTATCAAATGAGATGCGGCACGTCCTCCTGCCATTAGAACATAGGCAACTTTTTGCCTACAAGTTTCCCCTTTGCTGCATTGTAGACAAGAAGTGCAGTTGCAACATCTTGTATCGCAAGACCTGTAGAATCAAATATCGTTATATCTGAATCACCCATCCTTCCGGTTTTTATCCCTGCGATAACTTCACCAAGCTCACAGCAGATATTATCAACCTTAATGACCCCATTTGACAAAGGAACATTAACCTCCCCGGAATGCGATGCCTGAGCAATATCATCCACAACTACCCGAGAGTGTACTAATATAGAAGCCTCAAGTTCTTCCTTACCTGCAGCATCAGCACCAATTGCATTTATATGAGTACCAGGTTTGATCCACTCTCGTTTCACTATGGGTTCCCTCACAGGAGTTACAGTGACAAGAATGTCACAATCGCACACATCCTCTATTGATGAACAGACAGTAATACCACAGCCTGCTTTACTCTCCATATCCTGTTCGAACTGCTCAGCACGGGCTCTATTTACATCATAAACTTTGACTACTTCAAGATCGAAAACATTCGCTATAGCAAGTAATTGTGTTCTTGCCTGATTACCTGATCCCACAATTCCTAAGACACGGGATTCCGGACGTGCAAGATGTTTTGCTGCAATGCCACCTGCTGCACCCGTCCTTATGTCTGTCAAATAAGTACCATCCATAACAGCAAGCGGAGCACCTGTTTCAGTGGAATTCAGGACGAAAAGTGCCATAACCGTAGGCAGCCCTTTCTGACGATTATCCGGATGAACATTCACGATCTTCACACCTGCCACGTCCTGCTCTTCAAGATATGCAGGCATCGTACGCAGATCACCATTATGACGTTCAAAATACAAATAGGATTTAGGAGGCATCTGAACTTTCTTCCTACCATGCTGTTCAAATGCTTTCTCAACAGCATCCATTGCATCAGGAATATTAAGTAAAGACCTGACATCGTTCTGGTCCAGCCATAGAACATCCAAGATTTATCACCCATTAATAGATGGATAATTGGCCGTATAAACTTTCTGGATTAGTTTAGTGCATCCAACTATATTTTGCGATATCTTGATGTACTTTTAATATTAGTTATTTATAATGAAAAAGATAGGGATCATTGTAACAGATCCTGAAGATCCGACAGCTATTGCCTTTGGAAAAGCTTGCCAAAAGAACAAGATCGGGCATCAGATCATGGACCTTCAGAAAGCAGAAGTATCAACCGGAGGTCGAACTGAGTGGCATATCGGAAAGACAGATCCGCTGCAATTCGATGCCATCGTTGTGAGAGATGTTGGTGCAGGAGCATTCGAAGGAGTGTCTTTCCGCTTCGACATACTCAGACAGCTCGAAGAAAAAGGAGTACTTGTTGTCAATTCACCTTCTGCAATCCAAAATGCTGCTAACAAATATTATGCATCCTGCCTGCTGTCCAACAAAGGACTTCCCATCCCAAGAACAAAGGTTGTCCAGGATACTGAAAGTGCAATGGAAGTACTCGAAGAAATGAAGGATGCCGTTATAAAGCCTGTTTTTGGATACAAAGGCATGGGAATCCACAGAATAAAGAACGGCATGGACATCCCCACCAATGGAACAAAGCAGAAAAAACTTGTTCCGGAACAGATCGATCAGCTTCTGGAACAGAGAGGAATGTTATACATACAGGAATTTATCGAGAATCCGGGCAGGGATATCCGGGCATTTGTTGTTAATGGAAAACTCATCGGTGCAATATACAGGACTGCACCGAAAGGATCATGGATAAACAATCTAAGCCAGGGTGGATCTGTATCACAATGCAAATTATCCACGGAGCAGGAAGAGATCTGCATAAAAGCTGCCGGAGCTATCGGGGCTTTCTTTGCAGGAGTTGACCTTGTAGAAAAGAGAGATACAAGTAACAATAAAGTAGACAAGAGCCTTATATTAGAAGTCAATGGCACACCCTCGGTGGCAGGGATATATAAGGCATGGGGAATTAATGCTGCTGATGATATCATAAGGGATATTATCAAAGAGATATAACATAATAATTCATATTTATCGGGGAACTTTCAAATGGCAGAATATAAACAGTGTATCGTGATCAGGGATGACCTTAAGCTCTCAAAAGGGAAACTTGCAGTACAGGTAGCCCACGCTGCCGTATCAGCTGCGGAATGGGCTGGACGTTCCGACCTTGAAAAATGGAAAGAGGGAGGACAAAAGAAAGTTGTATTAAGGGCAGAGAAACTTCAGGACCTCTTTGAGCTTAAGGAAAAAGCAAGACGTGAAGGATTGGCTACAGCATTGATCACAGATGCAGGCCTTACCGAGATAGCACCTGGAACGGTCACTGTCCTTGGGATCGGACCGGCAAAAGCAGAAGCTATTGACAAGATCACAGGTTCCTTGAAATTGTTATAACCTTTATGAGGCAAAGCAATGGTATGTCGTCACTGCCTGTTAATAACCATAGCATGTTTCTTGATAGTGGTTTCAATAGGTGCATTTGCTATATCCAACATCCCAACTGATTCCCAGGACATTCAAGAGCTGGCTCTATACAACTATTTTACAGGCGACAGGAACAAAATTGTTGTCGATGCCGAAGAACTGACAATTCCAAAGGTAATTTATGAGAAAAATGACCGTGTTGAGGACAAACCTCATGCCACCTCGACCAGTTCTCCTGCATTGGGGATCGCTACTTCATACTACTACACTAATTTCTATGAGAATAGTCCCGCAACAATAGAGCTCTTTGTTGAGAACAGGGAAGACACACCTATTTTCGTTTATAGCTATGGGATCGAATTAGCCGATAAAAAGTATAAGGGACAGGAAACAGGACATACTATAGAGCCCGGCGAAAAAGAAAAGATAGGATTTATCTGCATTGATATTCCAGCAAATGCCGAATCAATAGACATGAAACTTGGATTTGGCATCCTTGCCAGAACGAACTCTGGCCAATGGTATGATTATGGATTACAATTTTTGGAAGAGATCAGTCTTGAAGTAATGCCCACAGTGAATGAAACTACTATAGAATACATATCTAACGAAGAACCGTTATTCACCATCACAAATGACAAGGTAGATCCAAGAAGTGAAGAAGTCCGTGCGCTTGCCTCCTCTGGTGCAATGGCATATCCGGGAGAGTACAACATATACCAGGTATGTTCACTTTTCGACCACGTGAAGAGCGAGATCAAATACATGAGCGACCCCAGGGGAAAGGATTATTGGGCTACGCCTGATGAAACACTGAAAGTCCGTGCCGGTGACTGTGACGATTCGGCCATTCTGCTTTCTTCCCTTATAGAAGCCATTGGTGGAAGTACCAGAATGTACTTTACCGACACTCATGCTTTTACAACTGTATATATAGGAAAAGATGATGAAGCAAGGAATAACATTGATGCAGTGAAAAAATACTATGAATGTGTTCCCGTGTATTATACAACCGATGAATATGGATCATGGCTGATACTGGACACAACATCCGGCCTTTATGCAGGAGACCTACCGGCCGGAGGAATGCCAACAGATGATGCCTGGATCTTTACGAATACAGAAACAGTTAATATAATAGATATTATTCCTGACTGAAGGAGAAAAACATGTACAAAGTCCCACCTGTAGAAGAACAGATAGGAATTGAACTTTACACCACCAATACCTCCGGCATAGGAGGAGCACTTCGAAGACAGATAGAGGATTTCGGAGTCATTGAGATCACAAATCGGGAAGAAGGAGATGAAGGAAAATACCTCATTGTTGAGCTTACCAAACATAATTGGGAAACACACCATCTGATAAGGGATATCTCAAGAATACTGGGGATCAGCCAAAAAAGGATCGGTTTTGCAGGTACCAAGGACAAAAGAGCCGTTACAACGCAAAAGATAAGCATTTACGATGTCCCGGAGGAAAAGATCGAAAAGATAAATCTCAAGGATGTTGAACTAAAGGTCCTGGGAAGATCCAACAGGAGTGTGGAACTTGGGGACCTTACAGGAAACGAGTTCGTGATCACCGTAAGAGAGATCGATCTTGAGAAGGATGAGCTGGAAAGCAGAATGCAACAGACCACGGAATCCATAAAGGAGCAGGGAGGAGTCCCTAACTTCTTTGGGATACAGCGTTTCGGTGCATTCCGCCCCATCACCCATGTTGTCGGGGAATCCATCGTAAGAGGAGATATCGAAAAAGCAGCTATCGACTATATAGCAGCTGCCTATCCCGATGAGCCGGAAGAAACAAGAGAAGTACGGGAAATGGTCTATAAAGAACGGAATTATGTTGAAGGATTGAAAGGCTACCCATTACAATTGAGGTATGAGCGTGCTATGATGCATCATCTGGTCTCTAATCCGGAGGATTTTGCCGGAGCTATTGAAACCTTACCAATGAACATCAGGAAAATGTTCGTCCACGCATACCAGTCATACATCTACAATACCATTATTTGCCAGCGCATAAAGAAAGGTTTGCCACTTAACAAGGCTGTGGTGGGAGATATTGTCTGCTTCAAGAATAAGGCAGGACTACCCGACAATTCCCGTATTGAAAGAGTTACCGAGGATAACATCGAGGGCATGAACAATCTTGTCAAAAGGAAAAGGGCATTTGTAACAGCTCCACTTATCGGTTATGACACGAAGATCGCATCCGGGGTTCCGGGAGAGATCGAAAGAGATGTGCTGGAAAGAATGGACGTGGATCTTGAAGGATTTAAAGTGCCTTCCATGGAGAAGATGGGATCAAAAGGCCTTCGACGCGAGATCTTACTTGGAGTGGAACCGCAATATATTATCAGTGAAGATGAACTGAACGCTGGAAAATACAGTGTTAAACTTGATTTTAGTCTTCCAAAGGGAAGCTACGCTACAACTGTTCTGAGAGAATACATGAAAGTAGAACCTTCAAGAATGAGCTGACCGGATAAAGATAGAAAAATCAGATCAAAAATAAGTATAAGTCTAAAAATAAGAATAAAAAAGGAAAGGAATGAGTTTTCGATCAGTCCTTTCTTTCCTTGCTCTTTTTAAGCATTGCATCCATAAATGCCTTGAACGGCGGGGATGGTCTTCCAGGTCTGGACCTGAATTCCGGATGGAACTGGGATGCAAAATAGAAATCATTTGCAGGCACTTCTGCGATCTCCATCCTGTTCTTGTTCTTTCCTGAGAAGATCATACCAGCTTCCTCAATCCGATCAACATAGTTCGGATTTACCTCATATCTGTGCCTGTGACGCTCGATAATTATGTTTTCACCATAGATGTTCTCTGCAAGTGAACCTTCCTTGAGAGTGGCTTCATAGTCACCAAGACGCATTGTTGCACCCATATCCACCACATTTTCCTGCTCAGGAAGCAGATCTATAACCGGATAAGGTGTATCTTCATCGAATTCGCTGCTGTTTGCACCTTCCAGTCCAACTACATTCCTTGCAAACTCGATCACTGCAAGCTGCATACCAAGACAGAGTCCAAGGTAAGGTATGTTGTTCTCCCTTGCAAATTTGATAGAGAGGATCTTGCCCTCAGTACCACGTTCCCCGAATCCGCCTGGAACAAGTATTCCATCAAAACCAGCCAGATCCTCAACACCTTTTGGATCATCATCAAAGGCTTCTGCGTCAAACCAGGTTATATCGAACTTGCAACCAGACCCAATAGCACCGTGTTTAAGAGATTCCACAATGCTGATGTAGGAATCTTCAAGATGGGTATATTTTCCGACAATTGCAACCTTAACATTACCTGTTGGGTTGTTCATCCTCTGAACCATCTCTTCCCACTTTCTATCTTCCAGAGTGAACTTCAGATCAAGTTTCTTTAGAAGGAATTCACTGAGACCCTCTTTTTCCAGCTGGAGTGGAACTTCATAGATGTCCGCGGAATCATGGGCACTGATGACAGCTTCGACCGGAACATCACAGAAAAGAGCGATCTTGGAACGGGTGCTTTCCATAAGAGCACTTTTGCACCTTGCAACTATCACATGCGGAGTGAGACCCAATTCCCTTAGCTCTTTAACAGAATGCTGTGTGGGTTTTGTTTTCTGGTCGCCCTGTGAATCCATAGGAACCAGGGTCACATGAAGGAACGCAATGTTCTCAGGAGATTCTTCCCGATACATCTGCCTCAATGCTTCAAGGAATGGCATGCTCTCAATATCACCAACAGTACCTCCTACCTCAATGAGACAGACATCAGCACCGCTCTTTGCTGCTATCCTGCGTATGCGGTCCTTGATCTCATTGGTTATATGAGGAATGATCTGTACGGTCTTGCCAAGATACTCTCCTCTGCGCTCTTTGTTTATGACTGCCTCATAGATCTTACCGGTGGTCAGATTGTGATCCCTTGTAAGTTCAGTATCAAGGAAACGTTCATAATTTCCAAGATCAAGATCAACTTCTCCACCGTCCTTCAGGACATAGACCTCACCATGCTGATAAGGACTCATGGTACCTGCATCAATATTGATGTAAGGGTCGATCTTTATGGCGGTAACATTGTAACCTTTATTTTTTAGATTTCTGCCGACAGATGCTGTGGTGATCCCTTTCCCCAGACCACTCATAACTCCACCGGTGACGATGATATATTTCATGTGAATTCAACTACCTCATTTATTTTTAAATATTGGAAGCCGCGTTAACAGGTAAGCGATTAAAGATGTGAATACTATGGTAAAAGCTAATGCTGTATAAAAGCCGACCTCAAATCCAATTTCCATATTATTGCCTGATACCAGGCGTACAGCTATGTAGATCAGAGCTAAAATAATAATTAATGCTGAGAACAGTACAAGATTCCGTGCGTCAAACATTTGAATAAAAGACTCGGAGATGCCCGAAAATATATCTGATAAATGACTTCCGGATTTGGTCTTTTTATTTGTGGCCATAACCGGAGCAGGGGACGACAACCTTTCATCTATATCGATCAGAGCAGGAACATTGTTAGTATCCGACATTCCGATATTTATAGTGAAACTTTCTGTTTTTGAACCATACCCCACCGTTACAAAGATCATACCTTTGTTCAAAAGGCGCCCATCAAAAGGAATGCGTGCAATGACAGGTATATATTCCTCATGTGAAACATAGGGATTATCCTCCAGGAATGTAAGGTTATCCTGAAGTTCATCGCTGGCAGATAAATGTACATGGGTCGGTGAACCGTAATTTATGATCACGATCTCAAAACTGTGTTCTCCACCGGGAGATAAGGGTATATCCACTATATTGGACTCAAACTCAATGGAATTTACACCAAGACGGTTTATGTGTACCTGTTGCAAGTTTGCTCAGCCTCGTTTATAGATCATTCCTTTTTATATCATTCCCTCAGCTCAGGAGGGAGCATGTTAGGAATGCCATCCTCAATAGGGAAATACTCGTTACATTTTGAGCAATAGAGTGTTCCAGAGATAATTTCCTTTTCATCTTCTTTTGAAATATTCAGGACAAGATCACCTTTACAGATAGGACATGCCAGAATATCCATGAGATCTTTCTTCATTTACGATCACCAGACAAAAAAGCATTACAATTCATATCAAGGTTTTGGTTTTCATAAAAATATAATAACTTCAATCAAATAGATTAATCTATCAGTTATTCTCATTATAAGATTATGTTCGACCTGCTTTTAAGGGTGCTTGATTTTGCATTCCCCATAATAATCACCATATTTATAGGACTTTTTGGAACAGGCTTCCTTATTGAGATGGGGCTTATGCAAAAGTTCTCAAGGTTCACAGAACCTCTTTTCAAGCATACTCACCTCCCACAATCCTGTGCATCTGCGTTCCTTGTATCACTTGGATCAACCGTCGCAGCGAACAGCATGGTTGTGAAAATTAAGGACGAAGGATGTCTGGATGATCGTGAAACAATGCTTTGTGCGATCCTGAACAGCACGCCTGCATACATAAGAGAGATATTGACCTACCAGATCCCTATCATACTGCCTGCACTGGGACCTGTTGTAGGTGGATTCTATGTGATGGTATTCATACTCAGTGCCTTTGTGAAGGTATCTGTTGTCATCATCCTGAGCAGGATCTGGTTCAAAGAACACACGTGTTCAGTACCTAAGCCTGAAAAAGCAGAACGTCCGCATGTAAAAGATGCTATTGGAAAAGCATTCAGAAGGCAGAAGCGTCTATTCACAAAGATAGCTATTATTTACCTGACAATGACAACTTTGGTCTTTGCTTTAAGGGACAGAGGAGTCTTTGAGATGTTCAACGTCCTCCCACTTGCAGACATTTTCGGCATACCACCAGAGAGTATAATCCCCCTTACAACATATGTCGCAAGTCCTATCCTTGGAGTATCACTGCTTGGACCTATGATCAGTGATGGAGGAATATCACACCTGCAGGCAATGATAGTACTGATGCTTGGAAGCATGTTCATGCTACCAATCTTCAGTGTCAGGGCAATAATTCCACGTTACGTCTCTATTTTTGGACCAAAGATCGGATTGAGGATCGTAGCATTTTCGACTGGAATGAGCATGCTTGTAAGATTCATACTTTTGATCGTATTGTTATCCATAGCAAGGATCTGAGCTATAGGGTAGAAAGTTGAACCAGAAAGGTCGATCAAAAGAAAGAACGAACACAAAAATAATCAAGATAATATCAAAAAATAAGAAAAAAAGGTCAGTCGGACTGACCTTTAGTGATGTTCACCTAACAGTTCATCCTTATTTTCATAGGCTTCACTGCTCTGCTCAAGGCATTTCATGCAGATCTTTTTCCTCTCGATCTCATAACCTTTTGAGAAGGAGGGGATGTCTACCTCAACATCCTGCAACTGCGCTTTTGTTCCGCAAAGATCACATTTACCAAATGTACCTGCAGCTTTGCTTTCGGTAGCCTCGTCATAAGCCTGTTTAGCTTTCTCAAGACAACCGCCACAGAGACCTTTCCATACGCCTTCAGGATAGGAGTTCTCGAACTTTGGCGAGAACACCTTTACCGGGCATACTGTGGGAATTGCTACTCCGCAAAGATCACAATCTGCCATTTTAAATTCCTCCTGGGATCAAAACTTTTGCAGCTTCCATTGCCATGTTCACAAATGGTTCCGGCCAGAAGCCAATTGCCAGTACACCTACAACAGCAAGGAGAAGTGCAACGACATATGGCGCTGGTTCTGATACCCTCTCACCCTCTGCTGGCATAGCATACATGTACCTGACAACTCTTGCGTAGTAATACAGTGAAAGTGCGCTGTTAAGGATAGCGATCACTGCAAGCCAGACAAGTCCTGATTCAATTGTTGATGAGAACAGGACAAATTTGCTCATGAAACCTGCTGTTGGCGGGATACCGGCCAATGCCATTACAAAGATGGTCAGACAGAGTGCGGTTATAGGCATTCTCTTACCAAGACCTTTGAAGCTGTCAAGATGATCAGCTTTCAGTATATCCTTGTTCTCTGATGTTGCCATGTAGACCACAGCAGCTGTTGCAATGAAAGCTCCTGCCTTCATAAAGCCGTGTGAGAGTGCATAGAGTATACCACCAGTCAATGCCATTGGGGTCATGACCACAAATGCAATTGAAATGTATCCTGCCTGAGCAAGGGATGAGTATGCAAGCATGCGCTTTACACTGGTCTGGGACAGAGCCACGATGTTACCGTATGTCATTGTGATAACTGCGAGGATAGCAAATGCCATCTGCCAGTCTGCCTGAAGGGCGATAAGACCTGTGATAAAGACCTTGAAAGCTGCAACAAAACCCATCTTCTTGGAGCCGGCTGCCAGAAGTGCAGATACCACGGAAGGTGCACCCTGATATGTGTCAGGTGCCCACATGTGGAATGGAACAAGAGCGATCTTGAAACCAAATCCTGCAATGAGCAGTACGAGGGAAAGAATTCCCATTGGACTACTTGCCAGCAGACCGATGTTCTGGGCAACTTCAGGAATGTTAGTTGTCCCTGTTGCACCGTAAACATATCCGATACCGAGCAGCAGTAGAGCAGCTGAAAGGGATCCGATCATGAAGTACTTCATTGCAGCTTCTGTGGATGCAGGGTTCTTCTTCTCGAAACCTGCAAGACCATATGTTGCAAGACTTGCAAGCTCGAATGCAACGAAGAGCACCATGAGATCATTTGCTGATGCTACCATCATCATACCGATGGTTGCGAAGAGCACGAGTACATAGTACTCATCAGCATGATCGTTGCCATCAGTGTATTTGATGGATGCTATGGACACAAGTGTCGCAACTGTAAGGAACACGAGCTTGAAGAACTGTGATAGTGCATCAATGCTCAGTGAGTTCGAGAACATGACTGCAGTGGTGCCAAAGCTGTTGAGTGTCAGAGCAAAGGCAACAAGACAACCAAGTGTTGCTATGTATCCGAGTATTTTCTTAGATTGAGCTGAAAGGAATAATCCTAACAGCAATACAGTAAGTCCTGTTACCAGGAGCGTTATTTCAGGTGCGAGTAACATTAGATCTACCATTTCTCACACCCCCATTACAGCCATAAGGCTGACGATCTTTTCTGAATTCGTTATCATCATATCCAGCACCGGACTTGGGTTCAGTCCAAAGTACAGTACAAGCAGGGCGATTATTCCCATGGACAGTGTCTGGTAGGACGAGATGTCCACGATCTCACCAAGCTTCTCATTGAAAGTACCGAACATTGCCCTTTGCAATGCCCACAGGTGATATGCAGCTGTAATCACGATAGCCAGCAGTGCAATGATCACATAGATTGGCACATTAATGAAACTGAATGTCAGCACAAGGAACTCTGCAATGAAACCGGTCAGTCCTGGCAAACCAAGTGATGCCATGAAACCGAGTACCATTATCACTGTGAGCTTTGGCATCTTCTGTGCCAGACCACCAAGGTCATTGATGATCCTTGTACCTGTTGAAGTCTGGATCACTCCGCATGACATGAACAGAATGCTCATGATCAACCCGTGTGAGAACTGCTGGAACATTGCACCGGATACTGAAAGACTCACAAGACCAGCGCAACCAAGGGTAACGTATCCCATGTGACTGATACTGGAGTATGCGATCATTCTCTTCAGGTCCTTCTGTGCAAGTGCAAGGAATGCACCGTAAAGGATGCTCACTGCACCAAGAGCTCCCATGATAGTTATCATAAGGCTTGGGGTTGCTGTGAATGGCAACATTGGAAGCATTACCCTGAACAGACCATATCCACCGATCTTAAGCAGGATGAATAGTACACTGCCTGCTGTTGGTGCCTCGGAATATGCATCCGGTAACCAGGAGTGGAATGGAACTACAGGAAGCTTTACAATGAATCCAAAGAGCAATGCAAGGAATATTGCATCCCTGAGAATTCCGGATTCAAAGAACTGGAACTGGCTGATCAGGTGAGCCATGTCCATGTTCGGGGAACCGGTAAGTGACCATGCGTTGAAGTACAGTCCAAAGATACCCAGAAGCATCACAAGAGATGCAACGTGAGTGTAGATGAAGAACTTGATAGCTGCATGCTTCTTGTTGGAGCCACCCCAGATATTGACCATGAAGAACAATGGTACAAGGGTAAGTTCCCAGAAGATGTAGAATATGAAGAAGTCAAGTGATACGAAAACACCAATGACTGCTCCCTGCATTGCAAGTATCAGACCATAGAATCTGTTAGGAGCTGATCTGACATCATCCCATGTATATACGATCAACAGCGGGATGACGATAGCATTGAGCAGTATGAGAGGCATTGAAACGCCATCAACACCAAGGTGATAGCTGATTCCCAGGGATGGGATCCAGTTTGCCATTTCCTCGAACTGCATAGCTGCGGTCGTACTGTCGAATGAGAAATACATGTAGAGGGTCAGGACCAGCGTGATGAGAGTACCCACTAAAGCGGATATCCTTGCCTGTTCCTTTGTTTTTGTTAAGAATGTTACTGCTGAAAATAAAATTGGTATCAGCACGATCAAAGATAATATTGGTAACATTAGAAGACCTCCATGACCAACTTGATCAGAACGACCAGTAGTCCTACACCTGCAACAACTGCTGCTGCATAGTGCTGTATGACACCTGTCTGGAATTTCCTCAGGGAGTCACCTGCCTCGATAAGCAAAGTACTGGTACCATTGACAAGCCAATCCAGCATCTTGTCTGAGTAGAAACCTGCGAGTGCTAAGCCCTCATAGATTATCTTTATAGAGAAGATCTCAACAAAGATCTGGTGTTGATAGTACCTGTTGTAGAGCAACTTGTAAACAGGGTTGTTCCTTGAAACGATACTGCTCATGTCAACTACTCTCCTGTTATAGATCAGGTAAGCAATTACAAGACCTGCGACTGCAACGATCAGAGGCATCCAGAGAACAAGAAGTGGTTCGTGTCCGTGGTGTGCGAGATGGTATCCGCCAAGCTCTGCAAGTGCTTCGATATCCATGTGAGCAAAGTTCTCTTCAATGAAATGATAGAACGAAGTTCTGGTCAGTGCACCGAAAACGACTGCAAACACTGCAAGAATAGCCAGAGGCACTGTCATTGATGAAGGGGACTCATGCCCGCCATAATCTGTCCTTGGTTTTCCTGTAAAGGTCATGAAAATTAACCTGAAGATATACAGGGATGTAAGGAATGCTGCTGTAATAGCAAAGAGGTAGGGCATCCAGCTACCGGTTTCTGTTGCATACAGATATGCAGACTCGATTATTGGATCCTTACTGAGGAAACCACTGAATCCGAGGCTTGTACCTGGAATACCGAAACCTGCAAGCGCAAGTGCTGCAGCGGTCATTGTAGCGAATGTGATCGGCATGACCTTGCCTACGCCACCAAGCTGTCTCATATCATGTGTACCAACAGCGTGGATAACGCTTCCTGCACAGAGGAAGAGCAATGCCTTGAAGAATGCATGGTTGATGAGGTGGAACATTGAAATTCCAACAGCTTCTGCACCAACTACTGCACCAAGACCAAGACCAAGAACCATATATCCAAGCTGACTGACAGTTGAATAAGCAAGCACTCTCTTAAGATCGTTCATTACGATACCCATTGTTGCTGCGAACAGTGCAGTGAAAGCACCAACGATAGCAACGATGATCAATGAATGAGGTGCTGCAAGGAACATTGGGAAGGTACGTGCTACAAGATAGACACCAGCTGTAACCATTGTTGCTGCGTGGATAAGAGCTGAAACGGTCGTTGGACCTTCCATTGCATCAGGCAGCCACACATGAAGCGGGAACTGACCTGACTTACCAACTGCACCACCGAAGAACAACAGTGTAACAAGTGTCAGGTGACTTACTTCCATACCCAGTATCGTTGAATTAATAGCAACAAGATCCGGGATCAAATGGAACATTTCACTGAACTGAAGGACGTATACGCCTTCCGGAAGTATTCCATTGTATACTGTAAATATGTCTGAGAATAGCAGGACAATACCTGCAAGGAACATAACATCTCCAATCCTGGTTGTCAGGAATGCTTTCTTTGCAGCAGATGCTGCTCCAGGTTTATGGAACCAGAATCCGATAAGCAGGTATGAGCTAAGACCCACAAGCTCCCAGCAAATGAACAGCTGAAGGATGTTGTCTGAAAGGATCAGACCAAGCATAGCTGCTGTGAAGAGAGCGGTCTCTGCAAAGTACCTTGGCTTAGCAGGGTCGTGTGACATGTAACCCACAGCATAGATGTGGATAAGCAGGCTCACAAAAGTGACCATTGAAAGCATTACCGCTGCAAGCGGGTCGATCAGTATTCCGAGATTGAGTATTGCGAACCAGTGAACTGACTGAGTAACAACATTCTCAGGGTTCTGCAACAGACCCACAGTGATAGCCAGTGATATCACACATGAAATGGCGATTGCCACGATCGGAATAATTGCACCGCCAGATGGCAATTTCTTCCCAAGGAAGAATGTAAGCACAAAGGCAAGTGCGGGAAGTAGTGGTATTAAAAATGCAAGGTTTTCCATTGCCATTTTTACCACCTCAGTATGTTAAGTTTATCAACATTGATCATATCTCGCATCCTGTAAATTGACATGAGTATTGCAAATCCGACAGCTGCTTCTGCTGCAGCCAGTGCAATAGAGAACAGTGCAAATACCTGCCCTGTCATGTCATCGTTGTAACTTGAGAAGGCGACCAGGTTTATGTTTGCGGAATTTAACATAAGTTCCACACACATAAGCATCCTGATACCGCTCTTATGTGACATAAATCCATAGAGACCTATGGAGAACACGATAGCTGAAAGACCAAGATACCAGTTTAACGGAATCATCAGTTATCATCTCCTTTTGCCAGATAGATGGCACCTATCAGTGAGGAAAGTAACACTACAGAAAGGATCTCGAATGGTATCACAAAGTCTGTAAAGATAAGGACACCCAATCCTTTGATGTTACTTGGATCAGCGATATTCTGGGGAAGCTGTTCAACAGTTGTCCATCCTGTACCATAAAGTGAAACAAGTACCACTGCAAGGAACAAGCCTGCAATGATCATCCTTGTAAATGACTTAAGGATGGTCTCGACTGAAGGAACCTCCATATCCAACAACCTCAAGATCTGCCTCTTTGGGTTGAATTGATGGACAATTGAATCCATAATAGTTGGACGTTCGTTAGTCATTGTTCTCACTTCCCATATTCTTCTTAGTCAACATAACTGCGAAGAGTATCAGAACTCCAATTGCTCCTACATACACAAGGATCTGGACAACACCCAGGAACTGTGCATTGAGCATAATGTATACGATAGCCACTGTGAACATTGAGAGAACGAGAGCAAGTGCTGCACGTACTATGTCCCTTGAAACTATTGTCAGTATCGCTAAAGAGATCAATACAAGAGCGACAATAGCAAAGATGGCACCTTCGATTATACCTGTCATTTCACTCACCATTCTCCCCTACCGGAACCTCACGTGCCAGCATGTCCGGGGTATACAGTAATTCCTCATGAGTCCACCTGATCACACCTGTGGTGTAGACCTTTGTGCTTGAAAGAGCACCATGTGGACATTGATCAATACAAAGACCGCAGAACAGGCAGTGACCAATATCGATGGCAGGGAACCACCTTGTCTTATCACTGTCCGGACTAACCCTCGCCCTTACGATCTTTATCGCACTGTTAGGGCAGGTATTAGCACAAATTCCACAGCCTATACATTTACTTTTATCAAGTTTTTGAAGCCCTCTGAACCTGTCAGGCAACTCAGAGGGGACCTCAGGATACCTTCTGGTAATAGGGGGCTTGTAGATGTTCTTAACAGCTCTAGCAATATTTTTCAATACCATGGTATCACGCTCCCAGGTAAATACCCAACATTATTGCCCATCCAAGGTTCAATAATGATAATGGGAGAAGTCTTTTCCAGCTAAGGTCAACAACCTGATCGATCCTGAACCTTGGAACTGCCCATCTTAGCATGATGATCGTCAAAATGACAAGAGCAACCTTCAACAAGAAGTATATTGTTGGAAGGAAAATTCCCAGGATAGTGATGTTGGTCAGGAATGCAGGTAAATTCCATCCGCCGAGGAACAATAGTACAACAAGCATTGAACCAAGGATCAGGTGAATATATTCTGCAAAGAAACCAAGACCGAATCTCATACCACTGTATTCAGTGATCCAACCTGCTACCAGTTCTTCTTCAGACTCGTTCTGGTCGAATGGAAGACGCCCCATATCGGCCATCAAAGCAACGAAGAAGACAAGGAAACCAAGAGGTTGAAGGAATATGAACCAGATCGGGCTCTGTGCCTGTGCTATCTCAACAATGTTCAGTGAACCTACCATGATAGCTATACTTACCATAGTGATACCGAGTGGAACCTCGTATCCGATCATCCTTGCAAAGTTCCTGAAAGCACCCAGAAGTGAGTACTTGTTGTTTGAACTGTATGCATACATGAACGCACCGATAATAGAGATAGAAGATACCGCTTCAATGTAAAGAAGACTGATATCCATCTCAGTTGCCACGATCGGGTACTCTACGCCATTAATGACAACAGCACCGAATGGTATTGCGACAAGCATCATGAATACGGATCCCATAAGAGCGATAGGTGCAGAAACGAAAAGCAACTTATCAGCTTTTGAAGGGATCAGATCTTCTTTGGTCATCAGTTTGATAGCATCAGCAACAAGCTGGAAAATACCAAAAGGACCTACATATTTAGGACCAAGCCTGAACTGGATATCACCTGATAGTTTACGCTCGAACCATACAACTAACATTGCACCGCCGAAAACCGCGCCGATCAAACAGAGGCCAAGTAAAGTACGGAGCCAGGGGTTGAATATAATATCAATACTTTCTGCTGACATTGTAATCACCTGTCCGCCTCACTGGTACAACCGTCCATACTACCTGCAATAGCTGCCACATCAGCAACAGTGGTTCCTTTTATGAGTGGAGGCAATGCCTGCATGGTCGGATAGACCGGTCCCCTTATCTTTACACGATGAGGTTTATCTGAGCCATCTGAAACGACATAGAAGCCCATCTCTCCACGTGGATCTTCTACCCTGTGGAAAACATCGCCTTCAGGAACCCTCATTGTAGGAGTCCTAACACCATAAAGGGAATCCTCATAGAAGAGAGGTCCGCTTGGCATCTGGTCCAGGCACTGTTCTATAATGTACATAGCCTCTAACATCTCATCGAGCCTTACTTCGATACGGGCTGCAATGTCACCATCTGTAGCTGTGCACACCTTGAAATCAAGGTCCTTGTAAACAAGATATGGTTCATCTTTCCTTATATCAAAAGCAACACCTGTTGCACGAAGTGCTGGTCCGGATACACCCAGATCCCTTGCGGTCTTTGCCTCAAGGGTACCGACACCGAAACAACGCTGCTTGTAGATCTCATCGCCATTGAACAGTCTTCGGTATTCAGCGATCTGTTCCTTAAGACCAGCAAAGATGGTAGCAGATTTTTCCCTGAATCCTTCAGGAAGATCGCCACGTACACCGCCGTACTTGAGGAATGTGTGTGTAACACGTGCTCCTGTTACCATGTCCATCAAAGTCAGAATATCTTCCCTTTCCTTGATGGTGTACATGAACATTGATACAAAGCCAATGAACTCACCGAACTCACCCATACCAAGCAGGTGGCTCTGAAGTCTTGAGAGCTCCTCGAGGATGACCCTTATATATTGGGACCTTTCCGGAACTTCGATATCTGCAAGTTTCTCTACAGCACCAACGTATGCTTCTTCGTTGGTCATTGCTGTCAGGTAGCAGATCCTATCAACGATAGGAATACCCTGGAGATACGTCTTGCTCTCTAAAATCTTTTCAATACCCTTGTGAATGAAGCCTAACTCGATCTCAGCATCAACGACAGTTTCTCCCCTAAGCCTCAGGTTCAACCTGAAAGGTCCGGGCTGCATTGGGTGCTGTGGTCCGAGGTGGACTATCATTTCTGATGGGCCTACATTTTCATCCATATTTAAGCCTCACACCAAATTTCTGGCAGTCGTGTTCGGGAAGCCTTCATAATCTTTTCTCAAAGGCCAATCCCCTAACAGCTCCTCTGGAAGAACAAGCTGTCTGAGGTCCGGGTGGTTGTTGAACTTAACACCGAACAGTTCGTAAATTTCTCTTTCGTACCAGTTAGCATTCCAATAGACAGGAACAATGGACTCGATCTCAGGAGCATCCCTTGGAAGCTTCACCTTAATGGTAAGCAATACAGGATGGTCGTATGAAGCTATGTGATAGACAACCACGATCTCGTCCTTTTTAGGATAGTCTATTGCAGTTTCGCTTGAAAGATGGTCAAATGCAAGTTCATCTTTCAGGTACTGGCAAACGTCTTTGATCTTTTCAGGTTCCAGATAAGCAGAGATCCTTATGTCAGAATCTACCTTTGCGTCCGTAAGGGAATCCTGGAACTTGTTGACCAATGAATCAATAATGCTTTTTGCATCCATGATATAACCTCAATAATCCGTTCCATGGTCCTTTTTGGCCATGATCTTCTTCTGAAGCTCAAGGAATCCCTGAAGCAGGGCTTCCGGCCTTGGTGGACATCCTGGAATAAAAACGTCTATAGGGAACAATTTGTCAATGTTCTGCACTGTGCTGTAGGATTCATAGAAAGGACCACCACTAATAGAGCAGTCACCCATGCATATTACCCACTTTGGTGCAGCCATCTGTTCCCAGAGTTTCTGAAGTGCAGGAAGGTACTTCCTTGTCACATATCCACTGATGATCATGACATCTGCATGCCTTGGGGAATTACGTGGAATGATACCGAACCTGTCAGTATCATAGTGAGCACAACCTGTAGCGATCATTTCCACACCACAGCAACCCATTGGCTGAGTCATGAACCATAGGGAATTCTTCCTACCCCAGTTTATTGCATCCTGTGCTTTTGTCTTTTTCAAGAAATCAGTGATAGCCATGGAAGTGGTGGTAATGACACCTGGAATCTCTTCCACGTACTCTTCCTGATCCTCAACTGGTACATTATCGTTTAATTCATCCATTTAAGAGCACCCTTCTTCCATAAGTAGGCATATCCAAACAACAAAACGAAAATGAAGATCAACATCTCGACGATCGCTGTTACCATATCGACACCATTGCCTATGTATACCATAGCCCATGGGTAAAGGAAAAGAACTTCGATATCGAACAGAACGAATGCGATCGCATAAAGATAATACTCAACATTGAACTGTATTCGCGCATCTCCTAACGGATCGGAACCACATTCATAGGTCGCATATTTATTAGGTGATTTGCTTCTGGGGCTCAACAACTTGACCATAGCCATTGTTGCAGGTGGCATCAGAAGCGAAACAACAAGAAACACAGCAACCGGAATGTAACTATTGATAATATTGCTACTATCGATTATTACTGACATGATGAATCACCTGATGATTACTAATCGTAGATATTACAATCGTAGATATAGTATTCTCTATATAACTATTTCCAAATACTAGTCATTCATGATAAAACATGACGATATATAGAATAGACAGTATACATAATTAAAGAATAAAATAGGTAATATATATTTCTAGTTTAAGTCATAATAAATGAAATTTACAATGAATACTAGAAATGATGAAAAAGCTGATCAAAAAATAGTAATTAAAATAAGAATGCTGAGAAGCAGGTGATGCCCTGCTTTCCCAACCCTCAGACCAGTTTAGGTGAGAAGTATTTCTTGATCATGGCACCACAATTTGAACAGGAAATAACAAGCCATTCCCCAACTTCTTCCGATTCATACTTGTCAAAGATGGATGAGCCGCAACTGGGGCACATATAATGCTCCTTAAAGTAGTAATGATAGAACTGAGGAGTCATCTCAAGCCAGTCAAGAACTTCATGCATGCGCTCAAAATAACGCTGTTTAGAAGGGTTCTTGCTTTCCTGAATAGCATCTTCAGCACGCTCAGTCACATCTTTTGTATATTTATGCGATTTTGTAGTTATCTTCTTATAATCGCTCACATAACGAGTAGTATTGTCCAGATAGTGCAGATAGCCTTCATGTGCTTTTGGCTTTGAAGCATCCTGCACGGTCTTCATGAAATACTCGCCCATCACATCTTCCATAATATCTGCACATGCAGTACAGATATTATAGCCCTCATATAGCTTATAGTCCTGATCATCTCCGCAGATCACACATTTTTCCATATAGGACACCCCCTGCAGTTATTCTTATTTGACCAGTACAGGCTTCATCGCTTCCCTTGTGAACATGATCGGGAAGATGTTAAGCACACCAAGCAGGTCCCCTGCACGAACCTTTCCGGTTTCCTGTCCGAAAACATAGACATATTTGATCGTTCGTGGCTTCTCAACGAGGCAGTTACCTTCCTTGGAAGCTACCTTCAGGACAGAAGCTACCGCGTGGTAAGTAAAAGCACACGGAATTGCGAGAGTATCCGCATCCAATGTGACCTCCTGAATAGCGATCTTCTTGTATTCGCCGGCACGGAGTTCTACATCCTCCTCGGAGATCATCATCCCCCACTTCGCACGGGTGGCGATAGTGAATTCATAGGGTGCGGCCTTGAACTTCTTTGAAATCAATTCACCGTCTTTACGAGCTACTACTTGTATCGTTTCCGTGGACATAAAATCACCATACTAGATGTTAGCATGTTTAGTATAAATAGATTGTCATTATTGTTAATGAACAATTTAGAGTTGACACTAGCAGAAGTTAAGAAAAGAAGAGAATCAAATCAAGTACCCAAGATAATAACTATAAGATAATATGGCATTTCAATATTAATAATTACTTAAAGAATACTACAAAAGAGCAGGACAAAATATGAAGCTTCAATCGATTATTGACATATGAATTGAACAAAATCCTTTTGAGCATTGAAGGAATTAAAAGAACAAAACTCGAGGGAAATTAATGAAAGTCAATGAAAACTGTGTTGGATGTGGCCAGTGCACTGCATTTTGTAAGAAAGATGCGATCATTGTTAAAAGTAAGGCATATATCACAGACAAATGCGTAGAATGTGGGATATGTGCAGCATACTGCCCCATGAAAGCTATAGAGGTAGCTGAATGAAGGTCATAGTAATAGGCGCCGGACTTGGCGGTTTGCTAAGCGCGGCAAAATTATCAGGAGCAGGGCATGAGGTAGAGGTATTCGAGCGCTTACCCATGACAGGAGGCAGGTTCACTAATATTGATATCAAAGGATACCAGTTGAGCACAGGCGCACTCCACATGTTACCACATGGCCCAACCGGACCATTGGCACAACTCCTCGAGGAAGTGGGGGCAGATGTTACCATCAAGCGCGAGGAAGGAATGGCCTTCATGCGCATCTTCGAAGACATTGACAACAACATTTATGAAGACGTGCCCTTTGGAAAGTTCGGAAAGGTGTTCTCACTCTGGAACAGGATAAAACTTGCATATTTCATGATGGCCACCAGGAAAAATCCTCCAAAGGACTGCTCCTTTGCAGAATGGCTTTCAAAGCACCTCGATGAACCTCTTGCACATCAAATGGCAGACTCATTCTGCGGCTGGGCACTTAGCCTGAAAGCAGCCGATGTTCCTGTGGAAGAAGCATTTGAGATATTCGAGAACCTGTACCGCCACGGAGGCCCCGGGGTACCCATCGGAGGTTGTAAAGCTGTTACTGATGCACTGGCAGATGTTGTCAGGAACAATGGTGGAACCATACATACTGATAAAGAGGTCGCAGAGATCATCATCGAAGATGGAAAAGCTTCAGGTATCCTTATAGATGAAAAAGAATATCCTGCAGACCTTGTCATAAGCAATATCGGACATCATTACACAAACGACCTTTGCAAAGAGGTACAATCCGATGAAGAATACAAAAAGTACCTGGACAAGATAAAAATTGTCAAACCATCTGCAGGAGTTAAGATCTGCCTTGCCGCAAACGAACCTTTGATCGGGCATGGAGGCGTTCTGTTCACACCCTCAGCCAGACGTGTGAACGGTATCAACGAGGTTACCAACATCGACCCCGGACTTGCACCAAAAGGAAAACACCTTGTCATGGCCCACCAGACGACCCAGTGGGACAGGATCCCCTACCTCGAAGAGGAGATCGATCTGGGTATCAAAGACCTTGAAGAGATCTTTGCAGGCAAAGACTTCGAAGTGCTCCTTACACAATCTTATTACAACGGCTGGCCAGTTAACAGGTCATCATCAGGTTCAGACATTGGCAATACAACACCCATAGAAGGGCTGTACGTAGTGGGTGATGGCGCAAAAGGCAAAGGTGGAATTGAAGTTGAAGGCGTAGCCCTTGGCGTTAAGAACACCATGAACCTCATTCTGGGCAATTAAAACCTGACAAAACTTATTTTGATGACGGAGTATTGTCCGTCATCACTATTTGATCATATATATTCAGCAGGGAACCACTAATCCCCTGCACTTTTATTTTTACCCTGACCTATGAAAAGCCGTTGTTAATTTATTAAACAAGGTTGACAGTTATGACCAAGCTTTACCCTCACAGACCTGATCTGCTTCACAAATGTACCTTCGATTAAACTTATGTACTAATTCCTTCATTCATTGACCAATTATGCCCGAATTTGTGACATTCTCACGCAATGTATTCATTCCTGTTACGAATATTTGCAGGAACCGTTGCGGATACTGCACCTTCAGGCGCGACCCGGACCATCCGGAAGCCCGCCTCATGAGTGTAGAGGAGATAATACCGATCCTGAAAAACGGAAAAGAAGCAGGATGTACTGAAGCACTTTTTGTTTTTGGAGAATATGCAGAAGAGGTTCCCGAATACAGAAAAGAACTCAAAGAGATGGGGTATTCCAGCACCATCGAGTATGTCACTGAGCTTTGTGAACTTGCCATAGAGATAGGAATGTTGCCGCATACCAATGCAGGCATTCTTGACCGGCATGAACTAGAGATGCTAAAACCACTTAACGTCAGCATGGGCCTTATGCTGGAAACCACTGCAGAACTGAAAGCCCACAGCGAATCTCCGGGAAAGGCCCCTTCCAAGCGGATCAATATGATACGCACTGCCGGAGAACTGCAGATACCATTCACAACAGGCATACTTGTAGGCATCGGAGAAAGTATCGAGGACAGGAAGCATTCCCTGGAAACCATCGCATCGATCCATAAGGAGTTCGGACATATTCAGGAAGTCATCATCCAGAACTTCATGCCAAAACCGGGCACTCCAATGGTGGATCATATCCCACCTACAAAGGAAGAGATGATACAGACAGTATCCCTAGCAAGGGAGATACTGCCGGATGATGTTTCTGTTCAGGTCGCACCAAACCTTATCGAACCCCATATACTGATACAAAATGGAGCCACTGACCTTGGAGGAATTTCCCCCACCACCATCGACTGGATCAATCCTGAAGCTGAATGGCCAAGTGTGGTCGATCTTCAGCAGATGACAGGAAAAATACCCCTGAAAGAAAGATTACCGATCTATCCACATCATATTAAGAAAGGATGGTACAGCAGCAACCTTTCCGACCTTATACAAACACTTACCGACAAAAACGGATTCAAGAGGAAACAGTAATGATCCCCGAAGATATCGTAGAAAGAGCATACATGGGCACCACTACCAAAGAAGATGCTCTTAAACTACTGGAAGTGAAACCCTTTGAACTATATGCACTGGCAGACCAGCTGAGAAATGAAGCAGTTGGAGATAACGTCACATACGTTGTTAACCGTAACATCAATTTCACAGACAAATGTGTCGGAACATGTGGATTTTGTGCATTCAAGGATAAAAAGGGATACCTGCTCTCACCTGAACAGATCAGGGAAAAAATTGATGAAGCAGTTGCATCAGGTGCCACCGAGCTGTGCATCCAGGGAGGATTGATGGAGGATGTTAAACTCGACCTCTACCTGGATATCCTCAGGGCAGTAAAAGAAGACCACAACCATATTCATACTCACTGTTTCTCACCAATGGAAGTTTACCATGCTGCCACATCCAATGGACTGACCATTGAAGAAACTCTTGCTGAACTTAAGAAGAACGGATTGAACACCATGCCCGGGACCGCTGCAGAGATACTGGCAGACCGGGTACGTGAGATAATATGCCCGGGAAAGATCACAAGACAGCAATGGATAGACATAGTGACCGCCGCACACCAGGCAGAGATACGTACAACTGCCACCATGATGTACGGACATGTGGAAACATGGGAAGAACGAATTGATCATATACTCACCATCCGCGAGATCCAGAAAAATACCGGTGGTTTCACAGAATTCGTGCCACTTCCATTCATGCCTTATAATAACAGTATCGGGGAAGAGATGCTTAAAAAAGGCCAGTTCATGACAACCGGAGTGGAAGACCTGAAAGTCTATTCCCTGGCACGTATTTTACTCAACACTCACATCGAGAATATTCAGGTAAGCTGGGTAAAACTTGGAAAGAAGCTTGCACAGGTTGCCCTGCTATGCGGTGGCAATGATCTTGGAGGCACACTAATGGAAGAAAGCATATCAAGATCAGCAGGAGCGTCTAATGGGGAGGTCATCACTGTGGAAGAGCTCGAATGGATCATCAGGGCTGCAGAAAGAACACCTGTCCAGAGAGACACACTTTACAGGAGCATATTATAATGACCATTCCCGAAGATATAATTGAACGGGCATACAAAGGAAACGCAACAAAAGAAGATGCACTTGCACTTCTGAATGTTAACCCCTTCGAACTTTACACATTCGCAGATGAACTGCGCAAAGAGGCAGTTGGCGATACAGTGACCTATGTAACCAACCGGAACATATACATCACCAATATGTGCAAAGGAAACTGCGGATTCTGTGCTTTCCGGGAAGGAGACGGATACATACTTACCATTGAAGAGATACTCGAGCAGGTAGGTCAGGCAGAAAAGGCCGGTGCTGTTGAGATCTGCATCCAGGGCGGCTATCTCCCACAGCTTGATCTTGAATTTTACAATGAGATCGTAAAAAGCATACACACCACTTATCCAAATATGACCATACATGGATTTTCACCCATGGAGATCCACTATGCATCATCCCTTTCAAAAACACCCCTTGAAGATGCTTTTGGCGAACTCAAGAAGAACGGACTGGGCACACTTACAGGAACATCTGCAGAGATACTTTCAGACCGTGTACGAAAGATCATCTGCGAGGATAAGATAACAACAGACCAGTGGGTAGAGACCATAAAAGCATCCCACAGGGTCGGCCTGCGTACCAATGCCACCATAATGTACGGACATGTGGAGACATGGGAAGAACGTTTCGACCACATACTTACAGTGCGAAATATCCAGCAAGAGACCGGAGCGTTCACCGAACTGATAACAATGCCTTTCATGCCTTACAACAACCGTGTTGGCGAGGAAATGCTGAGTTCAGGAAAGTTCATGACCACCGGCATGGATGACCTCAAACTAATAGCAATTGCAAGAATACTGCTAAACAAGCATGTCGATAACCTTCAGGCATGCTGGGTCAAGCTCGGCAAGAAGCTTGCACAGGTAGCTTTATCCTGCGGGGCAAATGACATGGGAGGAACTCTTATGGAAGATCAGATCACCCTGGCATCCGGAGGAGCGAACGGGGAATACCTATCACCGGAAGAACTGGAATGGATCATCACAAGTGAAGGCCGCAAACCAATGAGAAGGAATGCATTATACGAGGAAATATAATATGCGGGCAGTGATCCCATATAAGAAAGAGAATGCCAAATCAAGGCTATCTCCGGTACTTTCACAGAACGAACGCGAGGAGTTCGTGGAGCTCATGTTAAGGGATGTAGTCAGCTCATTGAGCTCTGCGGGGATCACAGAAATAGATATACTGACCACATCCAGCGAAGGAGTACCTGAGGACCTGGATGTGAACCTTATCGTAGCCGATCCCGGACTTAATGTATCCATCAACTCATACCTACAAAATGTTGATGAACCAACCATGATCATCATGGCAGATCTGCCCCTTGTGAGAAGCAGTCACATCAAAAAGATAGTATCGTATCCCGAAGATATTGTCATCGTTCCCGGAAAAGGCGGCGGTACGAATATATTGTTCATACGGCAACCAAAAGATTTTACTGTTAAATATCATGGATGCAGCTTTATAAGCCATTACGAGATCACAGAAGACCTTGGGAAGAGCATAAGGGTTTTTGACTCATTCCTTGCAAGTATCGATATCGATGAACCCCATGATATTGTAGAGTTACTCCTATACGGAAATGGCCTTTCAAAAGAATATGCTGAAAAAAGATTTTGTGCCGAGACCGGAAAAGGGCGTGTGAAGATATCACCTCTTTCAAAACTGTCCGGTTTCATCTGAGACCCACTGGAGATACTTATTTTCACCAGCGATCTCCCATGAGAGTATGCATGGGATATCATAGCTGTGAAGCGATACAATGGTTTCTTTTAGTTCATCGAATCTTTCAGAGGTCGTTTTCAATATAACTACAACCTCATTGTCCTCCACCATTTCACCATCCCACCTATAAATGGAATTTATAGGATGGATATTTGCACAGGCAGCAAGCCTCCTTGACACAAGCTCTTTTCCAAGCATGCGCGCTTCTTCCATACTTCCGGCTGTAATGTAAACTATAATATGTTGCATAATACAAAATATTGGCAGAGAACATATTTAGATATCGTCTGCTCATCTGGAGATCCCATATGGTATCGGGCACGAGGATCTATAATCGCTAAATTTTAATAAAAATATGATTTAAGTTGAATATATTAGCCTCACAGATCACAAATGTTTATAACCGTGTCCAAAAATGACGTGTTTTTTCTTACTATTGGCTTCCCAGAAATAATCACATATAAGAATTTCTATAAGCCAGTGAGCAACTCACGAAACCTATATTATTGTCGAAGTAATAATGGTACATCACATCTGACTATCGGTGATAATGAATGAGCATCATTGTAAATAAATATAAATGTGGGTACTGCGGTGCATGTGTGGGCGTCTGCCCAGCTGGAGCATTAGAGCTCATCGAAACATGGATAGAAGTAGACAATAAATGTACAAGCTGTGGTATCTGCCAGAAGATATGCCCGCTTGGAGCCATCGAGGTGGACAGATGAAAAAGGAGTATGACCTGATTGTGGTCGGCGCAGGTCCCGGAGGATCCATTGCTGCCAAAACCGCTGCAAAGGAAGGACTTGACGTACTTTTAATAGAGAAGAGACAGGAGATCGGAGATCCGATCAGATGTGCTGAAGGTGTGGGCAAATACAATCTGAAGCAACATATCGAACCCGACCCCAGATGGATATGTGCTGATCTGAAAGGTTCACGCATCTTTTCACCAGATGGAACTGAGATCGAAATGGCAGAGGAGATCGCCGGCGGAGAGGTTGGATATGTACTTGAAAGAAAGATATTCGACCGGGCACTTGCTAATGAAAGTGCTATTGCCGGAGCAGAAGTGATGGTCAAGACCAGAGCTACTGACCTCATAATTGAGAATGATACAGTCTGTGGTATCAAGCTCATGCACATGGGTGAAGAATATGAAGTTCGCTCAAAGATAGTCATCGGTGCAGATGGAATGGAATCAAAGATAGGGCGCTGGGCAGGTATCGACACATCAGTAAAGCCTGCAGACATGGAAACATGTGCGCAATACCTGGTGTCCAATGCAAATATTGACCAGGAATTCTGTTATTTCTACCTTGGAAATGAGATCGCACCTGCAGGATATATCTGGTTGTTCCCAAAAGGTGGCAACAAAGCCAATGTTGGAATTGGAATACTTGGCAGTAAATCCAGAAAAAAAATGCCCATTGATCTTTTGAATGAGTTCATGGAAAAGAACATGCCTGACGCAAAGATCATCGAAATGGTCGTCGGAGGAGTACCAGTATCAGGTTCCATTGACAGGACCATTGCCAATGGCCTTATGCTCGTCGGTGATGCTGCCAGGCAGTCCGACCCTATCACCGGCGGAGGAATCATTAACGCCATGGATGCAGGAAAGATAGCCGGAGAGATTGCTGTAAAAGCAATAAGGAAAGGAGATTGTTCCACAGCGACATTGCAGGAATATGAAGACCTCTGGAGAGAGACAATTGGCAAAGAGATCGATAATAGTCTGCTAGTCAAGGAGACATTTGTCAATTTCACAGACGAGGATCTGAACTCACTTGCTAACTCACTCAAGAACGTTAACTTCACAAGCATGAGCCTTCTGGACCTCTTACTTGCTCTTTTCAAGGCAAATAAGAAACTTCTCTGGAACCTCAGAGGACTCTTTAAGGACATTGTTAAGAACGATATTGACTTTAAATACAGGACCTAATCCGATATTTTGTTGTTCCGTCCAAAAATGGATGGAGCAAGCTTCGTTTTATTTTGTTTTGTTTTGTTTTGTTTTGTATATTCACCTTCTCCAGAACTCCGGAGTAAGCATTACTATAACAGTGAACACTTCAAGCCTGCCTATCCACATATTAGCGATGAGCACAAGCTTTCCAATTGCAGGAACAGTACTGAAATTTGCCATTGGGCCGACCACATTGAAACCGGGCCCTATATTACCAAGAGTTGCTATGGATGCTGTGACAGAACTGGTAAGGTCCATTCCAAATATGGAAAGGATAGCCGAACTTATCAGAAAGATAAGGAAATAGATCACAACAAAAGAGATGATCGCATGCATGATATCCCCGGGCACACTTTTCCCATTAAATTTGATAGGTCTCACAGCTTTAGGGTGGACCACTTTGAAAAGTTCACTTCGTGCATATTTTAACAAAAGAAGAAGACGTACGACCTTTATGCCACCTGCAGTAGAACCAGCACATCCACCAATGAACATCATCGCCAATAAGACGACCTTCCCTGAATCCGTCCACAGGTTGAAGTCAGTGGTCGCATACCCTGTTGTCGTCAGTATCGAGACAACCTGGAAAACAGCATACCTGAAAGAGGTAGGAATAGAATCAGGCGTGTCCCTCCAGAGGAGCAATGTCAGAAGGGCAGTCGCAAGTCCTACGATCACAAAATAGAACTTGAACTCGTTATCCTTTAGAAGACTTTTTTTATCAGAATATAAGGTCTTGTAATGCAGAGCAAAATTTGCACCTGCAATGAACATAAAGAGCGTAATGATACCCTCTATCAGAGGACTGTTAAAAGCTGCAACACTATCTGCATAAGGTGAAAAGCCCCCACATGCCATGGTAGTAAAAGTATGTGTACAGGCATCATAGAAAGACATTCCTGCAATGAGCAGAAGAAGAAGCTCTAATATGGAAATAGATACGTAGACTGCCCAGAGTATCTTTGCAGTTTCCCTTATCCTTGGCTTGAGCTGGTCCTCTTTGGGGCCCGGAGCCTCAGCACGGAACATCTGACGACCTGCAACTCCAAGCTTTGGGAGAATGGCAATGAACAACATTATAATTCCCATGCCACCGATCCATTGAGTCATACTTCGCCAGAACAGGAGACTTCTTGAATGGGTCTCAATATCTATGAAGACCGTTGCCCCGGTCGTTGTAAACCCTGACATTGACTCGAACAGGGCATTAAGTGGAGTAACTCCATCGAACATGTAAGGGATAGAACCAAAGAGTGCTGCTGCAAACCATCCAAAAGCAACTATAGCAAAACCTTCACGAGTCTCCCAGTCCCCTTCATCTGCTGAGGAATACTGGAATGAAAGCATAGCCCCGACAATCGTGGTCAATGAAAAAGCGACTGCGAAAGGGTATGGGGATTCACCATAATAAAGAGCAACTCCAAGCGGGATCAGCATCATTGGACCAAGAAGACGTAGAAGTAATCCCAGTACACTAAGTATAATCCTGAAGTTCATCAAATCACGTCTTTTTGAGTTACTTGAACAATCTTTCGACGGCCTGATGTGCAGAAGGTAAGGAGAAAATTAATACACGATCGCCTTCTTTTATAATGTAGTTCCCACGGGGTACGAAGGTGTCGCCTTTATGGACCACCATGCTGACAAGTGCACCTTCAGGGAACTTGACGTTCTTCAACGGTTTACCCACTATCTTTGAATTGCCAGAAGCAGTATATTCAATGATCTCTGCCTTTTCACCCTCTATCATGGTCAGGGCTTCAATGCCTGTCCCCATGGTCAGTTTCAGTACTTCATTGATCGTAGCTTCCCTTGGACTTACTGCACGATCCACACCCACAAGTTCGAACAGCGGAACATAATCAAGATGATCAGCTCGTACAACAACCTTTTTGGCACCAAGTTGTTTGGACAAAAGAGCACATAAAAGATTCTTTTCATCACTGTCCGTCACAGAGATGACAACATCCATATCCTGAACACCTTCTTCTTTGAGAAGGTTGATGTCAGTCCCGTTTCCTTTCAGAACAAGTACTTTTGGAAGAGCCTCAGCAATGAACTCGCACCGTTCCCGGTTCTTTTCGATTATCTTTATAGTGGCATGGCTTTTTTCAATAAGCTTTGCAAGATAGAAACCAACAGTACCTCCACCAATGATCATTACCCTGCTAACGTTTTCCTCGTGACCTGCAAAGAGGCTTCCAACATTTGCCATGGCATCAGATTTTCCAATGACAACAACATGATCAGCACCATGTATCACATCATCCCCATGGGGAATGATAATGTCCGACTGCCTGTAAATAGCACTAACTATACAGCAATCAGAGAGATCCAGGTCCTTCATATTCTTGTCAACAAGGTCGCTCTCCGGAGATACAACGAATTCCATCATCTTTATCTTGCCATCTGCAAAGATCTCAGCATCAATCGCTGAGGGTATGGAAAGGATCTCGGCAACCTCAGAAGCAAGGGATAGTTCCGGACAGATCATGACATCAATGCCTATCTGTGTGCGAGTTGCAACCGGCCTGTCAATATAATCAGGATTTGTGACCCTGGACATTGTTTTGAATGGTCTGTAAGAAGGAGCCAGAAGCTTGGCTGCTGTACATGCAACAATGTTCACTTCATCTGAACCGGTCACAGCAACAAGAAGATCAGCATCATTGATCACCTGGCCTAATATGGATATATTAGCACCATTACCATGAATGACCTGTACATCGAGCTCATCTGCCCTTGCACATGCATCTTCATTATTATCAATGACAATAACATCATTGTTGAGATAAAGGGATTTTGCGATATGATACCCTACCTCACCGGCTCCGACGATTATGATTTTCATAACGATCACACAAACCTATGAAAATAAATTGGAAGTATAAGATATGGTTAATAACAGGTATCTGTGTTAAAGGTTACTCCACAGAAATGGAGACGTACAAAAAAATAAGAAATTTCCCGCCCTGTTATCAGGAGTCAACAGAACCGGAAACAGTATTAGAAATAGCAGTTTCAAAAGCATCTTTAACCTTGTCAAAGAAGCCTTTACCACCTTTTGATCCTTTGGATCGAGTACCACTGAGCTTATCAAGCTCTTCCAGCAGACCCTTCTGTTTTTCCGTGAGATCCGTAGGAGTCTCAACAACAACCTTCACAAGCTGGTCACCCTGACCGTGGCCATGAAGATGTGGCATACCCTTGCCTTTCAGACGCAGTATTGAATGTGTCTGAGTTCCTGCTTTGATCTTCATTTTGACCTTGCCATGAAGTGTCGGGACCATTACTTCAGAGCCAAGAGCTGCCTGAGAGAACGTGACCGGGACCTCATAGACAATATCATCGCCTATGCGATCGAACTTCTCATGAGGCTTAATGTGGATCACAACATAGAGGTCACCTGATGGTGCACCCGGACTTCCTGCTTCACCCTCGCCGCTGACCTTCAGACGCAGACCGGTATCAGAACCTTTTGGAACCCTTACTTCGATCTTGCGTACTTTCTTCTGCTTGCCCGAACCTTTACAGACAGGACACGGAGATTCGATGATCTGACCCCTACCGTGACAATTGTCACATGTAGTAGTGGTCATGAAGTTACCAAGAGGCGTCCTTCGTGAATGGGTCATCTGACCGCTGCCACGACATTTCGGGCAGGTGGTCGGACTTGTACCCTCCTTTGCACCTGTGCCTCCACAGGTTTCACAGTTCTCTGCCCTTGGAACATTGATCTTCACCTGTTCACCGAAAGCAGCCTGCTCCAGAGTTACAGCCAGATCATACCTCAGATCAGAACCCCTTGTAGGACCCTGCCTGCGATGACCTCCGCCGCCAAAACCTCCGAAACCACCAAAGCCGCCTCCGAAGATACTGCCAAAGATATCACCAAGGTCTTCGAAACCGCCAAAATCAGCATTCCTGAAAATATCTTCTGTGCTATATCGACCGTCTATACCTGCATGGCCAAACCGATCATACTGTGATCTTTTCTCATCATCGGACAGCACAGCATAAGCTTCGGATATTTCCTTGAACTTCTCTTCAGCACCATCATCCTTATTCTTATCAGGATGGAATTTCATCGCAAGTTTGCGATATGCTTTCTTGATCTCGGTCTCAGAGGCATCCTTGGCTACACCAAGTATTTCGTAATAATCACGTGTGGTCGACATTAAATCTCCTTCATGGATAAATTAAAGTGCAGATGGAAAGCATCTGCACCTATACCTTCAAGATATTTATTTGTCTTCGTCGACAACCTCATAGTCCGCATCGACAACAGTTTCATCGGATCCGGAGTCTGAAGTGGATGCACCTGCATCTTCGGAAGCTTCAGCACCTGCAGCTGCTTCCTGCTGTGCCTTCTCGTACATTGCAGCGGAGACCTTATAAACAGCTTCCTGCAATGCTTCGGTCTTAGCTTTGATAGCTTCGAGATCTTCGCCTTCCAGAGACTCTTTCAGATCTGCCATGGCCTTTTCGATGGTGGTCTTCTGCTCATCGGTTGCGACATCCCCTGCCTCTTTCAGGGTCTTCTCAGAAGCATTGATAAGGGATTCTGCATTGTTCCTGATATCAACCTCTTCCTTACGTGCCTTGTCCTCTTCTGCATGAGCTTCAGCATCCTTCACCATCTGGTCGATCTCCTCATCGGATAATCCACCAGGTTTCTGGATAGAGATAGACTGTTCCTTACCGGTACCAAGATCCTTTGCATTCACATGAAGGATACCATTGGAATCAATGTCAAAGGTAACTTCGATCTGTGGCATTCCCCTTGGTGCAGGTGGTATACCATCCAATACAAAGCGGCCAAGTGTCTTGTTAGCAGAAGCAATTCCTCGCTCACCCTGCAGGATATGGATCTCCACAGATGGCTGGCTGTCTGCAGCAGTTGAGAATATCTGGCTCTTCTTTGTAGGAATAGTAGTGTTCCTCTCGATAAGCGGTGTTGCAACGCCTCCAAGGGTCTCAATACCAAGTGTCAGAGGTGTGACATCGAGCAGCAGAACATCATGGACCTCACCGCCAAGTACACCTGCCTGAATAGCTGCACCAACTGCTACTGCCTCATCAGGATTGATGTTCTTATATGGGTCCTTACCGATGAAGTTCTTCACAAGATCATATACTGCAGGGATCCTGGTAGAACCGCCGATAAGAAGTACCCTGTCGATGTCCTTTGAAGTGACCTTTGCATCACTTAGAGCCTGTTTCATGGAAACAAGTGTCTTCTCTACAAGATCTTCGGTCATCTTCTCGAACTGTGCCCTTGTAACATCAATATCAATGTGTTTTGGCTGACCGTTAGAATCTGCTGTAATGAAAGGCAGGTTCACGTTAGTTGAAGTAACGCCTGAAAGCTCGATCTTCGCCTTCTCAGCAGCATCACTAAGACGCTGGAGTGCAGCCTTATCGTTTGAAAGGTCTATACCTTCTGCCTTTTTGAACTCCTCAACAAGGAATTCTGTGATCCTTTGATCAAAGTCATCGCCACCAAGGTGTGTATCTCCACTTGTGGAAAGTACTTCAAAGATACCGTCGCCAAGCTCAAGAACGGATACATCAAAGGTACCGCCTCCGAGATCGTAGACAAGGATCTTGTGGTCGCCTTCCTCTTTGTCAAGACCGTATGCAAGGGATGCAGCGGTAGGCTCGTTGATGATCCTCATTACCTCAAGTCCGGCGATGGTACCGGCATCTTTGGTAGCCTGCCTCTGGGAATCATTGAAGTAAGCAGGTACGGTGATAACAGCCTGAGTGATGGACTCACCAAGATATGCTTCAGCATCATCCTTGAGCTTGCGAAGGATCATTGCAGAAACTTCCTGAGGTGTGTGATCCTTACCGTTCATATTTACTTTATAGTCACCCTCACCAATGTGACGCTTAATGGAGCTTACACTGTTATCAGGATTAGCGATCATCTGTCTTTTTGCGACCTGACCTACAAGTTTTTCTCCTTTTTTGGAAAAACCAACAACTGAAGGAGTTGTTCTTGCACCCTCTGCGTTAGGGACAACAGTAGGTTTTCCACCTTCGATAACAGCCATACAGGAATTAGTAGTTCCAAGATCAATACCTAATATCTTTCCCATGATAATACCTCACTTGTCTTTGATTATTAAATAGTTAATAGTAATTTGGTTCTCTTTATGATATTACTAAAGCGATAAACTCATAATATCAAATGTTAGTTCTCATCCGGATTATCTGCAATTGTTACCATTGCATGGCGTATGACCTTCGAGTTGAGCTCATAACCAGGCTTGCAGACATCAACAACATGACCTTCAGGGTGTTCCGAGGTCTGCACATGCATCATTGCCTCATGAAGGTGCGGATCGAATTCCTGACCTGTGCAATCGATCTTTTTCAGGCCTTCCTTCTCAAGGATAGAGATAAATTGCCTGAATACCATCTCAACGCCCTCAATAACAGAGTTCACGTCGTCGGTCTTCTTTGCAGATTCAAGAGCACGCTCAAAGTTATCATACACTTCCAGCATTTCGACCATCATATTCTCCAGAGCGAACTTGCGGAACTCTTCCTTTTCACGCACACTTCGCTTTCTGAAGTTCTCGAACTCAGCCCTCTGACGGATCAATTGTTCTTTGAGTTCTATTATATCAGAATCCGTGGAGGGGATATCTTCATTTTGGTCATCGCCCCCATTACCGGCCAGTTTTTCCGACAGATCGTCGTTTTTGCAGCCAGTACATGAATCCTTCTCTTCTTTAACTTTAGATTTCTTTCCAAATTTACCTACCATTGATCACGACTCCGCCATAATTTATCAGCGGTATAATTAACAGCAGATGATTGTTTGAAGTTCTATAAATACGTTACGCATTTGTTTGCATGTTACACTAAAAAAAGAATAGACCAAAAACAAGCCCAACAAGCGCCTTTGGTCAAAATGGTTCAGGCATATTCTGCCTGCAGCTTATAAGATAGTAATTTTACAAGCAACATACTTGCGATCATACAGATGGCAAGTGCTGACACCAAACGATCCCATCCCAATACACTAAGACCGTCCTTGAGGACAAAATCAACGCCTCCAAAGAACGAAAAAATAGAGATGGTAGCTGCAAGCGACACGACACATCCACCTATCAGTGCACCTATCTGGTCGGCTCCCCTCTTCTCAAAAAATACTGAACCCACTATGAACACCACAGCAAATATCAGCAATATGACAGAAGAAGGCATTGGACTGATGCCGCTGGAAACAATGTTCATAACTCCAAGAGCCATACCTATCATAAAAATGGACATGGTACTTGAAACAGCAAGCGCCTGTAAAAAAGGATTATCTGAAATTTCTGCATTCATCCTTTGTATCCCTCGCGTTGTAATTTGTATTGCTGATATATATAGTAATTGTCGAGGAGACACAATGGATAGATAATATATTCAGGACAGCATGATCCACAGTAAATAACAAATAATATGATAGAATCTCACCTTACATGAAAATACTTCTTTCGGAATATGCCGTCAGCACCGGCATGGGTGGAACCTACCTTTTGGAAGGTAAAGCAATGCTTCACACCCTTGCATCAAGTTTTTCACGCCTTGGACACGAGGTGATATACACATCATCAGGACCAACGATAGAATATGGAACTTCGATTGCCTCCAGCGAAGATAATATCAATGAGATCCTGGAGGAACAGGCAAAGGATTGTGATGCAGCCCTTGTGATCGCACCTGAAGAGCTTCTAGCCGAGATCACAGCTATAATTGATAATAATACACTGAACCTCGGCTGCCCCTTTGAATCAGTAGCCATTTGCTCAGATAAGCTGGAATGTACAAGAGAACTGGAAACGGCATCAATTCCCATTCCGGGAACTTATTCTTACGATCAGGAAATACCTAAGGACAAACGCTGGGTAGTAAAACCAAGATATGGTTGTGCATCAGAAGATACATTTGTCTGCTACGATCCAAAACTGAAAGAAGGACAGGTCGCAACCGAGTATATCGAAGGGGAACACCTGAGTGTCAGCCTCATCTGTGGAAAGAACACACTCCCATTAACAGTGAACAAGCAGATGATAGATATCGATCCTGAGAAGGATGGATCTTCTGTTGATTACTGCGGCTGCATGACCCCATATAATACCGACAGGATACAGGAACTTTACGAAACAGCCATCAAGGCAACACGTATCCTGAACTGCAATGGGTACACCGGAGTGGACATAATACTTGGAGACAGGCCATACATAATAGATATTAATCCAAGACCTACAACATCACTTGTGGGCATTACTAAGATAATGGACAGGGAGATAGCAGAGCTTCTGATAGCTAATGCTCTTGGACAGACACTCCCGGAGATAAATATTACAGGAAATTACTCGTTCACCAAAGAGGAATTGATATGAGATATATTGGAATAGATATTGGCGGAGCTAATACAAAGGTTGCCTCCTCTGATGGAGAAATTAAAGAACTTCTCTACATCCCGTTATGGAAAGATACCACACTCCCATCAGCCCTGAAGGAACTCGGAAAAAGGCTCAACCCCGATGGACTGGCTGTTGTTATGACAGGAGAACTTGCAGACTGTTTTGTTGACAAGGACGAGGGGATCAGCTTCATCATGAACGCTGTGAACAACGCTTTTGACTGCAAGATCGAATATGTGAACAACAGCGGACACTTCCAGGACAGCACCCAGAACGCAAGGGACCTTGCAGCTGCCAATTGGGCTGCATCTGCCCGCCTGATAGGAAAAGAGGTAGGAGATTGTATCTTTGTGGATGTAGGCAGCACCACCAGTGACATAATTCCTATAAAATGCGGTAAACATGTGGCAGGACATACCGATTTTTCCAGGCTGCTTCGCAGTGAGCTGGTATATGCGGGAACCCTGCGTACGAACCTTGCAGCCCTGCTTAAGACCGTAGAACTAAAGGAAGGCACATGCCGCGTCTCCTCCGAGCTTTTTGCAACCACTGCTGATGCATACATGCTTCTTGGAGATATCGACAAAGAACTGTTCACATGCGAGACCTCGGATGGTGCCGGCAGGGACAGAATTGATTGCATGAGAAGACTTGCTCGTGTAGTATGTGCTGACCTTGCAGAGATATCCGAGGAAGATCTGCTTATGATAGCAAAGGATGTGAAAGAAACACAAATATCCCTGCTTTGTGAAGCCATCTCAACAGTGGCCGAGAAGAACGGCCTTGACACTATTGTCTCAGCCGGACTGGGAGAATTCATGATAGAAGAAGCTGCAAAGCGTCTTGGTCTTGATTGCTTCTCAACTTCCGACAAGTGGGGACCGGAAATATCCAAGGTATTCCCCGCTTACGCTGCTGCAAAGCTGCTTGAAGAAGAGGAAGAAGCAAATAAATAAGAACTAAGTCCCTTCGAGAAGAAATGAAAGTGGTCCTTAAGATCGGTGGAAGCCTTATAGAGCAAGCCGATGAGCTGTTAAAAACAGTCGTTGAACACATTTCCAGCACCAAGAGCAAAGTAAAGATAGTGGTGGTGCCAGGAGGAGGTCCTTTTGCCAATGGCATTAGAGAAGCAAGCAGCACACATTCGATCGGGGATGAGGCTGCCCACTGGATGGCTGTGGCAGCAATGGAACAATATGCATACCTTCTTATGGACAAGAGTGGCGTGCCTTTGATAGATGATACGGATGATCTGACCGAAGGAGTATCCATCCTGTTGCCATACCAGTTACTAAGAACCACTGATGAGCTCGAACATTCATGGGACGTTACTTCCGACACCATAGCTGCATGGGTTGCACATAGGATCGGTGCAATACTTATCAAAGCCACAGATGTTGATGGCGTGCTGAATGAAGGCGAACTTATCGAAGAGATCACTGCTAAAGAACTTAAGAGCATGGGAGAGACATGCACTGACCGGATACTACCATCTATATTAGAGAGATATGGCATGGACTGTGTCATCGTTGACGGAACCTATCCGGAAAGAGTGGTTGCTGCTATCGAAGGGAAAGTGGTAAGGAGTACCTACATCAAGGGGAATATTTAAATTATATACCACGCATGTACAGAAACCGTTATAGCTTATCGCGACACGAACAGTTTCGTTCAAGCATTATACATATTTACAGAATCAAAAGGAGTATTACAATGGCAAAAGTTGAACAATGCACATCATGTGGAGTTCGCCTTGCTGAGAAGGGATACACAAGATTCCCATGCCCAGCATGTGACACCGAACTTGGAAGATGTACCAAGTGCAGACAACAGAGCAACCCTTACACATGCCCTAAATGCGGCTTTGTAGGACCCTGAGGAATCGATATGGGAGAAGTAGCAGCAACAATGAAGATCATGCCAGAAGGTGTCGACACCGACCTGGATGACCTTAAGAACAAACTCGAAGCAGTATTGCCAGAAGGCTCATCAATGTTTGGTTCAGAGATCGAACCTGTTGCTTTTGGTCTTAAAGCACTCAAGGTAGTAATCCTTGTAGGCGACCTTGAAGGCGGCACCGAATCCGTTGAAGAGGCTTTTGCAAAAGTTCCTGGCGTAGAAAGTGTACAGGTTACTGAATTAGGCAGACCTGTATAATTACAGCAAACCTATTCTTTTTTCTTTTTTCTTTTTTCTTTTCTTTTAATTTCCCATAATACCTAGTAATTACTCTAATATCATCAAGGGCTCGTAGATCAGGGGGAGATCGTTACGTTCGCAACGTAAAGGCCGCGGGTTCAAATCCCGCCGAGTCCAGTAAGAAACTTTAGATAGACCTAGATAGATACAGATATTTGCGAGAATTAGGCATATAAGTCTCTGTCTTTTTTGTACTTAACATCAATGGCATTCCCACATTACTATCCCGATGCGGACATATAAAGAAAGCCTTCGAGACAGCCGGAGACGACATCCTGGACATCGGCCGGACAGAAGAACCGCGACATCCCCATCTCTTCCATCCGCGAGAAGAAACTCACCGATTTTCTAAAAGAGCTCGGCATCCCCAAATCCCGCTACCAGATCCAGATGTTCACCACCCCCCTACGGAACCAACCCGGAAGACGTCTACGATGCGATCGTGGTCTCCTTCGAAACCTACCCCATAGCCCTGAAGATCAACGAGATCAAAAGGGCCAATGGCAGGCCCGAGATCAAGATCATCAGGATAGAATACGTCATGCCCGATGATGATATCCCCATCTCTTCCATCAGAATCGTACACGGGTATTTGAAGAAGTAACGCCGTTAACCCGGTTGATGATATTTTACCATCAGGGAAACCACTGCTTCGCATAAGGAAATATTTTTTTGAGTATGCTCATCAAAAATAGGTGCAAGACACTGTATACACACATAGAAAAAAAATCGTATCGCTTTGCTTAACTATTTTTATTTGACCTGATTATAATATGTCTTAGCTTGGTCCGCATCCTGACAAATGCAGCTGAAACTAAGTCCATGTATTTTTATTTTAAGTGTGATGCATTGAGCCCGGGGAAACGGGATCAAAGGTCCTCAGACAAGGTGGTTGCAATGATCAGGTCAAAGCAGTACTATCAATATTATTTGGAAGCAGACAAGAAGGCCATAGGGAGAAAAGTAAAGGAAGTTTTCAACAATCAAACCAGAAGATATTCGTATTTATCGTATTCATCAGTACGAATTTTGTAACTGATAGCTCTTGACCTTTTGGTGTACTCAACTGTCATCCTGAGTTTTGTCCTCTCCCTGAAATTTATGGGAAGGCCCATCTCCCATCTTTTCTCATATTTGCCCACCCGATCCAATAACCTCTTGCTTAACTTGTATTTCTTTTTCGTCCTTCCCATCTGCCCTTTCTTCCTTGGTACATCTTTGATAAGCAAAAGGTATCCTTTGCGCCTTTTCTTTGCATCTTCATAATGTTTTGAGTATCTGTGGATTATGTCGTAGACAGCATGTCTTGTTACCTTGTTCTTCTTGTTGGGGTTGTTGTTTACAAGATCCACAAGCTCATCGATCGTGAAATATTTGTTCCCGTTGTCCCTCATGGTCTGGAAAAGTACCATCTTTGCAGCTCCGTTATTGCCTCTTTGGTAGCAATAAAAGCACAAGTTCTTATCCGGATATTCCTTCTCAAAACCACATGATGGACATATCTAACTCATAACTTACTCTCTGACTTTTTTGGGTGCTTTGTGTACCATAGTATACGAGGATACCATCGTTACCGATGGATAGACGAAGTAGGCAAGGCGTGAACGCCTGGTAGGGAGTCAGATGCTAGGATGTAAAAGTCGAAGATATCGCCAGCATATACCTGCCTTACCTATATTTTCAATTTTTATTACACACTTTCTCAAAGAAATACTTTTCCTTCGTAAAATACTTTTTCTGAATCAAGAGCCACATATGCCTCCACAAAGGTCAGGATATCACCTATAGCACTCCGAATATCCTCAAGGTGATCATACTGCGGATCATGCTTCTACCAACTCTGCAAGAATATGCCAGCCGATGCGTGGTTTTAAAGCATTTTTGGATACGAGGTCCACATGCACGCCAAAAGCCTGTGAGAGTTCTTCTTCCAGACGTGCATAGCCAAACAACGTTATGGTCCCATTGAACTCTACAAGAATATCAAGATCACTCGACGAGGTCTGCTCCCTCCGCAGATTACGCAAGGAGCATAATGAATATATACTTACTGGCCAGTAAGTTACTGTATGGTAAGATTCTTTGGCCGTGAGAAAGAACTGGCTATGCTCAATGACATATACAACGCTCCGGGATCGTCCCTTGTCGTTCTTTATGGAAGGAGGCGAGTGGGCAAGACCGAGCTTAGCAGAGAGTTCCTCAAAGACAGGAAGGGACTGTATTTTTTCATAGGGACGAAAAGCGAAGAGCTTCTGTTAAATGATCTTGAAGAGGAGATCGAGACCATCACAGGCATACGCCCGCGCCTTGAGGGTTTTGATGACCTGTTCCCGGTCCTGTTCGGCATAGAGGAGAAGCTTGTGATCGTGTTCGATGAGTTCCAGAACCTTGCAAAGGTCAATCCGGACCTGTTCTCAAAGTTCCAGAAATACTGGGATTCGTACCACAGGGAGAATGATCACATGTTCATAATGATCGGCTCGTACATCGGAATGATGAAAAAGATATTCGAGGAGAGCAAGGAACCTTTGTTCGGCAGGGCAACTTCGATACTGAACATCAGACCGTTCACATTCGCAGACAGCTACTCGTTCCTCAGCGGCATGAATCCGATGGAATTCGAGGAGGCCATGAAGACATATTTCATACTCGGAGGAGTACCGAAATACCTGCTGCTTTCAGGACAGTTCCACCAGCCGGATGCCATGGCAATGTTCAGGAAGCTCTTTTTGGAAATGCAGATCCTCCTGGAGGAGGCAAAGAACATCCTCATATTGGAATTCGGCTCGGAGCACAAGGGATATTTCTCGATCCTTGAGGGGATCGCCACCGGCAAGAGCACGCCTAACGAGATATCCGATTATACAGCGATCCCGTCGGCTACGGTATCCAAGTACCTGCATGAGCTGGTCCACAGGTACGAGATCGTAAAAAAGGAAGAGCCTGTCACAGGTGGAGGTAAAAGGAGCGGACGCTACTTCCTGGACGATAATTTCTTTACCTTCTGGTTCAGGTTCATCCATAAGTACTACGGCGTGTTCGAGATCGATCCTGAAAGGGCAGAGCAGCTCGTCCTGAAGGACATAAACACCTATTTCGGCTATGCCTTTGAGGATGTGGCAAAGGAGATGCTAATATCCTACAACAAACAGGGACTTCTCCCCCTGAGGTTCACCGACATCGGAAGATGGTGGAGCAAGGACACTGAGATAGACCTGATGGCCTTTGACAGGATAGAGCACGAAGCACTCTTCTGTGAGGTAAAATGGAAGCACCTGACAAAGAAGGACGCCATGAAGGTAGCAACCAACCTGAAAAAGAAATCAGAGAAGGTCAGCGGCAAATGGAACAGTCACTACTGCCTGATCGCAAAAAGCATCGACGGCAAAGAGGAACTGCCATTCCTGACCCTTGCCCTCACCGACCTGGAAGAACATCTTAAAACCAGGCATTAAATTCTTTTATCAACTGCTTTACTTCTTCAGCTTCCAGATGAGAAAGGATACCACCTATGTTTGAAATATCGACATTAGGAGCCTTTTCAGGCATTTTCATATTATGATCACCAAATTACAATTAGTAATTTTAACAAAATTAGTAATCATTAGTAATCAAAAGTAGATCACCGATCGAACACACTTTTTACAGAAACAACCTGGGACGACATAGGGGACATCGGCCTGACATCCAACGCCATGGCCGGAGAAAAGAACCGCAACATCCCCGACTACCCCACCCGCGAAAAGAATCTCACCGATTTCATCAAAGAGCTCGGCATCCCCAGATCCCGCTACCAGATCCAGATGCTCACCACCCCCTACGGAACCACCCTGGAAAACGACTATGAATCAATCGTGGTCTCCCCCGAGACCTACTCCGTAGCCCTGAAGATCAACAAGATCAGAAAGACTGAAGGCAGACCTGAGATCAAGATCATCAGGATAGAATACCATGGTCGACGATGATATTCCTATCTCTTCCACAAGGATCGTACACAGGGAGATCGATGTACACGGGCATCTGAAGAGATTGCAGGCTAAAAGCGAATGATCCTTCATTGAAATGAGCTTAATGTGCTGCTTTGCTCAGGTTAAATAATACTTGCTCGAAAGTTAACACTAAAAACAATTGCAGCATACTGTATATACACTTCTTAAAAACCAAACCGATTGGCTTAAATATATTTATACCATATGGGAAGTTCAGGTACAAAACAAGTAAACTTTACATGTTGGCATGGTGGACAAAAAGAGCAAGAGGGTGTAAAATTTGAAGTATGTTGAAAAGATCTGTCCAGTATGTGAGAACAAGTTCTTGGTAGAGAAGAAAGTGGCAGACAGGGAAATGTATTGCACGCTCAGATGTTGCTCCAAGGCCATGGCCGAGAATCCTGAAATTAATGCCAAACCAATTGAGATCACGAACTGATTTCACAAATAATAACACAAATTTCACATTAAAACGAGTATTTGGGTCGATTTTTTTGAAGATATTACGTGTTGCAGCCGACATATATCCTGCAGTCGTAGGTGGAGTAGGCATTCATGTCCATGAAATGTCAAAAGAACAGGCTAGATTAGGACATGAAGTAAATGTATACACAGCTATAACTGATTCTGAGCCAGACAATGAATCTACATCTGGCTACAACATTCGTCGGTTTAAACCCTTAATGAATCTGTTAGGCAATTCCATCATGCCAAATATGTTCTTAGATCTATTCAAAAATAGACACAAACATGACATAATTCATGCACATTCCCACCTCTATTTTTCAACCAACTTGTGTGCACTTTTGAGGAAAATGGGATCATCCCCTCTTGTAATAACTAACCACGGATTAAATTCACAGACGGCTCCGGAATGGTTTCAAAATATCTACACCGCTACAGGGGCAAAGCTGACATTCTTAGCAGCTGACAAAATAATATGTTATACTGAAACAGGAAAGAATGAACTAATCGAGTTGGGCATCAAATCCCACAAAATAGAAGTGATCCATAACGGAATCGATACAGACCATTTCGTTCCTGCAAAAAAACAATGTCTTGATAAAAAACGGTTGCTATGGATTGGAAGATATGCAAATGGAAAAGGTGTTGATAACCTAATAGATGCATTCAATATTCTTAAATCAAAACATCCAGAAGCTTCCCTCACAATGGTTGGCAGAGGTCCGGATAAAGACAGGATAATACAAAAAATTCATGATCTAGAGCTGGACAAAGACATAACAATAAAAGACTTTGTTCCAAATTCTGAGATCGTACAATTATATCAAAACTCAAGTGTCTTTGTGCTCCCAAGTCTTGAGGAAGGCGTTCCAAGAACAATCCTGGAATCCATGTCATGTGGAGTTCCCGTAGTATGCACACGATTACCTCAGTTGGTAGACATCGTTGAAGGCAGTGGATTTCTTGTCCCCATAAAGGATTCACAAACATTAGCAGATAGGATATCCGAAATATTATCAGACATCTCCCTTGCAGAGGGGTTGGGACAAAACGGCAGGAAAAATGTTGTTGCAAACTATTCCTGGAAAGATACTGTGAAAAGGACCATACAATTATACGAAGGACTGATCTGAAATGTCAAAAATTGTAATTACAGGTGGAGCAGGTTTTATTGGATCACATATTGCAGAGGGGCTTGCAAAAGATAATCATGAGATTGTAATCGTGGACAATCTAGATGATTACTACCCAATTGATCTAAAGAAGCGAAACATAGATATCGCCCTTAATAGTGGAGATGCCACATTTATCAATGCAGATATCACTGATCTGAGCAGAATGAAAGAGATAATTGACGATACTGTTGATTATGTATATCACGAAGCTGCCCAGGCTGGAGTAAGGATCTCAGTTGAAAATCCCTTCAAACCAAACGACATAAACGTATTCGGGACTTTAAACGTGCTTAAGGCTTCAATGGATGCAGACGTTAAAAAAGTGATCAATGCTTCTTCATCTTCGGTCTATGGAAAAGTAAAATACATGCCTTTTGATGAGCAGCATCCAACAGAACCAGTTTCACCCTACGGCGTGAGTAAACTTGCAGCAGAACAGTACTGCAGGGTTTTTTATGAGGTATATGGGCTACCCACAACATCCCTTCGCTATTTTACAGTATATGGTCCAAGGATGAGACCCGATCTTGCAATCTCTATATTTACAAGAAAAATGCTTGCAAACGAACCAATAACCATATTTGGAGATGGAGAGCAAACAAGGGATTTCACTTATGTTGAAGATGTTGTGGAAGCTAACAAAAAATTACTCAATAACAAATCCACCGATGGAAAAATCCTGAACATCGGAAGTGGCAACAGAATCAGTGTAAATGATCTCATTAAAAATATAAGGGAACTTGTTGGATCAGAATCAGAAGTCAAATATGCCAAAGTGCAAAAAGGAGATGCTGAAAATACACTCGCAAATGTGAATTTAGCAAATCAATTAATTGGATATGAACCAAGAGTGAACATTGAAAAAGGGTTAGCTAGATTTATAGAGTGGATGAAAGTAAAAAACAATTAATTCTAATGGATAAATAATATGAAAATGTTAGTTTGTGCATCCGAATATTACCCCCATGGCTCTGGAATTGCAAATGTAGCATATAATGTTGTAGAGCAATTAAAAAAGAAAGGAATAGAGTGTACTGTATGTTCACCAACAGGTCCAGATATAAAAATCGGCAGCCCAAAATTAATTCAAAATTTTGGAATAATAGGACTACTTTATTATTGGTACAAAGTATCTAAGAATTTTGAGACAAATGATTTTGATGTAATATGGATGCACAATCCATTTTTGTTAAATGGTAGCCCATATAAAAAATGCGTTGTGACACTAAATTCAACATATTATGGTAAAATGGTCAATAAACTACCACCATCCAATTACAATAAAGTTGTATCAAGGATTGAAAAATTTTGTTTAAATCGAATGAATCAAAAAGCAAAATTTACAGCCGTAGGGCAGGGAATTTGCAATGAAATGGAAGATTCGGGAGTAAATCACAAAATAAATTACATTCCAAATGGTGTAAACATAAATAAGTTTAAAACAACCTTTAATAAAAATCTATTACGAAAAAAGTTAGAACTACCTTTAGAAAGTACAATTATTTTAAGTGTGGGGCGTTTAGTAGAATTAAAGCGAACCAAAAAAATGATAGAAATATTTGGGAAATTGCAAGAAAAACTACCGGATATAACTTTTGTTATTGCAGGCGATGGAGAATTATTTGAATCATTGGTGGACTATACTGAAAAATATAAAATAAAAAATGTAAATTTCCTTGGTCATATCAAAGAAAACTTACCCGATTTATATGCTTGCTCTGATTACTACATTACAGCTTCAAAGTATGAAGGTGGAGGACCAACATTAGCAATTGCAGAAGCGATGGCTACTGGATTACCTTGCATCGTATCAAATATACAAAATTTGAAATTTATTGAAGACATCGATGCAGGCATTGTTGTTGATTTTGATAAGACAGAAGAAGCAATAAATAAAATAAATCAGTATTTACAAAAAGATAATTCAAACCATTCACAAAATGCAAAGAAATATTCAACTAATAATTTGAATTGGGACCTGATTGCAAATCAGTATCTTGAAGAGTTTAAACAAGTATGTAAATGAGATTCTTTACTTATTTAGGTTTAATTATGTTAAAACAAATATCTAATAATACCAAAAATACTTTTTCTGGTTACTTATTTGAATATGTATCCTTATTGGTATTCGGATCATTATTTTTATTTTTATATATAAACGAGTATAGAAGCTATATTTTTTTGTCCATCGCTGCAATTGTAGGACTGTTGTTATTTATTATATTTAGAAAAAACTTTAATAATTGTAGTTTAAAAAATTTCAGTGAATCTGTATGTAATACCAATGAAGAGTCAAATAAAAAAAACACAACATCTATATTATTTTTGTTTTTATATTGTATAAGCCTGCTGACCTTATTAGATGGGGTTTATACGAAGACGAGCTGGTACTATCTTTTTATTTCACTATGTGCTGGAATTATTATAATAGAGATTTTGTATCTAGATCCTGAACGTATATGGAAGTTAAGCCTTCTTAAATCTGTGTTGCTATTTCTTAATTTAACTGTGAGTAATCAAATAATATTTCCTTTAGGAATTGGCAATCCTGATAATTTTTATCATATGGATATTATATCCCAGATAATTGAAAATGGAAGCATACCTTTCGGCTATACATATACTTATTTTCCAATACACCATTTATTAGCAAGTATAGCTACGATTACTACAAATATTTCTCTTTCTGAGACATATCACTATCTAGGTTCTGGAGTCATGTCCCTAGGCATCATATTTAGTTTTTTAATAGGAAGGAAATTCATCGGCATAAAATTTGGACTGATAGCTGCTTTACTATTCTGCTGTTCTGATTACCTTATATATTGGGCAAGCCACCCTGTACAATTATCCTACATGTTGCCATTAATTCTCGCATTTCTCACAGTAGTTATATATATAACAAGCGAGCGAACTTCTGCTTTTATTTTATTATATGTTATTTTAAGTACTACTATTGTTTTCTTACATCACTACTCAGCAATGATTGTATTGTTTATGCTCATAGGGATTTTATTCAGTGAATTCGTTTTCAAAATCGAAAATAATGAATACAAACTTAAATCGTCACGTTTGCTTCAAATCTTTACAATAATGCTTTTTGCCCATTGGATGTTTTACTCAGGGATTTTCGGAGGATTCATAAATATATTCAATATGTATAAAAATGCATTTGCTACAGACTTATCCGGAAGTGTAGTGTCACAAACCTATTACGATAAATTGCCTATTGAAACAATACTTATCAATGAATTGGGAAGTTTTATTCTTATCTGTTTATCAACCATAGGATTTTATTATTTATTAAGAAATAGATCAGTCATTGGGAATATCTTTACTAGTATATTTGTAATCTTCATTTCATTGATAGGAATAGGGACAATAATTGATGTTTTTTATTTGTTGCCAAACAGGATATATGCATTTATGCAAGAATTGTCAATGATTTATCTTGCAGCTCTTGCAATAATATGGGTATTAAAAAATAGATCACATCGGTACTCAAAAAACTGTATAGTTATAACAATAATTCTCTTGCAATTTTTATCTGCATCAAGCACAATTGCAGGCTTTGAAACTAGTCCTTTTGTGGGTGAACAAGCCTATTGGAAATTTTATGAAACACCTCATGAAAAAAATGCATTGTTATGGGCAGAATATAACATATTAGGAAACGAAGAGGACTATGCTGTATATTTAAATCCTGGCTTTGTAGTTGGACTAAACGCTTCTTCTAAATTATCGCCCTCATATGACAAAGCCAAAATAAAAAACAAAAATGATAAATATATTTTTGACTTAACAAATCTAAGTTCAAAATATTATATATTTAGTAGTCAATTTGATGTGGAAATTGGGTTTGTTTATCGTAATGTCATGGACAAGTACCACATGGGTTCATCAAATAAGGTAAAAATGGATACTGATACAAAAACAATATTAGATAATAACAGGGATATTATAGGGAAAATATATAGTAATGAATATATAACTATTCACCATAAATAATACGGACTTTCAACATTAGTAAATAAATTTAGATTTCGGAAATAATCTATAGATAATTTCTAAATATCGGAGCTATCCAATGTCAGGGCAGACATATTCAAAAATTTGTACAATAACATCGCCAATTAGTGATGCAAGTGTGACACCGGTCTCGAATTTAGTTAAAATATTGAGATGTATTTCAAAAGATGTATGTTTTATTACTGGTAATGCAGGGTCAAACTTATTTAAAGATGATGAAAGTATACATACAATAGCCATAAATTATAAGTTAGGATCAAATGCATTTTCAAAAATTATTAGATACTCCTTATTGCAATTGAAACTTTCATATCTTATTTTGAGGACTGCTAAAAATTATGACACCCACCTTTATTTTATAGGTTCCAACAATTTAGTATTTCCAATAATAATTTCAAAAATCATGAGGAAAAATGTGGTATTGAGCCTTCCAGGGTCATCAAACATTTTAAAATTTGCAAATGATCGTTTTTACAAAATTGTAAAATTATTTGAAAGTTTTAATATGAGCCTTTCAGACAAGATTATTGTTTATTCACCAAATCTTATCAATGAATGGAACTTAAAAAAATATAATAATAAAATATCATTTGCACATGAGCATTTTTTAGATTTGAATAAATTTAAAATTACATCGCAACTACATGAAAGAGAAAATGTGATTGGTTATGTAGGACGTTTAACTGGAGAAAAGGGAGTTTTTAACTTTATAGAAGCAATTCCATACATAATTAAAAAGAACAAAAATTTAAAATTTATAATTATTGGAGAGGGGATCCTAAGAAATAAAATTGAAGATTTTTTGGATAAAAAGAATCTAAAAGACAATGTTAAATTATTGGGATGGGTACATCACGATCAACTTCCCGATTATTTAAATCAATTTAAACTAACTGTTCTTCCCTCCTACACCGAAGGCTTACCAAATCTCATGTTAGAATCAATGGCCTGCGGAACTCCAGCATTAGCAACGTCTATTGGAGCAATACCAGATGTGATAAAAGACAATGAAAATGGGTTTACTATGGAAGACAATTCTCCAGAATGTATTGCAAAAAATGTGATTCGAGCACTAAATACCCCTCAGTTTGAACAAATTGCAAATTGTGCAAAAGAAAGTGTTAATCAAAAATTTACCCATGAATCTTCTGTTGAAATATACAGAGATGCATTATATAAAGAACACAAACCAAAAATAGTATTTTGATAAACTAAAAAATACCAATTTGTACGATATAATGAAATGGAAATTTATAAAAAAAGAAAGGAATGTTGGTTAAAAGAGTTAATTGATGTCTCATAATTCTTGCAAATTTGTTGTGGTTAACATAGATTAAATTTGTAAGATTTTATCGATAAAACTGATTTTTCCACAGACTTATTTCTTTGTGTGGAATCTTTAATTTAGTCGAAAAATCGCTTTCAATTAATTCTCCTATATTTGTTACAGATTTTCTTTCAATTACATTTAATTCAAAATCATTTTTCATTTCCAAAGCTCGGTTATCAACCCCTATTATTATACATCGTTTTCCATATTGCAATGCCCTCATACCAGCATGTAATCTTGTACCCACATATTCAATGGAATCTTTTTCAAGCACAAAGTCAAAAGCTTTCAAATTTGGTTTTAAAATTTGAATTCTATTTTTAGATGGAGAAATCGTGTCAAAATATTTATAGTCAGTTCTTCCTTGTGGCCAAAAATAGATATTCTCATATTTAGAACACAATGTTTCAATTAACTCAAAATCTTTTGCAGGATCCTTTCTGTAATCAGTTAATGTAAATACAACGTCTTTGGATTTATATTTGGGAATTTTACTGCAATGATTTTTATCCAATTTCCACATTGTAGGACAACCCGTATTCACAACATTATTAATCCCAATAGATTCAAGCATTTCTTTAGTATAATTATCTCTCACTGAATGGATATAACCATCATCCAAAGTCAATTTTAATAACATTTTTGTATATATATTGGGTCTTTTCTGATATTGTTGCCAACCAACTCCAAGAAGTATCACATTTTTTGAAAAACAAGTTGATATTAAGTTTATTTTCCATTGATCTGATCTAAGCATGTTAGATGCAAGCAAATTTGTTCCACCTACAATAGAAAACTTTGTTTTTTTTAATGTATTATAACTTTTCAATCCTAATTTATCATGCGCTGGTAGAATGGAAACAAAATTATTGTTGCATACATCTGAAATAACTTCCCTTACAGATTCCATTATAATATTATTTCCTAAATTAGTTGAACATATAGACGTGTCAAATAAAGCAACATTATCTATCATTATTTCTCCTACTTTAAAATTAAATTTGTATAGATTTTATTAATTTATGTGTTATAAACATATTTTTTCTCAGCATAGTTAGATATAATATTTGTAAGTATCCAAATATGACTTTAGTACCTTTAGCACATCATTCAAAAGAAAAACTGAATAATGCACATGAAATTTTATTTACCCATTCCATAGAACCTGTAGCTATTAATGAACACTCTGATTTCTTGTATAGTAAAACCTCGCAATAATAGCAAAGTGGAAAAATATACAAATGCACATAAAAATATAGTACACATTAAAGCCGATAGACTAAATGGATCTAGTTTTAGAATTAGCAGCGACATTATTACGGATGCTAAAACCGTTTTCACAATAAACAGGATATCGACATGAATTTTAATAGAATTTGAGATATAATAAGATGTTATAACCAATGATAACGCGTATGAAATTAATGTAGTCATTGCTGCAGCAACTATTCCTATAATAGGAATTAATAAAATGTTTAATAAAATATTTAATATTGCACTTATAGTCCAAATTTTTCCTATTATTTTGGTTTTTTGCTCCAATAGTAGTATTTGATAGAATATAGAGTAAATGCCCCACAGTAATGTACTTAATGCAACAAATGGAGTAATTAGATAACTTTTAGATGCAATCTCTGATGTAGTCAACACTATAAGTAGTGGTTTTGATAACAAAGACAATCCAAAAACTGATGGAATTGATACTGCTAAAAAATATTTCAACGAAATGCTTAAAATTTCTTCTACCCGTTTGATATTGTTTTCATCATAGTATTTTGAAAGAAACATTGGCAAAACAAAATTAAGTGGTTGGAAAAACATATTTATTATATTTCCTAGTGTATATCCCGGTACGTAATATCCTACAAATGCTGTTCCAAAAAAATAACTGATGATGTACCGATCACTCATGCTTATAGTCCAATCTGAAATTTTACTAGGCACAATTGGAAGTCCAAAAGCTAGATACTTTTTGAGATTTCTATATTGTGGTTTTTTGAGCCCTATATCTGAAAATATATAGAAAAACTCTACAAATAATGTAAAAGAATAACTGATTAAAAGGCCTGTAATAGCCCCTTTTATTTGAAAATTCATTAATATAAAAAAAGAAACAAACAACATTTTAGAAGCAGTTTCAAAAAATACAAAGAATGAGTGTCTCTTAATTTTTTGAGATGCTCGGAAGTAATTTAAAGACATTAAATGTAGACCTTTAATAATTACAATCAATGATAATATTTTTACAGCCCATACATTTTCATTAAATAGAATTGTTGCAATTGAATCTGCAAACAAATAAAGTACTATAGCTATACATATATTAGTAAATAATATTACAGAAGTAAGTGAATAGAATATGTCTTGAATATTTTTCTTTTCTTTTATCGATGGCAAAAAACGGACCATCGTAAGGCTTAGACCAGCATTCGCAACATTGGAAATAATCTCGATTGTAATTATAATTTGTACCCAAATGCCATAATCATTAATTGAAAGATTTTTAGTTAAAATCGGCAATAATATAAGTCCACTTATCCCCACGAGAAGTTGTGTAACTCCAACCAGCCCTACCCTTTGTACAAAAAGTTTATAGAAATCCGACATCATAATTATTTATCCCCATGGCTCACAATTGAGTACAAAATGGTTGGCTGCAGCAATCTGAAAGTATCAGAATATATTATAAGCTGTTTTTGTGACCTAAGCTGCAATTGCATATGAATATGGCTGCCCTTTCCAAATTGATCAGTAATATAGTTTATCTTCTATCAAAATTCACTCACAACTCCACATCCGCAGCAACCATAACCTCGCTACTCTTCTTCACTGCCACAACCTCAACCTCTCCCTCACCAGCATCCCCGACCACACCCACATGTTCAGGATTAGGACGAGCGAACGAAGGCCTTTGGGCGATCATGTGAATGGATCTTGCGATGGAGTGCAGGATAATCCCTGTGAATGACATGAAAGTACCTATGATCATCAACATTACCATTAATATCGTTGGACCGAAAGGAAGATTTCCGCCCATGGAGAAGGAATACATGAACTTTATTCCGAAATACAGGCCTGTTACACCCATTGCCATTCCGGGGATTGTGAAGTAGTAGAGGGGTTTGTTGAACTCCATATCCCTTAGGATCCTTACGAGGACTCCTATGCCGTGTTTTAGGGGATGTTCAGTGGAGCAGTCCACGTCGTAGCGGACGTCTATGTCCACTTCGGTTATTCGCAGGCCTGCATTGGAGGCGTCTGCGAGCATCTCGCTTTCTATGGCGAGGTTGGCGGCCTTGAAGCGGAAGACATCGTATGTGTGGCCTGAGAAGGCACGGAAACCGCACTGGGTGTCGGTGATATCTATTCCGCTGTTGAGCTTGGTGGCCTGGTCGAGCACTGTCTGGCCGACCCTTCGGTATGAGGGGGTGTCGGTCTCCTTGCCGTGCAGATATCTGCTGCCGTTTACCATATCGGCCTGGTTGGAGAGGATGGGGGCTACGAGGATGGGGATCTGCTTGGGGTCGTGCTGGCCGTCGGTGTCCAGGGTCACGATGACGCGGGAGTTCTTTGCGGCGTCGAAGCCTGTTCGAAGGGCTGCACCTTTGCCCCTGTTCTGGGGGTGTATGATTACCCTTGCGCCGGCCATTTCAGCGATCTTCGCAGTGCTGTCACTGCTGCCGTCGTCTACCACGATCACCTCGTCAACATAGTGTCTTGTGAGGAGCACCACACTCCCTATGGAAACACCCTCGTTGAACGCAGGCAGTACAGCGGTTATCCCTGTCCTGTTGTAACAGCTATAATCCTATTCTTCCTGAACGGACTCACTATTTTCACTCATACTATCCACCCTAAGAATACTAAACACAACAAAGTAGTACCCTATGCGAAGTGCAGCATATGAGAACATATTATATATATATTAGCATTTCCAATAATACTTTCCTAGAAAACTCCAAAAAGTTGATGTTACCTGACAAGGATTTTAGCCAGCTCCACTTTTAATTATGTATTTCATAAATACGTATTATCACGTGTTCCAAAAAAGCAGACCATTCGGGAAAATAAAAAACTGACATCTGTCGATGTTTTAAAAATAGCCTTAATTAACGACCCAACGGAGATATCGTTAAAGCTGATTCTCCCATATACAGATAAGCTCCCCTCTGGCCACCAACACAAGTCCATGCACCTCCGGGATATACAGATCCCGCGAGATGAGGAGATCAATTCCAGTTTCGGACGCATCTGCCAGCCAGGATGTGGCGACGACTCTGCGGTACATTTTCCAGCTTCTGGTTGAATTCCTGTTCAGCTACAGAGAAAAGTGGCGCTGTAAGATATATTTTCTTACTTGCCCATTTTATCTCCTTTGTCTTAATTCTACCCTCTACTAATGTAAGTTAAGATACGTAATCATTCCAGAGATGTATCATTTTTGATATTGCCTAAATATTTTACAATTTCGCTTTTAATAGCAACTATTAATAACAAAGAAAACATCTAATGAACAAAAATATAAAAGATTGTATAGTTCCCTGAGTTTTCCAGTAATTCAAATAAAATTAATCAGTCAATCAATCAATCAATCAATCAATCAATCAATATGGTGATGTAATGTTCAAATCAATGGTCAGATGTATTTTATTTTTATCTGTGATAATTACTTTGATGTGCTTCCTAACAGCTTCTGCAGGTGCTATGAACGATGAGTTCATAATGCAGGTAAGCATCGGGGAAACCAATGTAAGTTTTGCAGATCATACAAATTCCCTTACAGAAGGTAATTGGATAGGTTTAAGCGGCGGTTCATCATTCTCTTTACCGTATCCGCTGACATTTACTTATAATGGTATTAATTCTAAAGAAATAACCACAAGCAGTAATGATGTTAGTGTATATTTGAACGTTGACAACTTTACTGACCATGTTATTACTTATCCATATGATACTCACCAGATGTACACCAATGTTTCCGGCATGAACGATGTTACATTTGATTTCAAAGGTTCCTCGTATTTTGCTGGCGATACTGTGGATGTGTATCTTCTGGAAAGCAGCATCTCGGAACTTGAAATGAATGTGGATGTTCTGTATGATAAATTCTCCAACCCAACAGTCTCCTTTTCTGAGGAACTTAATGCAAATGGGGATCTTTCATATAATTTTGGCCCGCTGGATGCAGGCACCTATTGTATCGTACTTATGATCGCTGACGACATTACCGAAGAGAACGTCCTGCTTTCATTTACTGCATTTGAGGTTCTTGATCACGATCTTGATGTAAGCATCTTAAAAGATGGTTCCACGCTTACTGTTAATAACCATCTGTTAGGTGCTCCTTCAGGCAGTTACACATATAACACAATACTCGTAAAGGAAAGCGAATATGAGGCAGATGTCAGGGTAAACTTCAACGGTACAACAGCAGGTCTTAACAGTTCCATTAACGGATATCCTATTCTCAGTGCAACCGACATAATGGATCTTGGTTTACCGACAATTGATACATCTTATGTCAATGAGAATATTGAAGGAATATTCAGCAGTGATGATTCTTTAGTAAATTCAACCCCTTCAACTTTGAACACTTCATCCACTGCTTTTGATACATTCCAGTTATCCTCCGGAAATTACCTAGTTATAACATATGCAATGTCCGGCGGAAACATTATGGGATTTGATGAGAAGATGGTAACCCTCTTCAATGAACATGTGGAACTTACATCAGACAAGCTTTCAGAAACTGCAGAGAAGAATACAACAGTGGACTATGAGATCATTGTTTGGAACAAGAAGGACAATGCAAGGGATATTTCTCTAAGCCTGGTAGCTCCGGATGGCCTTATCACTGACCTTGGAACGAATTCCGTACCATTGGGTCCAAACAGTTCAACAACGGTCCCACTCTCTATTAGAAGTGAGGTCGTGGGTTCCCAGATCCCTGTGATAATTACAGCTTCCAGCGAGGATGATCATGACTCAATCACTTTGAAGACATCTTTCATTGACCCACTCGATGCAAGCGTTGATTCCACAAAGAAAGCAGTTCATACTAACAACGATGCTTCATATGTATTCAATGTTGAGAATGTTGGTGTTGTTGAGCATACTTTCATTATTAGTGCGACAAGCAATGCTGATGATAGTTTGAGTGTTACCTCATTGCCGGTACCTTCTGGAACTTCCAATTCATTCACTTATAATGTAAGCAGTGCTTCTACAGGCAAATATCCTTCCGAAATTCTCATTGAGGACTCTGTAGATTATTCAATATCAAGGACCTTCAATGTTGTAACTGATATATCACAGGAACCTGTGTATGATGTATCTGTTTCCAGCGATATCAGCAGTTCATCCATAGAGGATGGTGAAGATGCTGTCTATAATATAACGATCACTAATACTGGTAACGTTGAGGATACCTATGATATCATCTTGGTCAATCCAATGGCAGATAGTGCTGTTCTTGATGATGGTTCTGATGCATTACTACAACCCGGTGAGGCAGATGTAAGGAAACTTACTGTATCCTCATCTCCTGGTACCTATGATGTAACCTTCATTGCCATGTCACAGAACTCTTCTGCAGTCTCGGTCAAGACCACTACAAAAGTTCTGGAGCGAGGGGTGATACTAACTTCTGATCTTTACAATAGTGTATCTACTCCATATGGTACTTTGAAATGTACCCTTACGGTGAAGAATACTGGTAATTCTGCAGACAGCTTCACTATCAGTGCGATCTCAAATGGAACCACTGATATCACACCATTAAATATAGTTGATCTTGAAAGCGGAGCCAGTGAGAATATTGAAGTGACACTCAACGGTGAAGATGTAGGTCTCTATAACTCCACCATTACTGTGGTGTCTGATAATGATGCCAGTGCTGAAAGTTCCGTGACACTCGACCTTCGTATAATAGAAGAGCCAGTGTATGCTTTTGACCTGTCAATGGATTCATCATCAAAGACAATGGAAAGGACAGATGATGCGTACTTTATCCTTTCCATAAAGAATACGGGTAACAGAGCTGATGATTACAACATCTCTTCTGTATCTCCTTATGTGAGTCTTGATAAAAACTCCCTCTTCCTGGAAGCAGGAGGGTCAGGAGACATTATAATGGATGTTTCTGGCCTTCCTGACTATGATACTTACTCTATAAGGGTGGATGTAACTTCACAGGAGTCTTCAGAAACTATCGGTAAGGCACCTTCTATAACAGTGGTTCCTGCCCTGTCGATAAGTGCAAACCCTGCTTCACAAACGGTTGGACTTGGTAATTCCTCCCTCTATAGGATAACTGTGACAAACACAGGTACCAATGTGCACGATTATGATCTTAGCATTGCACAGAGTTCATCAGATACAACTGCAGAACTTGTAACGTCAACTATAAACGATCTGGATGTTGGCGGATCGGCTACGGTGGATATGATCTTTAACAGTACTATCTCTCAGGAGAGAAGTATCGAAGCACTTGTCAAAGCAGAAGTTTCTGACAGCCCGCTGAAGAACAGGTCTGTTTCACTAACAACCCTTTATCTTGAAGATGATGTGTTCGGTGTTTCAGCTAAAGCAGATACTCTATTGCAAAGTATTTCTTCTGGTAAGGATGCTATCCACTTGATGAGCGTCAAGAACCTTGGAAATACCCGGGATAATTTCTCTGTGACAATTTCAGATGGTAATGCGATATCAGATGTCTCATACCTCCTCCTTGAGCCTAGTGGTGTCACCGGTGATTCAGGAACAGTGGTCCTGACGCATACTCCACAATCCTCTGCAGGAGACTATTCGTTTAAGGTTGAGGTGGCATCCACAAATGCACGTGATTCTGTTAAATATACTACCAGAGTGGTCGAGGTTCAGGAAGATAACATAATCAGGAGTTATGTAGATCCCACTTCCAGTATCGTTGATTCTGAAGTCCACGATTCATCGATTTATAATTCTTTCATAAACGGATCTGTATTGAACGATTCCGAGATCAGGGATTCCAGTATAGGTAACAGTACTATCGAGAGTTCTACTATTCGGGATATGGTTCTAATAGACGCCAGTATCGTTGAAAACAAGATCTATTATGGAACCATTACTCTTGATGATAGGGATTATGATATTGATCCTGCAAAGTATCCTGATGGAATATATACTGATGAGCTTTTGATTAGTTCCAGTGCAGCTGCTAACGATCTTGCTGGTGTTGCCAATGATTCCATAGATGTCGGTCTTGAAGATTCTGACATGTCTGTAAGTCTTGGTGTTAACAGCAGTTTTGTTGGAGGGGAAGTAAAGGTCCAAAAGACTTTTGTTCCGCCAAGTGATGTCGAAACATCATCATTCTCTGATGTTGGTGTCTATGTTACTTTCGAGGAAAGTGAGAACATCAAAGATGTACTTTCTCACGCTAACATGAGCATAGATTATGATGAGAATGCTCTTGGTGGAGTCAGTGAGGATGAGCTCTTCATATACTGGTACGATGAAGATTCATCTGAATGGGTTCCTCTGATAGGGGCTGGTGAACCATCTTTCTGTCTTGATGCAGGAAGGGATACTGTGAACAATATTCTCTGGGCAAATGTAACTCACTTTTCAACATATGCTATTGGTGAAGCTGAAGAAGAAGAGGAAGAGGTGCCGCCTGAAGAAGATAGCAAGAAGTCCTCCGGATCAAGTGGTGGCGGTGGCGGTGGAAGCGGAGCAACCGGTGAAGCTTTCGAAAACATCGCATTAAAGAATGTGAAAACAGAGAACATTGTAGGTGGACTTGAGATCAGTTATGCCTTCAATGATGAGCAGAATGCAATCCAATACATCAACTTCTCTGCACTTAGAAACTATGGAAGGGTTTCGACAACAATCGAAGTGCTTAAGAACAGATCATCGATGGTCGATGTAAGTGCTCCGGGACTTGTTTATAGCAACCTTAACATCTGGGTTGGAAAAGCAGGATTTGCTACAGAAGATAACATTGCTGATCCTGTAATAGGTTTCCGTGTAGCAAAAGATTGGTTGACAGAAAATGGAATTGATGAAAATTCAATAGCACTCTATCACCACAGTGAAGGAAAATGGAATGATCTCAATACAGAGAAGGTTGGAGAAGATGGATCATACATCTACTTCGAAGCGGAAACTCCGGGATTCTCACCATTTGCTATTGCAGCTGATGTTGCTGATAGTGTGGTAACAGACAATACTGGCTCAATAGAAGAAGGTTCCAGTACTCTTCCTATCACCGAACCAGCAGGAGAATATATGAATGCAACCGCATCTGACGAAGGATCCGGTTTTGGACTAAAAGATCTGATCTTTGTACTAGGAGTGTTCATATTTTTTGGGCTTATGTACGCTACGTATGCAACAGCTAAAAAGAATGAAGAGAATGCAGATATCAGAACTGATGATCTACCGGATGATATGCAAAATACAGAGAGCGATGTTTCTGAAACTGCTTCAGATAGCACAAATGCTGAGGAAACATCAGATCAGCCTGCTGAAACAATACCTTCTGTTGAGGAAGTATCAGATCAGCCTGCTGAAACAATACCTTCTGTTGAGGAAGTATCAGATCAGCCTGCTGAAACAATACCTACTGCTGAGGAAATATTAGGTCACCCTGGCGAAATAATATCTCCTGCTCAGGAAAATAAAATCCGGCCAGTTGATACTGAACAGAATGTCAAAAAGATGAAAAAGTCCAGAAATTTCTCAGATGACACATGGTCAACCTCTACTACTGAGGAATATGAAGTCCAGTTAGATGATACTGAACAAAAAGACGAAGAGACGAAAGAGTTCAGAAATTTGCCAGATAGTAAATGGTGATGATAGTACTCAGGGAGTTACTAAACTAAGTAAGAATAAATGAGTCAAAGGAAACCATTTCCTTTGACCCGTTTTAGATATAGGTTGACTTAAATTACGGGTTTAACTTCTAAAAGCAAATGTTAAATTCATAAAGTTTTTATAATATACTACAATTACTTATAATAATCAAAGGAGAATGTGTGTAAAATGCTGACTAGCATAATTTCAACTACTAGCGCGGTATCATCTGCAGCTTCAAGCGCTGCATCATCCGCTGCAATATCAATGACAACCGGTATAGGATTGCCGGAATATGGCGTACTTGCAGTTATCGCGCTTATATTCCTATTATCTGCAAAAGAGATTCTGTCTGCTTCAAAATACTGGAAAAAATCAGTATGTGCTTCTCTCAATATAGGCATATTCCCATTACTTCTAGCCTTTGCAGGAATTGTGATCTTCAAGGTTGCAGAAATAATTTAAATTAACTGTCAAATTAACGGTAAAGCCTTTCCTTTACCTACTTTCTATTTTTATTGATTTCACACTTTAATGTTACACTATATGAGGCAATATTCCAAAGAGCAGGATGTTCACAAATCCGTGTACAATCGTCACGAGTAACAGATCCCTTCTTATTATGTATATTCCACCCATTATAAATCCTGCAAAAGCAGTGAATGCTATCTCATGGAAGGTACCATATCCGGAGTGCATAAAGCCGAAAAGGATACTTGCAAGTATAAGTCCCTGGTACTTGCCGATCATTTCTTCAAGTTTTGTCTGCAGGATTGACCTGAATACGAGTTCTTCAACCAGACCGACGAAAAAGATCATTATTATGGATAACTTGAGCAAGTTAAATACTGAAAGATCCGGAATCAGGTAACCGGGTTTGATGATAAAGAACTCTCCTACTGCGATAACAACACTTGCTATCAATGCAACAGGCAGTTCATAGTACCTTATATTTCTGGTAATTCCAATATCTGAATATGAGAGTTCCTGGTCCTTTACAACAACATATGTCGAAATTATCAGTGGTGCATAGATAAATGCATAGGAATAAAGTGTCATTTCAAAGAACACGGGCATTGACAGATTCAGTATCCTTAGCAGTGAAAGGAGAATAAATGCACGCAATATATGTTTCCTGTTCCTATCTTCAAATACCATTGTAGACAAAGTTAAAAATATCAGCAGGATCAAATGCATCCACATAGCAAGCTTTGTCCTGCCAGCAAACAATGACATCTCTGCAATTATTATCATCAATGAAGGAATGGCTATAGCAAGAAGGTCAATTCGGGATTGGTCAATTCCCCTTATTTTGCTAAAAAAATCGTTTTCCACGACAATATCTCCAACTTCAGTTCCTGTCTCCATTTCAGGACTCCCCCACATCGATCCATAAATGAAGATCTCGATATGGCTCAGTCATGTTATTGTTTTTGTAGAGAAGGAATTGCAGTTTCATATCATCTCCAACAGACTCAGGCGTAAAAATTACCTCTTTTTCCCAGGTTTGATTGTGTTGAAGGGTTATATGTTGTAATTCCTGCCCTATGGGAAGTGAATTATTCCCCAGGACCAGTTCTATGGAATACTCCGTATCTGCATATTCATGGTTTACAACGCCAATTATCAAGTTACCGCTTTGGCCGGCCCGGAGTTCCGTAGGATATCCATCTGCCATACCTTCAGGTCCAAGGATATAGAATTCAGTAAATTTTTCTCCTTCCTTAGGCGTAACGACCACGTATGCAAGAGTTACCACTGAAGCTAATATTGATATCACCAGAAGAATTGTCAGGATCCGGTCAAGTTTATTCTCCGGCTTCCTTGAGATCCCTTCCTTTATTGAAACATATGCTGAGGTGAAAGGTACACTAAACTCATCATCCTCAGGAAGGGAGATTCTTCTGAACACTGCTACTGCACACATCAGGAGCGTAAAGGCTGAAAGTGATATTAATATGGGTAAAAGCCTGATCCCCCATGGCGTATAGTTAAGCGCAAGTCCAATGAGGGGAACTACTGCAATACTCAGACCAAAACTAAGCGCCAGTCTCTCGATCCCGTCCAGGTCATCTCTGGCTGGAAAAAGTGCTGCTATCAATGCATAACCCGGTAAGAACAGCACCATTGGAAGCCCGAGGACCGTTCGTATTGGTGTGTTGCTCAAAGCGGGGACAGTTATGAATATGCAGGTAAGCAGGACAAGCGCGATGACGACCTGAATATCGGAGGGGATTTTATTCCTGTGGACCATTATTATTTCTCATTTGTTTATGTTTTGGTGCATTCCTAAAGATGTGACATGATTTATAAATATGTTTGAAAGGCGTTATGCAACATCCAGACTTTGATGATAATTATATTTTAGCATTTTTATTTATATCGTGCAACTTATTATACTTTTGAATTCCTTTTAGAGAGACTAAGATTAGTTTTAAACGACACAGAAATATTAGAATTATTTGCACATGTGCCAGAAACATTTATGTATAGTCAAATATCTGTTACAGTGAACGAACTTACATAAATATTCCGATATTGGTACGGTGGCATATTTGACAAAAAAGATATTTCAGGCAGGCCTTTTGCTCTTTACAGTTTTACTTATCTGTTTGCTGGTCCCTATTGCAGGCGCTTTTGAAGTTTCTCCTTCAAACCCTTCAGTTGGCGATGAGATCACTGTAAGTGGATATACGGATAAGACCGGATCAATTCCTGCTAAAGTTGTTTTTACTTCGGTCGTACCGGTAAACGATGGAACTTATCTTTATGATGCCGGAAAGGTAGAAATTCCGGAGGGTCCGAACAGTTTCCATGTGAAGGCAGTTGGTGTTGATGATCTTGAGGTTAAGGTTAAGTTCGTCTTATGGGTAACTGCAGCTCATCCACAGGCGATAGATGGAGTTGCTTCCTATTCAATGTCAGGTGTACCCAAGGGTACGTACCCTATAAAATTAAGAGGGGAGGCACAATCGGGAGAAAAATCTGTCGATATCACTATTACCGCATCAAGCAGTATTGCTGTTGAAGATGGTTACTATGAATATTCTTACTCAACCAGTTCGATACCTGCAGGTGATTTCAAGTTGACCATCGATGGTGAAAGCAAGACAATAAACCTTGCTGGCGCTTCAACTTCTTCCGGAAGCAGTGGAGGAAGTTCCGGGAGTGGCAGTATTGGAGTAAGTCCTGATATGGCTGCAAATAACGTTGTAGCTTCGGAACATACCAATTCCAGAGCTGTCAGTGGTATGCCTGTAGAATTCAATTTCAAAGAACCTCTGAACCCGGTAACATATATTGGTTTTACATCTGGAATTACTTCCAGGGATGTGCCGGTAACTATCGAAATATTAGAACATACATCTGCATCGGTGTCGAACCCCCCTGAAGGTATCGTATACAAGAACATTAATATCTGGATGGGTTATACTGGTTTTTCAAGAACTGAAAATATAATAGATGCATCTTTGAAGTTCAAGGTTGATTCCTCCTGGATCGAAGATAACAATCTTGATCCGGAAGAACTGGTCTTTATGCATTATGATGAAACCAACAATGTCTGGGAACCGGTGTCTACTGAATTGATAGAAATTCTTGATGGATACGCATATTATCAGTCAAGCCCTGAATGCTTCTCACCTTTTGCCATTGTTGGGACTGAGGAACTACCCCCGCAAGTTGTAGAAGAGTTACCATCTGAAGATGATGTAAATGAAAATCATACGTCAGTTGATGATGTAGCTAATTCAGTGATCAATGAGCCGAAAAATCCAAATTTCGGAAAGAGTCTTCTTTTCATAGTGGCAGCATCAATGTTAGGTATGTTCCTATTCTTTAAACTACGAAAATAATTTGTACTCAAAATATCAAAATTTAAATCCGAACTCGGAGGTACTTTAATTTTGTACTATCCCTACCCAGTTCTCTGAAACTCTGTACTTTGAAGCGGTCGTAGATGTCCTAGATCATCTCGGATGAAAGAGACGGCAACCTCTCCCGGATTATTTTTTCTGAGCAATCGGAGTCAATGGCAGTTCCTTGTAATTTCAGGCCTCCTATGTTGTTGTTTTTCTGAAGTTGGTGGTTCTTGTCGGTCAGATGGACATCCCCTTAAATCCCGCAAGCTAAAGCTCTTCGACTCTCTGAAGATCCTATCAATTTGTACTTCATCTTGGGTGTAGAATGCAATAATGTTGCAGAGTGCTTGGTCGCTGCACTAGCACCTCCACCATAGACGAATGGATCTTAGTAAAACTCTGGCAAAGAAGCTGAACTTTCACCCAGTCCTGATGAAGTTGAAAAAAATATTAACGAACTATTGAAAAAGAAGACTCACAGGTGTATTTTGCACATCCATTAGAATACATCGAAGAAAACATCATATGCAATTATGCAGCCATCATAAAGATACTGTAAAGCTACCACATATCTACTGTAACTACACAGATCCACTATAAAAAAAGTATGAGTGATGAAATAAAAAAACATCACTCATTGCCTATGAAGAATGATCTTGCGTTAGTGACCGAGTCCTCCACCATTTCTTCAATGTTCAGCTTTTCCTCTTCCCTGACCATCAGGTCGAATGCAGCATTGATCTCAGGGCGTGCAGGAACTGCACCACATCCGGATGTCGGCATAATGGAAATATCATAGGTACCTATACGCCTTGCAAGGTCAATGATCTCAGTCTTATCAAGTCCGATCAAAGGATGATAAAGGGGTATACCAAGTCCATATATCTCAGCATGCATGTTTGCAGCTGTCTGTGAAGCGACCTGCCCGATGGAAGAGCCAGTAACAATACCATCAGCACCTTCTTTTTTCATTATTTCATATGCCATGCGATACATAGTACGCTTGCACAGAAGACAGGTGTTCTTCTCATTGCAGTTGTTAATGAATGTATCAAGGTTCTTGCCATGCGGAACATCATACATCTTGATATCATCTGCAGGAGACCACCTCTTTAATACTTCCACACATTTGATTGCCCTTTCAAGCGCACTATCTTCAGCAAAGGGTTTATTGTTGGCATAAACCGGTATTATTTTTACACCACGCCTCATCATAAGCCAGGCTGCTACCGGAGAATCGATCCCACCAGACATTAGAACTATCATTTTGCCCTGAGTACCAAGAGGTAATCCACCCACACCTTTCACGATGTCAGTAAATACATATGCCTTGTTCTGCCTCATTTCAACGAAGATCTCACGATCCGGATCAGAAAGATCCACTTTCGGAGTCCTTCCAAGAGATTCCAGACGAGCCCAGACCGCATCTCCGCAAAGGCGTCCAATATCAGTGGATGAAAGACCCTCTTTACCCGAGCGGCGTGCACGGATGCCGAATGATTCACCATCTTTGATCAGATCAGCACCAATATCGGCACACACCTTTGCAGCAGCATCAATATCAGCTTCGACCTTTACAGCAGAAGATGTTGACACTACTCCGAAAACATCCGCGGCTGCTTTTGCAGCACCGGGATCATCTGATTCGATAAAAATACGGCCCCATTCCCTGTAAACCCTGGAGAAAGATACATCCTCCTGCTTCAGCATGGCTTCAAGGTTACGAACCAGAACCCTTTCATACAGATTCCTGACGCCCGGACTCTTGAGAGCCAATTCGCCATATCTTACAATAACCACGTCGTACATGATGCATACTTATTCATACATGTTTTTTAAGCTATTTGGTAAAGGCAAAAGTGACCAAAACATCAATTTACCGAAAATTATAAATATTGATGAGATGATTATATAGGTTTACTGTCCGACCAGAAATGTGGGGCACGATATAAATTTCGGCATCAGAAGGAATAAGGGCGTGTTTGGGGAGTGGGAAACTCAACACAACACTTAGAGTAATCTTTGTAGATCATATCCTGCAATGTGAAATTAATTGAAATTAGGGGAAAACGTAAAATGAGAACATTACACAAATGTCCAAAATGTAGTTCAAGATTGGAATTGAAAGGGGAAAACATACAGGTTTGCAAAGTCTGTAAATACTGGACAGAAGCAGGAACTGCAAGACTTGACTCCATCACAATTCTGGAGTGAGGAGAAACTTGAAAATTGCCACATGTGTGATGTGGAACTGAAGATCATGAGGATTGCCGACAACGCAATGTACTATTGTCAGAAATGCGGAAGAACGACATCAATTGACTCTGCATGCAGTGTTTCCGATCAAATTGCTTATACCGCCTGATGCGAATTGTCGGTGACAATCCTCAATTTTTTTAATCGAGGACAGAGGCGTTCCATACCATACATGAAATAACTTGGCAATACATCTTTTTTAAGCCATTTAGTAAAGGCAAAAGTGACTAAAAAGATTAATTTGCCGAAAACTATAAATATTGATGAGATGATTATATAAGTTTACTGTCCCACCAGAAATTTGGGGCACAAGGATAATTTCGACATCAGAAGGAATAAGGGCGTGTTTGGGGAGTGGGAAACTCAACACAACACTTAGAGTAATCTTTGTAGATCATATCCTGCGATGTGAAATATATTAGAAATTAGGGGAAGACGTAGCATGAAAACATTACACAAATGTCCAAAATGTAGTTCAAGGTTGGAATTGAAAGGGGAAAAAATACAGGTTTGCAAGGTCTGTAAATACTGGACAGAAGCAGGAACTGCAAGACTCGACTCAATTACAATTCTTGAATGAGGTGAGATCTTGGAAATTACCTTAAAATGTCACTTGTGCGATATTGATCTAAAGATAATGAGAATTGGCGATAACGCCATGTACTATTGTCAGAAATGCGGAAGAACAACCTCCATTGATTCTGCCTGCACCATTTCCGATCAAACTGCTTACACAGCCTGATGTGAACTGCCTGCGATCTTCCTCAATTTCGCAACATAGGAATAAAGGCTTTCCACATCTTTAATTTCTTTTTTTACCATTGAACTCAAGCGTTCACGCATGTTCATATCTACATCAATACCAAAATACCGGAGGTCTTCCGATATCTTTGATGCCAGGAGGTCACCACGACGGTCCCAGTCAGTCAGAACCATAACCTTTTTACCAGTATCAACGATCCTGGCAGAAACTTCCGTCAGAGGCCGGTGAGTTGCAAGTTCAATATCCCCCTGAAAACCCAGTTTTCTCAAAGAAATAACATCCCTTTTTCCCTCAACAACAATAAGATCACCATTATTTGAATGCTCCAGCATTTCTTCAAGAAGTTCCTCGATCAGTTCAAGTTTTCGTTGATAAACAAAAAGAGGAGCTTTCAGATGAGGCCTGCCCACTGGCATATTTGCATACTGTTCATGATCTGACATTAATATCGAATATTAGAACTCAAACATTAATAATCATACCATAAAAGTAGAACTCATCATTCCACACACATCGGATAATCTTATATAGAAATGTTAATTAAACTTTATACAGATGGAGTGATCGACCAATCCATCAAGGAGTGGTATATATGGGTTGTATCTTTTGTGGAAAAGCTTGTACAGAAGCAGGAGTCGAAGGAGAATATGGGAAAGAGGTCGCAGAAGGCCGAATTGTCGGACACACCCACATTTGCCTGGATTGTCTGGCAGAGTTAAAAGAGATCCTCGATATTGAAGAAATTGAAAAGAAGCTCGCTGAGACAGAATACGAAATCTTTGAAGAGGCTAACCACTGAAGTGGATTAATTGTCTGGCATAAATTAATAAAAAGAAGACATTCCAGACAGTTCCAACTGTCCAGAACTAACAAGAAGCAGATTATCTTTTAATAAAGAATTCGGCGAGTTCATCAGAAGTATCGACCCACATAACTTCGATGCCTTCAACATTGGAAAGTTCAGGGCCGATGCGCAGATTTTCCAATAGCTCTAATATAAGAGATCTTTTGCCCTGAGCAATAACCCTTACACGACCATCGGGCAAATTCTGGGCATAGCCCACCAGACCTAATCCGGTAGCTACTTTCTGAGTAAAGCCCCTGAAGTACACACCCTGAACCCTGCCGGAGACATACATCTCCGCACAGGTATCCTCATTATTTTCTGACATGAACTCACTTCAATTACTATCTTAGAGGAACTTTGGCCTCATGGAAAGCAACTTTGCAAGAGGTAAACTGCGGTATGGCATATCGCCTATATCGGACATAACCATTCCATTAAGCTCATCAGCAGTCATTTCGACCTTCTTTGGCTTCTTTGGTTCGGACTCAGCACGGATGGTCACATTGACCTTGCCGCTTTCCACTTCAGAATCACCAATAACCGCCACATATGGAATCCATTCACGACCTGCATCGCGTATCTTCTTACCCACGGTTTCCTCGCGGTCATCAATATCCACACGACACTGAAGAGCATCGGCAACCTGATTGGCAAATTCCATATGCCTTTCAGCAATAGGGATGACACGGACCTGCGTAGGAGACAACCATACAGGTAAATTTGGAACTTCGCCAGCTTCTGCATTCATTGCGGCCTTTTCAAGGAGGGCATATATACACCTCTCAATTGCCCCGCTTGGAGAACAGTGAAGAACAACAGGACGTTGCGTCTCACCATTGGAATCAATGTAATTTATATCATAGCGCTCTGCATTCTCCACATCGATCTGTACAGTAGACAATGCACTTGCCTTTTCGATGGCATCCACGAAGTTGAACTCGAACTTAAGGACGAAATAGAAGAACCTTGTATCCCACATTTCCACAAGTACAGGCTTGTCAACCTTTCTTGCAAGTTCTGTGATAAAGTCCCTATTGCCTTCGTAAAAGTCACGTGTAAAGCGAATAGCAACTTCAAAGTCACTCACATCAATACCGATCCTGTTCAATGTATCAATACACATGCTATACTGCTCACCGAACTGGGACACGGCACCTTCCATGTCCGGACACAATGTGTGCATATCCGGCATTGTGAAAGCACGCAGCCTTCGAAGACCCACAAGCTCACCACGCTGTTCCTTCCTGAAACTGTATCTGGTAAGCTCCATCATCTTAAGAGGAAGATGGCGGTAAGAAATGGTCATATCATGGTTCATCAGGAACTGACCGAAACAGGCAGCAAACCTGAGGAACATGTGACGTTTGTCAGACTCAATGGAATACTGACGTGCAGGGAACCTGTCAAGATACTTCTTCAAAGTCGGATGGTTCATGTCATACATCAATGGGGTTTCCACCTCCATTGCGCCGATCTTTGCAGACTCATCGAGAACGAAATTCTCAATAAGTGACTTCATCAGCCTCCCCTTAGGATAATAGCGCATATTACCGGAATCCGAGCCAGGCTCATAATCTGCGATCTCAAGCCTGCGCATCAGCTCCACATGAGGTGGTGCCTTGTCGATGTTCCGGTTCTTGGTGATCTCATAATCCACGAACTTCCTGAGATTGTCGTAGCCGGTAAAATCAAAACCTTCTGCTTCATGAAGCTCACCATCAGGAGTAAGGATACGCCAATAGGACTTTGCGGTGCTTTCTGCTTTCAGTGCTTCAGAAACGACCTCATCCTTCTTTTCTTCAACTACAACCGCTTCACCACAGGTTGCAGACTCTTCCGGCCTGATAGTACGGGAAAGTTCGGAGAGCGGATGACCCTTACAGCTGATACTAAATGCTTTGTACCAGCCAAATGGAGCTCTCATGACATTGTACTTGCCAGAAAGTTCTTTTTCGATGCTCTTGAGAACAGAGACCGCCACCTTCGGAGAGGAAAGGTCGGAGCTCAAGTGTGCATAAGGATAGAGCATCACATTTTCAGCTTTTACCTGCCCTGCAACCTTCTCTATTTCAGCAACAGCACGTTCAACTACCTGCTGCTGATCAGCCTCATCGAAGCTCTCAACGGCCATGAATGCCGTAAGTGCTTCCTCAAGACGTCCCTGCTTGAAGGACTCCTCGATCTTTTCGGCTACAGGAGTGCTCTTTTTTACCTCATATTCAATGTAATCTGAATGGATAAGTAGTAACTGCATGATCTCACCGGTTGAATAATCCTGTGCTTTAATTAAGCCAATCCTTATTAACCTTTTTCAAGTAAGTATCCCGGAAACAAAAATGGCACACAAATAAAAAAGAGATTCACTTTTACTCTGCTTGCTCAACTTCAGCTTTCCCTACGTCTACCTGCTCAGCTTCAGCCTTATCCTGACACTCCACATAAACGCGGTAGGCTGCCACCAAGGACCCCAGAAGTATCGGGGCTGCAAAGAAACCGGCAATTCCCCCAACAAATGCACCGCCGAGGAATGTCAACATAATAAGGAACGGATGAATGTGCGATTTTATACCTGCAAGATATGGACGCAGGAACAACTCAGGTGGCACGTAGATGACAATAGAACATATAGTAAAGAATATCAGAGCACTCTCAAGTCCAAGACTGAAGTAGCGTATGATCGAAAGAACGACCAATACCATGTAACCGGCAAACATAGGTATCGCAGATGCAACGAAGATGAGGGTTGCCAGTGCAAGAACATGTGACAGACCAAATGCATAGAACACAATAACAGAAAGCGTACTTACTGAAAGTGCAGCATAGGCATTGCCAATGAACACGCCACTAAGGATCACATCCATGTGATGGACATATCTTTTGACAACATTCTGATCACCATCCGGAACGATCCTGAGCATTGAACGGTAGAGCGCATCGCCATCTGCAAGAAGGAAAAAGCACATGAAAATCGCGATCATAAGATTGATCATGAACATAGCGATCCCGCGTGCATAGGAAACGAATACAAGATTACCAAGAAGAGGCAGGATAGAGAGAGATGAATCCCATATCGTCTGCTGGATCTGTTCATAGTAGGCATTAGGTATGTTGAGATCGCGTATAAAATCGAACAGAGAACCAAGTACAACAGTTTGGTTCTCAGATATCCAGACGATCTGGTTAGCGATCTCGACAATACCCATGCCAAGTATCAGCGTAATTGGTGCCACAATGAACATCGTGGCAATGAAAGCACCTAAGTGACGTTTCCTCTTCAATGGCATATAGATAGGACGTGCTATATATGCAAAAACAAGTCCCAACATTATACCATCAGCAAGCGGCAGCAAGATGTAGACAAAAATGGAAAATAGCATAACTATAGCTATTATTACAAGGACCTTCCATCTGGAACCGATCTGCCGGGACAGTTCATTCGATATGTTTGCGACCATCAAAAACACGCATTTAATTTTAACGAATAATAATATTATTTTTCATATAATATAACTATAGCACACTATTAATACTTCACTCAAAGGAAGTTCTTCTCGCGGACCTACCATCCATTTTCAGTATGTCAGAGAGAAGCCTGTCCGAATATTTCAAGACAACACAGGCATCCGTACACCTTCCACAACGTATGCATTCATCACTTATGAACAGCTTTCCCTTTTCAGATCCAAGAGTAATAGCATTAACAGGACAGACCTTCAGGCATATGCCACATTCCGTGCACTTGTTTATCCGCATCAGTTGTTCTGCTGTCCTTTTGAGATACTCCCTTGCATCATCCTCAGTCCTTGCAGTAACCTTGAGACTGCCAGAAGAGAAGAACTTTATCGAATCACTGCCCGTCCTAACAAGCAACATGCCAAGATCTTCTGAGAGAACTGTAGTCCCCAGAATGTTCAGCACTGCAGCAGCCTCGCTTAAAAGCACCCCACTAACAGCTGCTTCAACGGTGTAACCGCCTTCCCTGCAAGGAGAAAAACCTGAAGTTAGAATGATAGCAAAATCCTCATCCTTCCGGACCTGTTCAGTCTCAATTCCAAGATCCTTAGCAAGATTTACCATCTTAGGTGGCAACTCCTTCCAGCGCCACAACCCATGCCTCACATATTCGTCTGAAAGCCCTCTGGAACGTGCCCACTTTAGAAGATAATCATTCCACCTGCCATATAGTGATGGATGGATCTCACGCAACCTTTCATACTCTGCAGACAATTCCGCAGGGCACAGGTAGCAGCCCACCCGCTCAAACCCTCTATCATAGAGAGGATTGTACTCCAGCCCACGCCAGTGTATGTAAAGCCATACCTCAATGGCACGCCAGTCCCTTATAGGGAAAATGTTCAACTGGTCGGGAACAAAGGGATTCTTTTCACTGGCAGCAATATTTGCCCTGGAAAATGACTCATGCTTTCGCTTTCCATCGATGGTCAGGCAAACACCACCACCTTCAGTGCAACGGTCGATTACACGTCCGGCAGGAGCAAGTTTACAGACCTTGCAGCACCAGCGGAAATCCTTTGCAGGAGGACCGAAGCTCTCAAGGTTATCCCAGAAAGCATTTTCTGCTTTTTCTTCGATAAGTTCAATACCCCGTTTTTCACAGTGGTCGTGCACAAAATCCACAGTCTCCGGAAACTCGATCCCGGTGTTCAGGAAGAAAGCACCCACATCCCTGCTCTTAAGAGCACTCAATGTTAGGTCCAGGACCACAAGACTGTCCTTTCCCCCACTGAAAGATACATGCACAGGCAATTTCCGGTAATCTTTCTGGTTTGCAATGCCCTTGATGGTGTTCATTGCATTCTTCCCTAATTGCCTCAGGTGATGGAGATTGGCCTTTATTGCATCATCCATTACAGATATCTTTGGACTTAGCACCATAGTGTTGGCCTGAATTTTTCTTACCCGAATAACCGAGCCTTCTGCCTGACCCATGTCCTTACTATTGCACAAAGCAATACCAGAACCAACGAGATTGCCAGACACCACGATCACAGGATCTCCTTTTTTGATGTTATTACTAAAGTGATCCAGCAGCTCTGCCTGCACTTTCTTGCCATTGAGATGGGATCTTGTCTTCTTCAGGACAACCGTCCTGCTGTCGGTCACAGAGTGGAGTAACTGTGCACCAGTTGCAGATAGCTCGAAACGATATGCCATCACATGCATGTCATAGAACAACACACCGATCTTCAACCCGTCGACGATCACCTCATCAGTCTTATCATCGCCGGGAATTTTGTTAAGAAGGACCAGATGCTCACCAATAGGATCGCAGCCATATTCGGACAAAAGCAGATCCCCAAGTACCTCACGTTCATAAGGCGAACAGAAACGTATGTCACCTGAACCTGAAAGTTTCACTTCAAGGATCTCGCCGTCACAGGAACCACATTCTGGTTTGAGAAGAGGTACATTGCATTCCTTGCACCAGAATATACGAGGATTCTCCTGTCCGGCAGGTTTCCTGAAACCTTTTTTCTTTTCACGATAACCTTTGTTGCTTTTATTGCCTTTTTTAGAAGGAGATTTATGCATCTGTGAGTCGGCCTTTTTTAAGTGCATTGACATAAAAATGGGAGTTGGTGTTCATAAATACTTCCATAACACATCATTAATACCTGCATTTAATCGAGACTTGCAGTTCATTACTGATAGAAAAATAAAAAGAAATGCAGATCGTTATGACCTGCTTCAAGTATTCCTCAAACTTATTTTGAAAGGTAATCGTTGATGGTCTCTGCAGCCTGTTTGCCTGCACCCATCGCACTGATAACTGTAGCCGCACCGGTCACAGCATCCCCACCTGCGCAGACCCCTTCAAGGGAGGTCACACCAGCCTCGTTCACAACAATGGTTCCCCATGGAGTGACCTCAAGGCCTTTTGAACCATCAAAGATTATAGGATTAGGAGAAGTACCGATCGCAATGATCACAATATCTGCATCGATCACATGCTCAGAGCCTTCCACTGCCACAGGTCGCCTACGGCCCGATTCATCCGGTTCGCCAAGCTCCATCTTGATACATTCCACACCATTGACGGACATGTTCTCACCTTCAAGGATGCGAACAGGGTTGTTCAGAAGACGGAAGATGATACCCTCCTCCTTTGCATGCTCGATCTCCTCGCGCCTTGCAGGAAGTTCTTCATCACTGCGTCTGTACACAATGCTGACCTCATCAGCACCAAGCCTTCGAGCACTGCGTGCTGCATCCATTGCAACATTGCCGCCACCAACCACGATGACATGGCTTCCTCGTTTGATAGGAGTATCAGATTCAGGGAAACGGTATGCTTTCATCAGGTTAACGCGGGTCAGGAACTCATTTGCAGAGTAAACACCGTTCAGGTTCTCTCCCTCGATACCCATGAACTTTGGAAGACCTGCACCGGTTCCAAGGAAAACTGCATCAAACTCATCCTCGAGCTGGTCAAGGGTCTTTATGCGACCGATCACATAGTCGACCTTAAGTTCCGCTCCGAGCTTCATGATGTATTCAACCTCTTCCTTTACAATTGCCTTTGGAAGCCTGAATTCAGGGATACCATAGATCAATACGCCACCAGCCTCATGCAGAGCTTCGAACATGGTCACAGAATGACCTGCCTTTGCAAGATCCGATGCTGCAGTAAGCCCGGCAGGACCGGTACCTACGATAGCAACTTTCTTGCCGGTTGACTCGGCTACCACTGGATCCTTTACACCTGCCTCGCGCTCACGGTCCGCACAGAATCTTTCAAGACGTCCAATGGAAATAGGTTCACTCTTCTTGCCAAGGATACAGAGCTTCTCACACTGCTCTTCCTGCGGACACACACGGCCGCAAACTGCAGGAAGGGTGTTCGTTTTCTTGATAACACCGATAGCTTCCTCGAAATTGCCTTCTTTCATCTTAGAGACAAAGCCAGGAATGTCGATGTTCACAGGGCAACCTTCCACACACTTTGGTGTTTTGCATTCGAGGCAACGTTCTGCTTCAAGCATAGCCTGCTCTTCGGTGTAGCCTAATGCAACCTCTTCAAAGTTATGAATACGTTCATCAGCAGGTTGTTCAGGCATTTCCTGTGTTATTGACATTTGCAATCATCCCCGCAGCCTTTTTTATAAGTATCAAGAGATTCCATTTCCTCTTTGCGATATAATGATAAGCGGCTCATGAGAAGGTTGAAGTCAACATCCTTTGCATTGAACTCAGGACCATCCACACATGCGAACTTGGTCTCGCCACCAATGTTCACACGGCATCCGCCGCACATACCAGTACCATCCACCATGATCGGGTTAAGGCTTACAATGGTCTCCACATCATAAGGATCAGTGACACCTGCAACTGCACGCATCATTATAGGAGGACCAATGGCTACGATCCTGTCTATCTTCTCATCACCATCGAGGAGTTCCTTGACAAGGTCTGTGACAAAACCGTGGTGACCTTTAGAACCATCATCCGTTGCCACAAGAAGCTCGTCACTTACAGCCTTCATCTCACCTTCAAGGATAAGCAGGCTTTCGTTGCGAGCACCAATTATGGAGATCACCTTGTTACCGATCTCGCGGTATGCCCTTGCCTGAGGATAAACAGGAGCAATTCCAACCCCTCCACCCACAAGCACTACAGTGCCGATTTTTTCTATCTCGGATGCTTTGCCCAGAGGACCTACGAAGTCCTGAAGCTCATCCCCTGCAGCCATTTTAGCGAGTTGTTTTGTTGTTTTGCCCATTTCCTGGAAGATAATAGTAACAAAACCCTCGTCTACATCATAATCTGCAATTGTCAGAGGGATCCTTTCACCCTCTTCATCAATACGAAGAATAATGAACTGACCGGGCTTTGCAGCCGCAGCCACATCAGGAGCCTCGATATTCATCAGGTGCACATCCGGCACCAACTGACGTTTCTCTACTATTTTGTATGCCATTAGATCACTTTCATAATGCAATAGGAAGTACGCGTACTTTTCACCAATATATTAATGTTACCCAAGAAATATTCATCTTATTTTAAGCTTTCTGTATTACTCAGAAAACAGTACCCTAAGACTCGTTCAGGGAATAATTAAAGGATGAACTGGAGGTTAATAGTAATAGTTTAAAGTTGATAAACATTTGTAAAAATTAGAAAATGTTTACCGACAAAAATTGCCGGTAAAATTGTACGCCCGAACCGGGATTCGAACCCGGGTCGGAGCCTCGACAGGGCTCCATGATAGGCCTCTACACTATTCGGACATTGCGTTTGATTGCTGTTGTGAGCACACCCTAATACGCTGCCAGATATATATACCTTTCGCGTTTTTAGGATGTTTAGTCCCGCCTCCCAGACTCGAACCGGGGACATCGCGGTGCCTGCGCGGTATGTGCGACAAGTCGCATGAACCATACTACAGCCGCGCACTCTACCACTGAGTTAAGGCGGGCCTCGCTGAACTTAGCATCCATTACACCCCACCACTGTGAGATGCAACCCCTCCATATCCATAATCATACTTATTCTTTTCGCCGCCTGAGCGAAAACAAGCCAAAGAATGGAATAAATAACATGAAATCTCGCAAAAAAGAGTATTAAGTACAAAAGAAAAGGACCACAAATACAAAAAACAAAAAGAAATGGCAGTTACAAGACCTTTTCCCGGTAACTGCCCACTTTTTAAAGAATTATTCAGATATTCTCAGAAGGTCATGACGTCGCCGTTGACGACCATATCAGTGATCTTTGTAATGTTCTCAAGCCAGTCATCAATGACAACTTCTGCCTCAGACCTTATGTTAGCGAAGTTTGCACCTTCTTCAGGAATAATACGGGCATTTGCCACCAATGGCTGGTCAATAGGCTGTCCTATCTGAGAGAGCAACTTCACATGAACATCGCTGACCTCATCCACTGCACTTACGACATCTCTTGCCATCTGTGTGGACAGGATATTGTAGATCTTACCAATGTGATTGATCGGATTCTTACCACTTGTTGCTTCCATGCTCATTGGCCTGTTTGGAGTGATGAGACCGTTAGAACGGTTTCCACGTCCGACTGAACCATCGTCACCCATCTCTGCAGAGGTTCCTGTAACGGTAAGGAAAACACAGTCGCATCCACCTTCAACATCATCCGCAGTATTGATATGGGCGAATACATTCCTTTCAGTATACTTGGTAGCAAGGTCAAGGACATACTCGGTCATCTCTTCCTTTGCATTGATATAGTGGTCCATATCATCAATGTGCTTTCCCACCATACCACAGCAGATGGTAAGGGAAATATCGTCTTTGTCCCTCAGGCCCATTACTTTGATATCTTCACCAATTCCAGGGATCTTCTTCTTTTTAAGATCGGTAAGAAGCTGCCTCTCGGTATTGTAAACGATCTGCTCAAGTTCTGAGAAAGGAGCATGACCTACACCAAATGATGTGTCGTTTGCCATGGGCACATGGTCCCTGTGGAAAACATCCCTGAGATCAGAAGACCCGGTTCCAAGCTTACAGTCGATGATCATGTCGCGCTCCATATCCATGTCAACAATGGTGTTTCGGACATAGTCACGTGCAGCTTCAAGAGCAACTGCCTCAACAGGGATCTCCATGCCATCGAATGTCTTGGTTGCCCTTCCTACAAGGAGAGTATAGATAGGCTTGGTGACCTCTCCGCCACCGAACTGAGGGTTAGACCTTCCTGCAACGATCTGAGTCTCATCAGTGTTGTGGTGAAGTACTGTACCGCACTTGTTGATGTATTCCTTACAGAGGGCACGGCTTACAGCCTCTGCCAGACCATCACTGATACTGTCCGGATGACCTATACCTTTTCTTTCTACAAGTTCGATTTCCTGCTTCTCGATTGGGGTCTCGTGAAGGTGTTCAACTTTGATATTTCGTATCATATTTAGCCTCTTATAGTAAGTTTAAGACGAACAAGATTGAGATTTATATAAATTGAATGGTCTTTGGAATTAGCCTATAAGATGAATAAATTATATAAAATCATTACTACCCGGGTTTTATTTAATTACTATTGGTTATAATGCCACATATATACAAGGAATATGACAAATGAAAGAAACGAGAAAGAGGAAAGTAACTCAGGACTACCCATGCAATACTTATAAAGGATAAATGTGTTTCAGAACATAATTCCCAAAAAAATTAGACTAATCGATCATTATCAAAAATACAGATCGTTCCGATCTTCAGAAGGACTTCAAATGATACGTATTGCAATACCCAACAAAGGGAGATTACACGACCCCACAGTAGAACTGTTCAAAGAAGCAGGACTTCCGGTACTCGGAGGATCTAACAGAAAACTGTTCGCAAAGACCACAGACCCGGAAATAACCTTCCTTTTCGCAAGGGCTGCAGACATTCCTGAATATGTACAGGATGGTGCCGCAGATGTAGGCATCACCGGACTTGATCTTATATCTGAGACCGAATCAGATGTAGAGATCCTGCTTGACCTGAAATATGGAGGAGCAGACCTTGTACTCGCTGTTCCGGAAGATTCGGAGATATCATCTTCAAAGGATCTCGAAGGCATGCGAGTAGCAACTGAATTCCCGGGAATCACATCCAGATACTTTGAGAACATGGGAGTGGATATCGATGTTGTAAAGGTTAGCGGCGCCTGTGAAATGACACCACACGTAGGCATTGCTGACGCAATTGTGGACATTTCAAGCTCCGGAACAACACTCACCATGAATCATCTGAAGATGATCGAAAAAGTATTTACTTCATCCATCTACCTCATAGCCAACCATAAAACACTGGAAGCAGAGGAGAAGATCCAGCATATCAAGACAGCTCTTGAAAGCGTCCTCCATGCCAAGCAGAAGAGGTACCTGATGATGAATGTGCCATCTGACAAGCTTGAGAAAGTAAAAGAAGAACTTCCCGGACTTGCCGGCCCTACGATAATGAAAGTGGAATCCAAGAAGGATATTATGGCAGTCCATGCTGTAGTCGATGCAGACATTATATTTGCCACTATCAACAAGCTCAAAACTGCAGGCGCATTTGACATACTGGTCGTACCTATTGAGAGAATGATTCCCTGATGAGGCTACAAAATGAGCTTTGAAGTTATCCCTGCAGTTGATATGAAAGGTGGGAAATGTGTCCAACTTGTCCAGGGCGTCCCCGGAAGCGAAATGGTTTCCCTTGATGACCCCGTACAAGTTGCTCTTGATTGGGTGTCACAGGGAGCAAAGACATTGCACCTTATCGACCTTGACGGTGCGATCGAAGGAACTCGCACAAATGCACCAATCATCAGGAACATCGTAGAAAAATGCAAGCCACAGGGCATCTACATACAGGTCGGCGGAGGCATACGTTCCTTTGAGGATGCTACCACACTACTCGAGATCGGTGTTGACAGGGTCATCCTCAGTACTGCTGCATTAAAAGATCCCGAACTTATCAGCAAGCTTTCTGCTGAATTTGGAAGTGACAGCATCAATGTTGCCCTGGATTCGAAGAACGGGAAGATCTCCATCGAAGGCTGGACAAAAGAGTCCGAGCACACAGCAGTGGAGATGGGATCCCTGTTCGAAGAGAAGGGAGCTGGCACCATATTGTTCACCAATATAGACACAGAGGGGCTTTTGAGCGGAGTTGACCCTAAACCAACTGAAGAGCTTGTAAAAGCCGTTAACATACCAGTGATCGCATCTGGCGGAGTCACAACACTTGAGGACATAATAACCCTAAAGAACACAGGAGCAAGCGGGGTTGTTGTAGGAAGTGCCCTCTACAAGAAAAATTTCACATTGACGGAAGCAATAAATACGATCACTAATGAAATTTAAGTACAGATCGGCAAGAGGAACACTATGAGAAATGCAAAGATCGAACGAAAGACAAAAGAGACGGACATTCGCATGGAACTTGACCTGGACGGCACAGGGTTATCAGAGATCAATACAGGGATCGGGTTCTTTGACCATATGTTCACGTCCTTTGCAAGGCATGGAAGTTTTGATCTGAAGATCGACGCAACCGGCGACCTGATCGTTGATGAACACCACCTCATAGAAGATACTGCTATTGTCCTTGGCCAGGCGATCGCAAAAGCAGTCGGCGATAAGAACGGGATCGCAAGATTCGGAGAGGCACGCATACCCATGGATGAAGCCCTGGCAGATGTGGTCCTTGATCTGGGCGGTCGAACTTACCTTGTGATGAATACCGAATTCGAATCAGCACGCGTGGGAGAGATGAATACACAGCTGGTCAGGCATTTCTTTGAGTCTTTAACAGAGAATGCAAAAATGAACCTGCATGCAACTGTTACAGGCTACAATGACCACCACAAGATAGAGGCACTTTTCAAAGCCTTTGCCTATGCACTACGCCGTGCAGTAAAAGTCGAAGGTGAAGGTATCAAAAGCACAAAAGGCGTGCTTTAAAGTTAATTATCAAAATGTACTTCCCAGATAAGCCCTGAGTAACAGAGGCTTACTGGAACTTTTCTTTTAATTTCCCATAGAACTCTTGTTCAATGCCATCAGACCTTCTTGAGAGTCTTTCAACTATGAGCTCAGGCGTACTCTTTGCCACATAATTGTATCTTGGAGTCCTCTCCACGATCAAATTAAGGTCCTTGTCAAGACCACTTGCTTCAATTCCATCAACACGTACAGGGCATTCAGTGTTCTCAAGAATCAGCTCCGAAAGATGTGATACGAATATAGACATACTATTGGTGTTCTCTGAAAGGACCTCAAGAATACCGCCGATTATCTTTGCAGAAGCACCCGGCTCAGTAATGGATTCAAGTTCATCCGCAAGCACGATCTTGGGAGAGTTGTTAGCAACTACCGAAAAATCAACAAGCGTAGTTTCAAATGCACCTGCATCAAGTGTTCCCTTAGATTTTCCAAAATAATAGAAACCTTCTGTAAGACCTATCTCAAGATATTTTGCAGGAGTCGGGAAACCCATGTGAGCCAGAATTATGCATTGTGCCACCAACTCGAGCATAGATGTCTTTCCACCGGAATTCACACCACTCAATAATACAACGCCACTTTTGTTCCCATCAGGATCGCGTGTAGTCCCTCCAACTGAATAATCAATAGGTACCACCGAACCATGCCTTGTTTTTATGAAAAGGTTCGTAGCATCTTCAAATGCAATGCCGCAACTTTCGATCAGGTCCGGCATCTGGAGATCGTAATTCCTGGCAAAACAGCCTATGGAAAAACCAACATCGAAATCCAGGGCTTCACGCACCATTTTTTGTGCAATGTCATGGTATCTGGAAAGTGCCTTTGCAATATTGCGTTTGTGCTGGACCTTCTTTCTCTTTATCTGGTTGGCGATCTGTTGCTTGAAGGCATAAAGGTGTTCCTGCTGCACTTCCAGCGGATGCGAGATCTCTTCCGGGAAAAAGGATTCCAGGAGCAATAACTCACCTTTCTCAAGATAAAGTTCATTTACAAGCCTCGCCTTTGCATCCTTTACAACAGAATTATAGGAATGGTAAAGCTCCTTTTCAAGCAGGTCCTTTATCTCTATTTTACCATTCATGACCTTCAGCATATCCTGACCGCTGAGAGTGAGTTTACTTTGTTCAAGACAGGAATCAAGGGTTGTGTTTGCAGCGGATATTACTTCCGAAACACATTCATCCAATTTATCAGAGATCAGAACAAGGCGATCGATAGCAACATCTGACCCGGCTTTCACATCCCCGCTACTATCAATAAGAGAAAGTGTGCTTTTGAGATCCTCAAGGTCATTGTCTCCGATCTCCCCTACAAAGCCGATCCCTGATGCACGCAACATCTGTGCCATTTGGATAGTACTTTCAAGGGAAACGAGATTCTTTGCGAAGAATGCAACCTCTAGTTCAGGGACCATATACCACATATCAACTTTCTGAACATCCATTAGAAATTCAGGATCAATGTCTTCAGGAAGATCGAAAGCCATGCATTTATCATCTGCTGCCACAACATGTGAATAACCTCTTGCGACATCCACAAATTCCCCCCCGCCCTTTACAAGCTGGACGTCCATCAGATCACCATATATCTGCTTTGCGACCTGATACTGTTTGCTGTCGGTCGTCAATATGGCACGATCACGTATCTTCGGGACCGCACATTTGCATTCAAGTGTCTTGATACATGACAGCAGGGATAAAAGATCCTCATTATCACCCATTATGCGAGCTGTTTCCATGTAGCCTGCTGTAGCCGTGCGTACTTCCTCGATCTTATCCCTTTTACTTTCCGGATAGGGTATATAGACATGCAGCTTGTCCTTTGCATACTTTGTATGACTGAACTGCTTAATGATATCAAGAAGACGTTCATAGATATCAACACCCTCTTTTGTCTTTAGAAAATCATTCATGGTAACCCCTTCGAACTGCGCCCGAACCTCATGCACCAGGGAGATAGCATAACGCTGACCGACACCTTCAACTTCGGATATACCTGCAATATCCCCACCCAGAATAGCTTCAAGGGCAGCATCTTCACTGCCAAAATGCTCTTCAAACCTCTTCGCCATCTTCTCCCCTATACGCGGAATATCCTGTAGACCTTTCATAATGTCACCTTATATTCAATCGATCATGCAAAACTGTCCAGCCTGCAACTGGATATACCTCTCTCGACCTTGTACCGGTCCCTCTTCGCCATCTTGCTCATGGAAGCTGAGAACTTTGGCTGCACCTTCTTTGCAAGACCGATATTTCGACGTGACTCTATCATCTGCGAATCGTAATAGACATCCCACAGATCATCAATATTATCTGATTCTGATGTTGACTGGAGACTTTCAATAAAAGCTGACGTTATCTTTGCAAAGCGATCAAGTCCTATGAGATCACCATTGCCTACCCATGCCACGGAATTAACCATAACAGCAACAGGAACATCAGGATTCTTCCTTGCCAGCCAACCGCAGAAAAGTTCGCCTATATCGTGTGGCGAATCGATCACAACAGATAATATCCCACCTTTGAACTCCGGTCGTGAGAACATGCATAGTCTTTCATATGCCCTTGACACATCACGCATGTAATTGTAGTACCTTTTTGCAAGCCGTCCCTTGCCGGAATAAAGCTGATCAGTATCCCCATTGCAGGAAATGATCAATTGTACCAGTTCAACCGGGTCACAGTCCTTGTGCCTGAGAAGAAGATCAACATAACGTTTCGGGTTCGGATCAAAGCGTGCCATTCGTGCCTTTCGTTTGCCAAAGATCTCTTTTGAAAGAGATTCGATTCTTGCGCAAGGAGTAAAACCTAATCTTTGGACTTGCTCATTAGAACCTGAAAAACTAAGTTTGCGATCAAGTTCCGGTACATCCTTTGCAAAAACCAGTTCAGCACCAGGATTATCCCTGAAACAGGAGCAGGCAAGCAGGACACCATCCACAGTAGGACTGAAAGCTATTATCATGAACATGCCCCCATGAAAGATGTCAGATTTGCCTGTCTTGAACCGTTTATCGAGATGTAGGGGCGTGCATGGGTTACAACAACACCCATGCGTGCGAGTTCCTGTTCAGAAGCTATGGGACGTGTACGTATGATCCTGTTCGCACTTATCGGACCGATTCCTGGTACCAGAAGCAGATCGGACATATCCGCAGAATTGATATCCACCGGAAATCGATCAGGTTGTGATTGTGCCAGCATTACTTTAGGATCGGAATTTCCAAGAAAACCATTTTCATCATAGACATCATCAAAATCATTTGCATTCAACCCATAATCCTTCAGCAGGAAAGACATCTGATACAATCTCTGTTCACGCCATTTCGGTGAGGGATTGCCGCCCTCAAGCGGAGTATCAGGAACAGGGTCAAAGCTCATAAAATATGGTCTTCGAAGCTCATATTTATCCATGAACTTATCGACAGTTCTCACAATATCCTTGTCAGATTCCGACACTGCACCAACCACGAACTGGGTATCGTTGGCTCCGACCAACCTGCCCATCCCGGAATATTCTTTCCTCTTCTTTTGTATGAGGTCCTTTGTCCATTTGAGTCTCTGGAGAACATCGTTCTTGTAATCGAAATTCGGGCAGATCTCCGAATAGTTAACTGAATTTGTGGTCTCTGCATTTACACCGAACTTGTTTGCATGTTCAGCTATCTGCTCAAGTAAGTATTTGGGAGTACCCGGCATCACTCGTATGTTGATGTAACCTTTGAATCCCTGCCCCCTCAAAAGCTCAACAACTTCTAATTGCTTCTGCGAGGTTTGCTCGGCATCACCCATTATGCCGGAAGAAAGGAACAAGCCCTCTATAGCATTCCTTCTGTAAAAGGACCAGGTAATCTTTGCGATCTCCTCAGGAGAAATTGTTGCTCTCAGAGTATCCCGTTCACAGCGATTCGGGCAATAAGCACATTCGCCTGCACAGGAATTTGATAATAAGGTCTTATAAAGTTGTATGCATCTTCCATCGGGACCGAACGCATGGCAGACTGCACTCTGGTTGCAACTGTCATATTTAGTTCCTGAGGAGAGTAATTTCATTCTCTCCGATAATGTCAGGTGTTGTTCGTTCCTTCGATCAGCAATCATCAATTGATAGATTGCAGCGTAGCTATATAACCGCCAGCCAAGCGGAGTGAAAGTATTATTACCAAAAAAAAGAGAAGATCATTCCTTCACATGTATGTCAAGCTTGATCTTTGTGACAGGCTCCAGCTTCTTCCATTCTATTGTCGTGTCTTCATCAAGGACACAGTTCTGAACAGATTTTTCCGAGAACTCACCGTTTATCTCATAGACATAAAGGCCTTCTTCGCCATCGGTAGAAACGATGACTTCACGGTCACCTTTCTTCTGGACCTTGATAGCCGCAACCCCTCTAAGAGCATCAAGTAACGTTGTACCTTTTTCGACCTCTATTGATTTTGTAGGTGCGAACACATTCATAGCAAGGTAGATATTCTCCCTGTTTGGCTTCAGTACATGTGTTTTCCCGAAGATCTTTCGCTCAACAAGGTCAGCCTCTTCCAATATCTTAACATGTTTTGCAGCCACAGGTACAGAAATACCTAACATCCTGGCAAGTTCAGATATGTGCTTCTCCCCTTCATCAAGCAATTCAAGCATCCTGACACGTGTATCGCTTCCCAGGGCATGGAAGACTTTATTATCTAACTGACTCATAAGTTTAAAGGTAGTTTTATCATATATAAACTTGTTGTCACGGCGTGAACTCCACGGTTGTTTTTCTAATGTCCATTGAGCAGAGTTTCATTTAATACCCATAATATGAAGTGCTTCCAAACTTTTGAGAACATCCTCTTCACACTTATTTTCTATGACCTTAATCGCTTTATTTTTGTTAAGCAAATCTGAAAATGATGGGAAATCAATATTCCCCCCACCAATAAAGAAATGCTCATCAATTGCCCCATTGTTGTCGTGTAAGTGAAAATGTGAGATAGAGTCCCCCATTTCAAGGAAATCATTCAGGTTTCCCAGTGTGTTCGCATGCCCGACATCCAAAGTGAAACCATTGCCTCCCAGATCAAGATCCGGATTTCTGAGCAAAAAGCAATCCCATTTTGGCATGTTCTCAATACACATCATGACACCCGTATCCCTTGAGATGTCCTCAAGATCAACAATTGACCTCTCAAATGCCCTCTGTGCATGCACAAACTCCACAGGATAGGAAAAATATCCGGGATGAATAACCAGAACATCAGAATCCAGCTCATTGCACATGTCAGCCATCTCTTCGACCAGACCAATGGCTGCAAGGCGTATAGGTTCTCTCAGGCTGGACAGGTTCATATCAGTACTTGGAGCATGGACAGTATACTTCAGATCATATGAATATGCCATTTCTTCCTCGCGGAAGAGATCATGTGCACCTTCAGAGAAGATCTCTGCACAATCTGCAATCGGTTCGATCTTTTCAAGTGCCTCTGAAAGTGGAAGCTCGTGAAAAGCAAAGGATGATATGCCTATCATGTTAAAATTTACTCCTTATAGACATCAAAACTGTGAACCTACTTATGATTAGTGAAAATTAAATATAAAAAGTTAATACTTTCTAGACTAAATTGTTAAAAAAAGACGTTATCTGAATCGATGAAGTTCTAGCCACCTCAAAAAAGTAGCTGAAGACACCGTATCCCCAAGCCCCACAGTGGAAACCGGATCTTCACAGATGATGGTCGGAAGGATGCAAACCGAATAACCCTTGTACTCCCCGCATACACCATCCTCGAACTCATCGCCATGGATGAGGTCCTGCACTTTACCTGCCTGTATCATTCCCTCTTCACTTCTGGCAAGATCACTAACAGAATCCTCGAGTTGTGATCGCCCAGGCAGTTTTCCTGATGTTGCAAAAGCTGCCGCGCACATAACACCGAACTGCATGCCCTCCATCTCATGAACCGGAGTTGAAGCCCCTTCAGCAAAAATACTCATCATGAAATCACGGGTATGCAGGATGATCTTCTTCAAGCCCGTTGATGAAGCACACCTCACACAGGCATCGAGGATCGCACAGGCATCCATTTTTCGTATCATGTCCAATGGAACACCATGCAGTTCAGAAAGCATGACCAGTTCATCCTCGTTCATTCCAATGCTATCCACCGTGCCGGCAAGTTCGTTGAAGATGAACACCCCCATTTCCATGCTCATGAAATGGCCCAGTTCAACATGGATGGGGAGATCAGTATTAAGTGCTTTCCAATCCTTTAATTGCGAATGTGCCCTTTCAAAGCGCTCTCCGTATCCGGAGCCATCAGAATATTCATCCTGCAATTGGTTGAAACCTGAAACGATCGCACCATCCATCTCACTTACATGCTCACGGCTGTATTCCTCGAACTCAGGCGTGATGGTAAGCTCCGTATTGATGTCATCATACGTGGCAATGAAGCGGTTCTCCCGGGGTACTATCACCTCTTTCCTGAGTATCTCGAATCTGGTCCCACTGCTAAAATCAAAAACAAAATGAATTATCTCATTTGAATCTTTGGAAGTTGAAGCATCCTGTGGAGCAGAACCACCTGCAAAAACAAGGTTCTCACCTGACATCAATGGCCTTATTGCACCGATATCACCAACCGCATTCATGACGACCTGCTCTGCACCCATATGGGACATGACGTTTGCCATTATCCCCATATTACCCCCTAGGCGGACCTCGCTTTTCTCGTAATAACGGTCTTTCAGGAAACGGAAGATATCATCCGAATAAATGAACCATTCCCCGCCTGTGCCCTGCTGCATATGAAGCACCAGTCCTGCCACAAGATCGGGAAGCGATCTGATCTCACCCGGAGGATCAAAAATACTGTCAACCATTTCCCCCTTATCCACAAGATCCACAAGGCCGGTGATCTCTTCGGCAGTCATCCGATACACAGCATCGATGTTCACATTATATCCGCAAAGGACCTTCATGCAAATCCCTCACTTAAGCTTAGAAAGAAATCCCACAAATGAAGCCGCAGAAATAGCATCTCCAATACCCACGGTTGCAACAGGTTCACTTACCACCTTTGTCGGGACAATGATCGCATCATACCATGGAGTGCAGATACATCCGTTCTCGAAATCCTCCATGCTGGACATACCGCTTCTTACAAGGTGTTTCTCAAGCTTTTCAAGCTCCCTATGCCCTTCGTCGGATACAGGAACCTTAAGACCTGACTCCGTACTTTCCAGGGAAAGGATCTCACCTAGGGATGCCTTTGCAGCTGCAACCGTTGATCCGAACAACAGGGCATTGCGATGGTCCTCAACGGATACCGGACAGTCTTTCGATACAAGACATATGTAAAACCCAAGGGAATGGATGTGCACCCTTTCAAGTTTAAGGTCTCTCAGGAGCTTCACCGCACCCTCGTAAAGGGAAATGATAGCATTCTCACCCTTATTGATGACAGAATAGGCCAGCTCCTCAAAACCGAGAACGTTAAGTGCATTGGCAACCTCAACGGTGTCAAGTCCAAGGGAATGCACATGCTTCCGGACGATATGGTTGAGTATTGCCGTCCTGATCACCTTGTTCTGTATCGAGGTGAATTCCACATGTATACGGATGTCAGGATTGCCCTCCTTGAGCTCTTCGATGACACTTACGGCCTTCTCAACATAGTCCATGTAGGTGGAACCGTCTTCGTATTCTTCCCTTATCATTTGGTAACCTGCAAGTATGGCACCGTTAATATCCGCCTGCAACTGGGGTATCCTCTCGTAAAGCTCAGGGTCCATCTCGATACGGATCCACTTTGGCCGGGAAGAGATGATCAGACGATTATCCCTTGGAATGACGAAATGCTCTCCCGCGAACTTCACCTCCATTCCCTTTGAGAATTCCAGTATCCAGTTGACCTTTGGACTGTTATCGGGATCAAAGGCCTCTTTTGGATGCTTTAGAACAAGCTCCCCGTTTTCCACCACAGGAAACAGCAGGTTCTCAGAATCAACAAAGTACTCTGCCTGCTCCTCAGAAAGCCATGGTACATAGGTAATGACCTTTTCAACTCCCAGGGATGCAAGAAGATTGGAGATGATTCCTGCCTGCCCACCCATTCGTGCAGAATCAAATACCAGATGGTCAGTAAGCCAGTCATGGATGTCTGTTGTATTCGTCGGCACCTCTGCAGCCTTTCCGTCACGCATAGCGATTATAAGTCTTGCAACAAGATCAGAAGGAGAATCGATCTGGCGCGGATACTCGAAAACCTTCTCCCGGACCTCTGATATATCCACATTCATCAGCAGATGCTCAATATCCTCCGCACCGATGTGCTTGACGGCATCGATATTGCTGTTATATGCAACAAATATTCCCCTGACATTTCCAATAGACGAAAGAATGTCCTCATAGGACTTATGATAAACAGAATCCCACTCCCTTATTTCCATAAGATCACCTTCAAATTTAAAAAGCCGGAACGGCCATTTTACGTAGTATATTCGGCATTGATCTTCACATAATCGTATGTAAGATCACAGCCCCATGCTGTTGCACAGTAATCAGCCATATGGAGACCTACTTTAATAATTACCTCCGGGCTACCCATGATAGAACCAAGCTTTTCTAGCAGCTCATTGTCCTCTGATACGATTTTTCCGTTATCAACCAGAACTGCAGAGTCCGGACCATTAGAAAATGCAAGCGATATCTTACCCTGATCCATCTCTGCACCGGAATAACCTGCTGCTGCCACAACTCTTCCCCAGTTAGGGTCCTTACCGAAGATCGCGGATTTGACAAGTGGAGACCTGACAATAGCCTTTGCAACAAGCCTGGCATCTGCCTCAGAAACCGCGCCTTTTACCTGTGCCTCTATAAGTCTTGTAGCACCTTCCCCATCTTTTGCGATCTGTTTTGCAAGATCTGTCAGGACATGCTCAAGCCCATGCTGGAACTCGTCCATATCAGGCTTTATTCCGGAAGCACCTGTGGCTGTAAGCAACACCATGTCGTTGGTACTGGTATCCCCATCCACCACAACCATATTGAAGCTCTTGTCCACAGCTTTTTTCAGGCAACTATCAAGGACATCGGTAGCAACTTCAGCGTCCGTGTAGACAAAACCGAGCATAGTACCCATGTTCGGTTCGATCATTCCTGAACCTTTGCCAATACCACCAATACAAATGCCAGAATTAAGTTCAACAGCAGCCATCTTCGGAACGGTATCCGTCGTCATAATAGCACGTGCAGCCTGGCTGTTTCCCTGAGGAGATGATGTAAGCGAACCCACAACTTCATCGATGTTGTCCTTTATCCAGCCAACATCAAGTTTTCTTCCGATCACACCTGTGGATGCCACGCCAACAAGCTCACTGTCAACCCCAAGTTTCGTCGAAAGGACAGATGCCATCTCCCTGGCATCGGCCAGACCTTCCTCACCGGTAAAAGCATTTGCGTTGCCACTGTTAGCGATTATAGCAACCAGTTTTCCATTCTTCTGAAGTGCTTCGCGGGTCACGACCAGAGGAGCAGCTATCACTTTATTTCTGGTAAAAACACCTGCTGCATTCCCTTCACCTACGATCACCGCAAGCCCCATCTTTCCCGGCTTGATACCGTAAGAACGTACACCTTTTACTGAACATATCCCGCCATCTATAATTTTCATTTAAACCACATTAAATACCTGCAAGACCGCGAATTATATCCCCACGTGTGATTATACCCACAAGCTTATCGCCATCGAGAACCGGAAGCCTGTTGATTTTATGTTTTGTCATCAATTTGGAAGCATCTTCAACGGAACTTTCAAGGCTCACCGTGAAAATATCTTTCTCCATGATATCGCTGACCGGTTTTGAACCCACATCTGAAAGCATCTTCTTGGTATCCTCCCAGCTGATGAGTTCACGTATGGGTATCTCAATAACCTCAAATGGACTGGGAAGCCACAGACCGCCATGTTCAGGGATCTCCAGAAGTTTTAGAAGGTCGCCTTCTGAGACAATACCCATGACATTACTGCCAGAAACAACAGGAACGCCACTTATGTCCTCTTTCTTCAGCAACTGTGCGACACTACTGATGGAATCTTCAGGACTGCATACAATAACACTGCTGCTCATAATATCCTTTACTTTCATGATCATATCTCCTTTTCGTTATTTATGGTGAAGTTGCCGGAGTCCAGATACCTGTGGTCTCATCAAATCCACACATCACGTTCATATTCTGGATCGCCTGCCCTGAAGCACCTTTTACAAGATTGTCTATCGCTGAGATCACAACAATGCGACCATTATTAGCGTCCACTTCAAATCCGATGTCACAGAAATTAGAACCCCTTACAGCACCAAGGGATGGGATGTCATCCAGTACCCTGACAAAGGGTTTGTCCTTGTAGAAATCAGTATAAATATCTCTGACATCTTCCACTGACAAGCTGTCATTTACGAACAGGTGGGCTGTTGTCAGAATTCCACGAATGGATGGAATAACATGTGGAGTAAAACTAACGTCAGTAAGTTTACTGTCCAGACGATTCAGTTCCTGGAAGATCTCCGCCCTGTGTCTGTGTGTCGTCAACTTATATGCCTGCACATTCTCTGCCATGTTAGGATAATGGGATGCTGGTGTTGGATTGATACCCGCACCTGTAATTCCTGATTTGGAATCGAATATAGCCATTTTGAGAAGCCCGCCAGCAGCAAGTGGAGCTGCAGATAGAGTTGCCCCTGTGGGATAGCATCCCGGATTTGCAATGAATGACTGTTCCTTTATCTCAGGATGAAGCTCGACAAGCCCAAACACCGCATCTCTGGGATCAGCATGTTCCATTCCATAGACCTCTTCGAAAATATCGGTCTTCAAACGATAATCTGCACTCAGGTCAATGACCTTCACATCGTTGTCGATAAGCTCAGGGACTATGTTCATTGCGGTTCCATGAGGAACGGCCACAAAAACAACATCACACCGCTCTTTGATCTCTTCCGGACCAAGATCTTCGAACTTAAGGTCAGAAAAACCACGCAGGTGTTTGTGAGTATCACTTACAGCATCCCCGGACAATCTGCGGGACGTTGCTGCTTCAATGTTAACTTTAGGATGGTTCAAAAGCAGGCGCATCAGTTCGCCACCTGTGTAACCGGAGGCACCGACTATTCCTGCATTGATCATATCGGTCATGCATTTATGTATAGTTCCAAGATTAATTAAGGTTGTTATTTTTACAGTACTTTTATCCAGTTGTGCTTAATCTCTAATCTGGAAATTTATGTCACACATACAACCATGAAAGCAACTGAAAACTTTTGTGACTTGCTTCTTTGAACCAGATAATCAAACCACTTTTCTTTACTTCAACCTACACACGAATATGTAATCTGCTTTTGACTTTATTTCAATTATACAATAATTATAGATAATGTAGTCAAAATGTTTATAATGTAGAGATTCAAATGTACTAGTACCTTTTTGCATTTGAACTGCAAACGCTAAATGCTGTCCAAAACTTTTCAACCATATTTATAAGGCATGACACATAAATTAGGTATGTAGCAAAATACAATCCATTGAGAAGTAACAATGAAATATCGAAATAATATACCCTCTGATATACAGGTTGTCATAGCACTTGTTCTACTTACCTGCATATTCATAATGGTCCCCACTTTGAGCAACACGCCCATACGAACTGCCCTTGGGCTTCCAATAGTGCTGTTCTTACCAGGTTATGCATTGATAGCAGCACTTTTCCCAGCCAAGGATGACCTGGATGGGATCGAGAGATTCGCACTTAGTTTTGGCCTGAGTATTGCAGTAGTTCCCCTTATTGGCCTTGCACTCAACTATACAACATGGGGAATCAGGCTTTACCCCATACTAATATCACTTTCTGCATTCACCATCATAATGTGTATAGTAGCAATGTTCAGGAGAAATTCCTTGCCTGAGGAAGATCAGTTCAATGTACCTTTTTCCTCAGCATATATTTCATTGAAAGATGAGATCTCAAAAAAGCCGGAGAACAAACTTGACCAGATACTGACAATCCTTCTGGTGTTATCAATAGTAGCCTCAATATTAACTCTTGCATACGTGGTTGTCACACCAAAGGAAGGAGAAAAATTTACTGAATTCTATATCCTTGGACCTGATGGAATGGCTGATGGATATCCCACAGACCTACAGCTTGGTCAAAATGGTACCGTAATCATTGGAATTGTAAACCACGAATATGCAGATACTGAATATTCCATAAAGCTAATGCTTGATAATAAGTCACAACAAATTGATCAGGAATTGTTTCACATAACCATTCCGCACAACGAAACGTGGGAGAAAGAAGTAACTTTTACACCACCATCTGTAGGTAAAGACATGAAACTGCAATTCCTGCTCTACAAAGATAAGAACATGGCAGAGTCATATAGAGACCTCCATTTATGGATCGATGTAAGCGAGGTTTGAAATGGAAATTGAAACTGAAGTTGAAGCTATTGTTGTAGAGAACAAACTCCTTAACAAAATAAGGAGAATGGACCAATTACAGATTGATCTTCTTGTTATAGCAATCCCTTCATTGATGATAATAATCGCGGAAATGTCATTGTTTTCTGGCATGACAAAAATCACGATATGGACACATTTGATCCTGCTGATAATGTTAACGTTGTCCACAATGATATTTAACGATAAGAACAGACAGCATATAGCATATGCATTTATTCTTCTGTCCTTACTGAGGATACTCAATCTATCAATGCCAGTGTTCTTTGAGATGACACTTCATTCCTATGCATTCATCTATGCAACTCTAGCAATACCGATATATATTCTTGTAAAGGATCAGGACATCTCACTTTCACAACTTGGCATTAACAAGAATATAAGGTACTATGACCTCCCTCTTGTCCTGATAGCAAGTATTGTGATTGCAGCAGGAGAATTCGTTATCATCAAACCCGGTTACCTCATACCGGATATATCATTATTGAACTTGCTTAAAATATCCATCATCATGATATTTTTTGTAGGTCTTATCGAAGAGCTTGTATTCAGATCAATACTGCAAACGAAGCTTGAAGAAATGATAGGCAAGTACCAGGGACTTATCCTTGCAACTATACTTTTCGCAGTTATGCATTCCGGATATGGTACGCCATATGAAATAGCATTTTCCGGGTTTGCAGGTTTTGTGCTTGGAACCATGTATTTAATAAGAAGAAATCTATTCCTTGTGACGATGACACAGGGATTTGTGAACATACTACTCTTTGGACTGCTCCCTCACATCGTAACTCCCTAATTGAATACTCCAGAGTTAGCTACAGAAAATACCAAGTTGATAGTTGAGCTAGTATTTTTGATCATATCAATTGCTTCAATCGGATTTATTGAATTAAGAAGAAATATATCAATCAAATAAGAACATTCTTTTGACATATCATAGATATATTTTAATTAATGATAAGACATATAATAACAAATATAATTTCATAAAATCCTTATAGTATACTACCAATGATTTAATTAGGAGATAATGTACCAAATGCTAACGAGCATAATTTCAACTACTAGTGTTGTATCATCTACTGTGGTATCAATGATAACAGATATAGGATTAACTGAATATGATATACCAACATTCATTGTTTTTATATTTCTAGTGTCCGCAAAAGAGATCTTATCTGCTTCAAAGTACTGGAAAAAAGCGTTAGCTACATCTCTTAATATGAGCATATTCACACTTCTCGTAGTCTTTACAAGCATTGTGATCTTCAAGATCACAGAAATAATTTAAAATTGGTATCAAATTAGCAGGAAAGTTTTCGCCCCAACTTTTCGACTTTCTTTGCTATTTCTTGCACATGAGCATCTTGAGAAATAGTCCCTACAGGTACATCTTCAAAGGAATTTTTAAAAATAAATTTAACCCTATTTTTAACTACATTTCAAAAATTTGAACGCTCGCCTTGCAAAAGAGATTCAGATCAATAACATCAGTAATCAACTAAAACTAACGATCGGAAATTGAGTTTATCAACAAAAGTTCAACTACAGTTAAAGTCTCCAGAATGATTATGAATCTTAACTTACATTATTAGAGGGCAGAATTAAGACAAGGAGATAAAATGAGCATAACTAAAAAAATATATCTTGCAGCACCCCTGTTCTCTGAAGCTGAACAGGAATTCAACAAAAAGCTGGAAACTGCACTGGAAGAGATTGGATTCTCGGTATTTGTACCACAGGAGGATTCGAACGACACAGAAGCAGCAAGAGAGGACATGGATTCCAGTAATATCTTCCAGTTAAATGTTGAAGCCATCGATGCCTGTGACATAGTGGTCGCTGTTCTTGATGGTGGTACTGATGTCGATTCCGGGACAGCATGGGAGATCGGATATGCCTATGCAAAGAACAAGACGGTAATAGGTATTAAAACAGATTTCAGGACACTGGGGCCAGAAGGTCTTGTAAACCTCATGATCGGAGAATCTGCCAATGAGCTTGAGACCAGTGTCAAAGCTCTTCTGAAAAAGATGGAAAAATACAGTTAAGAGGAATCCACACCCTCTTCACTTACAACATGAATTGAACTTTTCTTCTTCAACGTCGCCCCGCGGGCGCATCTCTTTGAAGATCTGACCCTCGAACCAGTACATCTGTGCACCTGTAAGCCAGGCATCGTGTGCCAAACCAGCCTTTAAGCAGGTGTGGCTCAGGAACTCGATTGCATCAAAATCGTTCTCAGGTGCCACCTGTGGAAGCAGTAAACCCTGGTATGGACCGTCCTTAGCAATAAGACCGTGTCGGCCGACTTCTATAACTTCCGGTAGCTTTTGAGGAGGCACATCGATAAGCTCAGGTTGTGTCAGTATAGTGACCTCCACAACAATGTCACCCATCTCTGAGATACCCACTGCAGGGAAACGAGGGTCCCTTGTTGCTGCCGAGATAGCAGAATCAATGATAGCATCACTCAAAGGAGAATCCGGATACGGATGACCGATACATCCTCTCAGATCACCTTCGATGGTCAAGGTCACAAAGACCCCGCGCAATTCATTGAAAACTTCCGGCAAATCGGATACCTGCATTTTTTTTCCATTCTCAAGGAACAGTTCAATAGTATCCCTTGCAAGACTTACAGCCTTTCTACCTTCGGAATCACTGAGCATACTCAACCCCCATGCCAATATTCATTCAGTTTCAAGATATCTCTTTGCAGCCACCTTTAAGGCCTCTATACCGGGTAGTGCATCCCCGGCAAGGAAATCGATACATGCACCGCCGCCAGTACTTATATGGGAGAACTTGTCCTCATAACCCATATTGCGCACTTCAGCAGTAATATGGCCGCCGCCTGCGATCGAATATTCAGCATTCGCCGCAGCCTTTATTATCTCAAAGGTCCCGATCTCAAAACCATCGATCTCCGAAACACCTGCGGGACCGTTCAGGACAACGGTCTTTGCGTTCTCGATCTCACTGGAATATGCAACGATCGTTTCAAGACCAATATCGTTTATCGGAAGGGTCGTTGAAGCTACCTTTTCAATGCTTACATCGATCCGGTTGCCACCGTCATTCAATGCAGCATCCCGAGGCAGACCGATCCTCCCTTCGAACCTGTCAAGGACCTGTTTTGCCTTATCGATCTGATCAAGGTATCCCTGGGATTCTATGAACTTCATATTGGGTTCGCCAATATCAACACCTGATGCAGCAAGCATGACGTTTGCCACAACACCTGTGACAAGAACCCTGTCAGCACCACCACTGGAGAGAACGTTCTCTGCAACTTTGATGGAATCATCCGCTTTAGCACCCCCAAGTACGAATATGCAAGGGCACTCATTCCCTTTCAGGCTCTTGTCAAGAGCTGTGATCTCACGCTCCATCAAACGCCCGGCACCACATGGAAGCAGTCCGGTAAAGCCAACGATGGACAATTGTGACCTATGAGATACTGCAAAAGCATCATTGAGGAAAATATCAAATAGCGGAGCCAGTTGTCGTACCATGTGAGTGCCCTGTTGTTCGCTTACAGGTCTTTTCAGGGATTCTTCCGAATAGAAACGCACATTCTCAAGAAGTATAACATCCCCATTCTCCATCGTAGATATACTTGTCCTTGCATACGTGCCAAAGATATCATCAACATAGGTCACCTTGCGACCAAGTAGTCTGGACATTATCCGTGCATGTGCCTCCATAGTTGAAAAATCGTTCTTCCCGGGCCGGCTCTGGTGGGCGAGAAGTACGACCTTAGCGTTCTCAAGGGCCCTCAGAGTAGGAATATGGCTATTGATCCTCATATCATCAAGAATGCCACCCTCCGGATCCATTGGGGAGTTCAGGTCAACCCTCACAAGAATTGTTCTATCCTCAATGTCAAAATCGTCGATCGTGAGAAAATCTTTAGCAGTCAAGGTATTCATCACCAGTATAAATATTTGGATTCGTAAGATAATATTGTTTTTTATCGAAATGAATGCGATGCACGACACTATATACCAATTTTATATTTATCTATATCTATCTGAAATTTACCAGATATCATAGACCTATAATTGATAACAAGTTATTAATGTCCACATTGTTCTCGATAAGCTCGACCATTCGATCAAGTTTATGCTCTTGTCTGAACCTTGCATGTCCGATCAGACCTTCCATCCTGCCTATGGTTGACATGGTATCACCACGAACAAGCACCACAGGAATTCCTGCTTCATCCGCACTTCCCAGCACCGCACCACTCGGCTGGAGATTACCAGTAAGTACAAGGCATTTCACACGCGCTTCAATGGCAGCCATCTGAATATCTGCCCTGTCACCTCCGGTGATGACAACTGAGCCGGGGTTGCGTCGGAAATACTTGATAGCCGAGTTAACCTCCATTGCACCTACAAGATAATGCTCAACAAGCTCTTCAAGGTGCTCTGAACCAGCAAGGACCTCAGCATGTAGATCCTCCACGATCTCGGAGATAGGAACTGAGCGAAGTGTTGAGTCCTTTGGTAAAACACCAACGACCTTGATACCCTTGCTCTCCAGGAAAGGGACCACCAGTTCGCAAACATACGTCATCTGGCCCTCATCGACCTCGTTGAGTATAATGCCTGCAAGCATATCAGGATCATTTATCAACTTAATGTCACAGAGAATGCGATCCACAGCATAGACAGAATCATAACGCGTCACCAGAAGCATCTTTGTTCCAAGTATAGAACTGACCTGAGGATCAGAAAGACCATACATCGCGCCTCCCCCAATGCCACCCGTACCTTCAATGAGAACGACATCTTTGTCTTTCGAAACTTCAGCGAATGCATTGCTAAGGGTCCTGTCAAAATGTTTCTCAACACCTGCAAGAGCATCTTCTGCAAGATTGTCGGTCAGCAATATAGGAGTGATACTATTGATATCGTCCTTCAGATCGAAGACCTTTCGCATCTGTTCTGCATCCTCATCGGAGAGAACACCATTAACATCCACCAGCATGTTACCTATCGGTTTCATGTAACCGACAGAATGACCCTTGTTCCGGAGGATGATACCAATTCCCGTACAAAGGGAGCTTTTACCCGAGTATTTTTCAGAGGAACTTATCAATATAGATGCCACAATAACCACCTTTGTCGTTCAATTATCTCAAATGTCAATGCCAGCATGTTCATTCACTCCCGAGGGTCAGCCTGATGTCCATTGCAACGCAACCCTGACCTTCAGATAACACCATCAGCGGGTTGATCTCAAATTCAAGGATCTCCGGGAAATCCATTACAAGCTGTGATACCTTACAAAGAGTATCAACTATTGAATTAATATCAGAAGAACTTTCACCACGCACACCCGTCAGGATAGGATAGGTCTTGATCGAAGAGACCATCTTTCGAGAGATATCCTTCCCTATGGGAGCAACACTGAAGGATACGTCCTTAAGAACTTCCACATAGGTACCCCCAAGACCGAACATTAGCAGAGGACCAAACTGTACATCCCTGTTCATGCCAATGATAACTTCTTTTCCACCTGTGACCATCTTCTGTATCTGCACACCCGATATAACGGCGTTTGGCATATATCGCCTTACATCCGACATCATGGTATGGTATGCTCTTTCAACATCATCCCGATTCTCCAGGCCAATACGAACACCTCCGACATCGGTCTTGTGGGAAATGTCAGCAGACAGTACTTTCATTACCACAGGATATCCCATATCCTCACAGGCATCGATCGCCTCCTGCAAGGTCTTCACGTTGGAAGTTCCCACAATAGGTATGCCATATGCTTTCAGGATATCAAAGGATTCCAGTCCAAGAGTATGCCTGTTCTCAGAAAGTGCTTTTTTCAATATGGAAGATACCGCGTCCTTATCCGCAGCGACCTTCTCGGGTTCCAGATGAACACGTTTTTTTATCACACCATAGTTGCATAGCGCTTCCATGCTTGAAACTGCCCTTTCCGGAAAAGCAAAGTTAGGGATGTGATTCTGATCAAGTATATCCTCGCCTTCCTCGATCCTGGTACCACCGACAAAGCTGCACAGGATGGGCTTTTTGGAAGCAACAGCCTTCTCTGCAACCACTTCAGCGATGTTCTTAACATCCGTCATTGCCTGTGGTGATGTCAGTACGATTATGCCATCAACATTTGGATCATCAAGGATCGTTTCAAGTGCATATCCGTAGATATCCGAAGGTGCATCACCAAGCACATCCACCGGATTGTAGAGATTCGCCGCAGGAGATAGTTTCTCTCGAAGGCGATCTATCGTAGATTCATCAAAGGAAGAAAGTGAAAGACCTGCATAATGACAGGCATCTGCTGTCAGTATGCCCAGGCCGCCAGCATTGGTAACTATGGCAATGTTCTTACCATCCGGAACTGGCTGGCTGGAGAATGCACGTATGTAGTCGAGCATCTGCTCAACGGAATCTGCCCGCATCACACCGCTCTGCGCAAATGCTGCATTGTAAGCCTCATCTGAACCCGCCAGCGTACCGGTGTGAGAAGATACTGCCCTTGAACCCACAGCAGTCCTTCCGGATTTTACCACAATTATAGGCTTCTTGTGTGATACCGCGCGGGCGATTTCCATGAACTTTGGTCCGTCCTTCACACCTTCAAGATAAGCTGCTATTACCGATGTGTTATCATCATCAGCCATCTCCAGAAGGAAATCGTTCTCAGAAAGGTCTGCCTTGTTCCCAAGACTGATGAATTTTGAAAAGCCGACACCTCTGGAATCGGCCCAGTCAAGCGTAGAAGTGCATATCGCACCGGACTGGGACATCATTGCAATATTACCTTTCTTTGCCATGGATGCAGCAAAGGAAGCATTCAGACCGGAACCTGTGTCAATGATACCAAGACAGTTGGGACCGACCATTCGCATGCCATGTTCCCTGACGATATCAGCACACCTTCGTTCCAGCTTCGCTCCTTCGATACCCGACTCCTTGAAACCTGCAGAGATCACAACAACATTACTTACACCTGCAAGGCCACATTTTTCCAGTGCATCAGGAACCATTGATGCAGGCAAAACAACTACTGCAAGCTCTGCTGCATTGGGAGCATCCAGAATTGTCGGATAGCAGCGCAGGCCAAGGATCTCATCAGCCTTCGGATTTATAGGAATTATCTCGCCGTTATAGCTCTCGATAAGATTATCAAGTACCGCCCGCCCCACTTTGCCCTTAGTACGGGAGGCACCAATTACCGCCACAGAAGTTGGTTCAAATAATTTTTCAAGCATTGTTATACCTGTAATTTTCTAACTAATATTGACGATAAAGGTAGATAATGGTTTTTATTAGGTCTTGCTCAAAATATTATGGACGAATGATGAGACATTCAGCAAAGAAGAAGAAGAAGAACTTCTGTAAAAACTGTTAATCAAAAGGTTTAAGAAGTTACAGCCCGGAAACGATACCAAAATGCTAGTAATAAAGCACTACCTATGCATATCGGTGATCATATGAAGATACTAGGAATATCCGGAAGCCCTACAAAAGAAGGCAACAATGAGAAGATCATAAGCGTAGTTCTTGAGATCGCAGGAACAAAAGGTTTTGAAACAGAAAGCATACTGCTCTCCGAAAATAAGGTCAACCCATGTATCGCATGCGGGACCTGTGCACGCGGAGAGAAATGTCCTATCAATGATGACATGCAGGACATATACACCAAGCTCGCAGAAGCAGATGCTATCGTGTTCTCATCCCCGGTCTACTTTGGTGGAATGACAGCACAGCTCAAAGCACTGTTCGACAGAAGTGTCCTTCTCAGAAGGCAGGGATTCCAGCTCAAAGGCAAGTTCGGTGCAGTCATGGCAGTCGGAGGATCACGTAACGGCGGACAGGAAAAGACCATCCAGGGCATTCATGACAGCATGCTTGTTCACGGCATGATGCCTGTGGGAGACGGTGCTCACTTTGGAGGCATTGCGCAGAAACCAGTGGAAGATGATGAGATCGGAATGAAAACGGTCATTGATACCATCGAGAACCTTTGCGAGACACTGGGAAGACTGGAAGCCTGAACAGGCGTTGTCCACATATATTAATTGTACAAAAGAGCAGGGATTCCTGTTCTTTTTAATTCATTCTTGATGGCTCTTCCAAAGAACCATTTAGTGTTTCTAAGAGGCGCTTCTTGAACAACAGGTTCTCAAAATCGAACATAAAGGATGCAGTATTCAAAAGATTGCATTCAGAACCAGGGATCTCAAATAATCTGGCAGTACTGATAGGTATCTTCACAGGCCTTACTATCGTTGCCTATGACCTTTGCTTGAAATATGTAGAAGGAGTGTTCTGGAATGGAGGAATTTCAGGCCAATATTATGTGATATTTATCCCTGCAATCGGAGGATTGTTCGTAGGGATTGTTACCCACCTCTACAAAGATCTGAAACGATGCAATGTAGCTGAAGTTATCGAAGGTACTGCATTACACGGAGGAAGGATCCGGATACGTGAAGCTTTCCGGGAAGTCCTTTTGTCCATTGTCTCGATCGCAACAGGCGGTTCCGTAGGAAAGGAAGCACCAGGGATCCTTGCCGGAGCAGGTATCGGAACCATTTTTGCAAAAGCGATCAATGCACCTGACAACCGTTACAGGATATTTCTTGGCTGTGGTGCTTCCGGAGGCATAGCTGCGGCATTCAACGCCCCTCTTGCAGGAGTTGTCTTTGTCGTAGAAGTGATATTTGGAGAACTTGAAACGAGGACATTCATACCCATCGTACTTTCCTCGGTCTTTGCGACACTTGTTGCAAACCTAATTTTCGAAGTACACCCAATCGAAGTTTCCTATTACGGGCTTGTAGACCCCATCAGGGAATCCGGTCTGTATCTTGTATTGGGCATCCTTTGCGGCATCGCATCTGTTATACTGATACGAACCCTCTACATAACTCATGATACATTCCAGAAAATCCCGGTACACCCTGCATTCAAACCTGCTATTGGCGGACTTTTTGTGGGTATCATTGGATATTCCTACCCACAGGTAAGAGGCATAGGATATGATGTTATCACAGAAGTTTTGGCTAACAACTTCACCCTTCAATTGCTTCTGATACTTCTTGTCCTTAAGATCCTGGCTTTTTCGTTCACCATAGGATCAGGAAATGCAGGAGGTTCCATAGTCCCTTCAATGTTCGTAGGTGCCATGCTGGGTGGTGCATACGGAACCATCGTACATGAACTATTTCCCGCAAGTACAGCTGTTTCCGGAGCCTATGCACTGGTCGGAATGGCAGCAACCCTTGCCGGTACCGCCAGAGCTCCCCTTACATCCATGCTGATCCTTTTTGAGCTCACAAAGGACTATAATCTAATACTTCCGCTGATGTTTGCCTGCGTTGTTAGTAATACGATCGCAAACGGTCTTCATGAGGAATCCATATTCACAGAAGTACTCAAAAGACGTGGGTTCACAATTCGCCGGGGAAAGGAGATCAACGTAATGGAATCAATGCTTGTAAGAGGAAACATGAGAACCGATGTCCATACGATCTCAATGAACGATACTGCAAAAGACCTGCTTGACCTTATGCAGTCAAGCCGTCATGCAGGATTCCCGGTCCTTGATGATGATAAAAAGCTACGCGGCATTGTGACCCTGGAAGATATGCGTGAAAAAGTGAATTATGGAGAACTTGACACAAAGATCAGTGACATTGCAACCCTTGATCCTGTGGTAGCATATCCAGATGAATCCCTGGATATTGTACTCAAAAGACTTGCAATGAAGGACATTGGAAGACTGCCGGTGGTTTCCAGAACTGATGAAACTAAACTGCTTGGAATAATCACAAGAAGTGATGTTGTCAAATCCTATAACAAGGAAATAGTCAAGAGCGTTCACGAGAAAGATGTTATAAAATAAAGGAACATCGACCAATTGGTCGAAAAATAATTCAACAAAGAATCAATCAATCAATCAATCAATCAATCAATCAATCAATCAATCAATCAGCCTTGCAAGGAAATATCCTGATGTTGTATCGTAGATCTCAACATTGCATGAACTTCCAGGCTGAACTGATCCTTCGGGAATTACCACAGGCTTATAGGAAGCTGTGCGTGCCATCACTCCTTTTACCTTTGCATCCATGGATACGAAGACCTCACCTTTCCACCCGACCATTTTTTGTTTAGATCCTAACTTGACCTCATCGCACAGAAGGTGAAGTTTGTTAGATCTGTTCACAACGATCCGGCTGTCTATATTACGATATTCAAGTGCCTTTGTCAGAGGGCGTGGGGTGTAGCGGGAGATATTCACCTTATCCGGCCTGATCTCTTTCACCCATTCAAGTGTCCTGTCAAAGTCCTCATCGGTCTCTCCGGGAAAACCGACGATAATATCGGTAAATATTGTAAGCTCCGGGAAGACTTCCTTGAAGCGTGCAATGATAGCGTTGGTTTCCTCTATACTATGGAAACGGTTCATTCTTTTCAGGACATCATCCGATGCAGACTGTATTGGAAGGTGAAGTATCTTGTAGATCTTATCCGACCTGAATACCTCAATAAGGTCCTCGAGTATAGGCGTTACTGAAAAAGGATTCATCATACCTACACGCACCTTAAAATTGCCTGGTATCGCCACGATACGCCTCAAAAGTTCTGGCAGCAGTACATCCCTGTCAGTACCATACTGACCATTATCCTGCGAGGTCAGCCAGATCTCACGGCATCCTTCCGAAACTGCCATGCGAACATCCTCTACTATTGAATCCGCATCAAAGGATCTGAGCTTGCCTCTTGCAATCGTCACAATGCAGTAAGCACAGCTGTAATCGCAACCCTGCGAGATCTGGCAGATATGAATATTTGGATTGAACCTTGAATGAGCAGTCTTAAGGAAACCTTCCGGTTCGGTACTTAATAACTGCACCCTTTCACGTGAACCGCCATTACGGGAATCTTCGATGACATTCAGGACCTTGCCGATCTTTGCAATGGAATTAACGCCAAGGATATGTGCATCAGGGTTCTTCTCAAGTATTGCTTCCAGTTGCACTTGTGGCATGCATCCGGTAACCACCACATCTACACCTTTGTGTCCGAGATCCTCGATCTTGAAGAGGATCTTCTGTTCGGTGGCATACTTAACAGTACATGTGTTGATCACAACCACATCGGCATCCTTTTCATCAACAAGCTCATGCCCAAGATCTCTGACCGAAGCGATCATGATCTCGGACGATGCCTGGTTTGCCGAGCATCCGTATGTTAGGACATGTACTTTCATTTTTTAAAAATTACAGACGCAGTGGAGTATCCTCTTTGTCCCCTATGTAGATAGAATCGGTGAACTTTACAACACCGGAACTTCCCATGGAAATACTGTTCACTCTTGCATCGCCGCCACCAAAGAGGTTGACCTGATGCAGGAACTGACCTGGAGTAATACCTGATGCTGCAAAGATAACATCTTTACCGGGCACAAGTTTGTCCGTGTCAAGTACATCATTTATGTTCTCTTCGGTGATTCCCATGGTCTTAAGCCTTGGCATCTTCTCTGCCTTTTCCTTTTCGATCTCTTCATCAGACATTCCATTAGCAACTGATGGAAGGACAAGCCTTGCAAGGACCTTGCCGCCGAGTATCTTTATAGCAGAGGCCGTAAGGACTGCCTCACCTGAGCCGCCTGAACCCATGACAACATGCACACCTGAACCCCTGATCGCCGTTGAAACACCAGGCATCAGGTCTCCATCAGTAACAAGACTCACACGTGCACCGGTTGCACGGATCTCTTTGATCTTGCTCTCGTGGCGTTCCCTGTCAAGGATGACTACGACCAGTTCCTCGATGTCCCTGTTAAGTGCCTTTGCAACAATCTCTAGATTCTGCTTAACAGGAGCATCAAGATCGATCTTCTCATCAGGGTGTTCCTTCTCGTACTTTACGACCTGGGAACCTACCACGATCTTGTCCATATAGACATCCGGACCGTGGAACAATCCACCTGGTTCTGCCATTGTCATGACCGAGATGGAACCAGGTGTTCCGTCAGCAGTAAGGTTCGTTCCCTCAAGAGGGTCCACTGCAATATCTACTGCAATGTCACCTTCACCGGTACCGACTTCCTCACCTATGTACAGCATAGGAGCCTCATCGCGCTCACCCTCACCGATCTTGATAACACCTTTGAAATCAAGACAGTTCAGCATCCTGCGCATGGCTTCCACAGAAACGTGATCGGCATAGTTCTTGTTTCCTCTTCCCATTTGATAGGAAGCGGCAATCGCTGCAGCCTCTGTAACGTGAACGAGGCTGGGTAACAAGGCAGTCTCAATAGGACCTGCACTTTTCATCATGTTTTCTGCTGTCTTTGGGTGAGGCAAAATATCATCTCCAATAAATGTATGTAGCGACTAATGTTCCAAAGTTATTAATATTTTCCACCGGCCCCACTTTTCTGCCGGAGTATACTTATTTCAGGACATCCACAAGAGCAACGCGTTCCAGTACCAGCTCAGGGATCTTTTCATCCCCCACAGCATCAAGCTCATCCCTGGTTATGCAGAACTGTGAAACGATAGCATCCTTTTTGGAATCGGAATAATCCAGTACCGATGCGGACTCCATTGAACCAGAGAGACTTTCCACAGCACATTCTACTGAAAACGTTTCCCCGATGACGATAAATAGCACATTCATCTGGCCTTCCGTAAGACCAATTGAAAAGGCTTCACCGATCTGTCGTTTTCCGGAAGCATAGCGCATGATCTCAACACCAATGTCCTTGGCGACATTTGTACCGTTGTCCATAGAACGCATGGCTTTTTTGATGGCACTATCCACATGTTCCTTGCCTGCGATCCTGTCTGCATTGATCCCCTGTATGACAACATCATGTTCTGATGCCATTGCGGAGAGACTCCCTAGATATGAGCGCAGATCATCAATGAAAAGTGAACCTTCTACAAGCCGGATATCCATAGGTGTAAAGGATGATATTTTCATACAATAAGTATAACGGTCGGGACCGCGAAATGAAAAGAGCAGACCTTAAAGCAAAACGTTTATTCCGCTTCTTTTATTTAGGTTGTCATTTATTAAACACATTATAATTAGACACTATAATGAGACCATTGATGCTCTTATTTTGAGGAGACCTTTGATGTACCATCTGGAATGCATAGAATGCGGTCAAAAGTATACAAAGTCAGAAATTATCTATACCTGCAAATGTGGCGGGTTGCTCGATGTTATCTATGACTATTCTGCTATTGAGATCGATATGCAAAAGCTCCGGACTGAAGCACCATCTGTATGGAAATACAGGGTATTATTGCCGACTGGGGCAAACCCTGTAAGCATCCAGGAAGGTGGCACACCACTCTACCGTTGCGATCGGCTTGCTGAAAAGATCGGAATCAAAGAGCTGTACGTCAAACATGAAGGCTTGAATCCAAGCGGTTCTTTCAAGGACAGGGGAATGACTGTCGGAGTCTCAAAGGGAATAGAGCTTGGTATGAAGACGCTGGCATGTGCATCCACAGGGAACACATCTGCATCCCTTTCCACCTACGGTGCTAAAGCAGGACTGCCTGTTATCGTATTACTTCCGGAAGGGAAGGTAGCCCTTGGAAAAGTAGCACAGGCATTGATACACGGCGCGAAGGTCTTGAGCATCAGGGGAAATTTCGACGAGGCAGTTGTCCTTGTGCGTCAGCTTTGTGATGAAGAGAAGATCTACCTGCTCAATTCTATTAATCCATACAGACTTGAAGGCCAGAAGACCATTGGTCATGAGATCGTTGACCAGCTTGGTTTCAATGTTCCTGACAGGGTCGTTGTTCCTGTAGGTAATGCAGGAAATGTTGCTGCTATCTACAAAGGCTTCAAAGAGTTCATGACACTTGGGATTACAGACCGTGTCCCGAAAATGACGGGTATCCAGACCGAAGGAGCATGTCCGGTCACAAAAGCATTCAAAAAAGGTACTGAAGAAATAATCCCTGAAAAGAACCCGGAGACCATTGCAACGGCAATACGCATAGGCAACCCGGTCAATGCAAAAAAGGCCTTAAGGGCGATCTATGAGTCAGGTGGAAATTCTGAAGCAGTGTCAGACGAAGAGCTTGTAGAGGCACAAAAGGACCTTGCGCAACTTGAAGGGATAGGTGTCGAACCTGCAAGTGCAACTTCCGTGGCAGGACTTAAAAAACTTGTAGATGCAGGCGTCATTGGTCGTGATGAAACGGTCGTATGTGTTACAACGGGTCACCTGCTAAAGGACCCTGAAGAAGTCATTAATATATCTGCAGAACCAATTACAGTAGATGCTAATATTGAAGCTGTCCGCAAGGCGGTTTTCTCCAAGTAACAAAATCTCCGGATTACAAAAATTGTTGGAACGGTGTTATTCATGCAACAAGATTATATTTCACGTGATATCGAACAGAAATGGCAGCAAAAATGGAATGAAAGCGGCGTATTTGAAGCTGAACCTGATGAACGCGAAAAGTTCTTCATCACAATTCCATACCCCTATCTGAACGGGAACCTGCATGCCGGACACACAAGAACATTCACCATTGGTGATGTTGTTGCAAGGCACAAGAGGATGCATGGATATAATGTCCTGTACCCAATGGGATTCCACGTAACAGGAACACCTATAGTCGGACTTGCCGAACTAATCCAGAACAAGGATCCTGAGACCATGAAGGTCTATTCCCAGTTCCACGGCATACCAATGGAAACATTGACGGGACTTGACACACCTGAGAAGATCGTGGAATACTTCAGTGTGGAAGCTGAGAGATCCATGCGTTCCATAGGTTATTCTGTTGACTGGAGACGCAAGTTCACGACAACCGATCCAACTTACAAGAAGTTCATTGAATGGCAATTCAACCTCTTATATGAAAAAGACCTCATTGTAAAGGGTTCCCACCCTGTAAAATGGTGTCCTAATGACAACAACCCTGTGGAAGACCATGACATTCTCCACGGTGAAGAGGCAACTATTGTCGATTATACCCTTATCAAGTTCAAGTTCGATAATATTGTACTGCCCTGTGCCACCCTAAGGCCTGAAACTACCTTCGGTGTAACGAACCTCTGGATAAATCCTGACCTGGAACACGTTAAGATCAAGGTCACATTCGAAGGAAGGGAAGAGTTCTGGGTCGTCAGCAAGGAAGCATACCACAAGCTCACTTTTACTGACAGGGAAGTCGAGTTCATCGAAGACGTGGATGCAAAGTCACTTATCGGTATCAAAGTGAAGAACCCGCTTACAGGAGCAGAGGTCATCACACTTCCGGCATCCTTTGTAAAAGGAGAGAACGGAAGCGGTATCGTCATGAGCGTACCATCACATGCACCTTATGATTATCTCGCTGTACGTGACCTTTACGACAAGGACCTCACCGAGTATGGCATTACAGAAGACCTTCGAGACATTAAGTTCATTTCACTTATCAAGGTCCCGGAGTTCGGGGAGCTTCCAGCTATAGAAGCTGTGGAACAGTTCAACGTTAAGGACCAGAAAGACCCCAAGGCAGAGGAAGCAACAAAGATAGTCTATCGCCGTGAGTTCCACGGCGGTGTGCTTAAAGAGAACACCGGAAAGTATGCAGGAATGCCAGTCTCCAAGATCAAGGATGTGCTAACAAGAGACCTCATCGAGCAGGGACTTGGAGAAGTTTTCTATGAGTTCAGTGAACCTGTTGTCTGCCGCTGCGGAACTCCATGTGTTGTCAATATGGTCAAGGGACAGTGGTTCCTGAACTACTCCAGCCCGGAGTGGAAGGATAAGGTCTACCGTTGCATCGAGAACATGGACATCATCCCCGAGGAACTAAGGGTCGAGTTCAATAATAAGGTCGACTGGCTCAAGGACAAAGCATGCGCCAGGAAGAAAGGACTTGGTACACTTTTGCCTTTTGACAAGGACTGGCTTATCGAATCCCTTGGAGATTCCACCATCTATATGTCCTACTATATCGTTGCCAAGTTCATAGCACAAGGCATTGGAACGGAACAGTTGGTTCCTGAACTATTCGACTATGTCCTTCTCGGAAAAGGAACTATTGAGGATGCCGAAGCAAAGAGTGGTGTCAGTTCAGATATCCTTGAGCAGATCCGCAGTGATTTCGAATACTGGTACCCTGTTGACCTGAGATCATCAGGAAAGGACCTGATACCAAACCACCTTCTGTTCTTCCTGTTCCACCATGTTGCGATCTTCGATGAGGATAAATGGCCCCGTGCAATAGCCATCAACGGCTTTGTATCGCTGGAAGGAAAGAAGATGAGCAAGTCCAAGGGACCTTTGCTTACCCTCAATGATGCAATAAGTAACTACGGCGCAGACATATCCAGAATGTACATCCTATCCAGTGCTGAACAGATGCAGGATGCAGACTGGAAGAACAGCGGCATCGAGTCTGCAAGAAAGCAGATAGACAGGTATTACAAGCTTGCAAAAGACATCATAGAGTCCGGTGCCGCATCAGGCACTGGTAGTGACATGAAAGGCATCGACAGGTGGATGCTGAGCCGGCTCCAGCAGCGCATCCATGAGACAAATGAAGCCCTGGATACCATAAAGACAAGGAATGCTTTGCAGAACTCTTTCTTCCTGCTGCTCAATGATCTGAAATGGTATCAGAAGCGTGGCGGAAGCATACTTCTCTACGATGTACTTGAGACATGGGTACGCCTTATGGCACCGTTCACCCCTCACGTCTGTGAAGAGATATGGGAAGCAATGGGCAAAGGATCAATGGTTTCTCTTGAAGCATATCCGGTATATGATGAAACGCTTGTCGACAACCGTGCTGAGTTTGCAGAAGAACTCATCAGCAGCACAATATCAGATATTGACGAGATCATCAGGGTTACAAAGCTCACACCACAGAAAGCTATCCTTTACACAGCACCGGAATGGAAAACAAAAGCCTTCAAGACAGCACTCTCAATGCAGAAGGAAGGCTCTCTTAACCCCGGTGTACTGATAAAAGGATTAATGAGCGATCCGGAAATGAGACGCTATGGAAAAGAAGTGTCCAAGTTTGCACAGAAACTTGTTACAGATATCACATCCATGAGTGAGGATACATTCAACACACTGGCAAACTTTGATCTTGATGAGAAGGTCGCCCTTGAAGAGAACATAGAGTTCTTTGAAAAGGAGATAGGATGCCCGGTAGACGTATATTCAGCTGACAATGCAGAATATGATCCCGAGAACAAAGCAAGATTTGCTTTCCCATTAAGGCCAGCGATCTATCTGGAATAAGGTGAAAGGGGCATCCCTTCACCACTATTTATTTTTGCAGAACGTATTCTTACAGAAAGTATTTTTACAGGATAAGCTACAGAGAAGATCGACCTGTCAATTGGATCGACTTAGAGAAGTTATTTTGGCAAGCTCTATTTAGATAATAGTTGCTTAAATAAAACATATTTAAATGAGAGTTACCTGTTTGGTCTTAGGTATAAGGCCGCTCAGATCGGACATGTCCTTTGCCAGTGCAATGAGAACAGAACCTTTCAGTGAAATGAACTCTTCAGTGGCTGAATATTTGTCCGCTTCATATGCAGGATCATGATCAGGAACCGCTATCCGTGTAATAGACCTTCGAAGATCACGAATGTCCTTCCCGGTCGTTTCTTTGACAGTTAACAGAGAACGGCGATAATTCCTTACATGCGAATCGTTTATCCCCATCATCTTTAGCTCTTCCTTAAAAACAGGTCTCTCAAATATGGAAGATAAGATACAAACGGCTGTCGGAAAACGAACATCCGGATCAAGTGTATGAAGATGTTTAGTCATCAGGGAATAAATATCATTATTCAACGATTCAGAACCTTCTACACACACATAGATCTTTGATGGAGGTATTTCCACCTCATTGAGCTTGTGCATATCCCTCAGTGCACGAAGATAACCTGTCAGGATAAGGCGATGCTCATCAAACCCCTCTGCTTTCAGCTCCCTGCTAATCCCACTGATGGACAATTGCTTCTTTTCAAGTATCCTGCATATCTTCGTGTAGAGGTCTTCAGACATAATATCTAACCAATATTGGTAACAAAATTGGATAAATGTATCGGTCAATTAAAATGATGTAGAATTTCTAACAAAACCACTCCACAACAACAAAAGATCCGTCCTGTAAACACCCTTGCCACAACACATTTATTTAGTTAGAGTTGCATATGTACCAAAGCTAAGTTAACAATCGAACTGGATTCATATCTATCATATTGTATTATCCCCCCTAAGTACCCTAATAAGAGGTATTAATGATGCCCAAAAGGACTCGAATTATAAATGATCCCTCAGAACTAGTTCCCCTTCTCCAAACCTTTCAGTCAGGACAACATAAACAGGTCTTCAACCTTCTTTTGGTTGAATGGATGACAAAAGGAGACCTGGAAGATAAAATGGGTTGTGATGTTTCTGAAAGTATCACAATATTGAAAGAATGTGGCTTGGTCGAAAGCCAGTGGCATATGCCAGAACCAGGTAAAAAACCTGAAAAGGAGTACCATTCATCCTATTCCAAAGTGCAGACAAATTTCCAGTGTTCTTTTGAAGATCTAAGTGAAATTATTATGCTAACATTCCACCCTTATGAAGAAATAAAAGACGTAATAGAGGAACTGGAAGAACTTGTGGAAAAGGGCAATCACTCAATGAGCAGCTTGACACGTGCAATGAACAAGAGTCCAATATATGTTCGTTCTCTGGCAAGAAGGTCACCCAAACTCACTGTAATGGGACAAAGACTCAAGATCAATGAGGAAACTGAATGATAGATATTCTCCAAAGCAAAAGCGGCATTACTAAATTTCAAATCCTGACAGAAGTTGCTGCCCATCAGCCTAACGTTCGTCAAAAAGAAATTGCTGAAAAGATCGGTGTGACACCACAAGCAGTATCCGAATACATCAAGGAACTTACAGCGGAAGGTTTCATTTATTCAGATGGAAGGGTGAGATATCGGATCACGAAAAAGGGCGTGGAATGGGTACTGGAAAATGCTGCTGATATGAAACGCTATGCTAATTTTGTCATGAGTGATATCATCAGCCATGTTTCTACGTGGACGGCTATCGCAGATGAAGATATTGAAAAGGGAGAAAATGTATATCTTCAGATGAGAAACGGATTGCTTTATGTGAGCAAAAGTATTGAGACCGGTGCAACGGGAATGACCATATCTGCTGCTGAGAAAGGCGATGATGTCGGCGTTACCAACCTTTTAGGCATGATCGATCTTGAAAATGCCAGTATTACTGTCTGCAAGGTACCACGTAGCGAACGTGGTGGATCACGCAATGTCGACCTGGAGAGGTTACAAAAACTTGCCAGTTCAAAATCCTATATAGCAGCCATAGGTGTCGAATCCCTCGTTGCGTTGAAGAAGATCGACATTACCCCGGATGTCATGTACGGAGCAAAAGAATCCGTTGTAGAAGCAGCTTTCCATGGATTATCATCCCTTGTGCTTGCCATTGATGAAGAAGTGCCCCAGATCATGAGCAGATTGGAAATGGAAAATCTGGATTACGAACTAGTTGACCTTAACCTGCAATGAAATAGCAACAGCAGGTTATGGATAGATAAGGAATCGATATGAAGATAATTGCTCTTTCTGATACTCACCTTACAAGAGGGACCATCCCTCCTGCATTCAAACACCTTCTTGATGACTGTGACATAATAGCCCATGCAGGCGATTTTACAACCATGGAATGTTATCAGGCCTTTGCCGACACTGGCAAGCTCAAAGCGGTCCATGGGAATTCCGATGATAGTGAACTAAAAGAACTATTGCCTGAAAGATTGATCTTTAATGCTGATGGTGTTAAAATAGGTCTTGTACATGAAGGAGCCCTGTCAATTATGGATACCACCGCATTACGCTATCTTGCACTTGAGATGGGAGTGGATGTTTTGATATTTGGCCATATCCACAGACCACTGGTGGAAACTAGCGATGTGATACTTATCTGCCCAGGATCTCCTACAAGCCCCCGTATGTCAGACCCTTCCATAGTGAAGATAAATATTGATAATGGAAAAGTCTCTGCAGATATAGTAGAAATCGAGGGACATGCATGCGGTTTTATTGATTTTTCCCGTAAGCTCGAAGGCACAAACTAAAAAGAAGAAGAAGAAGAAGAAGAAGAAGACAAATCTTATTTTTATTCATTCGCCCCGTTGATAGTCTCGATCTTGAACATTGTGCCGGTATCATGAAGACTTAAGTGAACCTTGTCACCAAACCTCAAGATCTCATCAAGATCAACATTGTTACCCCAATCATAGACATAATCATATGCTCCCTGAATTGGTTTGAAACCCATTGACATCAATCTTCTATTGACATCTGAAGGACTGGTACCATTACTACTGAACCATATCAATAGGTATGTCTTCATGTTATCACCCAATTAATAACAAAGAGAGACCACCTTATTATTTTTGTGGTTAAAAAAAGATAGCTACTGCACGTAATGTGCAGTATTAAATATCAGAACATATATCAAATATCTTCCTTTAATGACTTTAGTGCTTCCTTTACCATTGAAGCATATTGAGTATTGTCAGCACCATAGTGCTCTTTTGCCTTGATGACATTTGGATCCATGCTGTCAAGGTCTTTAATGCGTTCAAGTGTTCTTTTTGCAGTGTCTGCAACCCATAGATCACGTGTAGTACCATCCACCAGAGAAATTGATTCAGGTCTGACAGATGTTAGTACAGTACCTTCTGCTGTTGTGTAGGTACTTGGTTTCCCTACAATGGCTACAAAGGCAGGTGTTTCACATTCCGCAAGGAACTGGGCTGCTTCGGGTTGATACTGTCCGGCATATATCATGAAGGAACCTGTAGGATCAGACACCCGCCCTCTCCAATATTCAGAATCTGTGCCAATATCTTCCTTTTCAATAAGTGTTCCCACAATAAAGAGACGATTTACTTTTGCACCGGTAGGCGTTAACAGGTACTGTGGAGAATATTGATCATCCCCGTCCTTGAAGGTTAAATTGGATTCCCTGAACTCCTGTGCAAAAATACGGCGTGAAACTTCTCTTACATATCCGGCCATTTACAACACCTCCGCCTCTGAAATAAGTTCATCAATTGTTTCCGGACTCAATTCTGCCTGCTCTTCGATAGAATCTACAAGGATATTGCGATCCATCTTGGAACCAGTGACAGTAAAATATTTTCCAAGAAGCTTAAGCTTCATCTGGTCAAGAACAACACCCTGATCAAGAGCATCTGCTGCCATGGAAATTGCATCGTCAAGAGTCATATTGGAGACCTGCTGTGCAAGTTCTCTCCTAAGGAGAGATTCCTGGGCAATGTTCCCGTCATCAAGAACTGCTTTGATGCGCAGGTCATAAACACCATCCACCTTCCCATGTTCCATGCATGCCCCCTTGGTCAGCGCCCTGTTACATTCAGGACAGCGTTTTATCAGACCTGATCCGGACTGAATATCCACCATCACTCCACTAAAGGTAACAGAAGATGTGCCGATATCCACGTCCTCATCAAGCTCCTCTATTGTACTGTTCTTATTAAGAGTAACTTCAAATCGGTCATTCCATTCCTGAGCGACCACATTGTTGAACAGATAGCTTTTCTCTTCTTCGATATCCGGAAGACCGGCACTTGTCCACTTTATGAATTTGATAGTACCCGTTCCATCCCCTATCAGGCCGACCTGAGATATGGATTCATGAGTATTGTCCCAGAGCTGTGATACCCTTACTTTAAGGGAAATCCACTTACCATCCTCAGTAATGTCAGCAACACTTACCATAGGTGCAGGCTGACCATCTGTCGGAGAAGACAGTGCAGTGGATACTACATCGATATCCTCAGAGACCTCTTCGATAACAGTGTTCTTGTTAAGTGTTATCTCGAACCTTCCGTTCCACTCATTGATGACAACATTGTTGAACTGGTAGCTTTTACCTTCCTGAACATCAGGGATATCATCGCGTGCCCACTTAATGAATTTGGTCGTTCCGGTATCATCGCCTAAAAGACCTACCTGAGACACGGATTCATGAGTGCTGTCCCAGAGTTGCACGACCTTTCCCCTGATATTTACCCATTTACCACCCTCGTTGACCTCATTGATCTTTACAAGAGGAGTTGACCCCTGCCCTGTGAAAAAATCATTCCTGTCAATATTGTATTCTTTCAGGAAATATGCTATAACACTCCTGCGGGCTTCATCCAAAGGAACCTTGAACTTTGTGACAAGTTTGTCAAGCCTTTCGGTAATGTTCTCAATGGGTATATCTACACCAAGTTCCAAAAATCTGTTCTTGATATTCTCTGCTGTCTTATCCATATTAATTCCTCAAGCCTCTTGTTTGTATCTGATTTGAGAGGCAAATCAAGTTATACATCATAACTATATAAAAGTAAAGTTAGCAAGGTGAAAGTATTCACCTTACTTATCTGCCTAAAAGGTCCGCAACGATCTTTGCAGCATCCCCTTCGCCTATGACCGTTACCATATCATCGAACTCAAGCACAAGGTTTCCGTTTGCAATGAACGACTCATCGCCTCTTCTTACCATCAACAACAGGCTATCCTCAGGAAGTGATAGCTCTTTGATGGCCTTGCCGGAAACCTTTGGGTTTGTGACCTTGACCTCAAGGATGTCACCGCCTTCGCCTACCTCGCACATAGAGAACATATGAGGCCTTCCCACCATATTGTCAAGGAAAAGTGCAGTACTCATGGCCGGGCTCATGGCACGGATCTCAAGGTCCCAGAACGCATGAAGGTTCTCCATGTTGTTTACCCTTGCAATTATCTGGTCTTCCTTGAAACCAAACTTGGTCTTGGCTATCTGGCAGACCAGCAAGTTGGTATTATCCTGATCGGTACTTGCAATGAAATACTTTGCATTTTCGATGCCTGCTTTCTTAAGCACATTGACATCTTCGGCATCACCATGAACCACGCGTATTCCGGATTTCATCAAACGCTGGCAGTTCTCTTCAGAGGATTCAATAACAACAACATTTTCACCCCTTTTTTCAAACCTTTCAGAGAGGATCCTTCCGACTTCCCCTCCGCCTACTACAAGAATTTCCATAGGTATCACTCCTAAAAATCTAGCTACAGGTTTTGACAGGAAACCTGTCATGAACACAGTAATAATTACAGTTAAGAATACCAGACCAACAAGTTCCTGACCACCGGTTATATTCAGGCCATTGAGCTTAATTGCAAAATAAGTTGCAATTGATGCAGGAACAACACCACGTGGTCCTACAAATGAGATGAACAACTTTTCTTTTGTCCTGAAAGTTGTCCTTGCAGTGCTGGCGAACACGGAAAGCGGTCTGACAAAGAATATCAGCAGCAATACAACAATGATACCGACAGCTCCGATCCTGAATATATCCTCGAACTTTAGCATTGCCGCCAGTAGAATGAAGATCAATGATAGCATCATGACCACAAGGTCTGATTTGAATTCCTTCAGCGCGGCTTTGTAAGGAACATTAGAAGTTCCTACAATAATACCGAAAAGCGCTACTGCAAGAATTCCTGATTCTGCACCCAAGGACTCAGATATGACAAAAGTTGCTATCACTGAGGTAAATGTCACAAAACGAACCACCTGCTCAGAATGGACTGAGCGTGACAAAAATCGAGTTAGTAAAAAACCACTCGCTAAACCCATAACAAGACCGATCATCGCCCTGTAAAGCAAAAATCCCACAACTTCAAATCCTGAAAGTTCGGAAATAATTACCTCGAACACAAGTGCAGCCAGGATAACACTCACGGCATCATTGAGCACTCCTTCAAGTTCAAGCGCTTTGCTTACCCTGTGATTTACACGCACCTGCCTTACAACAGGAGTGATCACCGTTGGCCCCGTTGCAGTAACCAATGCTCCGAATACGGCAGAGATATCAAGCGGAAGACCAACTATGTAGTAAGTGAAAAATGTTGCACAGATGAATGTGATCATCACACCCACCGTAACAAGACTGAGCACACCCTGCTGGATAGACCTAATAGACTTTACATCAATGTGAAGACCACCATCAAATACGATCACTGCCACAGATAATGAAACGATCGCCGTCAGGCCTTCCCCAAGAAGTGTCGGGTCCAGTATACCAAGAACTTCAGGTCCTATGATGATACCTTCAACCAGGAGGAAGATAAGAACAGGCATCTTGAACAATTTGCTCAGACTTTGGGCCAGCAGACTCATTATCAGAACAGCAAGTGCGATCTGCAACAAATATATTGATTCCACGATCATTCTCCAGAGTGTATGTAATTTAAGGATTACCAAATAACGTCATGAAGATAACGCAATTAAAATATAAATTGTTTTTGAAAAACTGACCCTGATTGAGGTCATATTATAAAATTGACAGACCTTTGAAATGGTCTTAATAGACTTATAAAAAAAGAAAAGTACAGACCGGGTAAACCCGGGTCTGTTTATTGAAATTATGCGATGGTTTCCCTGAACTTGTCACAGCAGTTGATGTTGATACCGAGGAGTTTCTCGATGTTCATCTTAGCTGCAATACCCTTTGCACAGCCAGGAACTGATGTGATTACACCAATGTCGAGCTCTTCTCTGATCTCTCTCATGACGTACTCGTCGGAAAGGTCTGCGTTCTCGACACCGAGTTTCTTTGATACGAAGTCCTTTGCTTCGTTGATCCTCATGTTCTTTGTGAACTGCATCCTTGCAACAAGGTCACCAGCTGCTCTCATTCCAGTCATACCTGATGCCATGATGTGTGCAATTGGCATACCGAGTGGGTCGCCCACACCGATCTATATACCGTCGACGCCTGCGATCTCGACCATTGCCTTGCTTGCCCTGGTTACTGCATCTATTGGTGGTGTCTCAAGCATTGGGATACCGCCGACACCCATACCCATATCTACGTGACATGGTATTGGAGATGCCTCAACAGCTGCCTTCATGAAGGTAACTGAGCGACCAAGGTTCCATGCGGAGGTCTTGCTGGTGTTGGTGTTACATACAGGACCGAAGGTGTTTGCTCCTGCCTTTGCTGCAAGTAAAACCTGCTCGTGTGGCCAGAGACCTGCAAGTACTGTACCATCGTACTCAAGCTCTCCGTGCATACCGAGAACGAGTTCTCCTGCCATACCTGCATTGATGTACATGTTAGGGAATTCTTTCCTGAGTGCTTCAATAGCATTGAAGGATGCATATGCATCACCATCACCAGCTGCACCGATGGTATCGAAGTTGACACCGTCGCAACCGACGTGCTGAAGTCTCTGCATGATCCAGACCATGTCACGGATTCCGTGGTCACCAGCTTTCTGGATGGATTCCTGAGCTTCAGAGATCTTGAATGCTTTCATGAGGTCACCAGGGTTCTCGAATGGACCATCAGGAGTGTAGTACAGACCCATGTTTGGCATTGCACCGTAGAGCATAGGGATGACCATGTTCTGCTGGCAAACTTCCATTGTCTGCTGTTCCTGGGAGATAACTGGCTTGACAGGCTTGTAACTGTAGTCGATGTGACCGAGTTCCATTGTGTCTGCACCGAATGCGCGCTCGTGGATCATGGAACCGACGAGTCTGCTTGCAGGAATACCTACACCGCTGTTACCCTGGTCACCATCGATCCTGATTGCACCGATGTCGTGTGTTACCGGAACTTCCATTCCTGGCTCTACACCGACGATCCTGTCAGGTGATGTGATGATATCGAGCATTTTCTCCATTTCATCTTCTGAGAGGGATGCAATGCTACCAAGGTCTGCTGCGTCAGCACAACCTGCTTCGATGTCAGCTCTGATATCTTCCTTTGTCATGAAGATCTTTGCGCCGTCACCCATTCTTAAGAAATATTCTGTTGCCATGTTTACACCTTAGTATTAGGGGAACTTATAAGAGGAGTTCTTTTGCTTTTACTACAGCTTCACTTGCGTTTTCTGCATAGCAGTCTGCGCCGATCTTCTTTGCCCATGCGTCTGTTGCTGGAGCGCCGCCGACCATTACCTTGATACCATCTCTCATGCCGTTCTCCTTGAGAAGCTCAATGACTTCTTTCTGGCCCTGGAGGGTGGTTGTCATAAGTGCGGAGAGACCGACCATGTCAGCGTTGGTTTCCTTGATCTTGTCGATGAAGTTCTGGAGTGGAACATCCCTGCCAATATCGTGGACTTCAAAGCCTGCTGCCTGGAGCATGGTTGATACGATTGCCTTACCGATGTCGTGAACGTCACCCTCGACGGTACCGTTTACAATTACACCGAGCTTGTTGCCTGCGCCTTCACCGGATGCAAGTTCGTCCTGGAGTAACTCTACACCAGCGGACATTGCGTCAGCTGCCATCATAACGTGTGGAAGGAAGAGTTTTCCTCTCTCGAAGAGTACACCGACTTCGTTCATACCTGCTGCGAGACCGTTGTCGATAAGTTCTACTGCTGGAGCCTGGCCCTTTGCCTTCTCTACTGCAGCGATTACACCATCTTTCTTGCAACTTACTACCGCATCGGATAGTTCTTTGAATAATTCTTCTGTTGTCGTTTTAAAACCTCCTTTGAAAACAATTCTATGACGATCCCAGAGGGATCTTATAGAAAATGTAAATGTAGTTGGCGGATATGCCCGGGAATACTACCCGGTGCTTACCCAAAAGCCCAACTACATATATATATTTTGTGTTTCGCGTCCTTAGAATTGGGACACAAATGTCCTTGCCTGCCACAATGCGATCAAACCGATCACAATGACTGCAATCATCCAGGTGTATTCTGCTGCTGGCATAGGGGCGGTGGTCATATCAAAACCAGGGCCATAGTAAGCAACTGTTAAATCGTTCATTACTCCCATAATCAAACCTCCTTATACATACTCCAGACATGCATCTGATGAACGAACCTTTCCGAAGTCAGTGATCACATACTTGTGCAAGAGGAAGCCTTTCTTGTATACGCCATCCTCATCCACTTTTGACTCCACAGATTTAAGCATACCACCTGAAGCGAGCTCGAGGATATCGAAGTTGATCGAATCCCTGCCGAAATTGCTGTTCATGTTGTATTCTTTCTGGATCTGTGTTACGATCTCATTGTTCCAGTGCTCCTTCTCATCAGTGAAAAGCTCAAGCAACCTAAATTTTATTGGGCGTAATCCTGCCATTTTACTCACCTCTCAGAGATTCTGCATCACCTGTTTCTTCGGAAATCATTACAAAGCTACCGAGGACACAAAGTGCACCACCGACAAGTACAGTCCATGCTGGCACCTGTGCCATGAACAGGTACATGAAAATTACAGCACAAAGACCGTAAAGGTTTCCGATACCCTGACCTCTTCCGACACCAATGAGTGGGAATGACTTATACCAGGAAACGTAGCAGTAACCGAATGTGATACCTGCGAATCCAAGTACAATGAGTGACAGTGGGTTGAATGCAGCAAGTGCATACTCAAACATTGGATAACCAATGAGTGCGAAAATTGGTATGAGAATTATCCAGTAGATAGAAGCCTCTCCGAGGAACCTGATAGTGATACCAACATCAGGCTCTGCGATGTCAAGACCTTTACCAGCAATTGCACCTTCAATACCCCATCCGAGTGCTGCCATAAGACCACCAATGTATCCAATGTAATTGATACTACCGGATGTGATCTCAGTGATTGCTCCACCGACGAAGATAGTAAGACCACCAACAATGATGACAAGGATACCCATCCAGGCCCTCTTGGAGATATTTTCACCATACCATTGCCTTGCAAGGACGGAACCGATCACAGGATACAACAAAGCTGCGACTGCTGCGAATCCTGCTCCAATAAATCCAATTGCGATGAATGAACCAAGGATAGCAATAGGTCCACCAAAGATAGATGCAAGGAAGAACCATTTACTGCATGGGTGGAACTCTTTAAGTGTTCTCTTCATCTCACCAAACTTACCAAGCACACCGTTCCATACCAACAATGCGGCTATAACAGTTAATGCATTAAATCCGGATATCAAAAGAGCTACAGCAATGGTTGCCATTGAACCACCGTGTGTTGCATCAATAGCTACCCACATTGAATCAAATGGAGGTACTGCCCAGATAATAGTACCTGGAATATACCATATACCCCATAAGATTGCACAGAATAGGGCCCACATATAACCCTTGTTCATTTTCCTTTTATTTTCTAACTTCTTCAATTCTCTTATATCCAAAAGGACTCCTCCTCCAACTCTTTTTATAATGATAATAATTGATACAAGTTATAATATATACAGATAAATCAGCTTAAAGAATTACAGTGAAGAGTTCTTACGAACACTCCACTGCTCTTCCAAAGCAGATTTACTCAGCTGCTGCGTTACATTTAACGACTGCGTCTGTTGCGTTCTCTGCGTAGATGTCTGAGCCGATCTTGTCTGCCCAGTCCTGTGTGACAGGTGCGCCACCGACCATGGTCTTGACTGTGTCACGGATTCCAGCTTCCTTGAGCTGCTCTTCGATCTGCATCTGAAGGACCATTGTTGTGGTCATGAGTGCGGAAGAACCGATTACAAGTGGCTTGTGTTCCTTGACTGCATCGACGTATGTAGCGATTGCAACATCTCTACCAAGGTCAACTACCTTGAATCCAGCGATCTTGAGCATTGTTGCGACAATGTCCTTACCGATGGAGTGGATGTCACCCTCGATTGTACCGATGACGATTGTTCCCTTAGATGCTGCTGCGCCACCCTGTGCCTCAAGGACAGGTGTGAGGACTGCTACACCAGCGCTCATTGCTTCAGATGCTGCAATGACGTGTGGAAGGAAAAGAGTACCCTGTTCGAACTGGTCTCCTACTTCGTTCATACCTGCGGTAAGACCATCCTCAATAAGGGATACTACATCGACACCTGCGTCGATTGCTTCTTCACATATCTCTTCAACAAGCTCGTCATCGAATTCCATGACTGCAGCTTTTGCTTTTGCGTTAATTTCATCCTGTGATACCATTTTTAAAACTCCTTTATTTATTTAGATAATTTATAGAGCCAATTTACATGCTAGCTCTGAAAGCCTCATCTGCCTTGTCAACTACAGCCTGCATGTCCTTTAAGAGGTCAGCGTCGATTGCCTTGACAGTGTGGTTCTTCATGATGTCGACATACTTCTCGTGTGCGACGGTTGCGATGTCCTTGGATCCTGCTGCTTCCCAGTCACCGAACATGTCTCTGTCGAAGAGTTCTGGGTCAGATACGATGCCGATGTTGTTCCTGGTTTCCTTGTGTGCAAGGAAGTTGTTACCGATTCCTACCTTCTGGATAGATGGTACAGCAAGTGTTGCGTCTGATACTGGGACACCACGCATTGCGGACTTTGTCATCCTGATGATGTCGTTGTCGATGATCAACTGCTCCATGGAGAGTGTCATACCGAGCTCGAGCATACCTGCACCGTAGATGGTGTTACATCCTGCGAATGCTGGAAGGAGGGTGGTCATTGTCTTTTCGTGGCCTGCCTGCTGATCTGGGACCTTAGCATCTGCCTAGGTACCTGCAACCCATGTTGGGAGGCCATAGAACTGACCCATCTTACCTACTGCTGCGCTGATAAGACCGAGTTCTGGTGCACCGACTGGAGCTGTTCCTCTCTTAAGGTCGAAGGTTGTGGTTGAGCTACCGTAGTATACTGCTGCGCCTGGCTGGACGAGCTCTGCGAGTACGATACCTGCAAGGATCTCTGCGTTGTGTGTAACGAGTGTACCTGCTCTGAATACTGGGGATGATCCACCAGACATAGCCATACTGAGTACGTTTACTGGCATACCGAAGCGTGCACCTTTGATGATGACCTGGCATGCATTGACACTGAGCTCGAGTGGGCTGGTTGGGCAGAGAAGCATAGAGAAGATAGGTTTCTTGCGTGCTTCCTCGGAGTCGCCACCGTAGTATGCGTCGACGATTCCCTTGTAGTACTCTACGTTCTCACCGACAGGGTCGATGTGGTGGTAGTGTTTTGAGGTGTTAGCGATAGGTGTGAGTGTCTCGTGGACATCCTGTGCTCCCTTACCTGCCCAGTCCCTTGCGGAAACGGAGAGTGTGAAGTAGCTGATATCATCGAGGTAGTCAACGACCTTTGCGGAATCTGCAATGTCCTGCTCAACGGAGTCAACTGTCTCGTACTTGCCTGGTGAGACGTAGTTGCACATCTTGACACCGGTACCGAAGTTAACCCAGTGGACCTTACCCTTGTGCTCCATTGCAAGGTTGTTCTTCTTGTCGCGACCGTAAAGCATGAACCTTGATGGTGCGTCCATAAGTGCCCTGTTTACAAGGAACTCTGGGATCTTTACTACCTGGGTCTTCTCGTCGACTTCACAGCCAGCTTCCTTGAAGATTGCCCTTGCTTCTGGGTCAGATACCTGGACACCAGGGTTAAGGAATACTTCCATTGAAGCGTAGTGGATTGCTCTCATATCATCATCAGAGAACAACTCTAACTGTACACCCTGAAGTGGGGATCTAGCTGGATAAAATGTTTCTGCAATTACCATTTTCTTTACAACTCCTTTATTTGTCTTTTTTAGTAAGGTCAGGTCACACCCAGATCGAATGATACTGACCATAATACTGACAGTTCGCATCCAAAAGCGATGAATGCAGTCATGCCAACATTAAATGTTTCGAAATGAAAACCTGCAAAATGTTTCATGCATGCAGTGCATAAATGCCAATCCCGAAGGAACACATACAGATCCATCATACAGCATTTCAGATGGTGCATTACAACATCCAATGGAAGCCCAATGTCGCACCCCAGGCAAATACCTACAGGAGATACATGCCAAAGGATGTCTGTTTGAGTTGTTCCACCATCCGTTGTCAGACACACTTTCGATTTAACTGATACTACCCTGTTTTCAACACGAATATATATATTTGCTGGTTAAGTTATCGAAAAATATATGATATAAAATGTCCTTATGCGGACAGATTTTAGGGTTTTGGACCTGATCTTTTTTTTACAATAATAACAAATCAAGAAGATTTGCTCATCAAATATATACCATACAAATAGCCCGATTGAACCAAAAAACAACATCAGTCGAACCATATAGAGAATATATGAGGAATATAGGCAAAATAACACAAGAAAAGTTGCTCCTATATATCGAATATACACATGTGCCAATTGACAGTTATGATTTATTTATAAATAAAGATTGAATGAAACATCTTACTCTCAAAAGACATATAATAAGCAAAAAAGAAACACATATTTGCAAAAGGCTTAAATAGCAAAAAGAAACGTCGCCCTGACTCAGGGCGACAGACAACAATACCATAACATGTGGCAAAATGCCGATCATTCCTTAATAGAAATGGTCTTATAATGGATCGCAGACACCGGACAGATCGAAACACACCGCCTACAGCTGGTACCAAGACACCTTTCACTGTTATAGTTTGCAAACAGCTCCCCATCACGTTCGATCATGGTGATAGCATCTTCAGGGCATTCTTCCTCACACTTATGGCAGAGGATACATTCCGGAGCTTCCTCTTCAATGATGATTCCAAGATCACTGACGATCTTCAACCCTTCCTTTCCAACCTCGTCAATGTCCTTTGCAACCCTCTTCTCGATACCAGGATTCTCGAATGTCTCTGGAAGGGGTGGAAGCTTGTACATACCGAGCATCTGATTGTACATATCTATAGGCATACCCTGGGTCCAGTAGGAAAGCTCACAAACATAGATGTTGGAGAATGTGTCGCTTGTAGCCATCATCAGGTGATCTGCCTTGATCTTCTTTGCGACCTCAATAACCTCATCCAGTTTGGACTCATCCATTACAAGATCTCTTGCAAGAGCAACTGAAGTATTACCAAATTGTACAATATTGTGTGCGAAGTTCGGACATGAGCCCAGCTTTCTTGCCTTGTCTGCATTCACATACGCACCTGTAGCACCAGCCATGTACATATTCTCAAGGTCCTTGTACTCAACACCGGATGCCAACAGAAGAGTAAGCTGTGCAGCCCTGATAGCACCAATTGCTTTTCCTGCTTCCTCAATATCCTTCTCAGTAATTTCAATCCTATCCCCAAGTACAAGTTTACCATTTGGAATCTCGGGGATCTTTGTAATGATGCCAGTCTCAATAGCCAGAGAAAGTGCAGCGATAGCACCTGTACCAGTCACACCTTTTGCAACAATTTCTGAAGGCTCCTTGATCACACCGGTAACCGGATCTATCAAATGACCTTTGCGTTCGGTCATAAGCCCATCGAGGATCGTGACCCTCCAATAGTCACCTTCTAAATTCACATCAGAGATAGCCCCGGGGCTTGCCAGCATACCACAGCTCATACCCTGACCTTCTATTGCCGGTCCTGCTGCAGCACTTCCGGTTATGATCTTGTCACCTACTTTAATGGCCATTTCTGCATTTGTACCATAATCAGTTACCATCGAAGGGACTTTCATATCCATGAAGTCTGTCTTGATCATCATAGCCAGTGCATCTGCACCGATCTCGTGTTTGATAGCAGGAGGAACGATCAATGTACAATTGGGAAGGTCCACGATACCCTCGAACAATTCGCTTGCAGGAAATACCCTTGCATCACGAGAAACATTCTCAACACCAAGTTTCTTTTGTTTGTTCTCACCAGCATAGGCAAGGTCCCTGATCTCTATATTCTGGAATAAGGATAACTGTATAGGATTACCACACACAGCGAGCCTCTTGATAAGAGTAGTATCAACATCCAGTTCTTCAAATATCCTGCTAACAGTGTCCAGTATGATCTCGTGTGCAAGATCAGCACCCACCTGAATAGCAAAGTCCAGATGATCCATTACATTCCCACCAGGAAGCGGGTGCCTCATGGTAATAGCAGTCTTTAAGACTTCCTTAGCTTCCAGATCGATCAATTGAGCACGAAAACCACTTGTTCCCAGATCCAATGCAATACCATACATTTTGATTACCTCTGACTTGTAATATTTAATTTCAGTAATAGATAGACATATGCATTAAAAAAAACAAGTTAATGATATATAAGGGCTTTGTATAAACCATACAAAACCCCTTGGAATGCGTTAACATGCGTTAACATTCGATAGCAAGAGAGAAAGAATATTGCACTAAAGAAAATAAAAAAGTTAAAAGTCAGAAAACTTTTAAAAATACAAAAATTAAATCACTCACAATTACAGTTACAATTGCAACCACACTCAAAGTCAAAACCCAGAAGGAAACTTCCGGTACCATGTTCACTTTCAAGACCCATCCTTTCCTTCAGATACTCATCTGTTGGTGGAGAAGGTGATGCAAGGGTCGCATTACAAATATGAGGCAGTTCCTCGATCTCATCACAGGGCTTTGGAGGTAATACCACAACAAGAGGCTCGGATTTACAGTTCAGAGATGTCAGTACAGATTTATCATATATTACAATGTTACCGATCACAAGGGAATCATTACTTTGTTCAAGTGATTTTATTTTGTCCTCATCAGCAATGTCCTCACCAACAACCTTGTCATCATGCATAAGGATAACATTCGGACCACATGGCCACTTATACTCCATTGTTGTCTGGAAAGGTATAATGACATCACGCTGAAGAACGGCCTTTACGCCTTTATTGTCACCCCTGCCAAGTCCCATCAAGGTCATTTGGTCTGCTTTTTCCTCAAGTTGAGCTATGGTCTTACGGTCCTCCTCATTAAGTACCAGTGTTTTACCAACACCGACCATACATTCTAATCCTTCTCGTACCGTTTTGATAATCTCATCTTTTTCCATGACAATCCCTATACCTGCTTGTAGGTTCAAATTAACATGATCACAGAGGCAATTTGAAGAGATACAATAGCGAATTACCTATTCCACTTTGCTTATATAAGCATATCGAATATACTTCAAAAAAAATCAAAGTAATTGATTAGTAACTATCAAGTGGAAAAAAGAAACAAAGAACAGGCCTTAAATATACTTCAAATTGATCAGGACATGACGGTTTTGCACCTGATTCACAAAACCCTTATATACAAAGTTTACTATAATAGATAGTACAGGATCATCAGAATAACGATAAATATTGCTTCTAATTGACTTTCATTACCCATATAGAGGATCAACATGACAGACATCACAGTGAATTCAAGAATTTGCGGTTTTACACACAAGATACACGGAACCAAGGACGGAAAGAACGTTAAGATAAAGATCGAAACCCAATGTCCAAAGGTCAAGAATATTTCCGAGCTTGAAGTGCCAATGATGCAGCTCTTTGGGATCAAAGAGAATATAGTCACCGCTAAAGCACAAGAAGGAAACTGTTGCGCAACATGCCTGGTACCATGCGGAATCCTTCATGCATGCAATCTTGAACTGGGACTTATCTCTCAAAAACTTGCAAAAGATGTAGGCAACCTTAGTATCGAGTTCGAGTGAACCGGAACAGATAGAAATGATATGATCTGACTGAAATGATCAGATCAAAAATGATTTATGAGATCGGCCTGATGATGCCGATCTTTGGTTCATAACATTGCCCCTTTGCAAGCAAAGACCTGACTGCTGAGTCCACTGCCTTTTCATTTATGTTGCGGGAATTCGCAACTGAAAGAAGATCCATATACTCCACACCTTTTCCTTCATCAAGCTCTTCCAGCAATTCCATTACGACAACATCTAGATCTTTATCGCCATCTGCAGAAGATGCAAGATCAATAGAAATAATACACCTTTTAACTACGGACCTCAGTTCATTCAGATAATCAGCGCCAGTACCATAATTATCAATGGCCAGACAGATGCCCTCTGATAAATTCGAGGGAATTTCCATATTTTCCGTGCAATTGAACGAATCAGGATCATTTTCGCATAAGGACAACATTTTTGAAAAGGCATCGATCCTGTCAAGAGTCAGTTCTGCAGTATCAATTACCCAGCAATTGCGCATAGCTTCATCGGCCAGATGGATCTCTTCAGGCCGCAGGGATATGATCGGGCTTCCGGCGTCCGGCTTATATACACGCACCTTCCCAACTACAGAAACAAATGCAGGAGTTTCTACGGAAGAGAGGAATATAGCTGCCTGTGGTTGATACTGACCGGCATATACTGTAAAGGCACCTGAAGGATCAACCACACGGGCTTTCCATGTGTCCGTGTCAGTGCCTACATTATCAACCTCCGTGATAACACCAACAATGAAAACACGATTTACCATTGTTCCCACCGGAGTGAGAAGGTAATTTGGAGTATGACCCTCTGAATTTATCGCTTCTTCGATAGTAGAATGTATTGTAGAGCTTGAATCGTTCAACTCTTTTGCAAATATCCTGTGTGCAATTTCACGCTCAACCATAAAGATCACTCCACCCCTTCAAGTCGCTCCAGAAGAGCCGATACACGCATATCAAGATCTTCAGACGGAACCCATACTGATTTTGCTACGAATGTTACACCATACTCGACCTTCGAAGTATTCCCACGCACACCGAGATAATGTCCTGTAAGAATATTTTTCATATCATCATAAACAACATTTGCAGACATTTCCTTACCCATAAGAGACTCAGACTCCTGAAGTGTCTTACCATAAACTATCTCGGAAAGTTCCCGGTTCAGCATAACAAGAAGAGAACCCGTCCCATCATCGAGGATTAGCTTGATACGCATATCCTGGATCCCCTCTACCACACCATGTGAGCGACACGTGTTCTTCATAATAACACGATTACATTCAGGACAGCGGGCGATCACGCCGGAACCCGGACGTACGGAAACAATGTTCCCTTGCACTGACACATCGAACATACCCTCATTTTGTAAAACATCGCCTATAGGCAATGGTTTTGGCGGCAGGTTCACTGATGCGAAAGTGAAAGGCAGGTGTTCTTCAGGCCCGACAATATGAACCGAGGTTGATTCATTCAGGTGTATGGAAGGTACACCCCGATACATGCTAACCGATGCATCCTCAAACCGCACAATGGTACCGATGTCCACACCATCAAGAAGAGACCATGAAACAAAAGGCAATCGACTGGTCTCATCAGCCATAACACCTTCTATAATTGTAAGGTCCTTTCCTTTTACATTAACATCCCTGTGATATAGCTCAATGACTGCTGCCACTGAACTTATGAACATGTCCGAATAGCCAACCTCACCCAGTTTTTTAACAGGAGTTACTGAAAGTTCTGAGATATCAGGAAGATATGTTTCCTCAAGAAGTTCTACTTCCGATCGATCCCCTATACTAACTTCTGCCCTATTATGCCAGGCCCTTACGCTGGCATTCCGGACCCTTACAGCATCCCCGGGATTTAGTGAAATAGGCTTCCACGATGTGAAAGAGCACAATCCGGATTCATCAGCAAGTGCACCGGAAAAGATAGTTACACTATTACCGCGTAAATTGACATTCTTTTCATTGATATTAAGAATGCGAACCTCAAGCGCTATTCCTTTGTCACCGATGGCAAGCTCGTGTACCTTTTTTAATATCGGAGAATCGTTTTGGAATTTCTTAAGAATTGATCTTTTTGCTTCATCTATAGGTACACGGTACTTTAACAACAGCTCCAGTTCATCTTCAATAGTTGATCTGCTTATATTTCCTAGCGCCTTTGTTAGCTCTTCAATATGAGGCGCAAATTTCTTGTCCATACTGTCTTCCCTCACGTGTGAGATGTTTACATAATCTAAGCTATACACACATAAATAAGGCATACCTAAATTATTAAAAGGAAAATAAAGGACTAAATTCCAAAAAACATAGTATTATGGCTTTTTCAGATAATAGAAACATATTTATAGATTTTTAACTAAATTAAGGATACAAATCCAGTCAATTAGACATAATATATGTATAAAGAGGTTATAAAAAAATGCCCATATTACCATTGGCTTCTGTAGAACGTTTAATTCGCAGTGCAGACTCAGAAAGGGTCAGTGAATCTGCAGCATCTGCCCTTTTAGATATACTGGAAGATTACGGTGTGAAAATATCAAAAGAAGCTATAATCTATGCAAACCATGCCGGAAGAAAAACTGTAAAAGCTGAAGATATAAAACTGGCATATGACATGCTCACAAAGCCTCGTGATTAATGCCATATTCCTTTTTTTAATTTAACAGGTCGATAGCACCCATTCCTGCAAGGGTCACCAACGTTACTACAATACCTGAGATCATAACACCTGCTGCTATCGCCATCATTGCATGCCTGAACTTAATGCCAAACACAAAAGCAGCTGCACAGCCAGTCCATGCGCCTGTAACTGGCAATGGAACTGCCACGAACAAAGTAAGTGCGAGTGTGCCATACCGTTCCATATTCTGAGAATGTTTTTGACGGGTCCTTGTAAAAAGCCAGTTGAAGAAAGAGTCACCTATCCGAAACTTTCTGAGAAAAGAAGACACAGGATCCAAAAAAAGCAAAAGAGGGATCACAGGTAGCATATTTCCCACAATTGCAAGCAAATAGGCATCTATTGGATCAATTCCATAGACCCCGATAGCAATAGGGATCGCACCACGAAGCTCTGAGACCGGCAATGCACTGAGAACTACTGTAGCCAGCCACGAGGGAACACTTGCGAGTGCATCCAGTAATTGCTCTTCGAAAGGCATTGCCTTATTACTCCTTTGTCAACGCAAAATGTGCCAGCAAAGCATCAAGCTGTATTCTTTCGTTGGCACCTTCAGTAAGCCTGAAATCAACTTCTCCGATCATATCCATAAGATCAACCATACGCTGACCGGACACATCCATATCAAAGATAGCGCGATATATCTGCCCGACGACATCTTCTCCTGAAAGACCTTTTTCCAGCATCAAAACATCAAGTTTTTTGCGTGCCAGTACAAAATTACCGGATAGTGCAGTCTTGAGCAGTTCCATGATCTCTTCCGGATGAGCTGTTGCAGTTATCCTGTATATAGCATCCTTGTGGATCGTTTTATCAAAAAGAGCTGCTGCCTGAAGAGCATTTATTGCTTTTCTCATGTCACCCTGGGCAACATACTTCAATGCATCCATACCATCTTCAGCAATTGAGAGACCTTCCTTTTCTGCAATATGCCTGCACCTTTCAGCTACAGAATCTTCAGTAAGGTGACGGAATCGGTAAACAGCACATCTTGACTGGATAGGTTCGATTATCTTTGAAGAATAATTGCAAGACAGGATAAAACGACAGTTACTGGTATAGCGCTCCATCGTACGACGCAGTGCAGACTGTGCATCGGATGTCAAAGCATCTGCTTCATCAAGGAAAATGATCTTGAAGTCGGCACCACCAATAGGAGAGGTCTTCGCGAAGTTCTTTATCTTCGTCCTTACGACATCGATACCGCGCTCATCTGACGCATTGAGTTCCGTGAAGTTCTCGCGCCAGCCATCCCCGAACAGTTCCCTTGCAATGGACACAGCCGTTGCGGTCTTTCCAACCCCGGGAGGACCTGAGAACAACAAGTGAGGAAGATTTCCGCTCTTTACATATGATATCAGCCTTTCCGTAGTTTCCTTTTGACCTACAATGTCTTCAAGCTTAAAAGGCCTGTATTTCTCGATCCATATCTCTTCTTTTATTTCGAACCCTCCAGTCATAACTGATAATCTATGATATCGATGCAGGAAGAATAAGGTTGATGTTACTTTTTAATCTTTCGTGACGTGACAGGAAAAAGAAAATAGAATATAAGGATCATGCTTCCTGAATACATGACCCTTAACAATGAGAACGGAATGAACCGTACTCACTTATATACATAGTTGTAAGCGATCTTGCCGATAACCGGAACCTTGACCTTTGAACCTCTCCAGGCAATGAACATGAGAGAAAGCCAGACGAAGAGGGAAAAGAATCCTCCAAAATCAGCAAGCAGCCAACCGACGTATGGTATCCATGCGACCAGGAAGACGATTGCTGTCAGGATCATAAAGACCATTGCTGACTGGATCGCGTGGAAACGGACAAACTTATTCTCCTTCTCAATGAAGAGGAAAAGCACACCAGTCATCCAGAATCCCAGATAGCACAGTATACCTACAATGTTCTCGTTAAGTCCGATGGAAGTCTTGTATGTCATATAATCACTCCACTCCTTATCTCATTTCAATACATTTCTGCGGGCATTTCTCAACACAGATGCCGCAGGCTGTACATTTGTCCTGATCGATCTCTGCAAGGAACTTCGTTACTGTAATAGCATCTTCCGGACAGTTCTTTTCGCAGATCTTACAGCCGATACATCCAACTTCACAGACTGCCTTTACAGTCTTACCTTTGTCATGTGAATTACACTCCACGTGGACCTTCTCGGAATCCTTTGCAAACATGAGCACATCGTTAGGGCATGCCTCGATACAAAGCCCACAGCTCTTACAGAGGTTCTTGTTCACAATAGGAAGACGGTCCTCGCCAATCGTAATAGCATCGAATGGGCATGAACGCACACATGTTCCGCGACCCATACATCCGTAATTACAGCCCTTCTCACCGTCAGAGAGCATGATCACAGCAGTACAATCCTGGATACCTACGTAATCGAACCTGTCAACGCATTTGCTACCACCATTACACCTGAGGAATGGGTACTCCTTCTCTGCTTCTGAAACATCCTGACCGAGAATTCCACCGATCTCCCTTGCAGTCTCAAAACCACCCACAGGACAGCCATCAAGAGGAGCATTCTCCTCCACGACACGCTCTGCAAAGTCTGCACATCCTGCAAACCCGCAGGCACCACAATTAGCACCTGGAAGGACCTCTACGACCTCTTCAACAAGAGGATTGGTTTCCACCTTGAACAACCTTGAAGCTGCGATCAGCATGATACCGATCACAAGACCAAGACCACCGAGGGTTGCCATTGCCTGGATAAGTAAAGTAGTGAGGCTCATATTGGGATCACTCCGAAATAGTTAACAAATGCCATTGAGAGCATTGTTGCGATGAAGAAAGCCTGAGGGAGACCGCGAATAGAAGACGGAACACTAACAAGAGTGCTACGCTCCCTGATACCGGACATCATCAACATGACAATAGTGTAACCAAGACCTGCTGCAACTCCGAACACAACACTCTGTATGAAAGAGTATTCGTTCAATACATTGAGCAACACAACACCAAGAACCGCACAGTTGGTTGTGATAAGCGGGAGGTAGATACCAAGTGAACGGTATAGTGAAGGAATGTTCTTCCTTACAACGAACTCCACAAGCTGTACAAGAGCTGCGATCACCACAATGAAACTGATCAAACTAAGGAACTCAAGCTTTAACGGTATCAATACGTAAGAGAATATAAGATACGATACCGTTGCTGCCATTGCCATTACAAAAATAACAGCACCTGACATTCCTGCAGCACTCTTTGTATCCTTAGTAACACCCACGAATGAACACAGGCCAAGGAACTGGATGACGAGGAAGTTCTTTATGAACACACCATCCATGAAAATCTGGAAAAGACTTGCATCAGCTGCCATTTTAGCCACCTCTTGCGAGCTTTTTTGCTCTTCTATAATTGACTATTGCCATCAAAACACCTATTGTAAGGAAAGCTCCTGGTGAAAGGATCATGTAAGTGATAGGGTTAATTGGGATCTGGATGACTTCCAGACCAAAGATCACTATCTGACCGGTTCCGAGAAGTTCCCTGATACCTCCGATGAGCACAAGGACAAGAAGGAAACCAGTTGATATTCCCAGTGCATCAATGAACGAATAGAACATGTTGTTCTTATTAGCATATGCCTCCGCACGCCCGATGATGATACAGTTGACAACAATAAGGGGAATAAAAACACCCAGTGCCGCATACATCGGTGGGAAATAAGCCTTCATTACCATCTCTACGATCGAAACGAACGTTGCTATTATCAAAATAAATATTGGCAACCTCACAGAAGCAGGGATCTGCTTCCTCAGGCCGGAGACCAGCAGGTTGGAACAGATAAGTACGAAAGCCGTTCCGGCTGACATACCAATTGCATTTTCAATAGACGTGGTAACCGCCAATGTAGGACAAAGACCCAATACCAAAGCAAATATAGGGTTATCTTTTGTAATTCCACGAATAAATTCACTTAAAGCATTCATCATATCACCTATTAAGCCTCTGCTCCCTGTATAACTTCAACCTGGGCATTCAGGGCATCTACTACTGCCTGAGATGATATCGTGGCACCGGTAATTGAATCAATTGCACCACCAGACTTTGACAAACTCAGGTCTGCTACTTTTACGTTTTTGAACTGATCCTTAAAAGCGGGTTCAGTTATCTTTGAACCTAATCCAGGAGTTTCTGTGTGGGACATGACACTCATACCACTCATCTCATTGAATGAAGCATCAACACCACCGGCAATTTCCAATAGACCTTGTGCACCGGGATGTTGCCTGAAGAAAGCATACCCGATAAGATTTCCGGAACCGTCTTTAGCACGATAGTAAAGTATTTCCCGGTCGCCCTCATCATTAATGACCTCATCACCGTATACTGCCTCAAATTCTGCTGCCTGAGGCATTAGCTCAGCAAGTGTTGCAGTCCTTGCTTCTTCATAGTTCTTCTTTAATTGTTCACTTGTAGGCACATATGTTACAGCCAGAAGCGCTGAAGCGATCACTGATATCAGAACCAGCTTACCTATGATAACTACTACATCCTTGTTTGAATCAGTCATCTAATAACACCTCCAGACGGTCCTTGAAAGGAACCTTTGAAAGAATACTCTTGTACTTGCGCTGCAAGAAAGTCTCTGAACCATAAGATCCTGGAAGTGTGTTGTTATCGATCAATGCTGAAACACAATTTGCAAGGAACAGACCATAGAAGGTCGCATCGACATAATTTGCAAAGTGACCATATATTACTACCAGAACACCACAAACGACCCCATAGATCACACGCCCGTTCTTTGTAACAGGTGAACTTGAAGTGTCCGTTGCCAGGAACAATACCCCAAACAGAACAACACCAAGAACAACGTATGATAAACTGTCTCCCAGAAGAACTGCGAGCAATACAGTGGTCACGAAGAAGGAAACTGGAATCCTCCATTCAACATAACGAAGTAATATTAGTATGCCACCTGCAAGCAACAATGCAAGTGGAGACACGCCTGCCATTACACCTGCACCATGCTCAAGTACAAGATCTGATAAAGCCGTTGTCTGCGGATAAGATGCAGGGTTCATTAGTGACCACCATGCAAGACTCAGGAATACCCATGCAGCGAGTACAGGGTTGAACACATATGATCCGATACCACCAAACGCATGCTTGCCTATTCCGACCGCAAAGACAGAACCTATCATCGGGATCCAAACTGGAACTTCCGGTGGGACCACCATGGCGACCATTAGACCAATAAGAATGGCATGCCCATCTGCAATCGTTATCTTCTGGCCAAATGCTTTCTGTATTGCAACCTCTGTCACAACTGCTGCCAGAATACCTGCAATGACCAATCCTATTGCAGGAAGGCCAAATAGATACACGGATAGCAGGACAACAGGTACAAGAGCAATAATCTTGGCCCACATGATCTTATTAAAAGTAATATCCTCTTTTTTATGAGGAGGAGCTGAAATCGTAAATGTCATCTTATTCGCCTCCACCGCAGCCACACCCTAACTTAAGGTTAGTAGATGATTCTTTTGGAGCAAAGTCTTCATACGCCTTTTCGATAGAATTCTTTGCATATTTTATAAGCTGAAGAACATGTATCTTTGAAGGGCATACAGCTGCACATCTGCCACATTCAACACAATTCATAATATGCATCTGACGACATTCATCAAAACGTCCCTGGTCAGATAGTGCTGCGATCCTGCTAGGTATGAGGTTCACAGGACATACATCAACACATCTTGCGCAGTGAGTACAATCTACGAATTCACCCCTCACCACATCATCGGCTGACTGGACAAATATGGATGTCGTTGTCTTGCTAACAGGTACTTCATCAGTATACTGTGCTACACCTGTGATCGAACCATTTGCGATCAGTTTACCAGGTTCACCAATGTAGCCACCACATGCATCAATTACATCTTTGAAAGTGGTGCCGATCCTTACAAGGATCTTCTGTGGATTCTTCACCTTTCCAGAAACTGAAACCACGGTTTCGATATATGGTTTTCCGGCATTCACTGCATCATAAAGTGCTTTTGCAGATTTTACACTGCATATAGCAATACCGACATCAGTAGGATCACAACCAAAAGAAACTTTCCTACCCGTTACATTATAAGTGAAAAGATCAAGGATCTTCTTTCCATATATGTGGTCCTGTGATGCGACCACAATATCCGAAGACATCTCTTTAAAGTAATATTTGATCTTCCTCTTGCCGATAAGCGGAGCAACAGTAATGTTCTTTCCATCGAATTTCAATCCGTTAAAAGCACTGATGGATTCAAGATCATCATTCCTGAGGACGATCGCACCTTTTGAAGCTCCTGCAGCCTTCATCAGTAATTTCAATGCATCAAGCATCTGTGATGAATACTGTGAAGGAGTGTCGTAGTGTCCGCCGATCCATTCTGAAGACGTAGCATTTACCAGGACGAGATCTATCTTCTTACCTTCAGGTTTCAGGACCATATGTGTCGGGCATCCATAATGCTCAACAATACCAGCGTCCTTTATCAGATCTGCAAGTTCAGAAGCCTGAACATCCTTTGACTTAAGATCAGCACATTCTGCTTCTTCAGATGGCTGGATCACAACACTGTTCACCTTGTTACCGTTGGGGTGGGGAGCTTCCTCGATGGAAATAACTTCCCCAGATACACTTGAATGAACAGATGCGGAATTATATGCTCCGCATTCACCTATCTTCTGCCCTTCACAAACCATATCCCCTTTCTTCACAAGTGGTTCACATGCTGTACCATCATGCTGCTTTAAAGGAATAATGACCTTCTCAGGCATATTTTTCATAATATTGACCTTTGTCACAAACACCAACTCCTTAGAACGCAGGCTCCCTTTCAACTTCAGGAGGTTTTGCTCCTGGTATGGTCGCATCGATCGTCTTTAATGTGAAATCTGTCGGAGGATCCGTCTGTGCAGGATCGGAATCATAGCCGATCAGCTCCCAGTCAATTGCTGTAGCAGTTGAACCATGGCAATCAGCACATTCTAATGGATCTGCCATTCCTACCTCTGAGCCTGCGATGTTGTGGCTCAACCTGTAGTGAAGATCAACGGTCCTGAGCACAGCATTCGGATAATCAGCTTCACCATCAGCATCACCGTCATAATTCCTCATCTCATCGACTGTCACCATACCATCCTGATCTGCATCAGCAGCTTCCACATATGCTACAGCTATCGGGTCACCGATCTCCTTGCTTGTGTCAGGTGACTCTGCAACCTCAGGATTCACACCCTCATCCCACCAGATACCGGTTACGATATTGAAAGGTGCAAGTTTCACATCAGCATCATCCTTCCCATCAGGAATGTTCAGTTCATCCTCACCGACGCCATTGGACCATGCAAGCACAGGAATTATTGTTTCCGTCTTGAAGGAATCAACACGTTCACCGTTCGACCAGTCAAATGACTCAAGTGTCGTTCCACCTGGAAGTTCTCCTCCCGGAAGTGCAGGAATATGACAGGACTCACACTCTACGGTCTCAAGGTGAGCATCAGCGATAGGTCCATGTGAGATACCTGCATGACAATCTGCATCATCACAGCTGCGAGTCTCAGCTTCCAATTCATGGATATTTTCAACATCCGCCTTTACCAGAAGGCTTGAATGTGAAATCTCATGACATTCAGCACATTCTACCTCAGCATGTACGTCAAATTCCTCATAATCAGGTGCAGACCACATTACTGCTGTAGTAGGGATATTTGCCTCATGGCAATTCTCCGCACATGATTCTTTTGCAGGAGCACCATTGACGGTGTCGTGGAACAACAATAACAGTGGAAGTGGAGTAACAGCATTTGAGAAATAGGTGAACTTTCTGATATTATCTTTCTGCACTGCGGTATTTGCATCCACCATAGCTGCTGCATTTGCATTTTCAAAGTCCCCTTCAGCGAACTTCATAGCACGTGCTTCAAAATCATACATACCATACTGTTCATGGCAGACCATGCAGTCCACATCTACGCCATACTCTTCCAGTGCCCCACCGCCAGGATGATAAGCACCATAGCGCTCGACCCATTCGTCTTCGCCCTCTACCTCAATATCAAAGTTTGTCAGTGGATCCCATTCATCGATATCTCTTTGAATATGGGTGTTGGTCTCCACATGATCCGATACCGTGAAGTGACAACCTCCACAACTTGAGTCCGACCATTCTCCTTCAGTCATATAGTGATGAGCGATCGCTTCATTGCCACTATAACCCATGCTTGCGAAAACGCCTGCAAATGCGAAGATGAAAATGGCGGCTGCCAATAGTATTACCTCTAATTTTGCCATATTATCCCCTCTTAATCCTCTGCCACGTCCTCCAATTCCTTGAGGACAACACCGATAATCGTAGTCAGATGCTGCTCTTCCAGAACAGTCATATCATCAGAAACGTATTTGTGCAGCTCAAAGCTCTTGGGGATCTCTCTTACATTAAAATCAAAGACCTTATCCAAAATACCTTTCTTTGGCGTTATGCCTAAAAAGTTTACATCAAGACGATTTCCAACCTTGTGTGCCTTCACTTCTACCTTGTCCAATGGAGAACCGGACTTCACGTAGATCATGTGATGATCGCCACCAAAGTGTTTTTCGATCCCCTTCCAACCATATTCTTCTATGATCTGATGAATTGCAACAGCGAGATACTTGTCTTTACCAGTATTCCCACCCGATGCAACTCCTGCACTAGAATTACTCATACAAACACATCCTATCATGAATAATAATTAACATCTGTCGATTAATATAATTGCCAGAATCATTGATTGCGAATATTTATAGGTTTCGAAATAAGCTTAATATTAAGCATATCTATCCCTACAGCATGGACAAAAAAACAGTTCTATTGCTAGTATTAATCGTTATAGTTTCCATTTCATTCACAGTATTATATGAGGGGCAGGAGAACAGTTTACCCATTGAAAATAAAATATTTTATACTGACTCCCGCAGTATAATGGACACAACAGTTACAATCGCCATCTACGATCTTAATGAAGAACATGCGGTACAGACTATTGACAAAGCTTTTGTAAGAGTTGGCGATGTCGATGACGTAATGAGCAGTTACAAAAACGATAGCCAGACAAGTATCCTGAATGAAAGATCAAGACTTGAAGGCGCCTCATCAGACCTAATTTATGTTATTGAACGGTCCATGTATTATTCTACTATAAGCAACGGTGCATTTGACATAACAATAATGCCAGTACTTGACCTCTGGGCAAGCAAGTTCAGTCCCGGCGGAACATACCAGCCACCTACCCAGGAAGAAATTAATACCACTCTCGAGCTTATTGATTACAGAATGATAAACATCGAGGATGGAAATATCTCCATGGAACCAGGCATGAAGATCGCCCTTGGAGGAATAGCAAAAGGATATGCTGTTGACCAGGCCATAGAAACGTTAACATCACAAGGCATAACAAGCTGTTTTGTTGATGCCGGTGGAGACGGACGATACATTGGCACAAAGCCCGATGGAACTATGTGGACAGTAGGACTCCAGAACCCCGACAAACAGGGAGATTTCATCACAGTAATGCAGCTTGAAGATCTGGCTGTTGCAACAAGTGGTAACTACGAGCGTTACTTCAGTGATGCTGCAAAGGTATCCCATATATCCGATCCAAGAACCGGATACTCAGTTAACGAATTGATCAGCGCAACCGTCATTGCAGAAACAGCCATGGATGCCGATGCCCTGGCAACCACTGCGTTCGTACTTGGAGAAGATGAAGGAATGGAGCTCATCGAAACCCTTGAAGGAGTCGAATGCCTGATAATCACGTCAGATAAAAGGATACTTCGATCAACTGGCTTTGCAGAATATGAAACAACACTGGAATAATTGAAAAATCAGGAAGTAACAGGAACAGTGGCCAAACGCCACATTCCTGTTATCATTAATATCAGATCAAATTCGATCAAATTATAGCATATTTTGCCATAGCTATATTATTACTCTAGCATTATCATTACTAGTATTACCCTAACATGACCTCATGAAGTGTCTCATATATAGGACCTTGTGGCGTCAGAGTACTTTTCTTTAGACTTATCCTGTCAACTACCATCTTGCCAACTTCTATATCATCAAGCTCATCAAGTAATCCCAGAAATTCATCCATCTGCCCTGCAGGCATAAATTTCACCCTTGCAAGAGTGGCATGTGCGGTGAACTTCTTCTTATCCTTCTTGAACCTGAACTTTGAAAGCTTTGATTCCACCTCATCATGGAGAAGCTCAAAGTTCCCCTCTGCACCCAACCAAACAACCCTTGGAGCTTTAGGCTTTGGGAAAACCCCAACACCACCGATAAGGGCACCAAAAGGTTTGCATTCAATAGACTCCAGAGCTTCTGCAACCTCCGGGATCATTGATTCCTTTACCTCACCAATGAACTTCATGGTAATATGTACAAGATCAGGGTCGACCAATTTCAACTTAAGCCCGGAAAAACGTGTTTGTATGACCCGGACCTCATCACGGAACTCCTCTGGCAGATCAACTGCAACAAATATTCTGGCCATATAAACAAAATAGACGATATGCCTGTTAAATAGTGCCGTTGAACACAGGTGGAAATGTTTTATAGATAATATATATAATCGATAATTGCCATAATTAATAATACAGAATATCTGAGGGAATGGATGGATACTATCAACACACCAAACATACTGGCAGGACATGCAGTTCAGATCGCTAAAGAACTGGGAGCTCCAGCCATAATAGTATCCGGAGATATTGATCTTGAGAATATTGAAACAGAGATTCCCATTTATTATGTGACCCGACGCCAGAAAAGCATAATTGATAACCTGATCTCGGACACCACTGATGAAGGCGAAAAGCTGAAAAAGATCATTGAGCCCATTAACAGGGAAACTTCCGGAAATGTCCGCTATATAGAAGAAGCAGCTGCTATCGAACATATAATCGGCGAACTAGAGGAAGGTACTATCGTCGGAGTTATCCAGACAAAGGAATCCAGCGCAATAGTCATCCACGAGATATCACAAAGCCCCCTTATCAGAACACTTCAGGAATGTGAAGAAAGAATAGAACCTGAGGTCATGCGTGCAGCACTCACCATAGCATTTGACATTGCTGCAAGCGGAAGAGAAGGACACAAAATAGGAACCGCTTTTATCCTGGGCGATACTGAAGAGGTCATGCAGCGTTCCCATCAAATGATACTAAACCCTTATGCAGGCCATAAGGACGAACATCGGAACATACTGGACAGGATGAACTGGGAATCGGTCAAGGAATTTGCCCTTCTTGACGGCATTTTTGTGATATCAGAGGAAGGCATAGTCAATGCTGCAGGCAGATATCTCGATGTTGATGCAAAGGACATCGGTATTGAGAAGGGACTTGGGGGAAGACATGTATCAGCAGCCGCGATCACAAGGGACACTTTTGCAATAGCTGTGACAATATCCGAATCCGGAGGAACTGTCAGGGTATATATGGATGGAAAGGAGCTGCTTTGCCTTGATTACATCGAAAGACCTGCATTACGCGGCAAATCACAGTATTGAGGACCTACCTTGATCGCATCTTAAATCTTAAATCTCAACAAGGCTGCTATACCACCAAGAGAGTGCAATTTCTGCCCGGGCTCGAACTCTGTACTGAACACAACCATAGAACCCTGCGCATGCTCGACTTCCTGTATCATAGCATCAATATTACCCTCTTCCCGTTCCAGGCGAAGCAATTCATCAGCCACCAGAAGTTTTTCTACAGCACCATAATCTATTGCTGTTTTCACCTCATCCATACCATATGCGACCTTGCCGCCAAGAGCCATTTCCTTCAGGAACTCATCCATAAGTGAAGATTCCCTGGCGATCCTGGACTCTTCCATGATCCTGTCAACAGCACCCCTTCTGAGCACTTCCTGAAAACCGGACATGCCTATGGAAGATGTATCCTCAACAAGGATACCTGCTGCCAGCTCGGAATTGTTTGAAGAGATGTACTTCATAAGATCATCCTTGGTAAACCCCGGGCCTGCAACAACAACCGACTCGGTTCCGCACATGGCATGATTTAACTGCTCCAGGATAGTGCTGAAGAACACTTCACGAAGCGTCCCTTCACCTTTTCCGGATGACTGCCGGATGTGGGAATAGATCTCTATACCATAATGACGCACAAAACCAATATCTGCATCCCCTTCTTCAATGGCAACAATAATGACCTTGGGTCTTTTGGATGTAGCTTCTGCTTCGTTCACACGCTCTACCTGATCTTTTTTCCAGTGCTTTATTATAGAGAGGGCAGTTCCCTCCTCAAGATTGAGAGTATGGTGATAACCAGCATCCATCCCATGCTCAATAAGACCATGGACCCTGAGACGATTGGAGAACTTATGGAACTCAAGATCATCTACCCTGATACCAAGCCTCACATTCTTTTTCTCGACCTTCTCCGGCCTGAGCTTATCACTGGCAGCCTCAGCTTTCCTTTTAGTAAGAGCAAATACAAGGTCGCCTTTCTCGATGATGTATTTCAAATGCCATAGATCATCCAGCGTCTCCGGAGTAAGGGCTATCTCACCCTCCTTATTTCCCCTCAGGTCTCTTTTTGTTACCCTCATGATAATACCCAGCAATTTAGACAGTCATATACCCATACTCATCAAAAGTTCACTTTTTGATATCAGATTCCCCTGGCGGAAGCATCCTTGCAATGCTATCAGGAGATGCTATCTGTTTGACAAAGGAAGGGTCCTTTAGTTCATCCACATAAATGCGATAGACCTTCTTTGCAATATCGTTCTGGTTGAACTTACCGGGAAGTAGTTCGACCACATATTTACCAGAGCGTGCGATAGCCGACACCGGTCCTCCTATGACACGGGTTTCCGCACCAAGCTCCAGGCCAACAGCAACACCCACAGGAACATCCTTGTAGTAATTGCGTTCACCACGGATAACAAAGGAACCTTTCTTCAGGTATTCACCGGATTCCGGGGTCTTGGAGACCTGTTCAGGTTTTATCCAGTAACAATCACCGCTGAACTGGCCTGCTTTCCAGATACTGGAATAGGAAACCACGAACCGTGCAGCTTCCTCAAGGGTCGTTTCCGGAACATCCTTACCTTCGGTCTTGATAATTGTGATAGGAGCACCGGGCACTTGTGTATGGAACACGATGTCTCGCTTTTCCATATACTTTTTCACAAGTTCCTCATTGGTATCGGCATCCTTCCCACCAACAACAAGGAAACCATCGGATGAAAAGAACCACCTGAACCGGTCGTACCAGTGTTTCTTGAAGAAAGCCTTCCTTCTTTTGGATACTTTTTTCTCCCTTTTCTGCATCGCAACCTTTGTATCCTCGATCGCACGCAAGGCACCATCACGTTTTTTGGTTAACTTTTTAGCTTTATCATAATAGATCTGAGCATTTTGCGGAACGGTCTTACGAATGTTGATACTCGCATTGACACCGTCAAGGTCAACTACGACAAATCCTTCCGCTGAATCGATACTTACGATAGAACGTGCTGCAGGCAGGTCATCTTTTGCCTTTTTTAGTATGGAACGGATCTCTGCCCATGAATAACCTTTATCTCTTGCATTCTCCAGAACTGCAAGCACCTGCTCGATGTTCTGATAGTGCTCATAGATCTTCTCTGCAATGGTGGTGTATTTTTCGGAGTCCTTCTCGAATTTTTTGATAGCTTCCTGCTGTTTGCGAAGCCTTCGTTCAAATACATCGACCTTTTCCTTCTTTTTAGAAATTACTTCCTCAATAACTTCCTCAGATGCTTTTTTGCCGAAGAACTCATCAAGGGCCTGATTGAAGGACGGGAAATATTCCTTCTCCGATTCAGAATACTGTTCAAGCTCCAGAGGGACGACATCAATTGCCCCTAGTTCGCCTTTAATTTCCTTTTTGACTATACATGGTTTCAGCTTATGTTCCACAATTGGTGAGAACACGGTCTTTACAGATTCACAAAGTGCCTTTATATTATCTGGCGTAGCATCCTTTGCTGCTGTTTTCTTATCAACGCCTGCTCTCAGACAGACCTCTTCTGCAAGAACACCACCAAGATTGTAACTGGTTGCTATGGTCCTGACAACATCCGCAGTGGAAGCTGCAAACAGATCTGCCATCCCAGCCTCTTCAACATCAAGCGGACTTAGCTGTGCTTCAGGGTATTCATATATCTCACCACTGCGAACTCTGCGCCCCCTGAAGGTCACGGGATTCATCGGTAGAATGATCTTACGATCACTGTCAAGAAGAACGATATTACCTCTTGAGAACAGTTCACATACAAGTATTGTCTCAATACCACCACGGATCACACCGATTTCAATGATCCTGTCAAAGTCATACTGATTAACAGAAGTTATCCTGCCACCCGTAATATGCTTCCTCAATAACATCGGGAATGCATGGGGTAGTTTTGGGCTTGGGCGCAAATACTTGCTCATATGTGCCCTCTTGCCGGCCTGTATAACCAGATTGTCACGTCCTTTTCCGAATATGAAAAGATTTATCCTGATCTCACCCGGAACTGGCTGGTACACCTTAGCGATTTTTGCATCGATGAGAGAACCTTCAACATCGACGTTACCAAGTTCGGATACAAGAGCAGCAACATCTGCACTCGTCATCTCCTGCTTCATAGATGCTTATAGAGTTCGACCGGACTTAAGGTTTATCCATATTGACAGCACCTGACAACAACAGATTGAAGTAATAAAGAAATAGGATTAACACATCAATTGGTTGGAGTCTTAAGCAGACAATATTATCAGGAAACAAGCAATGAACTTTAAGACAAAGTATTTCCTCAAGTCGAAATTCCAGGAATACTACAAGACAGCGGAAATACATATCCCGTCCAGGCTGGAAGCTCGCGAATGGGGATTCATCTCTTTTGACGAGATGCCGGAAACCGTGATGAGAAGACACAAGTCATTTGGATCACGAGGAGAGGTTGAGGAATACCTTGCAGGCATGGCACCTGCACATGCATACCATTCTGTTGCATACTATACATACCCCAGTGCACCTACCATGAAAGAGAAGCAATGGCAGGAAGCAGACCTTATCTTTGACCTTGATGCGGACCACATACCCGGTGCACCCAACTCATATTCAGAAATGCTTGATCACGTCAAAAAGGAGACATTAAAGCTATATGACCTTCTGATAAATGATTTCGGCTTTAATGAAGATGATATCAGGGCGGTATTTTCGGGTGGAAGAGGTTACCATTTCCATATAAGTGACCCGCGTGTTCGCTCCCTTGGAAGCGCAGAAAGAAGGGAGATCGTGGATTATATCAGTGGAAGGGGACTCAATATTGAGAAGATATTCTACAAGAAAGCGGTCAGCGGTGATGCAGGTAGTGAGAATGCCAGGATGAACATGCTTTCCCCGGAAAGCGAGGGAGGCTGGGGAGGAAGGATCAACAGATATCTTGTATCCTACCTCACCGATCTTGCGAGTAAGGAAGATGCAGAAGAGCTCTTCAGCGGTTTCAAGGGCATCGGCAAAAAGACCGCACAAAAGATGATAGATATATTAAGGGATGAAGCACAGGTCGAGTTGCTACGCAGAGGGAACATGGAAGCCCTTTCAAAGGTCAATAAGGATATTATACAGACCCTCGCATTGCAGGCAGTAAATGACATGTCTGCAAGTGTGGATGAACCTGTGACCGGTGACATAAAAAGACTGATACGCCTGGGAGGTTCCCTTCATGGTAAATCAGGAATGCGTGTTACCACACTGTCCATTTCAGAGCTTGAGAAGTTCGAACCATTGACCGATGCTGTCGTGTTCTCGGACAAGCCGGTAAAATTAAAAGTGATAAGACCTTTTGCAGTACAAATGAAGGGTAATGACCTCTACGTAGAGGAAGGTACACAGGAATTACCTGAATATGCAGCCGTGTATCTTATGTGCAGAGGTGCAGCAGAATATGGATCGTAATGAGCTCAAAAGCATACTCCGGGAAGAAAATAGTTCGGCTTTAAGGTCGTTGCCGAACGGGTTCTACCGTCTTGTGGATGATTATATCCATGAGCTTGAGGAAGAGATCCGAAAGATCAACAATCCACGCTCTGCTGAATCGAAGATACTCGAGGATGAGCTCCAGAGTGCCATCAATGATGTGGAGACCATATTCATCCGCAGGGTTCGAAAGGTCACTTCAAGGGCCACTTCCAATGCATTCTCAAGCAGCTCACCAAGACAGGACCTTGACAAGCTTCTTCCTGCAGAACAGGCGGTATACGAAGCAACGCTTTCGGCAATACAGGTAGCAAGGAACGGATTACTCGAACCGATACTTGATCCTTCGTCTTCAATATCCCCTGCAGAAGAGCGGGAAGCTACAGAACAGGAAGAATCCTCACAAGGAGTCACAGATGAACCAGCTGGCACGGGAACAGCACAAGAAGCATCAGCATCTGCAATTGACACCGGTGACGATGTCAGGGACAAGGCAGAAATAGCCAAAAGGAATATAAATGAAGAATACTTTGTTGTCCGAATATTGAAAGACCTACCGACATTCAATGCCGTAGATAATCGAAATTATACTACCCATGCAGAAGATGTCGTTGTTTTACCCGCAATGAACGCAAATGTTCTGGTAAAACGAGGTGCTGCTCATCTTATCACAAAATAAAACATTCAACTTGATAAAAGGTGTAAATAATGAAAATTCCAAAGAGGTTCAGAACATATTGCCCATCCTGCAAAAAACATACTGAACACATTGCAGAGAGAGTAAAGAAAGGCAAGGCATCAGCTATGACACACATTGCCAGACAGAAGAAGAGGCAATCAGGCATCGGAAACAGTGGTAAATTCTCAAAGGTTCCTGGAGGAGACAAACCAACCAAGAGAGTACAGCTCAAATACCGCTGCGCCGAGTGCAACAAGTCACACCAGAGGCCATGCTTCAGAGCAAAGAAATTCGAGTTTAAGGAATGATAACAATGACACAACCAAAAAGCAGATTCTTACGTGTAAAATGCAACGACTGCTCCAACGAGCAGGTTATCTTCGGTAGTGCAAGCCGCAAGGTCACATGCCTCGTATGCGGAAGAACACTCGCAGAATCCACCGGCGGAAAGTCAACAATTACAACACATATCCTGGAAGTCCTTGAATAAAGTGGTGTAGAATGGATAATAATAACTGGCCAGAAAGCGGCGACTTTGTAGTTTGTACTGTAAAGAACGTAGTCGACTTTGGGGCCTATACAACCCTTGAGGAATACGGGGGTAAAGAAGGGTTTATCCATATCTCCGAGATCAAGGCCGGATGGGTCAAGTATGTACGTGATTACGTAAGGGAAGGTCAGAAGATCGTCTGCAAAGTGCTGGACGTAGACCCTAACCGACGTCACATTGACCTGTCTTTAAAGGATGTCAACGAACACCAGAAACGTGCGAAGATCCAGGACTGGAAGAACGAACAGAAAGCTGAGAAGTGGCTCCAGTTCGTTGCTGAGGACACCAAGACAAGCGCGGAAAAGATGGGCGAAATAAGGTCCATTTTTATGGAAGAGTTCGGAAGCTGCTATACTGGCTTTGAAGAAGCTGCCATCAACGGCAAAGAAGCTTTTGAAGGCATGGCCATCAGCAAGAAGCTGGCCGCAAAGATAGCAGACATCGCTCAGGAAAATATTAAACTTCCATTCGTAGACATCGCAGGATACGTGGATCTTACCTCCAATAGCCCTGATGGGATCGATATTATCAAGAAATCCCTCAAATCAGCTACCAAGATCAAGAAAGATGATGATGTCAGGATAGACGTCACATACACAGGCGCACCAAGATACCGAATAAAGGTTATCGCACCTGACTACAAGACCGCGGAAGCTGTTTTGAAGAAAGCTGCTGAGAAAGCTATTGACTATATCGAAAAGAAGGAAGGAAAGGGAATTTTCCACCGACATATCGAATCAACAAAGGCGTGATGTTCCATTGGGAAACAAGATCCGAAAATGTGTTCAATGCAATGTTTACACATTGAAAGAGAACTGTCCGGAGTGTGGAGAACCTTCAGGGAATCCACTCCCGGCACGATTTTCCCCGCTTGATCCCTATGGCAAATACCGCCGAATCTCCAAAAGGAGGGAAACGGAACATGCGTGAAACAACTGTGATCCGCCTTAAAGATGAGATCCAGCTAAACGACCCCATACTACTTGTTGGCCTTCCGGGAGTCGGGCATGTTGGAAAGCTTGTTGTCGATCACCTGATCGAGAAACTGGAAGCAGAAAAAATATTTGAGATTTATTCCCCTCATTTTCCACCACAGGTAATGGTAAGCGAGGAAAGTACGGTCAAACTTGTCAATAACGAAGTGTACATTTGCAAGACTGACGATAGGGACCTTGTACTCCTTGGAGGAGACCATCAGAGCACAACTACAGATGGTCATTATGAACTTGGAGGCATCTATATCGATCTTGCCGCCGAACTGGGCGTATCTAAGATATTCACCCTTGGAGGATACCCAACAGGCAAGCTGGAGCACACCGATGAAGTAATGGGTGCTGCCAATGATCTAGAGCTTATCGAGGAACTGAAGGAATTAGGCGTTACTTTCAAACCTAACGAACCCGGAGGAGGTATCGTAGGTGCATCAGGTCTCTTACTTGGACTCAGTAAGTTCAAGGATATGAAAGCTGCATGTTTAATGGGATTGACATCAGGATATCTGGTTGACCCGAAAAGTGCACAATCACTCCTAGCTATCTTAAGCAAGCTCCTGAACATAGAGGTCGAGGTGGATGAACTCGAAGAGCGTGCAAAGGACATGGAGAAGATCGTTGCTAACCTCATGGAAGCAAAGCAACAGCAACAGGGCGTATTGAGAGATACGGCCGTTGAAGAAGACCTAAGATACATCGGCTAAGGTGGGAACATGCAGATCAATGCTGATCTCCACCTCCATTCTAAATATTCCATGGCGTGCTCCAATAAGATGGAGCTGCCAACAATTGCCGTAGAGGCTAAGAAAAAAGGCATCGACCTTGTGGCAACAGGCGACTGTATCCACCCGAAATGGCTCGATGACATTAAAACAGCAGCTACGGATGATGAGACAATTCTCATCAATGGTACTTATTTTATTCCAACTACAGAGATAGAGGACAAGAACCGCGTCCACCACCTTCTGATCCTACCTTCCATCTCAAAGGCCGAAGAGCTGGCAGAAACCATGTCAAAATATGCCGACCTGGCAGTTGATGGCAGACCCACGGTAAAACTCGACGGCAGCGAGATAGCACAGATCGCAAAGGACATCGGTGCAATGATCGGACCCTGCCATGCATTCACACCATGGACAGCCCTGTATGCATATCATGACTCCCTCGATAGCTGCTACGGTGACCTCACCGACTACGTCTCCTTCGTGGAGCTGGGACTAAGCGCCGATACCGATTACGCAGACCGCATCAGTGAACTTCACAGACTTACCTTCCTGACCAACTCGGATGCACACTCCCCCTGGTCCAACAAGCTGGCACGAGAGTTCACCAGATTTGAGGTTCCATCCATCGATTTCGAGGGACTGGAAAAAGCCATCCTCCGCAAGGAAGGCTACAAAGCCACCCTGAACGTAGGGTTCTTCCCGGAAGAGGGAAAGTACAACGAATCCGCGTGCATCAAGTGCTTCACCCACTACACCCTTGAGGAAGCCGTCCAGAATAACTGGCGCTGCCCCCAGTGCAGGGGACAGGTCAAAAAAGGCGTATACGACAGGGTGAACGAACTTGCCGACCTGGAAACCCCGGTACACCCCGACCACCGTCCTGACTACCTCCACCTGGCACCCCTTGCAGAGATCATCATGATGGCACTGGGACATGCCAGCATCACCACCAAAGGCGTGAGAACAGCCTGGGAATCCCTTGTGGAAAAGTTCGGCAACGAGGTCACGGTCCTCCTGGATACAAACCCCGACCAGCTTGGCATCGTAGACAGGAGAATAGTGGATGCCATACTTGCATTCCGCAACGGCGAGGTCATCATCCACCCCGGAGGCGGAGGCCAGTACGGATGGATAGGACTGCCGGACTCCGAAAACAAGCCAAAGGAAGACCCGACAAAACCAAAGAACCAGAGTTCCCTTTTCGACTTCTGACCCACTTTTTCGACACCTATATAAGCCATAAACGCTTTCAGAAACAACAATGCCGGGGTGGCAGAGCGGACTAATCCAACGGTGAATTAACAGCCGCGGAGTCTATACGCGGCAGGCTCGAGACCTGTTTCTCCTAACGGAGTGCTTGGGTTCAAATCCCAACCCCGGCGTCTTGTTTTAATGTGTTTTTTGAGAGGACAAACTTCCACTGAGATTCAATCCAGCTTCCCATAATGATTCTTCCACCTGTCAGCTCTTTTAATGAACTCCCCATACCCTTCCTTTCGGATGAACTCGAGGGATTGCCTGCACTTCCCGCGTGAATAGCCTTTCTTGTACCACTCCTGAACGATCTCACAGGACTCCCATTCCGGGCAATCGGCACAGGTCCCATACCCCTTATCCCTGAAACAGCACAGCTTCATCTTGCACTTAGCCCTGTTGATGTCCCTTTCCCCACCTTCATAACCCAGCCTGCATCCGCGGCAGTTCTTGTTCTTTAATTCGCGACAGGTCTTGCAATAAGCTCCACAGCAACCGATCTCAATTTTAGACATTGACCTTAACTTCCCAGATTCCCGAATTAATATACAAATCATTAAGAAACACGATTATTAATAGATAACCAACCACGATCCAGCCAAATTCCTTATATCTACAAAAGCTATTCCCGCATAAAAACGAGGGAAAAACGTGAAAGGATGGATCTTATACAAACATTCCGAATTGGAATTAAAACCTGAAACATACGAGATCAATCGTCTTCTTGAAGTTGCTGAAAAGAACAATATTGAAATGAAGGTGTTAACGCCGGAACAGTTCGAACTCATTGTCACAAGAGATGATCGCAAAGGTGTCCTTTTAGACGGGGAAACGGTCTCACTGCCTGATTTCATTCTTCCCCGAATGGGAGCAGAAACATCATATTTTGCACTGGCCATCATAAGACATCTGGAAAGACTTGGAGTACATACTTTCAATTCATCCCACAGTATTGAAACAGTAAAGGACAAACTGTACTCCCAGCAGATACTTGCAGAGGCGGATATCGCATTCCCAAAGACCATGCTTGCAAAGCATCCCATTGATGTGAACCTTGTTGAAGAACAATTTGGATTCCCGTTAATTGTAAAAACACTTTCAGGGTCAATGGGAAGTGGCGTATTCCTTTCCGAGAACAAATCCAACTTCATAGACCTGATGGAACTCATACGTTCAACAAGGAGCAACGTTAATTTCATCATTCAGGAATTTGTCAAATCCAGTATGGGACGTGACCTTCGTGTAATCATCATTGGAGGACGTGCCGTTGCCTGTATGGAAAGAGTCGCCCAGGAAGGAGATTTCAAAGCTAACTTCTCAAGAGGAGGAATGGTCAGATCCTTTGAGATGACACCAGAAATTGAATGGTTAGCTACCGAAACTGCAAAGGTCTTTGGTCTTGAGATATCAGGGATAGACCTTCTCTTTGACGGAGAACACTTCAAGGTATGTGAAGCGAACTCATCACCGGGCTTCGAAGGAGTGGAAAGCTGCTGTGATACGGACATAGCACAGGAAATGTACGACTTTATCAGGGTAAGGCTCGGAATGTTCCCGGAAGAAGAAGAAGAAGAAGAAGAAGAAGAACTCAAAAGAAAGAAGAAGAGTCTCTGAAAAAGAATGAGGTTTCCTTAAAACCTCACTCCATCACGTTGTCCATAGTGAACTCGAAGGTATCCGTCACACCGTTCACATCCACCGTATAGACACCTGCTTCAAGACCATACACTTCCAGAGGGATGTTCACCTCAAAGGGCACAAGTGCCTGTGTGCACATGGCATCTGTCGGCCTCTTGGTCTTCAGGGCCACATTGAAGGTGTTCCCATCCCTTGTGACCTCGATGTTTTCCTCATCGATCACAGTGCATCCATCAGGAAGGTATCCTGTGGCACTCACACTTACCTGCAGTGGGAATGACTCCATCATGAAGATTTCGATGTCATCGACCATAGCATCACGAATGATGTATTCAGTGTCATCAACGTCGGTGATCATATCATCTCCATCAGCATCATCCTCGCCGTCATGTTCACCTGAAGCAAGGACAGTTACGGTCATGCCGAATGTATCTTCATCACCGGTTGTGTTTTCCCAGGATCTCTTGTAGATCGCAGAGATCTCGTAGGTCCCTTCGTTTTCTGCCTGGAACTTCCACTCATGGATGCCACCTGCTCCCACCAGATCTTCATCCTCCTGAGCAATTACAAAATCGTCTTCCACCAGTGTCAGACCTTCAGGGACCGTGACCTCCCAGGAATAACCTGTTGTCGGGTTCTCTTTAAGCTTCAGCACAATGAGATCATTTTGTTCCATTGTGACCTCACTTGCATTTGCATCCTCAGTTAACACCGCCCCCGATTCAACGATCTCTACATCATCAGTAAGATCAATAGTTCCATTTTCTGTGCAGCCCATGGAAAAAGCAGCCATTGTAACCGCCACGATGGTTATCAGGACCAGAATGCCCATACCTGTATATTTTGACATGATAATTTATCTCCTGTATCTATGCAAATGAATAACTCGTAGCTATATAGCCATTACTTAAGCTACGAATCGATTTGAAGTCATCCAATAACGATTATACAGTAAGTAGAACACAAAACCTCATTTGTGAAGGCGCTTCTGGACAGCTTCACTGGTAAGCTCTTTCAGTGCATCGGTACCTATCCACCTGGCACTGGCAAGATTCGAACCGGTAAGTCTTTGTGACACTTCAATAGCTTTTTTGTTCAACTCGATGTTGCGTTTGCCGATCTGCCTTAAGGCCCAGTTGACGGCCTTTTTCACAAAGTTCCGGGCATCGTTGGATTCCCTTTCAATTATCGGTAAGAAATCCTCGAAAACAGAATCATTCGCCTTTTTGTCCGCCACAGCCATTCTTGCCATGAGGACAAAACCGGAGCGTTTCACAAACTCCTCTTTTCGGGAGCTCCACTCGATGGCTTTCCTGGAAGAATGAGAGGTTTTCTGGAACAGGTTCATACAGCACTGGTCGCAGATCTCCCAGTAATCAAAGTCCCTGACCCACGCTTCCATCTGTTTTTCGCTGACCTGCTTTGGATCATCCACCATGGAAGCGAGGATCATGGTCTCCCTGTACCCCTTATCCCATAGCATGAGAGCCAGTTTGTGATCCTTACCGGTCTCTTTTGCAAGGTGTCTGAGCTCTGGAATTGATACACCGTAGCACTTTTCAGGCGTGATCCAGAAATGTGCCATACCCTCTATGGCCTCGGGATCACTCAGTTCTTCCAGTTTAGCGATGATACTATCAAATATCTCTTCTGTTGTACCCACACGAACAGTCCCCATGTTTTTAGTTTTTCACATAATACATTGTATGTATGCTTCTTAAATATTATTAGAGGATACTTTTTTATTAAGTAAAAAGGGGAAAACGACATGAAAGGTGGAATAAGCAAACTGGTTATCTTTGCTCTGATAATACTGTTCGCAACAACAGTCCTTGCATCAGCGAACACCGGGAATGATGCTGATACAATGATCGAGATCGAAGAGATATACAGCAGCATTGATTCCTGTGATATAACACTTTCATCTTCTTCAGCATTAGAAAACCTCATCCTTGAAGTACAGCTTGTGCGTGAAGAGAGGATCATCGATATTGCCACCATACCTATTGACAGTATCAGCGTGAATTCCAGGGTCATAAAAGTTGTCCATTGGGAAACAAAGACTGCCGAAGATGGTGCATATGAAGTACGTGCACAGGTCCTTAACGATAAAAAGGAGCTAAATTCTACCGAATATGAGTTTGTTCACGGAAGGCAGGTGATCCCGGAAGTCGTAATAGAAGGCACTATTGCCAATTCCGAAGGGGTGACTGCAGTCATAAGACCAGTTGATGCAAGCCTCGTAGATATAGAATACATGCTTGTGGACGGTTTTGATGTCATCTACCGTGCAAAGGATGAGAAGGTGTCCGTGCATACAACTCCCCTTACAGTCCATAAGAGATGGAACACACTTCTATTGAACAATAAGGAATACACCGGACTTGTCAAGGTCAGGCCATCCAATGAAAAAAGCGCTATTGTGGTAACAGACAGTTTCACTTCAATGGACGATGCAAAGATCACCGATGTGTACAAGGATGAGATCGGTGCAAGTGCTACCATTGCAGGAAATTCACAGGTGCCTTTTGACGGGTATGTCCAGTTCACAGTTTATGATGAGAACGGAGAGAATGTCGTCGAATCCGCGATCATGAGATCACCCATACTGCTCACAGATGATGACGAAACAGTAGAGACCATCTGGGATAACAGGCTCCGGGAAGGAAAGTACAAACTTGTTATCGAGATCATAGGTAATGATGGAGACGGTCTCGACATTCAGGAAACCATTATCGACGTGGAAGAAAGTGTGACCATATCAAATAATATTCCTGAAGAAGCGGAAGAGGATAACAGCATACCATCATTTCTGGTCACAGAAGCTGCTTTTGTTCTTGCCACTGTGGCATTTGTGTTCCGCAGAAGACATGCATAATAGAAGGTAATTCAAATGCCATATGAGCTGTTCATTGCCCTCAGACATCTCAAAAGCAGGCGTCGTCAGTCACTCATATCCATAAGTGCCATTGGGATCGCGGTCACAATACTCGTGATCTCGAACGCTTTTATGGCAGGATTCACAGAAGAGATCTATGATGTGACCGTCGAGAACCTCCCACATGTGGTGGTTACCCCTGCTGAGGAAGAGGAATACATCCATTTTTACAATAGCATCATACCCCGCATAGAAAGGATCGAGGGGGTGGTGGGAACCTCGCCTGCCCTGGATGGAGAAGCTAGTCTTCGATACAAGGAGAAAACACTCAACATCTTAATGAGAGGAATAGAGCCTGAAAAAGAAGATTCCGTATCCCACATCTCAGAGGACATGATAGAAGGGGATCTCTACAAGCTTATCCACTCCAAGAATACAATTGTGGTAGGTGACAGCCTTGCAGAGGACCTTGAAGTGAACATCGGCGATGAGATATCCGTGAACTTCCCCACAGCAACACCGGCATCCTATGAAATAGTAGGGATCTTTGACACAGGAACACCTGCCGATGATGTACTTACATACACATCCCTGAAGACAGCACAGGAATTCTATGATAGTGGTGATGCCATCAATGTGATAAATATCCGTCTGGCAGACTACAATGAAGACAAGAAGGTCGCAAAAGAGATCGAAGCTCTCGGTTACGAAGCATCTGGCTGGACAGAGACAAATCCGGAGATACTCCAGACCATCACCATTGAAACAACATCCAACAACATAATACTCGCACTCATACTCCTGATAGCATCGTTCGGAGTGGTCAGCACACTGAACATGGTGGTAATGGAGAAGGTAAAGGAAATAGGAGTCCTGATGGCTATGGGAGCACCTGCTTCCGTCATACGCAGGATATTCATACTGGAAAGCGGCATCCTGGGGTTGATCGGTGCTCTCACAGGCTGCCTGCTTGGAACTGCCATTGCCCTGGCGATCGGAAGCTATCCGGTTCCTGCTGATTTTTATGGCATCGAGAAGATACCGGTTATCATCAACATTTCAGATATACTTATAACTGTTTTAGTCGTGTTTTTGCTCAACCTGATCGCAGGCGTTTACCCTGCCCAGCGCGCAGCCGGGCTGGATCCATTAGAGGCAATTTCAACACATTGAAAATAAACAAATTGGTTTCAGTAGTAACGCCGTTACTTCATTATAATATTAAGAATTGTATAGTAAATAAATATCCAAATAACCTGTTCTGCCGTCAAGTGTATATACAATTAGGAAATAGTCCAAATTGTGTAATGAGCGGGACCCTAATTTCTTTTCAAGTACCCCCACTCCCCAACCCGCTCATGCCACCTTTCATCAATTTTTTACCGAATAAACTGTTTTTTTGTAGATGTTCCTGAAAATACTGTAACAAATTATTGTATATTAGATTTGTATATTATACGAAGGTATAATTTGCCGTAAAGTGTATATACAATTACCAAATAGTATTCTTTGTGTAATGAGCGGGACCCTAATTTCTTTTCAAGTACCCCCACTCCCCAACCCGCTCATGCCACCTTTCATCAGCATAGTACTCAAATGACTGTTTTTAGAGATGATGTCAATACACTAATGCGGTACTGTATATTACACAATAATATAATTTTTAGATATTATTAAAAATATCAATTATCTTTTCTGAAAGATCTTTGCTAATTCCCACCGACCTCATCATAGTATCCGTAAAGAAGACATCGATCCCCAGGTCTTTTATGGCATCTCCTGCCGATTCATCCCTTACATCAAGGACCATTGCATCAAGGAGACCATTGTAGCACTCTGCAACCCCTACGGAAGAAACATCGAAGCCACAGGCACTCATCAATTTTCCTGCAGGCCCGCTTATTGGTTCTTTTCCTATGATAGGACTTACTGCAACCACTTTCTTCCCTTTGAGGATGTCACGCATACCAGGTAGGTTAATGATCGGACCAATACTTGTGATGGGATTACTGGGACCTATCAGGACATCATCCTCCTTTTCAAGAGCTTCAATTACACCCGGAGATATGGATGCGTCCTCAATGCCATCCTGTGAAACCTCTAAGACCTCAGGACCACCATGCTGTTTTACCCAGAAATCCTGAAAATGGATCCTGCCGGATGGCGTTGTTATCATTGTGGACACAGGATCATCCGACATTGGCAATATACGGGATTTGATCCCAAATGAAGAAGCCATTTTCTGCATAGCTTCCGTAAGGGAAAGGTCCTGCCTTAGCAGTTCAGACCGCATGATGTGCGTAGCCCTGTCAAGATCCCCGATCATCATCCCTTCGTCATGACCGGCAAGCTTCATCGCCTCATGGGTACTGAATGTATCATCCCTGACACCCCACCATTTTCCCTTATCGATCCTGTCAGAAAGCAAATAGAGCACAGTATCAATATCAGGTGTGATCAGATTTCCTGAGACCCACAGGTCTTCAGCTGTGTTCACAACCACGGTGACATCACCTTCAGGAAGGACATGTCTTAAGCCATCGATCAATTTGGGAGTTCCTGTTCCACCGGACAATACGATCATAAAACAACCTCTGTTTCCATCAAATAACGGAACAGCATTATACCATGAAGACTATTTAAACCATATGAAAGTCATTCGGGATCCGGTACACGGGTACATAGAACTGGACCAGCTTGTATTATCATTGATAGATACACCCCAAATGCAGCGTTTGAGGAGAATTCAGCAGTTGGGTCTGTCCAATCTTGTATATCCCGGAGCAAACCATACTCGTTTTGAACATTCCCTTGGAGTAATGCACCTTGCAACTACCCTGACATCACAGCTAAACTCTATCGAGAAAGATGAAAAGGATGAGATCCGTGCAGCTGCACTTCTCCATGACGTCGGCCACGGGCCACTCTCACATGTCACAGAGAGTATCATAAAACAATATACACGCCAGAGACATGAAGATGTGAAACCAATCCTCAAAAAAGGCGAGATCGCAGAGATACTGGACGAACACGGACTTGATCCTGTGACCATTGCAGACCACATAAAGGGTGAAACTTCACTGGGAAAGATAGTTAATAGCGAAATCGATGTGGACCGTATGGACTACCTGGTCAGGGATGCACATTATACAGGTGTTGCATTCGGACTTGTGGACCATGCACGCCTGATACATGAGATGCAGTTCTACGAGGACAATCTGGTTGTCGGCCTGGGAGGTCTGAAGGCTGCAGAATCGCTTCTTGTTTCACGTTTTCTTATGCACCCCTCGGTCTATTACCACCACGTATCCAGGATAGCCGAAACGATGTTCACGAGGGCGGTCCAGGACCTCATCAACAAGAAAACACTCGACCCGTTCAAACTGCGCCAGATGGAAGATGCAAGGTTGTTCGAGATGATCAGGGCAGACGAGGGATATGCAGGCGAACTTGGAAAACGACTTGATGAAAGAAGGCTTTACAAACGTGCCCTTCATGTTGGCATTGATGTTGTTGGTGAGAACGTCCTTCGTTACAGGGGAAAGGTAGACCGAGTAGAAAATGAGATCGCAGAGATGGTTGGCATCGACAGCAGCGAGATCCTGATTGACATCCCAAAGCGACCCGAGATAGCAGAAATGAAGGCATTGATCAAGGTCGACGGGAAGATGCTGAGACTTGATGAAGCATCCAATATCGTGGCTACAATAGAGAATGCCCACCAGGATAACTGGAGAATGGGAGTATACACGATCAAGGAACACAGAGAATCTGTCAGGAAGGCTGCACAGGAATTCTTTGACACAAAGAAGGGAACAAAGCAGTTCAGACTTACAGACCTATGAGGTGATACTTTGCAGGAAATGAGAACACAGACAAGCAGAGGAGAACTTTTACTTGAACACCGACTCATCGGCGAAGACCTTGTGATAACACTTACAGGTGGCAGAGGACATATTGGAGCTGTAGCCGTGGGCTACTATGACAGAATACCCGGACATGCATCCTCATCGGTGATAACCCTGCCATCCCACAGGGATGACGCCATAGCTCTTGATGCTGCAAGACGTATAAGTTCGGCCACACATAGCACAACAGTTGTTACCGTAGGAATAAATTTTGAGAATATTACACTTGAAGAGATCGAAGAAGTGCTGTCCGCTTCGAACGAACTGATCAATGAATTCATAGGATCAATGAAGGAGAAACAATAATGGAGAGGGAGAGGAAGAAGGAGATAGTTATCGGGATAAGCGGAGCCTCCGGCGTACAGTATGGTGTCCGGTTGCTTGAGATCCTGGCAGATATGAATATAGACACCCACCTGATACTCACAAAGGCTGCAGAGAAGATCATCGAAGTAGAGACCGACCTGACAGTGGAAGGTATAAAAGAACTGGCAACATCGGTCCATGATGAGAATGACTTCACCGCACCCATAGCAAGCGGATCCCACCCCTTCGCAGGTATGATAGTGGCACCTTGCAGCATGAAAACACTCGCTTCAGTGGCAAACGGGACCTCAGACAACCTCATTGCACGCACAGCTGATGTGTGCCTTAAGGAAAGGAGAAAGCTCATCCTGATGGCCAGGGAAACCCCACTCAGCGGCATCCATATTGAGAATATGCTAAAAGCACATAATGCCGGAGCGATCCTGCTACCTGCATCTCCTGCATATTACAACCGACCGGAGTCCATAGACGACCTAATCAATTTCATGGCAGGACGGGCACTTGACCTCATAGGTGTCGACAATGATGCCTACAAACGCTGGGAGTGAGATGCCACCACTCCCCGCAATCCAGAGGAAAAAATCGAGGATTTCTGACCGCATATACAAAATTGCGGTCAAACTGAATATAAAGAAACAATAATTGGCAGTAATTTTTGTACAAAGACCATTGAGATTTGCCAATAAAATGCCAAATATGCGAAACCTGATAGTTAAGTATATCTACTATGACTTCTATTTAGGGAATCGTGCCTCCGAAGGCATGCGTGCGAGGTCTTTTGCATGCAATGAACACGATGGGATAGTAGGGTAGCCTGGTCGATCCTCGAGCGTTTGGGACGCTTGGACTGCGGTTCAAATCCGCGCTATCCCACCAAAATTCAACTTTTTTAATTAACTTATAATTGACAACTTACTATTGACATTTACAATATACTACTGAAAAGTAATTTTAGACGTATTTGGATTAGTTTTATTTAATATGCAGTAGTCAGAAATTCTCATGGTTATGGCAAAAATAAAGTTATTTGCAAATCTCAGGGAATCAGCAGGAGAGTCTGAAATGGAGATGCAAGGAGAGAACATACAAGAGATCCTTGGCGGTCTGCTCACAAGATACCCACAACTTCAGGAACTGATATTCAATGATGTCGAAGGGAAAAAGGAACTTCGAAGTTACATCAACATACTCATAAATGGGAACAATATCCTGCACCTTGAAGGACTGGATACCATTGTCAATGATGACGATGAGATCGCAATATTCCCACCTGTATCGGGTGGCTGATCTTTTTAAGACGCTTCCTGCATTGAACTTCAATTTCATAAATGACACTCCCGGAACGAACACAGGACCTAGCAAGTATAGCATTCGGAGGATTTTTAGGTGCTGTATCCCGATATGCAGTCTCAGCCAGCACCATTTCACCCAATGGAACACTGGTCGTGAATGTGGTTGGAAGCCTTCTTCTGGGAATGATGATGTATGATTATGATTACCTTGGCCACATCAGTCAGAGGACACGACTGACATTTGGAACAGGGTTTATGGGAGCCTTTACGACCTTTTCTACTTTCGCCGTTGAAACCTACAACCTCGGAGGGACCTCTGCGATATTTAATATCGGAATCAATCTCGCACTGACCATTTTGGCAGTTTTCCTTGGAAGAGCCATTATTATCTACCTGTTCAGGAGGAAAGGAAGTGCCCATGGGAATTGAAGCAGTACTGCTTGTGGGGCTTGGAGGTTCCATAGGAGCCTGCCTGAGGTATCTTGTTTCGGGGACCGTACCGGTTATGAAAGGACTTCCCACAGGAACCCTTCTTGTAAATGTTATCGGAAGCACCATACTATCCACACTGACATTTCTCTCAGTACCATACGCCAGCTTTCACCTTATCAACATAGGCATCCTCGGCTCCTTCACAACATTCTCAACCTTTGCATATGAAAGCTTCAAGCTGCTAGAAGAGGGTCGTACACCACTATTTGCATCCAATATAACACTCAACCTGTTGCTTTGCCTTTCAGGCGTTTACATCGGGCAGCACATAGCAAGTTTAATCTAATTTGAAAAATAGAGATAAACATATGACATCAGCTATTCTCAGGATATACCTTAGTGAGAACGATTCCTGCGATGGAAAACCTGCACATGAGAAGATACTTGAGTTTATGAGGGATTCAAAGATCTCCGGTGCAACCGTTCTTCATGGCATCGAAGGATATGGAGTTCATAGCAAGATACATACAACAAGCATTCTGAGACTCGGCACAGACCTGCCAATTGTTGTGGAAGCAGTCGATTCCGAAGAAAAGATAAGAAAGATTCTCCCTGAACTTTGCAGGATGATCCCAAAAGAACTTATCACCTTGCAAAAAGTTGAGATCATTTCAGGGGAGAATGTCTGAAGAAACTCTGAAATTTAACGGTAAAGTACTACTGAATGTCCCCTTACATCAATGATCGTTGACCTTGTAGCATCTGCAAGCTTTTCAGCAATGCCATCAATTCCATCTTCTTCTTCGTAAGAAGCACTCTTTAAGACCTTAACTTTGACAAGATGCCGGTCTTTAATGACCTTTTTCAGTTCGATTATCAGCTGGTCAGAAACCCCGCCTTTGCCTACATTTAGTATAGGCTTTATGTGGGTTGCTTCAGACCTCAGTTTGTACAGCTTTTCTTTATCCATATGAACCTACACAAAATTTATGCCAATTATACCTTGCGGCAGTATTTGCATATGATAATGCAAAATAACCAGTTAATTGAAGAAAAGAATTATTCAGGCTTCTCAATAGTTACATTACTGCCGTCGACCTCAAACTCATACCAGGGAGTAGGTTTTGGAGTAATGCCCAATATCCTGATAGAATAACCGGCATCATTTTCCCTTATTTCTATCATACCATCAAAAAGCTGTTTCAGGGTAGCTACGGTCTGTGCATCATGCATTTCATCTTCCACTATGAAGATGCCAAAGGAATTTGATGCTTTAACACGACCTGTGAAAACATGTAAGAACCTGAACAATGTCTGAAGATTGGAATACATCAGGATAGTAGAAAGGGAATTGATACAGAATCTCAAACCAGGAGCCTTTTTCTGGACAAGGAACTCCTCGAAATACTGACCGATCCTTACCCCGATACCAGTGAGATCCACAGGACTAGCTGCCCTTTTTATATGATCTTTATCCGATGCAGAGATACCAAGTGTTTTCGTGACACAATCCACAACACCGAGATCTGCATTGTCAGTATCCAGACCGTTATTTGAGAACCAGTCCAATACACGCTCCCCGGTCTCACGAGTAGAGACAATAATGGAAGAATCACCCTGTTTAAGCCCATTGCATATAATAGTATTAACGAGATCATCCTTTCCACTCATAGGAGGACCGATAAGCATCAGGTTGGTGCCCTCTTTAACACCACCGATCAGATCGTCAAGTTCTTTGATACCAAACAAATATTCAGCCATGTAAACCTTCCTACAACGGACTTGTCAATGCGAATGCATGAGATCACCGGATTTGACCTGACTTTGCATTACTTCAGAGTAAATTAAGTGAGATTTGATCCACATTCAAATCGTACCTGTTATATTATATCCCTTATGGATACGTCATAAGGGATAATCATATTAATAATATATCTTTGCGGGGACTATATAAATATAGATATTATGTGAACTCGCGTACTATAAATATTCACCTTATGTGTTTTACAACATGACCTGCTTCCGGAAGGATGATCTCTGAGAGTGCAAGTTCAACTGCACCAGGTGATCCGGGAAGACAGAAGATCGCTTTATCCCTTATGATCCCGGCAGCAGCGCGGGTCAGTATAACTGCAGAACCTATCTGTTCAATGCTCTTGTATCTGAAAAGTTCCCCGAATCCGGGCATCTGCTTCTCGAACATCGGCACCAGGGACTCGACGGTAACATCAGTGGGAGTCAGACCGGTGCCACCAGTAGTGACAATAATGTCGGCTTCTTTTTGCAGGGCATCCAGAACAGCTTTCTTTATATCCGAGTTCTCATCGGAAACAAGCTCATAACCCAGTACATGATGACCATTCTTTTTCACAAGTTCCACCATCAATTCGCCGGATATATCCTCAGCATCTTCGGGAGAGCGTGCTGATCCATATTTGGCAAACCTTGAGGTAGATATTGAGATCAAATAAAAACCAAGACTTTTCCGGGCATCTTTCCTGTGCTCATGAGTAACAGAGTCCATATGACAAATTATAGGCATGCAATATATATTGATTTCCAGAAGATACCTTTTTCAATATAAATACTAAAGATGCTCCCAAAACCTGGATATATAAGATGTAATTTAGTATAGCACGGGAAAAAAGGAAAATACATTTTCTATTGATAAGACTTATAAACCCCTAAGTAGTAGGGGGATGCATCATTGACACATTTACAACTTAAAGATTTTCAAGACGCGTTGCCAACATATCCAGAACAACGATCTGGCGACCAGATCAAAAAAGCAGGAAACCCAATGCGTTCTTAAGATCACACAGATCATATTAAGGAGGTTCAGTCTCATGGTAAGAAAACCAGCAAGTATGTACAGAAACGTAAAATCACGCTCAAACACAAGACGAAAATATATGGGCGGTGTTCCAGGCAGTCACGTAATCCACTACGATGATGGAAACAAGACAGCTGAATTCCCGGTGAAGGTCACACTGATCTCAGATGAAAGATGTCAGATCAGGCACACAGCTCTCGAAGCTGCACGTATCACTGCAAACAGATCAATGACAACAGCAGCAGGTCGAGCAGGCTACCACATGAAGCTCAGAGTATACCCACACGAAGTTCTCAGAGAGAACAAGCAGGCTACCGGAGCAGGAGCAGACCGTGTCTCAAGTGGAATGAGAGCAGCATGGGGAAAGAATGTAGGAACAGCAGCAAGAGTTGCTGCAGGACAGAAAGTATTCACAATATCTGTTAACAAAGAGCACTTCCCAATGGCAAAAGATGCTCTCCGAAAAGCTGGCCAGAAACTGCCAACCCCTGTAAGGATCGTTGTCGATCAGGGTATGGAACTGGTACAGTAAACAGAACACTTATCAAAAAAGAGGGTATCAAAATGGATGATTACGAAGCGCTATTGGAAAGGGCAATTGAAAACCTGCCAGATGTGGAAACTACGGATGTTCGTTTCGTAATTCCCGAACCCAGGATATTTGTGGAAGGTAAGACCACCGTCCTTGAGAACTTTGGGAACATTGCGGACGTACTGAACAGGGATCCGGACCACCTTATGAAATACCTCACAAGGGAAATGGGAACTGCCGGAAAGCTTGATGGAAACCGTGCAATATTCCAGGGTAAATTCCCAAGAGAGAATATCAAATCAAATATCGACGCCTACGTTGAAGAGTATGTCATATGCTCCGAATGTAATCGCCCGGATACCCAGCTTGTCAAATCTGACAGGATAATGATATTAAAGTGCTCAGCTTGTGGTGCACACCGTCCTGTTAAAAAGAGGAGGACCACAATTGCAACACCCCGCGATGCAGTCGAAGAAGGCGAGGAGTACGAGGTCAGGATCGATGCCGTTGGTTCAAAAGGAGACGGAATCGCTAAACTTGCCAAGTTCACCATATTTGTCCCAGGCGCTGCAAAAGGCGATGTCGTAAAGATCAAGATCAAGAGGATCAGCGGGAACCTTGCATTTGCAGAACGCGCTTCTTAAGCAGCGTTCTTTGATCATAAACATTATTGATCTAGCCCTTTCCAAACTGTCTGCCCGGGATAAAACTGTCCAGGGGCAGATAACAAAGGAAACAGGATATAAAGAGGGTTTAGATGGACCGGAAACCAATTTCAATACCAGAGTTCGATGGACTTGTTGAAAGCGGTTTTCCAAACAATAATGTTGTATTCTTTACAGAGCAGAACGAAACTGGCAAAACCGGTTTCGGAGTTCATTTTTTTGCAAATAACAAATACCAACAATGCCTAACCGATGGTCTATACAAATATAAAAGAAATCTCTTAGAGACCATTATTAATACATATCCAAAAGGCATCCATAGATCATGATGCAAAAGGTTGTAAGACCTGACATAGAGAGGATTTTGAAATGGCTAACACGGACAGAAAAACAGAAATGGACCAAAGTGAAGAAGACATTACAGTACTTTCACTCCCGGGCCTTACCATTGACCTGAAGCATCAGAACGGATTCCTACAACTGGAAGCAAAAGGCCATTTGCGTGGTGTTTGTTCCCCTTTCCTGAAAAAATTCAATTCTACCCTTGAAGCAGAAAAACCAGCCCTTGTTGAAAAAGACAGGGTCATAGCATCCACATGGTTACCACCAATACCGGGCAAGGTCTTCAATAGGCTCCTCTATGCCGAAACACAGATCGCGCTTGGAAAGTATATTCCAGAAACGGTGTCCTTTGAGATCACAAGGCAGTGCAGATGTAAATGTGACCATTGCGTGATCAGCGGCGGTGAAGGCGACCTCGATGTCGATACGGTAAAACGGACCATCGATGAGGCTCTTGACATGGGAGCCGTGGTCATCACATTTACCGAAGGAGATCCCCTTCTTCGAGAAGATATATTCGAACTTATTGATTACGTTGACAAGGACCGTGCCATTGTCAACATGTACACACCTGGCACAGATATGACACCGGAAGTTGCTGAAAGACTAAAGGAGGTCGGACTTCACAACCTCCTGGTAAGCATATATTCCACCGTTCCTGAAGAGCACGATGACATCCGAAAGCTGGAAGGTGCTTTTGAAAAAGCGACCAATGCCATTAGATATGGACTTGACGCAGGGCTGCTTGTTACAATGTGCACCCACGTTTCCCCGAAGAACATGGAGAAACTGACATCAATGTACCAGTTCGCAAAGGAGCTTGGAGTGCATGAGTTCTCATTGTGGGAATCCGTACCAAAGAAACCCGAAGACCCTATCATAACAGACGAGGACCGGGAAGTCATAATGGAAATGTACCGTAGGATAAATGCTACCGAGGACGGACCCAGAATATTCGCAAACACATACTTTGAAGGCGAGATGTTGGGATGTATGGCTGGCCAGCGCTGGTTACATGTCTGCGTGGAAGGATCAGTAAAACCCTGCCCATACATACCATTCAGTTTCGGGAACATCAAGACAGATGATCTCAGGACGATCTGGAGCAGGATACGCAAGGTCAGTGACTTTAAAGGAGAGCGACACTCCTGCCTGATGCAGGAGAAGGACTACCTGAACCTTGTATCGAAGATACCTGAAGATGCCGGAACACCATACGACTTCGATCTTATCAGGTAACCGATATATACGTTCAGCTATTCAAGGATAATAACAAAATCTTAAGCGGAATTTGACAGAGGCAGCACATGAATATGAAACTTGATCCATGGGGTTCAGTCAATATTGACGATTACTCAAAATTGTTCGATGAATTCGGAATCCTTCCATTCGAGGACATTTGCTCTGAACTCCCTGACCCACACAGGTACATGCGCAGGAAGATAATCTTCGGCCACAGGAGCTATGACCTGATAACAGATGCAATGAAGAACAAGGACCCTTTTTCGGTCATGAGCGGTTTCATGCCCACCGGAGGCGGCCATCTCGGACACAAAATGGTCATGGAAGAGATCATCTGGCACCAGAAAATGGGAGGTGATGCTTTTGTGGGCATCGCAGACAGGGAAGCCTACTCCGTAAGAGGTGTTTCATGGGAAAAATGCCGTCAAATCGGAATTGAAGATTACATCGTAAGCCTGATAGCCCTTGGTTTCGAGCCAAACGGCCACATTTACTTCCAGTCAGAATCCGAGAATGTCAAGGAACTTACGTTCGAACTCGGTTCAAAAACGAACTTCTCCGAGCTAAGCGCGATCTATGGATTTAGTGGAGAGACAAGCGTGTCACACATGACAAGCACCCTTTCCCAGAGTGCGGATATACTCCAGCCACAGCTCTCAGAATATGGTGGTCCAAAACCTACGGTAATTCCAGTAGGTGCGGACCAGGACCCACACATGCGCCTGACGCGTGGTATCGCACACAAGATGAACATGTTCAGGATCGAAGGCCGCGAGGATAAGAAAAATAACAAGTACTTCAGTGTTCGTAGCAAGGCTGCTCCTGAAGGCGCACTTGCGGATGTCGCGGAAAGACTGCCATGGGATACAAAACTTTTCGAAGGACATGTTGATGTCTTCGGAACTGATGATTATAACAAACTCCTGAATACTGTAAGGGAAGTTGAGATCGAATACGGAGGCTATGCTTTTGTACCGCCATCTTCCACCTACCACAGATTTATGTCAGGACTGCAGGGAGGTAAAATGTCCAGCAGTGTCCCTGAGAGTATCATTTCACTAAAGGAAGATCCAAAGGCCGCTGCAAAGAAAGTAAAACGTGCCAAGACCGGCGGCAGGATGACACTTGAGGAACAGAAAAAGCTTGGAGGAGATCCAAATAACTGTTCTGCCTTTGAACTCCTTATGTTCCACCTCGTAGAAGACGATAAGGAACTTGAAGAAATCTACGATGAATGTGTTTGCGGAAAACGTATGTGTGGCACCTGCAAATCCCTTGCTGCAGAACTGATGACCGAATTCCTGACAGAACACCAGGAAAAGCGTGAGCTGGCAAAGGACCGGCTGGATGATTACGGACTATAAACCCAAAAAGGACCCTGACCGACATGAGCAACTATAAACTTACTACAAATGAAAAAAATGTGCTGCTCGCACTGGATGAACTTGCATCCACAACCCCGGAAGAGCTTGCAGAAAAAGCATCCATGAAAGTGGAAACTGCAATGCAATCCGCCTTTTTGCTCTCAGAGAACGGACTGGCAGAAGTGAATGATACAGTTACCGAACTGTACTTACTGACAGACGAAGGTCGTACCTATGCAAAAGAGGGACTCCCTGAGAGACAACTGATCAGTGCCCTGTCCGAGCCAACACCTATCGATGACCTAAAGGAAAAGCTTTCACCAAAGATGGTGGGAATTGCGACCGGATGGCTACGTAAGAAAGGCTGGGCCAGCATTGAGAACGGAATGATGGTCCCATCAGGCAATGCAGAAGAAACTGAGGACGAGAAGATACTTGCCAGTTTCACAGAAAAAGCAAGTACTCTTGAAGAACTTGGAACAGACGGTAAGACCATAAAGGACCTGATCAAACGCAAGCTTGTTTCAAAGGCCGAGGAAAAGGACCGGACAGTCTCCATCACAGATGCAGGAGTCGAACTTGTAAAAGCAGGCATCACCATTGAAGAGGAGATCAACCAGATCACATCCCAGTTATTGAAGAGCGGGGAATGGAAGAACAAGAATTTCAGGCCTTATAACATCCAGACACCCCCAAGACCGGTCTATGGTGCAAAGGTACACCCATACCAGCGTCTTATCGACCAGATGCGCCAGATCTTCCTTGAGATGGGATTCACCGAGATCAAAGGAGATGTCGTACAAAGCTCATTCTGGAACTTCGATGCACTATTCCAGCCACAGGACCACCCTGCCAGAGAGATGCAGGACACATTCCACCTTTCAAGCCGTTCAGATCTTCCTGAAGACTACACTAAAGGTATAAAGGACATGCACGAGCATGGCGGTGACCTCCAGTCCACCGGATGGGGAGGAAAGTGGAGTGAGGAGATTGCAAAACGCGATGTATTGAGAACCCACACCACTGCTGTTACCATCAAGTACCTTGCAGACAACCCGAACCCGCCGTTAAAGGCATTCTGTATTGACAGAGCATACCGCCGTGAGACCATCGACCCAACACACACACCAGAGTTCGAACAGCTTGAAGGCGTGATCATGGACGAGAACATGTCATTTGCGAACCTTCTTGGATGCCTTGAAGAGTTCTACCACAGGATGGGATTCGAGGATGTAAGGTTCAGACCCGGATACTTCCCATACACAGAGCCAAGTGTGGAACCTGAGGTATACATTGACGGCCTCGGCTGGGTAGAGCTCGGCGGAGCCGGAGTGTTCCGTAAGGAAGTAACAGAACCTCTGGGGATCAAAACTCCTGTACTTGCGTGGGGTCTTGGTGTTAGCCGTGTGGCAATGCTTAAGCTCGGACTCAAGGACCTGCGTGAGCTCTACCAGTCAGACATCGAATGGCTGCGCAAGAGCCAGGTCTGCCAGTTAAAAGATTAATAGAACACATTACATGAGCGGCCTCTGTGCCGCTTAAACCTATTTTTCAATTGATCTTTGCGGATTGGGGTTAACCCCGATTTCTGATCTTAAGAAATATCCTGGCAAAGAGCGAACGCTTCATATCCACAGCATTTGAAGGACAGAGCTCACGGCAGCAGTAACAGAGAATGCATTTTTTGTTGTTGATCTCCAACTTATCACCTTTACGTTCGATAGCATGTGGAGAACAGTTCAAAACACATGTCCCACATAAGGTGCATCTTGAAGTGTTGATGGAAGGCTTGATTATGAAAAGCTTGCCAAGTCTCTTGAGGAGAAATGGAGGCACTCTTCGAAGATGGGTTGTGGCTGACAGCCTGAACTTCATGCGCACATCGTCAAGAGGAACTCCCAGCACTTCCGGGTCCTGAGTTCCGTATCCCCTACCAATTGCTGCTTTGTTGGTAGGGACTTCCATAGGATCAAGTCCTATAACCTGTGAACCTACAATATCAAGAGACACGCAGTCATAACTTGCCATCACTACACCAACATTCACAGGCGTCCCGCTTGAAGGACCATTGCCTTCCATCCCAACTACAGCATCCATTAATGTTAGGTCGGGAACCCTGGCAGAATAGATGTCCACTACAGCCTCAGAGAATAGGTCCACTTTGCCAAGAAGATGGGCCTCTTTCCTTAACTTTAAGGGGATAGCACCGAACATGTTCTTGACAGAACCTGTATAAAGGGTCAGTTCATGGGTCTTGAGCTTTGAAAGCGAGATCACAACGTCGGCATCAACCACCGGTTTAGCAAGATAAATCTGATGGAAATGCGAAGGATTGGCAACATCTACTATCTCATACCCAGAGGTCTCAAAGCTCAAAACTTCAGCAGCGCCTGCTTTGAGGGCAGCTTCCCTTATACCGGACATATCCAGGGCTTCATCAGTTATCCCCGGGTGAGTTATGCCTGAACCATCGCCTACTATGGGAATGCCCCCTGCATCCACAACAAGCTCACACATTGCAGACACAATTGAAGGATGTGTGGTGACCGCTTTCTCAGGAAGTGCTGCAGCAAGAAGGTTGGGTTTCAGAAGTACCCGGGCACCGGGGAAGACAATTTCACCAAGTCCGCCTATCAGATCGATCGCTTCACTAACGGCTTTTTTGGTATTTGAATAATCTTCACAGCGCACTATGGATACCTGAGCTCCCGATCTCATGTCCTTTAATAACCCCTTTCCCTGCAAGTATCTTTTAGTTTCTTTCTGGTATTAACTATTCCCATGATATAGGAGGGAATGGTACCGATAGCAGTGCATGTCTCTAGAGAGATCCCTTCACACGTAATGTCAAGATGGTGATCCGAAAAGGAGAACAATTTTTTGGGCAGACCTTTCCTGCCAAGTCCTACAAGAAGAAGATAGGACTGATTGTGCTCCACCCCATCCGCAATCTCTTCAGGAGTTACAGCATATTTTTCCTCCGGTTTTGAACTGGTTATCACAGCAGTTCCGAACTGGGACTGGAAGCCCTTCTTCGGCAGGTCGAAGACGAACAGGCGGTTGCTTTCATGAAGCAATTTCAGGTATTTACCTGACTCACCGATGGTCGTCTTGTCCATTACATATTCCACAAGTTCTTCCGGAGTCATCTTGAAAGGGAAATCAAAAAGACAAAGGGTAAAACCATAAGCATAACAAATTGGTGCAGCCCTTGCAATTGCACGGTAATGGGCATCCAGCACCTTAATTTTATCATAAGTATTCACAATACCAAGCGTTAACACAATTCAGACCTCATCCGTTTGAATGCACATAACGTGCTGTTTACATCTATCAAATCTATCACATTCCCTACAATCATCCCATAAATTAACTTTCTCGGACATCGGAAGCTCAATAAAACCTAATTTCCTGAAAAAGATAGGTGAAGTGGTCCTGACGTAGATCCTTTCTTTATTTACACTTTCAAAAATGGAGGAAACCATCTTCGAACCGATCCCGTTACCACGATAATTGGGATGAACTGCTATAGAATGGATCTCACAGCAGCCCCTGTCCGCTAAAGCTGCAACACCCACGATCTTGCCATTGGCCTCTGCAACAATAAAATCATCGATAGGGACTTCATCCATATCAAGGAAATATGTTGAAAGAAGACACTCCACCGACTCACCGTCCTTTTCACCGGCTTCCCTGATAGCCACGTCAATATATTCAGACATTCTTATAATACCTCGTCCATGCTGCCACTTCTGAAACCTTCCATGTCAAGCGTAACATAGGAATAGCCCAGTTCTTTGAAACGAGATAACAATTCGTCCCTTTTTTCATGAACAACAGGGAAATCAGCAGGTAATACCTCAATACGTGCAATGCCATCATGTTCGCGAACCCTGACATGCGTGATCCCAAGAGACAGAAGGAAGTCTTCTGCACTTTCAATTCTCCTGAGAGATGCATTTGTTACTTCTGCACCATAAGGCAGTCTTGACAGCAGGCATGCATTAGATACCTTATCAGCAACTTCAAGTCCCAGATGGCGTGCTATCTGACGCACTTCTTTTTTAGTAACGTCAAACTCCGTATAAGGAGTTAAGACCAGGTCTCCTGCCTCATTTATTGCAGCCCAGCCCGGTCTGCGACCGGTGATCTCGGAGGCATTGGTCCCTTCGACCAGCACATTCAGACCTTCCCGGTCCATCACATCTTTCAATGTTTTCATGACGAGCTTCTTACAATAATAACATCTATCCTGATCATTCTGCCTGATCATTTCATCGGAAAGCATGTCATGTTCCAGTACAGTATGACGTATACCGATCTGTTTGGCAGTCCTTTTTGCATCCTCCAGCTCACTTTGGGGTATCGCACAGGAATCAAGGGTTACTGCAAGAACATTGTCCCCCAGAACTTCAAAAGCAAGGGCTGCCAGAGTTGTACTGTCCACACCTCCGGAGAATGCGACCAGTACTTTTTCTTTTTCAGCTATCGCCCCTTTGATCCTTTCGATCTTTTCGGAAAGGGATGATCCTTCAGGTATGCTCATGACAATTCCAAAGGTCCATATGGATAAATAAGTAGTGCAAGCTGCAAAATAGAGCAGTATACAGATAAAGTTTTATTAATTCAAACATATAAATGAAGTGACTTACTTATTATTATAATGAGGACTCTGGGGATGAGACCTCATTTACAAACAAGAGAGAAAGGTGAAAAAGTGGAAAATGAATGGCAGATCGACTTGAAATTACCGGATATCGGAGCCATGGCCACACTTATGGCAACCTCCATATGCTCTGCAATACTGGGTGCTGCAGAGATCGCATACACCATGATGTGGATTACCGCCGCTTATGAGCGCCACGGAAAGAGCTTCTTCATAGACCTGATAAACGCAAATGACCTTACATGGACCGCCGAATTCATAGTTGTGGCAGGATCATTATTGCTACTTTCATCAATGGTCTTCCTGATAACCATGTTCTATTCCCTGATAGAACTAAATGCATTGAACAAACCGGAAAAGACGGTCAGGATGAAGATCGTGTTCATACTGTTCAGCATTGGCATAGTACTGCTGTTCCTGGCACTTACTTCTGCCCTGATCCTGAGATACATGTGAACAGAAGAAAACAGGTGCTAAAAAATCACAGGATGGAAATATCATGAGCTTTACCAATATCACAGGCAGCATAAAGGAAGTCCCAAAACCTAAAGAAGAGAAGAGGACAAGGTTTGAGGACATACAGAAAACAGCGACCAAAACAAAGAGGGTGATGTACCCGATCTCTGCCATTGTAGGGCAGGAGATGATGCTTCGGGCACTCATCCTGAACGCCATTAACCCTTCAATTGGCGGAGTGCTGATAAGAGGACAGAAGGGAACCGCAAAATCAACCGCTGTAAGAGGACTGGCGGAGATCCTTCCGGAGATAGAGATCATTGAAGGATGTAAGTACAACTGCGACCCCCTCGACCCTGAAAAGTTCTGCTGGGAATGCAACGATAAGCAGAAGAAAGGAATGATCAAGATCGAAAAATCACCCATGAAGGTAGTGGATCTGCCGGTAGGTGCCACAGAGGACAGGGTAGTAGGCAGTCTTGACATCGAAAAGGCGGTCAAGGAAGGAGTGCAGGCCTTTGAACCAGGCATCTTGGCAAATGCCAACAGGAACCTCCTGTATGTGGATGAGATCAACCTGCTGGATGACTTCGTGGTGGATGCTTTACTGGATGCCGCTGCTATGGGTGTGAACACCGTTGAGAGAGAAGGTGTAAGTGTCAGCCATCCTGCCAACTTCATCATCGTTGGAAGCATGAACCCTGAAGAAGGGGAACTTCGACCACAGCTCCTGGACAGGATAGCCCTGCAGGTGGAAGTTGAAGGTATTGCTGATATCGAGCAGCGCATAGAGATCATTGAAAGAAGGAACCAGTTCAACAAGGACCCACAGCAGTTCAGAAGGGATTTTGAGAACGAACAGGAGAAGCTGCGTACAAAGATAATCAAGGCAAAGCAGTTGCTCGGAAGGATCACTACCACACGTGAGAACCTCAGGACGATCGCACAGATATGCGTAGCATTCAATGTTGATGGTCACAGGGCCGACATTATGATCGAGCGCACTGCACGCACAAATGCTGCTTACGAGAACCGTGAAAGGATCACAAATGACGATATTATCGAAGCCGCTGAGATGGTTCTCCCCCACAGGATGCGAAAGAAACCTTTCGAAGAAGAGGAGTTCAGTGCAGAACAACTTCGTGCTGTGGTAAATGGAAATATCTGATAAGGGATAACGGATGAAGGATAAATCTGCTGCTATCCGTATGCGAAAAGAACTTGACCGGGATTATGATATAAAGGTCTTCAATCCCGGAAGGCCTGTTCTCAGCATAAGGTTGCCACTGGAGGAACTCTCACAGATCAGCGGAGAGAATACATTAGCAGTGCATGATGAATTGCTTTCCAAGACTGAAACATTTCATCCGGAAGATATAGAAGACGTTTTTATTATTTCGGACAATGACCATGTTGTTGTAGACCCCATATCTTTTTTCAGTTCAATTAATGAGGAGGTCAGCGCTTCGAAAGCTCCTGCTGAAGAACTAAAAGACGAAACTGATTCCCTACCCATTGCTGACCCGATCGAAATTATGAACATCGAGGTTACCGAAGAGATCGAAGAATGCAGTAATGAAAACATCCAGGTTCATCTTGTTCCAACAGAATACGAACCATGTGTTGAGAGCGGACCGCGAAGGACAAGGAAAAAGGCTCCGGTACTTGTCAAAAAGACAAACAATAGTAGCAGCAGTAACGATGAAATAAAGGCCGTGGCAAGGGCTCCCGAGACCGCATTACAAACCGTTTCTAAAGACACTATGCTGACCGAGGTCCAGCAGCCGGAAGAGAAACAAAAGGATGAGAAAGTACAGGCTGATCCGGATGCAAGCAGGTCAGAAGCAAAAACCCCTTCATTAAAAGAAAAAACTGCAAACGACGAGAAGAAAGATCCTTTAGAGGATGAGAAGGTCGTTAGCAAGATACTCACCGATTTTGCTAGGAACAAACAAAAGAAGAAGGTCGTTTCGGGAAGGCTAAAATCCGGCAGGCGTGCGGAAGTGCTCACCAAAAGCAAGCGTGGCAGATATGTAAGATACAGGATGCCGGGTGACAAGATCACGGATATTGCTATTGCTCCCACAATCCGTGCAGCAGCACATCATGCTGTGGACGGGAAGATCGTCGTTAAAAAGAGCGATATCCGGGAGAAGATCAGGCGAAGGAGAATATCCACGCTCATTAACATCGTCTTTGATACGTCCGGCTCCATGGATGAGAGCGAGAAGATAAAGATCACAACAGATGTTGTCCTTGCATTGCTGAAAGATGCATACCAGAGAAGGGACCGTGTCTCACTGGTCACCTACAGCGGAAGGTCAGCAGAACTTGTGCTGCCTTTCACATCGTCGGTGGAAGCTGCAAAGAGGTATCTGGAAATGGTCCCGTTCGGAGGCACGACCCCAATGGCATCAGGAATGCTTACCGGGCTTGAGACACTGCTTCAGGAGGTTAAGCGAGAACCTGCTGCAGTTCCTATTATGATACTTGTCACAGATGGTACGGCAAACGTCCCGATGCACCTTGGAGGCAACATCAAACGGGAACTTATGCAGGTGTGCAGGCGGGTCGCAGACCACAAGGTCAACATGCTGGTAGTTGATATCAGCAATAGTGGCAGCGTACTTGCCGAAGGTCTGGCAGAGGTTGCCGGTGGCAGGTATTACCATCCAGTACTTTTAAGTAAGGAAACACTTTATTCTGCAATAAAAGAGGAACGTGACGATCTGACGGATATTGCATCTTCTGCTTCGCCTGAAGTGATGAGAACATGATCGTAACGGACCAGGGCTGTTAATTGGCCTGACCTAAATTTAAAGGGCACGATAATATGTTAGAAGTTCTTCAGGAATCACTCCGGAAAGCACCTATTGTGAACAGAGGCGAATACCCTTATTTTATTCACCCGATATCAGACGGCGTACCATCACTCGAGCCCGAACTGCTCGATGAGATCGCTGAACACATGATCAGCATCGCAGGTACCGATTACGACAGGATAGTCTCTATCGAGGCAATGGGAATTCCCCTTGCAACTACCCTGTCCCTGAAGACCGGCATCCCGTTATCGATCATAAGGAAGAGGCAATACGGCCTCGAAGGAGAGGTTATCCTTTCCCAGAGCACCGGCTACTCAAAGGGAGAGCTTTACATCAATGGTGTGAACAAGGGCGAAAAGGTGCTTGTGGTCGATGATGTGATCAGCACCGGAGGTACATTAAAAGCACTTCTGCCGGCCCTTGAGAAGATGGGAGCACAGATCACAAACGTGATCGTTGTTATCAGCAGGGGCGATGGTGCCATTCAGATGCGTGATATGGGCTATGAGATCAACACCCTGGTCAAGATAGATGTTGACCAGAACGGGGTCTCAATTCTGGAGGTGGCTGGTGAGCAGCAGTGAGCCCTTCGACTTTCAGATCGAACATATTATTGATATTATAAGGGATGTACAGCCTGCAATTATCGGATTGCAGTTCCCAGAGGGATTTAAAAGACGTGCACCTGCAATTGCATCACAGATAAGTGAAGCTACAGGTGTTGACATACTGATATCTGCAAACCCCTGTTACGGGGCATGCGATCTTGATGTTGCCATCCTTGACAATGTTGACCTTTTGTTCCATTTCGGCCATGCTCAGCTGGATGATAACAAATACAGTGAGAAGGTCATTTTTATCGAAACACGCTCTGATACAGACGTGACGGAAGTCGTCAGGAAAGCTGTTCCTGAACTAACCGGAAAACGTGTCGGAGTGCTTACCACAGTGCAGCATATACAGAAGCTTCCGGATGTTTGCGACATCCTTGAATCCGAAGGAAAGGAATGCCTGATAGGGAGAGGAGATAGTAAGATAGCCTATGCAGGGCAGGTTCTCGGATGTAATTTCTCAGTTGCTGACGGGCTTGACTGTGACGAGTTCCTTTACATCGGTACCGGACAGTTTCACCCCCTTGGCGTTTCACTTGCTACCGGTAAAAGGGTATTGATCGCAGATCCTTTCTCAAATGAGGTGCGTGAGGTAGACCCAAGAAAAATACTGAAGCAGCGCAGTGCGGTCATTGCCAATTCACTGGATGCGGAAACCTTCGGGATACTTGTGTCAACAAAACCCGGGCAGGACAGGATGCCACTTGCCAGGCAATTGAAAGAGCTTGCTGAGAAGAAAGGCAAGACAGCTTACATACTTACAATGGACCTGATAACACCTGACCAGATGCTGCAGTTCAAGGTGGATGCTTTTGTGAGCACCGCCTGTCCAAGACTTGCAATTGACGAGGTTGGCAGGTTCTCTGCGCCTATGCTCACCCCGCAGGAGTTCGAGATCGTGGTCGGAGAGCGCGAGTGGGAAAATATGGCTTTTGATGAGATAAGGGGAGAGTAAAGCAGCAATGAAACAACGCAAGCTGGAGATACTTCTTGAGAAGGTAAGAAGTTTTGACTCCCCGGATGTCACACTTGAACAATATTCAACTCCATCCGTACTTGCTGCGGAACTTCTTCATTTCGCATTCATGAAAGGCGACCTTGATGACACTGTCTACGACCTGGGCTGCGGCACAGGGATGCTGGCAATTGGTGCTAAGCTCCTTGGTGCAAAAAGGGTCGTCGGCTTTGATTCCGATCCTGCTGCCCTTGATATTGCAAGGGAGAACGCAGAAAAGCTCGGAGTCGAGGTGGAATTTGAATGTCTTGATGTAAGACAGGTCAGGGGACATGCACATACCGTTGTGATGAACCCGCCATTCGGAGCACAGGTCAAGGGAAGCGACAGGCCGTTCCTTTCAACTGCCATGAAGGTAGGAGATGTTACGTATTCCATACATAATAGTGGAAGTCTGGCCTTTGTCAAAAAATTTATAGAACCTGCTATAATAACAGAATGGTATAATACAGGGTTTCCAATAAAACGAACCTTTAAATTCCATAAAAAAGATGTAGAAAGAATTGAGGTAGAAATATACAGGATAACAAAGGTAAGTGACCAGGACAGTTGAGCAAAATAACCTGGCATATCTAATCTACAAGAGGGATTCCTATTAGAATAAGAAACCGTAAGAAAACGACCAGAAGGAACATCAAATCTTCAAACGAAGAGACAAAGGTCGAAGAAGAAACAGTAAAAGCTGCCAGCGAAAAGGTAGAAGTGGCAGAGAAAAAGACCGGGGAGAGGGAACAGAGCAGGGCTCCTAAGAGAGAAAGCGCGCCCCGTAAAGACAGCAGAGATTCCAGAAGGGATAACAGAGATTCCAAAAGGGACAGCAGAGGACCCAGGAAGGATAACAGAGACTCCAGGAAAGACAACAGGGGGAGATCCAGACCTAAACAGGAACCAGAGCCTGAACCTGAAGTTGAGGAGCTTGAACACATATCTGCTGAAGAGAAGACCTTTGTACTGCCAGGAGACCTTATCGGCACTACAGAAGAGTTCGAAGGCGGAGACAACACATTTACAGTCAGGGGAGATATCCACTCACTAGCTACCGGACATGTAATGGTCAACAAGAAACGCAGGAAGATCACTGTCAAACCAACCACAAGCGTACCTCCAACTATTGGAAGAGGAGATGTTGTCGTTGGAACGATCATGAACGTGCGCGATTCCATGGCACTTGTGCAGATCGGCGCTATCAAAGGAAACGATGACCGTGAGTTCATCAATCCGGGTATCGCAGCTATCCACGTGTCCAATGTGAAGGAATCATACGTCAAGGAAATGTCACAGGAGTTCGCGGTTTCAGATGTTGTAAAGGCAAAGATCATCAACACTGACAACATGAGGATGACAACTGCCGGCGATGACCTTGGAGTTATGACCGCAACATGTTCAAATTGTGGCACCACACTTAATCTCGATGGCGAAAAACTGAAATGCCCTGAGTGCGGACATATTGAATCACGCAAGTTGTCTTCAGGCTACGGCACAGGTATAATTTGACCAGATCACATAATCATTGCAGGAGATCATTCAATGGAACTTAAGATCTTAGAGAAATCAGAAGATGAAATGAAACTTGAGATAGCAGGAGAAAGCCATACCCTCCTGAATATGCTCAAGATCATTCTTCTTGAGGACGATCGTGTCCATACGGCATCATATGACATGAAACACGTTACGATCAGTGACCCGGTCCTATTCGTCAAGACCGAGAATGCTGATCCTATAGATGTTGTCAAGGATGCTGTTGCAACACTTATCACAGAGTGCGACGAGTTCATCTCAGTCTTTAACAAGGCTGTTGCATGAACCTTTTTTCTTTTTGCAACTTACAGCAATAGTTGAAACTTTACAAAAAATACGGCTGAATTAACAGCCCGACCCTGATGTGAATATATGACACTTGATGATGCATCATTACAGAAATTTGGATTTATCGAACGCCCAGCCAAGGGTCTGATCAATATCGACCCCCTGCAGACCGGAGGAATACTGACAGAGGATGCCAGACGCGCACTTGTCGAATGGGGAGATGGTTATTCCATCTGCGACAACTGTGGCGGCGTCCTTGACCTTATCAAGAAGCCACCGGTGCAGGAATTCGTGCACAACGCCCTCCCGGAGTTCCTGGGTGTGGACGAAGCACGAGTCACCCACGGCGCTCGTGAGTCAAAGTTCGCTGTGATGCACGCAGTGGCACAGGAAGGCGACACCGTCGTTATGGACGGCCTTGCACACTACTCTTCAGTGGTAGCAGCACAACGTGCCCGCCTGGAGATCAGAAAGGTACCATCCACCGAACGCCCGGACTACTACATCGACCCTGAAGGCTACGGTACAGCTATCGAGGAGACCATCAGCGAGACCGGTAAGGCTCCCGCACTGGCACTCCTGACATACCCGGACGGAAATTACGGTAACCTTGCAGATGCTAAAAAGATCGCATCAGTCTGCCACGAGTACGACGTCCCTCTGCTCCTCAACTGCGCATACTCAGTGGGAAGAATGCCTGTAAACGGGAAGGAACTGGGCGTGGACTTCATCGCAGGAAGCGGACACAAGTCCATGGCAAGCTGCGGACCTATCGGAGTCCTCGGTGTCAACGGCGACTATGCCGAGACAGTGTTCAGGAAATCCCCCACCAACAAGAACAAGGAAATAGAGCTTCTTGGCTGCACAGCCCGCAGTGCTACCCTGATGACCATGATAGGATCATTCCCCGAGGTCGTCAAACGTACCCGCAACTGGGACAACGAGGTAGCAGAAGCCCGCTGGTTCTCCGAAAAGCTCGAGAACTTAGGCCTCATCCAGATGGGACAAAGACCCCACAACCACGACCTCATGTTCTTCGAGGCCCCCAACCTCTACGAGATCTCCACAAAGGTCAAAAAAGGAAGATACTTCCTCTACAAAGAGCTCAAGGCACGAAACATCCACGGCATCAAGGCCGGCCTCACCAAATTCTTCAAGCTCAGCACCTTCGGAGTCGGCAGGGAAAATCTCTCCTTCATCGCAGACTCCTTCGACGAGATCATCCAGAAATACGAGTGAGGGTAGCCTCACTTTCTTTTTTCATTCTTTCTGTTTTCACTTAAGTGCTAGTTGCAACACCCCACAAACCGCCAACAGCAAACCAAAACAGCTATAATCTAAAAAGAATAAAAGAAGAAAGTACAAGTGTGCGGCTGTGGTTTAGAGGCTATGACCTGAGCTTCCCAAGCTTGGAACCCGGGTTCGATTCCCGGCAGTCGCATGAGTTTCTGATAGTGATTTTATTTGTTGTTCTAGTGCGGAGACTCTTTTTTCGAGGTCGGAATTGGTGGGAAGTTGTACAACTTGCAGGTCAGCATCGAAGTTTTCGTCTAGAGAGATTACGAATAAAGGCTTCCCGTTGTGTTCTGTTTCAAAAATGCGACATCTTTTTGAAAATTTGATAGAAGCTATAAGAGAGCTTAGTTCTTAAATTTAAGTGACCTAGCTTTCTCCAATCACCATCGTTAAATCAATTCATACTATTGCAATATTTAATACCGTTAATTAATGTCTGTTTCATTGTAAGTAATTCATCATAATTTTAATGATCTAATATACTTTATCAAAACACGAGCATCATAAAATAATTGACCCTATGTATAAAGTTTATATGATATAAACTTTAATTGTAATTTGGGGGTTTCTAATTATGATTGATGTATTTTCTATTTATTCAACGTTGTCCTTAACATTATCTTCGATATTGCCTCAAGTTATTTTTGTTATTTTGACAATCTCTGGACCAATCTATCTAAAAATATGGATTGATAATAAAAATTTTAAACATAAGATAAACAATCAACTAAAACAAGACTTATCTGTTGACGATTTGAAGAAGATACTTTCAGAAGTCCCAGAAAAAAAATATCCTTACGGATATGCAAAAGCTCAGCAAATTCTTGGAAATAAATATCGCGATATTCCCAACATTGACTATAAAGAAAATAATCTTAAACTAACCATACAGGCATACAATGATAGCCTGAGAATTTTTAGGCCCACCATATATAGATATGGTATATTAAAGTCTACTAAATACAAATATGATTATGCAACTACTCAATTTAATCTTGGTCTTGCATATTTCTATTTATCTAAAATCCGAGATCAGAAAAAAAATATTAAGATGAGCATCAAAGCTTATACAGAAGCTCAAAAAGCCTTTGAAATTGAGAAATATCAGCTTGATTATACAAATACTCAAAGCAATCTTGGAATAGCATATATAAAACTATCTGAAATAGAAGATTCAAGTGGAAATAATGAAAAAGCTATGGATGCTTTCGAGGAATGTCTAGATACTTTTGATCAATATCTAAAAGAACATAATTCCAACAATCATGATTACAATGGAATTGAGTATGCGAAAGCTATGGTTAGCTATGGTCGTGCTATCGCTAAGAAGGAAATAACGAAAGAAAATCTCAACAAAGCGATTTATTGTTATGAAAAGGCACTAGGCATAATTACATTAGAAACATCTCCAATTCATTATGCATTTATTCAAATGCATCTTGGAGATGCATATGTTTCTTATTCTGATATTGAAGATAAAGAAAATAAACTCAAAATAGGCATTGAAACATACAATAATTCTTTAGATATATTCAATATAGATAACTTTCCAATACAATATGCAAAGATCCAACTACTCTTAGGAAATGCATACATATATTTATCTCAAATTCAAAATCGAGAATCTAATCTCAAAATAGCAATCAATAATTACAAACAAGTTTTAAATATATTTCAAGTTGCAAATTACCCAATACAATATGCAAAAGTCCTAAACAACCTTGGATATGCTTTTATTCATTTATCTGAAGTTCGGGACAAAGAAGATAATCTTAAAAATGCAACCAATGCATACAGAAATGTACTAAGTGTATTCACAAAGAGTAGATATCCAATACAATACGCCACAGCTCAAATCAACGAGGGTTTAACATATATTCATTTATCTAAAATTCGTAACAAAAAAGAGAATCTTAAAAAAGCCCTTTAGATTCTACAAGAGGATGATGGAAAGAATTTTTTAAAATCAGAAAATATATTACACTATTCCGAAGCAAAAAACTATATTGGAATTGTTTATAACGACTTAGCTAACATACAAGATGAAAAACAAGATAAGAAGAAATATCTTAATTTGGCCATCAGGACTTATAAAGATCTTCTTACAAATATTGGGGAAAAATACAGAAGTTGTTGTTTGGAAACCTACAAAAACCTTGGAATTGTATATCACGACTTAGCTAATATACAAGATAAAAATCAAGATAAGAAGAAATATCTTAATTTGGCCATCAAGACTTATGAAGATGCCTTAGAAAATGCAGATGATGAAGAATATCCAATCGAATGTGCAATGACTCTAAAAAATCTTGGAATTGCATATCATGACTTAGCTGACATAAAAGATTATGAATACCACATTGAAAAAGCTATCGACGCCTACAAAAAATACACATGTGTTTGTAGAAAAAATGGATATATAAGTGACGATTACTTACTGATTGTAGGCAGAATTGGAGATGCACTTCATAAATTAGATGAGATTCGAAACAAAACTAATATTGCACAACCTAAACAAACCAATTCGTCATATTTGCATTAATTATTCCCGCAATGTTAACTCCCAAAGAATAATATAATAATTAAGGTAAATTATATTGCATGGGGGAAATTATAACTGAAGATTTAGCTGAAAACTTGCATGATTATAAGGTAATCGATATCAGACCTATTGATGCCTATAATGGATGGAAGGAGCGGGGAGAGACAAGAGGCGGGCACATAAAGGGTGCGAAAACGCTGCCTTACAAATGGTTACACTATATCGACTGGATAGAGATCGTCATGAACAAGGGGATCATGCCGGAGGATCATCTGGTCATCTATGGGTATGATCCACAGAAGGCAGAAGAGGTGGCAAGGCAATTTGGGAAAGCCGGCTACCCTGATGTGACCGTTTACAACTCATTTTTTGAATGGGCGGAAAAGGATCTGCCAATGGAGCATCTTGCAAGATATCGTCAGCTGGTCTCGGCGGATTGGCTCGATCAGTTGATCACTACAAATGATGCACCGGAATATGACAATAATAAGTTCGTGTTATGTCATTCTCACTACAGGAACCCTGAGGATTATGAGATCGGTCACATTCCGGGAGCAATAGCCATTGACACCAATTCCCTTGAATCCGAGGTGACATGGAATCGGCGATCTCCGGAAGAGCTGAAGGAAACACTGGAGAATGCAGGGATCACGCATGACACCACGGTCATCCTCTATGGAAGATTCTCTGCACCAAGTTATGATGATCCGTTTCCGGGGAGCAGCGCGGGGCATCTGGGTGCAATGAGATGCGCATTCATCATGCTTTACGCCGGTGTAAAGGATGTTCGCATACTGAACGGTGGACTTCAGTCATGGCTTGATTCAGGTTATGATATCACCAAGGAGCCTGCCAGGAATGACAGAGTATCCTTTGGAATTGAAATTCCTCATAAACCGGAAATTATGGTTGATCTTGAAGAAGCAAAAGAGATCCTTGCATCTCCTGACAGGAACCTGGTGTGCATCAGAAGCTGGTGGGAATACATCGGGGAAGTAAGCGGTTATCACTATATCGAAGCGAAAGGAAGGATACCGGGAGCGGTATACGGGGATTGTGGGACAGATGCTTACCACATGGAAAACTACAGGAATCTCGATCACACCATCCGAGAAGCCCAGGAAACTGCAGAGATCTGGGAGAAGATCGGAATTAGCCCTGAAAAGCGCAATGCATTCTACTGTGGTACGGGCTGGAGGGGCAGTGAAGCCTTCTTTAACGCATGGCTCATGGGCTGGGACAAAGCAGCAGTCTATGATGGCGGATGGTTTGAATGGAGCAACAACGACCTTCCTTTTGAGACAGGGGTACCCGAACAATGATCATCGAAGATTTCATGCCACAGGTGGGGGACAGTTCCACCAGGGAAAAACTGGCAGCCTACCTGAGAGCAGACCCTAAAACAATTCCTTCAATGTTCTTCTACGACCATCATGGATCCGAATTGTATGAGAAGATCACTAAATTAGAAGAATACTATCCTCCAAAGATCGAGATCCCATTGCTCAGGTCAACTGCCCGGAAATTGAAACAACAGCTGAAAGACTGCGATCTTGTAGAACTTGGAAGCGGGGACTGTTCAAAGATCTCTGTACTTCTTGATGAGGTCCCGGAAGACATCCGTCAGACCATCGTGTATTACCCGGTTGACGTCAGCAAAAAGGCCATAGAGAAATCTGCCTGCAATCTTCAGGATTAGTACCCTGAAATTGAGATTCACGGGATCACCGCTGATTTCCTTGAGCATATTGAGAAGATCCCGGGGAAAAGAAAACGGTTCTTCTGCTTCTTCGGAAGTACCATCGGCAATTTTACCGAGGCAAGGGCAATGGAATTCATGGCAGATCTCGGAAAGGCCATGAATGAGAACGACAGGCTTCTCCTTGGAGTGGATATGGTAAAAGACATTGACATCATCGAGAGGGCCTACAATGACAGCCAGGGGATCACTGCAGAATTCAATAAGAACATACTGAAGGTCACAAATGACCACCTTGGGACCGATTTCGATCCGGAGGATTTTGAGCACGTTGCATTCTTCAACAGGGAACATTCCAGGATCGAGATGCACCTGAAAGCAAAGGATGATCTGGAGGTAGCAAGCCCAATTCTGGATGAGAAGATAATCTTCAAAAAAGGTGAGACGATCCACACCGAGAACTCTCACAAATACACTGTAGAGGGCATCAAAAGAATGGCAGAGGCTGCCGGACTTTCCGTAGAGAACATCTTTAGCGATGATAAAAAGTGGTTCTCACTTGTTGAAATGGTGAAAAGATGACCGATTTTGCAAAAGATTTCCCGATACTTTCACAGAAGGTGTACGGTAAAAGGCTTGTCTATCTTGATAACGCGGCAACGACCCAGAAACCGGACTCTGTGATCGACACGATGTCTGATTTCTACAAGACGGAATACAGTAACATCCACAGGGGCCTGCATTACCTGAGCGAAGTCTCAAGTGAGAAGTATGAGGAAGCTCGGAAAAAAGTAAGCGACTTCATCGGTGCCCGCGACCCCAGTGAGGTGACATTCACTTCCGGAACAACCGGCTCCATTAATCAGGTCGCACGGTCGCTTGAACCTTCCTTAAGGGGAAACGAAGTTCTGGTAACCGGAGTGGAACACCACTCGAATATCGTACCGTGGCAGCTTGCAGGAGCAAAAGTAAAAGCAATTCCCATGGATGAAGATTGCAAATCGCTGCTTGACTCAATGGAGATCACGAACAAAACAAAATTGATAGCCATCGCACATGTCTCAAATGTTCTTGGTTCTGTAAATGAGATCAAAGAGATCACTGAAATTGCAGAGGATCACGACATCCCGGTACTGGTGGATGCAGCCCAGTCAATACAGCATCTGCCTATTGATGTGAAAGACATCGACTGCGACTTTCTGGCATTCTCAGGCCATAAGATGTATGCATCCACCGGAGTCGGAGTGCTTTATACAAGCAATCGCTTCAGTGACATCATGCCGGCAATAGGCGGAGGAGGCATGATCGATAAGGTAACCTTTGAAGAAACAACATACCTGGCCCCCCCTTTGAGATTTGAAGCCGGCACTCCGGACATCGCCGGAGCAATAAGTATCGGTGCAGCAATTGATCACATGCAAAAAATAGGCATGAACAAAATAAAAGATCATGAGCATGAGGTCTATTCTTACGCAAGGGACAAACTGCTGGAAATGGATAATGTGACAGTTTATGGAAATACTAGCCAGATGTGCGGAGCTGTTTCATTCAACCTGGACAACATTCACCATTATGATACAGGATTGATACTGGACAAGATGGGGGTTGCCGTCAGGACCGGGCATCATTGCGCTCAGCCATTGATGAGATCACTCGGTATCGAAGGCACGGTCAGAGCAAGTTTTGCATTGTACAACACAAAAGAAGATGTTGACATGCTGATCGAAGGGATAAACAAAGTAGAGATGATGTACAAGTGAACGATGCTATCCAGGATGAGATCATAGAACAATTTGAAGGCCTTGAATGGTTTGACAAATATGGGCTCCTCATCTCTTTTGCCAAAGAGCTCGAACCCATGAGTGAAGAATTTAAGACCGAAGACAATGCGATAAGCGGATGCCAGTCCAAGGTCTGGATCAGAAGCCATACTGAAGATGGCAAATTGATCTTTGATCTCGATAGCGATGCGATGATAACGAAAGGGATCATTTCCCTTGTAGCTAAAGTGGTGAACAATCGCCCTCCTCAGGAGATATTGAATGCTGACCTGTATTTCATTGATAAGATCGGATTAAAGTCAAACCTCTCACCTGCGAGATCGAACGGACTGGAGTCGATCATCACCAGAATAAAAGAGGTAGCTAAAGAAGAGGCTGATTCGAACACTTAAAAAGAGTGGAATGATTCCAGAGCATATGGCCCTGTAGACATCCTTATTTTCCAAAGAATAACAAACCAATTTGGTGAGATCTTCACAGCGAGGTTTTACCCGAAACCGCTGTATTTGAACTCAATTCAATCCCTCATTTTCCTAATTGTTACTGAAAATGTACTTTTTAAAAGACGCTATTGCTGATTGATTATTACATACCAACCCAATCCTGTTGTCACACTTTAAGAGTTTAATAGAAGAAATTAATGGAAATTAAAGTTCTCAAAAACAGAGGTATGGGGGAAGACATTTACAGCCCTCCCGATTAATTTTGAGGGGATGGAGAGGAACTAAAAATGCCTTCCATGATAAAAAAATAGAGCTACTACCACCACCACCACGACTTTTTCTTTGAAATTGTACCCCCGTACCCCAAAGTCATGAATTGCAAATAGCTCTTAATATATAACACTAAATTAATAGCATATGAACTTTATGAATGAATTTCGTATGTGCGCATACTCATAATTATGACATTGTGAACGTTATTCGGATTTTTTGAAATGTGCCCCTAATAATTATTTTTAGGACAAACAGGCATCTCAGATAAATTTATACTCTCAGGTGTTCTATCTATTATTATGCCATATCCAGTTGCGCATGTTATGTTCTTCGTATTCTGTATCTGTGCAATAGCAGTCTATACTACCCTTGTGGCGCTCCTTCGCAGAGATATCTCATACCGAGAAATAGGCCATATACTGTTACTGCTACTGACCGGAGGATTCTTTGCACTGTACCCGGACATAATGGCTGTATACAATCTCATTGTAAATGGTACTCTGGCACACTGCTATATTGGAGCGATACCAACTCACTCCCTACTGTTCAGCTCCTCTGCGATCCTTATTGGAGCAATTATTGGATATGTGCTATATCGGAAACCGGGCAAGGCATTGTATACGGGCCTTTTTGCATTTTCTGCATCCCTCTCACATCTGTTACTAGATGATCTTGAAGGAACTGGGATACATTATTTATATCCAATATCCAGTCGGGAGATTAATTTGTTCTCATACATTGGCATAGGATTCACAAGGGACGATCTCGTTCATTCCCTGCTTGCAGCCCATGCACCGATCGTCTTTATCTTTGTTGTGATGATGCTGGCATTGCTTGCTTTGAGTCACCTTGGCTTTGAGTTCAGGTATCACTTCAAAAAGTGAGATTACACCTGCATATAGAAACATTCCTGTTGTCTTGATCCTCATTTATTTCCTGTTTCTTTTTGCTTCCCGGTCATAAATGACGGTACAATATCATGCATGTCCTCAGGAGAATATCTGATGGCAAGCACACGCACGATCCCCAGTACCATTATAAGAGCTGCAAGGGCAAAGATGAATCCGGCTTCGAACTCCTTTGCATACATCCCCACAGCGATCTCACGCATCACGATCAGGATGGTGGCATCAGTAACGTATGTCAGTTTGATGCGCTCATGCTCGTGGTAATCTACAAAGGTGTTGAACAGGTCGATCAGTATGAAGATCGTGAGCACGCTGGAGACCATGTGATTGAAACCAACATCCAGGGATGTAAAAACGGTGAACCTCAAGTCCAACAGGGTCTTTGCCATTCCGACGACCAACGTCAGGAGAAGAAGATACAGGACGATGGTCGTTATTGAATCGATTATTTTTCTGAATACTTTTGTATTGTCTATCATAATTTCGCCTGAAGGAGGAGAAGTCATTTGACATGAACCTCAGGCGTTGAATAGACACAAATACATATAGAATATGTCTGGATAGAATATAGACGGGTAAATTAAATATATATAATATATACTGAATTCACACTCGCTTTGGAAGATGTTGTTAGTCATTTATTAGTAAAACATAGTATAATGAAATACTATCTAAATATTATCAAAGCCAGAACAGGAAACATAGTATATGGCCAATACAACACAATTCATACCGGAAGAGTATGAAAAAAAGGTTCGCAGAACCATTCCATACTATCAGAATTTCCAGAAAGAAACCATCGATCTGCTCAGGACTGTAAAACCTGACTGCAATAACTGGCTTGACACTGGTTGTGGAACAGGTTCATTGGCTGAACTTGCAATAGACACATTTGATAATTGCACATTTCACCTGAACGACCCTTCCGAAAACATGATCAATTACGTGAAAAAGAGGCTGGAAGGCAACTATACCAGAAGAATGTTTTTTCATAACTTTACTACCCTGGATCTTCCGGTTTCCAATATTCCGGAATTTGAGGTCATCACTGCGATCCAGTCGCACCACTACATGAACAGGGAAGAAAGAGCCGCTGCAACAGCAAAATGCTTTGGGATGCTAAAAGAAGGTGGCATCTACGTAACCTTCGAGAACATAATACCAGGATCAGAAAAAGCAACTGATATCGCTCTCAACAGATGGAAAAGGTATCAACTGAAAAATGGAAAAGAGGATATCGTTGTTGAAGAGCATCTGAAGAGATTCAACACAGCATATTTCCCGATCACCATAGAAGAGCACCTTGAGCTGTTAAGAGAAACAGGCTTCAGCACATATGAACTGTTCTGGACCTCTTACATGCAGGCGGGATTCTATGCTATTAAATGACCATCAATGCCCGAAATGACGTCGCGGATTTATTTTTCACCAAAATACCAATATAAAATGATCAGACCTCACTGAACTCCTCGGGATATTCCACAACACCCCTGACATTATCCAGTGCACCATCAACAAGCTCCATTGCCATGAATGCCTCATCCGGCACGTCCTCAAAGGGAGCCCTGATATCCCACTGCGATGCAGGTCTGAAACCAAAGCGTGGATAATATTCAGCATGACCCAGAACGATCACCGACTCATATCCAAGGTTCTCCGCCACGGTAAGCCCTTCCTTTACAAGAGCACTGCCAATACCCTGCTTCTGGAACTTCGGGAGAACGGACATTGGTGCCAGTGAAAGGGAATCAAATTCCTTGCCATCGTCAACGACCTTGATCGGGAAGAACAGGATATGTCCTACAACCTTGCCATCTACCTCGGCAACTAGTGAAAGCTCAGGAACAAAATCGGAGTGCATCCTCAAATTCACAACAAGCTGCCCCTCGTTCACCTGGCCAAAAGCGTGATCATTCACTTCTGTGATCGCGATGTAATCGGTATCTTCTTCTTTTCTGATCTGCATACATGATCCCCAAAAAAAAGATAGATCACCTGAAATAAATAGTTTACTTGCAAGAGGGAGATCAACCATTAATATATGCCACAGTAGCCCTGTTCCGGGTCAGGTCTGTGACCTTTGAGATAAGATCTTCCTCAGTGCCTTTTCTAACTTCAACAGACAGTTCCACGATGTCGGTGTAATTCTCATCCACCAGGTGGCCATATTCTTCGATCAGCTTCTTCACCGGTTGGATGTCGGAATAGGTGACCTTCAATTTCAGGGCTGTCATTTCATGCACTTCAATTATCCCGGCTTCCTCGATGGCTGCAACCGCTGCTTCCCTGTAAGCTCTGGAAAGACCCCCGAATCCCAGTTTTACGCCACCAAAATAACGGGTTACCACCACTGCAACATTGCTCAGCTCCTTAAGCTCCAGCACCTTGAATACCGGCTTTCCGGAGCTGCCTGCAGGCTCGCCGTCATCGTCATACTTTGCCACAAGGGTGCTGCCGTTCTTGATAAGGTAAGCAGAGACATTGTGATTGGCATCACCGTATCGCTCCTTGACGGCAAGCACAAAGGCCTTCGCTTCTGCTTCATTTTTTATGGGAGCAGCATGGCCTATGAAGACCGAATTCTTGAACTCCTTCTGGGCAACACCATCAGACCTGACCGTTCGATACAAAGGATCACCAGCACAACGATTGAATATTAATAACGGTAAACATCTATCATTAGATCAGTAGAAGAAATCCGATGCAATACCGTGCAAGCTCAAGAGATAGCTGATGATACATAAAATAGAGGGATGAGATGTTATACCGCAAATTTGGAAGAACAGGAGAGAACGTTTCAGTACTTGGTTTCGGGTGCATGAGATTTCCTGTGATCGATGGAAAAGATGACCAGATCGATGAAGAGCAGGCAACCCGGATGATCGAATACGCCATCGAACAGGGTGTGAACTATTTTGACACAGCTTATCCATACCACGAAGGAAAAAGCGAACCATTTGTGGGTAAAGTGCTGAGCAAGGGCTATCGTGAAAAGGTCTATCTTGCAACAAAATTGCCGCTATGGCTGGTGGAAACAAGAGATGATATGGACCGCTACCTTAATGATCAGCTCCGCAGGCTTCAGACAGAATACATCGATTTCTACCTCATGCACGGCTTCACAAAAGGTCACTGGGAAAAGATGAAAGAACTGGGAATGTTCGATTTTATTGAAAGTGCAATATCAGCCGGCAAGATCAAATATATAGGATTCTCCTTCCACGACGATCTAGAGGTATTCAAAGAGATCGTGGACGGCTATAACTGGGATTTCTGTATGATACAGTACAACTTCATGGATGAGAACTACCAGGCAGGAAAGGAAGGTCTCCACTACGCTGCAGATAAAGGTCTTGGTGTTGCCATCATGGAGCCACTGCGCGGCGGAAGCCTTGTCCGGATACCGGATGAAGTGCAGCAGATATGGGACAGTGCAGATGTTAAACGCACACCTGCCAACTGGTGTCTGCAATATCTCTGGGACCAGCCACAGATCAGTATCGTCCTGAGCGGTATGAGTAATTTCGAGCAATTGGAAGAAAATATCGCCTATGCAGAAGAAGGAGTTGCAGGATCGCTTTCTGAGAAAGAGCATGAGCTCATCGGGAAAGTTAAAGACGTATATCTTGAAAAGATCGAAGTGAATTGCACTGACTGCAAATACTGCCTGCCATGTCCTTCCGGAGTTAATATACCGGCTGCATTTACCTACTTTAACAGTGCTTCCATGTACGGAAATCTTGAAAAAGCACGTCTTCATTATGACCTGTTCGTGCCAGCTGAGGAAAGGGCATCCAGATGTATTGAATGTGGAATTTGTGAACAGAAATGCCCGCAGCACATTTCAATCCAAAAAATGTTAAAATGTGCGTCAAATGTTTTAGAGTATTGAGGAAATACATATATACATAAAATAATCATATAGATTAAAGTACTCATGGTCATGAGTATAATGTATTCCATTGGGAGGCACTCCCTAATGACAGCTCATATAGAAAGCGGAATAATGCATAATGCATTGAATGTAGAAGAGAACAGATGCAGCATCCTCATAGAGAACATAGCTGACATATCCTACATATTAGATCCGGAAGGAATTATAGATTATATCAGCCCTCAGATAAGGAAATTTGGACTGGACTCCCATAAGATGCATGGCACTTCTTTTTTGAAATACATCAATTCATCAGACCGTGAAGATCTGGAATTCGAATTCCGGAAGATGCTGACTGACAGTACTCCTTTTGACAACTTGCTCAGGGTTCTCGACCAGGATGGCAAAGAACACTGCCTTGAGAACCATGCCGAATTCCAGAGAGGAAGAAATGGGAAGCCATCCAGGATCATCGGCATCATGAAAGATGTCACAAAAAACATCGCAATGCAAAAAGAGCTGCAGAGATATCGCGATAAATTTGATGAAAGCCTGGAAATTCGAAATTCTGAACTGGCAAGTTCCAATGAAACACTTAAACAGGAAATAAAGGACCTGAAAGAAACAGAAGAAAGAATCAGCAGCCTGAGCCAGTTCCAGCAAACCGTTATTGAGAACGCGGACATCTGGCTTGATGTGCTTAACAGAGACGTTGAAGTCGTAATATGGAACAATGCTGCAGAAAGGATAAGCGGTTATACAAGGGATGAAGTTGTCGGCAGCACGAAGATATGGGACCAGCTATACCCGGAAAAAGAGTATCGCGATGAGATATTCTCAACAATTACCAGGATCATAGAAGAAGGGACGAAAGTATCAGATCTGGAAACTATCATCACAAGAAAAGATGGGGAAAAACGAGTCATTTTATGGAACTACAAGAAACTCCTTAATTCAAAAGGAGAGAACATCGGAACGATAGGCATCGGTAATGATATTACCAAAAGAAAAGAAGCAGAAGAGATACAGATAAAGCATGTTCATTTCATGCAGGAACTTATTGATGCCATACCTGCGCCTATATGTTACAAAGATAAAGAAGGAATATATCTTGGATGCAACAAGGCATTTGAGGACTTTTCCGGTATCAAAAAAGAAGAGATAATTAGAAAAAATATCTCTGAACTACAGATTGATATCCAGATCGCTGAATCACATTGCACGGACACGGAACTGATCAAGACAGGAGGATCAAGGACCTATGAAAAAGAAGTGATCTACGCCAGCGATCAGAAAAAACACAATATTATGATCAATAAGTCTGTTTTTACTGACATAAAAGGGGATGTCCTCGGAGTGATAGGCGTAATTATTGATATCACGGACCGTGTCAGGTCTGAGATTATCCTGAAAGAGTATGCCGAACAACTTGAGCGTTCCAATGAACTTAAAGATATCTTCACAGACATCATGCGCCATGATCTTCTCAACCATGCAAATGTGATCAATGGATTTGCATACATGCTCTTGCAAATGGAAAAGGATGAGAAAAAGATAAAGAACCTTGAGAATATCGAGGTCAGTAACCGTAAGCTTATGGAGCTTATCGAATCAGCGGCATCTTTTGCAAAGTTCGAAACTATCGATGACATCAATTTTGAGACAATAGAACTTGCAGGAATGTTAAAAGATATCATAAAACATTTCCAATATCATGCCAAACAAAAGAACGTCGTCATCGAACTTCCGGTACATCGGGAATACAATGCGTTGGCCAATCCTATGATAGAAGAAGTATTTGCAAATCTGATATCAAATGCTATCAAGTATGGCCCTGAAAATTCAAAGGTCATTGTAGATATCATCGATAAAGATACAGATTGGAAGGTCACAGTCACCGATTTCGGAGATGGAATCCCGGATAATGAAAAGTCACTGATATTCGACCGTTTCAAACGTGTTGACAAGAAAGGAGTGAAAGGTACCGGACTCGGGCTCGCCATTGTTAAAAGGATAGTTGACCTGCATGGAGGGGATCTCAGTGTGGAGGACAATCTCGGAAACAGTGGAACCGTTTTTGGAGTAACTTTTACGAAGGTATGAAATATCTTTAATGATCAAATTGATCAAAAATAGCTGTACGGTCACAGATCAGACACTAATAATTTTACAGTTTTGATCTTCAACTTTGCAGTTCACAGATTATACATTAGCAGAGACACTTTGCAAACATTATTGTGTCGATGAACATCGCTTTTTTAGACCAGACAAGTATATTTATATACTCCATCAGAACATAATAATATTCTGTTTTGTTTTTTCATTACCCGGGAGGGGGTAGACTATAAAGACAGATACCATCGACTATGTTTCCATAAAGGATCTCTTAAACAAAGGGGAGGAAAAATATCGATACCTGATCGAGAATACTAAGGATATAATCTACATCACAAATGAGAGAGGTATCATTCTTTACATAAGTCCCCAGATCAAACCATATGGATTTGATCCTGAAAGTATGGAAAACACCTCTTTTGCAGATTACATTCATCCGGAAGACCGTGAAAAACTAGTCGCAGATTTCCGAAAAGCAATGATGGAAAAAAATGCACCAAAAAGTGAGTTCAGATTATTAGACAGTGAAGGAAATATTCACTGGATCGAGAACTACCCTCACTTCCAGAGCGATCAGGATGGTAACTCCCGAGGGTTGATTGGTGTGCTTCGGGATGTAACCGAGCACAAGGATGTAGAAGATGAACTCAAAAAGTATCGTAACCATCTCGAAGAGCTTGTAGAGATAAGAACATCCGAACTTAAAAAGGCCAATGAACAGCTCAAAGAGGAGATAAGTGAAAAAAAGCGTGCTGAGGAAACATTAAAACAGAAAGAACAGCACATAAGCACCCTTTTTGCTGTTGCCCCCATAGGGATCGGACTTACCTGTAATAGAAAGATGCTGGATGCCAATGAGGAAGCTTACAACATACTTGGATACTCAAAAGAAGAGATCTTCGAAAAAGACACTCGCATCTTCTATCCATCTGATGAACATTACAGGCTTGTCGGTGAAGAACTAGAAGCTGTCATTAAAGAAAGACGGACGAGAACTACAGAAACTCAATTCGTGCACAAAGATGGAAGGATCATTGATATTTCCATGAAACTTGCACTTCTGGATCCTGAAGATCCTTCCAGAGGGATCATATACACATTGCAGGACATTACAGAGATAAAAGATTACGAGAAAACTATCAGGGAAAAGGAAGCAAAGATCAGAAGTGTATTCCGTGCAACACCGATAGGAATTGGAGTAGTCTGGGAAAGGGAGTTTAGAGATGTTAATGACAGTATGTGCGAGCTGGTAGGATATTCAAGAGAGGAAATTGTAGGATTTAATACAAGATTCCTTTATCCGGATGAAGAAGAGTACTACAGGGTCGGAAATATATTGAAAGGTTTTGGAGAGGAGAAAGGTCCGATCCAGGCACAGGGTAAATGGATACGCAAGGATGGAAAGGAAATTGACATTGCATTTACTTTTGCCCTTATAGATCCAAATAACCCACCATCAGGAATTACTTTTACAGTAGAGGACATAACTGAAAAATTACTGGCTGATGAAAAGATATGCAACCTCACGCAGTTCCAGCAGACAGTTATTGAAAATGCAGATATATGGCTTAACGTTCTCAACAAAGATGCGGAGGTTGTTATATGGAACAATGCTGCAGAAAAAATAAGTGGATATACCAGAGAAGAGATCATAGGCAGTACTAAGGTCTGGGATCTGCTATATCCGGATGAAAAATATCGTAATGAGGTATTTGCAGAAGCTAAAGCCATTTTAGAACAAGGGAAGCGAGTAGCCGGATTTGAGACCATCATCACAAGAAAAGATGGTGAAGAGCGCATAATATCATGGAACTCTAGAAACCTTGTCAATGAAAATAGAGAAGTCATCGGGTCGATAGCTATTGGAAATGATATTACGCAACTCAAAGAGGTTGAAAAGGTCCAGATAACATATTTCCATTTCCTGCAGGAACTTATAGATGCTATCCCATTACCTGTGTTCTACAAAAATAAAGATGGAATATATCTTGGATGCAACAAGGCATTTGAGGATTTTATAGGAATAAAAAGAGAAGAACTGGTTGGAAGAACTGTTTTTGAAATATCTCCTGAGGACCTTGCAATAAGTTATTATGAGAAAGATAACGAACTTTTCGAAAAAGGTGGAATACAGGTATATGAATCACAATGTGAATCACTAGATGGTTCAAGACGCAGAGTTGTATTCAATAAATCATTGTTCACAGACCTGAACGGAGATAAAGCCGGACTTGTCGGAGCAATTTTTGATGTGACCGAGATAAAGGAAACTGAGGAAATGCTCAGGAAATACGCAAAGCAACTTGAGAACTCAAATGAGCTAAAAGACATATTTACAGATGTTCTTAGTCATGATCTCCTCAACCATGCAACTGTCATAGATGGATATACTCATCTTTTGCTTATCGAGGAAGATGATGAAAATAAGTTACAGAAACTTGACAAAATTGATAACACAAATCAAAAGCTCATCGAAATTATCGAATCTGTGGCAGCTTTTGCCAAATTGGAATCGACGGAGGAGATCGATTTTGAACCTATGGACATTACAAAGATCCTGAATTACTGCAAATCTCATTTTGAATATCAGGCAGCTCAGAAGGATATAAACATCGTGCTAGGAACAAAAGACAGGCATGATGCACTTGTAAACCCGATGATCGAGGAAGTTTTTGCAAATCTTATATCAAATGCTGTAAAATACGGTCCTGAAAATGAAAATATCAAAATTGATGTTAAAGATCAGGATGAATACTGGAAGGTCACAGTAACTGATTCAGGAAAAGGTATTGCAGATGAGGACAAAGACCTGATATTCGATCGTTTCAAACGAGCAACAGGAAATTGCAAAATAAAAGGAAGTGGGATTGGTCTTGCAATTGTCAAGAGGATAGCTGAACTCCATGGAGGAAAAGTTGGAGTAGAAGATAATCCGGATGGACCGGGCAGCGAATTCTGGGTAACTTTAAAGAAAGCGTAAATCATTATTAACACAAGGATAATATATTGACACGGAGGTTATTAAAGTGGAAGAATTTACAAAAGAAGAACTTTCAAAGTACACTGGTAAGGACGGTTCAAAATGCTACATAGCATATCAGGGAAAGGTCTACGACGTAACTGACAGCATGCTATGGGATGACGGAGATCATCAGGGAATGCATGAAGGCGGTATGGACCTTACCGAAGAGATGGATGACTCCCCACATGATGATGACGTCATGGAAGAGGTTCCTGTTATTGGAACATTGATAGATTGAAATATCTTTTTTGGAGATAATTTATCCCATTTAGGGGCATGGCTGAAAATGCCCATAAATATTTATTTTACACTTTTTGCAGAGAGATTTCCCCAAAGTCCACATTAAGTGCCATAGAAACCCAAATCGGCAATTTTTGCCTTTTTAATGGAAAAATATATAAGTAGATTCTCCGACTTGACCCCATGAACAAGTATGTCGTGAAATGTCCGGAGTGCGGACAAGTCAGGGACCCATATGCATTACATTGCCCTAATGATGATGCATTGCTGCGTACAGAGTATTCTAAGAAACAGATAGAACCGACAGACATGCCGGGCATCTGGAGATATTACGACTGGCTCCCGGTAAACGGTATCATAGAGGAAGGTTCCGGCAGACCTGTGACATACAAAAGTGAGGAGTTTGCAAAAGAGCTCGGACTTAACGACCTGAATATCACTTTCAATGGCTATTGGCCTGAAAAAGAGGCTTTCATAAGAACATGCAGCTTCAAGGACCTTGAGTCATTCCCCACAATGCAGCGACTGATAGAGAATAATGAAGAGCGTATAATGGTGGTCGCATCTGCCGGTAATACTGCCAGGGCCTTTGCACATGTGGCATCCATAACAGGACAGAAATTGCTGCTGATCGTACCAAAGAACAGCGCCCATCGGCTCTGGACAGCAGATGAGGACTCCTCTTCCATCTGCACGGTGACCGTTGATGGAGACTACTACCAGGCCATTGCACTGGCAGAAAAGATAGCATCAAGAGATGATTTTGTAAGCGAAGGCGGTGCCCGCAACGTTGCCAGAAGGGATGGTATGGGAACCGTGATGCTGGATGCGGTACTTACCACCAAAAGCCTGCCACAACATTATTTCCAGGCAGTTGGCAGCGGAACAGGCGGAATTTCAGCATGGGAAGCATCCATGAGGCTTCTTGAGGACGGTCGTTTCGGCAACAACATGCCACGACTTCATCTTGCACAGAACCTGCCATGCGCACCCCTCTACTCATTATGGACAGGCATTGAGCTCACAGGCCGCTGTCCTGAAGAAATGCATGATGATGTGCTCTACAACAGGAAGCCGCCATACTCAGCGATAGGCGGTGTGAAAGATGCACTGGATGATACAGACGGGGCCATCTACGGGATCACTAACAAGGAAGCTGAAGCTGCACAGAAGCTCTTCGAAGAAAGCGAAGGGATCGACATATTGCCAGCCCCTGCTGTTGCCTGTGCTGCACTGATAAAGGCACTGGATGCAGGCGAGGTCAAACCCGATGAGCAGATCGTCCTGAACATAACCGGCGGAGGACAAAAACGATTAGAAGAAGCATTTTCGACACAACTACTGGAGATCGAACTTGCCTTATCCCCAACAGACCCGGATGCGGAGAAAAAGATACTGGAAAAGGTATCTGAGTTTTTCGGGAAATGAGGTTGCTTAAAATGAGCAATGCTATCAAGCTGAAAGTGTGGTGAGAAAAATGGACCCAAGCATATCAGTATTCAATGGTATGAGAATGACAGGCATCGACCTTGTTGTCAGTGTACCCTGTATCAACCTGAAGGACATACTTCCGATGATAGATGATGACCCTTCCATGATCCATGTGCCTGTGACCCGTGAAGAAGAAGGCGTGGGCATCTGTGCCGGTGCTTACATGGGAGGAAAGATACCTGCAATGCTCATGCAGAATTCAGGACTCGGAAATTCCATCAACGCACTTGCATCCCTTAACAAGCTGTTCCACATCCCCCTACTACTGATCATGAGCCACAGGGGTGTGGAAGGTGAAACTATCTGTGCCCAGGTACCTATGGGTCAGCTTACAACATCTTTGCTTGATACACTTGACATACCATATGTCGTGCCTACCATAGACAATGTGGAAGAAACGATACTTCATGCGTGGGCGATCGCATCGGAGAAAGGGCGACCGGTTGCAGTCCTTCTTGAGATAGGATTCTGGGAGGCAGAATGAAACGCATAGACGCAATATCCATGATAGCTAGAAAAGCGGAAGAGAAGAACTCACTCATAGTGTGCAACATTGGATTACCCTCAAAGGAACTGCACCATGTGAAAGACAGAGCCGGGAACTTCTACATGCTTGGATCCATGGGACTTTCATCTTCCATTGGCCTGGGGCTTTCCCTCTCCGTTCCAAAGCGACATGTTATCGCAATTGACGGCGATGGTTCTGTCCTCATGAACATGGGCAGTCTGGCAACTATTGCACATCAGAGACCCGAGAACTACCTTCTTGTTGTGATAGACAACGGTACATACGGATCAACCGGGGACCAGCCTACAGCAACGTCCCTTGGAACTGACCTTGGTGCTGTTGCAAAAGGAGCAGGGATACAGGACGTTTACACTACAAATAATGAAAAGGAACTTGAGCAGACACTTAAAAAAGTTGACAGGGGAGTTGTGATCGCACGCGTGGGTGCAGGAAATGCATCCGTACCTATCATTGGCCTGTCCCCTGAAGAGATAATCGAACGGTTCATGACTGAATGTGCTCGACCATCTGAGTAAGTTTGAAAGAACCTTCGAGGATCTTCTCTTTTAATTTTTCTGAAAGCTCCAGAGCCCTTTTCTTGTCAGACTGTCGCAGGACGATCGGAACGTTCGCCGAATGGTCACCGAGCTCGAAATTGATGGAACCCATGTTTCCGGTGAACACATCCCCCACACACAGAGTTGTGCACAGGCCACAGTTAAAGCATGCATACCTGTCAAGTTTCACTTTGTCCCCATCAAAGCTTATAGCAGCCATGGGACAGTTCTCCTGAGGTTCGCATAAGGCGCAATTGATACATTCTTTCGGATCGAACGTTACTTCCAGGTCCACGTCTTCCCATACGTCACCATAAGTGGAATAACCCACACAAGCCCTTTTATCCACAGCCATTACTGACATCTTGATCTGCCTGTCACGCTCTGCTATCGCATCCACTACCGAAGGGTCGGTCACAGCTATGGGCACTGCCCATGAAACGATACATTCCGGACCTGCTGATGTGAAAAAGCCACCCATGTATTCAGGGTCCATACCGTGCATATCTGCAAAAGCCGTAAGGTTTGGTTTTTCCTTGGCGCTACGGGTACCGGAACCAAGTATGAAACCTTCTGAGCCGTTCATAAGGATGCGTGTTCCAATACCGATGGACTTCAGCAGAGGGTCGTTCTTTACAGGATTGATCTGACCGCACCCGGAGATCGTGGCCTCTGTTAGCCTTGGTCCGAAGTCGATGGCATGGAATATGGAAGATACGGTATCATCAGAGGTGTTAACAAAAGCTGAATAGTTCTTGAAAGCGTGACGTGTACCATACATCATGGCATACGGCATATCTTCAAGTGTAACTTGTGTCGTGAAGGTAACATCATTGTCAGTTACCACCCTGACATCCACCGGGTTTCCTGCTGCAAGGTCACGGAAGAGATGGCCGGCACCATAGTGGTGGTCATCCAAGCTGTGATCTGTACCAAAAAGCATCAGGTCAAGGATACCCAACCTTTCGTTGGGACAGGGACCCACATGAGCAGGAACCCCGTTCATGTAGACTTCCTTCGCACGCAGGAAACTGCAGGGTGCATCCACAGGGAAAGAGAGGATCACATAGGTCCCGCTCATGATAGCACGTGTTGCTGCTGTCACAACATCCACTTTTTCGACATCTTCACCACGGTCTGCAAGTTCACAGACCTCCTGTGCAGTAAGCACAACAGCTTCACCTTTACCAATGCTTTCGTTTATACTTTCAATGCTACGTTCCATATAACCCCTCCATTTCCTTAATCGATATTCCCGCCTGCAAATAGCGGATCTACTTTTGAGATCATTTCCGGCGTGCCCATCAGTACGACCACGTCACCCGACATCAGTGAGAGATCAGCATCCGGACTTGCAAGAATTTCCGAGTCTCTGCGGATCGCAAGTATTGTAACACCATATTTTTTCCTCAGGCCAAGCTGAGTAAGTGTTTTCCCAACTACATAGGAAGATGACCTTACCCTTACATTCGTAATGTTCATTTCCGGAATATCAACTTCCATGTCATAGATGTTCATTGTACCGGACAACGTTCTGAACATCTCATAACCATCCGAACGTATCTCTGAGACCAATTTATCGATCTCATCCTTTGGAATAAGATATCTCTTCATCAGCCTTACGAATATCTCGATGGATGTCTCGAACTCCTCAGGAATAACCTCATTTGCACCCAGTGCATACAGAGGTTCCATTTCCTGGAGATATTGTGTACGTGTAATAATGTGTAGATTCGGATTTAATTTACGTGAAAGTGAAACAGTTCTCCGTGTTCCCGCCGGATCGGATATGCAGACCACCAGAACCCTTGCATTCTTGATGTCCGCATGTTCAAGCACGCCTTTCTGGGAAGAATCACCATAATAGACAAGCTCCCCCTTTAACTGTTCTTTCCTAACGGTTTCCGGGTTGGTATCGAGTATGAGATAGGGAATTCCTGCTACCGTTGCTGCCTTTGCAACAGTATGGCCATTGAAACCGAAACCTGCGATGACAAGATGGTCCTTAAGATGTGTCTTTTTGTCAAGAATATCCTCCATAGCCCCGGGATGGAAGCCACATTTGAACTTTGATGGCAGAGGCAGATTCACGACCCGGTCCGCGACCCTGGGTGAAATTGACATTACAGATGAGGTTACTCCCATTGTAATGATGGAGACCACAAGGAACAGTTGGTACACGTTCTGATCAAGGATACCAAATTCCAGCCCGAACCTGGAAAGAACGAATGAGAACTCACCAACCTGTGCAAGTGCAAGTCCCCCCAGGATCGCCGTACGCAGGGGGAAGCCAAGCAGGTATGAGGCCAGGCCGGCTAGTAATGATTTTAACAGAAGTACCCCGGCAGCCACAAGTATGAACAGCACAGGGTTCTCAAAGAAGTGTCCGATATCAAGCAGCATCCCTATGGAAATGAAGAAGAAACTCATGAAAATATCACGGAAAGGAATGAGGTTACTAAGTGCCTGATGGCTGTATTCGGATTCAGAGATGATCAGACCTGCGAGAAAAGCACCCAATGCAAGAGATAGTCCCATGCTGGATGTAAGCCAGGCGACCGAAAGGCAGACAACAATGATGCTCAGGAAGAAGAGCTCGGAATCCCGGGTCTTCGTTATCTGATAGAGAACGTTCGGGACGATCCACTTAGCACTGGCCATGACCAGAACGATCAGGCCGATGCCTTTTCCAATTATGGGAAGCAGTGCTGCATCTCCGGTGGAACCCACCCCTGCCAAAAATGGTGTCACCAGTATCATGGGAACTACAATGACATCCTGGTAAAGCAGAATTGCAAGGGACAGACGTCCATGCGGAGCATGCAGTTCACCCCTCTTCTGCAAAAGCTTGAGCACGATAGCCGTACTACTCAGGGAGAATAAAAAACCAATAAAAACGGATTCTGCAAAACCGTATCCGACCCAGGAAGATATGAAATAGACAACTGCTATTGTAAACAGTACCTGTATGGAACCGCCAATAAGGACAGCCCGTTTCATGCTCCAGAGATCCTTTAAAGATAACTCAACGCCGATCGTGAAAAGCAGCAGCACTATGCCGATCTCAGCAAGCACTTCTACTTCTTCAATGGCATCTATCAGACCATAACCATGAGGTCCTAATAACATACCCGTAAAAAGAAATCCGACAATTATGGGTATATGAAGACGGTGGCAGAAATAAAGAATGGCGATGGACAAACCGAAAATTATGGTAAGATTATTTATTATGAAAGATTCCATCAAGCCTTCCCCCGAATAAATACCAGAAATATACTAATGTTAATCTCTGTTTCAGGTAATATATAAGATAATAAGATAATGCGATCGATAAAAAGATAGGCCATATTAAAAATATGACTATCCGGGTCTTAAAAGATCAGGAGTTCTCCACACCAAGAAGACTTGCGAGTTCCAGGCCTTCACTACCAAACTCAGAAAGCTGGTCGAACAATTCGGCCTTGCTGACATATTTCTCGGTACGTGTTCCATCAGTCTGCTCGATCTTTATTGTGATCTCGCCATCAGAATACCCTCTGTCAATGCATTCGTTGATGATATCCGTGAACTGCTCAGCGATCAGTTTCAGGCAATCGAATGTCTGGTTGTTACGAATAGCATCCTCACCATCGAGCATAAGCTTGACAAGGGTCTTCCTCTTAACATGGGACCGGATATAGTCCCTAAGGGCATCCAGCATTGATCTTACATTCTCTTCTTTGACAGAGTTCATGAGTGCAGGATCTGCTGTGGTCTCATTGCCATCATAATAGATCACAAGGGAATCACCGCTCATATCGACCTTTAACCGCTTGGTAGCTTTCTTGTTAACGAACATTGCACTAATTTGATGATCGTCAAAATCCAGGGTTGAAAGACGGAAATCGGACACATCTTCCAGCTTCACTTTATCTTCCTTGTATATGATACCGGACCTTGTCCAGGTCGGTAAAAAGAGAGTGCCGAAGAATCCTCTTATTGTTGTAGAACTATCGGTAAAGGTAAGTTCGGACTCATATTCCATTCCGGAAACCGTTGAAGTAAGCTTACCCCGCAGAACATTCCGGTCCATGGAAGCAAAATACTTTTCTGTTGTGCCATAAACACCACCTTCAAAGAAGGGATCGAGTATTGAAAGGATCTGCCTTTCCACATCATCCAGACCTTTGTCTATATTCTTGTTAATGCTCTCTATCTCAGAAAGCATGGCACCTGAACTCTTGTTGAAAGAAGACTCGCATGCATCAAGAATAGAATTTCTGTAATCAAGGAGATCTTTTAATTCAAACTCTCCGGTAATGTTGTCAATGAAATCCAGGATCTTACTATTACTGGACTCCAGTTCTTCGGACCCCTTTTCCAGAGATGTTCGCCTGCCTATCAGATCATCATTATTCTCAATGGAAGCATTTTCAATAGGAAGAACTTTGCTGGAGGTATAAACAAAATCCTGAAGATCCTGTATAACATCCCTCTGAATAGATAATTCATTAGAATCTTGAAATGTATATTTCATGCGGTTCCCCAATTCGACTAATTCTTATTGAGTTAATTCTTATAGTGCAAACGTTAAATAGATTACGTAGACAGCAGAAATTCTGCTGTCTCTATCAGATTATCCAAGAACTGACCTTACAGGGTCAAGTATCTCATTGATGTACTTACCGGCACCGTTCTTCAGGTCCATTGGATGAAGACTTCCGTCTGCAAATACTGTCTCAAGTTCTGCATAGCTCTTGCACACAAGGTCGCCGCCAAACTTCTCCGGCCTTTCGAAGACGATCTCATCGTAGCGAGGCATTATGTGATACTTGAATAGCTCAAGCATCGGATTATCTTCAATAACACCTGCAGGACAGAATGCTTTCTTAAGCTTTTTATTAATGGATGCTGCATCATCGTCCACTGAAATATAGTTCTCGTTGGATGATGACATCTTGGTACCATCCAATCCGAGAAGTATCGGAGTGTGGATGCAGAGCGGAGCTTTGAAGCCAAGGCCTGGAAGCCCTTCCCTTGCAAGCATGTGGATCTTCCTCTGGTCGATACCACCTACTGCGACATCCACTCCGAGAAGTGCGATATCAATAGCCTGCATGATGGGGTAGACCATCTGGGAAACCTTAGGGTCTTCCATTTTCCTTCCAACCTCATCCATGCTTCTCTTTGCCCGGTTCAGTGAAGTTGACTGGGTGAGCTTGAGCACATTAAGCATGTATTCAGGAGAAAGCTGGAAATCAGAGCCATATACAAAATTAGTCTTTTCCGGATCAAGTCCAAGTGCAAGGAAACATTCCTTGTTGTAGTCCGCGGTCTTGCGTACTTCTTCCATCGTACCTTTCTGGTTCAGGTATGCATGGACATCCGCAAGAAGGACAGTGATCTCAAATCCTGCTTTCTGAAGGTCCATTAACTTGTTCACAGTAAGAACGTGGCCCATGTGGATCTTCCCACTAGGTTCGTAGCCGGTATATGCTGAAGGGTTTTCCTTGGTCTCCAGCAATGTTGTAAGCTCCGCTTCTGTGACAATCTCCTGCACGTTTCTTTTTATAAGATCGATCTTTTCCATGAATTCACCTTCAATATCATAGTAGAATTAAACTGATCACTATGAATGATGGGACTTTAAAGTCAAGTCATCACCATATAGATTACGGTACATTAGTAACCAATATAGAGTACTGTACATCAGTGACCCATAATATATTTTTTCAAAAAATCAGTCCCATCATCGGATGAGAACATGGGAATATCCCAATCCTGGACCACTTTAGACCTTTTGCTCCGGGTCCTTTCATTTTTCACGGGGTCAAAACCGGTCTTATGATACTCGGTCTTGTGTATTACAACACCCCTTTTTTGCCATGATGGAACCTTATCAAGGTTTATTCCACGCTGGAACAACATCTCATGTATATCCTGAGCCTTCTTACCCTTGATAGCAGCTGCAGCTTCCTTTTCGCTCAGGCCCTCTGAACGCAGCGTGTAATATCCATATGAACTTACACAGTTCCTCCAGGCCTCGTTCTGGCGCCAGACCAGATACTCAGGAACCTGACCTTTTTCGATAGGGATGATCCTTGAATCAAAGGACACAGGCTCATCGAGACCCATCTTAATAGTAAAAGCACTGCTAAGGTAGCTGGCGACCACAGAATCAAGTTTCTCGACCCGGCCATCAAAGGGCAGGTCAAAGAAAAGAATGCTCGCCTCGTCAGAAAAAGTATATGCTAGCGCTGCATTCATTCCGCTTTTTTTGAAGAAAAGTTCCAGAGAATCCGCCATAGCAGATGCAAACCTTTCATCATACGGCTTTTCGCAACCAAGCCGTGAAAGCGTATTTTTGAACGTCCTGCCATCAACGCGTATGATCACAGGAGCAATGCAGCGCAGATCTGAATAGATCTCCCGCTGTTTCATGAGAAGGATCAGTCTTCTTTTTCTTCCTCTTTTGCAGGTTTCTTGAACCTTTTAACGATATCACGTATGAGGACAATGTCCCCGGTAGTTACAACCCATCTATATGGAAGGATGACCCCCCTGGTCGCAACATCAAAGATATCACGGTTGATGTCTGAAAGAGCAAGGCCTGAAACGACCCTCTCATCCACATCAAAAACGAGATCGTTCACTTTTCCCACATACGTACCCTGATTCGTATACACATTTAATCCAAACAGTGATGTTATATCTGCGCGCATGATAGCCCCTGTTGTCTTGATCTATTAAAATTATAAATATGATTTACATGTTGATAATATATATAAAATGCGTATTGATGTGCCTTAAAGGCTTCCAAATACCTTACATTAACAACATATCATCCAACATATCATAACGCACCATCATTAAATAGAAGTATAGCTGAAAAGTCCAGAGGGGCAAAAAAACATGCTTACAAGCACCTACATACATATTCCCGGCATAGGGAAAACAATTGAAAAACGGATATGGGAGAGCGGGCACTGCCAGTGGGACGAATACCTGGAACACCAGGACTGCATTTCAATACCTGCAACGAGGAAAGAAAGGATCGAAAAAGGGATTATCGAATCCAAAGATCACCTTGCAATGAGAGATTTCGAATACTTCGCCAACTGCCTCCCGGGTGCAGAACACTGGAGAGCATTTGAGCATTTCTCGGATTCTGTCGCTTATGTAGATATTGAGACCACCGGCCTCTCTGCTAATAGTTCCTGCATTACTGTTGTAGGGATCTACGACGGGAAAGATGCAAAAACGTATGTCAAAGGAATTGACCTTGATGACATCGTAGAAGAGCTGGAAAAATACGAGCTTCTGGTATCCTTCAACGGGGCACGCTTCGACCTGCCGTTCATCAAGCACGAATTCCCGGAAATAAATTTCAACCAGCTCCATGTGGACCTTATGTACCCTCTGCGTCGCATTGGACTCACGGGAGGGCTTAAGGCCATCGAGAAAAAGCTGGGGATACAGAGAACTGATGATACGGTCGACATTACCGGGTTCGATGCAGTCCGGCTCTGGCACGAGTACGAGCGCGGAAATGAGGAATCGCTGGACCTTCTTCTTGAATACAACCGGGAAGATATCGTCAACCTGGAAACTATCATCAATAAAACATACACGCAGTTCAGCGAAAGGACATTCGAGAAGACCCTCGGAAAATGAGACAAAGCGTCGTTCTTTTCCTTCAATATAAAGAGGATGACAGAATATAATGAAGCCGGACATATCCAATATCCCTGACCTGCCGGGCGTCTACCTGATGAAAGATGGCTCCGACAACATTATTTACATAGGAAAGGCAAAATCCCTGAAGAAGAGGGTCAGCCAATACTTCCAGTCCGGAAAGAACCATTCTTCAAAGACCAAGGCAATGGTCAGGAAGATCGAGGACATCGACTACATTGTTACGGATTCTGAGGTAGGGGCACTGATACTTGAGGCAAATCTTGTAAAGAAGAACAGGCCCCATTACAACATCGACCTGAAGGATGACAAACGATATCCTTACGTGAAGGTCACGGTCAATAAGAAGTTCCCGAGAATATTCATAACACGCAAGAGGCTCATGGACGGAGCCCTTTATTTCGGACCCTATACCAACGTCAAGCCTGTACGCCGTACACTTGACATGATATCGCAGGTATTCAGGATCAAAAGTTGCAACCGGAAGGTCGACGGGAAGAGAACACGACCATGCCTCAATTATCACATCGACCGCTGTTACGCGCCCTGCAACGGTTCCATTTCCAAAGAAGAATATCGTAAGAACGTCATGGAAGCTGTGAAGTTCTTCAAAGGTGACACCGCAGGAATCATCAGTTCCCTACAGGAAAAAATGCAGGAGCATGCAAAAGCACAGGAGTTCGAAGCTGCTGCTGCGGTGCGTGACCAGATCGCAGCCCTCAAAAGCCTGTCCGAGCAGCAAACAGCCACAGCAGGGAACGATGACAGTGACCTCATAGCCACGGCAGCCGATGAGGAAACAATTTTCGTGCAGATATTCTATATCCGTGACGGGAACATGGTAGGCAAGGCCGATTTTTCACTTTCATGGGGAGATGCAGCAGGAGATATCACCAAAATTGTCGCGGAGTTCATCAAGCAATATTATCAGGATGCACCGGTTCCTCCGGAGATCCTTGTGCAGTACCAGATACCTGAAAAGGAACTTATCACAAAATGGCTGTCTGAAAAAGCATCCAGAAGTGTCAGCATACAGGTGCCTGCAAGAGGAGATAAGAAAAAGCTACTTGACATGGCTGCAAGGAATGCGGTCATGACAATGGAACAATCGCATATAAAGAAAAGTGACCAGGAGACTGCACTACAGGCACTGGTACAACTTCGTGATGAGCTCTCACTCCCTACCCTGCCGGTACAAATAGAGGGCTTTGACATCTCCAACATATCAGGGACTGATGCCGTAGGATCACTCGTGGTTTTCAACAACGGAATGCCTGCAAAGGACAAGTACAGGCATTTCAATATCAAGACCGTAAAAGGCATCGATGACTTTGCCATGATGGCAGAAGTGGTCAAGCGCCGGTACAAAAAACAGAAAACTGAGGATAACAAAATGCCTGACCTGATACTCATCGACGGTGGCCCGGGACAGGTCGGTGCTGCAATGGGATCACTTAAGGAACTGGGACTTGACATTCCCCTGGTCGGTCTGGCAAAACGGTTCGAGCATATCATCGTCCCGAAGGAAGGACAGGACGAGGTTGTCATACTTCCACATACATCCGATGCGCTCAGGATGCTCATGCAGGTGAGGGATGAATCACATCGCTTTGCAGTCTCTTCACATCGAAGAAGACGTACTGCAAGGTTGTCCCATTCTGAACTGGATTCAATACCAGGAATCGGCTCATCCAGAAAGAAAGCCCTTCTGAACAATTTCGGGTCCATCGATAAGATTGGGCGCGCTTCTATAGAGGAACTTGCGGAAGTGGAAGGTATCAGCAGAGGACTTGCTGAGAAGATCGCAGATCATTTCAAGAGCAAACAGGATTGAACATGGCCAGTCCCCAACCCCGGGACCAATATAGCATCATACTGACTCCCGGATAGATATAAAGAAGGAAGGATGAAAAAGAGATAAACTGAAGTCAGGCTTTGAAGTTGAGATAGTATTTTATTGGCAAAGTATCTTAATATCGGGTATCTTAATGTTGAAACAGGATATCGCATAAAGAACGATAAAAGGTGATGGAAGTTAATTCTATAGACGAACAGATCGAGGATACAAAGAAGGAACTTGAGGAAATGCTTGCATATCCTGATGAGAAACTGATCGACATCATCAAGGAAGTGGGGTTTGAATGCGACATGTGTGCCAAGTGCTGTACCAAAGAGTTCAACGACCATGTGTTCCTGCTCGACAAAGATACAGAGTTCATTAAAAGCATTGATCCAAACCTTATCAAACCTGCACCTTATTACGAGTTCTGCGACCAGAACGGGCGATTCTATGTTTCAGGTTATGCACTAAGAACAAAGGAGGATGGAAGTTGTGTCATGCTTGAGAACAAAAGATGTACCATGTATGACAGAAGGCTCACCATCTGTCGGCTTTACCCTTACATGCTCCACAGGGAAACGGATGATGAAGGAAACCTTGACTGGAGACAGATATCCGGACTTAACGAGCACGGGTGCTACCACTCCGAAATATCGGACAGTGAAGCTGAAAAAATAGCTGCAGACACAAAGGCTTATGAGGAAGCATACCTTCGCCAGCAGATAAGGTTCCTCGGGAAGGTCAGGGATCACTTCAAAAAGAACGGGCTTCGCCACGTAAAATCGATCTATGACAGGAAGATGCGTTCTTTTTCCAAAGGCGAAGAGATCGAAGTTTACGTATATTACAAGGACGAACTCGAACTTTCACGAGCATCCGTTGATGACTGAATAACTTCATTTATCCCAGTTGCCGTTGAGCTTGCCGTCCCTTGCCATTCTTCCCAAGACCTTGTGAACCGGGTCACTGATGGGCGACGGAACTATGTTCTCATAAGGAGTTGATGGCAGCGGGGTCAGGTAATGTGCCCTTACTTTTCCACCTTTGCGGCATATCCATTTGATCTGTTCAAGTGTGCTTTGCTGATCCTCTTCACGCTCATCCGGGAAACCAAAGATGAAATCCACGATCGGGATTATTTCATGCTCAAAGCAGCGTTCAATTGCAACCGTGACATCATCGGAAGTATGACCGCGGAGCATTTCTTTCAATATCCTGTCACTTCCGGATTGTGCACCCATGCTGATCGTTCTGTTGGTGCAGTATTTGTCTATCAGGTCCAGACCTTCATGAGTTGTGAATTCCGGTCGGATCTCAGAGGGAAAGGTACCGAAATATATATTTTTATCTTCCATTGAATGTAGCTGTGACAGAAGTTTCTCCACCTTATCAAAACGCGGATGGACTCCATCACCTCCATAAGCAAAAGCATTCGATGAAGTAAAACGCAGGTCACTGTAGTGTTTTGCGAACTTCAATATGGAATCAATACTCCTATGCCTCATTCGGTTGCCAAATAAACGGGGCGTCTGGCAGTATTTGCATTTCCAGGGGCATCCCCTGCTGATCTCGATAGGAGCACGTATGCCTTCCGGGTCAAAACATGGATAAGCATCAAGGTTAACAGGTTCACGTTTTTCAGTATACACCACGTTACCGTTCTTCCGATATGCGATCCCCTTTACATCAGAAGGACTATTTCCGCTGAGAAGTGTCCTTACAAGTTCCGGAAGCGTTTCCTCTCCTTCACCGATAACAACATAATCGAAATGCTCAAGGGTATCCTCCACAGAACCAGATGGATGAGGACCTCCTGCAATGTAAATGGAATCGGTGGAAGAATCGTCGACCTCTGCAAAGATATCTTCTTTCTGTTTTGTGGCAAAGCTGTATATCATGATGCCATCATGAGGTTGTTTCACAACCATGTTCCCTGGAACAAGAGGTAAAAGTGATGCAAGGCTGTAAGTGTTCTTCTGCATCCACCTAAAACAAATATCCATACATCTCACCTCAATTCATAACTAGAGTTAACGGCACCAATGTGAAACACAGGATCCCCAGTATAAAAGTGAGAACTCCAAGTGCCATCCTTTTGTTGTCAAGTATTATTTCATCATTTAAGGGTTTTGGATGACCAGCCATTGCAAAGAGCAGAAGGAAGAATGACCAGAACAACCAGATACCTCCATTTTGCTCAAGAACGAAGATCACATACAATGCAAGAGCGCCCAATACCATCGGCATCATGAGAGATACTTTCCTGGCACGCTCACCCAGCATGGCGCGCATGATATGACCACCATCAAGCTGTCCTGATGGTAACAGGTTAAGCACAGTTACCAGCATACCCACCCATCCTGCAAATGCAACCGGATGCATCATTTCTGAAGTACTGCCCATGACCCGGGTTATCGCATCAAAAAGTATCGGAGTCTGAATATCGATCATGATCATCCCGGGATCAGAAGGAAACTCCACCGGCGGCAGTGAAAGACCTATGAAGGTCACGATCACAGATGCCACAATACCTACAAGCGGACCTGCAACTGCTACATCGAACAATGCTCTGCGGTTAGGGATGATACCTCTGTGCTTTATAACGGCACCCATGGTTCCGATAAAAGTGGGAAAAGGAATGAAATACGGAAGTGAGGTTCGCATACCATGCATCTTTGCAGCCATGTAGTGCCCCATCTCATGAGACCCCAACACGAACATTATTGCGAGGGTAAAAGGCAGGCCTTTTATGAAACCTGAAGGTTCGCTGAATATATCCACACCGAACATTGCTGCACCGGCGAACATGGTTGTAAATACAGTAGCTATTGCCAGCACCACATTGACCCAGATACGTTCGGGAACTTCATGAATAGGAGATGCGATCAGCACATCCTCACCAAGCTCGGACACCAGAGCAAAGCGATATCCTTTTGCTCCAAACTTGCCCCATAAGCTATGGGTAATGGTTTGCTTATCCGTGGTTGGAACGCCATAGAAGTATATGTCCCCATCAACATATCCAACTTCATATACCTTAAAAAAAGGATGGACATCACCATAGAGGTTCATGACCAAAGCTTCTATTTGCTGATCGTCCAGATGTCCGGAATTAGAGTCTTTCTTTGCCATTATGTCACACTAATGATCTCATTTTTCAGGGATCTCGATATATCCGTTGCTGCTGTCGACCTTTACATGATCGCCATCAGAAAGAACCTCGTAAGGGTCCTCTTCAAGTCTGTCAACCAGAGGGATATCCGAAATAATGGCACCAACTGCCACTATGGGCTCGGAATCGATGTTGATCATGCCTGCCGGAGCAACATTGTTCTTTTTCAGCTGGTAAATAACATAGGAACCAACAGTAGAGCCTTTCCCATGAGGGAACACCAGGATCTTATCCTTGATGCACTGCCCGTAAATGGCATGAGAAGGGTCAACAACCACGCCGGTCTTTGGATCCACATTGCCTAAAAATGAGAGTGCATCGGTCGATAGGAGGACTTCACCTTCTGCAACACCCCTTGCGATAGTACGACATTTGATCTTAATTGTCACCACCTACCTTTTTGATACATTCTTCAAGACTGCCGATCTTTGCGGCAACCTTGCACATTCCAGGAACATATGCAAGTGCTTTTCCTGAGTTCACCATCATACAATTATGACCTTCCGTAGCAGGAGACACGACCATACATGTGTCGCAGAGCACTTTTGCCCCACTCTGCTCGATCTGCTTAACAAGTTCAGCGTTCTTCTCGGCAACTTCCCTTGAAGTACATACCCACAGTTCCTTGTCAATTCCTTTTCCTTCCAGAAGCCGGGCAATATTCTCCAGCTCATCTGCTGAACAATGCGGGCAGCCAACTGCCGCAATATCGCACTCCAGATCATCAGTACCTCCGATGACTTCTTCGTAGACCTCATCTATCTGGCTGCGTTCGATAATGATCCTATCTTCGGGGTTTGCAAAACTTACCTTTTGTGCTTCAGGAGTTATGTCCTCAACGTGATACAATGCGACTGCCCCTGATGCTGCCATTGCTGCACCCAGTGCTTTAAGGTTGTCAGATGTAGGGGTTGAGGCCATGTAGAAAATAGGAACCCTGTTACCCACATATTTTCCTGCAAGATATCCCAGTGCACCGTAATCAGAACCTGATAGTTCACATTCCACGGTCACGGAAACTGTAGGAACACGATTCTCATCAAGATGATATCCATAGTTCGCAGTCTTGCCCACAAGTGCCGCTGAAAGTGCGGAAGGACCGCCTTCACGGTTTGTGCGTGCTCCTATCACTGAATTTGCATAGGAAACAGCAGATGATTCACTCCATGCCAAATGGTCACCATAAGTAGCTGAAAAGCCCTCAAGATAATATGGAGTGCATGTGCACATAGAACGGATACCAAGGCTCTCGTATGCCTTGATGACCTCTACCTGCTTCTCGGCAAAATCCGGCTCGATGCCCATATCCTTCCAGCGCTGCATGTCCATGCCCGCCGGATTCAGGATGGAAGGTACTTTCACCTTGCCATTGAGGTCAGAGATCCATTCAAGTCCTGCATCCCCTATGGTCTTGTAGGAAACTCCTGCTATCTGTGCGCTCTTGACAGGGATCAAAGTGTCCGCACCATAGATGTCACCAAGTGCGACGAGGATCTCCATTGCTTTCTGCAGGGTTTCCCCGTCCTCGCCGTTCAGGGTCCTCTCTTCTTCTTTTGTAAGATGCATGTTATTTTCCGCTTAGTTTAAGATTTATTCAGGCATCTTGGCACGTTCAAAGTTCTCTTTTTCTGCAAGCACTTTAGTGGCATCGATACCGACCTTGGTGGTCGTACCGTCAGGTGCACCTCTCGGGTCAAGTGAACTGCCGCGAACGTTCGGGATGATCATCATATCAGAATCCCCTTTCACGCGTGTCGCAATGGCAAATTCCACATCCTGCATATCGAAGATGTCAATATCCTCGTCCACAATTACAACATGCTTGAGACTTGTGTGCGCTGCAAATGCCGCCATAATAGCATTTTTGGCATCACCTTCGGTCTGCTTCTCGATCTGCACAACAGCATGCAGGTAGCAGCAGCCACCTTCGGTGAGCACGACGTTCTTTACAGTAGTTACTTCTGAAACAGCATTGTAGATCTTTGGCTCGTAAGGCACGCCCATCATGAGAAGGTGTTCCGGCCCTGCAGGCAGGATGCCGTGATAGATAGGGTCACGCCTGTGCATGATCTTTGTGATGTGGATCACCGGCTCCTTGCGCACAAGGTCGTATGTTCCTGTAATGTCCACGAAAGGACCTTCATCCACTCTTTCCACAGGATCGACGTAGCCTTCGAGTATTATCTCTGCATGTGGCACTTTGACGCCGTTCTCACATTCGAACAGTTCCACAGGAGCACCGCGAAGAGCTGCTGCATATTCGAATTCCTTTCCGGCAGGCACACGGGTGGTGGACGCAAAAGTAATGACAGGATCTGCACCAAGTACTATTGCCACTGGCAGCGGTTCGTTGTTCTCGCATGCCTTCTTGTGCAGGACAAAGCTATGACGCGGAGGAACAAGGCGTGCAGCCAGTTTGTCCTTTCCAACGACCATGAGCCTGTGGATAGATGCATTCATCATCCCGTCGTACTCAGAAACAACAACACCTGCAGTGATGTAAGGTCCGCCGTCCTTTTCAAAATGTGTCATAAGAGGCAGTTTTGTAAGGTCAACCTCATCAGTTATGACCTCCTGTGTCGGGGATGAGTCGACGATCTTAACTTCCCCATCCGGACGAACTTCAGAAAGCCTCTGGATGATACCATCCTTTGGCACACCGAACATGTCAGCAAGCTCGTCCCTTGAACCAAGAAGGTTCATGATCGATTTCTGCCCGTCAATGTCATGAAAAAGTATCGGCCCATTGCTCTTCTTTGCAAGTCTTGGTGCTTCGAAGACCTTCGAAACAGGATCTGTGACCTCAACAAGCCTGTCGCTTGCCCTTAGATGATCGATAAAATCTCTGAAACTCATTGTATCGATATAGTAAAAAGGGTCTCTCGATAAATACATTGTCGTCTTTTTTACGCCCAGGTCTTTATAAGTGCATAAAAAAGAGAATTGCCTTCAAGAAAGGAGTTGCTCCCATCGGTGATGAAAATGGGTTTGGAAATCAGAACTAAAGGAAGTCTGATGGGAGCGGTTGGAAGACAACACATAGAACTACACATAGAAATGCATTATAGTATAAATATTAATGTTTTTGAGTAACTTGTGTTAGTTAAATAGATAATTTGTTATTTGTAGAGCCATAGACCTTCGAACAGAATCACCATCTTCAACCTATTAATTAGTGACAGATATTTTTTGATTTGAAAAATATGTAAAACTTATAAAATTTGTAATTTAAAAAGGAAGTGCTCCCATCGATGAGGAATTGATCAGAAATCAATGAAACTAAGTCTGATGGGAGCGGTTGTAACGAAGAACATAGAGAGATTCATAGCATAAATACTAATGGGTTTGAGTAAGAGCTATTATTTAAAGGGATAAACCAATCTCCAAAGAATAGAGGACATCCTATCAATCCAGGTCAAGAGATTCATTGATCCTATGTAACGCTTCTGCCACCAGCATTTGCACATCGGTCATATGCTCATCGGACACTTCCCCATTCTCGGTCTCGATCAGTTTTTGGAGATCTGCCACGATCTTATGGATGATCAGGATCATTTCCTCTTTGCTGATAAGTCCGGCATAATAGGCATAGAAGAAAGTTGTTCCACTGCGCTGGACCTTATGCTTGAAAGCAGCATGGGCATTAGAGACTTCCTGTCTAGTGTACGGTTCATCTACGAATGGGACCAGATCCGGCAGGTTCTGACCGATCCAGGTCATTTCGGAACGGTTTGAGAGATTCTTGAAGTCTGCGCATAAACGGGCAATGATCCATTCACGTGCAGTAAGATGAGTTGTCTGTTTCAGGAAGCGTGTCACATCCGAGTAACTCTTGTTTTCCAGTTTTGTGAATTTCTCATATTTGTTCATTTCATTCCCTCAATGACCAATGACATAAATGTATTGCAACCAGATAAATACTTTCTTATGGTGGTTTATCTTTAGCACAAAAATGGAGGATAAATGGCTGCATGTGAAATAATTTGCAATGTTTGCAGTATTTTATTTGAATACAATTGCTTAAGACCGATACAAGATTCTTAAAAAAGCAAGCCTGCTTTTGCTAGAGGACATATTTGCCTCATGAGATGTATTGATGTAGTTTTTATTTACTTACGCCTTTATGCGTTTATATTCTGTAGTCCTGAAAGATATTTTCAGACGGAAGAACAAACTTGCAATAGCCATACTGGGTGTGATCGTTGCCACATCTGCTATTGTAGCTGTTGTTACGACATTTTCCGCTGCAACTGACAGTCTTTATGAGGAATCAGCCAACTTTGGTGCAAATATTATAGTAAGACCTCAAACCGAATCAATTCCCCTGATAGCCGGATCAACATCCATGGGATCGATATCAACTGGTGAAAATTATATTGAACAATCCGAGATTACCAGAATATACGATATTGAGAACAATGCCAATCTTGCCGTAGTGGCACCGCGACTTTATGGTGTTGCAGAATCAGGAGAGGGAAATATCATTGTGATGGGAGTGGATCTGGAGCAAGAGAAGATACTCAAATCATGGTGGAACATAAACGGGGAATGGCTTTCTGACCCCGAAGGTATGCAAGTTCTACTGGGAAAGGATATCGCAACTCCGCTTGGACTTACTACCGGATCGACACTCGTACTTGAAAAAAATGGCATCATTATGGACCTTGAAGTAAAAGGCATTATTGAGAGTACAGGCGGGGAAGAAGATGGCTACATTGTAATGCCACTTTTGCTTTCGCAAAAACTTTTTGACAAGGAAGGCAAAGTCAGCAGTATCGAGATCCGTGCCCTATGTAATGACTGCCCTGTTTCAGAAATGAGCCGTCAGATAGAAGAAATACTGCCGGGCGTGGAGGCAAGGGCGATGAGCCAGATCGTGCAAAGCGAGATGGCTATGATCGAACATACCCGGACTTCCGCAATGGCTGTTTCATTTATAACACTGCTTGTAAGCACACTTACTGTCGCTTCGACCATGCTTGCATCCGTAAACGAGAAGATCAGGGAGATAGGGATCATGCGTGCCATTGGGGCAAATGACCGCCAGGTCATAACAATGCTTTTCATTGAAGGAGCAGTGATCGGGATGATCGGGGGCGGTATTGGTTTTAGTTCCGGAACTCTGCTATCCTACTCAATTGCTCCGTTATTGAATTTTGCGGAACCATCCCCTATGTGGGTGCTGCTTCCCCTGGTTACAGGAATATCTGTAGCGGTAGGACTTGTTGCATCCATCCTACCTGCAAAACGTGCACTGAAAATAGATCCTGCAGAGGTGTTGAGAAGTGTCTGACGGAAGTATTCAGGTAAAGGGGCTCAAAAAGAGCTATAGGATCGGTTCCAGTGATGTCGAAGTATTGCACAATATTGACATGGACATCAAGAGTGGAGAATTTGTGTCTGTAATGGGACAGTCCGGATCAGGAAAAACCACACTTATGAACCTGATAGGCATGCTTGACAGGCCTACCGGTGGCAGCATACTGATCGATGGAGTGGATGTTACCCGCAAATCTCAGAAAGAACTGGTAGATCACAGGCGAAAGACGGTTGGTTTTGTTTTTCAGCAATTCCACCTGATCCAGTCCCTCACAGCATACGAGAACGTTGCATTGCCTCTTGTTTTTGCAGGAGAGAAGGAACAAAACAGGATCAAAGAGGCTCTTGAGAGAGTGAACCTTTCTCACAGGCATGACCATAAGCCATCCGAGCTTAGCGGCGGAGAACAACAAAGAGTTGCAATCGCCAGGGCACTGGTAATGGGACCCAAGATACTCCTTGCGGATGAACCTACGGGGGCACTGGATAAAGAAACAGGAGAGATGATCATTTCGCTTCTAAGGTCCCTGAGAAGTGAAATGACAGTTGTTATGATAACACATAATCACGATCTTGCTGCAATGTCAGACAGGATCATCAACTTACAGGACGGAAAAATAAAGGAGTGATCTGAATGAATTCTAAATTAGCAGGATTTATAATATTAGTTACAGTTGCAGTTGTATTTGGCGCCGGGTGTCTTGATAATGATGCACAGACAACAGCATCGGCCATTCCCGTTACTGCGACATGGATAGAACCACAGGTGATCGACAATACGGTTACGATCCCTGTTCAGACCATCAACAAGAGCATAAATACGCATTTCAAAGTGACAACACCAGCCGGAGAGATAGCAGTAATGGCATACATGCTTGGAGACGATATCATTGTCCGATCTAATGTTTGCCCTCCCTGCGGATCAATTGGTTTTAGCCTTGACAGGGACATTCTTGTTTGTGATGCCTGCCGGACGACCTTTGATGCGGAAACAGGGCAAGGGATACAGGGAGCTTGTGTCGATTATCCAAAAGAGAGCATACCTTACACAGTTTCAGGTGGAAATGTCGTTATGGAAATGGATGATATTGTAATCGCTCACACAAATACGGTACAGAGAGGATGAAACATTCATTCTCTTTACACTTTTTTGATTGATTTTGATTCGGATAGAATTGCCCTTTAACGGAACCCCGGGAACAAAATAGCATGGAACAAAATCCAATAACTTAAATACGTTTAATGCTAACCCAAAATTGTATGAAACTATTACTACCCACGGACGGTTCCACATACTCAAGGAACGCAGCAAAAGTTGCGGGCAGGATCGCAACGAAACATAATGCAGAGATAGTAATAGTCCATGTGGTAGAAGATAAAGGGCTTGGAAGGAAGACCTGGCGTGAAACCGGTGCAGAACAGGTGATCAGTTCCATAAAAGAGGAGCTGGTCTCGATGGGATGTGAAGCATCAAAGCTCCATGCAGAGATCGTGGATGGGAATGCACCGGAAAAGATCGTGAAAACTGCCCGTCTGCATAGCGTTGACAGGATAATCATCGGGACACGGGGGCAGACCGGCATCAAGAAGATAATGGGATCTGTCACACAGAAAGTTCTTCAGATGTCCGATATCCTTGTTCTTGTAGTACCACCTGATTACAAGATGTAAAGTTCTAAAACAGGAGTTATTGTGAAATAACCCTAATTTAAAACAATTATTTAAACCAGTTTTTAAAGATCAGAACTTTAACTAACTTTTATGGCATCACGTACTTACCTATCACTTTTTTACCGGCAAGAACATCATCCAGAGAAAATACTTCCAGATTGAATATTCCATTATAATTTTTGAGACCTTCGAGGACAGAATAATCAATATTGCCACTTCCAGGTGCCATATGTTCATCGCCATCATAATTGGAGGTCCAGAAACCGTAGTTATCGTGTAAGTGTACATGTACCACGTGTTCCGAGATGGTCTTCACAAAATCAGCCAGTTTTTCAGGATCACCGCCGCAGGTCAGATTTGCGTGCCCTACGTCAAATGTCACACCGAGGTTTGGAGAATCCACCGCATCTACCACCTTTAACAGTTCTTCTGCCTCACAACAAAGGTTCCCGGGATCGGTCGCTTCCTTGTTCTCAAGTCCGAGCATTACGTTGTTCTCTGATGCAAATGCGGAAAGCTGCCTGAGATTGGAGATCATCCTGCCCAGTGATATTCCCCTGTCATCACCGACCCTTCCGGGATGAAGTACCACAGCTTTTGTGCCAAGCATTCCTGCAATTCCTATACATTCCTCCATCAAAGAGAAGTGTGCTTTTTCCATTGAAGCAGTATCCACAACAAGTTCCTTAGGATAAGTGGGGACATCCGCAAAGTAGTGCGCATGCATGGAGGTCTGCAGGTCACATGTTGAAAGCTCATCCAGAACCTTGTCCAGTCTGTCCTTTTGGAGTGCAGAGCCTTCATAGACACCAAGTTTTGGCATATAAAGCTCAACTGACTGTACATGATCATCCAGTTCCCTTAGCTCACCTGCAAAAGAAGATGCACCTATCATCATATTAACTAGGACTAAAATAGATTTTAATAACTATTTTGGTCCGGGACGAACAAACCAAAATCCTTATCTAAAGTCACCCGATAAGAAAGTTCCAATGAAGCTGTATGTACCACACATCGGTCATTTTGAAGGACTTGAGGAGCTTTTAGCGGGTTCTGATAACATATACGCAGTATACATGGCTGGATCCCCCGAATATGTCGGGACCGGCAGGACGAACCTTAGTGCCCCGAAACTCGACGAGATAGCGCAGCAGACCGAGTACGCACATTCAAAAGGCGTCAAAATGGAGATCGTGCTGAACAGTTCCTGTATGGGCGGACAGCACCTTACCCCTGAAGGTTACCGCGCCATAGACTGGTATTTTGATAAGTTGAACAGCATCGGGATCGACTCCATAACCGTTGCCGACCCATACCTTGTGGAAATGCTGGCAAAGGATTATGACATGGATGTAGTGGTCTCAGTACTTTCATTCGTGGACACGCCGCAAAAGGCAGAGTTCTATGAGCAGTTGGGAGCCACGACCATTGTAGTGGACCCTGCGGTGAACAGGCATTTCGACAAGCTGGAAGCTATAAAGGATACAGTCTCGTGCAAGCTTAAGCTGCTCGTCAACGAAGCATGCCTTTACCAGTGCCCTTTCAGGTACGCTCACTTCAATTTCTTTTCACATGCCAACGGACCCGGACCTAAGCCGAACGTCCTTGACGATTATTATTACTACAAGTGCCTTTCCCTGAGAATAAAGGACCCACAGCAGATCATTAAATCACCATGGATCAGGCCTGAGGACCTCAAAGAATACAAACATATCACTGACACCTTCAAGATCGGAGGGCGCACTCATTTCGTTAACTGGATCCTCAATGATGTGGAAGCCTACGCAAATGAAAGATATGAGGGTAACCTAATGGACCTGCTGGACAGCATAAAGGATCTCAAAGACACATTTTATATACCAAACAGGGAACTGGATGGTGCCATCGAGCAATGGAAAAAATGTGATAAGGTATGCCACAAATGCGGCTATTGCAAGCGACTTGCTGAAAAGGTCATACACACATATTCCGGAAGTGGAGAAGATATCCGGAAAATTCCACTGGGATCAATAGGAGATAGAATATGAGCATGACACAAGAATTGCTGAAAGCGCGCACATCCCTGGAAAACAACCTGCGGGAACTTTTAGGAGTGCCTGTGTTCCTTATAGAGATGGATGCTTTCGCACTCCCCTGCGGATGCGGAGGGGTCACTATCAACACAAGAGGACTGCAACTGGATGACCTGGAAGTTTTCGAGGAGCACATAATTAAGCACCTTACAGATACTGTGACCTCACTTGATATTGAACCGTCTTTTCTTTTTGCACGCATGATACCAGGTACAGCAGAGATTGCTTCGATCAATGCACGCGTGCTTTGCAACAGCTGCTACATGGACTTTGGAAGAGGAAGTGGGAAGCAGCCAAGGCCTGACATTTACATAATGAGATTTGACAGACGTGGATGAAATTATCCACCTGTCAGCAACTTCTTTTTTCAGGAAAGTTCCGAAAGGTTTATGAAGGATTTCAGATAATCCACACCATCTTACGTTAGTCTATGCCATAATTATATACATGGCTGAATTATCGAAGGACGTGCAGAATTTCGCACTTATACATATCGATTTAGAACTAGGAAGGAGGATAAATAAATGGAACCACTCATGGGCATGGGTGTTTTAGCACTTATGGGTGCTGCCGCAACTATTGCTGGCACAACTGAGGATCTTGAATCTGATGTCGGATCTCAGAGTAACCCAAATTCACAAGTGCAATTAGCACCCCAGATGATGTACCCACACAGGATCTATAATAAGGCAATTTCCGGTGAACCACCATCGAATGCATTGATCTGTGCTATTGGCGGAACCGTGGCATCTGTATTGATGACCGCTGGTCTGTCCGTGGTCTTTGCTATCGCTGTTGGTGCGCTCATTGCTACAGCAGTACATGGAACATATTCTATTACGTCTTACATGGGACGTACTGCAAGTCAGAAACGTTTCAGACAACCAATATATCTTGATATTATCCGATCACACACGCCGGTGATCATGGGATATGCATTCATTACAACATTCTGTATCCTTGTTGTATCATACATTATGGTAGCTGTTCTCGGACACCCATTCCCACTTGCACTCATTGCATTCATTTGGGGAATCACCGTCGGAGCTATCGGTTCATCAACTGGTGATGTTCACTATGGTGCAGAACGTGAATTCCAGAACGTCGAGTTCGGATCAGGTCTTAACGCTGCAAACTCCGGTAACATTGTAAGGAAAGCAGAATCAGGACTTCGTAACGGTATCGACAATTCATGGTTCTGTGCAAAGTTCGGAGGACCAGTAACTGGTCTCGCATTCGGTATGACCGTTTTCTTAAGCGGTTGGATCACAGTTGTTTTTGACCCTGCAATGAGCATCACAATGGGATGGCTTTCAGTTGTAGCAGGAGCAGTTCTTGTATTACTTATGATCATCTGGAACAGAAGGATCGAAGTAGCAGCACGTGAGGCATACGGACCTTACAAGGAAGACGAGGAGGTCGCTGCATGATAGATATAGCAGGAATTCTCGCAGAGAATATAGCATACATAGTAATGGTCACCCTTGGTGGCATGTTAATTTCATGGAGTGTTCACTTCGTGCCTGTAGGTGGAGCACCTGCAGCTATGGCACAGGCAACTGGTATTGGTACCGGTACTGTCCAGCTGGCAGCAGGAGCAGGTCTTACCGGACTTGTCACCGCAGGAGCAGTTATGAACGTCAGCGACAGTGTTGCACTGGTAGTCGCATCCGGCGCAGTCGGCGCAATGATCATGATCGCTGTAACAATGATCGTCGGTACATGGGTATACGTTTATGGAGTTGGTGTACCACCAGCATCCGCAAAGGTAGACTACGACCCGATCACAAAGGACAGGCAGGACCTCTATGTATCCCAGGGTACAGAGGGACACGGACTTCCAACCGTTTCATACGTAAGTGGTGTTATCGGTGGAGCTCTTGGTGGTATTGGTGGAGCTATGATCTACTACGCACTTATGAGCACAAGCACAACCCTGAGCCAGAGTGACCTTGTAGCACTCGCAAGTATATTCGCAGTGGGTATCTTCTTCGTGAATGCGGTTATCCCTTCATACAACATTGGAGGAACCATCGAAGGATTCCACGACCCTAAGTTCAAGAAATGGCCAAAGGCAGTAGTCGCATCCTTTGTAGCAACATTGATGTGCGCATTTGTCGGTGTAATGACAATCGGAGGTCTCTAAGATGTCAGCAGGAGGAGCTGGTGGAGAAGCCACCGGAGGTATTCCACAGAACACATTGATCGCTGTCGGAGCGCTTGGCGGACTCATTGCCGCATACGCAGGACACTTCCTTGTACAGGCTGCAGGACCAGCATTCGCATTTATTGGCGCTCTTGGAGCGATCTGTGCGATCGTTTGGGGCGGTGCAGCAGTAAGACGTGTAGCAAGCTACGGTCTTGGTACCGGTGTACCATCCATTGGTATGATGGCACTTGGTATGGGAGTTGTCGCATCTATGTTCGGACTTGCCGTTGGTGGCATTGCCGGACCTATCGTCGCATTCATAACAGCATCCATTATTGGACTCGTTATTGGTGCACTCGCTAACAGAGTACTTGGAATGGGTATTCCTATTATGGAACAGTCCATGACAGAGATCGCTGGAGCAGGCGCACTTACCATCATTGGACTCAGTGTCGCAATGACAGGTACTTTCATGTTCGATGCTGTACTGGAAACCGTTGTAGCAACAGGATACATCGCTGTGATCTTCATCGCAGGCGGTATGGCGATCCTTCACCCATTCAATGCAAACCTTGGTCCTGATGAACAGCAGGACAGGACACTCACAACAGGTGTTGAGAAAGGTGCTATCGCAATGATCGTTGCAGGTATCGTCGCAACTGTATCAACCGATGCATCAGCTATACCAACTATCGTGATCGGTATTGCTCTGTGGTATGTTGCATTCAGGAAATACGTTGAACTCGTTAACAGGGACGCATACAAGGTACTTGGAACAGGTCTCCTGCCATCCGAGGAGGAATTAGAATGAGCATGGTACACGTAGCACCAGAAGCACATCTTGTACTGGACCCACTTACATCAGTCCTTGCAGAAGAGCGTGAAGACATCATCTGTTACTCAATGGATCCAGTCATGGAACAGATCGATGAACTTGACAAGATCGCTGATGATCTGATCAATTCACTCTCACCTGACAGGAAGCTATTGAACTCATACCCAGGAAGGGAACAGACAGCACTCAAAGCCGGTTTCTACGGTAACACTTTCTATGGTGTTGTTGTCGGTCTGATCTTCTCAGGTATGGTTGCATTGGCTATTTACATACTCAGTCTGATCGGAGGATTCTAATATGGCAGATAAAAGAGAACCAGCAGATGGTTGGCCAACCCTCAAAGGTGAATATGAGATAGGGGACGTTAAGAACTGCGTCGCAGTCATCACCTGTGGATCACACCTGCCAGGAGCACCTCAATTAGAAGCAGGAGCTGCTATCACAGGTCCATGTAAAACAGAGAACCTTGGTCTGGAAAAAGTAGTTGCACAGATTATCTCAAACCCTAACATCAGATTCCTCATTGTAACAGGTTCTGAAGTAAAGGGACACATTACTGGTGAAGCATTCATGATGATCCACAAGAACGGTGTCAGTGACAACCGTATTGTTGGAGCAACAGGTGCAATTCCATATGTTGAGAACCTGAGCGATGAAGCAGTCGAAAGGTTCCAGCAACAGGTAGAGCCTATCGAAATGATCGGTACCGAAGATATGGGACAGATCATTGCAAAGATAAAGGAATGTGTAGCAAAAGACCCTGGAGCCTTTGATGCTGAACCTATGCTCATCGAAGTCGGCGAAGCTGGCGGCGAAGAGGAAGAAGAGGCTGGCGGACTTAAGCCAATGGCAGCTGAGATCGCAACCATCAGGAACAGGATCCTTGACATTGACAGGGAAATGGTCATTGCCGGTAACTGGAACAAGTACCACGCAGGTGTACACGCGGGTAAGGTCGAAGGTATCATGATCGGTCTTGCAATTACGCTGTCACTACTTGGCCTATTGTTATTCGGGAGGTAATTGACATGGCAGAAGAAATAGAAGGACAAGGAGTCCCAATGGTCATCAGCCCACAGATGGGCGCCATTGAAAGCGTTGTCGAAAGAATTCGATACAGGGCTCAGCTTATTGCAAGGAACCAGAAGCTCGACTCCGGAGTTAATGCTACAGCTGCAACCGGTTTCATTGTCGGTTTCGCATTTGCAGTGCTTATGGTACTGATACTCCCATTGATCATCTGGCAAGTAGGTGGTGTAATATGAGCGATGGAAAAAGCGCAACAGCAAGTGTTGTAACAGACCCTGCAGATTTCAACGAGGTTCTTGAGAAGCTCAATGAGATCGACGAAAAGATCGAATTCGTAAACAGTGAGATCGCACAGAGGATCGGAAAGAAAGTAGGAAGAGACATAGGAATCATATACGGAGCAGTCGCTGGTATATTGATGTTCCTCATCTACATTTCAATATCCCCGATACTCATCTGATAAGAGGTAATAACATGTTTAAATTTGACAAGAAACAGGAAGTATTCGAGGTTGGAGGCGTCAAGTTCGGCGGTCAGCCTGGCCAGTACCCAACAGTTCTGATCGGTTCAATGTTCTACAACAGACACAACATCGTGACCGACGAAGATGAGGGAGTTTTCAACAAGGAAGCAGCAGACAATCTCTGGAACCACATGCTTGAGATGACTGACGTAACCGGTAACCCATGTGTTAACCAGATCGTCGGTGAAACACCACAGGCAATCAAGAAGTACATCGACTGGTTCGTTGCAGAGGATGATAAGACACCATTCCTTATCGACTCTTCAGCAGGAGAAGTACGTGCAGCAGCAGCTGAGTACGTAACAGAGATCGGTGTAGCTGACAGGGCTATCTACAACTCTATCAACGGTAGTATCCACGACGATGAGATCGAGGCTATCAGAAAGAGTGACATCGATGCTTCAATCGTCCTTGCATTCAACGCAACAGACCCAACCGTCAAAGGAAAGCTCGAAGTCCTTGAGTCCGGTGGACCAGGTCAGAGCATGGGTATGCTCGACATCGCAAAGGACTGTGGAATCACAAAGCCACTCGTAGACGTAGCTGCAACTCCACTCGGAGCAGGTGCAGGTGCATCCATGAGAGCAGTCGTCGCTGTAAAGGGACACTTCGGTCTCCCTGTTGGCGGTGGATACCACAACCTTGCATCCGCATGGGACTGGATGAAGGAATACAAGAAGCAGTTCGAAACAAAAGAACAGCGCAAGGCAGTATACATGCCAGCAGATATCGGAACAAACCTTGTCCCACAGACACTCGGTTCCAACTTCCAGCTGTTCGGTCCTATCGAGAACACTGACACAGTCTACCCTGCAACCGCACTCGTAGACATCATCCTTGCTGAGACCGCAAAAGAACTCGGTCTTGAAATCATGGATGAGAACCACCCAATCAACAAACTGGTTTAAACAAACCAGTTTTCTTTTTTTCTCTTTTTTTATTAACTGAGATTTCAATTCCCCAATCTCGATCTTGCGATCATTACCAGGATCATAAGAGTCGTGAAACTCCAAGGAATATCCAGACAATAAAGGATTCTTTTGTAAAAATAACATTGTGCATGGATTTTTATTTATACTGTCGCAATTCGTTACACAGCATGAATCAAAATAATTTCCTAAGTCGAATTATAGTCCTCATAATCGTTCTTGCAATTATAATGTTGCTACTTTGCCTTGTTATTTGGGAGATAACTGACATGGCAAAAGAATAGAATCCAAAGAGGAACTCAATGGCCAACACCCCTCTGCATCCTGATATATTTAAAGCTCCAAAAGCGATTTATAAGACAATAAGATGTACCATTCACAAAAATAATCACACATCGCAATATTTACTTATACAGTTGAACTTAATTACAACTTATGAATCGAAATAAATTACTAATTATCATCTTTGCTACCATATTCATTGCAGGCATGATAGCACTGGCACCAAATGCCATCAAAAATGATGATCCTCTGACCATATCCCACACATCGGTCGTTACAAAGACCCATCCATCCGACCTCCTGTTCGAACTTGCATCAGCAAGCCCGATGACCGGCAGTACAGAGGTCACAGTCTATAACCAGGACCTTGCACTTGTCAAAGAAAAGAGGGACATTACCCTCAAGAACGGATACAATCATGTGCAATACAGCGATGTGGCATCCAGGATCGATCCAACCTCCGTGATACTTGAATCCCCGGATGAACCTGGCATATTCGTGGTAGAGCAGAACTACGAGTACGACCTCGTCAGCAGCAGCAAACTCCTTGACAAATACATCGACCGGGAGATCACAGTCACCGATCCTGAAGGCAATGAATACCAGGGAACTTTACTGAGTCATGGGGACGGCATGATACTCAGAACCAGAGATGGAGTTGTTACCCTATCAGAGGTCGCAAAGGTGGAGTACCCCGACATTGCAGGCTTGCTGACCAAGCCCACACTTGTCTGGCAAGTCTATTCTCCTGTTTCTGGAAATCGTGACATATGGACATCCTACCTAACAGGAGGAATGAGCTGGAAAGCAAACTACATCATAAAAAACAATCCGGATGACAGTATGGTCGATATTGATGGGTGGGTGACCATCGATAACAAGGCAGGAACATCTTTCAATGACGCAAGCCTCAAGCTCATTGCAGGAGACATTAACAGGGCATCAAATGATAGGACAGTATTCAGTGGATTCTATTATGATATGGCAGCAACGGATGGTCCAGCGGAACAGTTCGAAGAGGAGTCCTTCTTCGAGTACCATATGTATACTCTGGACCGTCACACTAACCTGAACGACAACGAAATAAAACAGATATCACTGCTTTCCGCAAACAATGTTCCTGTCACCAAAGAATACCTGTATGACGGAGTGCAGGAAGACAAGGTGAGGGTCACCCTTGCAATGAACAATTCTGAAGCCACCGGTCTTGGGATACCCCTGCCAAAAGGTGTTGTCAGGGTTTACAAGGCAGATTCTCAGAATCAACTCCAGTTCCTTGGAGAAGATTCCATTGACCACACACCTGCTGATGAAAAAATGAGTGTATCGGTAGGATATGCCTTTGACATCATAGGAGAAAGGAAAAGGAGCGAGTACAAGAAGATATCTGACCGCATGTACCGTGTAACCAACAACATAGAGTTGCGTAACCACAAGTCAGATGCTGCCACTATCACAGTAGTAGAACATCTAAGCGGAGACTGGGAAATGATATCCAATTCACATCATTACACAAAGATAGATTCAAACACTATTGAATTTGAGTTGACAGTACCGGCAGACAGTAGTGCGACCATCACATACACAGAAGAGTATAGCTATTAAAAAATATTGAAAAGAAAGGCCGCCATTCTTGAGCCACTCATTTTCTTTTCTTTTCTTTTCTTTTCTTTTCTTTTCTTTTATTTTATTTTATTTTCTTTTATTTTCTTTTATTTTCTTTTCTTTAAATATCAGGAATCTGACAGTATCTTTTCAAGAAATTCAAGGTCCACTACTGCATTAAGGTCGATCCCCAAGTCCTCTACAGAATAACCAAGAGCTAATCCCAGAAGCTGTGTGTAGTGGAGCACAGGAATATTGTGAGAGGTACCATTTTTCTCATTAAGGTCCACCTGTCCAACATCCAGCTGCATATGGCAGAAGGGACATGCGTTCACGATGCAGTCAACTCCTGCAGATTCGATCATGGACAACTTGTGACCAGTAAGTGCAAGAGCTTCGTCAGGTAATGCGGAACGTACACCTCCACCGGCCCCGCAGCATTCCATCTTATCAGGATACTCCACGCTTTGTGCACCTGTAGCTTCCACAAGTTCATCAAAGAACGATGGCCTCTCTACACTTGAACCAATACGTCCTTTAGACGGTTTCAACAGATGGCACCCATAGTGCACAGCAACTCTCAGCTCCAGTGGATGAGTAATGATATCACGGATCTTCTCCGAACCTACTTCCTTGTACAAAAATTCAGTGATGTGACGGACATCATGGCTACCCTTGATGCTCCTTCCGATCTTTCCAAGATGGGTGTTCACGTCTTTTTTAAGCTGCTCATCTGCCTTGACCTCATGATTTGCATCAGCAAGTGAGCCATAGCAACCATTGCAGATCGTTAACAGGTCGCGATCCAGCTCTTCAGATAATGCAATGTTCCTGCCGGCCAGGGCAAGCCAGGTGGCTTTGTCAAAGGAACGGAGCACACCCGGAGCAGGACAGCATGATGCGCCTTTCAGGTCTACACAGTCTACTCCAAGCTTATCAAGGCAGAGCTTCGTGCTCTTTTCAATTCCAGGATAACGATTAGGGATCACACACCCCAGAAAAAGTGATACATTTGCCATATCTTTACCTCACAGAACTTAAAGACATCATTTTTCGGACATCAATTCATCGAACTTACATGATGCCAGCAATTTCTTAACCTCTTCCAGCCCTTCAGGGAAACTGTGAACTGTGGGTGGTAGCGGATCAAGCCCCAGAGCTTCTCTTTTTGCCCTGTTCTCTTCGTTAATGGGGACAGCATGCCCGTGTTCCAGCAGCAATTCACCCACCATCCGGTGCTCAGGGTAAATGATACCTTCGTGAACAGCAAGTGTGCGTATCTCGAATATAGCATCAACAATGTCTATCCCACGAGGGCACCTTTCCTGACAATTGTAACAGGTAGTGCACATCCACAAGGAATCATCAGAAAGAACTGCCGTATCATTCCGTGCCTTCTTCAGGAGCTTTCTGACATTCAGGCTTGTATGCCTTCCCGAGGGACAGCTACCGCTGCAGACACCACAATGCATACATTTTAAAATGTCAGAGCCGGTCTTTTCCATTCGGGAAAGTACATTCGGTTCATTTCTGATAGACATCAAAATGAGTTATAATTTCATACATTATAAAAGATGCCATTGTACACTTTAGTGAAAACCGTGAAAAGCAATAGTTATATTTGAGTACAGTTATAAGATTTATATACTCTGAATATAACCAGTAACACGATCATTCACACAAGCAGAGAAAACTAATAGGCACCGTTTAAATTTATGGGAGCTGGGGGACTTTGACAGATCCAAACGTGTGCTTTTATTGCCAATAGTAGTAGCGATCAGAATAAAAATCAGAGGTTTCGGCTAAAGGTATATAAATAAGCAAAATGTATAAATAATATAAGACGGAAGAAAGATTCTGTATTCCCAAAGGAAGTGCAGATATGACAAACTCTGACAAAAAGATACAGACCAAGGAAGAAGTTCTGGAAGCAATTACCGAATGTGATGTGAAGTTCATCAGAACACAGTTCACCGACACATTGGGAATGATCAAAAGCTGGGCGATCCCTTCAGAGAACCTGGAAGATGCCTTCAATGACGGTGTCATGTTCGATGGCTCATCCATCGAAGGTTTCACAAGGATCGAAGAATCGGATATGATGCTCATGCCCGACCCGACCACCTTCAACATACTCCCATGGAGACCATCTGAAGGTGCAGTGGCACGCATCATCGGTGATGTCAAACTTCCTGACGGGACACCTTTCCAGGGAGATCCAAGATACATCCTAAAGAGAGGTATAGAGCAGGCAAAGGACATGGGGTTCACCATGAACGTCGGACCGGAACTCGAGTTCTTCCTTTTCAAACTGGACGAGCATGGCAATCCAACTACCGAACTGACAGACTATGGCGGATATTTCGACTTTGCACCACTGGACAGGGCTCAGGACGTTCGCAGGGAAATCGACTATGCCCTCGAACACATGGGATTCAAGCTTGAAGCTTCCCATCATGAAGTTGCACCCTCACAACATGAGATCGACTTCAGGTTTGGAGATGTACTGACCACAGCAGACAGTGTTGTGACATTTAAATACGTGGTCAAGTCCATTGCATACCACAAAGGATACTATGCGACATTCATGCCAAAACCACTATTCGGAGTGAATGGCTCAGGAATGCACGCAAACCAGTCCCTGATGACAGAGGACGGGAAGAATGCGTTCTACGATCCTGAAGCAGAGAACGGTCTTTCGGAGAACGCCAGATACTACATCGGCGGTCTGCTTGACCACATCGGCGAATTTACAGCCATCACAAATCCGGTTGTAAACTCTTACAAACGCCTCGTACCGGGCTATGAGGCACCGATATACATCACATGGTCCGACAGCAACAGAAGTTCACTCATCCGCATCCCTGCTGCAAGAGGCAAGGGCACCCGTGTGGAACTCAGGAACCCTGACCCGTCATGTAACCCATACCTGGCATTTGCAGTTATGCTGGAAGCAGGACTTGATGGTATCAGGAACAAGATCGAGCCAGGAGAATCACTCAGGATGAACATCTTTGAGCTTAGTGAAAAAGAAAGAGAGGATATGGGGATCGAGTCACTGCCCGGCAACCTGAAGGCAGCTATCGACAAAATGAACAAGAGCAAATTCGTGAGAAACGCTCTTGGAGACCATGTATTCGAAAATTATCTCGCTGCAAAGACTGCGGAGTGGGATGCTTACAAGGCACGTGTGCATCAATGGGAACTTGACACGTACCTCAGTATATTGTAAGGGCATTTACCCTTACACCCTCCGCCCTGGCAGCAATATGCTGATCATATAGATTTAAAAAGGTGATAAAATGTGTGGAATTATAGGTGTGATCGACAGGAAAAGGGCACTAATGGATGGATCCAGTATTCGCGATGCACTGAGTCTTATGAATGAAAGAGGAAGTGGAGAAGGTGCAGGCTATGCAGCATATGGCATATACCCTGATTACCAGGACTGCTATGCGATCCATGTATTCTTTGACAACATTGTGGAACCAAAGTCCCAGCTTGATCATATGCTCCACAAATGGGGCCGTATCGTACACCAGGAAGCCATACCAACATACGAGCAGGAAGGACTTAAAAGGAGCCACATCCCCTGGAGATACTTCTTCAAGCCTTACAGTGACCTGATGGCAGGAAGTTCGACCCCTGAAGATGATGTCATGAAGTACATTGTCATGGAAACAAATTCCAACATACAGGGAGCACTGATATTCTCATCTGGAAAGAACATGGGTGTTTTCAAAGCTTCCGGCTGGCCCGAGGATGTTGCCAACTTCTATCGCATTGAGGACTACAAAGGATACATCTGGCTTGCACACAACCGTTATCCAACCAACACCCCGGGATGGTGGGGGGGAGCGCATCCGTTCAACCTTCTTGACTGGGCAGTAGTGCACAACGGAGAGATCACCTCATACGGCACGAACAGACGTTATGTTGAAAGCAATGGATACACCTGCAGTATGTTCACAGATACCGAAGTAGTGGCATACCTTTTCGATCTTCTCGGCAGAAGACACGGGCTTCCGGAAGACATTGTGGTAAAAGCACTTGCACCACCATTCTGGGACGAGATCGATAACATGCCCGAAAAGGAGCAGGAACTCAACCACGCGATCCGCCTTACCTACGGACCTGCCCTCATGAACGGACCATTCGCGATCGTTGTGGCCACACATGAAGGAATAGTAGGATTTACGGACAGGATCAAGCTCAGACCACTGGTAATCGGAGAGAACGGAAACCGGCTTTACATCTCAAGCGAGGAAGCTGCCATCCGCGTCATGGACCCTGAAGTACAGAACATTCACATGCCAAGAGCAGGAGAACCTGTCATCGGGAGGTTGAACGTATGAGCCTTGGAAGCGTACCCCTGAAATACAAGATTACCATCGACCGCGAGCAGTGCATGCACTGTATGAGGTGTATCGATAACTGTTCGTACGGAGTTTACCACAAGGAAGATGACAGGATAATCATCGATTCCCGAAAGTGTACAGCTTGCCATCACTGTATCTCCATGTGCCCAAGGGATGCAATATCCCTGCAGGAAAGACCTGTGGATTACCGCAGCCACCCCCTCTGGACAGCTGAGGCACGTGAGGACATCATCAACCAGGCACGTACAGGAAAGATCATCCTTGCAGGAATGGGGAATGCAAAACCTTATCCGGTGATCTTCGACAGGCTTGTGCTGGATGCCTGCCAGGTAACAAACCCGAGTATCGACCCGCTGCGTGAACCCATGGAGCTTCGAACATACCTTGGAAAGAAGCCGTCAAAACTTGAGATAGACAAGAAGGATAATGGTGATGTCGAACTGCTCACCAAACTCACTCCAAACCTCAAGCTTGAAACTCCCATAATGATCGGGCACATGAGCTATGGTGCCATCAGCCTGAACGCACAGCTAAGCCTTGCAAAAGCTGTGGAAAAGACCGGTACGTTCATGGGAACCGGAGAAGGAGGACTTCATGAAGCGATCTACCCGTACCAGAAGAACATGATAGTCCAGGTGGCATCCGGACGTTTCGGTGTGGACATCAACTACCTCGAAAGGGGAGCAGCCATAGAGATCAAGATCGGACAGGGTGCAAAGCCCGGTATCGGCGGACACCTTCCTGGAGAAAAGGTATGTCAGGACGTTTCCTGCACCCGTATGATACCTCTTGGAAGTGACGCTATCAGCCCTGCACCTCATCATGACATATACAGCATAGAGGACCTCGCACAACTTGTGAGAAGCCTAAAGGAAGCTACCGAGTGGAAGAAACCTGTGTTCGTGAAGATAGCAGCTGTGCACAATGCTGCGGCAATTGCAGCAGGTATTGCACGTTCCTCGGCAGATGCTGTGGTGATAGACGGATTCCGCGGAGGTAGCGGAGCAACACCAAAGGTCTTCAGGGACAATGTAGGCATCCCGATCGAGGCAGCCGTTGCAAGTGTTGACCAGAAGCTCAAGGACCAGGGCATCAGGAACAAGATCTCGGTCATTGCAAGTGGCGGCATCCGCAATAGTGCGGATATTGCGAAATCCATCGCCCTTGGAGCAGACGCCGTTTACATCGGAACTGGAGCACTCATAGCAATGGGATGCCGTGTTTGTGGGCAGTGTTACAGAGGTATGTGTCCATGGGGTATCGCAACCCAGAGGCCGGACCTTGTAGAACGCCTTGACCCAGAGGCAGAATCCGAGCATGTGGCAAACCTCATCCGCTCATGGACACTCGAGCTTAGCGAGCTGATGGGAGCTGCCGGCATCAACAGTATTGAAAGCCTGAGAAGCAACAGAAGCCGCCTGCGAGGATATATGCTGGACGAAGGGACACTGGATGTCCTGCAGGTCAAACCGGTAGGGGCCTGATAACATGGAAAAAGTAGAGATCGATGCAAAAGACATGCAATATACTCCCCTCAATGAGACGATAAGAGAGGCAGTCAGGAATGGTGCAAAAGAGATAATCCTGGACAATGTGATAGGCCAGCGTTTCATCGCTGATGGATTGAAAGGTGATGTCACAATCCGGATCAATGGAGTTGCCGGAGGTGACCTTGGAATGTTCATGAACGGGCCCACCTGCATAGTAAACGGAAATTGCGACCATGCACCCGGCAATACCATGGACGGAGGAACAATTGTGATCCATGGAAGTGCAGGAGATGCAGCAGCGCATAGTATGCGTGGTGGAAAGCTTTTCGTAAAAAATAACATTGGATACCGCGGAGGCATCCATATGAAGCAGTACGAGGAAGAACGGAAACCTGTCTTGGTCGTGGGAGGTTCTTCACACGCATTCCTTGGAGAATATATGGCAGGAGGCCTGATCCTTGTACTGGGCATCGGACAGGAAGATCCTGCAAAGGACCGTGGGATCGGAAGTGGCATCCACGGAGGAATGATAGTTATCCGTGGTGAAGTAAAGGATGAGCTTCTGGGTGTGGGTGCCAGAAAGGCAGAATTCGGAGAAAAGGAACTGGAAATGATCACACCCTATGTAGAAGAGTTCTGCAAATATTTCGATACGGAACCCTCCGGATTGCTTGATATGAACTATACATGTATAGTACCTGCAAGCGCCAGACCGTTCGCAGGCAAGTACACATGGGAGTGATAACATGTATGAGAAAAATTACAATGATCTTGAAGACACCGTATGGCATACTGGAAAATGTGCATGTTGCGGTGCATGTGTTGCAGTTTGCCCGGCAAACTCACTTTTCTTTGAAACCGGAGAGAATTCCACACACCCGATGAATGACGGATATTGCAAATCAGCTGTTGACGGAGTGCCCTGCGGCGCCTGCTATGAGGTCTGCCCGAGAACAGACGAGAGGAAGATCGAAACCATCGGGAATTCCATCGACATAGTCGCTGCTTCAGCAAACTTCGATGTTGAGAAGAAGCAAAGCGGTGGTGCGGTCACTGCAATTCTTATGAACGCACTGGAACAGGGTCTTGTGGATGCTGTCATTAATGTTGCAGAAGACCCATGGAACCTCAAACCCAGGTCAACGATCATAACTTCCAGTGAGATGATTACCAGACAGGCCGGAAGCCGGTACAACTGGTGGGTACCCCTCCTATCCGCGTTAAAGGAAGCCGTCATCACCAAAAAGTATCGCAATATAGCGATAGTAGGTGTACCTTGTGTGGTCCAGGCGATCAGTGAGATGCGCAAAAGTGAGCATGACCTGATAAGACCATTCCGAAATTCTATCCGGCTGATGATCGGTCTTTTCTGCACAGAGACATTCGACTATGAGAAAATGGTCGAGGGAAAGTTCAAGAAAGAGCTTGGTATCGACCCATGGCAGATCAAGCGCCTCGATGTTCCGGGAAAACTGGAGATCACGACCGAGAACGGAGAAATTCATACGATCCCACTTTCCGAAGTTGATGATTGTATACGCCCGGGTTGTGCTATATGTGCAGATCTGACAGCACTTGATTCGGATATTTCTGCCGGATCCATCGGAAGTCCGCAGGGCCAGACCACACTTATCATACGCACACCTGTGGGAAACAAGTTCTTCATGAGCACTGTTGATGACGGAAAACTTGTGGTATCGGACAATGTGGATTTGAAGCCCATAGAAGCGCTCGCGAACAAGAAGGCAAAAAGGAGAGCATGAAACTGCATTTATGCATCGGGAGCCAGTGCCTGATGCTTTTTTTATCAATAGCATCCCCAACTCATTACTTTCAATATGCTCACAGCAGGTACAAATAATAAGTACAATATAACGTTATGCGAAGTTGGAGAAAGTGTCAATGCCTGCCTATACCGTTACGGAACTGAACAATTTTATCAAAAATATCCTGACAAATGACCCGAAGCTCAACAATATCTGGGTACAGGGAGAGATTTCAAATCTCACAAAACATAGTTCGGGACATTACTATTTTACCATTAAAGATGGAAAGAGCCAGATCAGCTGCGTTAGCTTCAGGTCTGTGAACAGGACACTTCGCTTCGAGCCTGAAAAGAACATGAAGGTACTTGTCTTCGGATCCGTGGACGTATATACCATCCGCGGCCAGTACCAGCTGCGTGTGATGGACATGCGGCCTGATGGGATCGGGGAATTATACAAAGCTTATGAGCAGCTTAAGGAAAGACTTCAAAAGGAAGGACTTTTCAGCGATATACACAAGCAGACCATACCTAAATTCCCGAAAAAGATCGGTGTTGCCACCTCTGTCACCGGTGCTGCAATACATGATATATTGAATGTTATAGGGCGCAGATACCCTGTTGACATACTGCTCTCACCTACCATCGTACAGGGAGAAAAATCTGCGGAAAGTATAGTACATTCCATAGAACTGCTGAACATGACCGATGTGGACGTGATAATAGTAGGCCGTGGCGGTGGCTCCCTTGAAGACCTATGGTCCTTTAATGAGGAAGCGGTCGCGAGAGCTATTTTCAACTCCGATAAACCCATTGTTTCAGCAGTGGGCCATGAAACTGATTTTACCATATCGGACTTCACGGCCGATCTTCGGGCACCAACACCATCTTCGGCTGCAGAGCTTGTAGTGCCTGACCAGAAGGAATTGAAAAGACACATGATGAACCTCTCCACGAGAATGGAGAGCGAAATGCGTCACGTCATGTCTGAGAGAAAGAAGCACCTGGAACATCTTCGGGAAAAGATAGAACCTGAACATTTCAAGGATATGTTAAGGCAGGATTACCAGCATCTTGATGAGCTCACATCAAAACTGACAACATCCATTGGCAGGATTGTAGATAACAAGGCATCTGAGCTCAAACTTCATGCTTCCAGACTCAATTCGGTCAGCCCTTTGAACACCATTGGAAGAGGTTACAGCATTGCAGTATCCCCGAATAGCAGAAGGATCATCACAAACGTTGCCGAGGTAAAGAAAAAAGATGCGGTTGATGTAATTGTCAGCGATGGCATTCTGGAATGTAATGTTAAGAGCATAAAGGAAGACAGGAAAAAGTACCTGCTATTTGAGAGGTGAACATATGGGAAAGACGGATACTACCAACGATATTGGTGAAGACAATATTAATGAAGAGAGCATTGAAGAACTTACATTTGAAGAAGCACTTGAAGAGCTGGAAACCATTGTTGAGCATCTTGAAAGGGGGCAGCTTACTCTGGATGACAGTATCGGGACCTTCGAGAAAGGTATGAAGCTGGCACTCCTCTGCAACCGGAAAATAGAGGCTTCTGAAAAGAAGATTGAGCTCCTGATAGAAAAGAATGGTAACCTTGCGACAGAACCATTTAGTGAAACGGATTGATCAGTAAGGTCTCTGAAAAAGAAGAAACTATCATATAATATGATACAATATATTTTTAATAAGTAAACCTATCTGGAATCAAGAAATTATAAGTAACCCTTTATCCATATGGAAAATTACAATGTCAGAACTTCAAAATATGTCATGCTGTATCGACGGCCTTGATGAGATCCTTGGGGGATTCGGGAAACCATCGACAATACTAGTTGCGGGTACGGCAGGGGTTGGCAAGACCACAATGATACTGCAGATGCTATCAAATGCTGCCAAAAAGGGAGAAAAAACCCTATACATACCTCTTACAACGGAAACTGCCGGGAAAACTGAGAGACTGCATTCCATATACCCGTTCCTGGATGAGAATGTCAAAGTATATCCGGTAAGCCGTCCTGCAGCTGAAAAGGATCCGCTGAGCACATTGATAGATGTGGGAAATGTAATAGCATCGGAAAATCCCGACCGTCTGGCAATTGACCCGATCACACCTATAGGATTTGGTTTTGTTGAGCAGGAGAGAAGGCGTTTCTTCTACACGCTAGATTCCATGCTTAAAGAATCAGAAGCCCTTGTGATGCTCACAGGAGAGCTTCTTGAAGATCAGATACACGAATATGTTGCCAGCCACCTTACAGATGGTATAATCTACCTTTCAAAAGAGAACTCTGGCTATCATACTGCCCACAAACTGAAGGTCCTGAAGATGCTTGCCATCGAGCCGAACAACAAGGCAAGATGCACTGCCCGCGAGTACAGTTACGACGTTAGCTCAGAAGGATTTACAGCATACCCCCGCCTGATCGTTGAAGACGTAGATGAGCTTCCTGAAACAAGGATAAAGTCCGGAGTGGAGAACTTCGACCTTATGCTTCACGGCGGCATAATTGCAGGTAATAGCACCCTTATTGCAGGTGAACCCGGAACAGGAAAGAGCATATTTGGATGGCAGTTCCTCATGGAAGGACTGAAGAACGGAGAGAAGGGGATAATAGTCACATACAACGACCTCCCACAGCAGATCATTCAGGGAGCGGCAAAGTTGGGATATGACATGCAGCAATACGTTGATTCCGGAATGCTGAAGTTCATCCATTCTAATCCGGAGGAGATCCATCCCGATGAGCATGCCACAAGGATAAAAGAACTTGTGGAAAGCATGGAAGCTACAAGACTTGTAGTAGATGGATTGATAAATCTGGAGATCACGTTCCCCGACATCATAAAGCTTCGAGGGTATCTTCAGCGCCTTACAGCCTATCTGAAGACCAGAGGAGTCTCATCGGTCATTACCACAGAACTGAGCGCCCAGGAAAATGACAGGATCATGAGCAAAGATGCCTCTTTTATCGTTGATACCGTAGTAACGGTCAGGCAGGTCGTATTCTCGAATGACGTAAAGCGTTACATCAGAATACTCAAATCTAAGGGTACGAAACATGCACTGAACATGCGTGAGTATGTGATATCAGAAACAGGAATAAAGATCAACTGCGATGTTATTCTTTAAAATGAGCATTCAATGAACTAAAAATGAAAAAGTAAGAGAGCCAGGTGGCTCTTAAATATCTCTTTTTGATCAGATAGCGTGGATCGACCTCTCAACACTTGTTCCGAGCTCCGTGAGGCCGTAAACGCCACCTTCTTCGCTCAATAATTCCTTTACGACAAGCTCGGCCAGTATCCTATCAACAGATGGCTTTACCACATGCATGTTCTTTGCGATGCGTGCTGCGTCCATCTCCCCTTTAGATCCAAGCAGAGCCAGTAATTTCTGCCTGTTCTTGTTACCTGTTACAAATCCCATTAGTTCATCCATGATATCACCATAACAAAGTGTACTAATGCATCATATAATTATTTACTCACAATTGCCTTTCAACCGATTAAGAGGAATACTTTTATTACCTGTAATGCATATGTATGCGTGGCGGGCTAGTCTGGGTAGGCCGGCGTTACCTGTAACCCGAAATCGCCGATATGCGGGAGACGAAGCCAAAAGAAGTTGTTTTGATCATTTCCAAACCTGTGATCTCAACTGAGAAGCCCCGTCCTGCTTGGATGGTGTTGGTAGAAGAACTAATTGGAGAATTGGTTTTCTTATCTTCACCGTGGGAACCAGTCGAGGCCCGGAAGGGAGCAGACCTACCATGGACACTTGTCGCTTGTAGGGCTGCGGGGTGGAGAAGAGATCCCAGATCATTTGGTTATGTGATGGACAGCAACTCACGGCGTGCCCGTCACTTTGAACTTCAAACGAAAAGCATTAAATAAGGCTATTGCCATTAAGGAGAACGCGTGGCAATAACATGCTAACCCAATGACGAGATAGCCAAGCCCGGTATGGCGCAGGATTGCTAATCCTGTGGTGCTTTGCGCCTCGGGGGTTCGAATCCCCCTCTCGTCGCTTTTTTATACACCATTGAACTCATAATGGATATACCATCGTTTCATTAATCGTTGCAGGCGAAGATCATGCCAAGAACAAAACCGATAATTTCAGTGCTTAACGAAATGCCAGCAGAGAACAACGTAGCTGAAAAAGCACCCAGCGGGTGCGGAGGCTGTTCAGGCGGTACTTGTGGAGCTTTTGGCATCAGGGCAGGATCTGAAAAGGACGTAGTGGTCAGGAACCTGCTCCTCTTCGCAATTATGGGGATCGGAATGCTCCTTGCAGCGTACCTTATTGTAAAGCTCCTGAACATTGTAACAGGAATTTAAGAATTAACTTTTTTTGTCTGCCCTATAAGGATAACGCATCTCTTTTCCACATTTAAGGCAGGTCATTGTCATATATCTGCCATGAAGCCTTATCCTTGAGCTGTTGCCAGGAACCAGAAAAGAATTGCAACCTTTGCATACCCTGCGCTTTAAGTAAGCAGGAAGCCTTACCCGATACCTCATCCCGATCCGCCTTGCCAGAGCTACGTATCGGTCACTCCTATCGGGATGGGAACTATAGTTCTGCCCTGCAAGTTTGAAAAGATATTCGATCCTTTCAGTTGCTATATCCTTTATCAGGTTCTTTTGCTTCTTTTTAATTCGTGCCATAGAAAAATACCTTTGTGTATCTTACATACATTTACTTACTTGCGCACTTCGCTAATTGCTTACTGGTCCTGCAGAATTATCACTTCTATACCGGGAGCCCTTTCGTTCACAAGCTCCTTAAACCTTTGTGGGTCGGACTCCGTACCTTCCACATGACCATAATGCATGGGTATAGCGACCTTCGGACCTATAAGTGCAGCAGCTTCTGCAGCTTCCTCTTCACCCATAGTATAAAGTGTACTGATAGGAAGAAGGACAACATCTGCATTCACGTCCTTCATTTCAGGAATGAGGTCCGTATCGCCTGCATGGTATATTCTCACGCCATCAAGTTCGACAATATAACCCACACCATCCCCACGAGGGTGATTGGGCTTGTCCAGGTTATATGCAGGTACCACTTCGATGTTGACACCTTTTATTGCAAGATCACCGGTCAGAAGATCGCCTTCAATGATTCGTCTTGCATCACCCTTGAACTGTAAACTCATTTTTTCAGGAATGATAGTTGTAGTCGTGCTTCCACGCACCCTCCTTATGGATTCCGGATCACAATGATCAAAATGTTCATGTGTCAACAATATAATATCTGCATCGACTTCATATCCAGGGCCATCAGGCAACATATATGGATCGATGTATACGACCCTACCCTGACCTTTCAATACAAATCCAGCATGCCCGAGCCATTCTATAAGGACATTATCAACCTGCGTACTTCTCATCCTATACACTCCTTAGATAATTGCATCATTACAATTTCATCTTAGACCAGAATGTGAGAACAACACGATCCATCTTAAAACTGCCGAATTCTTTTATAGTGCTCGTATATCAGATAATAATACCGTGTAATTTTTTCAACCACCATTCGATAATCTTTATATAGAAGTGGGTGTTGTATATACAATAAGAGCGATGTGAAAATATATTTGAAAGTGTGTTTGAAAAATATAGGCATGCTCTAAAAAAAGGAAGTGACAAAAATGAAGATCAGAGTTGTAAGTTCAAAAGAAGAGATCCAGTCCTTGAGTGAAAACGAAGAGATTGTACACCTTGCATTCAGACCATCAAACACAGACATATTCTCATTAGTTGTAAAATGCCCTAGTGTAAAAGCACTTCACATACCAAGCTCATACAAGAAAACAATATCCAAATCCGCCAAGATGTATCTTGAGATGCAGGGCATCAACCTTCTTGAAGGTGACGTATGGGGCCACAGAAAAGACATCAATGAGTACTCTGAAGTATCACAGAGCGTCTACGACCGTATAAAAGATTACAGGGCAGAAGGCCTTTCCGAAGAAGAGATCAATGAGAAAATGGTCAGGGAAACAAGACTCAGCCCGGATTTCATAGAGTTCCTGATGAAGCAGTAATACTGCAACTTAAAAAACGGAAAAAGCTAAAAAACGACAGAGGACTGTCCAACAACGGACGGTCTTTTCTACTATTTTTAAATCGATTCACTCACCAACGATCTGAACGACCAATTTGCGTGACCGTGCCTTGTTATCCAGATCGATGAATATTATCTGTTGCCAGGTCCCAAGAAGTAACCTGCCATCTATTAACGGGAAAGATTCACTTTGACCCAGAAGAGATGCACGCACATGTGAATGACCGTTGCCATCATGCCATCGCTCGTTGTGCTTATATTCGATATTCTGCGGTGCTATACGTTCAAGTGCCTGCTGCAGGTCATGAATAAGTCCGGGTTCATACTCGAGAGTCGTCACTGCCACAGTAGAACCTGCCGCAAAAACAGTAACATTCCCATTACTAATTCCGGATCCACTCACTGACCTGATGACATCGTCAGTTATATCGATTATCTCGGAATTACCTTTTGTACTATATTCCAGATATCTTGTAAGAACCGGCATAATATTGATCTGCTTAGTCAATACGTGTTATTTTGATACCAGCAAAAGAAACAGCCAGTACGAACAACATTAAAGCTGCTGTAAAACCATATCCCTGAGGCTCTATTCCAGCAAGATGCACGAATATAAGCATTACAATAAACATGAGCACTGAGCCTATGCCCAGAACGATCTCCATTGTTTTCTTGTTCATCACACCCTACATTACATCAGTAATACATCAATGTAACGCCGCCTTAAGCGAACAACATTTTAAAAGATGCCAATATTATCTAAACAAAAAGACAGGATAAGGTTATGATATGACAGAATTCGAAAGGGAACTTGTGCAGTCGTTCAATGCTTTTTTTGAAAAGAATAACGTAAGAGGGATAGCGCATCGTCTCAAACAGCACCGATTCACACCGCAGTTCCTGGACGTCCTGGTAGACTCCCTGAACCCGGACTATTATATGGGCATAGAATGCAAGAGCATATCGGTAGAAAAAGGTGCCAATGCACTTTATTTTACTCAGCATTTTACAGTAGACAAGAAAGGTTCACACCAGATAGACCGCATATCCGACTTCCTGAGAAGATCCGGACGTAACGGATTTCTGGCGGTCGAACTGAGAATGGGAGCAGGATGTGCAAGAAAAGCACATATTATCCCATGGGATGACCTTTACAGCAGGTTCCATGATGAGTCATCGCTCAAATACACGGTTGAAGAGATACAAACATACCCACCGATCGAGCGCAAGAGCGGCCATTATCTGATAGAACCTGTAAAATGGAGAGCCGGAAAAAGGATCATTGAGTAATAGATCGTACTGGAGCATATAAATGATTGAAAAAATCCAACAGATAAGGTCAAAAGCTTTGAAGTGTTCATCTGAAATACAGAGGTACGATTCTGTATATGTAGTCTCACACATAGATGCTGACGGCCTTACATCCGCCGGGATCATTGGCAAAGCTCTCGAAAGGGCAGGCATTGATCATTCCATCCATTTTGTCAAGCAACTGGACGAAGTTGAAATTGAGGCCATAGCCAACCAGAATCCGGAACTTGCGATCTTCACTGACCTTGGCAGCGGTATGATAGAGTCGCTCAACTCACACGGCATCAATTCAATAATATCAGACCATCACCAGCCACGGGGAGAACTGGAACATCACCTAAACCCCCACCTTTTCGGGTTCAACGGATCATACGAGCTCAGCGGCTCCGGAATGACCTACATGCTTGCAAATGCCCTTGGGGACAACAGGGATCTTGCCGACCTTGCCATAGTTGGAGCCATAGGGGACCTACAGCATTTGAAACGAGGACATCTTACAGGAATTAACCGCTACATCCTCGAAGAGGGGGCAAAGGAAGGCAGCCTGAGTTACGAGAAGGACATAATGCTCTTCGGAAAACAGACACGCCCTGTCTTCAAACTACTCCAGTTCGCATCCGACCCATACCTTCCCGGACTTACCGGAAATGAAGATGCATGCATTGGATTTTTGCATGACCTTGGAATACGCTTCAGCGGGGATGAACGTTGGAGAAGATGGATCGACCTTGAGCAAAATGACAAGCAGAAAGTTGTATCCGCCCTCGTGCAATACTGCCTTCGTTCAGGCTTACCACCATACAAGATCGAGAGACTCATTGGAGAGGTATACCTGCTCATGAAAGAAAAGGAAGGCACAGAAATGAGAGATGCATCAGAATATTCCACTTTGCTCAACGCCACAGCACGCTACGGACATGCGGACATTGGCCTGGCGGTCTGCATGGGCGATCGCGGCAAAGCTTATGAATCCGCCCGCCAGCTGCTGAGCGAGCACCGGCAGAACCTTGTGAACGGACTTATGTTCGTCAAGGAGAACGGCATCACAGAACTCAACAACATCCAGTATTTCGATGCAGGATCCAATATAATGGAGACCATCGTTGGGATCATTGCAGGCATGAGCACATCCATCGCAGGAAACCGCTCCCTTCCGATAATAGCCTTTGCAGATTCGAAGGACGGTGTAAAGGTCTCAGCCCGCGGAACGCAGGATCTGATCAGGAAAGGGCTCAACCTGTCTGAAGCCATGGCGGTGACAACAGCAGAGATAGGAGGCGCAGGAGGAGGTCACGATATCGCAGCAGGTGCCACCATACCATTCAATGTAAAAGAAGAATTCCTGCAAAAGCTCGATTCCGTCATTGGTGAGCAATTGCGCAAAAAGTGATCAGACAAAATCATCGACGTGTTTCATCTCATCTATGTCTATCAAAGTTGACATCGCGTTTGTGCGAACCGCAAACCCTTGCTCCTTTGCCATTGCCATAGGGTTGGTCCCGCCAATGACAACAACGCCGAGATGATCACGCTCCACCGGCACGTCAAGCACCCTGGAGTTTGGCTCCCCAACTTCCATTATTCCGCTGATACCTGCATCCAGCATATCAGAGAGAATATGGTCGATATCGTCCCTTGCTACCAGTGGCGCTTCACGAAGATTCGCAAGGATCTTGCCTGAGCCTGTTCTTAACATCTGGGATACAGAAGTAACATCCTGCGACATCAGTACCTCAAGAGGATCGATAGTTGTGCTGACATAGGTCACAACATCGGTGAACCTCACCGGATGCCCGTTCTTGATCTGCACGACCCCTCCAAGTTTAGGGTTGATCATGACACCACCTTTCAAGAGCACACCATCGATGGTAATACTACAAACTGTGGCAATGCCCACATCACCCTCGGAGATCCGGAAATCGCCAATACTTTCCCCAGCTTTGATTATCTTGAGGAAAGGACTGACCGACAATCCGCCCCTGATAGCCAGCGCGTAAACATCGAGAATAGATTCAAGATCTTCTTCCTTGATGAGAGACAGATTGATGATAACATCACCTGCCATTGCAACCGGGTCGAATGTGGTCCTGAACATAAGGTCTTCAATACGAGATGAAGTGAACTGGACACTATGTGGTTTGTTGATCATAGAGACACCTTGTCATTTCCATAAAGTAAGGAAATTACCTTATTATAGTTTTGTGTGTCCGCATACTTATAATAAATATAGAAAGAGAACCTCAAATTGTGAGGATGCTCTCAAATACCCCTACAAAATCCTGCGGTTGTTTCAGGAAACGCAGTTTTTCAGTGTCTTTTATAAGTTCATACATATCCCTGCCACATGTAAGACCAAATTCCGGAATGTCCACCGGAGTGATATATCTTAGCTCAGGAAGGTCCTTATAACGAGGATTCTTGACAAAACCTTTATCCAGCAGATAATATGCCCCACCTTCCATATCCCTGAATGGTACATAACTGGAAGCAAAGTCACAACATACCCAGTTAGCCATCTTCAGAGGTTCATCGGATGCATTGATGGTAACATGACCATACTCCGGAGGAATGAGTGCAATGTCTCCTGCTTTTGCCTTTATTGCCACAACATCGATAATATCATCGACCTCATGCTTCTGCAAAAGGTAGGTTGCCTCACCCTCAAGCACCTGGTACACCTCAGGATAGGATATATTCTCACCCGGAACGTTCGGATGATAATGACCTGCAGTCTTTACAAATTCACGCCCCATCATTCCCGGAGGAATTACCGTGATGTCATAACGCAGGTGTTGCTTGTTGATATGTTTAAGTTCTGCCTCGGATCTGGAAAGATGCCTGAACATATAATAGAGTTCGAAGTCATCAACTGAATCGAACCAATCTCTGTCGCAGACGACCTCTTTCATATCATGAAGCATTCTGATATCAGGATGCCTTTCAACTCCCCCAAATTCAATATTATAAACCATATTTAATACCCTCTCTTAAATTACAGACCGGACCCCACCGGTCAATCGATCATCATAATAATAATCGAAATGCCTGCTAAAGATGAGCTTACTACATATTAAATTTAACTCATCGAATTAATAAAAAGTAGACATTCGTAGCATAATTCATCGAGACAGTAAAAACAACAAGCTTAAAAGTATATGAGAGACTATACAATGGCACATGGAGAGGGATATCAGAATACTGCATACTGCTGACACACATATCGGATACCGGCAGTACCATAGTGAAGTGCGCAGGCAGGATTTTATTGATGCTTTTTCCAGGGTCATTGATGATGCCATTGAGATGAAGATGGATGCTGTTGTCCATGCAGGCGACCTTTTTGATTCAAGGAACCCTACGCTTGAGGACATCCTTGACACGATCAATATACTCTCAAAGCTAAAACCATACAATATCCCGTTCCTATCTATAGTGGGAAACCACGAAAGCAAGCAGCATACCCAATGGCTTGACCTGTTCGAGAGCATGGAGATCGCTATTCGGCTTGGGACCGACCCATACAGGATAGAGAATGTTGCCATCTATGGAATCGACAATGTCCCGAGATCGAAGATACCGCTTTTTGATTATTCGAAGTTCACAGATGAGAACTGTGGAGAATTCAACATTGTAGTAATGCACCAGCTGATGTCCCCATTCCCCTTTGGCGAGTGGGATTGCGAGGAGGTCATCAACGGCCTTCCTTTTGACGTACATGCCATCCTGCTGGGAGATTATCACAAGAATGAAAAAACCAGGGTCTTGCAGACCTGGGTAACCTATTGTGGAAGCACAGAACGTAACAGTGCAGCCGAAAGCGATGCCCGCACGTATAACATTATTACGATAAATGATAACGGCATCGAAATCGGCAGACGTAACATCCTCACCCGCGAGTTCCTGTTCATTCCGGTTGAGCTGCGGGACATGGATAGTGCCTACGAGCTGATCATCAATACCGTCAAAGAGTATGATGTTTCTGAAAAAGTTGTCTTTGTGGATATATCAGGAAACCCGGAAGTCACGATATCCTACAATGAGATAGAGGAGTTCCTTGCGAACCAGAAGGTCCTTGTAACCCGTATAAGGGACATGAGGCGCGGAGAAGATATCCAGGAGGATAAACCAGTAGAGGTTTCCTTTTCAGATCCTGACGAAGCAGTCAAAAAAGAGATCGGGAAAATGACACTTACCAGCGGCGGCATCATGATAGACGAAATAGTAAGGGATCCGGGCGTTCCCAAGACAAAGGTCGACCTTGAAGCTGAAACACGAATAGGCAACCTGCTTTCAAGTATTGATTTTATGCAGCCGGGAACATACATGATCCAAAAGGATACAAAAAGCGACGAAGGTACGGAAATCGTAACAGTTGCTGATAAAACCGAGAGCCAGGAAGCTGCGGATGTTCAACAGGTTGCTGAAACCCCTGAAGAATATAACGTCCGCAATGTGCCCGAAAAAGATGCTGCCCCAGAGGAGATCGTGGTTAAGGATGAAACTGAACCACCAGAAACAGATGATGAACCACCCGAACTATCTGACATAACCTCCGATATGACCGAACCATCTGAGACCAATGGTTCAAAGGAAAAGGAAGTTGAAGCCCCGAAACCAAAGCAATACAATCTGGGGGACTACCTGTGAAACTGAAAAGGGTACGTGTTGAGAACATTAGAAGCTACAAAGACCTTGACATAAGCTTTGAAGATGGAGTTACCGTGGTATCCGGTGTGAACGGGAGCGGTAAATCCAGCCTGCTGGAAGCATGTTTCACAGGACTTTTCGGTAGCCGCACCCTTTCAAAGGAATTCGTGCTTTCCGACCTTATCCGCAAGGGTGCAACAAAGGCATCCATTCTGGTCGATTTTGATAACAAAGGACATGAGTACAACATTGAGCAGGGGTACAAGATAAATCCCAGGACCGGAAGTGCATCCAACAACAAGTCGGTATTCAAGATCGACGGGGATATCATGGTCGACCAGGCCAGCCAGACCTATGAAGCTGTAAAAGCACTTCTGAAAATGGACGAGGAAGCCTACAAGAACTGCGTGTACATCCGCCAGGGAGAGGTCGATGTATTGATCAATGCAAAGACAAAGGACCGGCAGCGGATGATCGATGACCTGCTCCAGATAGGGAAACTGGAAGAGTACAGGGAGCGTGCAGGTAGTGCGAGGAAAGGTGTGGGAAGACATCAGAGAGAAACAGACGCTCGCATCAAGGACAACGTTGCAGATATTGAAAATATTGAAAGCTCCAACCCATACCAGGTGCTCAATACAGTCAAAACTGAGATGAATGAGACCGGAGCGAAAATTACTGATTTTGAGTCTAAGAAAGAGCGTGCCAGAGGAATTGTGGAATCCATTGGGGAGAAGATAAGCAAATACACAGAAACCCAGGAGCAAAAGAAAGCGATCGATCTTGAGATAAAAGGCTTCAAGTCAAAGATAACGACAACATACAGTGAAATTGAGAGATCCAGGAACCTTGTTGGTTCCGGCAGGCAGGAAGTCCAGCAGCTTAAAAGTGCAACTGCCGACCTTTCCAAACAGATAAATGTTCCAGAAGATGCTGATATTGAGATTTATAGTGTATCCATAGAGAAAGAGGAGGTCAGTGCCCGGGATGTTGTCAGCAGCATTGTCAAAAAGAGGGAACTGGCACAAAGCAGTGAGCGATCGCAGAATGAATTCCTCCTTAACCTGAATGAACAGGTAAAGACGACATCCATTGCCATACAGAATAAGGAAGCCAAGATCAAAACCATTCAGGAAGATATTGAAAGGCTTTCTGCAGAAAGCAGGAAACTGGATGATGAGAACGCTAACAGATCAAAGGAAGCCTCTGAACTTGGATTCCCTGCTGATAAACTTGAAAATATAGAGGATATTGCTGAACTTCTGAGCATGAAGCAAAAACAGCTTCACGGAAAGGAAAGGGAAAGGTCTGCCACCCTTGCAGAGCTTGAGAAAAGGGTGAAGAAATCCAAGGAGCTACTGGACAAGGGACTGTGCCCCACCTGCGGACAGGACCTTAAAGGCTCAAAGATATGCGAAGAAACAGCAGTGGATGAAGAACAAAAGGCCGAGATGTTGGCCGAGCTCCAGAGCATACGTTCCGAACAGGCAGAAGTGGAAACAAAAGTGGAACGTGTCAGGAAAGCAAAGGAAATTGCAAAAAGGATCGTAGAGAACGATCACCTGACCCAGATAAAGAAGAAAGACATCGCTGCCAATGAGAAGCTGATCGAAGAGAACCACAGGACCATCAGGGAAGAGAGGAAGAAGGAAAGTGGTCTTAAAGAGCAGATCACTGAGGTCACGATATCGATCAGGAAGATCAGGGAAGATATTATTTCCCTGGGAAAAGATGAAACTGCTGCGAGGGATTCTCACAAAGTTGTAAAAGAGAAGCTCGATGTTGCAAGAAATATACGAACTAACCAGCTTGAGATCAGTAAGGTCCAGAATGACATACAACGGTTACAGGACGGGATCAATAACGGGCTGGAAAAGGTCGGACTGTTCGAGGAGCAGATAAAGGATAGGAAGCAGCGTCTTGACCACCTGGAAAAGGTACTTGGCGATGTCAATATAGATAAGCTCCAGACCGAAAAGATGCAGTACGAAAGTGCGTACAAAAATATCGTTTCCGAACTGGAAAGATCGAACCTGAGGATAAAGGAGCTTCACAAGGAAGTGGGGCGCGTCGAAGGAGAGATCAAGAGGCTTAATGAACTTAAGCAAAAGCACAAGTTGCTTACCAATAAGAAGGAGTTTCTGGCAGCCGTTTACAATGACGCGGAAGAGCTTGAGACCATGTACATACGACTGCGTGCTGAACTGCGTGCAAAGAATATTGATGCGCTTGACAGGTTACTCAATGAGATATTCTCTTTCATGTACACCAACAATGCATACTCGCACATCAAGCTTGACCAGGAATACAATCTTACCATCTATGAAAAGGATGGCACTGCCCTTGAACCAAAATTGTTGAGCGGAGGCGAGAGAGCGATATTCAACCTTGTGCTGAGGTGCGCTATCTATCGTTTATTGTCACATTCACCCGGAACTACAGGCAGTTCAGAGCTCCCACCGCTGATACTGGACGAGCCCACCGTGTTCCTTGATCGCGGACACATCCATCAGCTGATAAAACTTATCGACATGATGCGGGACATCGGTGTTGGACAGATCCTGATAGTATCACACGATGAATCACTGATCGATTCTGCAGACCATGTGTTCGTAGTTGAGAAAGACCCCATCACAAATAGTTCTTCCATTTCCGCAAAATGAACATCTTAAAGGAAAATTGTGACCATAAGATATATTATAGTTTTTACCATTATTACTGGACAGGATAATGGTTTGGTATTAAAAGGGATCAAAAGGTTTGTGAGGTATTGAATGAGCTCCGAAAACAGGGACTTTGTTATAGAAAGGCTTGAGCGAAAACTGACTGAAAAGGAAGAAGAGATAGAGACGATCAGCACCAAACTTCGTGATTCTATCATGAAGGAACTTCGCGAGAACCTGAAGAATGACCTCGATATCAACAACCGTCTTGTCAAGATCGAGCAGAAGGTTCAGGAGCTTTCAAGCAATTTAAGTGGTGTTATGGATGAACTGCTCGACCAGAAATCACAGATCAGGTCAATGAGCACAACCACTCGAAAAGAAGACACTGAGCCATTTAAAGTAACAGCAACACAAAATCCTTTCAACCCCCCTGCACCAAAACCTGTTGAGGTTTCGGGGAAAAAAGGTCAGCTTGCAGATTCCCTGTTCGGTCAGAAAAAAGCTGTACCAACCACAATTCCTGAAAGGAACATAACTGAACCACCTGTACCAAAGATGACAGTCCCTGAATCAAAAACATCTTCAGGATCACAGTGGAGCAAACTGGTAAACCCGAACGAGGTCAACATGGAGATCAGGGAAATAAGGACCGAGAAACCTGCACAGGAGCAAACAAGAGATATACCATCCGAATACATTGTAGCGGATGGGATCGATGCGCCCCGGGACAGGAATTATTCAAGACCTCCGAAAGATGAATGTGAATATATCGTTGCGGAGGAAGGCAAACCTCCTCGTACTCGCTCAGAAACAGAGTACGAGACCGTAGAAGACCGTGATGATGAAGATACTGTCGTCACAACGACCCGCAAAAAATAATTTTAACTCGACGACAGAGGAATCACGTGTACATCAAAGAAATTGAATTTACAAACTTCAAATCTTTTGGGAAAAAAATAAAAATACCATTCTTTGATGATTTTACCACCATATCCGGACCAAACGGAAGTGGAAAATCCAATATCATCGACGGGATACTTTTTGTGCTCGGGCTTTCCAGCTCACGTACCCTGAGGGCTGAAAAACTGACAGACCTTATTTATAATGGTGATAAGGCAAAAAAACCTGATTTCGCACAGGTCACGATAAAGTTCGATAATGCCGACCGTGAGATGCCTGTGGACGAAGAAGAGATCACCATCAGCAGGAAGATCAGGGAAACAGAGAACGGATATTATAGTTATTTCTATTTCAACGGGAAAGCGGTCAGCCTTACAGACATCCACAACCACCTTGCAAAGGCACGTGTGACCCCTGAAGGCTATAATGTGGTCATGCAGGGTGATGTTACCCGTATCATCACCATGACAGCAGGTGAGCGCCGCAAGATCATCGATGAGATCGCCGGTGTTGCGGAATTCGACAACAAAAGAGACAGGGCCCTGAACGAACTGGAGATCGTCCGGGAACGTGTCGAAAGGGCTGACATATTAATAGAAGAGGTTGAGAAGCAGCTGGAGAAGCTCAAGGTCGAGCGTGACCAGGCTGTGAAGTACCAGAGCCTCAAACAGGAAAAAATGAAGTTCGAAGGCTTCGTACTTCTTGCAAAGCTCAAGGATGCAAAGGTGGAACTTGAGAACGTGAACCTGGACATAGATGCAAAAAAGGAAGTCCAGGAAAAATTGCAGCAAGCCCTTGAACAGAAGCAGGAAAAACTGGAAGAGCTTGAAAAAGAACTTCAAGAGCTTACCTCCGAGATCCAGAGGATGGGAGAGGACGAGCAGATCCAGGTCAAGAAGGACATCGAGGAGATAAAAGGAGAGGTCTCAAGATGTGTCAACAGCATAGAACTTGCAGATAATGAGATCGAAGACATTGATTCCAGGCGTAAGAAGGCGTTCCTTGATATCGAGCAAACGAAGAACAGGGTCAATGAAATAGATTCAAAGCTGTCTGAGGAAACACTCCGTAAGGACAGTATCTTTTCAGAGATATCCGAAAGAAAGACCGAGAGAATGATCCTGCAAAGCAGGATAGCGGATGTGGATGAGAAGTTCGCCCAGACCAGAGATGAGCTTACAACGTTCAAGAATGAACTGGAAAATTTCAGGAACGACAAGAGCGAGCTGATGCGACAGGAAGATCGCCTGCTTGACTCCCTGAGAAGAAGGTCAGCAGAAGTAAGGGATATCGAGAACGAGATAGAGGATGCAAAGGTTAAAGCACAATCATCAGACAGCGATACAAAGTCTGCGCAATATGAGATAGAAAAAAATACCGAGCAGATAAATTCCCTGACAAAGGACCTTGATGACCTTGAAAGCAATCGTTTCCAGATAAAGACCGTAGTAACAGACCTTGAAGCTACGCTCAGAAAACAGCAGCAGGATTACGCAATGCTGGAAGCGCGTGTCCGTGCGGCAGAGGATACCAGCAATTATTCCAAAGCTGTGGACATGATAATCGCCGAGAAGAAACACCACGGACTTCCCGGAATCTACGGCACCATCGCCGAACTTGGAAGCGTGGACCAGAAATATTCCACAGCACTTGGTGTTGCAGCAGGCGGACGTATGCAGGCGATCGTTGTGGAAACTGACCAGGACGCATCACGTGGCATACAGTTTTTGAAACAGCAGCGCGGAGGACGTGCAACCTTCCTGCCACTTAACAAGATGGAGGCAAGGCGGCCTTACAAGGACCTTTCCGACCGCCAGGGCGTCATCGGCTATGCCATTGACCTGATCGACTTTGACCCAAAGTTCGAGGCTGCATACTGGTACGTATTCAGGGACACACTTATTGTTGACACACTTGAGAATGCACGCCGCCTCATCGGCGGTCTTCGCATGGTCACACTCGAAGGAGAGGTCATTGAAAAGAGCGGTGCAATGACCGGAGGATCCATGCAAAGGAAATCTGGACTCTCATTTGCAGCCTCTGAAAAGGACAAGCTCATAAAGATCGCTGAAAAACTTACCGAATTTGAGTCAAGACGCAATACTGCGATCAAGAAGCTGGACAGCGTTGAGAGCCATATTGCGGATATTAACCGTGAGATCCATGAGCTGGAGAAGGAGATCTCAAAGAAGGAAATGATCTTTGAGGAGATAGGCAGCAGGGCAGAACGCCTCAGCCAGCTGATCGAGGACAAGAACAGCGAACTTTCAGAGATAGAAGAACAGCGCTCGAAGCTCCGCGAAGAAATGGAACTGGTCGTTTCCCAAAAGAATGAGAAGGATGAGAAGTCCGGGGAACTGGAAGAGAAGATCGCCGTCATTGAGGAGAAGCTTTCCGAATCAGAGATACCTGAACTTAACAAACAGGCTGAACGCATCGATGAAGAGATGCGCAGGCTGGACGGACGTATCCGTGACATTGAAGCTGACATCAATGCACTGAACCTTGACCGCGAGTATGCTTCATCCAGGATAGAAGACAGTCGCCAGCTTGTCAAGGAAATGGATGAAAAGAGATCCACACACCGTGAACGTGTGGACGGCTTTAAAGCGAAGATAACCGAGCTGGAAGCCACCCTTCAGAGCAAGCAGCAGCGTGAACAGGAACTTACGGAAGAACTTAAGGAGATGCAACAGAAACGCGCCATTAAGCAAACAGAGTATAACGCTGCGGAAAAGGATCTTCTTGCCACCAGATCGAGACTGGACGATGCTGACAAGACAATGATGGCACTGGAAGCCACACTGAGTGCCCTTGTTGACCAGACAAAAGACCTGAAGGAAGAACTGGACAGGCGCGGCATCGAAGAGGTCGAAGATGTGCCAAATTACGAGACCGTCAGCACAAGGATAGCATCCATAGAAAAGGCTATGGAAAGGCTTGAACCTGTGAACATGAGAGCCATTGATGAGTACGACGAGGTTGATGCAAGAGTTGTGGACCTTAAGACCAGAAGAGCCATCCTCTTCAATGAAAGGGAGCAGATCCTCGACCGTATCGACCAGTATGAGACCCTGAAGAAAGATGCTTTCATGGAAACATACAACGGCATCAATGAACCTTTCAAAGAGATATTCAACGAGCTTTCCGATGGTAGCGGAGAACTCGTACTTGATGATTACGAAGATCCTTTCAATGGAGGACTGACACTTCGGGCACAGCCAAAAGAGAAAACGCTCCAGCGTCTGGAAGCGATGTCAGGTGGAGAGAAAAGTCTTACCGCCCTGGCTTTCGTGTTCGCTATCCAGCAATACCGCCCGGCTCCATTCTATGCATTTGACGAGATCGACATGTTCCTTGACGGTGCAAATGCAGACAGGGTCGCCCAGCGTGTTAAAAAGGCCGGAACAAAAGCACAGTTCATTGTAGTATCCCTGCGTAAACCGATGATCGAAGCGGCTGAACGTACCATCGGTGTCACCATGCAGGAGAACAATATCACGAGCATTACGGGTGTGAAATTACGTTGAACGATCTTTCTGAAAATATAGAGGAAAGCGAAAGCAATATCCAGAAGATCACCAGCATCTCCGACAGCTCTGTTGACCCGGAATTTTTGGAAACACTCCGAAGCCTCGGTGTTGATGAATCCCTTATAGAGTTTTCAGATGATGTACTCTGCGAACCCGTGGAGATCTTCGTAAATCTTGCCAAGAACGGCGACATCAACCCATGGGACATCGATATCGTCCAGGCTACAGACAAGTTCCTTGCATACATTGAAGATATGAAGCTCATGGACCTGAGGATATCGGGCAGAACACTTTTGTATGCAGCCATACTCCTCAGGATGAAATCAACAGGTATCGTTCAGGAAGAAGAGGAGGAAGAGGAAGATTTCCTGGACGACGACATGGATTTCTATGAAATTGAAGAATACCCAGTCCCAAAACTGCCCATCCGCCGTACTGCGACACGACCTGTAACCCTCCAGGAGCTTATTACGGAACTTAAAAAAGCAGAGAAGGTAGAGACCAGAAGAAAGGACAGAAGAATACGCCATCGTATCGAGGTAATGGACAGGGCGACCACAGATGATGTGCTTGGTATCGCGCATGAGGAAGACATCAGGGGCAGGGTGGACACCCTTTATGAGTATCTCGAAGAGCTGTTCAGGGATAGAGAAGAAGTTCTTTTCTCGGACCTTATCGATAATTCCAACAGCCGCTCCGAAAAGATGATGACATACATTTCACTTCTGTTCCTTGCAGCTGAAAAGAGAGTATGGTTATCACAGGAAGAACTTTTTGGCGAGCTATATGTCCATCAGGGTTGCGCCATCGAATGATTTTGAAGAGGAAAATATGAACGACAAGGAGATCATAGAAGCCGTACTTTTTGCGGCAGGGGGAGCTGTTGACACCCAGACGCTCGCGAAGGTCGTTAATAAGTCAGCAAAGACCATCACACCCGTTATCCAGACCCTTATGGAAGAGTATTCAGCAAGAGACTGCGGCATGGAGATCGTTGACCTTGGCGGACGTTATGTGATGCAGGTCAACCCGAAGTATACCGATCTTGTAAGCCCGGTGGCTCCAAAAGAATTGAGAGCTCCGATCCTGCGTACGCTTTCCATGATAGCTTACCACCAGCCAGTGGTCCAGTCAGAGCTTGTGGACATGAGAGGCAATTCAACATACGACCACATACGTGAGCTTAAAGAAAGAGGATTTATCGAAGCAGTCCCTCACGGAAGGACAAAACTGCTCCAGACAACACCGCTTTTCGCAGATTATTTCGGACTTAGCTCCAACGATCCGGAATCCATAAAGAAAAGGATCGTTGACCTTTCCCGGCAGCAGAGCGGGAAAGAAGGGCTTGACAGGTGGCTTGGAAGGAAGTTCGTGGGCATCACCCCCATGTACAGGTCACTTGCGGATCTTTGCGGGATCAAGGATTACAGGATCATCAATGCCTATAACCCTACAGAAGAAGAGCTTGAGAGCCTTGCAGATGTGTTTAAGCTGGTAGTCTCCAGAGGCTATGAGGAAAAGGTCAGTAAATTTTACGATGGGGAGATAATCGAGGTCAGATCCACTACATTTGGCGACATAATCGATGCCATAAACGCACTTGAGAGCATTGCAGATCCTGAAAAATCAAAGGAGAACATCGAACTGATAACAGATCTGCGTGACAGGTATGTATCAAAGGCGCTGGTCATCAGCAAGAAGGTGAAACCTGCAACAGATATGATCGCACGTATCGTCAGCGACCTGAGGCTTGGAGTTTCTGCAGAAGGTTGTGTCATAGCGCCCGATTATGGCACATCCAGTGAGGGAGTGAACATCTCCGAAGGAGCTGATATCCTTGTCCCGACACACTCAAAGGTGGACGGAGACATTGTGGACAGGGTCTGCAGGAAATATGATGCTATCATAGATGGCCTGAAAGATCTTGAAAAATAACAAAATTAACACCTTTTTAAATGACGTTTAAATAGATATATAAAGAAAAGGGTATAAGCTTATATACTGTATTGGCAAATATACCCACCCTTAAATACTGAGGATCAAAGAATATGACGGAATATAATATCAAGATAGAGAACGTGGTTGCGTCAACCAAACTTGCTGAAGAATTCGACCTTACAAAGATAGAAGCGGAATTCGAAGGCGCAGAATACAACAAACAGAAGTTCCCGGGACTTGTATATCGCGTTTCCGATCCAAAAGCTGCATTCCTTGTATTCACATCCGGAAAAGTAGTATGTACAGGTGCAAAGAACGTCGCAGACGTACACACAGTCATCGGAGATATGGCAAAGAAGCTCAATGGCATCGGGATCGACACCCTTGCTGAACCGGAGATCACAGTACAGAACATCGTTGCTTCAGCTGACCTTAAAGCAGTGCTCAACCTTAATGCAATTGCTATCGGACTCGGTCTTGAGAACATCGAGTACGAGCCAGAACAGTTCCCAGGTCTTGTTTACAGGATCGATGAACCAAAGGTTGTCGTACTGATCTTCAGTTCCGGAAAACTTGTGGTCACAGGTGGAAAATCCCCTGAGAACTGCGAGGAAGGAGTCGAGGTCGTAAGACAGCAACTTGACAATATGGGACTTTTGTAAATGGATATTCAGATCCCCCTGGACAAGAACGATGTGTGCATCCTCATTCCCGCTTTGAATGAGGAAGCAACCATAAAGCAGCTCATCGAAGATTTCCAGGCAGAAGGATTTGAGAATATCCTTGTCATCGATGGACACAGCCATGATCGCACCCGCGAACTTGCTGAAGAGAGCGGTGCAAGGGTAGTAGTCCAGGAAGGAAAAGGCAAGGGCCAGGCAGTCCAGGAAGCTTTCCAGCTTATCGAGGATCCATACACCGTCATGATCGACGGTGATGGAACCTACCTTGCAAGTGATATATATACAGTTCTGGGACCGCTTCTTGAAGGACGTGCTGACCAGACGATCGGCAACAGGTTTGCAAATTATGAGCCGGAAGCATTTACAAAATTGAACCTGGCAGGCAACAAATTGCTCAACAAGCTTTTTGGTTTTGCATATGGTATCTGGCTGGAAGATATCCTTACAGGATACCGTGGTTTCACACGGAAAGTGATCAAAGGCCTTAGCCTCAACGAAATGGGATTTGAGATCGAGACAGAGATCACGGTCGAGAGTGTTAAGAACGAGATGAAGGTCGAGGTCGTACCTATCACATACGTATCGAGGCATTCAGCAGCAGCCACCAAGCTCAACCCATTCAGGGACGGGATCAAGATCGGAAAGACCATCATCAGGATGGCAAGATTGCACAATCCGATGTTCTACTTTGGGATATTCGGCACGATACTGACACTGGCTGGTGTCGGCACGGGACTTTATGTGGTAAATGAGTGGTTAAGCGGAGTTACCCGCATACCAATGACAATACTGACCGCCCTATTGATACTTACAGGTATACAGATGTTCGTTTTTGGAATGCTGAGCGACCTCATAGTATCACTACACAGGGAAAATATGCGAATGTTGCGTAAGAATAGCGAGCGTTGATCCTTTTCCCCTGACTAACTTTTTTTATGACCTTGTTGCTCAGTGCGAGCATATTTTAGTGGGATATTACATTGAAAATATACAACTCAAGTAAACTTTACTTGTTTTTATCTAAAATTTGATGGATTTGTTTCGCGAAGTGCTAACTAAGACACAACCACTCATTGATATCATACAACAAGATAAAACATCAACAGATGTTGATTGTTGGATAGATCAACTTCAAAATTATGTAGGATATATACCAATAAGTAGAAATTGCCTGAGGGCACATGCAATTTTACTTTACATACTCTAAAGTTGATTTTTCGAAAATACTTATATAAAATACCTCCTTTTTTATACCAACTGAATAACGAGGTTATAATCATGTCAATCGTAGAAGATGCCAAAGCTGGCCAAATTACAGAGCCAATGAAAGTTGTTGCTGAAGTCGAAGGTTTAGAGCCTGAGTTCATCAGACGTGGAATCGCTGCAGGTAGGATCGTAATCCCAACCTCCCCATACAGGGATGTCAAATACTGTGGTATCGGTGAAGGCCTTACAACAAAGGTCAATGCATCAATCGGTGCATCCTCAGATATCGTCGACCTTGACATGGAAGTTGAAAAAGCAAAGGCTGCAGAAGCTGCTGGTGCAGACACACTTATGGAGCTTGGAACCGGCGGAGACTTCCTTGGAATCAGGAAAGCTGTCTGTGACGCAACATCACTTTCCGTTGGATCAGTTCCTTTATACCAGGCATTTATCACAGCTGCAAAGAGAGACGGTTCTATCATCCACATGACAGAAGATGACCTCTGGCATGCAACTGAAGAACAGGCAAAGCTTGGTACAAACTTCATGGCTATCCACACAGGTATCAACAACATCGTTCTCGACAGGCTCAAAGCACACGGCCGTTACGGTGGTATCTGCTCCCGTGGCGGTGCTTTCATGACAACATGGATGCTCCACAACGAGAAGGAAAACCCACTTTACGCTGACTTCGACTACCTTTGTGAGATCCTCAAGGAGCACGAAGTTGTCCTCTCCACAGGTAACGGAATGCGCGCAGGTGCTATCCACGACGCTACCGACAGGGCACAGATCCAGGAGCTCATCATCAACTCAGAGTGCGCACAGAAAGCACACGACAAATATGGTCTTCAGGTAATTGTAGAAGGTCCAGGTCACGTACCACTCGATGAAGTAGAAATGAATGTCAAACTCATGAAGTCAATGAGCGGACACAAGCCATTCTACATGCTCGGTCCACTTGTAACAGATGTCTCCCCAGGAAGAGACCACATCGTTACCGCGATCGGTGCAGCAACATCAGCATCACACGGCTGTGACTTCCTCTGCTACGTAACTCCTGCAGAGCACCTTGCACTTCCAAACAAAGAGGATGTTATCGAAGGTGTAAAGACATCAAAGATCGCAGCTCACGTCGGTGACATGGTCAAACTCGGAAAGAGGGATCAGGACCTTGCAATGGGCAGGGCACGCAGAGACCTTGACTGGAATAAGATGTTCGAGCTTTCACTCGACCCAGAACTCGCAAGAAAGATCAGAACCGAGAGAGCTTCAGCAGATGAAGATGCATGCACAATGTGCGGTGACTTCTGTGCTGTGAAGATCGTCAACCAGAACTACAATCTTGCAAAGTAATGCCATTGGCATTACTTTTATCTTCTTTTTAAAAGACCACCATAGTGGCCATTATATTTTCTTTACAGCCCAACTAATTTTGCATCACATTATAGTTAAAGCAAAAAGCATAGCCATGCTTTGAGAACTGTAATTAAAATAGCAGACGAAGACTGTAATTAAAATAACAAGATAAAATAAGCGAATCACCATTCCATTTCAGAATGGTGCTAAACATCGAACTAGCAGAACTTCCCCCCAAAAAAATGAGATCAATAGGGGGTTTTAGTTACGTATGAAAGGTCGATCTTTGAAACGTTGGCTTTCTGAACAAGGAGAATAGACTTCCCATAGTCAGGGTTCTCATAATCGAAGATCAACCATGTGATCTCGTCTTCTAATACTTCACGGCAATCCGTGATGTTATCATACCATATGATAGATGATGATGCACCGTCAAGCAAGTAAAGATAACCTGACAGCTCGTGCCCCTCAGGCACATTTTTTATCATTTCAAGAATGGAATTAATCATCTTAGTAACACCCATTTAAAGAACCCCTGAACGTATAAAATGATTTTGGTAAAAACAACGATGAATACGACATCAGTCTTAACTTTTTATAAAAATTATCCAAATAACGATATAATATAAAAAATGATTATTCGGACAGAAACACCGAGCACTCCGACCGTGGGATTTCTGATATAAAGTTATCGATAGAACTGTAGACCAGAACAAAATACCAACTGATAGTAAAAGAACCATGAAATAAGAGATTTAGCTATTACCCCCATATTTACCTATTTCGTACCTAACAGAAACCCTTAAATCCAGATTTGCCGTAAATCCGGGTGGGAGACACATTAATGAAAAAAGCAATTATTGATACAAACAAAGGTCAGATCGTTCTGGAACTATTCGAAAAGGATGCACCCAAGACAGTTGCAAACTTTGAGAAGCTCATCAAGCAGGGATTTTACAATGGCCTTACCTTCCACAGAGTAATACCAAACTTTGTCATTCAGGGAGGATGTCCAAAAGGAAACGGTTCAGGTGGGCCTGGATACACCATTAAATGCGAGATAAATCCAAAGAAGCATACAAAGGGTGCCCTTTCCATGGCACATGCCGGAAAGAATACCGGTGGAAGCCAGTTCTTCATCACACATTCCCCACAGCCACACCTTGATGGAGTGCACACTGTTTTCGGAAAGGTCATTGAAGGTATGGATGTGGTCAACAAGATCAAAGAAGACGATGTAATGACCAAATTAAGAGTGGAAGAGGAGTAAACTCCTGCCCCATTCCCATCTTTAAAAGAACATAGAGGAAATGAAAACAATAAGAGGGCTGTCCATCCCATGCAGGATATACACGACCATGAGGAAGCCAGCTCTCTTGTTGATCTTTGTCCCCTTATTACTATTATAATTAGATCTGCGGTGTAACATGGATAAAAACACGTTCAATCGGGTCAGAGTAGCAGGACTTGTCATCAATGAGATCGAGGACCTTGCACCAAAAATGTACCCATATGTCGAATTTGTAAAGAACGAAGATGAAAGTGAAGGCAAATATAGTGTAACCCCGCTCTCAGGAGAAGGGCTGGAAATGCACGAAATGATGCTGGACAAATACCGGAAATGGTATGCTTGCGTCCTGGAATTGCTAGAGCAGTATTATCCTGAAAAGGCAGATGAATTCACAAAAGCATATGAAAGCGCCATCCCTTACGTCACTTTTGAATGTAAACCAAAAGTTCCAAACAGCTTTAAAATGCGGTTCGAGTTCATCAAGCACCTGACAGCCCAGAAGACAATACTATCTCACCTGTTCTCAAAGATGTCCACCATGGAGATCACTGAAAGCGAACCAGACACCATCGAGAGTGACGATGTTTGTGAAGCAGAAGAAAAGATCCCACAGGAAATGACGGCTTTACTTTTCAAACAGGTTATCAAACCGGTCCTTGATGAAGAGATCAAAAAATTCATGGACAAGCTGGCCCAGGAGAAGGCCGCACTCGATAAAGTTGGAGATCTTTCCGAAGACATAATCACCTCTGATGCTGCAGATATCGAGCAGATAAAAACCAAATGTGCCAGTCTTCAGCAGACCTGCCAGAAAGATGACTTGTGTAAAGAGAACATAAAGCAACTGGGACCAATATTCGACATCATAAGCAGACTGTGAGTTCTGCTTTTTATACTTCTTTTTATGATATTTTAGTGTAGCATCTCAAAGGATGGAGAAAGCAGATGAAAATTATAAAATGCAGAGACCTTGGATTTAATTGCAACTTCATGGCAACCGGCAAGGCATCTGAGATTGATGATGTGAAACAAAAGATGCTGGATCACATAACTGAGAAGCATCTATCAGAAAAAAATATGTCAAAAGAAGAACTTGAAGAGATAGGCTCACGCATCGACATTATGCTGAGCAGAGGTTGTGGCTGCGGAGCTCTTTAAGCAAGCACCGCATATTATCTTAACAGAAATGTTATAAATTACATTTCTTGCAATTGGAAAGACCACATATCTTGTTCTCGAACTTCCATTCGAGACCCCACTTCTTAATGGACTGAATAATTTCCATGAACTCTTCTCCACTTTTAGTCAGAGAATAAGTGTATATCACAGAGTCCTTTGAATCGTCAAGCGTCTTCTTCACAAGACCTTCCTGCTCCAGTTCCTTGAGCCTTACTGAAAGGGTCTTAGGAGTAATGGTCTGTAACTTCTTCTTAAGTTCGTTGAACCTTTTTTCCTCGTTGTTGCCCTTGTAAAGCTCCAGCAATATGCACAAAGTCCACCTCTTGCCAATTATATCGATCGTTTTGTAGATGGTACAATCTTTCATAGTATCAGGAAAGAAACTGGCATTATATATAGGAGTATCCCAAATATACTTAGTAACGAAAAACAACAAATTTTAAAAGGAGAGTACTAAATGTCAAAAGATCTACTTGAAAAGGGAGCAATTGTTCAGAGAGACAAAGAGACATTCGCTATCGCACCACATATAGCCGGAGGTATTGCATCACCTGACCTGCTCAGGAAGATAGCTGATGTATCCGAGAAATATGGTGCAGCTGCAATTAAGGTCACATCATCCCAGAGAATGGCCATTGTAGGCCTCAAGGAAGAAGACCTTGACAATGCATGGGAAGACCTCGGAATGAAGCCAGCAGCAGCGATCGGCCTTTGTGTCAGGAGCGTCAGGATCTGTCCGGGAACCACATTCTGTAAACGCGGACAGCAGGATTCAGTCGGACTTGGCCTCAAACTTGATGAGATATACCATGGAATGGAGCTTCCATCAAAGCTCAAGATCGCTGTATCAGGCTGTATGAACTCCTGCGCTGAGAACGCTGTCAGGGACATCGGTATCATGGGAACACCAAAGGGATTCACCGTCATGGTCGGCGGCAGTGCCGGACTCAAACCACGTCTTGCAGATGTCATTGCAGAAGAGCTCGATGAAGAAGAAGTTCTTGACCTCGTTGACAAGATCATCACATACTACAAGACCCACACAAAGAAACACAGGATCGGAAGGGTCATTGACGACGTCGGACTTGACACCTTCAAGAAAGAAGTCGGTCTTTGAGCAGACAATTATTACGACTGTAGGGGTTCTTTGCAAGAACCCCAACAATCCCCACGAATCGCTTACGAACACGATCTACAGGGTAGTTCGGACAAAAACCCTGCTTATTTTCCTGATTGATACAGAGGAGACCATGCAGATCAGCTTTTATTATACCGGAGAGTTCGGAAGGAAAGTTATCGGCAATGTGGTGAATTCCAGCACATTCTGCACATCATGTGGAGAACTTTGTGACCACTGCAGAGAGAAGAAGAGATCGTATGCTGACCAGATCGTTGATATTTATGAATTCCCCGCCGACCTGCCACAGTTCATCGAAGAACCTGAAGAATACCTGCCTGAGAGCATGGGCAAATGTGATCTGCTGATCGCCATGGACCTTCATCCGGACATTCTTTCCGTTCTGCCGAGGATGGCAGAGATGGCAGGTGCAAAGGCTGTGATAGCACCAATAGAGGTTCCAAAGCTTGCCCCTGCCGGACTTGTCCAGCAAGTAAAGGAGACCCTTGAATCAAAAGGAATCGACTGCGAATTCCCAAAGCCATTCTGCTCACTTGTAAAAACAGGAAAGCACCTGATCGATGAATTTGTAGACATGGGATTTGGCAAGCCGCTGCTTGTCATAGAGGTCGATAAAGAAAGGAACATATTCACACATGCAAGGGTACTGAGGGATGCACCATGTGGTTCCACATGGTATGTCGCCAAAAAACTTGGATGGTCTGATATTGAAATCTACAAGGAAACCGTATCCGGAGCACACCACGCATACCCATGTACTGCAAGCATGGACAAGGACCCGCAACTCAAAGATACCATCCTGCATGAAGCCGGATACATAATCAGGAAAAGCGTTGAGGAAGCGGCCAATATTAAAATTAAAGAAATGGACGAAGACGTTTCGTCTGAAGATGAAAAATGAGGTGAGAATATTACCGAACACAAACCTGTGAAGATAGCGGTTCTCAGATGCGATATCGTATCCGAGGCATGCCCGGGAACAGGATGTTTTAAAGCTTTCAATGAACGGAGAGTAAAGTTCGCCGACTATGATAATAATACACAGATGGTTGCTTTCTTCACATGCGGAGGGTGCTCAGGCAGACGCGTATTCCGCCTGGTGCGCTCCCTGCAGAAGAACGGAGTGGATGTGATACACCTGAGCTCATGCATGCAGATGAAGAACTACCCCGAGTGCCCGCATATTGATACTATCAAGAAGACCATAGAAAATGCAGGCATCAGGATCGTTGAGGGAACACACCACTGATAACTAATAATTGAAAATGGAGAGGATACAATGGTTAAACGAATGATAGTTAAGATCGATGAGGACAAGTGTACAGGCTGTGGACAATGTGTTTCTCCCTGTGCTGAAGGAGCCATACAGATAATCGACGGCAAGGCAAAGGTCGTTTCCGAAGACCTCTGTGATGGCATGGGATTCTGTATCGGCGTCTGCCCAGAGGGTGCCATCACCATCGAAGAGAGACAGACCGTGGAGTTCAACGCTGAAAAAGCAGAGGCACAGCCAAAGAGCACTGATGTATCCATCAGGTGCTTCAGCTGCGGTGCCGGGGAAGATGAGAGGTACCTCCTGCCCATGAGGCATAAGATGGAGAGCCTCTGGGTCTGCACACGCTGTCTGCCCCAGCTTATCCATGGGTGAATCAAATTGATAGAGCTTGGACTTACCTCAAGAGAGGATCACCTGTGCGATTACACGTTCAATTTCTACTGGCACGAAAAGGAACTTGAACCCGACACAGTGATCCCGTCCCAGAAAAATACTGAGTATACATACAGACAGCTAGTTGACGAACTCAAGAAAGGAGAGGACGTTCACATAAAGGGAAGTGTTGGCACAAGGTTCGCATATAGCCTCGGGGTCGACCTTGCACATTTTGGCGGGACTGGCAAGACCGAGCCTGCCGGACGTATCTTTGTAGACGGAGATATAGGACCGGAATCAGGGATGTCCATGTCAGCAGGTGCACTTTACCTGACGGGAGATATTGAGGAGCCACTTGGAAACATCATCGAGGTCAGTTCCGATGAGGAAGGATACAGGAAGTTCATTTCCATCACGGAGCTGCTCTGTTGCAACAGCTCCGAAGTCCCCATTGAGAACAGTTTCGATGCAGGAGGTAAGAAGCTTGTACTGACAGACAACATCCCTCGCGGAACCCTTGCTTCAAGATGTAACTGCAATGCAGAGATCATTGTCGAAGGGAATGTTCACAACGGCACAGGACTCCTGATGGAGAGCGGCACAATCACGGTCAGAGGTAATGCAGGGCTCAACACCGGTGCACATCTGAACGGCGGCAGTGTTGTCGTAGAGGGCACTGTCGGTGAATTTGCAGGTGCTTACATGAAAGCCGGTGTCCTGCTGTTCAATGATGCGAAGGGATATGCAGGTGCAGGTATGCTTGGCGGCACCATCTATTCCAGGAAGAAGATCCCACCCGCACCCCCTGCTGAGAAAATGAGGATGGGAGGCAAGGACAGCTCCGCCGTGAGAAAACTTACAGGTGCGGGCCGCGTGGAGTCCATGCTTTACAACAAGTACGAGGTCGGCGAGGAGAAAGCGCAGTATATCAAAGTACAGATGAGGGATGGTTCCATCGTTTTACGTAAGGTGGACTGAAAGGCAGTACTGATACCACTACTGCTAACACCAGTAACTGTTTTCCTGACATAACATATATAAGACGTAACATTGTATCCTGATAGTATTAGATATACCGAAAAAGGTTGGATGCACTTGACGACAGAAAGAACTGAAGATTACCTGAAGGCCATTGACACCATAATTGAGAAGAAAGGATACTCGCAGGTGAAGGATATTGCAAGGTTCCTGAATGTCAGCCCGTCCAGTGTTACCGGAATGTTCAAGAAGCTCACCAAAGAAGGGTACATCAATTACGAGAAATACGGAGGAGTTACACTCACTCCGGAAGGAAAGAAAATTGCCAGGAGCACAAAGGAAAAATACAGCGTCCTGCATGAGTTCCTGATCCTGCTGGGAGTTGATGAGATCACAGCCGATGACGATGCATGCAAGATGGAGCATGCGGTGACACCCCAGACACTTGAGAAACTGACAAAGTTCAGTGAATTTGTAAATTGTAAAGATGAAATGCCAAAGTTCTTCCGCCATTTCAAGGAATTTTGTGAAAAAGGTGAGATCTCCGGCTGTAAGAAAATAACTGGAAAGACCTCTTTAAGCAAAAATACAAGGAAAGAATGTGAATAACTGTATTGATGCAATAGTAGTAAAATAAAAAATGATCATCTTTTCCAGTTGCTGATTTTAGTTTTAGATGGGCAGTTTTGACTGAATATAATTTATATTTATATTCTGTTTTTTGTTGAAACGGCCTCAAAGCAGTTTCAAATTTTGCCCTAACCTATCGTTTTTTAACATTGATAGATCTCCAGATCCCTTTACTTTTTTAATCCGGCATATATTGTTAGGCATGCCAAAACTTATATATGACTGTGAACAATTGTGCAATAAATTAGGATAGCCTAAATATTGGAGGCTTGCGAACAAATGTTTACCAAATTAAAAAAGAAAAGGTGTTGCGATCTCGAAGACAATGCTGAAAGCGGTCTTGAAAAGATAATTCTTGTAGGAAACCCAAACGTAGGCAAGAGTGTTATCTTCAACCATTTCTCAGACAGCTATGCAATTGTTTCAAATTATCCGGGAACTACAGTAGCAATAAGCAAAGGGAAGGGGAAAATAGCAGGCAAGCAATACGAGATAATCGATACTCCCGGGATGTACTCATTATTGCCGATTACAGAAGAGGAGCGCGTCTCACAGAGTTACCTCTTTGACAGTAAACCATTTGTTTACCTGCATGTTGTAGATGCCAAAAATTTGCAGCGCATGCTTCCCCTGACACTCCAGTTAATAGAAGCAGAGGTGCCCCTCATACTTGTCCTGAACATGATGGATGAGGCTGCTGAGAAAAGCATTGAGATCAATGAGGCTAAACTTGAAAATGAGCTGGGAATTCCCGTAATCTGTACGACCTCAATTAAGGGAGAAGGACTTGACAGGCTTGAAAACGCAATCGCCGATTATGACATTCAAAATGTCTATAACAAAGTAAAGTACAGCAGGGGAATTGAATCTGCAATTGAAGAGATATCCTCATTGATAAGATCTGAATTCGGAGTCTCAAAAAGGACACTTGCACAGTTGCTTCTTCAGAATGACAGGGTTGCTTTTGAGAAGATCGTCCAGAACAATGAAGATGTCAGTTCTATCAAGAAGGTAATAGAGGAAACGGAAAAAAGCTACACTGATCCACTTAATTATGTCCTTACAATAGAAAGGCAGACCTTTGTCAATGATATTGTCGACCCTGTGATGAGTACGACTAAAAAGACAGATACGCTTACAGAAAATACTGAAGAAACATCACGAACAACACGAGCATCACTTCGGGAACGTATTGACAGACTCCTTATACACCCTATCACAGGAATTCCGATATTGTTACTGATACTCTACTTTGGGCTGTACAAGTTCGTAGGCGGATTCGCAGCAGGTACAGTTGTGGATTACCTTGAAGGAACCCTGTTCGGGGAGATGATCAATCCGTGGATCATCGAGACCTTCAATTCCATAGTCCCATACCCGGTCATCCAGGATCTCTTTGTAGGTGAATACGGCATACTGACACAGGCTGTGACATATGCAATTGCACTGGTCATGCCGCTTGTGGGTGCATTCTTTATCGTATTCTCCATAATCGAGGATACAGGTTACCTCCCACGTCTTGCAATGCTGATTGACCGTGCTTTCAAGAAGATGGGAATGAGCGGCAGGGCTGTCATCCCGATGGTACTTGGCTTTGGATGTGCCACAATGGCAACCATGGTTACACGCACCCTTGAGACAAAAAGGGAGAAGATCATCACAAGCATGCTGCTCTCACTGGCGATCCCGTGTTCCGCACAGCTTGGTGTCATACTGGGCATACTCTCTTTCAGTTCAAAGGCACTGCTGATATGGGCTTTCGTCATCGGCATAGAACTTCTGTTCATAGGATTCCTTTCATCAAAGGTGTTACCAGGGAAAAGCCCCAGTTTCTTCATGGAGATGCCACCACTGAGGCTTCCGAAGCTTTCGAACGTGCTTATTAAGACCTATTCGAGGATGCAATGGTATTTCCTTGAGGTACTCCCCCTGTTCGTGGTCGCGAGTGTACTGATCTGGATAGGAAGGCTTACCGGACTGTTCGAACTGGCTGTCAGGCTATTCTCATACCCTTCACAGTGGATAGGACTTCCAGCCGAGGGTGGAGTTATGTTCCTATATGGGTTCTTCAGAAGGGATTTCGGTGCTGCCGGCCTGTTCGATATGTACAATGCAGGGATGTTGACCGAGATCAACCTTGTCGTAGCTGCCATCACACTGACATTGTTCATGCCATGTATAGCACAGTTCATGGTAACCGTGAAAGAGAGAGGACTTAAGATAGCCCTCGGAATGGCTGCGTTCATCTTCCCGAGCGCTTTTGCTGTGGGATATGTTGTGAACTACGTCCTGACAACGTTTGGAGTGGTGCTATGAAGTGCCCCCTTTGCAGCCATGAGTTCGATCAGCCTGACAAATCAAAGTGTACAGGCTGTGGGAACTTCAGTTCATGCAATATGCAGCGCTGCCCGAAGTGCGGATACGAGATCCCGCGGGAAACAAAACTGGAAAAAATCATCAGAGGGATATTCAAATGAAAATAAGTGAGAATGCGGAAGAGGTCCTGGAAAGGATGTGGGTATGCATAAACGAGCAGGGCACAGATCCTGTGAGCATGGGATCTCTCGGACTGAAGGAAACCTCACCAGAGATACAGGAACTGCTCAGGATCGAGAATATCACACTTTCCGGATCACATGTCAGCCTTACAGAGGAAGGTACTACAAACGGCAGGACCGTTGTCAGGAGGCATCGTCTTGCTGAGAGGCTCCTTGCAGATGTGCTGAACACGAAGGACAAGTATGTGCACAGCTCCGCATGTGATTTCGAGCACATACTGTACCATGGAATCGATGAGAACGTCTGCATCCTGCTGGGACATCCACGCACATGCCCCCATGGAAAACCGATCCCTGAAGGAGAATGCTGCAAGAAAGCAAAGGAAGAGATCGAGCATGTTGTTGCCTCACTTTCATCCCTGAAGAACGGACAAAGCGGTAAGATCGCTTACTTCAATATGAGGGAAGAGGAAAAGATGCAGAAGATGCTGGCAATGGGAGTGCTGCCTGGGATTCCGGTAAATCTTGTCCAGTCATATCCGTCCTATGTTTTCGATCTTAACCATACAAGATATGCGGTGGACAGGGAAATTGCCGACAGCATATATGTAAGGATAAAAAGGGACTGAGAACAAATTTAGCTCAATAGTGTACCGCCAACCACAGGGTTTCTGTCGTGTCACTGGTCCAGATGACCCTGTGTTTGCAGTGGGCTGGAATATTAATATGGTCGCCGGGATTAAGGTACACCACCTCCGAATCTTCGAACAGCAACTTCGCCTCCCCCTGCAACACCATGACCCATTCACTGCGGTCCTGATCGTACCATTGACCCTTCGGAGTCACATGTTTCTTTGAAATAATGCGCTCGACCAATAGCCCATCTTGATCTACCAAAGGCTCGAACACTTCTTGGGTCAGATCGGCTGGTATCTGGTTAAAAATATTATGTTTTTCCATGACATACCTCATGGGGTCGATCAATAAAAAGGACACCTTAAGGCGGACTTATATTGTTCAGATCATAGCAAAGTAGCTATTTCATCAAGGGCTTTTTCCCGGCAGAGTGATCGAGAATGGCATTTCGATCATCAAAAACTTTATTTGGTTTTCGACACAGACTCCTGCTGATGTAGAAAAGAGAGGAACATCCTTCAGGTCAAGGTAAGGAAGACCTTTTACATGAGATGGTCATGCATATCCACGATCAACCCTGCCGGATCGTTCTTGCAATTACCGGAGGAGGAGCCGGGACTATCGAACAACTTTTAAAATACGGAGGAGGTTCCGCAACCCTTCTTGAAGCTACCGTGCCATACAGTTCCAAAGCGCTTGATGATCTTATCGGTAGGAAGCCTGATAAATATGCTTCACCGATGACTGTAAGGGCCATGGCCATGGCAGCGTACCGCCGCTCATTATCCCTTTCAGAAGATGATGAACTGATCAGGAACAAAGATCTGATGGGCTTGGCAGCTTCCTGCAAGCTTTCCACAGGAAGTGATGAACGTGAAGGCCGCGAACATGAGATATATGTTGCCGTTCAGTCCTTTGACAGAACAGTTGTAAGGAGCCTAAGGCTCGGAAAAGCGCGTTCAAGACAGGAAGAGGAGCACATTGCAACCTGCATGGTAATAGATTCCATCGCGAAAGAGTGCGGCTGGGATGGAGAAATGCTTCCTGACCGGCTGTTGGGCGATGGTGAATTCATCAAAGAGAGAGAAGCAAGCGTTTCCGAAGAGATCGCACAGATGCTTGCACGCCCGGATAGCATCATGAAACGCCCTGACCTCAAGCACGATGTTTTCAGGTTGAACCTCAAAGGCGAGGAAGTTGCTGATAAACCAGAGATCATCTTTTCAGGCTCTTTTAATCCATGCCATCGCAACCACATTGTGATGGCTGAGCAGGCATTCTGGAAACTTGGGAAAAAAGTCCATTTTGAGATATCCGTCACGAATGTGGACAAGCCTCCGATAGACTTCATATCGCTTCAGGAAAGACTGGACTCACTCAAGGAATACAGGGACAAGGATTTCCTGGGAAATATTTACCTCACTGTTGCCCCCCTTTTCATCCAAAAAGCGCAGATATTTGAGAATACCACTTTCATCATCGGAGCGGATACCGCCAACCGCCTGTTCAAGGTTAGATACTACCGCAACGAAGATGACATGAAAAACATGCTGACAGAGTTTCGGGAAAAGAACATCCATTTTCTGGTGTTCAGGAGAAAGGACGTGGAACTGAGGATCGAAACTGAGATCAGCGACCTGTGCGAGATCGTGCCGCTGGAAGATTATGAGGATAATGGCATTTCATCCTCTGCAATCAGGAAAGAAATGGACATTGAATGAGACCTCTTCCTGCTTCTTTTTGTAATTTTTAACTTCTAAAATAATAGGGTTGCTGCTATTAAATATTTATATAAATCATTAACCTGAAGACTTGCAGAACACCCTGTCCCCCTAAGATAAAATGAGGACAGATGGCAGGTGAAGCCATGAAAAACGAAGCTGTGCGACACCCACGAACTGCACAGGAAAGAAAAACGAAGCGACCCGCATACAAGTTTTGTAGATCACTGAAAAAAGTGAGCTTACTTGCCCGTAATACCGATGCGTACATCCCATTCTCTGTCATCGGCATCTTTGTAATACTCGGAGCTGTGCTCACCTCAGCATACTTTCTGCAGACGGATTACGACATTGCACAGACGATCTACACCACTGAGAAGACAGATCCTGAAAAGGTAGCTATCGGATTTGCTTCTGCGGACCTGTCCCGATGCCTCAATTATGCAGGGATGGAAGCCCTGAAATGGAAAGGTGAGCACCCGATCATCCAGCCTGTGGCCACTTCGGGAGGTACGACCTCGGAAGATGATTTCATGGTCAACTCCCGCACCCATGACCTTGAGGTTGGGGATACATTAAGTGTTCAGGTCGACCTGCCTTCGGATGTGTGGTACAGCATATCCTCCCTCTGGAAGGACCAGAACATCATACTGAGGATAAAGGACAGCAACGGCCAGATCATAGATTCCGTAGACTACGGTGAAGCTGTCAGCATCTGGAAGACGGTGTCCTTTGAGGAGAACTTCCTGCTGCCACAGGATATCGATCCCGGCTACGGTGCTATTGAGCTTGAGTGCGGAGGCAACGTGAAGGCCACCGACTGGTTCAGTGTTGCCATGAACCCTGTGAAGGACATCTCTGCAAAGCATTTCAACGAGCTGATCACAGGAAACTACCAGTACGACCAGTATGTCTATGACAAATATGCCATCAACGTGGAACCGGACATCCAGCCTCACCAGATACTCATTGAGGAGATCAACGGGACACTTGAAAGGCAGATAAATGATGACAACCGGACCTATTCCATCTATTACACATTCTCTATCCTGGACCTGAACTATACCCTTGTTGAACTTGAGACCGGGGAGTCCTTCAACCGCAGCATGGATATCTCCACACTTGTGACCTCAAGGGAACCGCTTCTTGAAGAGCTTACTACGGAATATGAACGCTCACTGAACAGTGCCGAGACAGCGAACATCGTCCTCGGTGCCATGAACATACGCTCGTTCACCTACGGACCCTGGCAGCACTATGCCAATGGGCCACTGAACATCATCACAAATCCGGCACTGGCATCTGCGGTCAATGCCGGGACAGCCTATTCCCAGAAACGGACGTTCGATTCGGTGGATCCCTGGGCACTGATGTACACCACATACTACAATGGCAAGGTATTCTACGAGGATGTGCACGGAGCTGCTGACGAGTATGATATGAACAGCTCTAACGGCTCTGCAAACCTGACATCCACCTACGACAAACTGGCAGAGAACAACTCGTTCAGCGTGGACATCGAGGAAGGCATTGCCCAGTCGATGACAGAGACCGGCACGACCTTTGAGCAGGTGGATGAACAGTCGACGATCCGGGTGGCAGCATCGGATTACATCCCGAGCCTGGTGGACGGCTGGGTGTTCAATGACCACGTCTGGACCGATGAGCAGGACCTTGTGCACGATGTTGCCCGGGAGGTATATTCTGCCGGGGTGCAGGCACAGGTCTTAAGGGACGGTTTCAATGATACCGTTCCGCTGTTCACGGACACCAAAGGAGAGGTGGATTCGTCCTCCTATGACTGGCACACAGTATTCTGGAAAGCCTCGTATGATATCGAAGGAAAACATACCGGGGCCATCGAACCATCATATTTGTGGGATGAAGCATGGCGCCGGTCATACGACAAGACAGTCAACCCGAAGATCAAACCACCCAGAGGAAGTCTCACCAGCTGGAAGGTAACTGATGCTACCGTGTCCCTTCAGTCGGTTGATGCAGAAGTAACGATCACGCCGGTGTTCCGTCACAGGGAGAACGACAACGTTACCGGGGTGGTGCGCAGTGACGGATACCTTGAACGCGAAGACCATGTTTTCGACTGGAATGTGACATATAACATAGACTACCGTGTCACTTCGAAATGGAACATATACTACAAATATTACTATACCTACAAATGGAAGGAGATCACCGGCTATCAGACCACTGAAAGCGGCGGAAAGATACCGCAATACAGCCATCATTCATCAAGCAGTACAGGATCGAAAACAGAATATTACACTACCACTGAGAACCGCGCGACCTCACACCTTGAGACTGAGACCGAAAACTTAAGCATACTGTACCACAAGCGTCCGCCCACAGGAACCTACGAGGGCATGGCATCCTACGCCGACCCGGTGACCCGGGAGTACCGCATGACAAACATAGATATCGACGGCATCGAGCGACAGGACCCTTCCTGCAGTGATGCTGCTGACAAGTACAAGGAGCAGTACATCGACATCCACCAGATCGAGACCCGCTACATGCTGTTCCCCAATGACTTCTACATCCCGGAGCAGAAGGTGGAGTGCGATATACCGGACTGGCTCCACAAGATGATGGCAGACGAACTGCTGGAAATGGTCGGCTCCATCGAGGCAGCGGACCCGGCGGTGAACGTATCCCTGATGGACGACCCCGATGCAGACCCGACACTGCTCAGGTACGAGGCCGCAAAGGAGCTGACAGCCGACCTCAGGGATGATACTGAGATTTACGTGAACAGACAGCAGCACCTGATAGACGGTGAGATGTACACCAGCAGCAATGCAGCCCGCTATATTGCAAAAAATGAGGCTTACCTGAAGCTGATGGACGAGATCGAATCACAGAACCGGAAGCTGAACAGCGACCTCAATGATTACCTGCTGGAGAAGCTCACCGAAGCGAACGTTGACATCCCCGGCCTTGACACAGGAGCACTGGACAGCGTGACCTCCGGCTCACTCTCACTTTTCAACAACCCTGCCGTGAGCATGGCAGGCACTGCACTGGGAACCGAGATGGGGATCATCGATACCATGACCATCACAGGCATGCCTGAGAGCAAGTACAACTGGACCGAAGGGATGACACTGGTGGTGGACCAGTACCCGGACTACCTTTACCATGATCCCGAGTTCGACCTTAGTGGAGAATACGAGCTCAAGGACCCGAAGGGAATGACCATCTACCCCCTGGGCGTGAAGAACACATGCATCTTCTCCACCGGCATTGCAGATGACATCGCCGGCCTCCTGGAAGAGACCAGTTCCCCGGTAAAGGAAGCGACTGCACAGATGGTAAGCAGCAGCATAGAGGACCTCAGTACAGAGGTCAAATCACTGGAGCAGAACCTGAGCGAGCAGGCTATCCCCCTTGACACCACAGCGCTGGACCAAAGAATCAACGGCCTGACCACCACCTACAGCAGCCAGATGAGAGAGGACATCCCCGAAATGGTCGCTCAGGAAGTGAAAGCCGACCCTGTGGTATCCCTCTGGATCACAGAGACAGAAGTTACAACCATCACACAGAATCACCTCAACAGCCTGTCAAACAAAGAGATCATCAACCAGTCTGCCGACGGAACACTCCCCACCGGCATCTCTGAAAAACTGAGAGCCGAGATCATAAAGGACAATCCAGCCCTCACAGGAGATGAGATGGATGCGGTCCTCAACCGCCTGGACACCGATGTCCGCGTGGGAATCGCCGAAGGTATCAGCGCCGTGATAATAGATAACAGCGCAATGATCGACGCCTCCTTTGAGGCCATCAGCAACGAACTCCAGAAACTGACAGACGATGCCACCACACAGCTGAGCGAGGACGTCGCGGACAAGGTCAACAAACGCCTGGAAAGGACCATGAAGCACGTCCCCATGGGATTGCCTGTACTCCCCCCGCACTGGATGTTCACCGTCAATGTCTGGACGTATGATGTGATCGGCAAGTATGAGTATTTCAGGGTGACCGATAACGACAATGAGGTTATTTTGAACACTTATATCGGGCATGAAGGGCAGGTGTATGTGAGAAAGGAAGAAGAGATATACCACCCATTCAAAACTGATGAGAACGGTTATCCTCTAAAGATTGGCGATAATAAGAATATAGCATTTAAACAAGCCGGATATGCTGGTACAATCGTAGGTGTCAGCCAAAAAGGCGTAGGAGACAAAATTGGAGGAAGAGTTGAAGAGTCAATTGGATACTCCGACCTTTCATTTGAATTTGGAGAATTAACATGAGATATAGCTTATTGGTAGTTTGTCTAATCCTGATATTTAGTATTTTTTCAATATCCCCCACTGCTATAGCATACAATCCATATGGGGAAATATACACATACGAAGCTTACTACAATGACGAAGTTTTAGAGTTAGATGCTGCAAAACCAACACTGAAAATAGATGAACCTTTCAAAGTTAAAGTCGAATTTACTGTGTACAAAGAATACAAAGTTTCAGGAAAATTAACAGAAATTGGATCTGGGAACTTTGAAGTTGTAGAGGGACCATCTGAAATGGACACATACTCTGTAGCATATTTAAATCCAAATGAATCACATACTTTCGAATGGACTGTCAAACCAACAGAAGAGTGGGCAGGTGGATCATTGCCATTGAATTTTCATTACTCAATTGTAGAAAAATACAATCCAGAACCAGTCGTAAATGATGAGTTTACAATTGTCTATCCCTACATCTCCACCGAATACTACGACGCCCCCGAAACCACACAAACAGAACCCCCGGAAACCGACACAAACCAAACCCCAGCATTCACCCTCCCGACTGCCCTACTGGCAATAGCACTTGTTGCCCTGCGCAAAAAGTGCTAATCACTTTTTGGAAACAGACGCAGATTTTAAAATAATTTGCCAGTAGTGGAATCCTATATATAAGTGAAGACTGCATTATTTGTGAGGAGTCGAAATATGGATTGTCTGTTCTGCAATATAATAAAGGGAGATATCCCATCCTACAAGGTCTACGAAGACGAAACGGCCTATGCTTTTCTTGACATAAACCCCTGTTCCAGAGGACACACAGTAGTTGTCCCGAAAACACACTACGAAAACTTCACCGACATGCCTGCTGAGGAAGTCGGCACACTTTTCGCCACCGTAAGGATGATCGCAAGACTGGTAGAGGATGCCGTGTCAGCAGACGGCTCGAACATCGGCCTGAACAACAAGGCCGCTGCCGGCCAGCTTGTCCCGCATGTCCACATCCATATCATCCCCAGATTCGAAGAAGACGGCGGCGGATCCATGCATTCAATTGTATCCGTAAAGGGCGCAGCGGATGATCTGGAGGAGATGGCGGAGCTTTTGGTGATGGAGTAAGAAAAAACTGAGGATCAGGTGTTTGGCAGGATATTAAGTCCAATCAAACTCCATTAACTACTTGGTGCTGTAATGTATTCGTAAATCGAATCTTCAACAGGATGGTTCATCCTATATCTTACTTTTACAACTGAAACATTTTTATTGTTATCATCAAGCAAAGTAGCCTCTTCGAAGCTTTCATCTATGGGAGTCACATCGCCCATATAGTAGAAATCGTTGCTTTCACCATTGCTTTTTTTGATGAATAAAGGCAATCGAAGTCCGTCTCTGTAGTTTCTTATGGTAGAAACATCTTTGCTATCCAATTTTCTTCTAGATTTAGACATCCATTCAAATTCAGAATTATTGACAAAACCTTCTTCATATTTTGTAGTACTCGAAATATGCTCTTCTTTGTGATAGTTTACGAATATTGGACAATTTGTTTTTTGAGGACTAATTAGATAGCCTCCAACATTTTGTGCTAAAGGATTCTGATCCCAGTTCAGAATTCTAAAAACGTCCTTCCTAGAATATTTCTGATACAATACGAAACCATCAACATATTTTTTTTTGTCAAAATTGCTATCATAAATTGTTTCTGAATAGTTCAGCATATCATTTACAAAACGCAAGAAGGTCTCATTTTTGAGTAAGTCTATAAATTTATCACTAAATGAGATAAGTCCATTTGCATAAGAAACTATATTTAAATCATATATTTCACTTACACTCACTAGTTTTCTATTATGATTTTCAGTTACAAAATCAAAATTGATATTTTTGATACATGATTCTATTGTTTCATCAGAAATTGAGATTCCATATTTATCAAAAATAATTGCTTTAAATTCTTCCTTTAACAGAATATTTTCAGAAATCAGTTTTTTAAGAATAATAACTTCCTCGACCCTCTTAGTGTTTGCAATTTCATTAGAGAATAACTCTAGTAGCTTGATTTCCTTTTGAGAGAGTTTATTTTGTAAGGATTCTTCTTGACCTGATACAAAGTTAAAATAGGATTTTGAATAGTTTACATATAATTGTGGATCTCGGGAACCATGTTCCACAAAATCCATCATCATAGGAATTGTACCAATCTTGAATTTCAAGAGGTCATAATCTTTTACAAGGTCTTTTTTGAGATGTAAATTTGCTTTGTCTATTGCTGCAAAAATCCTGTCATGCGTAATTTTATCAAAATTAATAGTTGAAGCACCCGGAATGAAACTGCTTCCACTTAGCATCAGTTTACGCAACGTATCCTTGTTGTAAGTAGTGTCTCCGTATAACGCAATTGGAACTAAGTAGCTATTATTGTAATTACCGATGAAATCAATCACAGTTAGGTATTCTTTATCGTTAGCTTTACGCAATCCCCTTCCTAATTGCTGTACAAAAATGATGGCTGATGCAGTGGGTCTCAACATAATGATTTGATTTACTTTTGGAATATCCACCCCTTCATTGAAGATATCAACAGTAAAGATGTAATCTAATTTTTCAGATGGATCATAACTTTCCAATCTGTTTATTGCATCAATTCTCTCTTCCTCACTGTTTTTGCCAGATAATGAAATTGTCTTATATCCCCTTTCATTAAATGCATCAGACAATCCCTGACTTTCAACTACACTGCTACAAAAAATGAGTCCTCTCACACAGCCATTGTCACAGCCATAAAATTCAGCTTTTTCAATGATCCTAGCCACACGTTCTTTTGCTGTTAACAAAGAAAAAGCTGAATCTTCTTCTAAAACTTGACCATCTACAGTAACATCAGTTACACCAAAATAGTGAAAAGTCGATAACATTTTTTCTTCTAAAGCTCTATGCAGACGGATCTCGTATGCAATATTGTGTTCAAATTGAGAAAATATGTCAAAACCATCTGTCCTTTCAGGAGTAGCAGTCATACCTAACAGAAATTCTGGTTTAAAATAATTGAGGATTTTTTGATAAGTTTCTGCCCCTGCTCTATGGGTTTCGTCTATAACGATATAATCAAAATGCCTTTCATCGAATTGACTTAAATGTGTATCTCTTGAAAGGGTTTGGATCGTAGAAAATATAAAATCAGCATCAAGTTCTCTTTTATTTCCTGAGTAAATACCCATGCTTCGAGATTTTCCAAAAATCTTTTTGAAGCTCTTCATAGCATTTTCTGCAATGTTTCTTCGATGTACTACAAATAAAAACTTTTTTGGATTATATGCTTTCACATCAAATGCAGACAGATATGTTTTCCCTGTTCCAGTCGCAGAAATTAATAAAGCCTTATCTTTATTATTTGACCTTAAATCTTTCAAGTTTGTCAATGCTTCTTTTTGCATTGCATTGGCAGTTATTGAATCATTGTGGCGATCTTCGATGCTGTTTCTTGAATTTGAAATGATTTTCTTTTTCAAATTATAATCTAATGCATAAGAATTAATGAATTCATCATCCACCGATACAGCATTTTCAAACTCATTTTTAAATTCTTTAATTGAATCAGCTATCAATTTTGAATCACACGTAGCTGAAATTTTCAAGTTCCACTCTCTATTTGAGCATAATGCATTAGCTGTAAGATTACTACTCCCAATAATCAAATTATATCGATTGCTTTTTTTGAATAGGTATCCTTTTGCATGGAAATTACAGTTTACTGCTATCTTTAAGTCAATATTTTTAAACTTTGATAAAGACCTCAATGCTTCTGGCTGAGTGAAATATTGATATTGAGATACCAATACTTTCCCATTAATTTCAGCTTTTTCAAGTTCTTCAAATGAATTAATTAAACTAGTTACACCACTTTTTGTTGCAAACGCTACTGAAAACCAAAACTCCTCACAATTTTTTAATTCTCTAGATATGGTCTGTAGTACTTTTTTCCCATTATCAGTATCATTTACTAGTAATTCTGGGAGAAACTCTTTTTTTGAAGTTAAAGACTGGTCAATAAAGCCAGTTTTCAAGCTATCTAATAAAGATACAGGAAAGTTATCCATTTTAACATTCCTTCATTAATTTTGAAACAATTGGAAGATCCGCTTCAGCCCAATCCAAAATTGATAAATTTTCTGTATTTAACCATTTGAACGCAATGTGTTCTTTCAGATTAAATGTTGAATTTAAGGCACTGCAAATGAAACTGTGCATAGTAACACTAAAATCAGGATACTGATGATTTACAGTAAGAAACTCCCTCTCAATTTCTATATTTATATCGAGTTCCTCTAATAATTCACGTTCCAATGCTTGTTCTTTAGTTTCATCAGGTTCTATTTTTCCACCTGGGAATTCATATTTTAAAGAAATATAATCGTATTTTCCATGATCCCTTTGAACACATAGAACTTTATCATCATCCATGATTATTGCTGCAACTACTTCATAGTGCTTCATTTGTTTTGTACATCCCGGAAAATATGATAACTGAGATAATTAATAAACCTTTTTAAAATTAACAAGGGTCTCTATTATTTTTCAAAAACACAACGATCAGAATAAGGCTAAACAAAGCACTATAGTATAAGTCTTTTAGAAAATACAAATATTCCCGCCCAGATTTCTTCCAGCTTGTAATAGAGAATAGTTACCTGCCCGGCCTGTTTGGATTAAGAGAGAACTGTGAAGTCGGCCACGATGAACATATTGATGCATTGATGCCATGATTCCGGTATTGCCCTGAAAAATGTGCCTCTGCATATTGTTTTTACAATCACTTCATACAGAAATACGGAGGAAAGGATTTAAATATAACATGTTAGATGGTATACCCAAATCCAATGCAAATTTGTATTGAATGTTATGAAGTGGTGGTAGTCATTCAAGATAAAAAAATTAAAATAATAATCGTTTCGTTAGTCGCAATTTCTTTGTTGCTGATATATAATTTAAGCTCTCTTTTAGGAAGGAATATAAGTTCACATAAAGCGATACCCTTGCTTTTGGTCACAGTGGGATTTGCGACCATCGGGACGCTCTACCTGCTGGAAGCCAGGAGGACTAAACCGGAAAAACGGCAATGAAAGCGACCATGTTATCGAGAGCTAAGTCGTCCTGTCAGAGCGCTGTGGTTTTCTTTGAATGTCCGGGATAAGATACTCCACAATCATTTTTTAAAAACAAAAGGGAAAAGTGGGGTTGAAGTACGATGAGAAAAATAAAAATGAGTATTCAGCAAATGAGATACTGATTTTTTAAAAGTCCGAATTCAGAGGCTTTGTTGGGATAGTAAATCCAAATGTACTTCCGTTTTCAACCTCACTTTCAACCCAGATCTCGCCTCCATGCGTTTCTACGAAATTTTTAGCAATCGCAAGCCCAAGGCCCACACCTCCGTATTTCCGCGTAATTGAGCCATCAAGTTGTACAAAGGGTATGAAAAGTCTTTTTTGTTCTTCTGAAGAAATGCCAATACCTGTATCCCTTACAGAGATTTCCATGAACTGGTCGGATCTTTTTGCTGTTACTGACACAGAGCCTTTTGGTGGTGTGAACTTTATAGCATTTTCAGTAAGGTGGTATAAAGTTTGCTTGATCTTTTCCTTATCTGCATATATAGTTCCTAAATTTGTATCAATATCAAATGTCAGGTTAATGTCTTTTGATGCAGAGAAAGGCATCAGCGATGTTTCAACTTCCTTAACAACATCCGGTACACTGAATGGATTAACCTCAAGGTTCATTTTCATAAGCTCAATATTGGAAATACTCAATACATTGTTGAAGATACCCAATAATTGCTTCCCGTTCTTCAAAACGATTTTAGCACATTTCATCTGTTTTTCAGTTAAGTTCTCATCAACCAGCACATTCGAAAAACCGATGATTGAATTTAAAGGTGTTCTGAGTTCATGGCTTACATTCCTTAATAACTCAGTTTTTGCCTTGTTGGCAGCTTCAGCGGCGAATTTTCCATCTATCATTGCTTTTTCTGCCTTTTTGAACTCGGTGATGTCCACCGACGAACCCATTATACCCAGGGGTTCACCATCTTTGTTCAATACCATGTTTGCCGAAAGGAGTAGCGGAAATTCCGTACCATCTTTTTTTATACCTGTCACTTCCCCTTCCCACCTTTTTTCAGAAAGCAACGTTCCCAGAATTTTTTCGGCTCGTCCATTCCTCTTCCAAAATTCTAAAATGGGTCTTCCCAAAATTTGGGTTTCATCATCATATCCCCACAACCTGAGAAACGCAGGATTAACATAAGTCAAATTGGCATTGAGATCTGCAAAACCAATGGCATTGATGGATGTTTCGACAGCATTTTCTTTTATTAAAAGTTTCTCTGACAACTGCTTTGTTTTATGGTTCACTGATTGATAGCCCAGGATTGAAAAAATAGGTAAATAAACACAAAGCGCTGTGACCATTATCAGGAGATATGATAAAGGCAAGTCCGTCGCAACATAAATAAGTGCAACTATAATTATGATTGAAAATACGACTATGCCGTAACAGACAACCATAAATAGTTTCCAAAGATCTTCCTCTCCCCAGGACAGCCGATCCATAATAAATAATTGGAATTAAAAATATATAAGACGTGTTATTGACTGCATGAGTAATCCTCAATTTATGAGATCTCCAGCCAAAAACAGCTTATGGATTATGGTTTGGGAATCTTGAGATTCAATTCACCATATTTTCAGTATTCTCAACTGTTGCAACCCTCATGATGTGGAAGAAATTCTCGTCGTATGCTGTGTTGCAGTGACAAATGCATGACAAACATCATGAATGGGTGTGGAAGGGAGTAAAGACCTGATATTATTTATCAAAAATGAAAATAGTGTGGTCAACATTTGGACCAGATCACCAAATCGCTCTTAATGCTCCTCATCCGGTAAATGTGCACAACCCTGGCGCCTAAGTTTTGCAATACACTTATCAGCGAGTTCTCGTCCAATATGTAAATTTGAGGCTTTCCGGTAAACATCTTCAAGTAACACTTTATCGGAAGGGGAAGAAAGTCGGAGCTGGTCGATTATTTCACGTATGACCTCTATATCTCCACTTGAAACTGTCACCTCTTTATTGTCGGCAGACAGTTCCTTTTCTTTAATTTTTTCAATTGAGTTAGCTTCTAAAACAAAATCGCCGGTAGTAGATGTTGATCTGAAGTCTGCTTTTAGTACCCCGGTTGCAATGATCTTATCTTTAACATTAACAGCGTCCACCAGATCCCCTTCCAGATGAAGGATCAATGACCTTGGGTCATAAACATTATCGAATTCCCTGATCTCGATCTGCTGAGAATTATTTATGGTTGAAACTTCACCCTCAACAGAAATTGTATTTGAAATGTCCTTGCTTCTAATATCTCTTATTTTCAAAATTCCACTCCCGCTAATATGAATAACATGCTCAGCCTATTATTTATGTTGCATCAATACCTCGAATCACGCGGAACCACAACTTTTAGTGATGTTATCAACGCTGTTCACTCATGAATATGGGAACTCTATACAATATAATTCCCATCCTTATTCTCAAAAAATGCATTGCATCATAAATTCCGATCATTTGCCTTTGCCATAGAGTAAACTTCGTATTTCGATGACGACAGCTTGACCAGGAATTGATCAGGAAGCACCAAACTGTCTTCAAAACAGGTGTAACATACTGTACATACACATTGCGAAAAATACACCGATCATCTTAAATATTATTGCATTGTAAAATATTTTTGACCCAGAGAAAATTGGAGTTAGCATTCAAGTACAAAATTATAACTCTCACAATTTCATTACAATTTGTATTTTAAATATATTACTAAACTTGAAATAAATAATATTTAATGTAATTAAATGGAGACCACTGGCAATGATTGGATGTTCTATATACAGGAATGAATCTCCAAATAAATTTACTACAGATTATTTGGAAATCCCGGATGAAATTGTTAGCAAATGGCAACATATGCTTGACCTAACATCCAAAGTTTTTGATTTACCAGCCGGTCTTATCATGAGAATCCATCCTCTTGAAATAGAGGTTTTTGTTGCCAGTAATACAATAAATAATCCATATGAAAAAGGTGAACTGGCATCATTAAATACCGGCCTGTATTGTGAAACTGTCCTGGCTACTAAAAAAATGCTGTTAGTACCGGATGCGTTAAGAGATCCCGAATGGGATCACAATCCGGACATTGAGTTAGGAATGACATATTATCTTGGTTTTCCAATAAACTGGCCAAACGGTGAGCCTTTTGGTACGATATGTGTGTTGGATTCCAAAAATAATCCAAAGGCAACTCAGTACAAAGACTGCCTTTTTACAGTCAAGAAAATTGCAGAAGATGATCTGAACTCGCTGATTAAACAAGAGAAAAATATCTCCACCCTGGAAAATAGAGCCATCTTGACCGAGGAACGCTATCGTGTATTGTTTGAATCATCTTCCGAAGCCTTTTTATTAATCGACAAAAAAGGAATTGTCGACAGTAATAGAACGGCTCTGAATATGTTCGGATTCTCAACAAAAGAAGAGTTTATCGGACTACATCCAGCGGACATATCACCCAAAAAGCAGCCAGACGGGAAAGACTCGCGTATTGCTTCGCAAGATAAGCTCTCAGAAGCATTCAAGAAAGGGTTTGCCAAATTTGAATGGGTTCACCGCAGAAAAAATGGAGAGGAATTCCCTGCTGAAGTGTGGCAAACATGCTTTTCGTTGGATGATGAGCAAATTCTGCAGGTTACTGTAAGGGATATCACCGAACGTAAACAGGCAGAAGAAGCACTGCGAAAAAGTGAAGGGAAATATCGCTCCCTGTTCCAGCATAACAGCGCTGTGATGATGATAATTGACCCGGAAACCGGAAACATCATGGACGCAAACCCCAGTGCATGCTCATACTATGGCTACAGCAAAAAAGAACTCAACCAAATGAAGATAAGCGATATCAACATGCTCTCAAAAGAAAAGGTCTTAGAAGAGATAGAAGATGCAAGATCTGAAAAGAAAAAACGATTTATCTTCACCCACAGGTTGTCCGGCGGAGAAATGCGCAATGTTGAGGTCTACAGTTGCCCAATAACGATCAATGATAAAAAGCTCCTTTACTCGATCGTTCACGATGTCACTGACCGCAAAAGGGCAGAGGAGGCACTGCAAAACAGCGAATCAAAACTCCACAGTTTTATGGAATCAGCCACCGAAGGCTTTGCATTATTCGATTCACAAATGAATCTGATGACTATTAATGAAACCGCATTAACGATATATCAAGATGAAAACACTAAAGAAAATCTGATAGGAATGAACATTCTGGAAATAGCACCGCATCTGAAGGAAACGAACCGGTACAACAGCTACCTGGATGTTTTGAGAACTGGCGAGCCATTCCAGATAGATGAACTTGCATCCCCCACCTTTGGAAAGAAACACGTCTCGGTCAGGGCTTTCAAAACTGCTGGTGGTCTAGGGTTCATATTCACCGACATAACCGAACGTAAGGAAGCAGAGATCGCCTTGCAGAAATCTGAACATAAATTCAGAACATTTTTTAATAATTCTAATGATTCAACTATAATATACAATTTAGATGGTCAAATCCTGGAAGTTAACGATGTTGCTTGTGAATTTACGGGTTACAACAGGCATGAGATGCTTTGCATGTCGAAGATGGACCTGGATTCTGCTGAATATGCTCTGAAGGTAATGGACAATATTAAGAAATTGCAGGAGATAAAGCAATCCATATTTGAAAGCGAGATCATTTGTAAAGACGGACGCCTTGTCCCTGTAGAATTGAGCACCCGCATTATTGAGTATACTGGCAAACCAGCCATTCTCAGCACTGCCAGGGACCTCACCGAACGTAAGAAAACTGAGGAAGCAATGCTTAATGCCAAACTTGCTGCAGAAGCTGCCAACCTTACCAAGACCGAATTCGTCTCAAACATGAGCCATGAACTGAGAACCCCTCTCAATTCAATCATCGGATTCTCGGATGTACTTTGCAATGAGAACTTTGGTATCCTGAATGAGTATCAGAAAAAATATGCATCTAATGTTCTTAAAAATGGAAAGCATCTTTTACAGCTGATCAACGATATCCTATCCGTATCAAACATTGAAGCCGGGGAGATGGAACTTCATATTAATGAATTCTTTGTATCAGATTATATTGATGAAGTAGAAGCATTGATGATGCCTATTGCATCAGAAAAAAGCATTGAACTGACATGTAACATCGACATTGAAACGCCTATCATAAAAGCAGACATGGTAAAATTTAAGCAGATCCTTTACAACCTTGTGAACAATGCCATTAAGTTCACAGATCAGGGAGGAAAAGTGACAATTGGAGGAAAAGTGACAGGGGATTTTGTGCATATTTCAGTAACGGACACCGGCATTGGCATTTCACCAGAAAATCAGGATAAACTGTTCAACCCTTTCTATCAGGTGGATTCCTCAACTACCAGGGAGTATGGAGGCACCGGTCTTGGCCTTCCCCTTGTCAAGAAATTTGTGGAAATGCATGGTGGCGACATTTGGGTTGAAAGCGAACTCGGGAAAGGAAGTACCTTCGGATTTAGTATACCCATAGATAGTAAACTTCAATAAGATCCATTCAGGGGTATTAGTCATAATATCACTGGGTCACCCACACGATGCCAGAGAGAAACAAACAAATGATATAATTTTGTTGTCTCAGCCTTATCAACTGCCGGACACATGATCCTGAAATGTGAGCATGCCCAGGTATTTGGTTTACATGAAGGATCCTGCAGAACCAGAATATTAAGCGTCAAAATGAGAGAGCTAAGGGTATTGGCAACAACAATATATGTATAAATGTGCATATATGCAATTAATGCAAAACGAGAAAGCTAAATTCTTCAAAGCACTTGGCGATAAAACACGCCTTACAATTGTAGGATGTCTACTAAAGCAGGACCACTGCGCATGTGATTTTGCAACAATTGCAGGAAAGGACCAGACAACTATATCCAGGCATCTGAAAATACTTTGTGAAGCCGGTATCCTGAGATATGAGAAGAATGGAAGGTATGTAATTTACAGCATAATGGATGATAAAATGAAAGAAAAACTTGAGAGATGCGGAGTTGAAAGTGTCGACTCATGCTGTCCGGACAGTACAATGGATGTAGATGCCAAGAAGGATGTTGTGAAGAAAAAATACAGCAACATAGCATTAGGTGTTGTACAGGGATGCGGATGCTGTGGAAGCCTCACAAATGAGCAACTGGCAGCATCCATAGGATATTCACCTGAAGAAACCCGATCATTCTCAGAAGCTAACCTGGGACTTGGATGTGGAAACCCTACAGCACTTGGAGAGATAAAAGAAAAAGACATTGTCCTTGATCTGGGTTCAGGTGCCGGATTCGACAGTTTTTTGGCTGCAAGAAAAGTAGGTGAGATCGGTAAAGTGATCGGCGTGGATATGACGGAAGATATGGTTGCAAAGGCAAGAGAGAACGCTGAAAAGTATGGGTTCAACAATGTCGAGTTCAGACATGGAGATATCGAAGATCTGCCTGTTGAAACCGGATCTATCGATGTCATCATGAGCAACTGTGTCATCAACCTCGCGCCTGACAAGTCCAGAGTGTTTAAAGAAGCATATCGTGTGCTAAAAGATAATGGCAGGATGTACATTTCCGATATTGTCCTCCTGAAAGACCTGACTCCGGAGGAAAAGAACAATGATGAACTCATCTGTTCATGTGTAGGAGGTGCATTGCTGAAAGACGATTACTTAAAGACAATAAAAGATGCCGGATTCCATGTTAGTATCATAGAAGAAGATAAAGATATCAGCGAAAGGCAGTATTCCGGATATCCGGTTGAAAGTCTTAAGCTCAAATTAGTTAAAAATGAGAATGAATTAATGAGATAATCAATGAATTTAGCCACAAGAGATTAAAAACCAGAAAAAAGAGGTTATAATTGGACACTATTTGTTTCAAACCCGACCCATCATTTAAATAATTCTTATGCAAACGAAAAAGTGCCATATACAAACCTCACAGGCACCTGGTAAACACCTCTTTTCTCCGCCTCAGTACTGATAATACGATACATCTCATCCATGGACGAAGTTCCGGGATTTACATCTGTCATTACCTCTATGTACCCGGTCTTTCGATCATGTCCTAGAGTCATGGAAGAATTTACGATAGGCGGAAATTCACTGAAATTTACACCGAAAACGATCTCACCAACGTTATTCCGGTAAGACCTCTGTTCCTCGGTCAGAGGGTATGGAAGCTCACCATAGGTCCCATATACCTCATAAATATCATTCAACGGCGCGAGAACGTATGCAGCATGATAGAGTATTAGCCCGTCATCACCATAGCTCAACTCCCTGAGAGACTCAAGTGCTTCTTCGTCCCCGAGATCACCAAGAGCAAGGATCGAAGCCATCCTGAGATGCTTATTTTCGGATTCGTTCATTGAAATATCCAAAAACAGCTCTGTTGTACCGTTATCACCAATCTTACCAAGGGATACAATTGCATTTTTTCGCATTTCAAGGGGCAGGTTTTCGTTTTGCACGACCTGTACAAGTGATCCAATTGTCTTTTCATCACCCATCCCCACAAGCTCATCCATTGCATTGGACCTGATACTTTCATTCTCGTTGTCAAGGTCCTCGATGAGAGAATCCACATTCGTATCCCCTGTACATCCCGAGAACATAATTAGTAAAGCAAAAAAGATCATTACAACAAATAGGGAGATTTTCATATCGTATCAAACCTTCAAATTTTAAGTAAACAATAATTTCAAGCCTTAACGTATAATTGGCAAATTATTGATTTATAACTAAAATCACTAACTTTGAGAATCTATTAATAACTTTGCTCAATTTTTTGAGGCATGTCCCGATAAATAATCAGTAAAAGTTTGTTTTGATAAGACTAAAATGTGTTGTAAAAACAGGAAAGTTAAAAATAAGCAGATAGTCCCGCCCGGATTTGAACCGGGGTCCCAGGCTCCAAAGGCCTGAAGGATTGACCGCTACCCTACGGGACTTCACATCCTGCATATTGCACAATAATACTTATTTGTTGTGGAAAATCCAGATCATTTCTGGATGATAAGGGTCAGCACATCGCCATCTTCCAGATAATGGTCAAGACCAGCTCGCTGGCCTGGATGTTTGGCTGATGGACCCCATATCTGGGAATACCTGAACTTATCACGGAAATCACGGTGCAGGCGGTCACAAATATCACCTACAGTCACGCCGTTGGTCACGATCATTGGCTCATCCATGTCTGCGGGGCCACCCTGTGGTTTCAGGTACACCCTAATGAAATCCAGGGTTTCGTAGATCAGGTCCTTGACGGCTTCAAGGTTCTTCTCCTCGTTGGCGGAAATGAATGTCGCATCAGGGAACTTTGCCTTGCAGAACTCAAGGATCTCCTCGTCGGCCATGTCCACCTTGTTAATGACGATCACAGCGGGGATGTACACCCTGTTGGCCATCACGCCATCGATAAGCTGGTCCATGTTGATGTTGTCCCTGAGAAGCACATGGGCATTGTGTATCTTGTATTCGCCCAATATCGCCTTGATAAGGTCATCTGACATCTCAAGTTCCATGGTCGCACTGATGATCACGCCACCCCTGTCCATCCTCTTGATAGTAACATCAGGTTCTGACATATTGATCCTGATTCCGGCATCGTAAAGTTCCTGCATCAGCACCTTATGATGCTCGGTCTGGAACACGTCCAGCAGGAAAAGCACAAGGTTTGAGTTTCTCACAACAGAGATGACCTCCTTACCACGGCCACGGCCGCTAGCTGCACCTCTGACCAGACCCGGCACATCCAGTATTTGGATAGTCGCGCCCTTATACTCCAGAACACCCGGGATCACATCAAGGGTCGTGAACTCATACGCACCTACCTCGGAATTGGCACCGGTCAGCTTGTTCAGGAGAGTGGATTTACCCACAGAAGGGAATCCCACAAGTGCAACAGTAGCATCACCTGACTTCCTTACAGAATAGCCCTCGCCGCCGGACTTGGCAGAAGCTCTCTTCTGCACATCTTCCCTCAGGCGTGCGAGTTTCGCCTTCAACTTACCGATGTGATGGGATGTTGCCTTATTATAGGGAGTCTTACGGATCTCGTCCTCGACTGCCTGGATATCTTCGTGTAAACTCATCTGCTCCCTACCATAACTTCAATATAAAAAAGATTTTCCTTAGAAGACCCGGAAATTACCTGTATACACCTTCAAAAAGGATAACTTCTACATCGCTTCCTTTCTTCAGTATTGGCACATCCGCAGGGATCTCAATGAACCCGTCCGCACCTGCAAGAGTGGTGATCGAAGCTGATGTCTTACTGACGGAGAAGACCTTGTCCCCTTCCACCCGGACAGCATGGAGCTCATGCCTGCCACCAGAATTGAGATCCTCCTCTAAAACTCCGGCAACCATCTGTTTCATATGTTCAGAAGCTCCCAGGCATCTCCTGATAAGCGGCAGAAGGAACTCATAGAAAACTGTAAGCGAAGAAGTCGGGTGCCCCGGTAAAGCTACGATCGGAACCTCATCTATGATCCCCAGGATCACAGGTTTTCCCGGCTTGAAATTAAGCCCGTGTGCCAGCACCTTACCCTTTTCCTCAATGATACTGTACATGAAATCATCGGGTCCTGCTGACGTACTGCCGGATGTAAGCACAAGGTCACATTTTGCAATTGCCCTGTCCACAGCTTCCCTGAACGCTTCCCTGTCGTCTTTCACGATTCCATAGGAAACAGCATCTGCACCGCAGTCCGTTACACTGGCATAGAGAGAATAGGAATTGCAGTCATAGATCTTGCCACTATCAAGAGGTTCTCCCGGGACCGTTAGTTCATTTCCGGTGGAAATAATACCAACCTTCATGGAACGGATATCCACATCCCTCTTTCCGATAGCTGCAAGCACACCTGCCTCACGTGCCCCCATTCGTGTACCTTTACGAAGCACACGCTCGTCCTTTGCAACATCAAGACCCGCATGTAGCAGATATTGACCTGCCTTAGCAGCCACTTTTATGAGAACATTACCGTCCTGAAGTTCAGTGTCCTCCACCATCACCACGGCATCGGCACCTTCAGGAATAGGACCGCCTGTTGCGACCTCTACGGCCTCCATCTCATTCACACGATATTGCGAAAGCTGACCCACCGGAGAGAATCCGACCAGCCTTAAGGGAACCGGATCTTCCTTTGCCAAAAGCAAGTCCTCTGACCGTACAGCGTACCCATCCCTTAAGGATTTATCAAAATCCGGGACAGCTATGCCTGAAATAACGTCCTCTGCAAGAACACGCCCTGTTGCAGTCTCAATAGGCATTGACCTTACATGGGTACGGACATAAATTCCTTCAAAAAGGCTCCTGGCATCCTCAATGGAAAGCAGGTCCCGCAATATTTTCCGTGGCATTGTTAGTTCAAATTAAGAAAGAAAAAAGAATGATCGAAAAATGATCATTCGAAGATCGGAGTACCTATGCTGCCGGTGACCTCTTCAAAAGCAGCGACTGCTACCTTAGTAATAGGACCAACAGAACCATCGCCGATAGGACGTCCGTCAAGCTTTGTGATAGGTGCAGCCTCTGCTGCGGTACCTGTGACGAAGATCTCATCTGCGGTGTACATGTCGAACAGGCCGAGGTTTCCGACAATGACCTCATATCCGCGCTCCTCGAGAAGCTCAATAGCAGTAGCCCTTGTAATACCCTTGAGGTTGTTGATGGTTGGCGGGGTGTAGACCTTGCCGTTCTTGATGACGAAGATATTATCTCCGGAACCTTCAGAGACGAAACCGTTCTGGTCAAGGAAGATAGCCTCATCGCCACCCTTTGCGTTTGCCTCGATCTTTGCAAGGATGTTGTTCAGGTAGTTCAGTGACTTGATGTTAGGGGATAATGCATCCGGTGCATTACGCCTGATTCCGACGGTAATTGCTTTGAGACCGACCTCATAGAGATCGCCATACATTGCACCCCATTCCTGTGAAACGATGTAGATGCTTGGCTTTGGGCACTTGCGTGGGTCAAGACCGAGGTCACCAATACCACGTGTAACGATAGGACGGATGTATGCATCGGTCAGATTGTTCTTCCTCAATGTCTCAAGGATAGCCTCGCTCATCTCTTCCTTTGAGATCGGGACCTCAAGAGCAATAGCCTTTGCAGAATCGTACAGTCTGTCAACATGCTCCTGAAGCTTGAAAACACGACCATTGTATGCCCTGATTCCCTCAAAGACACCGTCACCATACAGGAAACCGTGGTCGTAGATAGAAACCGTTGCATTTTCCTTTGTGACAAACTCACCGTTGTAATAGATCAGTAATTCGCTCATATGAATCCTCTTTAATAATACCAATTAAAGGTACGTTTTTGTAAATGTTGTATTCCTGATGATAGCTATGTTATATATGAATATTTGTACCAGTCGAAATACTGAGGAGAGTAAAAGTGCTACTTAAACAGTGAATTACAAAAAATGAGAATAATTGGAAAGCCAGGGTCAGGAATGTTCCTGCTCAGTTGAACTTTTCATAGCCTGCTGTTCAGAATATTTCCTGAAGATCGATTCATACTCATACCATCCCATTACAAATATGACAATTGCAGCAGGAACCAGAACGAGCATATTCAGGTAAATATCAGAGAACGATGTCATCAATACAAAAATGAAGAACATAAAACCGGCCTGGAATAAGGAACAGCCGAAAGCCGCCTTTCGTGAACCCTTGTTCAGTGCATAAACAGCCCAGAACCTTAGATTCAAGATGTCCTTTAATGCAGGAGAAGAAGTGGTCTCTATGCCCTCCATTCCCTTCATGAATTGACTCATCCTCATTTCTGAGATCGTTTTAGAATAAAACAGAGCCAGAAGCAAAATAATGATGAATCCAAAGCTACCGATCAGGGCCTGGCCAAGCAGGATCAGCAGGGTTGAGGCGAACATTAGGAGACCAAAGATCGCCGGAAGGTAGCTGGTCTCCTCACTGGTTGCTTTTTTCAGATTGTAAAGCGTCATTAGTGCAAAGAAAATGAGTCCTGGGATGAGAATGATTTGTATGATTATTTGGGCCTCTGTTGTTAATACCTGATATCCGGACAAGTACATTATACAAAAAAGTATTGAATGAATAAATTTATTTTGCCATATGTCCATATATTGAGACCAAATCTTACATTTCACCATGAAATTAGCCCGATCAAACTCTCCTGTACAAAAGGCTTTTATGCATAAACACCCATGTCGTATCTCATCCGCCCAGAATAACAATTTTGGGCCCGTGGCTTAGCCAGGATATAGCACCGGGCTTCTAACCCGGGGGTCGTGGGTTCAACTCCCACCGGGTCCGCTAAAAATGTTTAGAAAGTCCTAAGCAGATATTGAAACTCGCAAGATTTCAGTATCTGTTTATTTGCTTTTTTTGCACTTAACCTTGATGTTTTATGCGTGATTTTGACCAGAGATTAAACAGGATTGTATCTGCTGGGAGCCACAACTAGCCATTACCAAAACTTCTCACAATATTGGGCAGACGTATCACCCGCACAGATATTTTCATAAAGTTCCATGAATACAACTGAGCCTGCCTATGCAAGAGTCATAGGAATCAGTGCACCCACTTGCTGTAACGAAATGGAAGTAAACGAGATATGGTCACCATAACCAACGAGTTTCTTTCCTCGTATTTAGGCCTAAAAGTATTGTCAGTACAATACATATTATCCACGCAGTGATAGAAGCTAACAGATCAAAGGACCCCATTGTATCTCTTAGCGCATAGATAAGAATCAATTCAATCATACCGCCCAATAAGAGAGCAAGTACCCATTTTGTAAACTGCCCATTTGGCCTCCACTCCGATTCTAAAGCAATTCTCATCGAATTTTTAGTAATTCAAATAACTATATTAACGATGTTTAAGAATTGATGTGAGGAATTGTCTCTTCTTTGATTTATGAGGCTAAAATTTGGAGTCGTATTAATGAGAAACGAATTATTTAGGAAGTTTGGTATTGGTATCCTCTTTGCATTCTTAATGCTGAGTGTTGTTACTATGGCGAGTGCAGAAGAAATAGACGTGACATTTGTAAGCAATTATGATACTGGTAGTGCATGTGATGTTGCTATCTCCGGCAATTATGCATACGTAGCTGATGTTTCCAACGGTCTTGTGATCGTAGACATCAGTGATCCTGTAAAACCAACACGTGTAGGAAGCTATGGTGCTTCAGCACAAGGTGTTGCTGTCTCTGGCAACTACGCCTACGTAGCCGATTATATCAATGGTCTCTTGATTATTGATATCAGCAACCCCTCAGCACCAGCACTTGCAGGAAATTATGATATTTCTCCTTATACGTTTGGTGTTGATGTTTCCGGCAACTACGCCTATCTGGCCGATTACAGCAATGGTCTTGTGATCGTTGATATCAGTACCCCCTCAAAACCAACATTTGCAGGTAGATGTGATACTTATTATTATGCACGCGATGTTGCTGTCTACGGCAACTACGCTTACCTTGCAGATAACTCCTATGGCCTATTAATTATTGATATCAGCAACCCCTCAACACCAACAATTGTAGGAAATTGTGATCCTGCGAGTTATACACACGAAGCTGATGTCTCCGGCAACTATGCTTACGTATTAGATTATTTAAATGGTTTTGTGATAGCTGACATAAGTGACCCCACAGCACCAATTCCTGTAGGAAATTATAATTCTGGTGCTAGTGGAATCGGAATTTCTGCCTACGACAATTACGTCTACGTATCCGATCGGACTAATGGTCTTGTTATTGTGAATGTCAGTGACCCCACAGCACCAACACTTGCAGGTAGTTATGCTTGTGACTCTGCAAATGATGTTGTTGTCTCCGGTAATTATGCCTACGTAGCCGATGGGTACAAAGGTCTTACTATCCTTCACATGGCACCATTAGTATCAAACAATGCACCAATAGCCACAATTTCTTCAGTTTTCCCGAATCCTGCATTTGAATGCATGCCTATAGAGTTCGATGCATCAAGTTCATCAGATCCTGATGGGGATATTCTTACTTACAGGTGGGACTTCGATAACGATGGTATATGGGACTACGAGTCATCAGAACCTACAGCAACATACACGTGGGATGATGACTATACTGGAACCGTCACTCTCGAAGTAAATGATGGTGAGTTTACAGATACTGCTACTACAACATTAACTGTAAACAATGTTGCACCAGTCGTAGATGCAGGATCTGACCAGAGCGTTCATGAAGGTTCTAATGTTGGATTCTTTGGAACTTTCAGTGATGTAGGATTCCTCGATACTCACACAATCTTGTGGGACTTTGGTGACGGTTTTACAGAATCCGGAACCCTGACACCTTCACATGTTTACACAGATAGTGGAACCTACACAGTCACCCTCACAGTAACAGATGATGATGGCGGTATTGGAACTGATACTCTTACGACAACAGTGACTATGGCGAGCTCAGAAGAGATGGATGTAGAATTCACAAGCCATTATGATACTCCCAGTTATGCATTTGATGTTGATGTTTTCGGCAATTACGCCTATGTAGCTGACAAAGACAATGGTCTTGTGATTGTTGATATTAGTGAACCATCAGAACCAGCATTTACGGCCAGGTATGATACTGATAATGATGCAAGAGGTGTTGTTGTCTCAGACGACTACGCTTACGTAGCCGATAATTCGAATGGCCTTGTTATCGTGGATGTCAGCAACCCAGCAGCACCTAAACTTGCAGGCAAGTATAATACTGATGGTTATGCATGGCGTGTTGCTGTCTCAGGCGACTATGCTTACGTAGCCGATTGGACTAATGGTCTTGTGATTGTGGATGTCAGAAATCCAGAAGCACCAACACTTGCAGGCTGGTATGATACTGATTCTGCATTTGGTGTTGATGTTTCCGGCGACTACGCCTATGTAGCTGACAAAGACAATGGTCTTGTTATCGTTGACATAAGTAATCCAACAGCACCTGAACTTGCAAGTAATTATGGTGCTAATGATGCAAGGGGTGTTGTTGTCTCAGGCGACTACGCTTACGTAGCCGATAATTCGAATGGTCTTGCTATCTTGGATGTCAGCAACCCAGCAGCACCTAAACTTGCGAGTAATTGCGACACTGCTGGGTTTGCATGCGATGTTGTTGTCTCCGGCGACTATGCCTACGTAGCCGATAATTCGAATGGCCTTGTTGTCGTGGATGTCAGCAATCCAGAAGCACCAACACTTGCAGGAAATTACGATACGGCTGATAACTCAAAAGGTGTTGCTGTCTCAGGCAATTATGCCTACGTAGCCGATGGGACAACTGGTCTTGTGATTCTTCAAATAACACCACCAATCTCAAACAATGCACCAACGGCCACAATTTCTTCAACCACTCCAGACCCTGCATTTGAAGGGATGCCTATAGAGTTCGATGCATCAAGTTCATCAGATCCTGATGGGGATATTCTTACTTACAGGTGGGACTTCGATAACGATGGTATATGTGACTACGAATCATCAGAACCTACAGCAACATACACTTGGGATGATGACTATACTGGAACCGTCGCGCTCGAAGTAAATGATGGTGAGTTTACAGATACTGCTACTACAACATTAACTGTCAACAATGTTGCACCAGTTGTGGATGCAATTGAAATTGAAAATACTATAAATGAAAATGAGATTGCAACCGTTTCTGGTTCCATCAATGACCTTGGACTCCTTGACACCTTTGAGGTGGTAATAGATTGGGGTGACGGTACTAATGCTGAAACCTTCAGCTATCCAGCAGAAACTACTGCATTCAGTGAAACTCACCAGTATCTGGATGATGATCCTAGTAGCACACAATCAGACGAATATACTGTGACTGTAACTGTCTCTGATGATGATGGGGGCGTTGATACTGCATCTACTATTGTAAGGGTGAACAATGTTGCACCGGAAAGAATCTCATTGTCTTTCCCATTTGAGCCTATATCAGTAAATGAACCTCTAACAATCAGTTCAGACTACACTGATGTAGGAACTTTAGATACACACACAGTAACTATAGATTGGGGTGAGGGTGACAGTGCATCTGATGTTAGTGTTTCTTCTTTAAATGCAGATTACTCATCTCACTCATACACGAGTGCCGGAGTATACAAAATTAGTTTAACAGTAACAGATGATGACCAAGGTTCTGCTTCCATAACTTCTGATCAATATGTTGTTGTCTATGACTCCGATGGTGGATTTGTGACTGGTGGTGGATGGATTGAGTCACCAGAAGGTGCTTATTTCCCTGATCCTGCTCTTACTGGAAAAGCCACATTTGGTTTTGTTTCCAAATACAAGAAGGGAGCAACTGTGCCTACAGGTTCAACTGAGTTCCAGTTCAAGGTGGCTGATCTGAATTTCCATTCTGATGAATATGAGTGGCTCGTTGTTGCAGGTTCAAAGGCCAAATACAAGGGAACTGGTACGATCAATGGTGAAGGCAACTATGGATTTATGTTGACCGCAATCGACGCAGAACTCACACCAAGCACAGAGGTTGACATGTTCAGGATAAAGATATGGGATAAAGACGATGGCGATGCTGTGGTCTACGACAATATGTTGGGAGCAGATGAGGGCGAAGATCCAACAACAGCAATTGGTGGAGGAGCAATAAAAATCCACCAAACAAAATAATTGCATAAGTGTGGAGAATACAAAATTCTCCACGAACTTTTTATTTTTGTGATGCTGATTTTTTTCCTCTCTAAAGTTGTTAATGGACCATTTTTTGTAAAGAGTATGAAATTATATTACATTTGATTTCTTCAAAATGGATGTGCTCCTATTCCACAATACATGGGGTTTAAAAATAATTTTTCATATTTCTGCAATAAATAGTACAAAAATATAAATATTAAAACCTAAAACTAGGAAGAGCTTAAAATATAATATAGGTTGTGATTTTAATTAAAAAGTATGTGGTGATTTTAACAATTGTTCTAGCTTTAATAACAGCGGGAGCTTCAAGCGCTGCAGAAGGCGTTGAGGAATGGAATGTAACCTTTGGGGGGGATGAAAACGAATATGGAGGGTCCGTCCAGCAGACCTCCGACGGTGGATATATCATACTTAGTTCCGCAAATATCTCTGGTTCTTATGATATGTGGCTTATTAAGACCAACAACCTCGGTTCCGAGGAATGGAATGTAACCTTTGGTGGGGATGAACGTGAATATGGAGAGTACGTCCAGCAGACTACCGATGGTGGATATATTCTAGCTGGAAGTAAAGAGACTTTTTATGGATGGGATGACGGGTGGCTTATTAAGACCAACGACACAGGTTCCGAGGAATGGAATGTAACCTTTGGTAACAGTGGATATTATGATGAGACGTTATATTCTGTCCAGCAGACCTCTGATGGCGGATATATTGTAGCCGGTGAGAGTGATAATTACGATGATTATGACATGTGGGTTATCAAGACCAACGAAACGGGTTCCAAGGAATGGAGTTATACCTATGATGGTGGTCTTGATGACATGGCAATGACTGTCCAGCAGACCAACGATGGTGGATATATTGTAGCTGGTGAAAAAGAGGTTCCCTACTCAGGTACTACTGGTGCCATTGAGGGTGACGCATTGCTTGTTAAGCTCAGCGACACAGGTTCCGAGGAATGGGTTGTAACTTCAGGCGTGGGATTTATAACAGAGGTTGCAAATTCTGTCCAGCAGACCTCCGATGGTGGATATATTCTAGCTGGTGACTCATATTATGGTGATGATGAAATGTTCGTTGTCAAAACCAACGACTCAGGTTTCGAGGAATGGAATGCAACTTATACTGGTGACTATGCAAATTCTGTCCAGCAGACCTCCGATGATGGATATATTGTAGCTGGTGAAAAATATCCACATGGCATGTACTTAATCAAAATCAACGATACAGGTTTCGAGGAATGGATTCTTCCTATTGGTGATAAGTATGGGTCTGGTAGTGCAAACTCCGTCCAACATACCTCCGATGGTGGATATATTGTAGTCGGTGAAATATATAATGGTGATAATCGTAACATATGCCTTGCCAAGATAAAAGAAAACAATGCTCCTGTGTTGTTCCCAATAGGTGATCAAAGCATTAATGAGACTGAAAATCTCAATTTCACAATTACTGCCGATGATGCTGATGCCGGTGATATTCTAACCTATACCTCCGATAATCTTCCCACAGGTGCTACATTTAATGACAGTACATGTGTATTTTCGTGGACACCTTCCAGCTCCCAGTCTGGGGTTTATTTGGTCGAGTTTACTGTTTCCGATGGCGCTCTGAGTGATTCAGAAACCATTAGTATCACAGTCAATAATGTTGACACCGGTGACAGTTCCTCTGATGATAGTTCCTCCAAGCGTAGTTCCTCCGGTGGCACTGGTAATGCAGTAATCGTACCAGTTCAGGAAGAAACTGAAGAGATGGAAGAGAATACCACTTCCAGTTCAGATGGCATTGGTAATGCAACCATAATAGTTCCTGAAGAGGAAACACCTGAAGAGGAAGTTGTTGAAGAAACATATGAAATGGAAGCAGAAACTGAGGCAACTCCAGGCTTCAGCACAATGTTGACAACTGGCATTCTGTTATCAGCATATGTTATTTACAGAAGGAAGGATTGATAAACAATCCTTCTTATCTTTTTTAATTTCACTCTTATTTTGAAGTTACTTTCTTTTTAAAGTGGATGCAATACAATTATTTCTAAAATAAATGTGTTGTCATTTTAAGTAATTCAACAGACATATGTTTCCCTCAGTCCAAAGAGTAATCTTAAGAATAGTAGCTTTGATTTTCTTTTACTCTTGAAATCCTAATTACATTCACATCCGCATTAGGTTCATGCTCTTCAATATCTGCAATTTGCGTCATAGCTGCCTCTTCCTCAGGACTACCTTCAATAAAAATGAACGCATGGAACTTTCCAGTTCCGTTTATGCGTCTCTCCAGCAGCTTGAGCTTACGTTCAAGTGCCATGATGCTCATCTGTTGGTCTCCTCACATGCCGCCTCGAGCAGCTCCAGTCTTGCCTTGACATCCTCAAGCTCTTCATCCCTCAGGACCATGTTGTGGGTCTGGATGGCAGTCATAAGAACTCTTAGGTACTTCAGTTTGATATTGTCACCCTCACGCTCCCTGAAGCGCTGTACTTTGACCCGATCGTAGATGTCCTGAATTACCTCTGATGAAAGAGATAAAAGCCCATCACGGTTTAATTTTTTTAAGCAATCCGAGTCAATGCTGGTTTCATTTATCATTTTCGGCCTCCATATTGTTGCATTTCCGAGGTGGTTGACAATTATATGTCAGTTATAGTCCCCCTTCTGCTTATCGTCAATATTGAAGATTCTCATGACTACTCGCTTTACATTGTTGAGTTGGTCTGGAGGGACCTTGTGTTTTCTACAATACTCGTGGGTTACACCAACATAGTTACTTGAGTTGATAGTTTCCTGCAAGGTTTCTTCCCACTTATGGCACCATTGTTCCAGTTTGAACAAGTCCAGACCATGACCATTCTCTTGTTTCACTGATTGCACCAACTTCACCGTATCATCTGTAATATCATGTTCAAAAGTTGCGCGTATAGCTGTGTTATTACCACCTTTATCCTGATTCTTCACCAATTTCACCTCACCTTTTGTTCCCTCTGTGAAACAGTGAAGTTCGTGAAGCGCGCGAAGTTTGTGAAAACTCTTGCTTGTATCGATGTTTATCTTTTTACTGTCATCCAGTAGCACATAAGCCATAGCACCGGTATCTGTTACTTTGTGTTCAGATATTGCTTTTGATTCCAGTAGCGTTTCAATACAATCATCGAAATCTTTCTTTTTTAATTTCGAGTATCGCAAAAGGCGTGATCGATCAGATGTCCCACCCAGACGTCTTAAAGCAGAGACTACTTTTTCAATCTGGTTGTATCGGATATCTTCCTGAAGGCGATCAATAATGTTCAGACAGGAAGGTAAGAAATAATCAATTACAAGAGAGGAGGCTAATATAATACTCCTCTTGTGCATAGTAGTACTTATTTCAGGCATCCCTATTTCAATCAACATCGCAATCTTAAGTATGTGTACTTGTGCACGGCCTACTGCAGAATTAACCATATCATTATCTGCTTTTTCAGCCTCATCTTCAAGAGCTTCCAATATCTGATTATAATATTCCATTGCATCATCATCAACTTCGAAAAGAATCATGTTGCAATCTTTGAAGTGGTTATACAATATCCTGATACGGGCTTGAAGCTTTGCCCACATATTGACATCTTCCTTCGTTTCAACCTCTAGCGGCTTTCGCTCATGTCTATAGTTAGGATACGCATACAAGAAACGATAACCATAGCCGGACTCGAAGTCTTCAATTCGCATGTATCTGGAGAAATTATCCGGAGTGGAGGCATAGAGATGAGTCACACACGGTGACTTGACAACATACTCCTTCGGCTTGTTATTTTTTCCTGAAGCAAGTGTCTTCTTGTAGTCCTGGCAATCATAAATCGCGCACTCTGCTTCAAAAATCCCCTCGTTATACTTTTTGTGGTATTTTGCAAAAAGTCCTGCAGCTTCATCCCTTACAAAATTGCATATTGGATGTTCTGAAAGTGTTTCCAGATAGCCTTCAATTGAATAGTCATCATTGTATAGTGTGGTATCTGTAGCACTTGCATAGATACTTCGTGCTTTATTCACAACTGTGGATTTTCTGCTGGTTGTAGATTTCCCCAACACTATCACCCATATATTCGGTTTTACTACTTCCTGTTTCAACCGTAGCTCGACCTTACCCTGTGTAGCTGCCGACAGCATCCAAAGGGCTGAAGTAACCTGATACTCGTAATACCCATCTGTTATGCTGCTCATCCACGATGTAAGCTGATTGATCAAATGTTGTTCAGGTAAGACCTCTTTTAGGTCAACCATGCGCCTGTTTTTCTGTTTGATAGCCAGCTCCTTTAGTTCTTCCTGACTTATTTCGGTTACATCTTTTTCAGTATCATTGTCTCTCTCATAGGTCGGAGGAGTGTATATTTCAGTAAGGCCATCAAGTGCAAAGTGTATAGTCATCTCCCCATATGTGAGATTTCCACGTTTTTCATCCCATTTTGGACGGATAAGTTGTGATCTCCTAAATAACCGGTCAATTTGCGAGAGATCCTGTGTGTAAAACGCAAGGATACTGCAAAGAGCCTGATCTGCTGCACTGTGATCTCCCTCGTGCATTGATGTGTACCCTTCATATAATGCTTCGAATTTATCCGCATTCCTGGCACCCATACATAAAGATATGACTTTTTCATCAGTTAGTTCTGGGCTTTTCGTGAATGAAAACGCCGACTTGGAAGTTCCTTCCTCCTTTTCAGGTTTTAGTCGATTATACATTGCTTGTATCGCATCTTTTGGAACATCATTGATATCTGTGGGTGTACCATCTAAATGTTGGCCAGTGACTACAAAGAAACGACCATGATCGTACATCTCACCACTAGGCATGTTAACACCTTTCTCACTGGGGACCTTTCCTTTTCCTATTACGTGTACACCGGTGCCACTTTGCGAGATTTCTGCATAACTACCCATACTGTGAATCTCTGCGAGTGCATCGGAATAATATTCGCCAGTTTCTGTATTTTTGATGTCATCCCAGTCCATTCCAATAAAACCATTTTCAATCACAAAAGCAATACCTGCATAGTTTCCCGTCTTATAATCATGGATGGCCTCATCATATGTCGACCAGGTATTAGGATCAGTGCTGCTTGCCAACTCATCACCACACTTATTGGGGTCTGATTTCTTGCTGGTTGCACGATATGGTCTTTTTACATCCTTCCAGTTCCCATCTTTATCCTTTTCTTTTGTGAGCTTCCAAAGTATCCATTGAGGAAGCATTTTTAATTCTTCGGGGATTCCATCTTCATTTACTTTGATTACTGGAGCAAGGGTCATTTTTCTGCCTCCATAACTTCACTGGCAAAGTCAACCAACATTTTTAGTATTGGATTTGTTTTCTCAATAATCATATACAGTTCCGGGTCATTGTGTACTGCTGCAAACTTCTGGATAAGAGGGTGAGTTTTGAGAACTTCAAGATCTTTCATCCTCACACCTCCGCACATGTTCCTTAATTGCAATTTCAGCTTCAGTCTTTATCGCACCGCGGAATTTTTTGTGTTTTTTGAAAGCATATTCCCGCAATAGCTGTGCAATTTCTGAATCGATTTTGATATCTGTTCGAGGCATAATAGACAGTTAGACCAACACAAATAAATAGATTTACAAGGTTATATTATAATAATACTAAAAATAACCTTAAAAGGGAATTAATAATGCCACGTGGTAAGAAAATATCATCGTTTGTGGACCTCTTGAATCGACCAGTATATCGAGAAATACGTGAACTGCTGAGGAAAGAAGGGCGATTGATGACAGCAAAAGAAATAAAAGAGAATCTTTTCCCTTTGCGAGCCGCATCCATATCTGCTTCGAAAGAACAAATGTACACCAATGAAAGATATTATCCTACAATGAAAGATCAGACATTAAATGTATACTTGAAAAAAATGTCTGATTTTGGTTTGATTGAAAAAATACAACTATCTGACAAAAGACGTTCCGCTTACCGAGCACTTACCTTTGAAAAAGAGTTCGAACTTCGAAAAACAGCACCTAAACCAAGTATAAAAGAAATGATACATGAGGTTGCTCCTGAAGATAGAGACCGTTTTAAAAGAAATGCTGTTAAAGGTAATCCTGAAAAAGGAACTATTGGTTCAGATGCACTGGTGATGATGAATCCTACTTATTTTGAAAAAGAAACGTCGGAGCAGCTCATCCTTGATGCAATAGACGAAGCAGTAAAGGCTATACATAAAGATTTAGTAACCACAGAACAAGATTGTGATGTAAAAGTTCATATGATTTCGGATAGGTTTAAAAGTGGTAAATATATATCTGCCTCGAATATAACTGGGGTGGATATATGTGTAAAAGTATTCCATGATTAATATCGTGCACTACATTACTGCATTTTAGCCAACAATTTCTTCCCTGCATCAGTATTCAAAGCCAACTGTAAAAGTTCTGGTATCACCTGTTCACATTCCTGTATTTGACCGAGTGCTTCACGGTTCAAGACAAGGGAGCACTGCGAACAGAACTTATCTTCAGGTCTCAATACATTGTTACATCGTGGACAAGCCTTAAGTGTCACATGCCTTTTATCTTTGGTCTTGAGACCATATTTCTCAAAGATCCGGTCGTTAATCTCATTGTCTGTGAAGTTCGCGTAGATCTTGAACATCTGCGTGGAACCACGAGACCAACCGGCCCTATGCTTGATCTCCTGTTCATTAAGGCCGTCAAGGATCCAGTTCGTGATAGCAAGATGACGGAAACTGTGAGGATTTACAGGTTTCTTGATACCAGCACGTCCCCCAATTTTAACGATGATAGTACGTGCCGTTTTGTAACTTAATGGTGTTCGGTTTTTGTCAAGAGTTACCCACAAAGGAGCATCATGATCCTCCTTGAATGGATGAACCGAAAGCCACTGGTTAAGGTAGCCTGTAGACCATGTTATAGGTATGCCTTTAGCAGCAGTTGATTTCTTACTCTTCGATGTTTTAGAGATGTACAAAATCGCACCATACTGATTGAACTCCACATTCTTGATGCGACAGGAAGCCAACGCACCAATTCTCATCCCGCTATCTGCAAGGACAGCAATTAAGGCCTTGTCGCGCGGATGGTTACAATAATCTAGCAGCTTATCAAGCTCATCCCGAGTAAGAAGATCTGATGGCTGGACAGGAGTCTCAATTGCCTTCAAAGTCATCTGTGCAATCCATTTCGGAGGCTCACCGTCATAGGCCCAGCGGAACAGCTTCTTAATTAATTTCTTGTGGTTTCGAATACCTCCAGCAGTGAGATTTTTCTCATCTTCAAGGTATATTAACAAACGATCAAAGTCGTCCTGATCCAATTGATCTAACCGCTTTTCAATGTCTATTGTGCGTAAATATTCAGCAGTACGCTTGCTATAATCGACATACCAGATAAGTGTCGTTTTTGCTAGCCCCTCCCGCCTGCAAGCAAGTACAAATCTCTCGATTAAATCGATGTTATCTTCACCAATATCGGCATTCTTGAGCCTTTCCATAGCACGTGTGAACCCTATGGAAGATTTGTGGACATCGTCAACATCTTGAGTCATATATACAGATAAGATGTATAGGAGTATAAACTTTTAGATGAAACTCCCACCGGGTCCGTTAGAATCAACAGATAGTCCTAATACGACTATCTTCTTTTTGTTTTTTTAAAATTGAACTTTTGAGATTCATCCATCCCAACATTCAATATTTAGGCTCTGAGCATTACAGATCAGTACACGATCAAACTTATTTGCAAAATGAGGTGTCATATTACACACCATCATTAATTTTTGAACATGGAAATCACTTTTAATTAGAGCTCCAGCCGATAACAACTAAGACATCCTGTTTTGTAAAAACTGAACTTTTGTATAAATAAAACGTCTAATGCACCTGTTTTAAAATCGTACATAAGTAAGTATTTAGATAAATCCAAATGATAAATATAAATACGTGTAGAAATACTTAGTTAACCACACAAAAAATTGGGTTTGAAAGAAATGGGGAAATTTTTGAACATCGGGATGTTCTCCTGGGAGAGTTTACACTCGATAAAAGTAGGCGGTATAGCACCGCATGTTTCCGAACTTGCGGAAGCTCTTGCTGAGAAGGGAAATTCAGTCCACATATTTACCAGAAATTCAGGACTTGAACCATATGAGAAAGTAAACGGAGTTCACTACCATCGTGTGGACTATTCTCTTGACGGGGGCATTGTCCAGCAAATGGACAGTATGTGCGATTCAATGTACTCAAGATTCCTTGATGTTACCGGGGAATATGGTAAGTTCGATATGTTGCATGTCCATGACTGGCATCCTGTCAATGTGGCCTCAAGGATAAGACATGAATTTGGTATACCCTTTATGTTCACATACCACAGTACCGAATGGGGAAGAAACGGTAACGTACACGGGGACTGGTGGGAAGCAAAGGAAATATCACACAGGGAATGGAAAGCCGGCTATGAATCTACAAAGGTAATCTCCACCTCACAACAACTTACAGATGAGATCAAGGTCCTGTACCAGATACCCGATGAGAAAATATCCATTATTCCAAACGGTATCTTCCATGGGAAGATCAAGAAGGAAGTTGATCCCGGTGAAGTGAAACAAAGATTGGGGATACATCCTCTTGCACCAGTTGTACTGTTCATAGGACGCATGAGCTACCAGAAAGGACCCGACTTGCTTGTTGAAGCGGTCCCGAAAGTGTTGGACCATCGCTGGGACACTCAGTTTGTCTTTATAGGTGAAGGTGAAATGCGCCCCCACTGTGAATATCTTGCAAATGCAGATAATGTTTCAGAACGTTGCCATTTTCTGGGGTATGCAGATGATGAAACAGCCAGGGATTGGTTCAATGCATGCGATATTCTCTGTGTCCCAAGCAGGAATGAACCTTTTGGAATAGTCGTTCTTGAGGGCTGGGATGCTGAAAGGAACATCGTTGCAACAGATGCTGTCCAGATAATAGACAATTTCGTTGATGGAGTACTTGTATACAAAAATCCAGAGTCTATTTCATGGGGCTTAAATTACGTGCTTGATGACCTCTCCAATGACAGCCTTAGAGAAACAGGTAAAGAGCTTATCGAGACAAAATTCAACTGGCACACAATTGCAGAAAAGACAATTGAAGCGTACAATTTGGATGAACAAAATGATTGGGTACCTGAGAAAACACTTGGAAAAGCAAAACTCTTTTGGTGGAAAATTGATAGTGATCTCAACCTTTTCATAAGCAAAGAATTTAGTTCACCAAATGGTAAGGTAAAAGTTGATAAACTCATCATGAAGGATGAATTGAGTAAATTGGATGCTTATATGACAGATGACCATTGGAAAGATCTGTCAAATAACGTATCAAGATTAAGGAATGGGACCGAAAAAGAAGGAATCGGCAAATTCCTTTATCATGATCTTAATTGGACTCAGACAGAATCTCAGCTATCAAGCCACATCGGATCAATATTCCATCAGGCCGGTGTTTGGGAATACAATGGAAAAAAGAGAGGGATCCAATTTAGAAAAGTAGCAGGCGATTGGCACAAGCTGATGAAATGTTACTATGGAGAATGCATTAAAGAACTTGGTGAAACAGACCAACATAATAGCGTTGATCTTAAGTGATCAACGCTTAAGATCCCAACTCATAATTTTACGGATTTATCAGATGCATTGCCCATTTCATCTCTTCAACTATTCTTTTTCATCAATATTCTTCCCGATAAATTTCATGCACCTGGGCCTGCCATAATTTAAAGATGGAAAATAGTTAGTCCTAAGTCGCTTTTTGAACTTTTATTTTGCTTTATATTAGCGTCGTATTTTAAAGGAAAAGAAAAACATCAAATTTAGCTGATGTTTGCACTCATTTTCTCCAGAGTATCGACCTCAGGCGAATAATGCTTATTATTGCCCATCTTAACCCTTTTTGAGATCTCAATTTCCATCTGCCTCATAAAATCATCCACGGTATTACCCATGAGAATTATGGGAAGCCCTTTCTTTTCCATCTCATCGAGGACCAGGGATGCATTATCACTTGCACTGAACTGCCGTGTTGGTGCCTTGAGATTCCTTGCGAACGGATCAGTTGTGCAGCCACCAACGAGAACCTCATCGATATAGCCTTTCTCAAAAAGATGGTTCAGGTAATTCACAAAGGAGAAGGACCTACCCCTGCGCTCATCCCTCAGGTATACAAACGGAAGTATCTTGTTCTTCCCGGCAAGCTGCTGGCGTATCATCTCGGTGCTTTCCACATCGTTGACCTCGGCTGCATTGAAGATCGTACAACCTTCAAGTTCCATCCACCGGGGCTGCATGGCCTTTAGATAGGAATCAAGCTCCTCGAACGGTATCGGCTCACTGCCAACCTCATCGAGAACGTAATTTAAAGAATGTACAGTTTCAGAACCCAGAAGACCCCTGTGCTCATCGGGGACCTCCACATTCCTGACAGTAGCCCCTCGCTTTTCGATCTCTTTTTTCATGTAATCCTGCAAAACCTCATTCTGCTCACAATTGATAACAACAGTACCTTTAGGGATCGAACGGGCAAATGCTCGTGCGATCTCACTTTTATCCCTGCCAAGTGTGGAGAGGTGGTCCTGTCTCACATTGGTGACCACCACGATATGTGGTTTTACAAAGACATCGTTGACCATCCTTGTGGTATATTCGGTGATCGCCTGATTTTCAAAGATAGCAACATCCTTCCTTTCATCAGGAGTATAGGACTCAATGACAGGTATGAACTCCTGATAACCATGGATATTCTCATAGAGCGTTACATTTGGACCCATTCTTTCGATAGGTATCGTAAATCCGTTGACGATAAGATGAGGACGGTTTCCTGTCACCTTTGCAAGCGTATTATAGCCACGCCTTGTGAAGATCTCAGAGAGACGATGAACAGTGGAAGATTTACCCCGGATACCCACCACATCAATGCGTGTATCTGTCAGATCCAGAAGATCACGGTGCTTGTGACCTCTTTTAAGGAAACAATTAAAGCAGCCAAAGGGGCCGTGTTTCTCGATCTTGAGAGTCAGCAGGTCATCGCTTTCGTCCATTACGAATACCTTGACCGCACCAACCATATCCCGAAGTAGTTCCTTGCGCATCTCTTTGGCATCTTCGTGGACATCGAAGTGCCTTGCACTACATGCAACGGTATTGCCACTACAGAATGTCAGGTGCCAGTCTATAGCATCCGCATTTTCAATTTCCATTGAAGGAATTTCATCAAGAGGTATATCCTGGTATGCGTTTATTCCCGCAAGTCTTGCAGCCATTGCACGTACACGGTCGACCTCCCTCCAGGCCTCGGAGGAACTGGAGAACATCTTCCCGCTGTAAGCAAGCATCTCCTCCTTGTTCCGCAATCTCCAGGTCCATCCACCGGACTTATTGTATATCTCATAGATTGCGCGTTTCATTCGTCTTCCTCCGAGAACAGTGAAGCATTCCAGACATGTTCGTCCAGTGGTTTGCGTACCCAGTTGTACTTTACAAATGCAATGGAAATAGCAGCCCCCAGCACTACTACAAGCAACTGGACAAGCCCGAACTCATGGAACAAGCCCTGTGGCTGCCCTTCTCCAAGAGCTCTTGCAAGGACTATAAGCGGTGCCAGCAAAGATAACTGCAAAGGCACGAACAATTTCCGCTCTGCAGGAGGCGTAACATGAAGGTTATATGCATTTAACCCCGCGATCAATCCAAGGAAGAAGATCGACAGCCCACGCGATACCGGGAAAATGAACACTAATGGAATCGTCAACAGCAGGGAAATGCAGGTCCCAAGCCCGATCAGGTTCCTTCCATAGATCAAAGTTGCCTTCTGAATCAGACTTATACCAATAAAGGAAGCAAAAAGATTGATAAAATAAAGTGCAAAGAACCACTTGTTCTCAATTGAGAATATCGCAAGGATAGCCATTGAGACCACGCCCACGCGTATCCCGGAGACCTTCCTGACAAACTCAGAAAGTATCAGGGAGACCATGAAAAGGATAAATGCAGAAAAACGATCGATTATCGCAGGTGCGGGATAAGTATCCACAGCTGCATTCTTCAGGAGAGCCAGGTCAGATGTCGGACTGAAAAGGATCGCAGGTGTTAGCATGCCTATGGCATCGCTGATGGCAGGGGTCACAAGGAACCAGGCTGCTGCCACAAGCCCAATGAATATGCCAACAGATGCCATTGCATCATGCAGCCTGTATTCCGGTTTGATCCTGGAATAATTATAAGCTGCAAGCCCCGGAAGGATGCTTCCAAAGAACACAACATCAGTAAGATCATACCCGACCCCTTTCATAAAAAAGAGAGCTATAACAGGCAATACAGAACCAAGCAACAGTGTTGCAACAAGTTCATCTCTTCCATAGATCATGGTCTTCTTCTGCAAATAACGAAGTCCCACATATGCAATTATAGCACCTGCAAAGAACAACGGCAGCATGAGGAAATTCTTGCACGTATAAACAGCAAGTACCGGTACGACTATAACTCCTCCAAGACGATACCCGTAAAATTGGGTGAGGATAATGACCGAGAGAATACCAATAACCCCAAGTAACACCGCGATAAGCATAATAAATAGATGATTTCGGATATATATTAAGTCTGGTATGTGAGTTGCAGAAAGAAATTTAGTCAGACATATCCTCTTCTACAAATTAGCTTTTTAATGAGAACACAAGATCCGAACTTTCATCAATCACCCTCTCAGCCCTGACAAAGCTTCCTTTGATGCCGACATTCTTCCCTTCATACCATGTCCCAAATACCCGGACATTGTCATCCATTGAGACCGCACAGATCCCCGGATAGACCACAATAACTGAACTTTTCTGAGCCCTGATCGTGAAAACACTCTCATATCTGCCGAATATCTTTCCCAATACAATACCTATTGGAATTCCAATAAAGGAATTTGCTTTCTCGTAGATCCTCGAATCAGCCAGTACCTTCCCCTCAAACTCCTCCTGAACAGGAGCGGCCTTTGACACCTTTGGAACCCCCATATCCCGGACAGGGACCAATAAAATGATAATAACCAATAAAGCCAGAAGAACTCCTGAGAGCAACTGACCTATGTAGTTGCAATAAAGCAGTATCACCAGTCCTATTAATACCCCGGCGATAATTCGATCCCTATAATTAGTATCCATTGAATCACCTGAACCCATTATTCGTACACACCCTCATCGGTCACTACATGCCCTTTTACAGTTACCCAACCATCCTGTCCCCCGGTAAGTTCTGTAGAGATACGGTCATTGTAACCATTGTAGCTCCAGCCATACACCCACCACTGGTTCAGACCTTCCATTCTCACTGAGATCTGTACATTGGTATCAGAACCTGTTTCATAATCCGCATAGATACGACTCTCATATTCATACAACTGAGTATGCTCTCCACGGGATACGGGATGTGCAGGATCATCAATTGCTACCTCCAGACCACACTTTGGAGCTAACATCGCCTCGCTCCCAAAAGGATACCTGGTATTTATTTCCGGCTCCACCTCCAGGTTCATCCCGAAGCCGAACAACTCCAGCACCGGAGTTTCGTCCGAATATTCACCAGAGGTCATCCACTCATCTGCAACATCAGGATCATTCACAGGATCATCTTCAGGGACAGCAACTGGATACGAATGATAGGTCGGCACGATCTCATCTGCAGTAATACTGAGCATCGGACCGTACTCCGTATCTACAAGACTGAAATTCCACCCCTCTGGCATATTATGAAGATTCTCAGAGATTAAACTTTCAGCTACCTTCGACCTGTTTTCAAAGACAGGAACCGGCAGGTAAAATGTAACATTTTCCAGTGTAGAACTGGTAGCGATCACTACACCATACTCATAGTCACTTCTGTAACTATCCTCATAGGATTTTTCACCGCTGTAAATTCCTATGGCACCAATTATGACCAGCAGTAGAACGAAAAACAAAACAACTCCAATCCCCAACTTTCTAAACCAGTTCATAAGCGATCACCAGAAATATGATATTCTTTTTAATAATCAAATGCTAACGAAGGGTTCGAGATGATAAGCCGTTTTACTTCTCCCACAGGCAACATATACCCATAGACCTCATCCAGCTTTGGGTTTGACACATCAACACCGTATATCTCAAGATATCGTTGCCTTGCATCCGCTTCGATCACGATCATTTCCTCTTCGCTAATGACCATTTCATAGTCTACCCCTTCCACCATACCTTCAGGAGACTCACCATCCTCAGTTACAAGTAACCTCACATCACTATTCAGCACAGTACCCTCCAGATAATGAGGTAGTTCCCCCTTTGCAAACTTTATGTCGTTCTCAGTTACGTTGAATTCAGAATAAAGCTCATCCAATTCCTCATCAGTATAACTTATATCCGCTGACATACCACCATTTTCACCATGATCCACCCCAACAGCCAGAATAACAATAGAGCACAATGAAACAACCACCAGAACTGCTGCCAATGTTTTCCTCATATGACCCACACCTTAACGATCCATGTGTATGCTTGGGCAACTGACCCAAAAAACAGCTGCCCGAATGTTAACATCAGTTCATCGATCCTGCGATCTCCAACAACTCATCCTTGTCCAGGGAAGCGGTTATCACCAGCTCAATATCATCCACATCCCATCGAAGCATTTTATTCCCATAAACCTCAACAAAGTCCCCGGGAGAGCCATTGACATCAACACTCTCGGAACCAGGGAACTCCGTTGGTCCGGGGAAACCGGCTTCATAGAATATTTCAGTAATATGCAACTGGGAGTCACCATTAATGTAAACCAGAGTTACCCTTTGCAGGACCTGACTCCCGGATGCGAACTCGCTGTTATCGAACAGTGATGCATGATCGAAGTCGTAGCCCTCAGGGATATAGGATGGATGGAGAATATCAAAATCTGCTTTTTCCTGTGCTTCCTCCAAGGTTATATCCTCAGGAAGAGCAAACTCGTTCATGTCAAGGGTGCTAACTTCTGCACCCTCGGGGATCTCGAACTCGAATACTTCATCTGAAATACCGGTATTCACCTGCAAATTGCGGACCTCTACTGAAATAATTACGTTTCCATCGGTATCATAAATGTCATACTTCAACGGCATCCAGGTCTCTTCATCGACCCAGACCTTGATATTCCCGGTAAATGGCCCTGCTGAAGGTACTTCCTCTTTTGGCTCAAGGTTCATTATGAAAGTGTTCCTGCCTTCGATCTTTTCCATTCCGGAAAAAGAGACATCGCTTTCATTCAGGAACTGTGCAATTAGACCAGCATAATTTATTTCCTGATCCAGATCAAGATCCGGCATTTCCATTATAACGACCGAGTTTTGCCTGGGATCATATGTCCACATGGTCTCTCCATTGGAAACAACAATTGTACCTGCCTGTTCTGCAGGCTGTTTAGTGACCGACCTCATCTTCTCTTTTTTCTGGATCATATCCTGCTCCATCACGGATTCCTGACCCATGAGTGACATTGTCATATACAAAGTGAATGAGGAGTCCTCAATAAGGTCATTTTTCTGTTGCATTTTTTCTGCGATCTCTTCTGCTGAGACCTGATCATCCACGCACCCTGCAGATAAAAATGCAGAAAATATCAAAAGGAGAACAAACAAAACTTTGGTTCTTGCTATATTACGTATCATTTCAATTCACGACCACCATTCTCACGGAAGGGTTATATTTGAAATCTACAATGTAGTTAAACATAATAAAAGTTTTGTCTTTACATCAAAATTGTTTTAACTAATCGCCTCATTTCAAAAGACAGAAGCCCGGAGAAGAGAGATTATGCAGAGAAAAGCAGGAAAAGCATTAGGTATAACAGGAGGACTTCTCGCGATCATCGCAGGAGCATATATGTTTGCAGTTACAGTCGGCGGTCTCCAAATAGGAGGAGGAGTAATGATGTACGGAGTGTCTTCTGTATTTGGGATTTCAGACCCCGAGCTTATCATGTCCGCTTTTTGCTTAATGATAATGCTCTTCGGAGCAATGGGGATCGCAGGAGGAATATATGCCGAAAAGGATCAGCAGCTTGCAGGCATATTGATGATCATACCGGCTATCTTCGGATTTGTATTACTGAGCGTGATATGGGCACCTGTCGCTGCAATGCTTATTCCGGGAGGAATACTGACCATACGTTCAGGCAAATGAATCCTTGCCTGATGGAAGGAGGATCAATATTTTCCTGTCAGTTTAGCGATCGCCCTGTGTACTCCATGGATGCTCAGATCACTGCCTAAGTACATCATGGGACACCTGCCTGTAAAACATTGATGTTCAGCACATAGTTCCCTTACAGCAGGCGTGTCGGTCCTCCAGTGGATCCAGGTATTGACAACACCCTTTTCAAAGAGCTGATTCATAGCATCGGCAGGTTCCATGGTGGTCAGACCAATCACTGCATTCTCAATACCATCAGGGACTTCTCCTACGGACTTGATGGTATCAAACTCCGGCCTGTTGGAAAGATCAACATAATAGACGGTTTTACCACGCTTTTTCAGCTCATTGGCTGCCCACTTGATCGCAGGTTTTGTTTTGTCGTCCACTACGACATACTCATCTGCATCCCAGAACTCCGAATAATTCAATCCCATATTAGCACTCCCTTGATATCGGAAAATAATTTTACAATAATAAAATGTAATTAACTACTTAAAATAATCTTATACTTCGTCCTTTAAAATACCTTCTATTTGCTCTTTAGTCAGATTCACACCCCTGAATTTGCCTAATATTATACAGATATATCCGAAAAGTGCAAAATATATTGATCCGAACAATTTCTTCCAGTGGAAATGGGGGGGTTTATGCGGACATACATCCTTATTCTCATTAATGGATAGTGCTTTCCTAAGTAGGTGCTTTTTTTAGTAACATATGATAGTATTAAAGATAATAGCAGGAACAAAAATATACCATATGCAAACAACTACCCATCTGTTAAAGCAAAAAAGAGGAAAGAATTTGGACCAGATAAAAGAGTTCTTCAAACGAGATAAATTTGCAGAATATATCAACGCCGAGCTTCTAGAAGTCTCAGAGGGATATGCAAAAGCAAAGATGGACATTCAGGAACACCACCTCAATGGCGTAGGCATCGTACAGGGCGGAGCAACATTTACCCTTGCAGACTTCACTTTTGCAGCTGCTGCCAACTCCCACGGGACAGTTGCAGTTGCAATAAATGCAACAATATCTTTCGTGACAGCTGCAACCTCAGGAACACTGACAGCCGAAGCACGAGAAACGTCAAGGAACCCGAAGATAGCAACCTATACAATCGAAGTTACCGATGACAACAGCAATACTATTGCCATCTTCCAGGGAATGGTATACAGGAAAAAACAGACATTAGAGTCATTTATTGATCAGGCGTAAGGATTCGATCTCACCTTTTTCCGGATGTTCGAGACCAAGCAGGAATTCCTTCAGCATCCGGTGATCATCCACAATTTTGTCAGCATTGATGATGCTCTCTTTACTGACATAAGTAGGCACACCCACACAGAACATACCGGCCCTGTTCGCAGCCTCCACACCCATTGGTGCATTCTCCACCACAAGGCACTCACTCCGGTCAACATTCAACACCTCAGCGACCTTAAGGAAAGGATCAGGGGCAGGTTTCCCATGTTCTACATCCTCGCCACTGAGAACAATGTCAAAAATACCCTCGAACAATCTCCCAATAACATCATGCACGATATTCCTGTCGGCACCCGAGACCACTGAAAGCATGAAACGCTCCCTCAATATCGGAAGGCAATCATCAATTTCCCTGAATGACTTCAACACAAGTATCCTTGCAAACTCTGCCCTGTATCTTTTAATCAGGCCATCGACATCAAAATCAAGAGGATCGATCCCTTCCTTCTCAAGCAGGAAACTGACGATCTCTACGGTCTTCGACCCTTCCTTGTCATAAATGTCCTGTTTGTCCATATTGATGCCCAATTCATCAAAGATATGCTGCATAGCCTCGGTATGATAGGACATAGAGTCCACCAGTACACCATCCATGTCGAATATCAAAACTTTTAGCACAAATTACACCCTTTAAAACGAATAGATTCCAAACACTCAACATACTAAGATGAACGGAGCTATAACACAGGTTATTGATATAGCTTATTAAAATAAGCTATTCCCATAACGTGACAACAAAAAATTTACACTAAAAATACGAATATACCTGCAACGTCTGCAGATACAATTTCCCATCCAATTATTTTAACCTGATCTCTTTCTCATGCTTGTGGAGAGCCATCTCGATATTGGACTTGAGGTCCTGTTCCTTGAACGGCTTTGAGATGTAACCATAGGGCTCAGCAAGTTTCGCCCTCTCAAGGGTCTTATCATCAGTATATGCTGTAAGGAAGATCACCGGAATATCGAATTTTTCCCTGATCTTTTCAGCTGCCTCGATGCCATCCATCTCACCTCTGAGCATGACGTCCATTAGCACAAGATCAGGATAGAACAGATCCGCTTTTATAATAGCATCCTCTCCTGAAGGAGCCGTGCCAACTACGGAATAACCCATCATTTCAAGCTTGTTCTTTATGCTTAAAGCAACGATATTCTCATCCTCGACGACTAAAATATTTGCCTGTTTCATCTTGTGACCTTCAGATCCTATTTTTTTCATTGAATATTATTGTGAAAGCTGTTCCGCAAGTCCGATCCATATCAATAGTTCCCCCTATCTGATCGACCAGCGTTTTCAAAAGCTGTAAACCCAATGAAGTGCTTTTTTTATAATCAATTCCCTCAGGGAACCCTACACCATTATCACTCACGAATAGTATAAATTTATTTTCATCCCCATGCTTTAGATCAATACAGATCTTCCCCGACATTCCCTCAAAAGCATGTTTCAAAGAGTTGGTCACCAATTCATTTATGATTATCCCAAGAGGGATTGCCGTATCCATGCTCAAAAAGATATCCTCGACACGAAGTTCCAGTTCAATATCCTTATCAAGAGAATATGAACTTATAAGCTCAGCTGAGAGCTTCTGGATATAATCAGCAAAATTGATGCTTTCCATATCTGTTGACTGGTAAAGTTCCTCATGGATCAATGACATCGACATAACACGACTCCTGCTCTCCATAAAAGCCTGAACCACAGAAGAATCATCAAACTCCATAGAACAAAGATCGAGCAAACTGCAGATTATCTGAAGGTTGTTCTTGATACGATGATGGATCTCCTTTTTTCGCATCGCTTCGACTTCCATCAACGCCTTTTCTGCATTCTTGCGTTCAGTGAGATCATGGATTGTGACAATTATGCGCTCCTTACCTCCGATCATAGCCGATCTTGCCATGACCTCGGTCCAGAACAGCTCACCATTCTTCCTCTTTCCCTGCCATTCAGCATTTGCAAACCCATTTTCAGATGCAGTATCGATAAGCCACATGATCTTTTCCAATGAATAGAGAGCCTTTCCCTGCTTAATATCCTCAGCAGTCCTTCCAAGCACTTCTTCCCTGGAATAGCCTGCCATCTCACACCCCCTGTCATTGATATCAAGCATCCTGTAATTCTCCTTTTCATGGATAGTTATACCATCAAGTGAACCATTGAAAACGACACGATAGGTTTCCTCAGAATTTTTCAGGGCTTCCTCTGTATTCCTGAACTCGGTCACATCCTCACCAGAACATAACATGCCTGTGATAACACCTTCATCATCTTTCAGAACCACAGTATGCCATGCAATGATCCGTACATCTCCGGCGTCAGTGACAATGCTACTCTCAGAATATTCCATGACATTAGTGTCGCCAGCCATTATTTTAGGGAAAGCTTTGCGCCCCTGAAAACTGAACTCTTCTGAAAACCCCAGATCATACCATTTCTTCCCGAGGAGCTCGGACTCAGGAAGACCGAACATCCTGCAACCCTTCCTATTTATAGAGATCACCGTCTGATTCCGATCAACTGCAAAAATGATGACACCTGCTATATTCAGGTAATTCTGGAGCTTGTCCTTTTCCATTTTGAGCATAAGTTCTGCACGTTCCCGGTCGGAGATATCCCTGCATATGCTAAAATAAGCATCTTTTCCATTCCATTTGCCAGGAGTTACTTTCACTTCAACCGGAATGGAAAACCTGTCTTTTGTGAGTATGGGAATTGAAAAGGAAGCATGGTTTTTCTCATGCACTTCCTCAATGGCCTTTATGACCTCACCGCGATATTTTTCGGAATGCAAACCCATGGGACCTAATTTGCAGAACTCTTCCAGCGTATAGCCCAGCTTATCGAGGGTCTTTTTGTTGGCATCGATGATATTACCCTCTACATCTAGCACAAAAAAAAGGTCTTCAATGCTTTCGAACAGGGTCTGCAGATCCTTTTGCCTTTTTTCCAGTTTCATTTCGGACCGGATCCTTGCGATGAAACCACCTATTTGTACAGCAATGGCTTCCAGGGAATCCTTAATTTCAGAAGGTAGTACATCATGGCTATGTGAAGCAACGTTCAAACTGGCCACCACTTTACCACCGTATGTTATCGGAAGAATCCCACACCCAAGCATACCTTTTGTGAACGGATCAGAAGGGATCTTATCCGTAAACTCAAAACAAGCCCCATACAAAGGCAAACCTTTTTCGAGGACATCATGCTGAGGAGAATCTGGCCTATAATGGGAATTTCTGCGAATGAATTGCTCTGAAAGGTTCTTCTGCATTACAAGATAGATCTCATCAGTATCCTCGTCGACAAAATATATGCCACCGCAATCAATAACCCCTATGTTAAGGGTTGTTTCAAGCAAAAGTTCAAGGTTTGTGAGCAAATTGCTACTGGAAAACAAAGCAATACCTATATCTCGCTGGATACGCAGCAACCTATCCGACACAGGAGCGTTTACATCAACCCCTTTTACCGGTTCATTTTCAGATATGTACATGCTAACTCCCAAAGAAAAAACGCAGATATTGGATATTAAGTTACCTAAATGCTTATAGATAAGCCTTGATTTCTCCCGAGGGAAACCAATTATTAATAGAAAACCATTATAATTCTCCGTGATACTATGCCAGAAAACGTTGAAGCAAATCCTATAACTTCATGGAATCCGCAAAGCAAGCATCCGAATATCTCTGAGACCGCATACATACACCCGCAGGCAACGGTCATCGGGGCAGTTTCCATCGGTGAAAAAGTTATGGTCGCCCCCTATGCTTCCGTAAGAGGAGATGAGGGATTGGACATCAGAGTCGATGATCACAGCAATGTACAGGACGCAGTTGTCCTTCACGGCCGTCAGACCATTGACCAGAATGGCAACCCTATAAAGGAGAACCAGGTAGAAGTCAACGGAGAGAACTATTCGATCTACATAGGGAAGCGTGTATCCCTTGCCCACCAAGCACAGGTTCACGGACCAGCTGTTGTTTTTGACGATGTGTTCATAGGCATGCAGACATTTGTCTATAAGGCAACAATTGGAAAGAACTCAGTACTTGAACCAAAGGCCTGCGTGATCGGTGCAAATGTCCCGGAGAACAGATACGTCCCTGCAGGAGTTACCATCACATCTCAGGAAGATGCAGACAACCTGCCTGAAATATACGAAGGATACACATTCAAGCACACTAACCAAGAGGTCGTAGAAGTGAATGTCGAGCTGGCAGACGGATACAACCAGAGGAAATAAGATCAAAATAAAATTTAAGAGGAGGAACCGTTCACGTACGGGTAACCCTCTGCTTTCCATTTGTTGATACCACCCAGCATGTTGTAAACATCGGTATATCCGGCATCAACAAGAATGTTGCTTGCTGTGACACTTCTCGCACCCGTGCGACAGTAAACCAGTATCGTTTCATCCCTTGGAACCTCGTCCAGCCGTGAGCTAAGTTCGTTAACATTAATGTTCACAGCACCTTCGATGTGCTCAGTTTCGAACTCATTGACAGTACGGACATCCAGGAGGAAAACGTCCCCGGAATCGATCATTTTTTTTGCATCCTGTACCGAGACATCCATGTATCCTGCGGTGCTATCGACCTCATCCACCTTATATGAGGTAACCGGGTTAGCACAACCTAAAATGAAACAGGAAATTACAAGAATTACAAGAACCAGTACAATTTTCTCAGAGATCATATTCAGTCATCCTCCATTCTGCAAAAATATTCACCTTCAAGAGCAAACTGGCTATAAACATAGCATTCTTTACAGAGACAGCCCGCTTTTTCAGAAACAGGTAACTTGTTACCCTTTGCACAGAACATATACCCATCTCCAGGGGATGATGGACAATGTTTACAATTGCAGGCTTTGGAATGATGAAATGAAGGACATATCCCAAAGTATTTCCCACCGATCTTTTCTCCTTCAATATCAGACATAATTGATTCCCATAAAATATAGGGAAGACCTTCCCTTTATCTTTATCTGAGGACCATTTGTGCGATCAGGCCGAGGTGGTCCTCATGGAAAGGTGCAAGATCCTGCTTTTTTATGATCTGGAACTTAGTATCAAATTCCTTTTCAAGCTTCTTTACCTCTTCTTTGAACACCTTTGCAGGATTGGCAACAGTATCAATGCTCCTTGCCTTGATAGACAGGAGAAGATGACCATCATTCTTCAAAAATTGTCCGCAGTTCACTGCCGCGATCTGTGCCTGGTTGGGCTGTGCCACATCCTGGAAGACCACGTCGACCTGTTCAACGATATGTGCGTAGGAAGCAGGATGGTTAGCATCTGCAAGGATCGGGATTATGTTCGGCCTTGTATCGCATAGCTGTATCAGTTCCCTCATGGTCCGAGGGGAGAATTCCACAGCATAAACCAGACCATCGGTGACAATATCAGAAACGTGGCTCACAGTGGTTCCGGACGCCGCACCCAGGTACAGGACATGAGAATCCCTTTTGATAGGAATGGTCATTTTCTTGAGAACCATTGCAGCAAGCTTGCTCCTGCGGGCATCCCAGATGCGGTACTCGTCCCCTTCCGCCTCTACGAGTCTTTCCCCATAGACAGCTGAACCGGGTACTGCATTCTTTGTACCGATGAACCTCTTGCCACTCTTCTGTACTTCGAAAATACCATCTGAAAGTTCTTTTGCAGCCATTTAACGCCTGCCCCCTGAATTCTTGTTCCCCTTAGCCTTACCCCGGCCTTTCCCGGAAGGTTTCTCCCTTGCAGGAGGCTTTGGATTGGAACTTTTTATTGAGTTTACCTTCTTCTCAAGACCGACCTTTATAGCAGGGCTCAGTTCTCCTGAATAGACATCTGTGCGGCAGGCAAGACTAATCTTTGCAGCCAGTGCACGTGCGATCTTACCCCTCTGCCACCAGGGGGAGTTCTTGATGAGTGGATGATTGAATATCAAACCGTGCTTCGGCGAAGGAGCACGGGACCTGAGATGCTTGAAAAGTGCCCGGCTGGCACCCATTACCTGGACCGTGCTGGAGGGCAGTTGTGAAAGTCTCTCAAGACCGCCTGTCATACTGATCAGGCGTGCACCGATAAGAGGACCTGCGATATTTGTAAGGTTTGGAGCGATCTCTTCCATGTTCCTGAGAATGCTTTCCTCGATACTGTGCCGGTTATCATACATATCACATATGTTCGAAGCGAACTGCTTCACAAGTTCCTCATCAGCAGGAGGAAGTTCGGCACCCATGGAGGATGAAGCCTTATCGAACATCGGGTCATCAGCAGGTATGTTGGAACGTGCACCATGCTCTTTTACGAATCTTGCAAGCTGCTCTGAACTGAATCCCAGTTCCGGGAAATGCAATCCATACCACTCTGACAAGCGCTCAGACAGTGCATTTGCTGCATCATCGATGTCATCCAGTGCTTCAACTGCCTGAATGATACGCATGTCCGGTGTGTTGGTGCGGGAAATACGCAATTTTCCTGCACGTATGCTCACATTGCGAAGCAGGGAATCGTATTCCCGGTCATCTTCCACGAAATCGAAGGAGATCGCCGGAGCGCGGATGTCGAAACCTGCTTCGGGGGGGTGTGCACCTGCAACATTCCGTTGAAGCAGACCTTCTGCAAGCTCCTCGACATCCTTATTGAAAAATTCGCAATCAACAACAACATTATCCTCAAGGGTTAGGACCCCATACCATGTAATGATCTTCAAATCAATCCTTCCATATTTTTGCACCGGAGTTGTTCGCACGTGTCAGGACAACGTTGCCACCAACGGTATCATCAAGGAAAAGCTGTGCTTCCTTTCTTATCTGTTCAGCTATACGTCTGTGGTCCACAACACCAAATACCACAGGTCCAAAAGAGCTCATTCCTGCACCTGCTGCCCCAAGGTCCTGCATGAACTCGATAAGGTCTCGCACAGCCGGTGACTGCAAAGCAACCTCTCGTTTCTTGAAACCAACTGACTGCAAATGATTCAGGGCCATTCCGAAGTTCTCAATATCACCCTCTATGATCGAAGGCATCATCTGCATCAGCACAACATGACTAACTTCCTGAACTTCCCGAAGAGGAATAGGACACTCTTTTTTGAATATATCCACTTCCTGGGCATCATGTGCCCCTTTGGAATCCGGAAGTGCCAGTATGATGTCCCACTCCGGAAAGTCATGCCTGAAGATCACCGGAGCTGGATCCGCCCTGCTGGCAGATGAAGGAGAAAATGACCCCTTATCACTGAACTTATGCCCGCAATCGACAAGGAAACCGCCATTCTCAAAAGAAGCAACCCCTATACCGGAAGTTCCACCCCTGCCAACCCTGATGGCAAGTTCGTTGACGCTCAATCCAAGATCATAAAGTTCGTTAACTGCTGCTGCAGCGCTCAGGGCTATCTGGGTACCGGACCCCAGACCAACATGAGGAGGCATATCTTCTTCCACATGGACCTTTATGCCTTCACCTTCGGGTAATAAAGATTCCACAGCTCCATATACCCTGTCTGAAAGACTTGATCCACCCGTTATTTCGATCCCATCATGCTTTTCAGCACTCAGTGTGATGTTAGGCGAATCAAGGGTTATCCCCACACCGCCATCCACCCTTCCGAGCTCTGCATTCATGTCTATCAAAGACAGATGCAATCTGGATGGAGATCTTATTTTAATCATGCTCGTTTATCAGCGTTCATAATATTAAACACTAACACCCGAACGGGAAGAGCGTTTGTTTTTAATGAACCACCAGCCTGTACCCAGCACTTTCCTGCTGAATATGAACCTCAGCAGAGGGGGAATAAAAGACCCGATGCGGAACCGGATATCGCCTGACATGTTCACATCTAACCCCTCTTCGGCAAACAAAGGATTAACAGAATAATGGAATTTCCTGCAACCACTGTGAACCACAGATGCCAGGGTATGAAGATATCCGCAAAGCATCCCGGTATCTGCCGGGTTAGGAAGACCGTAGTCCAGATCACAGGACAACTCACGAATATGTATGGAGGAAAGGATCCCTTTCAACAGGCTAAAGACAGGATCGCGGATACCATAGACCATACGCCCTTGTGTATAATAATCATCAAAGGACTCCCGCATGCCAGACCCTTCCTCTCGATCGGATTTACCCTTGTCTTCCACTTTGCCTTTTTCCCCGTCCCAGGTGCCACCTTCATCTGCCTTATCCAAATGCTTTTCTTTGTTGTCAGATTCCTTTTCCAGAGATTTCTTCTTCGAGAAATGCGTCGAAAGGATTGTCCACTTCACATCTGCTCTGCTATGAACGCCATTCAGGTCGGCCCTTACACTGAAAACAACGTCTATCGGAGCTAACAGGATAAGCCCCAGTAAAAGAATAATGCAAAGGCTAAGCGAGTAGATGAGAAGTGACATGTTCAACCGCTTATGGTGTTGTAAAAAGAAGTGATAGCGGATTATTCGCCATCATCCTCAGGCACATCGCCCTCAGGTTCCTTTTCTTCACCCTTTTTCATCTTCCCTTTTGCAGATTTTATCTTTTCGAAGACCTCCGGGACAGCTTCGATCAGTTTCCCGAAATCGCTCTTTCCGGAAAGGGTCATCAGTCGAACACCTTCTTCCTCTATCACAAGGAAAGCAACAGGCTCGATCTTAGCACCCCCCCCGCCTCCACCACCGAATCCGGTTTCAGTTTCACCTTTGGTACCTTCTCCGCCACCGCTGCCAAAACCAAAGGAAACCTTGGTTACAGGAATGATGGTCTTGTCCCCGGCAACTACTGGTTCTCCGATCACTGTCTTTGCACTGACCATCCGCTCAAGCTCGGTGGTCACTTCTTTTATGACATCTTCGACTCCCATATCGATAACCTCCCAATTATCCGGAAGCTGTATCACAACACCCGGATACGTGCTATATAAAAGAAATTATGGTGGACAACAGTATAAATGTATCCCCACAGGAATACATTCAAAAACCTAAAATGTCTTTACTGCCCCTCGTTGTCCATGAAGAAGTTCATCAGCGAATACTTCACTTTCTCAGGGTCCACATCCACGAACTCTTTACTTTCTGCAGGCGGGAACACATCGAAGACAGCGAACTTGCCGAACCTCTGCTTTGAATCGGTCAGGAACCTGCCATCAAGAAGTATGCGTGCACCGTAATCCTCAGGGGAACGGACAACCCTGCCCATGGCCTGCCGGATCTTGCGTATCGTTGGAACCTGTATGGCATATTCCCATCCTGCACCGTAACCAAAGACATGATCATATGCTGATTCTACTGCATTCATCCTGTCATTGAGGGCCGGATAGCCCACACCTACGATAATAACAGTGCGACCCCTGCCATCACGGTAATCTATACCCTCACTCAGGGTCCCCCAGAGATAGGACATCAGCACGGCCTTGCCACCGGACTCACCTATAGCAAAGAATTCCTGCCTGACTTCCTGGGAAGACACACCTACCTCATCAAGGAAGATAGGCACATCTATTCTGGGTTCCAGTTTTGAATAGAACCTCTTTGCCTCAAAGGAGCTCTGGAAAAAGATGATAACATTCCCCTTTGAATGCTCAATTGAATCCAGAAGAACCTGCTCCAGCAACCCGACAGTATGCGGATCATCCCGGTTCTTGGCAAAGAGAGGAGGGATGGACACTGCAATTGAAAGGCGTTTTTCTTCCGGGAAGGAGGTGCCGAAGGATATCTCGCAGGTTTCCCGTGTGATCCCAAGTGTCTTCTTCACCATCTCGAACGGATGAAGTGTCGCTGACATCAGTACGCCTGAGAACAGGGAATTAAAGAGCGGTTCTGTAACGTTCTTGGGGATACATGTGAACAGTTCCACGCGACCGTAGATCTCATCGTTCATATCCCTGCGGACATTTAGTATAGGATAATAGTTCGGATTATGGGACAGCTCCAGGTAAGCTGAAAGGAAATCTGCAACATACCGAATGTGGGAGCGTTTCATAACACCAGTTAAACCTTTCTTGTACTGGTCACGGTAGGTCTCATCGAGTTTTGCCCCGATCTCGCTTGCCTCTGAGAGAAGTATCTGGATCTCATCCTTGTCACCAAAATCCTCCTTTGCGTTGCGAAGGAACCTTGCACGTACTATGTCGTTGCGGTCATAGGGATCACTGATACGCATATCATACCAGTTCTTCCTGACACGTTCGCGCTCACCGAACTTGAACCTGGAATTGTAGGTTTCGGTAATAACATCCTGGAAGACCTTGAACAGGTTGTGGATATTGTCATCTGCCAGAAGGTCGATGTTGGCCTCAAGTTCTGCCCTTGCTTTTTCGATGGAATGCTCGGTCAGGGAGATAGATGAATGGGAACGTGCTGCCGATTCGATGTTATGCGCTTCATCAAAGATAGCGATGACATCCTGGGGTTCCTTTTCAAGCCAGCCCAGTACCGTTGAGAAGATATCCGCATTCAGCACATGGTGATAATTGCAGATCAGAAGGTCCGCATGCTTGAGTTCACGTTTTAGCAGCTCATATCCACACATACCATTTTGAAGAGCATGGTCATTGACCTCTTCTGGAGTGCGTACTTCTTTAAAGAGCCAGTCACGGAACTTTTCGCTATCAGACCTCAGAACCTCATAAAGGTCATTGCAGGAACGATCACGCAGGCCTTTAGCCTTCTCTTCCAGAGCATCGAGCTCCTTTGCAAGTTCATCACGAAGTGCTACAAAGGCCTGATCATGGGATTTCTTGTAGCTTTCTCTTGCAGACCTGAGCTCCTGCCGCTTAAGATGCATTTCCCGCTCGGCCTCCATAAGCTCAAAGGTGTTCTCCCTTTTGACAGAACACTCCTCATAATCCGCTTCATGGGGACACATTGTGGTCTTCCCTTTCACAATAGCAACCTTGACATCGTGCATCTTCTTGATGTCACGGGCTTCATTGATGAACTGGACCATCTGCTGATGTACGTTCGTAGCTATAATGACGGTCTTGTCAAGCTGCTTACCCACGTGCAGTGATGGTGACAGAGCACTCAGCGTCTTGCCGGTCCCGCATGCGCCCTCGAATAGTACGAACTGCTTCTGCAGAAGGGCAGAATGTATTCGGTCCATTGCCTCCTTCTGGTTATTATAACATGAATTCTTGGGGAAATATTTCATATACGCGGGATTGTCACTCATCGCACACCCTATGTATTCACCCTACTTTAATGGTAGTGATAGATCATCAGTCCAGAGGTCTTACCGACACAATATCCTCTGCAATAACACGATCGGTAGTACTATCAAACACCTTAACAGTTATCAGAGTGCCTTGCCTGAAGCCGTAATTATTAGAAGTATCCGAGTAACTCCCAACACTAACACGGACCGTAGAAGCATCCGTACCATTGATACTGTCATCGCCATTAAGCACCAGGAACTCACCGGCAGACCACAGGCCATCGTCGATGCATGGGTTATTGCTCTTGTAGGTTGCACATGTACCGGAAGGAGTCAGGTCGTAATATTTTGCAGTTACCTGCCCGTACACCTTGAATCCGCCATGCCCCACTTTACCGACATAGCTGCTTCCATCGCCACTTAGGACCACAAAAGTGGAGTCAAGGTCCAGCGGATCTCCGCCTTTGTGTTCGAGTATCACATAGTTCTCTTTATACTGCACTGCATTCGGAACGCCACCAACAGCATCTTTGACCTCTATCATAGCCATGGGCGTAGAAGAGGAAATGCTTCCAAAGATACCGTCACCAATTACTGCTGCTGCCACCACACCTCCAAGAAGCACGGTCAACATGACCAGCAGAAGCGCTCCGATTATTGGTGCTACTGCACCATCGTTTTTTAGGATCGCTACCATAATCTCAACCAACCGGGTAGATTGCAGAGGAATATTAAAGATTTTTGACAGACAGTTGCTATATATAAAACAAGAACTTGAATTGAACCCACTTTTTTAAAAATAGGAGATGCGAGTTATTGAAAAGTATATCCTGAAATAGCAATGAATAGCCAGATATATACATAGCCGGTCTTACTAGTTTCTTAAAAGTGAGAAACGTGTTTGGATAATCGATAGCTTTTTATCTAACTTATTTAATGGGTATATTGCAAAATTTGCAACTAATACAAGTTAAACCAACTTGAATAGGAGAAAATAATAATGGTAGCAGTAATTAACAGAGATGAATGTGTAGGATGCGGAACATGTGTAGATGACTGCCCATCCGAAGCAATTTCAATGGACGGCGACAACATCGCTGTAGTAGATGCTGACGAATGTATTGACTGTGGTGCATGTGTGGACTCCTGTCCAACAGATGCGATCACAATGGAATAAGCCTGCTTATTCCATTTATCTTTCTATTTTTCTATTAATTATTTTGTATTGTATCGTATTTTTTGTTTTGCATCTTTTGTTTTCCATACTGTTTATTTCAATTGATGATTTAGAGTCAGTCATTTCACATTGATCATTATCAGAAGAATTACGTTTCAGATCCGAGCGTACATTTAATAGTTAACATGGGTGAGTGAAACAATAACTTTTTTACCCGCAACCAAAAATAAAGCCATAGGATGTTGTTCATTGTGGCGATAGATTTAAAGCATTGACAACGTTAGGAGTAAAGATCATCATGTTAGTTGTATTATCAGTAGGTGGATCCATACTCGCAAAGGACCTGGATCCTGAGCATTTTGTTGCTTATGCTTCCGCACTCAGGGAACTGGGACGGGAACATAAGTTAGTGATAGTAACCGGTGGCGGTGTTGCAGCAAGGAATTACATAGACGTTGCAAGAAGTGTCGGAGCAAACGAAGTCGTATGTGATTTTATTGGAATTGACATCACAAGACTAAACGCCCAGCTCCTGATCGCAGCACTTGGAAAAGATGCGTATCCCGAACCACCTACCAGTTACAAGGAAGCTGAATCTGCCCTTTCATCCGGAAAGATAGTGGTAATGGGAGGAGTTATTCCAGGCCAGACCACAGATGCGGTTTCCGCAGTTCTTGCCGAATATCTCAATGCAGACATGATGGTGATCGCAACATCCGTTGACGGTGTATATTCAAGTGATCCAAGAGAAGACCCGGATGCAAAGAAATATGATGTCATGACAGCAAAGGAACTTGTCAGCGTCGTAATTTCAACAGAAATGAAAGCCGGATCCAAATCACCTGTCGACCCTCTTGCCTCCAAGATCATCGAGCGATGCAACATTGATACCATCGTAATGGATGGAACTGATCCTGAAGATGTACTTCAGGTCGTACTTCAGGAATGCTCAAAAGTAGGAGAGATAACCGGAGTACACCTTGGAACACGTATTATCGGCTGATATAAGGTAAATGTAGAGCTGATAAACGACATTTTTCATTGATGGCAAAATAAACTTGTGATGGAGATTGGATAAAACCCATCACAGGAAAGCATCTTTTTTTGGAATATTTTTATATAATAGCATGATACATCTATATTAATACATATATGTTTGAGGTTAAATATACAGTCTAATTACAGCATTCCGTGAAAATATGGCTGGGTTCAGTAATAAATTGAAGAATCTTACAAAGGGGATTCTTCGAAAAAATGGGAGCAACGGACAGGAAGGTTCACCTTTCGATTCACAACCGTCTCCGTTTGATTCACCGCAATCCCCTTTTGCAGCAGGCCCCCCTGATTTTGGTGATGCCACTAATTCTCCCGGAGGGTTTCCTTCAGGACCACCGACAGGTTCGCCTTTTGGAGCTGCACCACCCGGACCGGGAGTAGAAAGACCCACGGAGACCGAACCTGTTGACAATAAACAGATCAACGAAAATGCTGAAAAGATCAAAGCGCTTGAGGCCAAGCTCTCAAAAGTAGATACAGCCATATCTACAGTGCAGAGAGAAAGCCAGAGTGTGAAGACAACAGTGGAAAAGATAGACCAGAGCGTACTGGAACTGCTTTCGCTTTACGAGCTGGTCTCGAACCAGGTAAATCCTTTTGTTGGAGATGAGCTTGGAGGTCGTGCCACCATTGAGCGTTTTGACAAGGCAGATAAAAGAATAGCTGAAGTTGCTGATTTTGTAATGATGCTCCAAAAAGAGGTCGAAGGACTTAACCAGAGTATACAGATGCCGGGACTTCCTGCTGAAACTGAATCAAAGATAGAGAATATAACTACAAAAATGGATGTTTTTGCAGATTCTCTTGTTACACTTCAGGAAAGCGTTACGGAGATCGCATCCCAGGTCAAGGATGCGTACGAAAGGCAAAAGCAACTTGACATGGACATCGTGGATATTGCACAAACAACAAGTACCTTTGCAGGCAGGATAGGCGAACTTGAGAAGATCGACCTTTCCGAGCTACAGGAAAAAGTGGAACAGGCAATTCTAAAAAGATCACAGTTGACCGATGAGGCTATTTCAAACCAGACCGATGAATACGGACAGCCGGTGAATGGGGGAAAAGAAGCAAGCGCAAGAAACCCCATAGTCCGTCTGGAGTCCATTAAGAAGAACCCTATGAGCGTCGTGGTCCTGCTGAACTGGATAGAGTTCCTGATGGAACGTGTCGGCAGAAACAACCTTATGGATGCTCTTGATTATTATGTTGATATTGGCTGGATAAGTGAAGAGGTCAGATCAGAGATCATGGCCTATGCCAGAGGAATAGACTACTATGTGGAAAAACCCACATGGAGACTTTTACCGGAAGATCACACAAAGTCACTGCTTTTTATCGAAAGACTTTGCGGACGCAAGATCGACAGGAACATGCTCAGCATGATCGACAGGGAGATGGCGAAAGTGAAACATGGTTTGGAGGAACTTTATGGGATTTGAGACCACTGTTGTTATTTCCATATTCTTTGTCTCGATCCTTGTCCTCGGAACAAATTCTTACGCTGTGATGAGCAATTCAAATGATGTCATAAACGATGCTGAAAACATAAGGTATGAAATGCAATATACGAAACTGAACAGTGCAATATCTCTTGATTCAATGACATTGGACAATGAAAATTCCACATTGGTGGTCGAGGTGACCAACTGCGGGAATATTGTCCTTGATTCTGATGAAATAAGTATACTTGTAGATGGACATCTCTTAAATTATGATTATTACCCGGAAACTGCAAAATGGTATCCAGGGGAGAAAAAAACATTTGCAGTTGAAGAGATCTCCAACCCTGGATACAAAAGAGTGAAAATTATTACCGATAGCGGAGTCTCCGGATATCTTAGCGGTGTTCCGGATAAAATAAAGGATTAATAATTAAACAGAGATTATACTATTGAATCGTAAAAGGTGGAGATATGGCATTCCTAAAAAGCGCAGATACCCATTGTTTCATCAAAGACAAGAAGGCTGAGACTGCAATTACCCACATGATATTTTTCATAGCTGCCATCATTATAGCTATGACCGTTATTGCAGTCATGTCTGCAAATGTCCAGTCACTTACAGGTGCTACCGCATCAAGCAGCAAGGTACTGTCGGAGCAAATAAAGACAGACATCACCATCATCAGCGATCCAAAGATAATACCATACGACAGTACTTCAAAAGAGTATACATTCTATGCAAAGAACACTGGCAGGACAGATCTGGATACCGAATACCTTGACGTGTTCATAGATGGCCTGCATGTTGATCCGGAAAATATTGAGATGGAATTTTTTGATCAGGATGTACTCTGGCGACCAGGAGACACACTTGTTGTCAATATGAAAGTAACAGATGAAATGACCACAGGTGATCACAGAATACTGATCGCCACAGAAAATGGAAAGTCCGACTCAATGGATTTCAGGATATAAAAGAGGAAATATGCCGTCGATTCGTTCTTTCGAGATTCCCAGAGATGAGTTCAATAGAAAACTTGGAGGAGGATTCCCAATGGGATCCCTTGTCGTCATCGAAGGGGGTAGTGGAGGAGGTAAAAGTACCATATGTCAGCGTATTACCTACGGCCTGATCGAGGGAGACACAAGTGTTACTTTCATCTCCACACAACTCACAACAAAGGGATATATCAACCAGATGTACTCGCTTGACTATCCGATCGCTCCACACCTACTGAAAGGAAGGCTACTCTATATCCCGGTAATACCCCTTATACAATCTGCAAAGTCAAGGATCGATTTCATTGAAAGATTAATGGGTGCAGAAGAACTGTTCGAGAAGGATGTCATTGTAATAGACACAATATCTGCACTCATAAAGTACAGTGCAAACACTGAAAAGAGTCTGGAACTGATATCGTTCTTCAAAAAGCTTAATGGAATGGGAAAGGTCATAATCCTGACAATAGAAGCCAGTGAACTGGGAGATGAACTTGCATCGATGTTCCGTTCATCCTGTGACATTTATATGACACTGCAGTCAAAGGCAATGGCTTCTGAAGTAAAACGTACAGTTATTGTGAATAAGTTCACTGGGGCAAAAGGACCTGTGGGGCAAATGATAGGCTTCAGGATCGAACCAAAGGTAGGACTGGTCGTTGAAATAGCATCCGTCGTATAAAAAAACAAGCTGAGGAATATTAAGTGGAAGCTGAGTATCAAAAAACATTGCAAAGAAACCCCCATCTGGGAGTTTACATCAAGGACTTTGTAAAAAGGACCGGCAATAACCCTGAGTTCGTAACCAGCCTCTCAAAAGATATACAGGACGATGGATACATCAACCTGATACTCCCTGTGGGAGATCCCGTTTTCATTCATCTGTACGGAACCCCCGAAATGGGAGAGATCGGATATTATACAATAGAACCGCCCCTTAATAATCTTGAAAAGGCGAAATACGATGCCATTATGAACATAATCCTTGAAAGGTCTGCAAACGAACCTGTCCCAAAAAATGAAGATAAATTGAAGGAACTCATTGGGAAACTTTTGACCGAAGTAGTGGATATCGGTGTAGGCGGCCAGATCGCCACTGACAATAAGTTAAGTTTAATAGAGAAACTCATCCCAAGACAAAAGAAAATTCCTGTTACCCAGCAGGAATTCAACAATCTGCAGTACCATATTGAAAGAAATATCATTGGTTCAGGACCCATAGAACCAATAATCAGGGACCCTCACCTTGAGGACATACACAGCATAGGAATATCCGGAGTCTTTATCGTCCACAGGATACTGGGCATGATGAAAACAGACCTTTCGTTTGGAAATGAGGAAGGCCTTGACCACTGGCTCAGGAGTATGAGTGAAAGGATCGGCAGACCTGTAAGTGATGCCAGACCTATCGCCGATGGTGCACTTCCGGACGGATCGCGTATCAATATCGTTTACAGTCATGATGTAAGCAGGCGCGGAAGCAGTTTTACCATGCGTAAGTTCAGTGAAGTTCCGGTAAGTATTATCGAACTGATCATGTGGGGAGCTATCAGTTGTGAGATCGCCGCATACATGTGGATCTGCCTTGAGAATGGGATGAGCATATTCTTCAGCGGAGAAACTGCAAGTGGTAAGACCACCATGCTCAACGCGTGCCTTGCATTTGTTAACCCGAAATCCAAGATATTCACCGCAGAAGATACAGCAGAGGTGCAGCCACCACAGCCAGTCTGGCAGCAGTTGATAACCCGTGAGGACGGACCACCGGACTCAAGGGTCGACACTTTTGCACTCCTGAAAGCAGCTCTGCGGTCCAGACCGAACTATATCATTGTGGGTGAAATACGTGGGGAGGAAGGAGCAGTAGCTTTTCAGGGCATGCAAACCGGTCATGCAGTAATGGCAACATTCCACGCATCTGCTGTCACAAAGATGATCCAGCGTCTTACCGGTGACCCGATAAATATTCCCGTTACCTTCATTGATAACCTCAATGTTGCAATGATATTGCAGGCAGTATATCGAAACGGAAAAATCATCAGACGGTGCCTTGCTATTGAAGAGATAGAAGGATACTATGAAGATGCAGGCGGTGTCGTTACAAGAGCTGTGTTCCAGTGGGATCCAGATACCGACACCCATAATTTCAGGGGTATTAATAACAGTTTCATCCTTGAGAATAAGATTGCAACCAAACTCGGATATGAGGACAAGAGGCAGATATACAAGGAACTGATGTTGCGGGCAAGAATACTGGAAGAGATGAAAGAAAGAGGTATCAAGGATTACTACGATGTCCTTGAGATCATTATCAACTTCTATAAGTATGGTGTTGAAGGACTGCCTTTCGCAATATGAGGACAGATAAATGGACTTTCAAAAGGCATTCAACGCACTGGAAATGGAACCTAAAGCTTATGTGAAAAAAATAGCTTTGCCAGTAGTGTCTTTTGGATTTATCTTCTCGATCCTTATCTATGTGTTGTTACCGGGCCTCTTCACTGGAAGCGCTCAGATCATTCCTGCACTTATTCCAGTCATATGCATTATTTTTGCATTCTACTACCCTTTTGCAATACTTGGAAGTAAAGCTGCACAGATCGATAACAACATGCACTACTACATCACACAGATGGGGGCAATATCCACAGCTGAGACACCAAGACTGGATATAATAAAGATAGTTTCCAAAAATGAGAGTTACAAGTTCCTTGCAAAGGAAAGTGAAAAGATATACAACCTTGTCACAGTATGGAACATGAGCCTTTCCGATGCATGCCGATTTACATCAAAGAGAACTCCCTCTGTCCTTTATGAAGACTTTCTGGACAGGTTTGCACATGGTCTCCAGTCAGGAGAGGATATCAAAGTTTTCCTTGCTGCAGAACAGAATGTCGTAATGAACGAGTATGAATCAATATACAACGGTGCACTCTATGCAATAGAGGTCATCAAGGAACTTTTCGTTTCCCTTATTATGGCATTGATATTCCTTGCTTCTTTTGCAGTGATCATACCTGTCATTACCGGAATGGATGCTGTTCTGCTGATGAGCATAGTTGTTAGTGTTTTCGTAGTAACTGATATTGTGATGATCACTTTTACAAAATCAAAGGTCCCGAAAGACCCTATCTGGCAACAGACAAATATAACAACAAAAGCCAAGACAAAATTATACCAGTCCATCCCAATTTCATTTGCAGGCTGTATTATCGTCGCCATAGCTGTCATATTATACGGCAAACTGGAACTGCCTATTGCTGTTGCAGCAGTAATGACACCACTGGTCTATATAGGCCATGTTGCAAAAACAATTGAAAAAGAGATCAAACGTAAGGATGAGAACTATTCCTCGTTCATCAGGTCCCTTGGAAGTTCTGCAGGTGCAAGAGGAGGACTTATCGACGAGGCACTTAAATCATTGCGTATACATGACTTTGGGCCGCTTACTGATGATGTTAATGCACTTTTCAAGAGAATAAACACCCGTGTGGACAAAAGTAAGTCATGGGATTTCTTTTCAGCCAACACCGGAAGCAACCTCATACACCGGTTTAGCGCCATGTTCGTTGAAGCCACCAAACTCGGCGGACAGCCGGAAGTTATCGGTGATATGATCGCCACGAACTTCCACCGCATCGTAAATCTGAGAAAAAAAAGGTACCAGTCTGCTTCCAATCTTGTAGGAGTACTATACGGACTTACAGCAGGAATCGGTTTTACCCTTTATATCTCACTTGGAGTCGTTGACCTTATGCAGGACATGTTCACGACAATTTCGATGCCAGAAGGGATGGGTATGCGAATGATCCTGAACACGGACATAGGGAGTATAGAACTTCTTTCAGCCATGATATTGTTCATCATGATAGCACATTCACTCATGTCAGCACTGCTAATCCGATTTGTTGACGGGGGGCATGTCCTACGTTCAACGACAGATTTTGTGATAATGACATGGATTTCGGCTTTCAGCGCAGTGTTCACAACATCAGGCGTTGCATCCCTGCTTGGGGCCACGTGACAGAAATAGAAAGTTAACCTAAGAGATTCAAACTAATGTAGTCAAATCCAAAAATCGATGGTTTTCAAAATGAGTTGATAAAAACTAAATGAACAGATTAAAAAAATAATAAAAACTCAACCGGATGGGATCATCCATCCAGCATGTTCTTTATGTTATTTGCAATTGCCCTGCCAACTTCAATGGTACTGGCATCTCCACCAAGGTCAGGAGTAGTTATTTTTTCAAGTATGCTTTTGCCTACAGCCTCTTCAACGAGATCTGCTTCTTTCTGATAACCCATCCATTCCAGCATCATCTTCATACTCAGGATAGCTGCTATCGGGTTTGCAATACCTTTACCTGCAATATCAGGACCGCTACCATGTACCGGCTCAAAGAAAGCATATTTATCCCCTATGTTTGCACTGGGAACAAGCCCCAGACTGCCAACAAGTGCTGCTGACATGTCGCTCAGTATATCACCAAAGAGATTGGTCGTGACCACAACATCATACCTCTCAGGATATGTCATCAGGCTATATGCCATTGCATCTACCAGCATGTCCCTGTGATCAACTCCTTCTGACCTTGCGGTCTCACGGCAGACATCCAGGAATAACGTATCCGACTTCAGTACATTGGATTTATGAACGATCATAAGATCATTCCGTCGCTCTTTGGCTAGCTTGCAGGCACTCTTTGCGATCCGTTCGGATCCTTTCCGGGAAACCACCCTTTTCGTATATGCCACATCATCATGAATCTCTTCGATGGATGAATACATACCTTCGGTATTTTCCCTCACGATCACAAAATCAAAATCACTTTTTCCGGTCACGCCTATTACACCGGGAAGAGGTTTGATCGGACGGATATTCGCATACATGTCAAGCTCTTTGCGTATTGTGAGTAGAACACTCTTGTAATTGGGATCAGCTGGTGTGGTAATAGCTCCAAAAAGAACACAATCACAGCTTTTCAACACATCAAGGTCATCGTCATCGATAGCTACGCCGCATTTCTCCCACTTGCCGTATCCCAGCTCAAGCGGAATTTTTTCGATTGGAAGACCAAATACATCAAGCACTTCTACAGCTGCAGGAATTACCTCCCTGCCAATGCCATCACCTTCAACCACTGCAACTCTCATTTTTTCAGACATGATTCACTTCCTCTTCTCCGCAAGGTCCAGTGCCAGGTCCCTGACAGCTTCTGCCACAAAGAACTCAGATGCGCCCCAGTGAACCACAACGCCTTCTATACCATTAATGGTAACCCGGCCGGACTTCTCGGAGCGACAGCACCTGGTGATGAAAGGCTTTGTGGGTTCGAAAATATCGGACTTGAAAGGACAGATGTTCACCAGTGAATACTCAACATCCGGGAACCTTGTCTCAAAAAGCTTTTTAGATATCTCGCATCCTACGAGCAAAGTACCGTCCTCAGTTATTGTATCGCAATCAAGGAACTTACCCTTAAGCCCGGAACAGGAACAAGGGAATACCGTCTTAGGACCTTCGAACTGGGAGAGGTCTATAACGTTCTCAGTAAAGCGCACTCCGAAGTCCCCGAATATGCCACTTGCCTCAAGCCTTCGTACCACGTGGGAAAGCCATGAAGGTTCCGGAGGGATCACATCAACGATCTCGATGTCTATGATCTCAGACAATGAGGGTTCATGCACGAACGTCACATGATTGTCCACACCTGTGAATATGACGGTACTGACATCATCCTTGCAGAGGCCTGCAGCTATTTCAATAAGCTGTGCACGGTCCTTTATGTTCAGTTTTGCGTCATACTTTATGACCTGTTCGCCTGATGCAACGAGGTCAAGCTTTTCTACATCACGCAAAAGGTCATCGCCCTGCTTTGTTACATGATAGATGGAATATTCGATCTCATCCTCAGTAACATGATCCTCAACGACCATGTATTCGGAAAGAAAATAGATGATGTTCTCCTCTGCATCATCTGGGTGTATCCCGGTCACACCCACATACTTGTATTCATCTGGAAATATCATGAGCCACTTTATTTGTCCTTTTCTTGTAAAGCCTTGCGATGTGCCACGAGGCCACCATCTGTGAGGATCTCAAGCAGGAAATCCGGAAGTTTGTTGCCCTTGAAATCTTTCCCATTGACGCTGACGTTTCCTTCAAGCAAGTCAACTTCCACAGTGTCCCCTTCCTTGCATTCAATATCAGCTTCCATTAAGGGAAGTCCGACATTGATGGAATTACGGAAAAAGATGCGCCCGAATGATTTCGCGACGACACAGGAGACCCCTGCATACTTAAGGGCAAGAGCTGCCTGTTCCCTTGAGGAACCACAGCCGAAATTGTTCCCGCCGACCACAACGTCGCCCTTCTCGACCTTTTTAGAAAAATCAGGGTCAATGCCTTCCATTGCATGATCAGCAAATACCTGCATATCAGTGGTTCGGAGATATTTTCCCGGAATGATAACATCCGTGTCAATATCATCGCCAAAAATCCATGCCTTTCCTTTGATCTTACTTTCCAATGTTGTCACCTGTGATGTAGGTTTTACGCGATAATATTTGTATATAGCGGAAAAAAGAAAAGAATTGTGTGACCGGAATGACTCAACGGTCACAGGTCCGGAATTGTCTTCAGGTATTCCCTTACCTGAGGACCGAAATCCTCACTGCAAAGTGCAAAATCGATAACTGCCTGTACATATCCCAACTTATCACCGGTATCATATCTTCTACCTGCAAACTTGTGGGCATAGACCTTCTGCGTTTCATTGAGCATACGTATACCGTCGGTAAGCTGAATCTCACCACCGACACCTGTGCCAGCATCCCTGATGCAATCGAATATCTCAGGAGTGAACACATACCTGCCTATGGCACCGATGTTGGATGGAGCTTCTTCAATGGAAGGCTTTTCCACAATGTCCTCGAGGATACACAGTGACTCTTCCAATTGCTTACCCTTTATGATACCATAACTGCTGACCTTCTCCATTGGGACCTCTTCAACTGCAATGGTAGAACACCTGTACTTTTGGAAGACCTCGATGAGCTGTCGGATACATGGTGTGTGGTTGACAATGATATCATCACCAAGGAGGACTGCAAAAGGATCCCCACTTATGTGCTTCTCTGCAGTCATAATAGCATCTCCAAGCCCCCTTGGCTCTTTCTGCCTGATGTAGTGGATATCCACCATGGAAGATATATCCTCCACCATTTTCAGAAGGTCGTCCTTATGTTTCTCCTTAAGGTGCATCTCCAGTTCAGGAGAGCCATCAAAATAGTCCTCAATGGAACGCTTGCTCCTTCCTGTGACGAATATAATATCATCTATACCCGATGCAATTGCCTCCTCCACAACATAATGGATCACCGGCTTATCGATTATTGGAAGCATTTCTTTTGGCATGGACTTGGTCACCGGCAGGAACCGGGTCCCAAGGCCTGCAGCAGGAATTACAGCTTTTTTAACATCCATTTACAACATTCCTCATGACGATCAAACACAGATTCTTATCGATCCTTCAATAAACATTCATTATCAAATTATAAGAGGCAAAACCACCAATAATTAATCCATCATTGGTGGGAGAATGCACAGAAGCTGTGCATCATACCTCTATCACATTTCCATCCAGTACGTCCCTTTCACTGACATCCACTTCTTCCTGAACAGTACCGTAGCTTATCTTGTAAGGTCCAACCGGCATGGTATCGAACTGGGTCTCGCCATCGATCGGGCCCTGTGTGGAATATGGTACCGTAAAGGAGTAAGTTCCATCCGAAACGCTTGACTGAGAATATACGAAGGTCCTGCCAATGTTGGTCAGAATGGTTACCGAAATTGTCACATCCTCACCTTTCGGTGCTTCGCCAACGACCTGTGCACCCTCAACATACTCGAAGACCTTCACATATCCGGTATTTTCCAGAGCGATATTTCCTTCGAAAAGCGCATTGTAAATATTCTTGTAACCAGTCTCAGCAGAATTACCAGCAGGAGATTCGTGCACCATACGGTATTGTTCAAGGCCCCTCGCATCGAATATATGGAGCCGTGATTCCATGGAATTAAAATACCTTGGCCCCGGAACGGTCTGCATTCCCTGATCAGTCTGAACAGGAATGTAATAGTCTGCCGTATCAAGGGTCCATGCAGCCATGGCATAGAACTTACCGGTTGCCATCTCCACATCGGAAACGATGTATCTTGCACCGGCTTTCTCAGGGTCAGGATGGACTGCCTCAAGAACCGCAGTGGCCTCTTCTTCGGACTGTGCTGTGAAGAATGTGGATGCACCGGGTTTGTTCTCGTCCTCGATGCTGTTTCTTCTGCCACCAACTCCCTGCTGGAACGGATTTGCATTTGGAATACGATGGCCTATGACCTCGATCCAGTGACCATAATCCCACCAGGACATAACACCATATGCAGTATCAGGGTACTGGTAGCTCTCACCCTTTGCCGGAATCTCATAGCTTTCGTAATAATCCAGTCCCGGGTCAGGGGTGTTTGAATTCAGCCACATGGTAGATTCGATCCAGTAGCCGTTGGGACCGCCTGTGTACTGGGATTGCTGCATTGACATGTTGTAACTTGGATACATGAAGACCAGTATGATCACAAGAACTGAGAGTACATGCCAGATCTTGATACTTTTTACGTCGAACTTATCCTTTAATTTGATGTCTTCAAAGAAGTCTTTCCAGCCTGCAAGCTCCAGGACCTTGATACCGATGTAAGCAGAGAGTATCGCAGCGTTCACCGAATAATAGTATGCGAAACGGTTCTGCTGGAGCATGGCCCAGATGATCATGAATGTCCACACCAGCAGGAATGTTCTTTCAGGGGTGTTGTTCTTCTTGAATGCTTCATAGCCAAGGAAGATAATTGCTAAGAGTGAAATGTATCCAAGGGTTGTGAAGTTACCCCAGAAGGGAGCGAGGGAGAACTGGCCGCCTGAGGAGAGGAGGGGGGAGGCTTCTGCGATGGTGAGGCCGCCGCCTGTTCTCATGAAATAGCTTGCTAAGCTGGCAATTAAGCCATAGATTGATGGTGAGAGTATCTTTGCGAGCATGATCGCTACAATGGACAGCGATGCTATTGAAATCGGGTAGTAATATTTTTTGAGATCTCTTTTGTTGAGTTCAATTGAAATAAGGGTGAAAATAGGAAATGCTATGATACCGGCGAAGAGACCTTTTATCAGGAGACCTTTGGAAGAAAGGTTCGGCACCATTAGTACCATTATTAAGGCAATACCAAAAAGGATCACGCCGCCTACTGCCAGATGATCGGTAGAGCGGTTGTGCATGTGATCTGTTATATGTTGCACTGTGATGTAGATACCAAGAATGAAACTGAAGAAAATTGCCCCGTACCATGCGAGTGAGTAAGCACCCAGTGACACTCCTGCAAGTATGAAATACGGGAGTGCAGGCCTTAATTCACCAAAGTTCCCGGCCCTGATGCTTTCAAAGGTAAAGGGGTGTTCACGGCTAACCTTCAATGCCATTATCAGGAACATTGCCACAATAGTGGTGAGGAGGGTCTCTGCTATGTGATGGTCATTGAACCCAATCATAGACCTTGAGAGAAACTGCCCTGGTGCGATCGCTATTAGTAAAGCTGCAAGCAAACCAACCCTGCGATCGAACAGCCACTTGGCTACGAAATATGTTGGGATCACTACTATTGCGCCCAGAAATGCAGGATAATATGCACAAACCCTGTAGATCAGTTCCTGATCAGGGTTCCCAAAGCCGAGGAACCAGATGATCGAAGATAGTACCAGATCGAACAGAGGTGCAAAAATCTGACGTGTGCCATTCGGATACTGTGTGTATGCATCGAACCACAATATATTCGGGAAATTATGCACAATGGATTCTACATTACGCAAGTGGTACCAGGGATCATTACCGCCAAACCGTACGAAACCGTTTGACAGGAACACGCTTGCTTTGGGTATGGTTCTGATATATAATGCTATCAGGAATGAGATAATCAACCCTGCAATGTAAGGTAAGGAATTAGTAATTTGGTTTTTTTTGTTTTCACCGGTCATATGCTTCACTCGCATTTAGTGCATATTGAATACTTCCACCATTGAAGGCATAGATAACAGTATATAAAGAGATTCGATTTTTATTTCAATTCCCGAACCATATAACCCTGCACATAAATTCAGATGATGAGCTCATATGTTGCAGATATAGCCTTAGTAATAATGTTATCTAAATGATGCCAAAGGAAACTTTCTTTTAATTTTGCAATGTATTAATTCATCATACAATATATAACTATTATCGAACAAACTTCCATTTATTTCAATTGTAATATTACAAATCAGATACCATGCCCTTTGGAATATACTCTGTCTTGATCAAAATGCAACATATGTTGCAGATCAGAGATGGATCAAAAGCTCAAATGTTATTCTGGCGTCTTAAGTAAGATCTGAATTTATTGCCAGGCAGCGGCTCAAATACATGATGATAATCCAAAATCAACAAAATTAAACATTCTTTTGTTTCAAAATAACGTTCTTTTTGTGAGAAATCCCGGTCACAAAACGTTTCCCAAAATTAACCAGAGATCTCGTGTTCTTATCTCCAAGTATCCTATTTAGAATTGGATAACAAATGGCCCATGCATACGATATGAGCCAGGGTATCGTGATAACCTTTAACCGATGACTTCGCCTTGCCCTTGCCGTTTCCTTAACAAGATTTGTACAGTTGGCAGTGACCCCCCCGGTTTGCATCCCTGCTACTATCAGCCCATTCACAAAAAGAGCATCGCCACCATCCTTGAATGCCCTGATAAGTAATTCATAATCTCCTACGATCCTATAGGATTCATTGAACTTCCCATATATCTCAAACAGACTGCGGTGGTGAAACATTCCCTGATGCGTAAAAGTACACACCCCGTCCTCAATGATCCCATTCCATGTATAACCCCATGGATTGCCATCAACACAGCAGATCTCATCAGCTTCTGTTACTCTTGCAACCTGCCCATAGACAAGTTTAATATTTTCGGATGAACCCTTCATCAGATGTGGTGCCATCTCCTGAAATACGCTGTTCTTCCAGAGGTAGTCGTCAGATCCCAAAAAGTATATCCATTCCCCACTTACATGTTCCAGTGCCTTATTCCAGGCATTGTAAATACCATTATCGGGCTCTGACCTCCAGTAAGTGATCTTATCGTCATTGGTCATCAGGATATCTACTGTACCATCTGTGGACCCACCGTCAACAACGATAAGCTCTTTATTGGGATATGTCTGATCGAAAACACTATCGATACAGCGCTGTAAGGTCTTGTCGCCATTGTACACGGCCACAATTACGGAGATCAGGGGTTGTGAGATCATTTATTTCGCCATTGGATCCTTATGAATGTTAGATCATCATTGAATATAGTATTGAATGTAGCATCATTTATTATGTACTATTATGCCGGGTCATTTCCCACTTTTGTACCACTCATATGTTTCCGTAATTCCGTCCCTGAGCAATATCCTGGCTTCCCATCCGAGTCCGTTCAGCCTGCTGACATCCAGCAACTTCTGCGGAGTCCCATCCGGTTTTGAGGCGTCATAAACGATCTCACCCTCATATCCCACAATATCCCCTATGAGCTCAGCAAGCTCCTGAATGGTGATATCTTTTCCAACCCCGATATTAACGAACTCACCTACATTGGACTCATCGTAGTTCTCCATAAGATGAACGCAGGCATCTGCCATATCATCAACGTGCAGAAACTCACGCCTTGGTGAGCCTGTCCCCCAGATTATTATCTCCGGCTTATCCTCCATCTTTGCCTCATGGAACTTGCGGATAAGTGCAGGCATTACATGGGATGATTCAAGGTCAAAATTATCATTCTGCCCGTAAAGGTTTGTGGGCATGACAGACATGAAGTTTGTTCCATATTGCTGATTATAGTGCTTGCAGAGTCTTATCCCGGCTATCTTTGCTATTGCATATGCCTCGTTTGTAACTTCAAGTTCCCCGGTAAGCAGGTATTCTTCCTTCATAGGCTGGGGTGCAAACTTGGGATAGATGCAGGACGAACCAAGGAAAAGAAGTTTTTTGACACCATAGGTGTATGCAGCATGGATAACGTTTGCCTCGATCATGAGGTTCTGGTAGATAAACTCTGCAGGATACGTGCTGTTTGCGAGGATACCACCTACTTTAGCTGCTGCCAGGAAGACATATTCAGGTCTTTCAGTCTCGAAGAAATTGTTGACATCCTGTTGGTTTGTGAGGTCGAGCTCGCTGTGGGTGCGGGTTATGAGGTTTGTGTAACCTTTGGATTCAAGCTTTCTTTTTATGGCCGAGCCCACCATCCCGCGGTGACCTGCGACATAGATTTTGGATTTGAGTTTCATATTAAATCACTTTTTATTGGATTGAATAGCATATCCAACTATTTCAACAATTCTGGTAATTCCCATAAATCTGATATAATCGGTATATCATATTCTTTGAATGGATTGTTGTTCTCATCAGAAAGTCTACCAATAAAAGGAACATCCGAATCAAGTGCACCATTTAAATCTGTAATTGCATCACCGACAAAGACTACCTGATCTTTTGTATAATCTCCACCTGACAATATACGTTTTATCAAATTTCCTTTTGTCTCAGGTGACCCATACGTTCCTTTGAAGTATTTTTTGATGCTTTTCCTATTAACTATACTCTTTAATTCATCCTCTGGAGTGCCTGACACAATATACAAATCTATTTCTTGATAATACTCCTCAAGGAAATTTTTGGCACCAGAAACCCAAGGAGCATCTATAACATTCTGAATCACAAGATGTGAAAATCTCTCCCCCAGATCTTTACTAATTTCAGCGTTTAGATGTTTCCCAAGAAGTTTTTCATATATGTACTCGAATTTCTTATATCTTGAAACACCACCATTTGCTAAATGGTATTCTACAACTTGATCTACAATTTCTTTCCCTTCACTTTCGAAGAGCTTAGCAAATGCTTTAGTTTTGATATCAACAGACTCCACAAGTACACCATCAAAATCAAACAGTATTGCCTTTAACATCTTTTTACACCTGCAACTACTGTGCAAGGAGCACCATCTGCACATTTTACTCTAATTGGTAGTGCACAGCAAGATAATATTTGCACATTATCTTCTAATATACTTAAGTCCATATCTTCAATCAGCAAGATGGGATTTCCGTAATCTTCCGGATTTAAAAATGATTGATGCGCTTTGCGACCCTCCTCTCTATTTTGCCAGGAGGATATGGATATTGAATCTATTCCCACTGCACGAAGATCTGGATAATTCCTTCTCAAAAAGATCGCTAATTCAGAGGATAAGCCGGGATTTTCACGCCAGTACTTCGTTTCGTTTCTGTTTTTGCTAAATCCTGTATAAATAAGAAGTAGATCTGTTTCTTTTGATAAATTTTCAAATTTATCATCTACTTCTACACCCATCTTTTCATTTATTGTTGGTTCTTTTATTACCGAAATTTTTGAAAAAAACCAAAAATCCGGTGGAAAATCATCAATTGATTTGCCATTAGAAAAGAAATGATTTGGGGAATCGATATGTGTTCCGATATGATTTGTCAATTGCCAACGGGATGTATTGCAACTGTCACCTCTTGTTACGTTTTTTATACAATTGTTATTAAAACCCTCCCCATTTCCATATGAAGGAGTGGAAGTATCTAGAGGATAAGACAACCATACTAAATTATCGACATCCTCATTCATTTTTCATTCCGTCCTCAATTAAATACCCCATTTCTTCATGCACTTCTTTGTGAATCGAAGCAAATATTTCAGACATAATGCTCAGCAATCCTTGACCCATGTCTACGTAATAATTACTTGTAAGTTTTCTACCTATTCTTGGATTAAATGAATAGGGAGTCACCTGATAATGAGTCTCAGACTTTGAATTTTCATAAATGATTTCAACATCTCCGCCTGACATTTCGTTGACCATATTTAGCAAATCTTTGTACTTCAATGTCTGGTTTCCAGTCAATATAACATGTTGATTTTCATATTCCGGATCAAGGACCTCTACACTGGATCTTGCTGCATCTTCTACGTGGATATATTCCCTTATCTCTTCGCCTGTTCCATGATATTCAATCTTTTTGGTTGTAAGGGCTTCTTTAATCAAGCGATAAATGCTATTCCGATCGTCTGCGCGATTGCCATACAAGGAACCATAACGTAGAATTGTGTAGGGTAAATCGAACAACTTGTTATAATCTTCGATAAATGATTCTGCAGATTGTTTGCTACTTCGATAAAAGGATCCTGTCTGACTATATACATAAACTGAACTGGAAAAAATGAATCGTTCTACTCCAGCATTTTTTGCCGCTTCAAGTACCATTGCATTGCCTAAAATATTATATCTAATCGTATCAATGGGCCTTCTTACGCATTCATCGATATCAGCAATTCCTGCTAAATTATATACGACATCACAGCCATCTACCGCATTTTCAACTGATTCTTTATTAAGTATATCGCCAATGAACATCTCTTGTCCGGCTTTGAGGTATGGAGACGTTTTAATGTCAAATATTCTTACCTGATAGCCACTTTGAGTAAGAGCATCTGCAATATGGCTTCCTAAAAACCCCGACCCACCAAAAACAACTACTTTTTTACTCAAAACAATACCTCATTTTTCAATTTTTCGTTACAGTTATATCGAATAATTTCTTCTGTAGCTTCCAATTCCATTCTTTGCCTGGATTCTCTTGTGCTAGCACCCATATGACATGTGAGTACCACTGATTCACATTGACTTAAAGGACCATCGTAAGGTTCATTCTCGAACACATCAATGGCTGCTCCGGCAATCATCCCCTCTTCCAATGCAGATAACAAAGCCAACTCGTCTACCACTGGCCCCCTTGCAGTATTAATCAACACTGCAGTAGACCTCATCTTTTTGAGTGCATTATCATCAATTAAGTGGAATGTGCTTTCGGTGAGTGGTATGTTTAAAGAAACTACATCAGAATTCTCCAGTAGGCTATCTTTATCCACCCATTCAATCCCCATCATGTGACCAAAGGCCATGTCCGGGTCTATATCATTAGCCAGTATGTTGACATTGAATGGTTGCAATAAGTGTACCAGTGTTTTCCCAATACGCCCCAAGCCAATAATACCTACAGTCTTACCATATAGCAATCCACCCATGTGGCGATGCCATTTACCTTCTCTTAAGTGGCGATCTGTAGCAGTTATCCTTCGAAGACAATCAAGAATCAATCCCATACAGAGTTCTGCCACAGCCACTGTTGGTGCATCGGGAGTAAAGGCTACTTTCACATTACGCATTTTTGCAAGATCAAAATCAACCCCATCCAGGCCAATCCCTACACGTGAGATCAATTTGAGATCCGGTGCATTTTCAAATACAGATGCATCGATTATCTCAGTACCAGCTATGAGGGCATCACAATCTATTATCTGTGTAGCCAATTCTTGTGTCGTAATTTTGCGGCCATATGGATTGAGCTTGTAGCTTATTCCTTCTGCTTCCAGAAGATCAAGAGGCTCAGTAGAAATCTCACCAAATGGATGAGTTGATATGAACACTTTCTTTATAGATGTGGCTTTATCCATAATATCACAACTTTTTTATTTGCTCAATCGAATTTCTGCAACCTTCTCCCAAAAACAAGATGTCCAAACTATGTGCAATAAAACGATACCCTTCATCGACTTTTTCTTTAAACTCATCAAATGTTGGTGGAATCACATGAAAACCAGAAAGTGAATCGAGACGATTTGATACCTCTTTTACTTTTTCTAGTGCCTTCACAACATCAGGATGATCAAACTGCCCGGGAACGCCAAGTGAGCCTGAAAGATCATAAGGGCCTATAATAAAACCATCAACACCATCTACCGTTAATATTTCCTCCAAGTTTTCAACGGCTTCTATATGTTCCACCTGTACGATTACAATACTCTCTTCATCGTTCCATTCTTTATATTCTTCAAATGATTCTCCATACCCCTGTGCACGGGCCAGGCCAACGCCGCGTATTCCTTTTGGCGGATACTTTACGGAAGACACGGCCTGTTCCGCATCCTCACGACAGTTTACCATCGGAACGATCACACCATGGGCACCAGCATCCATTACTCTTTTTATGAGATTTGGATCATTTTTGCCTACTCTGACAAGAGGCACACACCCTGCCAGTTCAATTACCTGAATCAACTGCTGTGCCTGGTGCAATGTGATCGCACTGTGTTCCATATCCACAGTAAGCCAATCATATCCTGCTCTAGCCATAATTTCAGCTATTGAGGGGTGCCCCAATGTGATCCAGGAACCAATTGTTAATTCTCTATTTTTTAATTTTTCCTTCAGTGTCATTGTCACTCCTCACAATTTTCTATTTGTCTCTTTTTTAATGCTGGTACATATGAAGATGTTAAAGAATAGTATTGAATTCCCATAGATTCTCCATATGAGATCAGTTTCTCAAGATACTTACAATGGGTTTCATAGTAATCCTTGTAATCTCTGTCTCTGAAAAACGAAGGATGGGTTTCAAAAGCTGTTTTCATAAGTTCATCATATTGGACAGAAGAACTGTGTTTCCAGAAATATTTTTCATTTGGTTCCCTCCCATCTGCACCAATAATGAACACTTTTTTGGCTACTGCAGAAGCAATAGGCAACATTAAGAAAGTCAAAATGTTAGAGGATTTTTTTACATGAAATTTATCAATCGAAGGTATGTTCAACGATCTGCCAGAAGGCATCCCTATTAATTTACTTTTAAGTTCTGGATAATGTGCAATTAATAAAGGCATTGCCATGTCAGGAACCATCACATAGCATCCATACTTTCGGACTACATCCAGAACATGATCCCTGAATTGAGATGAATATTCACATGGACTAAAATGGAAAACAGGATCCGCAAAAACAAGAATATCCGGTCCATTAACATATTCCAAAAAAGTATCATTTTTTACAGTACTATTACAGATCACTTTGAAACAATTGTTTCCATAATCAAATTCCCTGTATCGGTCAAAAGAAGGACCTGTTGCAAAACAACAAGCTTTATCCTTGTGCTTATTTTGCTTGAGAAGGGAAGAAAGATTTTGTTTTGAGATTGATCTGAATTGTTCAATTTCTTTTTTATCAAATGTCTTGTAATAGCCATCTTTCCATATGTTAGCTTCTTCAAAAGAGAAATAATATGGATCAATTATCATTGTTTTGTGCAATCTCAAAAATATAGCAGGATCATGAAAAGCTTCAGTTCTTGTAACAAGTATTAAACCGGAATCAAACTTTTTTCTTGCTTCATTTTCGTCAATTAAGACAACGTTGGTTAGGCTATTCAGATAAGACCGTTGGTTAGGCGTAGCAGATAGCAATTGAGGATCGATATCTTTCAAATTTTCAGATACCGTCACAAATATCGAAAGATTCTCCTTCGAAGGGAATCCCCATGCCAGCCGATTGAGATAGTCAGCTAATGTATTTTTATCACCAATTGCCGGATAGACTAAAATGGAATTTACAGACCTGTCAATAAATTGGTCAGCTACTATTCTAGTACCGGCATAAAGCAAGTAGGTCCTGAATTTTCTTTTAATAGCTGAGAGATCTCTTTTACCATACGCCACTTCACTCATAATTTATCCCTTAATTGTTTGTAAAGTGTTTCAGCCAGTATAAAATCTTCCGGTTCATCTATGTCAATGGATTCAAGATTGTTCATTTCAAACATCTGCGGTTTCAAACCAATTCGGCGATTTCCAGCATTTTTGAACGATTCTCTGGAAAAGATATAGATGTTAGAATTTTCCTCAAACAAAGGAGGCAGATCCTGTGTCCTGAGAAGTTCCTGAGGGTTGTGATTTACTGGTTCGCCGTTTTGCCAATAAAGACGTGTTTGCAAACGATTTACAGAAAACAAAGAATCGAATTCACTCAAATTTTCAAAATATTCCTCTATGGCACGATCAATAGTATCTGCTGTCAACAGTGGATTAGTACTGTGGGTCTGAAGAAAATGTTCTCCTTCAAGTTTTGAGATATCATAGTCAATGATATCGTTCATAGCTACGATATCCCCCATAAGTTCTTCAGGACGTTCAATTATTCTTACATTGTCAAAATTGGATATTGCATTCTCTGAAATCTGTTTGCTGTCAGTGTTGATGCAAACTTCTTTTATGTACTTAGATTGTGAAAGAGATTCCATAACCCGATGATAAAGCGGCTTACCGGAGAAATCTCTCAGATTCTTGTTAGGGACCCTTTCTGAATGTTTTTTCATTGGAAGGAGAGCTATAATATTTTTGTCCATTATATGCCTCAATTGATTGTTTTGGAAATTTCGATCAATTCACCTGCAACATTTGACCAACTTTGTTCTTGTTTCATATTAGACAGGCCGATTTTGAAAGATTCGATCTCTTTTTTGTCCAGTTCAAAAAATCTCTCAATTGAATCTACAAAACTGTTGATATTTTCAGCTTCAAAAGTAAGCCCTAAATTGAATTTATTAATAAATTCACCAATCTGCCCATGTTCTGGTCCGATGACAGGCAGACCAAACTCCGCAGCATTTGCCAGAACGCCACTCGCCCCTATAAAAGTTTTGTTATAAGGTAGTACTAATACATCTGCTGCAGAAAAATAATTCTGGAAATCTTCGTATGATGAATTATCTTCCAGTGATATTCGTTTGTAAGAATCATTCCAGCCAATAGAACTTATCAATGAGTCAACATTGTAATCTAGAAGATGGGACATTGAGCCTGCAAGTAGAAAGAAATATTTTTTGTCATCCATTTTTTTCAAAGATTCAATTGTTAAATCAATACCTTTGTCCTTTCGCATGGTTCCAATAAACAGAATGATTTTCTTATTCGTATCTATGTTTAAGCTTTTTAAGGCTACCTTTTTATCAATCGTTTCACAATCAGTTGCCAAACCATATGGAACATAGAATAAGTTATCACGACTTAGTTTTATTTTATTTTCATAATAGTCATACAAAGCTTTGCTATGAAATAGAATATTTATTTTGTTTAGCATTATATGATAATAGATCTTATACAAAAAATTGGTATTTTTTGGTAGTTTTGTAGTACCATTTGTATAGACATGGATGTCTACTAATGTGTTCTTAGGAATTATTCTCAAAAGGGATGATATGAAAAGTCCAAAATTACGTGGAAAATCATGAATAAATATTAAATCATGCTTTTGTTGGTCTTTATTTAGTTTTAATGTAACAAAAACAAGAAGAATTTCAATACTTTCTTTTATTCTTAATGTAACATGTTTCAAAATTCTCAACACTTTTTTTGAAACATTCCCCGCGGGACCTATATTATTTAATATATTGTTTAGTTTTCCCATTTCATTTACAAAAAAAGGGAAAACGATATAATCAGAAATCTTTTTGTTCTTTAAGTTATATTCACCGATCCAATCGTGACCAGTATAACCATTATGTAACCCTTCATTAATCACACCCCCGATCTTGAGTTCTTTTACAACATTGTTTGAAAAAGAGGAATGATGACCGGGTAAATGTAATTGAGGCATTAAGTGGAATATTTTCGTCTTTTTCCCATTCATGGTTAACAACTCACAATGTCTTGCTGGATGTTGAATTAATTTATGTATAAATTCATTTTTAGATTTTAATTGAGTGATAAAAGTATCATCTTGTTTAAGTATTTAATTAATAAGATTAATTAAATATATAGCGTTCTCATTAACATCGAGTGGGTAAGTTAATATTTGTACTCTTCAATTCAACTATTATAGAGATCCATAACTGTTTATTATAACCTCAAATCAAAATGTTACTATAAATGTCAGAATACTTCATTGCTATCGCTTCAATCCCGAATCTATTTTCAAATTTTATTCTTGCATGTATAGATAAAGAATGCAGATTATCATCATCTTCAAGTACCCAACTAATACCTCTGGCTAAATCATAAGTGTCAAAAGGTTGTGCCAAATAACCCGTTATCTTGTGGTCAACAATATCTTTGGGACCAGTGGCATCAAAAGCAACCACCGGAGTACCGCATGCCATAGCTTCAATTAGCGTTTTACCAAATGCTTCCTGAACCGATGGAGCAACAAAAACGTCTGCTGCAGAATAAGCAAGCCTTAAGGAAATACTATCTCTTAAAAACCCTAGTGCCTTATAATTAATTCCAAGAAGGTCTAAATCTTCATTATTAGTTCTACCAAAAAAAAGGAATAAATAGTCCTTGTTTAGGTGCTGAATTGCATCCCGGAACTTCCCGAAGCCCTTGTACATATCATGTATGTTAGTTGCACCGGCAAGCACTATTTTTTTATCCTTTGGCAAACCCAGCACATCCCTAGCGATCTCCGGGCTAATTGGGAAAAAATCATTAGTATCAACTGCGTTAGGAACTACGTCTATATTAAAGCCATTGAACAAATAACTATTTTTAGCACACTCTGCTAACCAAGTGCTTATGGCTACAAGGTTCAAATTATCTGGATAACAGCGTTTTTTGCGTTTCAGAACATATCTTGAGAGATCATGTTTATAATTGCTCTTCAATTGAGGACAAAGACCGCATTCATTTTCATATCCTTTACATTCCATTGCATAATGACACCCCCCAGTCATTGGCCACATATCTCGCATTGTCCAAACTATTGGTTTATCAATTTTATTTAATAGATTTATATTGACCATACCACCATTAATCCAGTGTAAATGGATAATATCAGCCCATTGATAAAAATCAGATTTCCTTATATCAAAACCAGTAATCCCTGTACTGAATATAAATTTTTCACGGTTGCGATATATCTTTGTCGGGATGATGTCAATTTGACTTCTAAGTAATTTTAATCCCTTCCCAATATCTGTTTGGGTAACGGCTTCAACTGTGGAATCAGTCCCATTATAATTTTGAACAACCATTCTTGATTCAATGCCATACCTCAATAGACCTTTATGAAGCCAATATGCACCTCGTGCAGCCCCTCCTGAAAGATCACCAGCAACGATATGAAGAACTTTGATGCTCATATGCTTGAATCCGACATAGGTATGTTTTAAATATTTGCTTATATATTAGATAATAAAATTCTGTTATGAAAGTTAATCTATAAATCTTTTTGATATATGTCTCAATTGTTATTTTGAATTCTATTACAATATCTAATCCATATTATAAATATCTTGTTTTGATGACTCTATCCAAAACTTAGAGTATTAGCAATGTTTCGGCTCTGTAGAAATTATCTTAATATAAATCCATACCATAAAAAATTCACCAAAATTAAACATATTGTTCAAATGAAGTGTCGACAGAAACGATTTATTCTTATTTATTCATCACATTTGTATCTAACTCTTGATGAAAGCACCACAATCATATATTGGTTTGCCAACTAATCAGAAGATAAAATAATTATATCAAATGTGTATAAAATTTACCTCGAAGCAACTATTTAATAATAGTTGATAGTTCTTTATCGTAATACAATAAGAGATTATATGAAATATGCATTAACAATATCAACATACTAAGTTATTATATAGACTATATAAAAATGAGGACAAATTTATGAATATAGCTTTTGTTGTTGGTCCCTTTCCAAAATTGTCTGAAACATTTATATTGAACCAAATTACAGGTCTTTTGGACATGGGACACAAAGTGGAAATATTTGCAGTATCAAACCCGAATGAAGAAGTTGTTAATGAAGATGTGATAAGATACAATCTTATGGACCACGTTCACTATTCCCCTAAATATAATACAATTACACCTAAAGAAATTAAATCTTTATTTTTTAACTTTTTCAAGGATTGGAATAAAATATGCAAAGCACTTAATGTGTTTAAGTACGGAAGATCATCCATAAGATTGCTCTTTACCGTTTCAGAAATTATTGGAAATGATTATGATTTTGATATAATCCATTGTCACTTTGGACCAAACGGAATTTTTGGGACGTATCTTGAAGACGTTGGTATTGAAGGGAAATATATTACAACTTTCCACGGCTTCGATGTAAACGTATATCCAAAAAGAAAAGGAGAAAATGTTTACCAAGAACTATTTGAAAAAGGAAATTACTTTACATGCAATACAACTTTCACAAAGAAAAGGCTTATTGGATTAGGTTGCAAAGAATCAAAAATTGTAGTATTACCAGTAGGCCTTAAAGTTGAATTTTTTACTCCAAAGAAAATAGATTATAAAAATAAACCTCTGCAAATTTTAACTGTTGCGCGGCTAGTTGAAGAAAAGGGGCATAAATATGCTATAAATGCAATCGCTAAACTAATTAAGATACATCCCAACATTTTATACTTAATAGTAGGAGACGGTCCTTTAAAGAGAGAATTGGAAAATTTAGTATCAAGATTAGGAATTAATAAAAATGTAATCTTTTATGGAGCTGCTAACCATAGTAAAGTATTAAATTTATATATAGATTCCGATATATTTTTATTGCCAAGTGTAATAAGTAAAGATGGTGCTCAAGAAGCTCAAGGATTAGTGCTTCAAGAAGCTCAAGCAATGGGGCTTCCTTTAGTATCTACAAATATTGGTGGAATTCCAGAAGGGATTAATAATAAATCGGGTTTTATTGTACCAGAAAAAGATATTAATGCATTAATGGAAAAACTGGAATATCTTATAAGGAATCCAGAAATTTGGCCAGAAATGGGAGCAGAAGGTCGAAAATTCGTGAAAAACAGATATGATATGCGCAAACTGAATAAACAACTTCTGGACGTATATGAGTCTGCACTATAATGCAATAGGATTTTGGCTCTATAAAAATAAATATTTTTATGGAAAAAGAAAGATACACATAAATGTAATTGAGTAGTAATCAGTATTTTATTACGAAGTAATTAAAACTAGTTAAATTTTATACATAGGGGGTTAATTAATGGAGTCTCCAATAATTCATATCGGATACCATAAAACAGGCACTACATGGTTTCAAAATAATTTTTACCCTAAGATAACAAACATACAATATATAGATAGAAATTTTGTACAAAATTTGTTCATTAAAGAGAGATCTTTTCATTTTGATGAAAATGAAGTTAAAAAAAATCTTTCAACAAATTTTATTAATAGTAAAAGAATTGTTTTGTGTGAAGAAGAGTTGTCAGGAAATATTCATTCTGGTGGCCTCCATGGATGTTTAACAAAAGAAATGAGCTATCGAATTAAAGCAGTTTTCCCAAACGGGAAAATAATTATTTTCATAAGAAATCAAATCGATATGATTACTTCAATATATCTTCAATATCTAAAAAAAGGTGGAAACTATAATATTAACGAATATTTATATCATACATATACTCATAATAATAGGTTCCCTTTGTTTTCATTTGAACATTTGAACTATATACAAATCATTACACACTATGAAACCCTTTTTGGTAAAGAAAATGTGCATGTGTATTTGTACGAAGATTTTTTAAAAGATAACGACCAGTTTATCAAAAATTTTGCAAGTGAGTTTAATTTAGAGTATAGTTTTAAAGATATGGACTTTAGTAAAAGGAATATAAAGTACAAAAGATGTACTTTTCATTTATCAAAATTACTAAACAGTTTTACTAAACATGACGTTCTAAATAAGTATTATTTAATTAATGTACCATATTTATATGATATATCACGAACCATTTTAAAAAAATTAGATAAAGCGCTATATTTTGATAAAGCTGTAGACAATGAAAGTGTATTAGGAAATGGTAATATTAAATACATCAAGAAATACTACAAATTGTGTAATAATGAATTAAAAAGTAAATATAAACTTGATTTGGATTACTATGATTATCCCTTATAAGTTTATATTTTATCTAGGTGGTATTAATGCAATATAACAAGAGCAATTGCCCTATATTCTTAAGCAAAATATACAATAGGGCAAAATGTTTAAAAGGTATTTTTTTCCCAAAATATAAAGTTAATGATGAAATAAATGATCTAAGTTGCAACCCATTTTTCATAATCGGATCAGGAAGGTCAGGTAATACTTTATTAAGAGCGATATTAACCAATCATTCTAAAGTCTCTATACCACCAGAATCTTATGTACTCCCAAATACCGTTAGAAAATTTCAAATATATAATTTTTTACCATGGGAAGAATTAGTTAAATTAATTTTAGGAGAATTCGAATCACATGACCAATTTACTATGTGGGAAATTAATATACATGACGTTTATGAGAGAGTATTAAATCTCGAAGAAAATAATAGATCGCTTGCAAAAATTATTGATGAGGTATATTGTTATTATTCTGAACAAAAGTTTCCAGGTTTTGAAATCTGGGGTGACAAAACCCCAGGCAACACTTTAAGCTTGGGTTGGATTGATCTTCTATATAATGATGCAAAATATATACATATTATAAGAGATGGCAGAGATGTTGTGAGTTCTTATTTAAAAATGGGAAGATACAATAATATAAAAGATGCCTGTGAAAGGTGGAATGACAGTATTAATGTGGCCACATCTTTTGGAAGAATGAAGGGGTCAGATAAATACATTGAAATTATATATGAAGACCTCGTATCCAATCCAAAAAAAGAAATTATTAAAATTTGTGAATTTATCGGGATTGAGTTTGAAGAAAAAATGTTCACGTATCATCAAGAAATCAATAGGCTTGGGGATACTAAGTTATCCCATCATGGTAATTTAACTAATCCTATTAACATATCTTCAATTGGGAAATGGAAAAACAATTTATCAAAAGAAGATATCGATGAAATGAATCTATTGATCAACACTAATTTGAGCAAATTGGGTTACATATAACATTGATATTTGAATTCCAAAAACGTTGGTAAAAGCAGATACGAGAGAAATCATTGTTACTTGAATGCTACGTCGATGAGCATTAAGTAGTTGTCAGACAAAACACAAGCATCCACTTGTGTTTGTGGTACAAACTTACACAAGGGGTTTCTTATTATTAAACATAGAGATGATCAAATAGGTATAGAGAAGAGGATTTCTACAGAACCAGTATGTAAGCTAATTGGTTACACATTTTTTGCATTTAATTAATTTTTCGATAGACTTAGTATCTAATAACAATCATAGAAAGACGTAAGAACGTTAGCTTACTTTTTACTCTCAAATCGGGACTTCACTTTCATAAGATTGAAAAAGACGTTGAATTTGTTGCACAACCCAACTTTCGACATAAATATATATTTGTTGAACTTTTCACATATTTCTATTATAGCATCTTAAAAGGTTTACTAGTCAAATTTCAAAGATGTTTCTGAAAAATTCAAGTTCATACTTGTTAAACCCTTTAAGTAGCATAAGTATTAAAAAATACAAAACTACGCATATACCAATCATTATGATAATACTAAATAAACCTACAGGGTTCCAAAATATGATTAAGACAGACATCAGAAACGAGGAAAATACGCTTTTTAATATAAACCCGAGATTCATATCAAATCTCAAAAACCTTAGAGAATAATACGCCATTAGGGCAAGGCTAACCATAAAGGACAGCAATGTTGTAACTGCCGCAGCTATAATCCCTATGTAAGGTATCAGCAATAAGTTAAGCCCTAGATTAATAACCGCTGCTACAAGCCATATCGTACCCATGATATGGGTTTTTTTCACAAGCATTGCCACTTTCTGGAATACGACAAATACACCGAACAATAGTGCACTCAATGCTACAAAGGGTGTTATAAGATAACTGTGCTCTGCTATCTCGGGCGTAGATAAGATCTCAAGCAATTCCTTTGAGAGTAATGAGAGTCCGAAGACTCCAGGTATAGCAACAGCTAGGAAGTACTTCAAGGAATAGCTAAGATACTTTTTTACTTCGTCGAGGTTTCCCTCATCGTAATGTTTCGATAGTATCATTGGTAGCATGAAGTTCAAAGGAGCTATGAACGCCTGCAAGATATTACCTAGAGCATAGCCTGGTGAATAGTATCCAACAGCAGATGTTCCTAAAAAGCCCCCAATTACATAGCGGTCACTGGAGTCCAAGATCCATTTGGACATGTTCCCTGGGACGGTGGGTATCCCATATTTCAGATAACTTTTAAGGTTTCTAAACTTTGGTATCCTCAACCCAAGCTGCGATACAATAATGACGGTAGAAATCAAAAATACAATGATGGACTTGACCAGCAAAGCCTCTAATGCCCCCATAAGCCCCCTTCCCAGAAGTACAAAAATTACAACAAGAGCCATGAGAAGTAATTCCTTCAAGGACTGTAGCGTGGAGTGTTTCTTTATTTGCTGGGTAGCTCTGAAGTAATCGAAGAAAATTCTGTCTAGAGTCTCAAAGAAGATGATAAGCGAAAGAATCTCTACAATAACTTTGTTGCCGCCAAAGAGCATGTCTGCAATAGACTCTGATAGCAAGTATACTCCAAAAGCTGCGAACATGCCAGTTACGGTCACAACAGAGAGGAATGAATAGAAAATATCCTGAAATTCCTCTCGGTTCTTTACAGAAGGCAGGAATCTGGCCATAGCCGCAGGAAGACCCAGAATCATAAGGCTTGGAACGATTCCAATTGTCACCATGACCTGTGCCCAGACCCCATAATCCTCTATGGGAAGGTTTTTTGTAAGGATTGGCAGAAGTATAATTCCTTTGAAATGGCTGATGAAATTAGTTAAGCTAACCAACCCAATTCTCTGGGCAAAAAGTTTATATTCCTGCATATTTAAACCAGACAGTTTACTTAAAATATAGACACTTAAAAGAAAGAATGATATATGATTCTTTTCGTTTTGAATTCTCATTCGTTCGTGAAGAAATCTAAAGTTTCTTTAGCAATCATTCTATGTCAGAGCAATATTGAGTTGTAAAATATTCATTTGCAAGAATTAATAAAATAAAAAATTCAAGATTATATAATACGTATATTGGAAATGCCTTTTCTCTTCAACTTCATTGCTATATTATCGACATTTTCGGTAACCACTAAATCAACCTTATGTATCTCTGCAATGTCAGCAACACTCTCAACAAAATGCCCTTTCATCTTCACAGTCTCAAACTCAATACCACGTTTTTCAGCTTCATTCTCGATCATGCCCAATCGACTTGTAATTAACTCATCCCTATCCTTTTTGATGTCCTCTGCCAGCTTCTCAACGAAATCTTTCCCAAGAAAACCATGGTCCTTTGTAACCTTTGCAACCATTTGAGCCACATTTCTATCACGCACGCTCAGAATGATCAGTTTTGCATCATTTTCCTCTGCCAGATCAAGAGCTGCTTTTGCAAGCTTCTTGCGTATTGAGGTTGCTGAAAAGGCCACAAGCACGGCATTTATTTTGTCCATGATATTCATCGCTGCTTTTTATGATTATGTCAAACTTATTCCTACTAAAGGCCAGTATGTAAGCGCCATCAGGATGAAGACTATCCATGATGTTAGATTTAAAATTAACCCCGGAAGCAGTATATCCTTTATTTCATAGTATCCCGAGGAATATGCTATGGCGTTTGGTGGCGTTCCCATTGGCAAGATGAATGCAAGACCTGCGGGGACTGCGATCATATAGACCATTGCTATGGGGTTGATACCTATCACATCACCAAGGCTGAAACCTATCGGAAGAAGGATGGCCACAGCAGCTGAATTGCTTATGCATTCGGTGAGGAATATTGAAACGAATGATATGGCAAGTAACATGATCAGTGGAGTAAGGTGTCCATTCTCGAGAACAAGGTTTGCAATCCATTCTGCTGCTCCTGTCTTAGCCAGTGCAGATCCCATGGCAATTGCACCCCCGTACATGAGGATGATTCCCCAGTTAACGTTGGATTCCACATCGTCCCAATCGATCACGTTAAGAATGAACAACGATACTGCTGAAATAATTGCGATGACGGCAAGCCCAAGTATATTTCCAAGGAATATCCAGGCAAGGACTGTAAGAAACAGAACCATTCCTGTCTTCTTTTCATGGATATCCATCTTGCCCATCCTTTCCAGATGCCTTTCAAGGACTTTTTTTGCAGAACTGACATCATCCACATCTATCCTGAAAAATAGGTTGAGTACAACAAATCCGACTGCAAGCATCACAAACACAATTGGTATGATCGCAACACACCATTCGAAAAAAGTGATAGTAAGGCCCACGTTCTCTTCCAGAAGTCCAATTGCAAGGGGATTCCTGGCACCCCCGAGCAAGGTTCCCACACCACCGATGATCGCTCCCCATGCCATTGAAAGGAAAAGGAGAGTTCCATACTTACTGTTCAGGGGCTCAAGATCGAGACTGTCTGCAATTGCGGACACCACAGGAAACATCATTGCAGCAACTGCATGTTCGGGCATTATGAATGAAAGCATGGCAGAGGATAACATGATGCAGCACAAAAGCCTTCTTGGCGTTCCATCGAATCTGCTGAGCATCAAAAGAGCAATTCTTTTACTGATGCCGGTTTTCATCATGGCTGCTGCCAGGATGAAGGCACCCAGGATAAAAAATACTGCCTTGTTACCAAAGAGGGAAAAGGCTTCCTTGCTGGACATCACGTTGAGCAAGGGTAACAGAGCTATCACAAAGAGACCGGTTACGGAAAGAGGAAGAGCACTCGTTGCCCATAGGATAATAGCTGCAATAAATATCCCCAAGGCGTTCTTGCCCTCAATGGACAGTCCATCAGGCGCAGGAAGAAGGTAAATGGCTGCCAGAACTATTAAGCTCAGCAGTATGACCCAGTAGTTTGGCTTATCATTTGCCATTTATACCCACATCCAATATTAAATTAAGAGAAATCCAACTTCAAGATCGGTCATTAAAACATTCCGAGCATAAAACAACCGATACGCCTGATCTTGTTACAATATTGCACAGATTCTCAATTGTGTTGGAATATTTCTCACTATCAACTGGAACTCCTTTGCAAAGGCCTTCAAATAACACATCATCATCCACATAGATACAATGTGTACCTTGCATGGAAAGGCGGTCATAATTAGCCTGTGCCTCTGCCTTCTTATCTCCTGGATACCTGATAACCCTGGCTTTTACAGATTCACATGCTTTGTCAGGAGACACCTGCTTGTATTTTGAGATCATTCCGGCAGCAGCAGTCTGGTTGGTGTGAGGGTCAATTATAATAAATGAACCTGTGGATTTGTTCTCGGAATAAATATCGGCAAATATTGGGGTCTTCAATTCAATACTAACTTTCCCAATATCATTTAACTTCAGGAAATCCGCAGGTTTCCTGTGGATGTCTTCCGGATCGAACATATAAACTACTTCTGTAAATTGTCCTTTAATTGTGTTGGTCGTATGCTTGATCAGATAATCTTTGCCGATCTCCATGGGTTCAGCATCCATCCAGACCAAATTTGCTTCCATACTTCCAACAATTGCAGGCAGATTATGTGCCCTTGCAATGACATCACTGCGGCTGATGTCAATATCATCCTTAAGACAAAGTGTTACTGCCATTGGAGCAAAGGCATAATCAAGATCTCCTTCGTACGTTACGATCCTTGAAATTTCGCTTGTCTTTCCTGAAGGAAGAACCCTCACTTTTTCTCCTTTACGGATCACACCTGAAGAGATTGTTCCACAATAGCCTCTGAAATCATTGCCACTCCAGTTAACATACTGTACAGGGAACCTGAAATCAATAAGATTGCGACCACCGGATACATTGACGTTCTCCAGATAATCAAGTAGTGTCGATCCCTGATACCAAGGCATATTGTCGCTTCTTTCGATTACATTATCGCCTTTAAGAGCACTTAGGGGAATAAAATAAATTGATTCTGCAGACAATTTATCAGTAAATGTGTTGTATTCATTTACAATACTATCAAAAACCTCTTCTGAATAGTCAACAAGATCCATTTTATTGACCGCAACCACAAAATGCCGGATACCAAGTAATGATGATATGAAAGTATGCCTTCTTGTTTGTGTCATAACACCATTCCTAGCATCAATGAGGATCAATGCAAGGGATGCATTCGATGCTCCTGTGGCCATATTTCTCGTATATTGTTCATGACCCGGAGTATCAGCAATAATAAAACGCCTTTTCGGAGTTGAATAGAATCGGTATGCAACATCAATTGTAATTCCCTGCTCCCTTTCAGACTTGAGACCATCGGTAACCAGAGAATAATCAATATCCTGATCTCGATGAGCTTTTGAATAGTTCTTAATGGAATTCAGCTGGTCTTCAAATATTGATTTTGAATCATATAGTAACCTGCCGATAAGTGTTGATTTCCCATCATCTACACTACCTGCGGTAGCAAACCTTAACAGGTCAATATTCTGATTTTGTTCGATCAAAGACTCAGATCCTTTCAAAAATATCCCTCCCTCTTCTTTTGTTCCATTGAACTGTCCTGATCATGATCGATCACCCTCGTAATACGCTCGGAATGGCGGGCAACCATCATCTCCTCAATGATCTTTGGCATAGTATCTGCCTCTGACCTCACCGCACCAGTACAGTAATGGCAACCAAGGGTTCTGAAGCGGCACATGACCTCTTTGGCCTCTTCCTCGTGTTCATCCGTATAAACCGGAATTAATCGACCATTCTTTTCAATAACCTTTCTTTTATTTGCAAAATAAAGGGGCACGGTCTCAATGTTTTCATGGTATATGTATGTCCAGATATCAAGTTCGGTCCAGTTTGAGAGCGGAAATACCCTTATGGATTCTCCTGGATCGATTTTCGAATTAAAGAGGTTCCAAAGTTCAGGTTTCTGGTCCTTTGGATTCCATTGACCATGCTTATCCCTGAAGGAAAAGATCCTTTCCTTTGCCCTTGATTTCTCTTCATCCCTCCGGGCACCACCAAATGCAGCATCATAGCCACCTTCATTTAATGCATCAAGAAGAGCTTTTGTCTTAAGTTCAGCACAGCATTTGACCGTACCTACAAAGAGGGGATTTATTCCTTTTCGGAGAGCTTCTTCGTTCCTGTGAACTTTCAGGTAGAGGTTATTCTCCTTTGTATAGTAATCCCTGAATTCATACATTTCGGGAAATTTATATCCGGTATCAACATGCAATAAAGGGAAAGGTACTTTTTTAGGATAAAAGGCCTTGATCGCCAGATGTGCCATCACCGAAGAGTCCTTACCTACCGAATATAGCATAACTGGATTTTCGAACTCTGCAGCGACTTCCCTGATAATGCCTATGCTTTCTGCTTCAAGTGTTTTTAGATTTGAAAGTCGATAAGACTCTTCTTCACTGGCCATATTTAGTCCTCAAATAAGCCCATTTTTATCAAGATATTCAATGACTTCCCCTATTGATTCATTGATATCTTCTTTTGAAGTATCAAGAACTACCTCAGGGTTCATAGGTTCTTCATATGGAGCACTGATACCCGTAAAGTCAGAGATCTCATTATCAAGTGCTTTTTTATAAAGGCCCTTTACATCCCTTTCAATCAATGTATCTCGATCACATTTAACGTAAACTTCAATGAAATTGTGACACTTACATCTTGCATGATCTCTTAAAGCCCTATATGGAGAGATGAATGAAACAAGTGTTGCAACACCATTTTTTGATAATAGTTCTGCTACAAATGTTGCTCTTTTGATATTTTCATTTCTATCTTCTTTTGAAAAACCCAGGTCACTGCAAAGTACTTCTCTGACAATATCACCATCAAGTCTTTGAACATAACCAAAGTTCCTCTTTTTTAGTTCTTCCTCGAGAGCCATTGCAAGTGTCGTTTTTCCTGCACCTGACCAACCTGTGAACCATACTGTAAATCCTTTCTTTGACATAAAACCCCTCATGACATCTCTGGTATATCTATAGAAGAGATATCTATTCCAGGACCAAAAGTAATGAAATAATTATTTAGTAGTGACTCTTTATTATATTCTGGTTCTTTCATTGTCTTAAGATCCAACAATTTGCAACCTGCTTCTTTTGCAATAATATGTCCTGCAGCAATATCCCATTCCATGGAACCCTGGAACCTTGGATATAGGTGAGCGTGTCCCATAGCCACTTTGCAAAATTTAAGTGAAGAACCGGCAGGAACCACTTGGTCAACGTTATTCATTTGCATAAATTCGGAGTCTAGGGATGTCGCATGTTTTCTACTCCCGGTTGCGGTAAGGATATCAGATTTTGTTTCACAAAGTGGCAGTTCCTTGATACCCTCAGGATCTTCCATATACGAACCAAAATCTTCTGCCGCAAAAAAAGTAGTTTTGGTAACAGGAGTATAGATCACTCCCATAACAGGCTTGTTATTTTTTACATATGCAATGTTAACTGTAAATTCCCCGTTTCCTTCAATAAATTCTTTAGTTCCATCCAGAGGATCAACAAAGAAAAGATCAGTGTAGTCTTTTCTGACATTGTGATCAGGATAGTTTTCTTCAGAAACTATTGGAATGTCGTACAATTCCTTAAGTCTGGTAGCTATGTATTTGTCAGACTCCAGATCTGCTTTGGTTAAAGGGGAGTTGTCTTCTTTTATTTCAATGCATTTTCTGGAATCATTATAATAATTCAAAATGATTTTTCCTGCATTTCTTGAAATGTCTATCAGTTCAACCAGCATTTTCGGAAATGTATTTTCATCCATGCTTTGCATGCCCCTCATTTATCCATATCTTCTTTAACCATCAATTTTACGAGCTCATCTAATCCAACATTGGATTCCCATCCCAATTTCTCTTTAGCCTTAGTCGGATCACCAATAAGTATCTCCACTTCAGTTGGCCTGTAATACCTTGGGTCGATCTCAATCAAAACTTTGCCAGTGTTACTGTCCACTCCAACCTCATCCACACCTTTACCTTGCCACTCGATCTCGACATCCACCTCCCTGAATGCAAGCTCCACAAACTCCCTCACGGAATGCGTCTCACCTGTTGCGATCACATAGTCATCAGGCTTATCCTGCTGAAGCATCAACCACATGGCCTCCACATAGTCCCCTGCAAATCCCCAGTCCCTCTTTGCATCCAGGTTACCAAGATAAAGTTTGTCCTGACACCCCTTTTTGATATTTGCAACCGCCATTGTGATCTTCCTTGTGACGAATGTCTCACCACGGATTGGGGATTCATGATTGAACAGTATACCGTTGCATGCAAACATTTCATAGGCTTCGCGGTAATTCACAGTTATCCAGTAGGCGTATAACTTAGCTGCTGCATAAGGGCTCCTTGGGTAGAATGGAGTTGTCTCCTTTTGGGGGATCTCCTGCACCTTTCCATATAGTTCGCTGGTCGAGGCTTGGTAGAACCTGGTTTTCTTTTCCAGACCAAGTATGCGTATGGCTTCCAGCAAACGTAGGGTTCCAATTGCATCCGAATTGGCCGTGTATTCCGGGGTTTCGAACGAGACCTGCACGTGGCTCTGGGCTGCAAGGTTGTATATTTCGTCAGGCTGTGTTTCCTGTATGATCCTTATCAGGTTTGTGGAATCTGTCAGGTCGCCGTAGTGCATGAAGAAGTTCACGTTCCGCTCATGTGGGTCCTTGTAGAGATGGTCGATACGTGCAGTATTGAATGAGGATGATCTTCTTTTAATGCCGTGTACGATATATCCCTTGTCAAGTAGGAACTCTGCAAGATATGCTCCATCCTGACCTGTGATACCGGTGATTAAAGCTGTTTTTGCCATTTTATTGCCCCGATCGTTATAAATTTGATAAATGATATTATTATGTGACTAAATAGTTTCTTCATATTAAAATAATTGTAAGATTTTGGATGGTGAATTAAGCTATAACGAAGTAGAGTTCAGTCCTTTCTTTTACTGTCTCCCATACTCATCATCAAACCGAACAATATCATCCTCTCCAACATACTCCCCAAGCTGCACCTCGATGATCTCAAGAGGCAGCTTCCCCGGATTCGATAACCTGTGCCTGATACCAGCCTTGATGAACGTACTCTCCCCCTGCCTCAGGAAATACTTCTCGCCATCATTCTCAACGCAGGCCATCCCTTCAACAACAACCCAGTGTTCGCTCCTGTGGTGGTGCATTTGAAGACTCAGTTTCTTGTGTGGGAATACAATTATGTTCTTGATCTTATGCCTTTCCGAATTTTCCAGGATCGTATATGAACCCCAGGGCCTGTATACGGTCTGGTGTAGCTGTACCCTCTCATCTTCCTCATCCTTGAGAGCAGATACGACCTCTTTCACCTTCTGGCTGCTTTCCCTCGGGCAAACAAGCAGTGCATCCGGAGTGTCCACAACAACCATGTCTTTGACATCGATCATTGAAACAATCTTTTTGGGTTTTGAATAAATGAGATTGTCAGTAGAATTGAGCAGCATGTCGTCACAGTTGTAGATAACATTGCCATTTTCATCCTTGTCAAATTCATTGTAGATCGCATCGAAGTTTCCGAGATCGTTCCACCTGTGATCGAGCTTTACAGTAGCCACACGATCTGACTTTTCCATGATACCATAATCAATTGATATCGATGGCACTTTGCCATAGATCTCCTGTACATCCTCTGAGTTCTCAAATGCATCAGAGACTTCAGGAGCATGAGCTTTCAGTTCATTAAAGAAAACTTCTGTATCAAAGAGGAACATCCCGCTGTTCCAGAGGCAGCCCTCTTTGATGTATTTTTCAGCAACCTCAATATCGGGTTTTTCCTTGAACTCCGATACCTTATATCCGACCCCAAGAGAATCACCTGGTTTGATGTAGCCATACCCTGTTTGTGGAGATGTTGGAGAAATGCCAAAAGTAATAAGGTACTCGGATGCAAGGTCTTCTGCGCTTGCAATGGTTTCCATCGCCCTGGTATCGAGAACATGATCCGATGAGAAAATGCCAACAACAGATCTTCCGAACTTCTTAGTGATCTCCTGCATCCCATAACATATCGCAGGAAGGGTGTTCTTGCCCCGGGGTTCGAGAAGGAGATTTTCAAGAGGAAGCTCATAACCCAGTTCTTCAATCTGCCCGATAACGAAGAACTTTTGTGATTCATTTGTTACTACGAATATCTCGGAGATATCGGATACTTCAAGGCATCTGAGGACTGTGTCCTGGAAAAGGGAAGCATCGTTCAACTTTAAGAACTGTTTTGGATATTTTTCGCGGCTTAATGGCCAGAGGCGTGTTCCTGAACCGCCTGCCAAGATGATGGATCTTATGTTCTCAGCTCCGTGATCGAACCATGTTTGATGGAATCGATTTGATTAACATCATAATAATGACTGAATTTAGTGTTAATTAATAGAATAACACATATTAAGTTCTTTTGTGCTAATGCTCATTTGAGAACAAAAAAATCAGTCCAAAATGAGAAGAAAACAGATTCTACAACTGAATTAAAAGGATTTCCAGAAATCAAAAAGGTAATACTGGAGTTCACAACGAAACTTGTTACAACGATCCGATCCCCAGCAACTGCAGAATCCCGAAATTCCCCCAGATGACCATCAAATTGTTAACAACAAGGAACACACCGACAAAAGTGATAACTCCCCTGACCATTGGCCACATCTCGGATACCTTTGAATCGTAAGACATGAGGTCCTTGTAAAACCAGTATACTACAAAGACAAAAGCGACCTTCAGCACAAAGAATGCCCACACTCCGAACTCTGCGATGATCAAAGCCAGAAAACCGTTCTCTTCAATTCCGACATTCAATGCCTGTGCTGTCGTGATGAAATCACCGAGTACGTAGAATAGCAGAATGTATCTAATATCGTAAAGGAAGCTATTGAACTCCCTGAGAGAATACCAATTCTGTGTGGAAAACTCCTGCTGCATAAATAATAATATCCGTGTACATTGTTATGTATGAAATGTCCACATAAATTCGTTTTATGTACACACGTAACCTCAAGCCGTCTGGTGGCAACGAGATACAGGAACATCACTCAAAAAAGAATTGTCATGTAAACTTATGTAGTAGAATAACAAATCCAATTACATGAAACAAGACAAGAACACGATCGACATTACCTCATCACTTTCTGACAACAACTGTGATGCATACCTGATGATAGGGAACTCGAACAATGCAGACATATACTACTCAACACATTTTCTTGCGGGAGACCCTTTCACATACATCCAGACAAAGCAGGGAGAAGAAATCCTCATTGTCTCCACAATGGAGTTGAACAGGGCAAAGATGGAATCACGGGTGTCCAACATACATACCATGCAGGAATACGGATTCATGGAAAAAATGAAAGCAAGGAAGGACGGGGAGCTTGCTTACTGTGACTGTCTTGCCGAACTTTTCCAGAAAAAAGGGGCCAAACACATAATGGTGCCACATGATTTCCCGCTTTTCACCGCACAGACGCTGAAGGAAGAGGGATTCTCAGTGATTCCTGCGAAGAGCCCTTTCAAGGAAATGAGAAAACAAAAGGCTTCTGATGAGATCGAGAATATCAGAGCATCACAGCAGGCCTGTGAGAAGGCAATGGAAACTGCCATCGGGCTGATCGCTGATGCCAGGGTGGAGAATGGAATTCTTTACTCAGGAGAGGAAATACTCACCTCGGAAGCCATCCGTGCGGCAATAGAGCATACCCTTCTTGACCATGGATGTGAAGCTGAAAGCACCATCGTGGCCTGTGGATTAAAGTCATCAAACCCTCACTGGGAGGGAGAAGGAGAAATTACCGTCGACCAACCAATAGTCATCGACATATTCCCGCGCAGTAAGAGGAGCAGGTACTTTGCAGACATGACGAGGACCGTGCTTAAAGGGGAAGCTTCGAAGGAACTGATGGACATGTACGAGGCAGTGCATGCTGCACAGGAAGCAGCTTTTGCAGTACTGAAGCCCGGAGCGCTCTATAGCGAGGTCCATAATGCTGTCTGCGATGAGTTCGAAAAACGAGGTTATGATACCATCAGGAAGAACTCTGAAGTAGGATTCATACACTCCACCGGGCATGGCGTGGGGCTGGACATCCATGAGCAACCATCTGTAGCTATGCAGGACGGGAAAGTCGAGGTCGGCCATGTGGTCACTATTGAACCAGGACTTTACTATCCGGAACTTGGCGGGATTCGCCTTGAGGACATGGTCGTGATCACAAAGGACGGATTTGACAATCTAACAAAAATGGAAAAGGAATTTGTAGTTTAAGCCTACTAAGACCAATTATATACCTAAAGCTGGTGCAAATATATGGCAGATAAACTTCATGAAATCGAAGAGATAATCGGAAAGTACAGGAAAGCCGGAGAGATCCTCTCTACAGTGAGAAGTGAGGCGAAGGATAAGATCAAGGTCGGAGCAAACCTTCTGGAAGTTGCAGACCATGTGGAGCAGAGGACCATCGAGCTTGGAGGATTCCCTGCATTCCCATGCAACATTTCAAGAAATGATGAAGCTGCACATGCAACACCACTTTTAGGAGATGAAACGGTTTTCGCTGAAGATGTCGTTAAACTTGACCTTGGAGTTCATGTTGATGGCTATATTGCAGATTCTGCCCTTACAGTGGACCTCACAAATGAGAATGGAGACCTTGTAAAGGCATCAGAGGCCGCATTATATGCAGCCATCGACACAGTAAGAAGTGGTGTGAACACTGCAGAACTTGGATCTGTCATTGAAGACACCATCCATGAGCATGGTTTCAAGCCGATAGTTAATCTCACAGGTCACGGCGTCGGACAATATCTCGCACATGTGCCGCCTAGCATCCCGAACAGGCACATCGATCACGGTGCAGTACTTGAGACAGGAGACATCATTGCCATTGAGCCTTTTGCCACGGACGGAGCAGGCATAATCTCTGACGGGGCACTGACTGAGATATTCTCACTTGTCGGGAAAAAGCCAATACGCTTACCTGCAGCTAGAAAGGTGCTAAAAGAGATCGAACCTTACAGGACACTTCCTTTCGCAAGAAGGTGGCTCACTTCAGACAAACTGGACTATTCCCTTATGCAGCTTGAAAAAGCAGGGATCATCACATCATACCCTGTTCTCAAGGAAATAGAGGGCGGTCTGGTCTCCCAGGCAGAACATACCGTCATTGTCACCGATGATGGCTGTGAGATAACCACCAAATGAAGGACTTGTAAAATGAGATCTGCACTGATACTGGCATTGGCAATTGTATGCATCATGGCCGTTGTACCTACCTCATCCGCATATTCATGGACCAATGAGATCGTCCTGGAAGAAGATGGGATGTCATGGGACTACACTGAGGGTTACACTGGCCAGGTGGCTACAGCATACAGAAGCTTTATCGATTCCGAGGTTGGGAATGACGATGACCATGTCAGTGCATGGGAACTCATGAAAGTAGATCATATCACAAGGAACCGGTTCAAGGAATCCCTTATGGAAGAACTGGATGTCACATTTGACAGCAGCTCAGAGGACGTACATGTTACAGATGTGGATGCGGAGATCTCACTGGACGTCCTGGGAAGCACATCCAAGACAGACGGCATCACCAACATGTATTTTGTGACTTACAGTTTTGACAGGAACTTCTTTGACATGGGCAGTAGCATGGTCTTTGACGGGGAACCGGAAACAGAGGTCGCCATCACCCTGCCAGCAGGTGCAAAACTGCTGTCATACGATGGGATAAAGATCAAAACAATTGATACAAAGGACAACAGGACAGTCATCAATGGTTTCTTTGAAGAAGAGGGAAAGGTCACCATCGATTTTACCAGGGACGAAGTTGAAGCTTAAAACGAGGTTGAAACGAAGCTGTAACTGAAGTCGATGAAGCAGCCGAATGAGAAAGTCCTGAAAACATTAATATAAAGTGAAAGATTCCTTTTGTTCATGATAATAGAACAGATACCACTTGAAAATGGCACTGCTATTGGACTGAAGCTCGATATGCATAACGCCCCCCTTCTCGTCATAAGAGCTGACAAGGGGTTTGTCATGTGCGGTTACCTCGATACCGAGATGGCAAATAAGCTAGGCGATGTTGCAGCAAAGGTCAGAGGAGTGAATGATCTCGAGGATGTGCTCCACGCTGAAGTGCTGGATGTCTCAAACCACGCAAAAGCCCTTGGCGTCAAAGCCGGCATGAAGGGACATGAAGCACTTGAAATGATGTTCTGAGAACATCTTATTTTTACATGTTATACGCATTTGAACTGTCAGGCGAGCATGAAGACCTGCCACGAGCAGAAGTTCTTGCCTGCCTTGACCTTGTAGAACTTGAATATGAAGAGAGTGACTACTTTGACCAGTGTCTTGTTGTGGACATTGAAGGCGACCCACAGGAAGTGAGAAAGAAACTCGATTACGTCGCCGAACGTGTTGCAATGGCACACCACATACTGAAGGTCATTGAGGTCTGCCCTGCTGATGTAGATACTATTCTTGAGGTCGCTGAAAAGGCTGATGTATCCGATCACATAAATCAGGATCAGAAATATGTAGTACGTGCAAAGCGCATCAAGCACAATTCCACCATCGTCTGTGCGGACATGGAAAGAAGTGTTGGCGGTGCCATCTACAGGAAAGGCTTCAATGCGAACCTGAAAGAACCCGATGTAGAGTTCAGGCTTATCCTTTCCGAAAAATGCGTCTTTGGTTCTGTCATCGCATCTGTGGACCGCAGTGCCTATGAAGCACGTGCGCCCCACAAAAAGCCATTCTTCTACCCCGGCGTGCTCCGACCTCGCGTGGCGCGTGCACTTGTGAACATGGCCATGGTCAAAGAAAAGGACGTTGTGTTCGACCCTTTCTGTGGCACTGCCGGAATACTTGTGGAAGCGGGTCTTGTCGGTGCTAAAGTTATAGGACTGGAGGTTCGCTACAAGATCGCTGTCGGCGCACACATGAACCTGCAGCATTTCAATACCGACCACACCATGATCCTTGGAGATGCCTGCAGAGTGCCTCTTGTGGACGCATCGGTCGATGCTGTCATCGCAGACCCGCCTTACGGGCGCTCAGCAAGGATCGAGGCAGAATCACTTCACCATCTCTACGATGTATCTTTTGCTGAGATGTACCGGGTACTGAAACCAGGCGGTACAACCATAATCGTCTCAGAGATAGATATTGCCGAGTTTGTAGAAGATGCAGGCTTCGTCACTAAAGCTCAGTATTTACAAAGGGTGCACAAGAGCCTGACTCGGAAGATCACTGTACTTCAAAAACCTGAATGATCGAAGTATAGTTATTATTCAAACCAAATGATTTTGTGCAAAAAACATTTTCATACAAAGGGTCAATTATCGTGCACCCTCATTTCGGCACAGAATCCCGTATCAGGTACCAGTAAGCTGAAAGCTCCTTATCATAGTGGCTTCGGTCCCCGAACCTGGAATCGATCATCTGCCAGAAACGTGGGCTGTGCCTTAATTCTATAAGATGTGCCATTTCGTGGAACACCACATACTCGACAAGATATTCAGGCAGGTGCATCAAATGCCTATTGAAGTTCAGCCGGCCAGCGGAACTGCAACTTCCCCATTTTGTCTTCATTTTCCGAAAGGTCACTTTCTCAGGGCTAACTCCAAGCTCATCGGCGATCTTAGTGGTAAAAGAAAGAACAAGTTCCCTAAACTCAGCATCATGCCTTTCTACAAGTTTTTTGGAAGCAGCATTCTCAATGGTTGCCAGTGAATCCGTGTAACGCCTGTATACCCACAGCCTGTGCCGCAGGATAAGTTGTTCATGGTCCGGAAAGCTTTTTGGAACAACGACGTTCAGCATTCCTGCCCTAAATTCCAGTCTTGCCCGCTTAACCTTGCGATGGCTAAGGGTGTAAGGGACATCAATTCCATTGATACCAATGTGATGGCCTGAGTTCATAATTCATCGGAAGGCGGAATTATTGGAAGGAGATGCTCCAGTACATCGGCCATGACCCTGTAGCGTACAAGATGGTCGTGGACACGCTCATGAGCCCTGCGTATGGCATAACCGTCCTCCATCCAGTCAATAGCTATTGGATAGTGCACATCCATGAAAACAAGGCCGTACGCATGTGCAGGTTCCAGACCTTCCTCATAAGAATCAGGGTCAAGCATCTGTTCCAGCCATTCTTCATCGCGAACTCCGCTTCCCACCATCATTAAGGCAGTTACTATCTTGCGGATCATGTTCCACAGGAAACTGTTCGCCTCAACATCGATGCGTGTCAGGTTACCACTTACCCTCACATCTATACGTTCAACTTTCCTGACAGTGGTTCTGCCTGGAGCGGTCGTACAGAAATTAGCAAAATCATGACTTCCGATCAGAAGTTTTGAAGCAGAACGGATCTTTGAGATGTCATATTGCTCCCCGCACATGATGTAACGGTAGCTTCGACTTACAGCATGCCTGCGAGGATCGAAATTATCAGGCACCAGTGAATGTGCCCATGCCCAGATGGTTCCCGGGAGCTTTGAGTTGATCACACGGGGTATCGCCAGATTGGGTACATCAGTGTCAAAGGCAATTATCTGCCCCATGGCATGTACTCCGGCATCGGTTCGTCCGGAACTGATAAAATTAGCTGACTTTGGATCTTTTATTATCTCCAGCTCTTTCAATACTTTGAAAAGCTCACCCTCTATGGTTGGAGCCTGGGGCTGGACCTGAGATCCCTTGTAATTTGATCCGATATATGCAATTTTAAGCGCAACTCTCATTGAATCACTGATGCCACATATAGACCTCTATCTATAATATGATTACCATAATTCCACACATAGTCGAGCACATAGAATAACAATCTGAATATATTTTTTTATGTTCTATAAAAAGAGAAATACTTTTATCTTCATGCCACAAGTTTAAATACCAGATAATACAATCTAATCTAAATTTTTGAGGCGAAACTATGATATCAAAACAACAGATCTCTGAGATAATAAGCAAGTACGATCAAGATGATCTTGCTATTGCAACCGTCTGCTCACACTCAAGCCTCCAGATCTTTGATGGAGCCCGTAAAGAGGGATTAAAGACAATCGGGATCTGCGTAGGCCAGCCTCCGCGTTTTTATGATGCTTTCCCAAAAGCAAAACCTGACGAATATATCGTTGTTGAGAGCTATGCCGACATTCCAAAGATCGCACAGGAACTTGTCGATAAGAATGCGATCATAATCCCACACGGTTCTTTTGTAGAATACATGGGTGCTACGAACTTCGCAGAGCTTCCGGTCCCAACCTTTGGTAACCGCGCGGTCCTTGAGTGGGAATCCGACAGGGAAAAGGAGAGGGAATGGCTTGAGGGTGCAGGCATTCACATGCCAAAAAATATCCCGGACCCAAAGGATATTGACGGAGCTGTGATGGTAAAGTACTACGGTGCAAAGGGAGGAAGAGGTTTCTTCATCGCCAAGACATATGAAGAGTTCATGGAGAACATTGATCCCAATGAGAAATTCACCATACAGGAATTCATACTGGGAACAAGATACTACCTGCACTACTTCTATTCACCACTTGAGAACGAAGGTTACAAGTTAAGTGAGGGAACCCTGGAGATGCTGAGCATGGACAGAAGGGTTGAGTCAAATGCAGATGAGATCTTCAGGCTTGGCTCACCAAGAGAACTTGAAGAAGCCGGTATACACCCCACATACGTGGTTACCGGAAACGTACCACTCGTTGCAAGGGAATCCCTATTGCCACTGATATTCTCTCTTGGAGAACAAGTGGTCGAAGAATCCATCAAGCTCTTTGGCGGTATGATCGGTCCATTCTGTCTTGAGACAGTTTTCACAGACAAACTCGAAATAAAGGTTTTCGAGATATCCGCACGTATCGTTGCCGGAACAAACTTCTACATATCAGGTTCACCATATGCAGACCTGGTAGAATCCGGACTCTCCACTGGCAAAAGAATAGCGCAGGAGATCAAACAGGCAAAGGACGCGGGCCAGCTGGATAAGATCTTATCCTAAATACCCCGCTGCGAATGTATTATATGGGTGCGGAGGTTGTCCCGTACCCAACACTTTTTTTATATATCCCAGATGAGGCTGCATGGCAGAACATTGGGAAGAACTCTCAGGCGAACCGATGGACCAATCTATTTGCAACAAGAAACGATAGCTGGTGATCAAGGAAGAGCGCGAACGTTTCGACCAACGGAATACTTACGGACCGTATACTAAGAACTACTAAATAATATTGTTCTGATCTGAATGATCCATTGCGAAAAGAAAAGCCCCTACAAAAGAGGGAAAACGGAAAGATTTGGTCAAAGGAGAATCATACAGTTTCGAGTACATCTTCCGGGACCAATGCAATGGAGCGCTTCTTCGCCAGAAAGATTGCAAAGCAAAGAGCTGCTGAGACAAAACCTATTGCAGTCGAGAAGCCAAGAGGCAGCCCGAAACCGATCCCTGCATAGGAGATATACGTCATGACAACCGCAGTCATAAAGAGTGCGGGCGCCGTTGCGATCCAGTGGAACTTGCAGTGTTTTGCCAAGTAAGCCGCTGCAGACCAAAGGACAATGGATGCCATGGTCTGGTTAGCCCAACCGAAGTAACGCCAGATGATCTCGAAGTCAACCCGAGAGATAAGAAATCCGAGGACGAAGAGAGGGATGGCCAGAGACAAGCGCTTGAGGAGCTCTTTCTGAGAGAGGTTAATGATGTCAGCGATGATCAGGCGAGCACTTCGAAAGGCGGTGTCACCCGAAGAGATAGGCAGGATGATAACCCCGATGATAGCCAGGAGACCACCGAGAGGACCAAGCAAGGTGGTGGATATTTCGTTCACCACGTAGGCAGGACCGCCTTGCCCCAGAGCTGTATTCAAAGCGCTGGAGCCATTGTAAAAGGACATGCCCAGAGTCGCCCAGATCAGAGCAATGATTCCTTCGCCGATCATTGAGCCGTAGAACAGAGGATACCCGTATTTTTCATTGGTGATACAGCGGGCCATCAGGGGCGATTGAGTTGCATGAAAACCACTGATGGCGCCACATGCAATGGTGATGAACATCAGAGGCCACATGGGCAGATCTTTCGGGTGTAAGTTCGACAGGGTCAGTTCGGGGAAGAAACTGTAGCCTTTAAAGATCAGGGCGGTGATCAGCCCGACGCCCATAAAGATCAGGACGGCACCGAACAGGGGATAGATCCGGCCGATTATCCTGTCCACGGGCAGAACGGTGGCCAGAAAGTAGTAGCAGAAAATAACCGCCACCCAGAATGGAACAGCCAGCCCTGTCAGGTTGCCTAACAGCTCGGCAGGACCAAGGACGAAGACCACGCCTACCAAGAGTAGCAGGACAATGGAGAACAGGTGCATGAAATATTTGAAACCGTTCCCCAGTTCGTACCCAACCACATCCGGGATGCTGCGTCCATCGGAACGGAGAGAGAGCATTCCAGAGAAATAGTCATGAACCGCACCGCCAAAGATGGAACCTATCACAATCCATATCAGGGCAGATGGTCCGTACAGGGCACCGAGGATCGGGCCGAAAATGGGACCAATCCCTGCGATGTTCAGTAGCTGGATGAGAAAAACCTTTTTTGGTGACATCTCCACATAGTCAACCCCATCTGCGAGTGTTGTGGCAGGGGTGAGACGGTTGGGGTCAGATCCAAAGATATGATCAACGACCTTTCCATAGGAGAAATACCCGGCTACAAGAAGACCAACGCACGTGAAAAAATATAACATTGTTACCTCGATCGACAGATACAGACCATATTAGATAAAATATATGGCAATGTCAGGAGAGAGCTTTATGACCTCATTTTTAACAATGTTAGCTCTTTTTGATATTGCAGGAATATCCATGAGACAGTCCGTTTACATTTGAGAAAGTAACGGTATGATACATCCTTTGCGCGGTATTGCAACCAGTGGTATACTTTTTGGAACCCACTCAGGATTCCTGCTCCGCCATATAGGAGACATCATTGATCAGTTCAGAGGTCTCATTCATAAGCTCAATGGTCCTTTCGATAGCTTCGAAATCAATTTCCTGAGAATTTGTTTCCACGAACTCACCAAATTCATACGAGCGCTGCAGGAAATCTGCATACTTTGTTGCAACATCCTCGACCGAAGGAGACAACGAAAACCCTTCAAGCTCCTCAAGATACATTTCGGAATCTTCCCTGAGCTTTATCCCGCCCTCCTCCAGCATGACACCATCCCTTTCAGAAGATGCAACCTTGATAGCTTCATAATCATCAAGCAGGACCTCAGCAGAATCCGCCGTCCAGCGCAGGAAATCAATGTCTTCCATTGTCTGTGATATCGAACCTTCGATCCCATTTACACCGTTCTCAATATCTTCGCAGCCTGCAACTGACAATGAGAGGAATACCATTAACAATACGAGAAGGTTCCGATAAAAGGTTAGTTTCATGATCTGTTTCCCATCAATTCAATAAATGTACACCATAAATAGGTGAATTGCAGCAATATATTCAGGCAGTTATCGATATATAAGTATTGACCAGGAACTTCATAACAAGCATACCAAGAAGAGCTGCAAATGGAACAGCCAGGTTGTCTGAACTACCAGATCTTGCCTCCACATACATGCCAGCAACCCCACCTGCGATCGACAGGGGGCCTGCAAATGGAAAGCCACATAGTATTGCCCCGAGGAGGCCTGCAGCGGTTCCCTCAATTGTCTTCGATGAATTACCATAGCACATCTTGCCGTGAATGCCTATGATCGTGGCAAGACCATCACCCACTGCAAGCACAACGATGGAAGCATAACATATACCCTCATCCAGCCTGTAGGATAACAACAGAAGTACCAGTATTGAGATCAAATAAAGTAAAGGTGCTGAAGCAAATTCGTTGTACTCGTTCTTTCTCCAGAGGATCTTGAAAAGTGAATAAGACCTTATTTTTGGTTTTATCAGCTCCATACCCAGAAAGAGAAAAGTGAGGAACGTCACAATCCCTACTGCGATCTCCTTTCCGAAATAGACCGCCATCAGCGGAAAAAGAGCACCGGATAGGTGTATAACTTTTCTTAATGGCAGATAGGAAAGGGAGCGCGGGACCGTACATGCAAAGTTTTTCAGCACCATTTGTTCACCGGTGAAAAATCATATATGCATAGTTATTGATTAGAACTAAATGATAAACCTAAAGGATGATGTTCAAGCCGGCGTGGTCAAAAAACGCTATATACTCGGCAGAAGGGACGAGAACGAAGAGGGAGTGCTTCATATTGGCAGATACCTTGCGCTTGACAGGTCTTCAGGCTCACATGTCGCCATTGATGCACTAAAACCACATGCCATCCTCATATGCGGGAAAAGAGGGTATGGTAAATCCTATACCATGGGAACCCTCATTGAGGAGATCTCACTTTTGCCCCGGGAGATCAGGCAGAATGTCGCATCCCTTGTCATCGATACAATGGGAATATTCTGGACACTTGGAAGAGGCAATGACCCCCAGGCAGAGTTACTGCAGGAATGGAACATGGAACCGGCAGGCTTCGATGCAGAGGTCTTTGTACCTGCAGGCCATGTGGATGAATATAAGGAGAGGCATATCGAAGTGAAGCCTTTCTCGATACCTGTGGCTCATTTACATGGTTATGACTGGTGTGAACTTTTCAACATAGAAGTAACATCCCCACTGGGAGTGCTTCTGGTCAGGATAATAGAGGACATGCGGGAAAATGAAGGAAACTTTTCCTTCGAAGATATCATTACCAGGATCAACACGGACGACAAGTCCGATGATGTTACGAAAATGGCTGCTGAGAACTATCTCAGGACCGCTTCCTCATGGGGAGTTTTTGAGAAGGATGCCTGTGGAATTTCCGAACTTATCAAAAGCGGATGCACATCAGTACTTGATGTGAGCGCTATCGAAAATAAGATAGTACGCTCTGCAGTAGTGGGCATAATTGCAAGAGATACCTATAACAGAAGACTGCAGGAAAGGCGTTCTTATGAGAGAATGATCATGGGTGATGAAGAGATCGAACAGAAGATGCCTATGGTCTGGATGTTCATCGATGAAGCCCATCTGTTCGTGCCTTCAAAAGGAGAGACAATGGCATCAGACGTCCTTATCAACGAGTGGGTGCGACAGGGAAGACAACCGGGACTATCAATAATCTTTGCAACCCAGCGACCTGCGGCACTGCACCCGGACATTATATCCCAGTCCGACATTGTGATATGCCACAGGCTCACTGCAAGAGATGACATTGAGGCACTGGAAGCCATCCGTCCGACATACATGAAAGAGACCATCGGGGCCGCCATCAGGAAGATGGGACTGGAAAGGGGCATAGCATTCGTGGTGGATGATACGTCAGAGAGCACACACCTTGTGAAGATCAGGCCAAGATACAGCTGGCATGGCGGGAACGAGCCAAGTGCATTGAATGAAAGGAGATGAGAATAATGGATATTAAGAGAAGTGCAGACATGGTGATCAACACCTGCATGGGTGCAAAGAAAGGAGAAACTGTGCTTATCGTTACTGATACATGCACTGACGAGAAGATCACAAAGGCACTGTATGCCTCTGCGGTCGAAGCGGGATGCGAGGCCCTTATGTTGACAATGGAACCAAGGGAACAACACGGTGCGGAACCACCTGTAATTGTTGAAGAGGCAATGAAAAGCTCTGATGTACTGCTTGCTCCGGCATCAAAGTCACTTACGCATACACAGGCACGCAAACATGCATCCGAAAACGGTACCCGAACCGCCACAATGCCGGGAATTACCATCGGCATGATGAAGGAAGGTGGCTTGAACGCTGATTATGAGAAGATAAACAGCTTAGCAGAGGAATTGCTTGAAACTCTCAAGGGATCAAAGGAAGTCCGCATTACCACTGAACTGGGAACTGACCTTGTCATTGATGTGGATGGAGGAGAGTGGATGGCAGACACAGGTATGTGCCACGAGAAAGGTACGACTACCAACCTGCCTGCAGGAGAGATGTATATCGCTCCGAAAAATGTGAATGGCAAAGCTGTGATCGATGGGTCCATGGGAGGTATAGGGTTGCTTGAAGAGCCACTGGTTATCGATATCAAGAACAGGAAGGCAGTAAGCTTTGAAGGTGAAGGTGCTGAAAAGCTTGAACGGATGGTGAACGATGTCGGGCCGGACGGCCGCAACATTGCAGAGCTGGGGATCGGCATCAATCCGGCTGCAATGCTTATCGGAGTCATCCTTGAGGATGAGAAGGTCGGTGGCACGATCCATATAGCACTGGGAGACAATTCCACTTTTGGAGGTGATGTTACCGTTGACCTCCATCTGGATGGTATTATCACGAAGCCGAAGGTGGTTGTTGACGGCATTGACCTGAATGTCGAACGTTTTGCATGAGATCCTCTAATATTGTGCCGAAGTTATATGTTGACACGGAAATATTATTCCGGTAGAAAGTACTTAAATAACTGAAAGATATAATCAGAGCATAGATTTCACACTTACTTGAAAATATCACCGGTGATTATAATGAAAGGAAGAGTATGGAAATTCGGAGATGACGTTGACACTGATGCAGTCATCCCTGGAAGATACCTCATAATGAACACTCCTGAGGAACTGGCGCCGTATACTTTTATCGGAGTACGCCCGGATTTTGCTGAGAACGTTAAGGAAAACGACATTGTTGTTGCAGGCAACAACTTCGGATGTGGCTCATCAAGAGAACATGCACCAATCGCCCTTAAAGGATCAAAGGTCGGATGCGTTATCGCAAAGTCATTTGCAAGGATCTTCTTCAGGAACGCTATCAACATTGGTGTTGCACTCCTTGAGTGCCCTGACACCGACAAGATCGATGATGGAGATGAGATCTCCGTAGACTTTGAATCCGGTACTATCGAGAACCTCACAAAAGGTGAGAAGTACCAGGCTACACCTTTACCTGATTTTGTCCGCGGTATCGTAGATGCCGGCGGATTAAAGGAATACACAAGGAAGATCATTGATTGATCTTACCTTTCCTTTTTGTTCTTACGTTGATACATATCAACGTTCATGCTGACTGAATAAAATATGAAAATTTAACCTGGAATAACTATTGGAGGAAATTTTATGGCACAATATAAAGTACCAGTCCTGCCTGGTGACGGGATCGGCCCTGAGATCATAGCTGAGGGTAAGAAAGTCATCGATGCAGCTGGAGAAAAGTTCGGATTCGATGTTGACTGGATAGAATACCCACACGGTGCAGACCACTATCTTGAAACAGGTGAGTTGATATCCGAAGATTCACTTAAAGAGCTTTCAGCCTACGAGGCAATCTACCTCGGTTCTATCGGAGATGACAGGATCGCACCTGGTGTACTTGAGAAAGGTATCCTGCTTGCCGCAAGGTTCTACTTTGACCAGTACATCAACCTGCGTCCTATCAAGCTTCTTGAAGGCGTATGGTGCCCCCTCAAGGACAAGACACCCAAGGACATTGATTTCGTTGTTGTCAGGGAGAACACCGAGGACTTCTACATCGGTATCGGTGGACGTGCACAGAGCGGCAGGAGCAAGGACCTGCTTGAGGTCAACAGGACACTCTACAACGCAAAGTTCGGACTTGACATCGAGACCGACAGCGAGGAGATCGCATACCAGATCGGTATGATCTCAAAGGAAGGTACACAGAGGGTCATGAACTACTCCTTCGACCTTGCTGAGACCAGGAACAAGCACGTTTCATCAGTTGACAAGGCAAACGTCCTTTCAGACATTTACGGATTCTGGAGAGAGGAATTCAACACAATTGCAGCAAACCACCCTGATGTTAAGACCGACTTCAACTTCGTTGACGCTATCACCATGTGGTTCGTCAAGAACCCTGAGTGGTTCGATGTGGTCGTTACCCCTAACATGTTCGGTGACATCATCACTGACCTTGGCGCAATGGTACAGGGCGGTCTCGGACTCGCACCTGGTGGAAACATCAACCCGAACGGTACAAGCATGTTCGAGCCTATCCACGGTTCAGCACCAAAGTACAAGGGCCAGAACAAGGTCAACCCTATCGCAACCATCTGGGCAGGCGCAATGCTCATCGAGCAGCTCGGGGAGAAGGAAGCTGCAGACTCCATCGTCTCCGCTATCGAGAAGAACATCCTCGAAGCAAAGGTCCAGACCTACGACATGGGCGGCTCAAACACTACTACCGATGTTGGTGACGACATCGCAAGGATCCTGCTCGAGATGTAATTTCGGAACTAACTTTTTCTTTTTTGCCTTCACGTCTGAAAAGGCGTGGAGGAACTTTGAATTTTAAGATTTCATATTATTGATTGTATCCGGTTAGCTGTAAGTTTAATCTCATCTACCAATGAGTACAACATCAATGTGCAACCATAATACGACCAATATAGCATCTGCCCCCATCCTGATCTGAAAATCCCGCAGCCCAAAAAAGGAAACTATATATGAGCAGGAACAAGATATATTATAATGGGCACAATTCGTGTGCCATTGATACAAATTGACAAAAGGGGCTATCGCGGGGAAGAACATGAAGATCAAGAGAATAGTAGTAAACAACCTTTTTGGGACGTTCGACCATGATATCCCGCTGAACATCGATGAACACATAACAATTCTTCATGGACCCAATGGCATCGGTAAGACCGTGCTGCTCCAGATGCTCAATTCCCTTTTCCGTTCTAACTACTTCGAACTTTATCGCATTCCTTTCAGCAAACTGACAGTTGAATTCAGCGACAGGAGCAAGCTTGTTGTGAAGAAAAAGCTGCATCTGGAGGAAAATGCCCCGCATAGCCCGGAAGATAGCACCTATCGGGAATTGGCATTTGAATTATTAAGACCAGGCAAGAAAAAACAGCACTACACTGTCAAACCTATTGACATAGAGGAAGTGTTCTCGTCTTTTAAGGTCGAGCACATGATACCTGAGCTTGAGAGGATCGATGACAACACATGGGTCCATTTCACAACACAGGAAAAACTAACTTCTGAAGAAGTGATGAACCTATTCAGCGACCGTTTGCCACAGAAAAGGAAAGACGAACCTGCATGGCTCAAGAACGCACTGGCCTCGATCAATATCTGCTTCATCAAGACGCAGCGTCTTTTGAGCATCTCATACTCACAACCTGTAGAAACAGAGAGAAAAACATCGGTAACCCCTTCCGTGATCAGTTATTCCGGAGAGCTGGCAAACCTGATGCAGCATAAACTTGCAGAGTATGCAACACTTTCACAATCCCTTGACCGTTCATTCCCAGGCCGGATGCTAAAGAACGGAGAACACCCTGAAACATCCATAGAGGACCTAAAAGAAGAATTAAAGAACCTGGAGCAGAAACGCAAATGCCTCATCGATGCAGGATTCATTGATCCTGAAGAAGGAATTGACGTTGGTGAGTTCAAGGAGATAGATGAGAAGAACAAGAACTTCCTGCAGCTATACATTAAGGATGTTGAACAAAAGCTCAGTGTCTTTGATGAGCTTACCCGGAGGATAGACCTTCTTATCAAGATCATAAATTGCAGGTTCCTTTACAAGAAATTATCCGTAAATAAAAAAGACGGTTTCATATTCACGACATCAGAGGACATGCGCCTTTCTCCCACCAAACTATCATCCGGAGAACAACAGGAACTTGTATTATTCTATGAGCTGTTGTTCCATGTCGACCCCGAATCCCTTATACTCATTGACGAACCTGAGATCTCACTGCATGTCCTGTGGCAGCAGCAATTCCTCAGGGACCTGCAGTCAATAACAGAACTGGCTGGCTTCGACATCCTCATTGCTACGCATTCGCCACAGATCATACATGACCGCTGGGACCTCACCGTCGAACTTAGAGGACGTGACGATGAAGAAATACCTGACAGCCGATGATATAGCCAATAGCGCCAGAATGATGCGTACCCAGTATAGTGGGAGCATCGTGATAATCGAAGGCAGCACCGACATGAGGCTATACAAGCGCTTTGTGGATGACAGGAAATGCAGGCTTATTCCTGCCAATGGTAAGGAGAACGCTATCAAGGTTGTCAAAATCCTCGAAAGCTCTAATTTTAAAGGCATATTAACAATAGTTGACGCTGACTTCTGGCGCCTTGACGGTATCGAGGGCAAAGAAAAGAATGTGCTTGCCACCGATACACATGATCTTGAAACAATGCTTATAGCATCAGAAGCTCTCGACAGGCTTCTGGAAGAGTTCGCAGCACCTTTCAAGCTACAAAAAATGAGGACACCAGTACGTGAATTGCTTCTTGATGCTGCCATGCCCATAGGACTTTTCAGATGGCTTTCATCGTCCTCAAAAGACAAACTCTCACTCAGGTTCAAGGACATGCATTTCGATAATTTCATGCAAAAATTTCCATTATCGGTCAATATCAAACACCTGATAAGGGAAGTCAAGGAAAACTCGAACGAATACTCCCTTAGTGAAAAGAACATAAAGAGAAAAATGATCACCCTCCTGAAAGAAGAGCATGATCCCTGGCAGACATGCTCAGGTCACGACATCGTAGAAATACTGGCATTTGGGCTGCGTGAGGTTTTCGGAAATTCCGATTCCCGATATGTTACCGAAGGCATCATTGACAGAAGTCTGAGGCTTGCCTATGACATCACAATGTTCAGGGAAACCGACCTTTATACTTCGATACAGGAATGGGAAGACAGAAACCCGACCTTTGTAGTGCTCCAATAAAAATATAGAGATGAAATGTAAGCTGAAATACAGGATGAAATGAAAGCCTAAATGGAAAGATCAAAGTTTCGACATTTCACTATAATCAAGCACCATCGAAACAGGAGATGTGTCAACCGGAATACCTGCTTCCTCGACTGCAGCTACAAGATTCACACCTACGGCCACCAGAATGCCGGCCATTCCTTCATCTACAGGAGCGCCGACCATAGCATCTGAAGAGTCACCAATACTCAATACCCCGCCAATCCCTGAATCTTCCAGATATTTCAGCACTTCTTTTGTCTTTTCAACTGCTGAAGAGGGTATGTTTCGCATGTTGGCAAGGATACGGCCATTGCCTGTGTCCAGGACATCCAGAACCGATGTCTCATGGCGCATCATGAATATCTTGACAGGGTCTATCGAGGTTCCCGAATATGATATCATATCAAGGAACTGTATCGGATCATTGTGTTCCATCTCTATGATGCCGCCATAAGCAGGTTTGATAGGAATACCGCTTTTGAGAAGAAGACCATCGAATGTGATACTGCAAACAGTTGCTATATTAACACAGCCAGGAGGCACATATATACGTGGATCCGAGTCCTCTTCGAATACCTTTATGTTAGGACTTATGCTGATGTCCCCTGATGATGCGTATTTCATAACATCTATGGCATTATCAAAATCATCCTTGTCCACAGTGGAAAGGTTCACAATGACATTGCCTTTCTTTGAGAACGGGTCGTAGTCGGTCTTATAGATAAGTTCCTCGATCCTCGTAATAACAAAGTCAAGTCTGTCCCCGATCAGAGCATCGTCCAGTTCCTTCCTGCCGGAAACAGTAATGGTACGACCGTTGTAGCCGTGTTTTTCAGTAAATCCCCTCTCATCAAGGATCCTGAGGTGATAACGAACAGCACGCTCCCCCAGATTGTAACCGCGATTCTGCAACTCATCTGCAATATTCCTCGCACCTATGGGCTTATCGCTTTCGCTGATAACACGCATTATTTCAATGAGCTTACGTTCTATCTGGGGATCGGTCATCTCTCAGCACCTGATATTATCAAAAAATTAATGGTTTAATTTGGAAATACTGCCTATTCAGAATAAGCAACGTATGTACACCGGATATTAATTTATAATTTGCTATTGCCGGTTATATCTTTCCTGTTTTTAGTATATAAAGCATAAGCCATATTCCCATGAATGCAGCTATGACGAATCCCGCAACTCCAAAAAGAGGAACATCGCCAATATAAGGCTGCATCCCAGTCTGGATGATGAGAGAAGAACCTAAAATGATAGAAGAGATAATTAAACTGAATGCTAACCGGTTGCTCGCCGCATTGATCTCAGCAACAATACGGTCCATCCCATGATGTTCGAACTTTAAGTTCAGATAACCTTTCTCTGCCACTCCCAGTATATGCGAGATCTGCAACGGTGCCTTATGCAGCATTCGTGCCGTATACCACATGTCTGTGTAAAAAGTATCTGCAATATTGCGAGGCTTGAGGCGGTTATGCATGATCCCTCTGGCATAAGGCTCAGCAACTACGTTCACATTGAAATCCGGCACCATCTGAAGAGCGAAACCACTTACGGTCATTACACCCTTAAAGAGCAATGCGATATTTGGAGGTATCCTTATCTTGAACTTCCTTAGCAGTGTCATCATTTCTGCTATCATTAGCGGAGTATCAAGCTGCTTTAATGACCTGCCATAATATTTGTTCAAAATGTGTTCGTAATCGATCTTAAAAGCATGCACATCAATTTCTGCAGGCACCATTCCGAAGTCTTTCAATACTTCAAGGTACTGGTTTACGTCACCTCTGGTAATAGCGATCAGTGCATCGATCAACAGGTTCCTTATCTCTTTGGATATATGCCCGACCATACCGAAATCAAGGAGGGCTATCCTGCCATCTTCCAGGATCAGGACATTCCCGGAATGCATATCCGCATGAAAGAAACCATCCTCGAATATCTGCTTCATGAAGGCCTCTGTACCATATTCTGCGAGCTTGTTCCTGTCCAGTCCAAGCTCATCGATCTTTTCAAAATTATCACTCTTGATACCATCGATATAATCAAGGGTCAGGACTCTACGACTGCTGTATTGCCAATAAACGCCCGGTATGATTATGTTCGGATCATCCTTGAGATTGCTCTGGAAACGCTCGATATTACGAGCCTCCTGAGTATAATCCATCTCCGCGTATATGGACCTTTGAAGTTCGTCCACTACTTCCACAGGACTGTAAAGCTTTGCTTCCTCCACATGCTCTTCCGCAAACCCGGCTATACTATAAAGAATATCGAGATCTGAATCAATAACCTTCCTTATACCGGGCCTCTGGACCTTTACAACAACATCCGCCCCGCCGTGAAGCTTTGCACGGTGTACCTGTCCAATAGATGCCGCAGCAATAGGTTCTTTGTCAAATGACAGGAAAAGGTTGTCTACCTTATCACCCAATTCTTCTTCAATGACCCTTTCAACTTCCGAGCACTCGAATGGCGGCACATCGTTCTGGAGTTTGACAAACTCTTCTGCATACTCTTTTGGGATAAGGTCCTGACGCATGCTCATAAGCTGGCCAAACTTAACGTAGGTGGGACCAAGCTCTTCAAGTACCATACGTGCCCTTGCAGGACCAGTTCTGGGTTGGTTCCCTTTGCCTAAGCGATCCTTGAATCTGGACCTGAAGGACCCAAGGGACCTTATACCCATCTGGTCCACAAAATACCCGAAGCCATACTTGATGAGCGTATCAATGATTATCCCATAGCGTTTCACCATGGAATACCTGCGTACAATATTGGAAGCCATCCGACATTCTGCCTGCCATTAAATTCTATATGGCAACCTATGCAACAAATAAAACACCTAAGGTATTACAAAAATAAATGGAAGAAAGGATCAAAAGATCATTCTTCTTTGTTCTTTTCCTTTAGCAGCTCTTCCAGATCTTCGATCTTCTTTTGAAGGGATTCTATTTCTTCCTTGGTAGCAAGATCAGACTTGCCAAAGACTTCCTGGACCTTTGAAGAGATTTTGTCTTCCAGATCTTCCTGCTGTTGCTTTCGCTTTTCGATCATGTCCTCTACAAACTTCTTGCCTTCTTCCTTGTTGAAATCACCATTCTCAACAAGTTCTTTCACATACTCATCGATCTTCTCTTCTGTAATAGCATACATGCCCAGGCCAAAAAGTCCTAACTTCTTCATAGTGTCTATCATCAAAATTAAACCTCCCGTAATAGAAGTTAACTTTTTTAGGATATATACTTTATGAAAAATCATTTAAAAAAAGAATAGCGGAACGGTCTTCATGACCCCTGGCCGATATCAGTTCACTGATTCTGCGATCTCTTCGAGAGTATGCTCAAGGTATCTTGCATCACTCATCTCGATGAATTTCTGGCAGACATCCCGTGCATCGCCATCCATTATAATGGAACCATTATCGAAAAGAACAGCCCTGTGTGCCACTTCCTTGACGAAGTCCATGTGATGGCTCACAAGCACTATAGTTGTGCCGAAAGTTGCATTGATCCTCTTCAGGGAATTTGTCACATCCCTTAATGTTACAGGATCAAGATCACCAAACGGTTCATCCAGCATGAGGATCTCAGGGGATGTTGAGAGTGCAAGTGCTATGTAAGCCCTTACATGTTCGCCACCGCTTATCTGGTCGGGTTTCTTGTCAAGAATATCCAATGGAAGATCCAGTGCCTCAAAAATAGGTATTGCGTATTTGTCCACATCTGTGCTCAACACAGATGGGAATAGCTGCGGAAAGATATCCATTGAAAGACGCATCTGGTTAAGTGCCCGTGCCCTCTCATCCTCGCCCATATCCGGAAGCTTGTAAATGATATCCAGCATCTCGTAGGAGATATCCATTTCCTCTGCTTTCTTTCTTGCATGTTCAATTGCGCCATGCATCTTCATGCTTAACCTGAAACCTATCTGCTGACGTATGGTCGAGTGAGGTGAAAGGGAGAACTCCTGATGCATTATACTGATCTTTCTCCACAGTTCCAGACGCTGTTTGGTAAAATTGGACATGTCAACCCATTCGCCTTCATGATGGAAGGTAACATAACCTTCTTTTGGAATAGTCAGGCCTTCCATTATCTTCAAAAATGTGGTCTTACCTGCGCCTGATGAACCGATGAAACTTATGATCTCTCCTTTGTTGATCTCAAGGGATTGGTCTTTGATGTTAAGGACCTCACCTACACGCATCAGTACCAGCCTTTTTGAGATATTGGTCGCCCTTATACAAGGGACCTTTTCCTTTAGTTCGGTCAGGTCCACCCTTGGATTCAGGTCTTTGAGGAAATTCTTCAGAACCACTCTGGGTTCACCATCTTCAACTACCTTGGCATCCTCGATATAGATGACACGATCTGCAAGGTATGTATGAACCTCAGGAAGATGGGATACTACGATGATAGGTATGTTTAGCCGGTCCTTAAGCTTCAGGATGACATCCATGACCTCCTGCTTGGTATCAGGACCTGTCATTGTAACAGGCTCATCAAGAAGTAAAAGACGTGGCTGGGCTGCAAGCTGGCGGGCAACGATCAAACGCTGCTTTTCACCACCGCTCAGCAGGTTAGATGAATGAAGCGCTTTTTTTTCAAGACCCACAAGACGCATATATGCCATGGATCTCTCGTAAAGTTCATCATAACTAGGAGCATCCGGCTCAGGAAGAGCTTCATACCCGGTATAATGACTGTTCAGCCTGCGTATAATGTTCTCGATCGCCGGACCGTTCCACAGACCGAAATTACGCTGAAGATGAATAGCAGTGCCCCTGCCAAGAAGTTTTGAGCCATCAATGCCGGAATCACTGGTGATCAGTGAACCGTCCAGCTCGATACTACCGCCATTGAAAGGTTCAACTCCCCTTAATATCTTGAGAAGGGTAGTTTTTCCACTACCGCTTTTACCCGTGATACCGAGGATCTCGCCATCGGCTACTTCAAAACTGACACCATCCAGAACACGCAAATTGCCTGAACCTGTCTCATAATCTTTTACAATATCGGAAACCCTGAGCATAATTAAACCCCCAACAGTATCCACGTATTATTTCTTGATAGCTGATACAAGTTCTTCTATCTTATTCCTGACATCATCAGTCTCTTCAACGATCGTACCTGTCACGATCATATCAGCACCGGCATCGGCACAGATCTTTGCAGTCTTGCCATCGCGGATACCACCACCGACAATTAGCTTATTGTCTCCGAGAACGTGTTTTACCGCACCGATCGTAGCGGGAGTCACCGGCTGGTCTGCACCTGAACCGGCTTCAAGATAAGTGTAATGCATTCCCATGTATTTTCCCGCAAGGGAATATGCCACTGCTAGCTCCGGTTTGTTGCGTGGGATAAGTTTTGCATCGCCTACCCATCCAACAGTACCTCCGGGCTCAGTTATGATATATGCCATGGAAATAGGTTCAATCCCGTACTTGTAAACAAGTGGAGCCCCCATTGCCTGATTCGTTGTGACATAATTGATGTCACGTGAATTCAGCAGGCTCATAAAAAGGACGGCATCGGCATAAATGCTTAAGCCGCCAGCATTTCCCGGGAAAAGAATAGTAGGAACATCGATCTGTTCCTTTATCTTTAACAAGGTCTGATCTAATGCCAAACCTCCGGCTCCAGTGGAACCACCGATCATGATAGCATCTGTACCCCCATCCACTGCAGCTTTTGCAATATCTGCAGCAACTTCGGGGGGCTGGGATGCCGGATCGATAAGGGTTAAGTGAACTGTACCTTCGCGTTCTGCGATTCCGTTGAGGTACTCTTCCACTTTCATATATAGATCAGCTATTCCTAGCTTCCTTGGATTTTACACGCAGGTTACTGTAACCGCATTTTCTGCACCTTGTTGCTCTTATAGCATTTCGTGCACTGCACTTCATACAGATCTTTTTATTAAGGATCCTTTCCTCTGCTTCTGGGAATCTTGCCATGTTCTCACCTGATTGATTAATAGTATAATATAATGTGTTATTTGGAACTGATAGTCATCAGTAATACAGGCTGGCTACATGCATTTCAAAACATATAACTGTTTTGGGATAGGAAATCCACATTAAAAAACGGTTCTAAAAAAATTAGAACCCGGCGAAAGCAAAAATAAAGCCTTTGCTTGTCGAAAGTGAATGAAAATGAATAATAGGACTAATAGTAGAACAGTAATTTAAAGGCAGTGATCAGGGATCGATCTGCCGACCTTATTGGACGACATATCTTTGGGCGACCCTTACCCCCGATGTCCTCCCCATCTCAGGTCGACCTAAAGGATTTACGAATGCCAGACAAAACTTGAATGGTTATGGGTTTTTACACCCAATGGTTTCCTACCTTCTGATTCACTGCCACACCGTACCATTTGTGATACGGTAATAGAGAATATGTTTTAAAATTAGTAGTGAATTTTGATATACAATCTGATAACAAAAAAGAGTTAGAATTTCAAAAAGAAAAGTAAGAAAGATAATAAAAAGCGAAAAAGGACAAGATCGAGGATCTTAGTCCTTAAGAGCAGCAATAAGCAGCTCACGGGCCTGACGTGCATCTGCACGGCCCTTTGTTTTCTTCATGACCTGACCCACAAGGAAATTGAGGGATTTCTCAGTTCCTCCAAGGTAGTCCTGAACAGCTTCCCCGTTCTCCGCGATGGTCTCGGAGACTGCCTGTGTCACAATATCCCCTTCGACCTTCAGGAGGCCTTTCTCCTTTACGACATCCATAGGACTTCCACCGACATCAAGGATAGTTCTGATAACATCCACTGCACTCTTTTCAGTGATCTTTTCCTCCACTACAAGACCGATGATCTCAATGATATCCTCGGTGGTGAAGGAAGTGATAGGCAGATCCCTGTAGTTCAACTCACCCCTGAGCACATCGGAAACCCATGTACCTGCTGCATGAGGATCGACCTTGGAAGCAACGACCTCGAAGAAGTCCGCCACGCGGATATCCGAGGTAAGTGCCTTTGCGTGCATCTCCGTAATGCCGTATTGTGAGATAAAGCGCTCACGTTTCGTATCAGGCAGTTCCGGCAACGTTGCTGCAACAGCAGGCACTCGGTCTGCAACCCTCATTGGCATAAGATCAGGTTCCGGGAAATAACGATAGTCATTCTCAGTTTCCTTTGTACGCATAGAAAGAGTAACTCCCCTTGCCTCGTCAAAATGCCGGGTTTCCAGAGTGATCTCTCCACCACGGCGGATCAGATTTTTCTGCCTCATTATTTCATAGAGCAGAGCTCGCTCAGCTCCCTTAAAAGAGGAAATATTCTTGACCTCAACGCGCTCCCCCATAAAGACAGAAACATTAGCATCCACCCTCATAGCGCCCTCAAGATCACCATTAAAAACATCAAGGTAATCAAGAATGCTCCTGAGCTTGTCCAAATATCTCCTTGCTTCCTTTGGACTTCTCATATCCGGTTCACTGACAATTTCGATAAGTGTCATGCCTGAACGGTTGTAATTGATAAGTGTGCCCTTTGATTTCTCAATGGTTCCCATGTGCATCAGACGACCAGGGTCCTCTTCCATGTGCGCACGGGTGATCCTCACCACATGCTCCCCGTCCTCGCCCTCAATAACGACCTTTCCGTCACCAGCTATTGGAAAATCGTACTGTGTGGTCTGGAACCCTTTTGGAAGATCAGGATAATAGTAATTCTTCCTGTGGAACTGGGTCTGTTCAACAATGTCACAGCCAAGTGCAAGTCCGATCTTCATTGCATACTCCACAGCCTTTTCATTGATAACTGGCAATGCGCCGGGCAACCCCAGACACACAGGACACACGTGAGTGTTCGGTTCAGAATCATGGTAATCCGTGGAACATCCACAGAAAAGCTTTGTGTTGAGCTTGTTCAACTGAACGTGGACCTCAAGTCCGATCCTTACACCATCCGGATTTTCATATACCATTTAGACCACCTCTGCAGGACGTGCTTTATTATGATCGGTATTTTTCTCGAACGAATATGCTGCACGGATAAGGGTTGCCTCGTCGAAATGATTTCCTATGATCTGTAAGCCTACCGGCAGACCATCAGAAGAGCCACATGGAACCGAGATACACGGAACTCCTGCAAGATTCATTGGGACAGTGTTCACATCGGCCAGGTATTGGGACAATGGGTCCTCGATCTTCTCACCGATCTTAAATGCAGGCATTGGCATTGTCGGGCCCATCAGGACATCCACATTGGATAATGCTTTATCAAAGTCCTGCTTGACAAGGGTGCGCACTTTCAGTGCCTTGAGATAGTACTTGTCCTGGTATCCGGCAGAGAGAGCGTATGTTCCAAGCAGGATCCTGCGCTGAACTTCTTTTCCGAAGAATTCGGCACGTGTTCTTGATGCCATCACATGCCAGTTTTCACCATCGTTCCTTGGACCATAGCGTGTACCATCAAACCTCGCAAGGTTGGATGATGCTTCGCTCATGGCAATTGTATAGTAAGCTGCAAGAGCGTATTTTGTGTTGGGCATGGAAACCTTCTCCCATGTTGCACCCATTTCCTCGTACTTGCTGATAGCGTCCCAGACGGATTTCTCAACTCCGCTGTCAACACCTTCCCCGAAGTACTCATCAGGAACACCGATCTTCAGACCCTTGACATCGTCAACAAGTGCATCACGATAGCCGATCTCCCGATTAATGGAAGTACTGTCACGCGGATCGTATCCGCCTATTACATCCATGACAGTAGCAATATCCTCAACAGATGTTGCCATTGGGCCGATCTGCTCAAGGGAGTTAGCATAGGAAATAAGACCGTAACGCGAGACAGCGCCGTATGTTGGCTTGAGTCCCACAACACCGCAGAATGCGGCAGGACAGCGAACTGAACCGCCTGTATCGGAACCAAGTGAGATCGGAGCCTCGCCTGCTGCCACAACAGCAGCACTGCCACCGGATGAACCACCAGGCACTCTCTCGAGGTCCCATGGGTTCATTGTAACACCGTAGCAGCTTGATTCAGTGGATGTCCCCATTGCGAACTCATCCATGTTCGTCTTACCGAGTATGACAGCACCTTCTGCCTTCAACCGCTCAATGACATGTGCATCATAAGGTGGCACATAGCCTTCCAGTATCTTTGAGCTGCATGTCGTTGCAAGTCCCTTTGTAGAAATGTTATCCTTGATAGCAATAGGTACACCGGCAAGCAGTCCTTCACCCTCGCCCTTATCGGCCATTTTTGCCATCTCAAGTGCACCGTCATAGGTACACGTGTAACCATTGATCCTGCTCTTTCCGATCGTTTCAAGATATGCAGCTGTAACCTCTTCTGCAGAACTCTCGGAGATCTTCCTTTTAACATCTGATATGCTCAACCATTCAGCCATTCATTCCACCTCAAATGATCCTCGGTGCCTTGATGTAACCATCTTTCTCGGCTGCAGTGTTCTCAAGCACATCCTTCTGGTCAAGGGATGGTGTGACAACATCTTCCCTGAAGACGTTCATTATATCTGCCACATGATAGGTAGGCTCGACACCTTCAGTGTCCACCTCATCCAGCTGACCGAAATAATCCAATACAGAACTTAACTTCACAGCGTAGTCCTCGGCGTCCGCATCATCGATCTCGATGCGAGCAAGCCACCCTACGTGTTCTACCTCGTCTTTAGTGATCATTATAGGTTCCTCAGATAATTGGGATAATAACATAGTGTATTCTAATATGACTGATAGAAATCAAGTACTTAATATTAATATGTTGGGTTGTCCCAGCAGCTCAACATGTACTGGTTGTGGAAAGACAAAGATGAAGGCAAAAAAGAGAGGGAACTCCACAAGGGATGGGATGTGCAGTAGAGGAAATGATGGCACCCTTGTGGAGACAAAAAGGAAGAAAATTTGATTTAAAGCAGCTTTTCTCCTGCATTCGGACCCGGGGAGCAGTCATAGACATCTGTGATCTTCATAACAAGAAGACTTTTTGCCGGAGCCTGTACCATTTTGGAATGAACGATCTCCTGCATCTTCTCAAACTCCGGTCCGCTTGTCTTTAATTCGACATCGCCTTTGATCTGGAAAGAGCCTTTTGTCTTTGGACCCCAGATATATATAGAGACTTTTGGATTCTCCATGACATTTGAAAGTGATTTTTTCATGAAGTTGTCTGCGATCCAGATAGTACTGTCATCGACCAAGGAGACAAAACCGATCGGAACAACGTTTGGAACTCCCTCTTTTGAGGCAGTGGCAACAGGAAATACCTGTATTGTACTGATTGCTTCTTTCATGTCTTCTGTAAGTGTTACCATGTTGATCACCACAGATACTTAATACATGTATATTAATATAGTAGACCGTTAGAAAACTATACTAACAATCATCGAAGTACACATTTCTAACCAGCCACAGAACAGATCCATCCTGGAGAGCATGAAATAATGAGCGAGAAAAAATTGATAGCAGAAGAGATTACCCTGCTCCATGAAGAAATTGCAGGGCTTCGCAGTGAACTAAACCGTTTCAGAGGCGAAGTTGCGGGAAGTCAGACCAATTCACTATTCAATGAGTTCAGGAACCAATGCGCTGTAGAGATGATCAATGGATCTTTGGAAAACGCCTACGAGCTCATCGGGAACGAAGAGAAGGAATGCCCTATGCAGACAAAATGCATTCCACATCTAGTTCATTTTTTTGAAGAGTTGGGTGACTATACCAGAACTGGACAGGTGACTGAGGATAATATCGAAAAGATGCGCAGTAACTTTGATAAAGTGAAGAAGATGGCACCATTCGATCACTGTTCCAACTGTATAGGGAAGGCTCAAGGATACTTCGACCAGCAGATAGGGATGCTGCAGACAATAGGAGTATACAAAAATGAGACCGACATGCAATTGCAGGTGCGGGACCTCCATGAAGAACAGGTATCCAACCTGATCGGTGATCCGTTAAGCAGCGCAGTACGTGTCAGGATCTTAAAGTCATTATACAATGGAGGAAGATCATTCACCGAACTTTCGAAGCTCACCGAACTCCGCGGCGGAAATCTCCTTTTCCATCTGGAAAAACTGCAGAGTAAGGGGGTGATCAGGCAACGCGGTGAACGGGGCGAATACCAGATCAGTGTGCAGGGTTATGAGACACTCAATGCAATGGCTGAACTTGTGGGAAAATTAGGTGTCAACTATAGCAAGACATGATCTGGCTGACCATCTATCAACAAGAGAATTTTTGTGTCAGGGCAAATTTCACAATTAAAAGGGGAAAAGGGAAAAGAATTGGACCATAATACGTTTTTACAGCAAATGTCCTGTTAATACCCAGATAACACCCTGCTTTTTAGCTACCTTTTTTGAGATTATCCGGACTTTCATATCCTGTAAAAATCGAGCCCATGAAATACAATTTATACTTGCGCAAATTGAATATAAAGATAAATATACATTATGAGTAAACGTATTTCTTTTTTATTGCGGGTCATATATAAATACAATAATAACCAATTTGTAATTGGGAATAAAAGAAGGTGGTACAAATGAGACGAAGTTCAAACTTCAGGTTGGAACTCTCAAGCTCACCATGGGGAACGATATCAATGGACTTTGTGGAGATTGATGATGATCCCGAAAAGCCCCCATAACGAATAGTTGTTTTGAAAAGGTCAGCCTGATCAACAGGTTGGCTAAAGATTTACTCTTTTTCCGCGTCCTTCATTAGATTTTCACGCCATACCATCTTGAATTGCTAAACCTTAAGTTATTCAATATTTACTATAAAATTAAAGATCTAACAAAAAAACAACAGATATATCCATTCAGGGGAGTTCCTGAATGGATGGTTCCACAGGATGAATTTTAAAAAATAATGGAGGATCAGGAATTATCCTGTTTGTTCATATCCAGTGTTAACAGTTTACTGCTGTCAATCTTGCCATCAGCACTAATGCTGATAGAAAATGCAATTGCAGAGGAATCCTCAGCATTTGGCTGTACATAGAGCAAAGTTGTATCTTCCATTATTATACCTCATTTATTCCAAATTTTATCTTTTAAGCTATCTATCCTGAAATATCAGTTAGGTCGGTTATACCCGTGTCCGGAATATATCCGATAAAGACGCCTTCGTTTGATGGTTCCATCATCATTCACTATCGAAGAGAAAACGACAGCAGGGTCATTTCCCTTCTGTGGTTTGAATAAAACCATGTTGCTCAAAAGATATTGATACTTATACGCATCTACCAGATTTTCAGGTGTATCTGCCATATTCTTAGTCCCCAAATATTACACATTATATTCTTTAAGTCAGACCGATGCATGCCAGCAAATGGAAATCTTTAATTGAGAAAACCCAACCGTACCCCACCTGCAACCCCCATACATTGCCCTTGCTACTATGTTGTTATTTTAAGTATAAATAATATTGTATATGGCTAACTTATGTAATCTTTGTAGCTAACCGTGGCTGTTCAGATATTGAAATCTTCGATGTTCACAAAGAGATCAATACAATCGCAGTCAAAGCAAGTATAACCCCTATCCATTGCATTGATGAGAGACGTTCTTTCAGGATGATCCATGCAAGTAGAACTGTGCTTCCAGGGTACAGAGATGCGATCACGGTCGCAATATCAAGTCTGCCCACCTGCGAAGCCAGTGCAAAGAAAAGGTTCCCTGTAGCATCAAAAACTCCTGCAAGTATTATTAAAGGGAGGACTGCCTTTGAAGGTAAAGTTGCTGATTTTCTGAGCATGGCAAATCCCAGGATAACCACAACAGCAGAGATCTTTGCAACCGTAAGAGGCCAGAAAACTGCCGATTCACTGAAAAGGTCGACAGATATGAAGAAGAGACCAAATCCAACACCTGCCAGCAACGGATAGACCAGGTCCTGTCTTTTGATAGCCCCTTTCTCGCCGGTACTGCCGATAAGCCACATGGCTGCAATAGCCAACACAAAACCTGCTATCTGGTGCCCTGCAGGCAAACCTTCATTGATAGCACCATAGATCACGGGCAAAGCAACGGTCACCACGGCAGATACCGGGGCTGCGACTCCCATCTTGCCCATGGAAAGCGCATGATAGAGTGCCAGAAGACCAAAACTCCCGGCAACACCTGCAACAAATCCCCAGAACATACCATTCATTGGCGGGAACTCTTCTGAGAAATATAATGCAAGAAATGGCAAAAGAACAAGACCTACTGCCTGTGTTATTATTACAACAGAATAGACACTGGCACGTTTTGTCGCAAAACCACCACCAAAATCCGCAGCACCCCAGGTTGCAGCTGCTGCAAGGCTGAAGAAGACGACAAGGATCTCAGGAGATATCATATTGTTTGCTCCGAAACAAAAATAGGATCATTTTCGGGTAGATTTGTTCATTTCTATAAATAGGTTCTCACAAGGATGAAAACATCGCTTCATGAAAACTTGTTTTGATAGCAGGTATCCAACAAGAAACTGGGGATATATATACGAGTATCTTTAATGTACTTAATATCCTAAAGATACCAACCATCCAATCATTACAACAAAAAGGAGAGATCAAAAAATGTATTGCTATCAATGTGAAGAAACCGTAGGCGGACAGGCATGTACCAAAACAGGAGCATGTGGTAAGAAACCGGAAGTTGCAGACCTTCAGGACCAGCTAACCTACATCCTAAAAGGTATTGCATACTACAATGCAAAAGCACGTGACAACGGAATCACCGATGAGAAAGTAGATCAGTTCATCATGAACGGGCTTTTCTCAACCATCACTAATGTAAACTTCAGCGCAAAGGACTTCCAGAAATACATCAGGGAAGGACTTGAGATCAGGGATGGAGTCAAGCGTAATCTTGTTACAAGGAACATCGACCTTGGAGAAGCAAAGGATCTTTCATTCGGTGACAAGGTCAAAGCCACACTCGGCATGTCTGATCCGGAGACCAGATTTGAGATCCCGGGTGCCGCGATCGTCACTCCTGAAGTCCTCAGGACCACGAACACAGGCATCCTTGCGACACAGAACGAAGACATAAGGTCGTTGCGGGAAATACTCACCTACGGGCTTAAAGGTCTTGCAGCCTATGCACACCATGCTAACGTACTTGGTTACAGCGATGACAAGATCTTTGCATTCACAGAAAGAGCACTTGCTGCAACCCTTGACGATACCCTTTCAGTTGACCAACTTGTCGGACTGGTCCTAGAATGTGGAGAATACGGTGTAAAGGTCATGGCATTGCTGGACGAGGCAAACACAACAACCTACGGCAATCCTGAACCTACCGAGGTCTATCTTGGCGTCAAGGACAATCCGGGAATCCTCATCAGTGGACATGACCTCAAGGATATGGAACAGCTCCTCAAGCAGACCAAGGGAACAGGCGTTGATGTCTACACCCATGGTGAGATGCTGCCTGCAAATTACTACCCTGCATTCAAGAAATATGATAACTTCGTCGGAAACTATGGCGGTTCATGGTGGGCACAAAAGAGCGAGTTCGAAAAGTTCAACGGTCCTATACTGATGACAACCAACTGTATCGTCCCTCCAAAGGAAAGCTACATTGACAGGATCTATACTACCAGTATTGTCGGTTTTGATGGTGTAAAACACATCGATGCAGATGAGAACGGTGCAAAGGACTTCTCTGCCCTCATCGAGCAGGCAAAGAAGTGCAAGTCTCCGGAACAACTGGAAGATGGTACCCTGATCGGAGGATTTGCCCACAGTGCAGCTCTCTCTGTCGCAGACAAGATCGTAGAAGCTGTAAAGGGCGGAAAGATCACACGTTTCGTAGTTATGGCAGGTTGTGACGGAAGGCACAAAGAAAGGGATTACTACACCAAATTCGCAGAAGCTCTCCCCGAAAGTGCGGTCATCCTGACAGCAGGTTGTGCAAAATACCGCTACAACAAGCTTGACCTTGGAGATATCGATGGAATTCCAAGAGTACTCGACGCAGGACAGTGTAATGACTCATACTCCCTTGTGGTCATCGCACAGAAGCTTGCCGAAGCTTTCGGACTTGAGGACATCAATGAACTGCCGGTCTCATACAACATCGCATGGTATGAACAAAAAGCAGTCCTGGTATTGCTCGCACTGCTGCACCTTGGTGTCAAGAACATAACACTTGGTCCAACGCTTCCGGCATTCGTCTCTCCGAATGTCCTGAACGTCCTTGTTGAGAACTTCAACATCGCACCAAATACAACCGTCGATGAGGATCTGGAAAGGCTGCTCTAAAGCCTTTCCTTCCCCTCCCTTCATCCCCCTTTTTCCCACATTCCATCCCCGTTCGTTTCATCCATGTGTAACCATTTTTTTTCTTTTTCCGGTCTGAATTCTGACAATAGAACAAGTTGCTAAAAATTCTTTTATAGCATCATCGAACAACATATTATTGTGGAATATACAAGGAATGGGACCAAAGGCGATCAGAACAAGGTTTGGAAAATACTGCTTCCAGTTGTAGCAACCATTTTCCTGACAATTGCCGTTTCAATGATAGTATTTTATCAGAATTACTACACCGGAACACTATATCTGATCACTTCGATATTGTACTTCAGCTCTGCATATCTTATTACCACTGGCAGGGTCAACATGATGAAAAGCTCATTAAATGAGCAGGGAACTCTGGCACTGGGCTTTATCCTGCTCGCAATAGCATTGGCCTTGAACGGGCTTTTTTGGGGATTGGGATTCGTACTGTTCTTGGCAGGCATACTCTCGATCCGCAAAAAGAGTGAGTAATTGAATCCAGAAAGTGGCAAAATATACCGGAAAGAAGCATATATAATAGGCAAATGGTAATTTGTCATCTATACATAATTAAGATCCAAATTGATATCCGGAAAAAGATGGAGATATGATGAGACCAGAAACAAAAGCCGAGCTTATTGCCGTGGGTAGCCTTGATATAGAACCATCCCTGCTGGGGAAGATCACAGTCCCGACCGCAGGGCCGGGAGCAGGTAAGACAGCATTTTTCTTCCGCTCCGGTGACCAGAGAGTCAGGCTTGCCCTGAACAAGGAATCACCTCTCAAAGCAGTTGCCGATGGAGATGACATCGTTATAATGAGAGATGGTAAGGAGATCGCAAGGGGAGAGATCGAGGAAGAGCTTATCCATTGCCCTGACCAGGCTTATATAAACATGACAGAGAAATGTATCTTCGATTGTAAGTTCTGTCCGGTTCCAAAGCTCAACGGCAAGGTCAAGACCATTGAAGAGGTCGTAAATCTGATCGGTGAGGCAAACGCCACCGGCAAGATGAAAGCCATATCCATCACCACCGGTGTTGATGAATCAGTGGAGAAAGAGCTTGAAAGAGCCCTCACGGTAGTCAATGCTGTGAAGAAATACGGCGTTCCTATTGGTGTTGCAGTGTATCCAACCCCTGATTCGAACAGGCTTCTAAAAGAAGCAGGTGCTGACGAGATCAAGTACAACGTTGAAACGATGGACAGGGAACTCTACAAAGAGGTCTGCCCAGGACAGGACATGGAAGAGATATTACAGGCACTTAAGGGAGCCGTCGAGGTTTTCGGCAAGAACAAAGTATGTGCCAATTTCATCATCGGCCTGGGAGAGACAGATGAAGCTGTGGAAAAAGGTATCCTTGAGCTTGTTTCCATAGGAGTAGTGCCTATACTTCGACCTGCAAGCAAGCACCCTTTGCGTGAAGGGGAGGTTTTCATTGAAAGGCCTTCAAAAGAAAGGCTGCTTAAGCTTACAAGATTGCTTCGCAAGATCCTGGACGAGAATGGACTTCGTGCAGATGTGTTCAAGACCATGTGCCTCCCATGTACAGGGTGTGACATAAATCCCCACACTGACCTCTGTGAGGATGAAGATTAAAAAGGCAAAAATATACGGGAAACAAATGTCTGGAACAGGAACTGAGCCTGCATTCGAAGCTTCCATCGAGATGAACGAAGATGACTTCGAATTTGCAACGCCTCCAATGTCAAAAGAGTTCGTAATCCAGACTTTTGAGAAATACGACCTGAGACACATTGTTCTTTTTGGGGAAGATATGTTCTATGTCTCACAGCAGGATTTGGAACCTTTCCACCCTCTTTATGTTAAAAACTCATATCCGGACGATATTGAGCTTATATTCGATTTCATGACCATCGAAAGGATACATAAGATAGAATATATCGAAGGCGTTCTAAAACGAAGTCCTATAGAAGAACATCCAGATATCTGACCATGGATAACAATAAAATAGGATATCATAGAATACGAAGTGGCGAAGAAATATGATTGAAAAACTTTACAGATCCCCAATTGCCTACGTTGTACTGGGAGGCATATTGATCAGTGCTTTCCTTTTCAACAGCATGTTGAAGTTTGCAGATGAAGGAAATGCGGTTATGGTCATCCTGATAGGAATTTCCATTGGTATCGTTGCACTATTCATCACAAAGGCTATAGTCTACCAGAAACATGGCGGCCTTTTCCCAAAATGATACAATTATAAGAAAAAAAATAGTATTACATGTCCGGATCAGGCTGAACGCACAGCCTCATCTATCTGATTTTTCCATCCTTTTGCATCATTTACTTCAAATACATGTTTTTTGACAGCCTCACAAAATTCTGAAATAATGAGCTTCTGCCTGCTAAACATCCCGGATCCCGCTACTTCCGACCCAACAATATTCTTCAACTTAAGTTCCAGGCTCTCTTCCCCCCCGAGTGCAATGGTGGCAAGCCTGCGGTTTGTCAGGATAACGAAATTATTTTTTGCCTGCTCCAGCCGGAGAAGTGACTCACCCCTCATGTAATCGGTCTTTAATTGCTCAAGCACGTTCAACACCTTCAAGATATCCTTTGGCTGGATACGGATCACTTCGAACTTCTTTTTCCCCACTACAAGAAGGATGTCCTTTTTTAGATTTGAAAACCCAACAAGGTCCCTGACCTCTATGCGACGTGATATCTCCGGCTTTTTTGAGAACAGACCACCTGAATTCTGTTCAAAATAGATGTTCCTGTTAGTAATGACCAGTGTGAGTCGTGTGCCCTCAACGGTCGCAGGCTCCCTTAGGTGAACAGATTCACCGGTCTTAAGGACAGCACCGCCTGATGTGATACTGTTCTTTTCAACTCCATCTGAAACGTTCTTAGCTGCATCACCGCAATAATGATTGAGCATCGAGACCAATAGCTGACCCTCAATAAGCTTTACATTGTGTTCTGTGGCTTCCCGGTATGCATCTTCAGTAAACGTGGAAGTCGTGACTATTATGACCCCATCGACTTTTTCCCTATAACGTAGGCTGCTGTATTCCCTGACCTCTTTTACACCTACAGGATTAAGGTAACGTTTTACCTGGACAAGCCAGCGATGGGAAAGACCAAAATGCTCAAGCTTTACCTCTACATCCACCCCACCATCCTTTGATCGCGAAGTTACATTTGCCTTATACCCCATATTCCTGAAAAGAAAAGCTACAAGGTTTTCAAGATCGAAAGGATCTATTTCAAGAAGCTGGTCCAAAGACCAATTCGTAATACCAGTCATTTATCGACCGTATATGTAAGACCACATTCCGGGCAGGAATATGTGATAGTTGTGATTTCATTGGCTTTCTTTTCAGTACTTGCCATCCATGTACCACAGGTTATGCATTTCTGGTCAAAGAGTGACCGGTCCATCTTTTTATTTTCACCCTTGTCTTTCATGAAAACACCATATTCGATCTTTGAATAAACATTATAAAAAGGCTATTCTGAACACAATAAGTGGTTGTGTGGGTTTTGCGAATAACCATACAAAACTTTAAATCATTTCACAACATTAATCTGCAAACGTGTGAAAGTACATGGTAGATTATAATACCATATCAAATATTAATGTTATTACAAAATTTAGAACTGTTCTCACAGGCAGATCAGGTGAGCACAATGGATGATTTAGAAAAGATCAGACAACAACGATTGGAACAGATCAAAAATAACCTTGAAACAAGGTCATTCCCGGACAGTCCCATGCATGCCACAGATGCGAACTTTGATGAACTCATATCAAAATATCCAGTTGTAGTTATCGATTGCTGGGCAGAATGGTGTGGACCATGCCGAAAACTGGTACCTGTCATTGATGCCCTCGCAAGAGAGATGCAAGGCAAGATCGTTTTCGGGAAACTGAACACTGATGAGAACCAGACGAGCGCAAGAAAGTTCAATATCACAGCTATTCCCACACTTCTGGTATTCAAAGATGGAAAACCGGCCGGACAGATAGTGGGTGCATTCCAGAAAGAACAGCTTGTTGAAAGATTGAACAAACTTATATGATAATTACCGGAAGATGATATAATGTCCCATAAACCAAGATTCGCAGCAAATCCAGGGGTCAGGCTCCTTGACCTTAAATCAAGTTCAAAGCCTTTCTTCATCGTAGCTTCCGTGGAGGTAGGGAACACCACCACCAAGTGTATTCTGACAGCCACCAATATGGATGAAGGAAAGACATACCATGTTACAAAGACGGTTAAAATGACGAGGGACGTCAGACCACCAAAAGCTAATGAAACTGTTTTCGGAAAGACACTGAACGGAGTGGAGCTCACCCGGGAATCAGTTTCTGAGCTTGTCAGTGAAACATTGCTGGAAGCTGTGAAAAGTGCTCACCTTGACATCGAAACAGACATCAGTTTCGTTGTGCGCTCAACAGGAGTTGTTGCCGGATTTGATGCACCCGAGGAAGTCGGAGAGTTCATCAAGGCCCTTGCAGATGGATGTTTGATCGCAGGAGTGCCACCAAAGCACATGACACCACCTATGAGTGTGGATAACCTCCCGGAAAAGTTCCAGAAACATAGTAAACTGGACAAAGTGTTCTTCGATGGGGCTGTTGCCAGTGTACTACCGCCTACCGGTGCCACCGGTGTTGAGATCGTTGCCAATGAGATGGAAGGAGAACTCGCTACCGCAGGTATCAAAGAAGGTGCCAAATGGGTGGATGTGGACTTCCGCAACCCATGTATGTCCATGGACTTTGGAACGACCCTTGATGGCAGGATAATCAGTCCTGACAAACCCTATGCAAAGACCATTGGTAACTTCTGTGGATATGCAGGAGCAATACCCGATGCGATGATAAAAGGCACGGAAACGGTAGATAACAGGCTTGGAACTGCCCTGGATGTCTTTAATGATATTCATACAGACAAGCTTACAATGCTGCTTAAGGGCAAGAACATCAAGGAATACGCAAAGAAGGTTCTTGATCACATCATCATAGAAAAAGTACCGGAAAACCGGAATAGATATGGCAGCGTACCTGTAAACCCTAAAGCTGCAAAGGATATCGGAGTTGTGCTTATAGGATGCGATGTCGGGGACAATGGATCCGACATGGATAAACTGTCAATGTTAGGTGGGGAGATCTATAACAAGTACGGCCTCAAAGTCCTCTTTGCAGTGATAGATGAGGTCATGGCACAGGTCATCTACCGGTTGGTCAAGGTCGCAAAGGAAGAAGGACTCGTATATCCTGAGACAAGCATCGGAATTACCGGGCGTGCTGGTATCAGTGGTGACAAGGCTAAACTGGCATTGAAATATCTGGACGAGCTCGGCATGAACAACAAGATCGAAGAGAACGTTGTCTTCGTGGATGACGGTCTTGCAAGAGGAGCTGCGGTCATGGCCAGGTGCATGAACTCACTGGGAACAACATTTAACCCCCTTGGCGGTCACCGCGGTGGAAAATGCATCCTTGGACAACGTATGAAACTTCAGAACAAATGACATAAAGGGCAGGGGACCAATCCTGCCATCTTTATTTTTAGTTTTTTAGTTTTGCTTTTTGGCTTTATTTTCAGGTTTCTGCTTTTTGCTTCTGCTTTTTCGTCCTTCAATCTTTAGCTGAAGCCAGTTTCCGTTTTATGGCAGCCTCTATTTCCTGTTTGTGCATCTCCGAAGATTCATGTATACCCCCCATGTTCCCCCTGACCGCGCGGCAGGGATACTGGGAAACTATAAGACCTGCCTTCGGACCGGCTTCTTCGATAGGAATGCCTACAAGAGCCTCTGCCAGGTGCCAGGTACTGCCGCATGGGGCACCCCGTATCACATTCACTTTTGCGATCATCCCGTCCTTTATTTCGACATCAAGTACAGGGTTTCCAAAGAAACAGGTGAAATCATCAGTAGCAGGGTCGGATGCTACATTACAGCAGATCTCATCGACCTCTATGAAGATACCATATTCCTTTGATATATCTTCCAGTTCCTTAACAGGCGCCTTTGAAGCACCTCCGGGCACTATCAGGGCACGTACACCGGCCTTGCCTGCCATGCGGGCTATCTGGGGTGTGATATCAGGATGAAGGGAATAAGTGATTATGATGTCAGCATCGAATACTTTTGTATCAAAGTCCAGCCCGGAAAAGAACTCATCGGGTTCATCTATGAAATCCGGAAGATAAGCAGGAAGCTCTGCCACTATGACTTCCATATCGGTCTTCGAACGCACGGTCTCGACAAGCCTTGACCCATATTTTCCGCGCAGTATAACTCCTATTTTTGTCATTTTCAATACCTGCCTGTGATATTATTGAAATAGCGATATATTAATATTGTTTACTGTTCAATCTTAGTATTACTTCTAAAATATTAAGGTGATATAAATGGAAGATATCGACCAGTCAATGGTATATTTCAGATGTAATATGTGTGATTTTGTATTTCAGGCAGACCCTAACTTCTTTCCCATAAAATGTCCCCAATGCGGTAGTGAAGATACTTCCAGGACATAAGGTCAAAGGATACCAGGCCTATGAACATACAATTAAAGGAAATAAGTTCGAAGGATATAAAGTTAATAGGACCGAAGGACATTTGGCACTCATGAAAGGAAAGCTCATAACACTGGAAGGTATCGATGGATCGGGTAAATCCACAATCACACGTTTTTTGAACTCACATCCTTCCTTTTCCAATGCCGTGTTCACAAGGGAACCTACCACAAGCTGGATAGGGGACGCTGTCTACAAAGCTATTGAATCCAATACAGACCACCTTGCAGAGCTGATGCTTTTCACCGCAGACCATGCAAACCATATTGCAACCCTGATACGTCCGGCACTTGAAGAAGGAAAGATAATAATTTCAGACAGGTATTCAGACAGTAGATATGCATACCAGGGCGTTACACTCAGGGAAAAATTCGATAAGCCCATGGAGTGGGTGCAGCAGATCCATAAAGGATGGACAGTGGTCCCTGACCTTACGATCCTTTTTGATATTGATCCGGAAATTGCGGTCCGACGCTGTGGAAAAAGAGGGGAACAGACAAAGTTTGAGAAGATCGAGCTATTAAATGGAGTCAGAAAAAATTACCTTCAGCTTGCAGAGAAAGAACCTGAAAGGTTCGTTATAATCGATACCGACAGGGACCTTAAAGAAATAGAGAACGATGTGTTGCAGGCAATCACATCGATCATGGAAAGTTAAAGACCGTTCGCATCTGCGAACTTTATGAGTGTCTCACCAAGTTCACGTGCGTATTTCGGATTTATGTTAAAGCGGCTCCTTTTCTGACCGCTTCTTTCCTTTGCGACCTCAACATATTCACTGTCATACTTCTCGCTTTTTGCAAGGGTCATGGTAAGATACCAGCCGCCTGCCATCTTGATCTCCATGTACTCTTCGCCTTCAGCAACATTCGTATTATCTTCTACTGTATTATCTTCTGCCATATTATCACCAGATATGTAATTTTCAGTTTTTATCTGTTTATTGTAAGTTTAGATATAAATTTGTAATTTTATTGTAACATTGTAACAGGGATAGAGCCATTGTGTAAAGCTGTAGCCACCAATGCGCCTTTAATACCTATATCCTCAAGCTGTCCGATGTCTTCTAAGCCCCTTACGCCTCCGCCTAGAAGGACGTCGTGTTCACAAACATCTGCTATCAGACTTAAAAATTGTGCATCAAAACCCGCTGACGTTCCCACCATATCCATGTCAAGGAATATGACATCATTGATATCAAGACCGTTGAGCATCTCAACTATCTCAAGTGGATCTTTGGGCATAGAAGGGTCTGAAGAGAGGATCACACCATCCTTTTTATCGATACTGACATTTACCCTGGAAGGGTATTGTGAAGCTACCTTCGATATCGTGTCAAGTGAAGCTGTCTCCGTCCCCAGTACGGGGTGGTCTGCAAGGTCTATTACGGACAGGATATCCTCAAAAGAAGATAACCCCGCATCCAGCATGACATTTGTCTGGTCTGAAACAGCCCTGATAACATCAAAGTTGATATCCGGTGCCCCCTGCCCCTGAAGGCGGTTAAGGTCTGCAATATACACATCTGCCGGCCTGAGACTGCGAACGATCTCCACAGGGTCCGATGTTGTGCATAGCATACTGGACTCATGTACCGGCCGGTACATGCGACGGTCCCCGCCTTGTGCATGAACAGCATTATGATTATATACATCAAATACAAAGACGATTCGAAACATATTTAATCGATACTTTAATTCATCCTATAAAAAAGAGGCCAATATATGAAATTACTCGTAAGTCCTATTAACACTGAAGAAGCGATATCTGCACTCAATGGCGGAGCAGATGTAATTGATATCAAGAACCCAAAGGAAGGCTCATTAGGTGCAAATTTCCCATGGGTCATCAGAGATGTGAAGGAGGCAATTGAGGGTAAAAGACCTATCAGTGCCGCACTCGGTGACTTTAATTTCAAGCCTGGCACCGCAGCACTTGCCGCATATGGGGCTGCATCTGCAGGTGCGGACTATGTGAAGATCGGTCTCTATGACGTAAAGACCGAAGACCAGGCACTTGAAATGATGACCGGTATCGCTGAATCCGTAAAAGGAATGGATATCAAGGTCGTTGCCTGTGGATATTCCGACTATGAGCGTATCGACTCCATCAATCCGAAGTTACTCCCTGCCATTGGAGAGAAAGCAGGTGTAGACCTCGTTATGGTCGACACTGGTGTCAAAGACGGTCGCTCCACCTTCGAGTTCATGAACGAAGAGGACCTTGTTGAGTTCGTTAACGATGCACACGCACGCGGACTTGAGACCGCAATTGCAGGAACCATCAAGTTCGATGACATACCTGCATTAAAGCGCATCCAGCCTACCATCATTGGTGTGCGCGGCATTGTCTGTGGCGGAGACCGCAGCACTACCATCAAACAGGAGCTTGTCGAGAAATTAAAGAGTGAGATCTGATAGGTCTCATACCTATTTTTCTTTTGCAGAAGCTCTTCTGCATCATCTTTTATTTATACTATTACCGTAGAATTTACTCTGTAGTGGGTTTTGCATTCATCGCCCCTGGCACTGCCTTTCCTTCAATGCCCCACCACAGGTGATCGATATGTCCGAAGACCTTATTGTTCGTGTTGCAGAAGCAAACCACCGTGATGCAGGCAGAGGCATCGCCAGACTTTCCAATGCGCTTATGCAAAGAATTGGTGCAGTAAGTGGGGACATCATCGAGATAAAGAATAAAAAGAAGACCTATGCAAGGGTCCTGCCGGCAAACCTTGATGATGATGGGGAAGAGATCATCCGCATCGACGGCAACCTGAGAAGTAATGCAAGTGTTGGCATCGACGACCAGGTAACTGTCAGGAGAGTTATTGAAAAGGAAGCCGAAAAAATAACTCTTGCACCCACCCGAGCCTTCGCCCAGGAAAGGCTTTCACGCTCAATACACCGTAATCTGGAAGGGCGCCCTCTGGAAAGAGGACAGCGTATCAGGATAGAGACCGTTAACAATCCTCTTAACTTTATTGTCAAGTCAACAGTACCCCCGGGTCCCGTTGTTGTAGGTCGTACAACCCACATCATAATGGACAAGCCAATTGCTGAAACAGATATCAATGAAGGGGTGTCCTATGAGGATATCGGCGGCTTGAAACGTGAACTGGGGCTGATGCGCGAGATGATAGAACTTCCTCTGCGCCATCCGGAACTTTTTGACAAGCTCGGTGTTGATCCTCCAAAAGGAGTACTGCTCTACGGCCCTCCCGGCACAGGCAAGACAATGATAGCAAAAGCGGTTGCCAGTGAGAGTGAAGCAAACTTCATACCGATCAGCGGCCCTGAGATCATATCCAAATACTACGGCGAGAGCGAGCAGAAGCTCCGCGAGATCTTCGAAAACGCGGAAAAGGAAGGACCTTCCATCATCTTCATCGACGAGATAGATTCCATCGCACCAAAGCGTGATGACGTTGTCGGAGAAGTGGAAAGAAGAGTTGTAGCTCAGCTGCTCTCACTGATGGACGGATTGAAGAGCAGAGGAAAAGTTATAGTTATAGCAGCCACGAACCGCCCGAATTCCATTGACCAGGCATTGCGCCGAGGTGGCCGGTTCGACCGTGAGATCGAAATAGGGATCCCGGACAGGGGCGGGCGGCTGCAGATACTCTACGTCCATACCCGTGGAATGCCTATAGAAAAGAGCATGCGTCTTGATATGATAGCCGATATGACCCATGGTTTTGTAGGAGCAGACCTGTCATCCTTATGCAAGGAAGCAGCAATGCATGCCCTTCGCAGGATGCTCCCCATGATCAGCATAGAGGAGGAGATCCCAGCCGAGATAATGGAACAGCTGGAGGTCACTGAAGCTGATTTTATCGAAGCGCACCGGAACATCGAACCATCTGCACTCAGGGAAGTGTTCGTAGAGGTCCCGCATGTCATGTGGGATGACATCGGTGGACTGGAACAGGCAAAACAGGAACTCATCGAAGCTGTGGAATGGCCTCTGAAATACCCGGAGATGTTCAAAAGCCTGAACACCAGCCCGCCAAGAGGCATACTGCTTTTCGGACCACCTGGAACAGGAAAGACACTTCTGGCAAAGGCTGTTGCAAACGAAAGTGAGGCTAATTTCATCAGTATAAAGGGACCAGAACTTCTCAGCAAGTACGTTGGAGAATCCGAGAAAGCGGTCCGTGAAACATTCAGGAAAGCCAAACAGGCAGCTCCAACGGTTATTTTCTTTGATGAGCTTGACTCCATGGTCCCAAAAAGGGGAATGGGGCTTGAATCACAGGTAACTGAACGTGTTGTCAGCCAGATACTTACCGAGATTGATGGTATAGAGGAAATGAAGGACATTGTGGTCGTTGCCGCCACGAACCGTCCGGACATAATCGATCCTGCACTTTTAAGACCGGGACGTTTTGACAGGCTTATCTATGTAAAAGCACCTGAAAGGGAGGAGCGTATCAAGATCTTTAACATCCATCTTGCCGGCAAACCTCTTTCAGATGATATCAGCCCTTCCGAACTTGCTGATATGACACAAGGTTATGTTGGTGCAGATATCGAAGCGGTTTGCAGGGAAGCTGCAATGATGGCATTAAGAGAGAACATCAAACCGAAAATGACAAAGGAAGAAGCTTATGAAGCAGCCGGAAGAATAGTGCTTCAAACATCACATTTCAGGAAAGCAATGTCACGCATCAGACCCTCTACATCAAAAAGTGAGATGGAGATGTATGTAGAAACCGCCTGCATGTTCTCAAGATCATCAGGATCGGAAGAGAATGAAGACTGAGGGAAAAAAGAATAAGAGCCTAAATACAGATATTGTATCACTCAAGGGGGAGTAACAACGTTAAGACAAAGATTTGTAATAGATACTACCGCTCTGACCGACCTTCAGACTCGGGAAATGATGGGGATTGAGGATCTTTGCGAGGGGATGCGTACAATACTGGAACTGATAGCAGAATCAAGGCTCCATCTACAGATAAGCTGTTATGTTCCATTCCCGTCCGTATACAAGGAACTTCATGAGTTTGCAAAGAACAACGATTGTGACGATGAGGTCATTGCAAAGATAGATACATGGCTTGTCAAAAAAACACCGGACAGGCATGATGTGAAGATACCATCCCATATTTTCCACGAGTATGTTGCATACATGCGCGAGCGTATCAACAAAGGCATGAACGTGGCAGAAGAAGCCATCAGGGAAGCTTCCGTACAATGCCTTTCTGTCAACCCCGAAATGGATGCGGGCTATGACATGGATAATGTGATCGATCGCGAGCTTATTGGTGGCATAGTAGGCAAGTTCAGGAACAAGTACCGTTCAGCACTTCGATATGGAATCCTTGACAGCGCACCGGACATTGATGTGCTGCTGCTTGCAAAGGAGCTGGATGCTGCAGTTGTTGCAAGTGATTACGGGATCCAGAAATGGGCAGAACAACTTGGAGTCAGGTTCGTACCTGCAACAACATTTCCAATGATGCTACAGGAATACCTTAAGCACACGCCTTCGAAAAGTAACGACAGAAAGTGAGTATTAAGCACCAACGATGAACGAGACCAATGCGAAGAGCATTGCGAACTTAAATAATTTAGAAGAGCGTGCAGCATCATTCTTTCCAAGTATCTGATAGACCGCTATGAGGAAGAAGATGTCTGCAATTGCCACAACGAAAAGGTATCTTTCGTTCAGTATTGATTGAAGATAGGGCACAGGGCTTGCCAGCATGGCTATAAGACCAAAAACTGCTGCCACATAGGATGCTTTCTTTGAACCGATAAGGATCGGCAATGTTCTTGCACCTTCTTTTTTGTCGCCTTCCACATCCTCGATGTCCTTTACGATCTCACGAGCGATGGTAGCAAGCGTTGCCAGCAGGAAAAGAACAACTACTGCCTGGAGACCTTCCATGCCGAAAACTGCACCGCCGAAAAGGAATGTAGACCCCGTAAGGTAACCTACCGAAGCATTGCCGAAGAAGGGAGTTCGTTTCAGGCTCTTTGCATAGAGTATCAAAACAAGTGAATTTAGCATGGCAATGATGCCACAAAGCACATTGACAAGAAATGCCATTGCGATCCCTGCACCAAAAAGTATGAGAGAGAAATAAAGGGCACTCTTTAATGAAACCCTGCCAGAGGGGATCGGCCTTGAAGGCTTGTTCACGGTATCTATGTCGATATCAAAATAATCGTTAAGCCCGTTCCCGGCACCTGTGACGAAAAAGACAATGAAAAAGACAAGCGATGCATCGTAAAATGAAAGCGATGCAGCTGAACCTGCTGATGAGAGAATGTTGTATGCTATCAGGACACCGACCAGTGCAGCAAAAGCTGCCATTGCACAGTTGCCGCCACGCATCAGTTCGAGATAGGATCGCATCTTTATTTCCTCTTTAAGCAACGTTACCTGCTACGTTTGACCTCTAACATGCGGTCAAGGGACCGTTTTGCACCCAAACGTATGTCTTCCGGTACTGTCACAACATGTTCCATGTTCTCCAGTGAACGCAGTACTGCTTCCAGGTTGATCATCTTCATGTCAGAGCAGAAGGCAAATCTGGAAACTGGATAGAATATTTTTTCGGGGTTCTCAAGTTCCAGCTGGTGCATTATTCCCTGCTCTGTGGAAATGATAAAATCATTGCATGAAGAATTCTTTACATACTTCAGCATGCCTGTGGTACTGAACACGTGGTCTGCCTCCTCAAGTACCTGAAAGCGGCATTCAGGATGTGCTATCATTTCTGCATCCGGATGATCGTGCATTGCCTTCAGAGCATCTTCTTCAAGGATCTGGTTGTGTACAGGGCAGTAACCGTTCCACGGAATTATCTTCTTTTCAGTGTGTTTTGCAACATAAGCTGCAAGGTTCTTGTCCGGAACGAAGATGATCTCATCTGCATCCAATGAGTTCACAACTTCCACCGCATTGGCCGATGTACAGCAGATATCACTTTCAGCCTTGACATCGGCCCTTGTGTTAACATAGCAGACCACCATTGCATCAGGATGCTTTTTCTTCATCTCACGAAGAGATGGCACATCCACCATTGCCGCCATGGGACAGTTCGCATCTGCATCCGGCATAAGAACCGTCTTTTCAGGAGAGAGGACCGCAGCGCTTTCAGCCATGAAGCTTACACCACAAAACACGATCACATCGGCATCCTGATCGACTGCTTCCTGACTCAATCCAAGAGAGTCGCCTACAAAATCTGCAATATCCTGAACTTCATCACGTGCATAGCAATGAGCCAGGATCACGGCATTGCGCTCTTTTTTTAACGATCTGATCTTATTGATGATGGTTTGCCTGTCCTGCATATGATCACTTGATTTTTCAATTTTGTAGCCGGTTACGACATGTTAATGAATGTTGATAGACCGAGCTACAATAACTAAGGATTAAACGTTTTTGCCCCAACGGACCAATTATGTGCCTACCTGAAGCGGAGATGCGATCTTCTTTAACGTGGATATCGCTGACAGGGCCGCCAGGTAACTTGTTTTGGGGTTTGTCGGGGCCGGGACGTTCTCCACACGGCTTGTGAACATTCCGAACTCTCCTTCCACAGTAATTTCATGGATGTTCCTTGAAAGCGCAGGATTTGCAACGATCCTGACCTTCGTTCTGTCAAAACCGATACCTGCAATGCTCAGGGAAGCTGCAACGTTAACGTTGGCAGGAAAAGCTTTGACGGCTTCTGATGCCATACCATCAAATATCACGGTCTTTCCTGTGATAGCATCAAGATCTATGTTGTTCTGGATAACATAGGGTGCCCCTGCAAGGCTTCTGGGATGCTTCTCCGTGGTCAGTGTAACCGAATAGATCGTTTTTGCAGATGCGGATTTTAAGCCATCCAGACCTGCAATTGCTCCTGAGGGCAGGTATATCTTGCAGTCATACTCCTTTGCAAGGTCAGTGGTAGTTTTAAGGAGATTCTGATCAGCAAAAGCTCCTACACTTATAGACATGACATCACACTTTGCATGAAGAGCAGTAGGAACTACTTCGTAGACTGCCTGCTGGGACGCACATTCTACCACAAGGTCAACATGCTTTACCATCTCTACGATCTCAAGAACTTTCGGATCCACGTTCCTGAGCTGTTCTTTCAAATCAATTGTTGCCTGTTCGTGTCTGTCATACACTGCATACAGTTCGACATCTATGTGGCCGGAATCGATAGCTTTGCAAAGTTCGGTACCGATAGCTCCACATCCGAACACTCCGATCTTTAGCATTCTGGACTCCTTATGAATATTTTATTAATTAGATAATGGTTAGTTGAATATCGGCCGACCTATAAGTTCGACCATGGTATTCCAAAATACTCTAAAAGCATATAAACCTCTTGAGGCATTAATATATGTGGTAATATGATACTGAACTGTGAGATAGAACGATTCATCAGTGAAGATCTTGGGGCTAACGATATTTCCTGCACCCTTGTTCCTGAAACAAAGATCAATGCGATAATTTTTGCAAAAGAGGATTGTGTTGTCGCAGGGATAGAAGTTGCACAAAAGATAATGGAATACTTTGGTATCCAGACACATACGGAACTTGTGGAAGGGAATGAGATCAAAGCAGGGGATACGATATTTAAGATAACTGGAAACTCCGTAGCAATATTACGTGCCGAACGCCTTGTCCTGAACTTCCTGGGACATCTGACCGGAATTGCGACACTTACCCACAGATATGTACAGACCGTCAGGCAGTATTCGGATACAAAGGTGGCCGGGACCAGGAAAACAACTCCGGGGATCAGAAAGTTCGAAAAGCTTGCCATTATTGCAGGTGGAGGAGATCCTCACAGGTTCGATCTCTCAGATGCCATTATGATCAAGGACAACCACAGGAACGCCATGGGTCTTGAGAACGCGATCATTTCCGCCAAAGAACTGGCCGGATTCACACAGAAGATAGATGTGGAGGTCGAAACCGCAGAAGATGCCATCACAGCGGCACGACTGGGTGTAGACATTATAATGTTCGACAACATGTTACCCGGACAGGTGATCCATACGCTGGAAAAATTGAAGCGTGAAGGGGTCAGGGACGATGTCATAATTGAGGTTTCAGGAGGCATAAACCTGGACAACATTTCAGAATATGCCAAGACAGGCGTTGATGTGATATCTGTGGGTTCACTGGTGCATAAAGCAGAGTGGACGGATATCAGTCTTGAATTGGTAGAAACTGATATGTGATGCCATTATCACAAACTATTTATTGGATTCTCATATTGTATTGATGCTGGTGGAGTATATACTCTAAAAAACTAATAAATAGCAATTTACTTCTGCGTCGAGGGAATTATGTTTCGGTCTAAAAATTTGTTTGTGACGATAGTGGCGATAGCATTGATAGCTTTGATGTTCACATCGAGTGCATCTGCCAAAGATGTCTTGTTCAACGGAAGCATAGAGGAAGGAGACGGATACCAGATCAATAATATAGTGATCGATATTGCCGAGGTGTTCGTAGATGCTGGCACCTGTGTTTTCAAAGTATATGATCAGGATGAACTGATACATGACAAAATGCTTAACGAGGAAGACTCGTTCTCTTTTGACGTGGAAGAAGGAACTATAGAATTCACATTGGACGCCGTGATCGGAGGAATGGTGCCACGTGCAACAATGTCAATTACCATAGATGATGACGATGCAGTTTATCTGGATAAGATAATTGATGGTGGCCATGATAAGGCAGAATTCTCAGGTACACCTGAACTGAAGATAACAAAGGAAGTAAGTTCCTATAGCGTAGAGCAGGGCGATGTTGTCACGATCAAAGTAGTGGTCAGGAACGACGGAGACGGAAGAGCTACTGAGGTTCGTTTTACTGATCCGAAGCCTGCCGGATTTATCTTGCAGGAGATTACTCTTGAAGAAGCAGGTCCAATGTCAATAGACAAATATGAAGAAAGGATCATTTTCCTCTATAAGCTACAGGCAAATGAACCAGGCACATTTGAACTTAAACCCACTGTTGCAACATTCTCCAATGAAGCAGATCTGGACTTCCCACAGATTACCTCGAACAGACCTGTTGTTACGGTCACTGGCGAAGAGAAAGTAGCAGAACTTGAGTTCTCCACTTCAATGAACACCAGAAGCGTGCAAAGAGGCGATGATGTAGAGGTCACAATCAATATCAGGAACATCGGTGAAGCCTCTGCAAATGGTGTCGTATTGAACATCCAGATCCCCGAAGGACTTGATTTTGAAAGCACCAGTGATAACATTGAAATGATCAATAATGTACCAAAAGTATATATTGAGAACTTTGGCCTGAATCAGGAAAAAGAGATCAAATACAATATCAAGCCAACTGAAGTGGGAACTTATACAATTACAACAGAATATTCATACCAGTATGAAAGTGGTAGTTCTAAAGGACCAGAGGTTGTCAGCGGGGAGCTAACTACAAACTCACTCACTGTGGCAAAAGGTGAATATGATGTGCTTTTCGAACAGCCTTTGTATGTGTATGCCATTCCATTAGTGTTCATTCTTGCAATAGGAGGATGGATCTTCTACCGTTCTAAGCAATACAAATACTGATCACCAACTAACTTCATAATTAACGTTTCAAGAGAGATAAAATCTGGAGGAATTATTTGCTCAATATACTTGTCATAGGAAATGGTCAATGTGGTAACCGTATCCTTGATGCGATAAACAAAGAGGCTTTTGGTGGTAAAAGCAAATTTGCAAAGTTCTACTCACAGCAGAAATATAAGAGCAATGTTGAGACAATAGCGATCAACACTGCAATGAACGACCTGAAAGAAATGAGGTTCACCAAAGCAAAGGACAGATTGCATATCCCTCACCTTCACGGAGTCGGTGCAAACCGCAATGTCGGCAAGCATGTCTTTGAAGATAACAAAGCAAACATCATGCGCCAGATCGAGGAAAGGGGAAACTTCGATATCGGCTTTGTGCTCACGTCTGCATCAGGCGGAACAGGATCATCCTTTACACCTCCGCTTATCGAGGAACTGAAGAAGAACTATGATTTCCCGATCTATGCTGTCGTTGTCCTCCCTTTCAGGGAAGAGGGGACGCTCTACCTTCAGAATGCGGCATTCTGCCTGAAGGATATACGTGACAGCGGAGTTGACGGTATAATACTTGCTGATAACCAGTTCCTCAAACAAATGGGAGGAGATGTACAGTCAGCATACAACACCATCAATGATATGATCGCAAAGCGCATCCTATTCCTTCTCGATGCACTGGATAGCGAAATGATGATGGTGACCGATCTTGGGGACTTCAAGACAGTTATGAGTGGGGGTGCGGGGCTTGCAACCATCGGTTTCTATGAAGCCGATAAGGGAACGCCGATCAAGTCAACGATACAAAAAGCACTTTCACCTTCAGGACTTCTGTTCTCCACTGATGTTTACAAGGAAGGCAGCAGGGCAATGGTCATCATAAAAGGTGACAAGTCATACCTGAGCATTGACGAGATATCCACAGAAGTTGAAAAATTGTCATCATCTGTAGGTCATGTTTTCAAAGGTATCATTGTCAGGAAAGGAGAAAGTCCCCAAGTACTTGCTGTGCTGACACTGGAAGTTGCAGAAGAACTTGAAAACCTTTATTCTGTTGCCGTAGATGCGATCCATCAGGAACGCGAAAAGAAAACAAGGGTTACCGAGCAGAAAGGAGTCGATCGGGCATTCTCCCAGATCGATGGGCTTGAGCCTGATTATTAAACATTCTATAATATCCCTTAAAGGGATATTTCATACTATTTTTTTACTTTTTTTGTAATTATTCCAGCTTATCCATAATCAACCTATTACAAGAATTAAGCACCTCAGCAGAAGGTATTTGCTCATGAGAGAGCACCATTCATTATAAATAAAGCCGAAAAGATAAAAGAAGTGTGCAAAGACCTAAAATAAAGCAGGCATAGCATGAACAGTGAACCCAACATAATCGAGATACGAGACCTTACCAAGATATATACCGATGGGCTTGGGGTCAAAGCACTTGACGGACTGAACATGACCGTTAAACGCGGAGAGTTCCTTTCAATAATCGGCCCTTCCGGGTCAGGAAAGAGCACTTTACTTCATATGATAGGCATACTGGATACCCCTACCAGCGGAACCATCCTGATAGACGGGGAAAATGTAACTACGATGTCTGACAAGGAACGTTCCAGTGCACGCAACGAGATGCTTGGCTTTATTTTCCAGTACCATCATCTGCTACCTGACTTTTCTGCACTTGAAAATGTCATGATGCCCCTTTTGATAGCAGGTAAAAGTAAGCGTGAAGCTGAAAAGATAGCAATCGATATTCTGAAAGAGGTCGGCCTTGAGGAAAGGATGGATCACCGGCCCAACCAACTCTCAGGAGGCCAGAACCAGAGGGTTGCGGTAGCTCGTGCACTGGCAAATGATCCAAAGATAGTAATAGGTGATGAGCCTACGGGCAATCTGGACAGCCATTCCAGTGATAAGATATATGAGCTTCTAAGAAAGCTTAACAAAGAACATAATCAGACCTTCATTCTTGTGACCCACGACGAGAACATGGCCGCAAAGACTGACCGTATCGTGCGGATAGTAGATGGAAAAATAGTCAATGAATGAACTAATGGTGAAAATATGCAATATAGTAAAGGAAATATAGGACGTGTCTTTACCGTAAGGATAGACACTGGAGAAGACCTGCTAAAGGAACTCGAAGGACTTGCTGAAAAAGAAAGTATCGGATCTGCATTTTTCATCCTGCTGGGTGCTGTGGCTAAAGGAAACCTTGTCATCGGTCCAAAAGAGAATGCAATTCCGCCTGAGCCTATGTGGGTTAATTACTCCGACCCGAATGAAGTAATAGGGGTTGGAAATATCTTTTCAGAGGAAGGAAGACCAAAGATACATCTTCACACTGCTGCCGGTCGTGGCGATAGTGTGAATGTTGGATGCATGCGTGGAGAAAGTGAAGCTTTCATGGTACTGGAAGTATTTATATTGGAAATCTCCGGCATAGATGCTAATCGCGTTTTTGATACTACAAAAGGATTTGCCCCAATTACATTTGGAGCAACAAAATAAGAAAAGATAAACCCCTGAGATTTTATATTAAGTGGTCATTTTCAGAAGATTCTGAATGACCAACATCTTTTCTTTATTCATTTTCAGTATATTTTCCTCATATACCTTGATTATATCTGCAAAATCCACTTTCAGAGAATAATATTTTGCAGGCCTACCCCTGCACTTTGTTCTTTTATCATCTCTTTCATCGATCCATCCACGTTCGTAAAGAACCCGCATGGCAACGCTTACCTCCGGTTGCCTCAGCCCGGTAGCCCTCTCGATTTCCTGTGAGCTCAATTCTTCTACATTGAAAAGACAGGCGATCGAAAGTGCTTCGATCCTCGGAACATCAATGCTTTGTAAAAGTGATGATACCTCATACCCTTCATCATCCATTAAAATAATATTCTCACTCCCTACTTACAATAATAATACTACAACAATATAAATTTATGCTGTGAGAATCTTGAGCATACAAGGAAATTATAATATTAAACCCCTGAAACAACAAATGCGGTAACGATATATACTGTAATGTACGATTGGTCAATAGAACGTTCTAATGGTGGAAAACATGAGCTATATTGGCGAAGAAGCAAAGTATACAATTGAAAAAGTACATGCCAGAGAAATCCTGGATTCCAGAGGAAATCCTACTGTTGAAGTCGATATCTACACTGGCCGCGGATTTGGAAGGGCAAGTGTGCCTTCAGGGGCATCGACCGGAAGTAATGAAGCACTCGAACTAAGGGATAAAGATGCTGACCGTTACAACGGGAAAGGCGTACTTGAAGCAGTTGAAAATGTGAACGCAACCTTTGCAAAGGAACTGCTTGGAATGGACGTTCGCAATCAGCGTGAGATCGACGAGCTGATGATCGCACTGGATGGAACCGACAACAAAATGACCTTCGGTGCCAATGCCATACTGGGCGTTTCCATGGCAGTTGCAAAAGCAGCAGCTGATTCACTTAACATGCCACTTTACCGCTACCTTGGCGGAACCAACGCATTCGCAATGCCTGTACCGACCATGAACGTGCTCAACGGTGGAAAGCACGCCGGCAATGAGCTCTCAATTCAGGAATTCATGATACAGCCAAAGGGAGCAGACACTTATTCCAATGCTTTGAGAATGGGAACCGAGACCTACCACGCACTTGGCAAGGTACTTGAAGATAAATACGGAGCATCCGCAACCAACGTCGGGTATGAGGGCGGATATGCACCACCGATCTCAATGACATCCGATGCACTGGATGCCCTTGTGTCTGCCATTGATGAGGCAGGATATACCGAATCCGAGATCACAATCGGTCTTGATGCTGCTGCATCAGAGTTCTTTGAAGATGGCAAATATTCCATCGATGGGAATATGCTCACACCTGCTGAACTTGTTGATTATTACCTTGAGCTTGTCGACACCTATCCGATCCTTTCCATTGAGGACCCGTTCCATGAAGAGTCATTCGAGGACTTTGCAACACTTACCAGTGAGGCATGGGACACAATCATCGTAGGCGATGACCTGTTCGTGACAAACGTGGAACGTCTTGCAAAGGGTGTTGAAATGGATGCTGCTAACGCACTCCTGCTCAAGATCAACCAGATAGGTACGATCTCCGAGTCATTTGATGCCGCAAACCTTGCACTGCGCAATGGATACAGCGTTGTGGTAAGCCATCGTTCCGCTGAGACCGAAGATCCAATGATCGCAGATATTTCCGTTGCAATCGGTGCTGACCTTATCAAGACAGGAGCACCTGCAAGAAGTGAGCGCACTGCAAAGTACAACCAGTTACTCAGAATAGAAGAAGATCTCGGAGATTCTGCACGTTACGTGCAGCTCTGATCTTTTTTATTTTACTTTTTTAAATTTTATTTTAAGCTTTAATTCAAATCCAAACTTATTTTAAACCTATTTTAAAGTTATTTTTAGCCCAATTTTCTAAATTTAAAAATCAAAGAGGGAACTCTGTGTTTTCTGATCCACCTGTTGAGCAGATGCTTCGGTTCCCCTACAGGTCCTTCTTACAGTTTCAACCTTTTCTTCAGGAGAGGTGTCAAAATCAAAGAGCCCTTTTTGTTTTGAATCATGATTCAGAGTAGCCATATCAACCCCAAAGACACCAAGAATGCGCTCTACAGGAGGTAGCATCTGCTTCTGTATGTAATAATCCACATCCAAGGTTATATTGTGCTCACGCACATATTCAGGATCCTCTGCCCGGTCTACGAAAAGACCTTTCCCTGCAGTGATAACAAATGGTATCCTCTCACCAATAGGCGGGCGAATGCCTGTACGCCTCTCTATGTTCTCCACCACGGTAAGATGAGGTTGTTTGTTCTTGTAGCTTGAAGGAGACTTGGAGAAACTCTTTGTAAGCACAAGGTCCTCAACAATATCAGCATCCTTTTGCACATCCAGATTGCGCACCCTGTCGACAAGTTCCCTTACATGGCTCACAGAACCGTCAATGTCACCTTCTTTTAGCACAAGTTCCAGCACCCTGTTAAGCATCTTGGATGTTAGCTCACACCAGTCCCTGCGCACAGTTTCAAGTCCCTTTACTTTTATCGAATCTTTCCAGCCATCATTGGTTGGCTCAAATATCCACTGTGCATATCTTTTCTTGGCTATCAGAAGAACACGCTTTGCAGCTGCCTCAAATTCGAGTTCCATGGGATCTGGCAATGATGCTGTGACAATGCTTGCAACCTTTCTACCCACCAATGCAGAATCTTCAAGAGAGAACTCGCCTTCTGAGAACTCTTCGTCACAATCGTTCTTACAATGAACAAAAACACTGTCCGTATCACCGTAAGCTACAGAGAGTTTTACAACCTTATCAGTCTCCCTGAGATCACCGGCCTCATCTGTCAGATAAGCCATATTATCCCTGAGAATTATCCTGCCAATCCTGTTGCAGACAATGTCCTCGGTCCTTGCAATGTTGCCTCTGCCTATACTCGTCACAGAATTAGCCATCTGGAGACTGTAAAGCCTTGCACGGGCATAACCTGAATAACCATAGAAACTGTTGAGAAGTATCTTCAGAGCAAGCTGTGTTGCATCAAGAACACGATATTCACCTTCATCGCTCGCCTTTTTCATTAATTGCTTTGTTTTGGTCCTCTGGTCAAGTAAATATTCCAGAACCGAGGGTACAATACCTTTGAATATTTCGGGCTTAACGAACTCTCCCTTTGAGGGGGACCTGATAATATCTTCATCAGCATATGTTCCCGGCTTCACAACGGTCGTATAGCAGAGGTTGTGAGCCATCATAATTGTAGGATAAAGGGATTTGTAGTCCATGACGATGACATTCTCATGCAGCCCTTTCTCCGGCTCAAGGACAGCGCCTCCTTTAAGGCTCTCATTCTGCTTACGCCTGAAAGCTGAAGTTTCATCATCCGGTTTTGTGGACATTACCCTACCCTGTTTACCAAACTCGGTCATCAGGATATGTTCCACCATATTGGTCTGTCCGCCACTGACAGTATCCTGAAGCAGAATACCACTGACCCTTGATAAAGCAATATATTTGTCCAGAAGCTTGAGCTCAAGCAAAAGCTCAAGGGCAAGCTCGGAGTCACGTCTGGAATAATCTATGAACTTCAGGAGTTTCTCACCGGAATCGTTCCAGTGCTCTTCCATATCAGCTGGTGCAACGTCCAGTTTTTCCCTGTCAAGCAGTTCCTTTGAAACATTACGCAGAGTATACCTTTTCAGGCTGAACTGTTGCCTGATAAGAGGAAGCGCATCCACGACCACCCTTCCGGGTATCGATACCATTGTGCGGCTTATGATCTTGCGATAGCTTAACTGCCTTGAATCCCTTCCGACAACCGGTTTTATACCGGCACCAGATTCGTTCAGGGTGTTCACCCTGTCAACGATATAAGGGACATCAAAATCATTGATGTTATAGCCAGTGATAACGTCAGGATCGTATTCCGTAATGATCTCAAAGAACCGGTTAAGAAGGTCAGCTTCTTCCGAGAACATCTCGACATCATCGTCAACACCCTCTACATCTTTCTTGACCAGTATAATGGTACTGTGGCCCTTGTAAGCCGGCTCAAAGGCAAAACTTACCATAATGATGGGAGAAACATCCGGCGTAGGCATACCACCGTCATGAGGCAGGCATTCAATATCAAAGGCCATATACTTCAATGGTGCGTTGGCGATCCTGTCAACTTCGGTCAACTCTGAAGACCTCATGACATGGTCGCAGAGCAGATCACCTTTTCCGGATACATCGGCACCATCTCCTGCGGACACCCATCCCATGCCTTTGAAGCCCTTGTCTATAAGGAACCTGTTCCTGAACAGGATATCCGTTTCATAGATCTCCCTCACACCCAGCATCCCTGCTACTTCATCCCTTATCTCAGGAACATTGCGCGGATCGAATGTGGTGACCTTTAGCATGGGTTGTTTTGTTTCCTGGTAGCCTATAGGCTCGAATCTCTCGACCACTTCAATATCCTTTACGACATCGAACCTGTCCTTTATTGTCTGACCCAGCTTCTGGAGATCCCCTGATGCACTAAGATAAAAGTAAGGCTCAAATCCCGGAACAAGACAGCAGACGCTCTTCCCATCGTCAGACCTGCCAAAAAGACGTACTACAGGTCGGTCATCTTCACGGAAATAATCTGCATCCAGGATCTGGAAATTCATGGAACTACTTAATGTGAAGGCATAATATATGCTTTGTTGTCAAGAACAGAACAAAAAACAATACTGACAGCAAAAACAAATAAAACAAGATCAATGAAAGGCAAAGTGCCCGGAGCGTGACTCGAACACGCGACCTCCAGATTTCTCAGGAGATTTGGACGCTCGGTTAAAAGTCCCTATGAGTCTGGCGCCCCAACCAACTAGGCTATCCGGGCATTGCAGCACCTAAATGGACATAGTGGTATTAAAGTGTATCGATTGATTGCGTTATCTCTTAAACTTTTTAAAAAATGACCGGATCAGAATCCGGTCGCTTTGGCAAGATCTAATACGGTCATGCTGTCATTGGTGTTACCTTTGACAAGGAACACGAAGTTCTCATTGGTCCATACGTAGTGATAGCGTGGGACCTGTTTGCCGTTTAGTGTAATGTGCTTTGTGATAAGTGTTGCATCATGTCCATTGAACGATTCTTCTACAAATCCCTCAATTACAAGATCCGGGAAACCAGCCTTGTAGGTAGTTGTAAACTGTTCTGCAGCATCATTACTTTCAAGCTCAATAGCTGTAATGAAATAGTCCACAAAATCAAGCTGATATATACCTTCAGAAGCCTGAACGATACCAGATACATCCGCATAGTCTGCTTTTATATCTTCGACTTCAAGGGAACGAGCACCAAGGTATTCGAAACCTTCAGGAATATTTTCCAGCACTACCCCATCAACACTAAGGTTAACAGTTGTTACGGGATCTTCCGGCTCAGCCGGTTCTGTACATCCTGACATTGCAACAAGCAACAGTGCAATGAGAGAAATCATCAATACCTTCATTTTCATCTTAAAGACCTCATTTTTGTAAATTTGAATGAGATACAATAAGCTTATAGGTATTTTAAATTATCGAAAAGTCTGACAAAAAAAAGAAAAGATAGAAGGGTTTGCACCCTTCTTAGATTTTAGTTATTTAGTTTCTTCTGACGAAGTATGCTACTGCAAGGAGACCTGCAATTGCGAAGACTGCTTCAAAGCCAGGTACTGGCTCTTCGTCGCCCTCATCTTCAACAGGTTCTTCAACAACAGGCTCTGTTACATTCTCGTCAACAACAGGCTCTGTTACATTCTCGTCAACAACAGGCTCTTCGACTACAGGCTCTTCGACTTCATCTTCAGGCTCTTCTACTACTGGAGCTTCACCATCGACGGTTGCTTCGGTGTAGATGTACCAAAGGGTTGTACCTTCGTTTGCCCTGATACCAAGGGTGTCAGTGATTGCAAGAGTGTCATCATCTGGCATGTCAAGCTCATTGTCATCATTGACCATTTCAATCATATCAGTTACACTCATTACAACAAGTTCTCCGAACTCATCGTCTACTTCAACGATTACTGGGTCATCAGAGATCTGGAAGATACCTTCGATAACACAGAGGCTGTCAACCTGACCCTGGAAGACTTCATCTACCTTGACAAGAATGACATTTACGTCTTCTTTGTCGCCAAGGTCCATCTGGAAGTACCAGGTCTTGTCACTGTCGTCAGTGTCATCAGATACTACAGTACTGATAATCTTATCTTCGACAAAATCGCCGTCCTTGGTGATCTCAAGCCAGACCTTGTTACCATCAACATCGATCTGCTTTGGTGTGAGTGCATAGCCCTCAGCAAGCTCAAGGGACTCGCCGGTTCTCATGGTGTAGCTCTCGTCATCATCCATAAGGATCTTAGAGAGTGTGTCTACGCTTGCGTCACTTTCTTCATCTTCTTTGACTACAACATACTCCTCAGCAAGGAAGCCGATCTTGGTGTAGTTGAAGGATGCCTCAGCATCATCTTCTTTCACAAATGCGAACTCAGTGGTCTGATCTCCCTGTGGTTCTGCCCTGTAAACGATAGCGCCATCAGCGATGGTTTCGTTCTCATCGCCAGTTACATTGAGGAACAATTTCTCAGAGGATACATCAGCATCAATATCATACCAGAAACCAGCAAAGCTTGAAGCATCCCACATCATGTTCACATTATCATTAAGGGAACTGCGAATCTCATAGGTTCCAGGCTCTGTGTACTCAGTGTAGAGATACCAGAGAGTTGGACCTTCCTCGTTTCCTCTGATACCAAGGGTGTCAGTGATTGCAAGAGTGTCGTCCTCTGGCATGTCAAGTTCGTTGTCCGCATCGTTATACATTTCAATCATATCAGTTACGGAAGTAACTTCAAGTTCTCCGAACTCGTCGTCAGTTTCGACAATTACTGGGTCATCAGAAATCTGGAAGATACCCTCGATAACAGCGAGGCTGTCGACCTGACCCTGGAAGACTTCATCGACCTTGATAAGAATGACATTTACGTCTTCCTTGTCGCCAAGATCCATCTGGAAGTACCAGGTCTTGTCATTGTCTGCAGATTCGGATGTGCTGATGATCTTGTCTTCGACAAAGTCGCCGTCCTTGGTAAGCTCGAGCCAGACCTTGTTACCATCAACATCGATCTGCTTTGGTGTGAGTGCATAGCCCTCAGCAAGCTCAAGGGACTCGCCGGTTCTCATGGTGTAGCTCTCGTCATCATCCATAAGGATCTTGGAGAGTGTGTCTACGCTTGCGTCACTTTCTTCATCTTCTTTGACTACAACATACTCCTCAGCAAGGAAGCCGATCTTGGTGTACATGAAGTCTTCAGAAGCATTATCTTCGGTCACAAATGCGAACTCAGTTGTCTGTTCTGGTATTGGCTCTGCGTAATAGTAGATACCTTCACCAGGAATCTCATTGTCAGACACAGTGAGAATAAAGTGTTCAGAGAAGTCACCGGTATCCAGATCGATCCAGAAACCAGCGAAGTTGGTAGCATTCCATTCGAAGTTATCAGCGCCGGTCACTTCACCGCGCACTTCGACAGAATCTGCTGCGCTTGCTACTGATACAAAGCTCAGTACCATAAGAGCAGCTAATGCGATTGCTGTAAATCTTTTCATTATTTTCCTCCATTATTTTAAATATATTAAAGAGTGAGAATCAAGATAAACGTATTAACGTGTATCAGTCCTCCAGACAAAGCACGAAGTTTCGTTCATTGCCGAAGGAGACATAATCACCCTCTTAATCCCGTCATATTGGATTACAACTGTCTAATAAGTTAATTGCCTATTAAATCTTTTGTGGTCTCATTTAAGACATTTATCGCAATGCAAAGGTAAATATCGATGCAAATAACGGTAAATGTCGATGATTATCCAGGGGATTTAATATAAAATGCTCAAAAATCACCTACTATAATTCGTAGATTGTCGATATTGTGAACATCATCTTTCTCGTTATTATGACAATGCTGTAATATGCAGCTATCCTCAATAAATTTATATGTACAGCGTGTTAATTATTATTATAATAACAGTGAAACCTGTTGTGTCATATAATTACTATAATAATTCAAATGTGCCCCATAGTTGGCAGATAATGGTCTCAAACTAAGTGCACACTAATATAATGAGGAGTGAAAATATAATGTTCGAAGGGTCAGCCTCTGAAGAGATATCAATGGAAGATGAAATGAACAGGGTCAAGACCGGCATTCCCGGATTTGATGAACTTTGTGGAGGAGGAATTATCCGCGATCGTACATACCTTATATCAGGTACATCAGGTGCGGGAAAAACAAACTTTTCCGTCCAGTACATATATAATGGTATTACAAAATACGGTGAGAACGGTATTATCGTCGCAACAGAAGAGAGACCGGAACAGATCAGGGAAAACGTACTCAAATTCGGATGGGACCTTCAGGCACTGGAAGATGAAGGTAAACTTATCATCATCGATGCATGTTCCACCAAGATCGGCATTCCATCACAAGAAAAATATGTCGATGTCAGGCCCTTTGACACTCGCTCGATGATGGACCAGATAATTGCCGCTCAGGAAGAGATCAATGCAAAAAGAGCTCTTATAGACTCTACAACTTCCATCAGTTTCTACCTGCACGATCCGGGAAAGATTCGTGTGGAACTTCTCAAGCTCAGTACGACCCTGGAAGTTATAGGACTTACCTCACTGATGACATGTGAGATAGTAAATGAAAAGGAGCCTTCGAGGTTTGGTGTAGAGACCTTCGTAACAGATGGTACCTTCGTGCTTCATTACGACATGCGTGAAACGGTCCGCACTCGCACTATTGAGGTCTTCAAGATGCGTGGTTCAGACCATAGCAAAAAGCTACATCCATATGACATTACTTCAGAAGGTTTTGTTATACACCCACACGAAGAAGTATATGCCCCATCCTCATTCTGATAAATATCAGGGCATTATAGTAATATAAAAGAAATACACGGGCATCTTGAAAGATAGTCTTAAAGATGCCTGTAAAATACCTACGGAAAGATCAGAGATCAGGATAGGTCTCTTCGTTACCACAGTCTATACACTTGTAGATCACAAGCTGGCGACCAAAATTATCGTGTCTTTTGATAGTAGGATATCTCCAGCGATTCATCCTTCCTTGACATACGGAACATCTGTAGTTCATTTTACTTCACCAATTAAAATTCTAAATGCCTTTTATAAGCACGTTTTACATTGATCAGCGATATATATTAGGTTTACTCTAATTCATATTCCACTACTTGCCAGTATTTTCTTTATTGCTTCAGCAATAAAGAGTGTTGCAAACGCTGCGGAGATAGGAACGACCCATTCAGCCGGACCAAGAGCTACGAGCTCAAATAGATTCCCAAGAAATGGAACATACATTACTGTCAATGTCAACAGGAATGTGCTGGCTACACCTAAAAGCATCAACTTGTTAGTGAAAAGACCAACACTAAAGGCTGATCTTGTCAGTGACCTGAACACGAATGGGATGAAAAGTATCATACTGACGATGGTCGCAAAGGTCATGGTACGTGCTCTTTCGATGTTATCCGCCGGATCGGAGAACAGGAATACAAGGAAGCATACCAGACCCATGACCAAAGCAATACTGACCACCAGCAACAGGTTTCTTTTCTTGAGTATCCTCTCACCTGGTTTGCGGGGTTTTTCGTACATCACTTCATCCCTTACCGGATCAAGACCGAGTGCAATTGCAGGCATGATCTCATCGAACATATTGATGAACAATATCTGCAACGCCAGAAGTGGGATCAGGTCAAATCCCAGAAGCGTTATTCCCAGTAAAATGAGAATTACCTCGGTAAAGTTCCTTGATACCAGATAGGTTGTGAACTTCTCAATGTTCTCATAAATACCACGACCGCGTTTTACAGCTTCCACTATTGTCTCGAAATTATCATCCTGCAAGACCATCAGGCTGGATTCTTTTGCAACATCAGTACCTTTAATTCCCATGGAGATACCGATATCAGCTTTCTTCAGTGCCGGTGCATCGTTGACACCATCCCCGGTCATTGCAACGACATGACCCCGGTTCTGCAGTGCCTCCACGATCCTGAGCTTTTGTTCAGGCATGACCCTTGCATAGACACTAACACCTTCAACCACAGAATCGAATTCCTCATCATTGAGGGACAGGAGTTCACTTCCTGTTATAGCACCATCATCTATAATGTGCCTTAGCTTACCGTTCATCTGATCCACAGTACCATCATAATCAGCAGACAGCCCGATCTTCTTCCCGATAGCCTTTGCAGTTTCCTCATTGTCCCCGGTTATCATCACGACCCTGATACCTGCCTGATTGCAAAGGACTATCGCATCCTTCGCCTCTTTCCGTTCAGGATCGATCATGGCCACAAGCCCAAGGAATATCAACTTGTTCTCGGAGTCCTCTACAGGCAAGCCTTCAGGAAGGTTCCTGTATGATATTCCAAGCACACGATATGCAGAACGTGCAAGCTCGGTGTTCTTATCTAATATCCTGACCAGATCATCATCGTTCAGGTCATGGATACCATCATCCCTTTCAATGGATATACATTTTTCAAGAACAAATTCTGGTGCACCTTTACAGAAAGCCATCCTTCCTTCATCGGTCTTATGGATGGTAGTCATGAGCTTCCTCTCGGAAGTGAACATGATCTCATGCAGTTTTTCATACTCAGAATCCAGGTCATCTTTCCAGATATCGGCTTTCGAAGCCGCAACGATCAATGAGATTTCAGTAGGGTCACCTACCACATCCCACCTGCCCTGCCGCTGGACCATGGAGGAATTGTTGCATAATGCTGCTGCCTTTAACAGCATACCAAGAGTGGGGTTCTTCTCAACCTCCACATCCCCATCATCCTTTGACAGGGAACCCTCCGGGTCGTATCCCACACCGGTAAGATCAAAGAACTCACCACCAGCGAATATCTTCTGGACGGTCATCTCGTTCTTTGTCAGAGTTCCGGTCTTATCAGTACATATCACCGTTGTGGACCCAAGGGTCTCAACACCAAGCATCTTCCTGATTATTGCATTATGTTTTGCCATTCGATGCATGCCATATGCCAGTGTGATGGTCATGGTCAGAGGCAGACCTTCGGGAACCGCTGCCACTGCCAGTGCAAGAGCTATTATCAGCATCTCTTCGGTGGGTGCACCAGTAAAGTAACCAAACATAAAAGTGAGACCTGATGCAACAAGGGCAATAATAGCAAGACTTTTGGCAAGGTCAGCTATCTTTTCCTGAAGAGGTGTACGGGCCTCGTTCTCCTGTATCATGCCTGCGATCATTCCAAGCCTGCTCTGCATACCCACAGCAGTGACAACAGCCCTGCATTTTCCACGGACTATCTGTGTGCCTGAAAAGAGAAGGTCACCGGGTCCTTTTTCTACAGACATGCTCTCCCCGGTAATGGCGGATTCATCCATCTTCAAACCCTGAACCTCAAACACAAAACCATCAGCTGCGATCTTGTCACCGGTTTCAAGGACCATTATGTCCCCCACAACAACATTCCTTGTGGGAATCTCGATCACAACCCCACCCCTTACAACATGGGTTACCGGCTGGACCATTTTCTTAAGAGCTTCCATGGCTTTCTCGGCCTTGAACTCCTGAACAAAGCCAAGAACTACAACAAAAGCAATTATGATTACAATTACCCAGAAGTTCACAACCTCATCTATTGTTAATGAGATAATGGCTGCTGCCAGAAGTACCCAGACAATGAAATTCGCGAACTGCCTCATCAAAACCTTAAGAGGAGTTACTTTTGTTTTTTCTTCCAGTTCATTAAAACCATATTCAAGCAGCCTGTTTGCTGCTTCTTCTTCTGAAAGGCCCTCTCTTGAAGTGTTCAGGTCTGCAAGAACAAAATCAATATCAGCATTTTCATAATCCATCAGTAAACCCACTCAGAATAAAATATGTTACAATAGTATTTCTTAATTTGCCACCAGAATTATCAGAAAGATCTGGACTTTTAACTTCGAAATTTCTTTAAGTGAAACTAAATAACTTAACATGCCATCTTTTTTTGCCATTAATGAAATTGATTGATCATTCTTGGTACGGTCAGTCCTGTTGTCTACATGGGAACAGACAAAGACACAAGAAAATACCAGAATATAGAAAAGAACCCTTCAGTTGCATTCACCGGGGATGGTGTCAACGATGTGTTCAACATAACAGGCGTACAAATGGAAGGAAAGGCATCCTTTGTCACTGACGAAGATGAAATACAAACCTATTTCCAATTAGTTATGGAAAATACCCATTTGCAAAAGATATGCCAAAGAACCCTGATAACAGGATAATAAAGGTCGAACCAACAAAAGCTTTCTTCCTTGACTACAGTGTAGAGTTCGAATTCAGGTACGAAGTCGATTACTGACTTCGCCCTTTTGCATTTTTAATATCTGCTATCTCTTTTTACCTTTGGATATTTTAAGTTAGCACCCTCTTTCCTTGCGTTCCGTAATATCCTGGATAACACCCTGATAGTCGGTCACAACTCCTTCATCGTTGCGCTGGACAAAGGTCTGCTCTTCCACCCATCGCTCTTCTCCCGACTTTGTTCTTATCCGATATTCCTTAACAAAGACCTTTCCACCTTCACTGCAGATGTCCGAAAGTTCCATCTGCACCGCAGGCAGGTCCTCAGGATTGATTATGTTACCATAAAGAAGCTCACCGGATAGGAAATCATCAACAGTATATCCGAACTGGGTTATGTTATCTGAAACAAATTCAACAGGCCAGAGCTCTTTTTCATCATCCGAACCTGCCTTCCAGAGGAAAGCGACCACAGGACTGTGGTTAACGATCGTCTCGAGTGCTTGCTTCCTGTCCAGCAGTTCAGCCTGCTTTTCCAGTGCAACTTTGAGTGCGATCTCACTTTCTTTCTGTTTTGTGATATCCTGAACAATTCCCTGGAAGTGAGTTGGATTTCCAGTTTTGTCCCTCATAATGAAGGTCTTCTCATCTACCCACAATAACTTCCCATCTTTTGTTACCACACGATATTCCTGGGTATAGTTATCGCTGCCATCCTCACACTTCTCCGCAAGTGTGTCCTTTACCATCTCATAATCATCCGGATGGACAAGGTCACCATAAACAATACGACCAAGCACGAAATCCTCAGCTGAATAACCAAGCTTTGAAACGTTCTCAGAAGCATAATCAGCAGGCCAGAATTCCTCAGCCCTCCACAGGAACACCATGGTAGAGCTATTGTTAATGATGTCTTCCAGAGACCTTTGTCTCCTCAGTACTTCCTCAAAGGCCAGGTCATTGTACTTCTGTTCTGTTATATCAAAAATAGTACCCTGGTAATTGGTCACGTTACCAGCCTCATCACGCTGGATATATGTCCTCTCATCGACCCAGCGCACATCCCCGGATTTCAAAATGATCCTGTATTCCTGGTCAAAGAAATCTGCACCCTGCCTGCAACGCTGTTTCAGAGCTTCTTCCACCATCTTCAGGTCATCAGGATGAACTATATCGCCATAAAGAAGACGACCGGAAACGAAGTCCTCTACTGTGTAACCAAGAAGACTTACGTTGCCTGAAACATATTCCACAGGCCATTTTTCCTCGGGAGCGTCGTTCGCCGTCCATAGAAAAGCAATGACCGGACTGTTATCTATTATTTTTTCAAGTGTTTCTTTTCTGTCAAGCACCTTACCCAATGCACTTTTAGAACCACTGATTTCATTTTTGCCTGATATATTAGATTCCATGTACTATCCCCATTAAGTTAACACTTTATAATTTATTATTAGTTTAGTGAGTTTAAGTATTGATCGATTTTGTTCTCTCCTTAGACTTAATCGCCATTTTCAAAAGTACAGGTGATACGAAAATAGATACTGCAACCATCAGGACAATGGCTGAAAAGATATCATCGCCTATGATACCCAGTTCCTTTCCGATAGATATCAAAACCAGCTCCACTCCCGCCCTTGGCATTACACCTACCCCGAATATCAGGCTGTCATAATTGTCAAATCCGATAAGTCGGCCCCCTGCAAACCCACCAACCAGCTTGCCGGCAAGAGCCAGAAAGACCACAGCTACAGAGAACAGACCAACCGTTTGTAAAGTGGCAATATTTACGGACAGTCCTATGAAGGCGAAAAAGATCGGTACAAAAATACCGTATGCAATCCCTGTAACCTTACTTTGCACATGCTCGATCTTCGCATGGGAGATATCAGATATCATTACCCCGCCAATGAAGGCACCTATCACAGCATGAAGACCAAAGACCTCCGCAAGATAGGCAGAAAAGAGAGCCACCATTATCACAAATGCAAAGATGGACTCCTTAATGTGCATTTTATGTACGTAGGCAAAAAGCACAGGGAAGACCTTTCCCCTAAAAATGAGCATTATTACCAAAAAAGCAACTATCTTTGACATTATGAACAATATTTGCACAACAGAGGGGAACTGGTCATATGTTGCCATGGTAACCACAATGGAGAGGAGAAATATGCCGATGATATCATCGAAGATAGATGAGGTCAGCATCATGGAACCGGGCTCGCTCGACAGGTAATCTATATCGATCAATGTCCTGACAACTACTCCGATGCTGGTAGGACTGAACGCCACTCCCATAAAGACACTCACCAGAGTACTGAACTGGAAGTACATACCCATCAGGAAGCCTGCAAAAAAGGCTACAAAGACCTGGCATACACTTGCTATTAATGCTTTTTTGGATGATGCTGTCAGGTCGCGAAGATGAACTTCCTTATATCCTGCCGTGAACAAAAGGAAAATTGCTCCCATTTCAGCAAGGAATGTGATTATCTCTGATTCCTGATGTATCAGAAATATCCCAAGCACCACACCGGAAAGCAATTCACCAAGGATGGAAGGAAAGCCAACTCTTTCGAACAGTTCACCAAAGACCTTTGCCAGAAGAAGGATCATCAGTATAGAGAAGAGGACTTCCATTACTCATACCCTCTTAACTTGTATACCTCTTTAAGGATATCGGGTTTGCATATGATACCTACAAGCTTCCCATCTTCAACAACACAGACACGGTCCATCTTGTGTTTGAGCATCATGTCAGCTGCCTCACAAAGAGGCTCATCTGAAGACATCGATACCGGATGAGGGATCATTATGTCCTTTGCTGTCCCACCCTGGGCTACCACTGCAGCATGATGTGTGTGATCCAGTCTTGGAGTTCTCTCCACAAGAAGGATACGAAGCATTACATCCTGATTGATTATGCCCACAAGTTCATAATTGTCATTCACCACAGGATATGTATGAAAATGATGTTTGCTAAAAATTTCCAGGATCTCATCTAACGGATAATCCTCATGGATCGTTACAACATCTTTTGTCATAACCCGTTCTATCAACTTCTCGTTACAACTTTCAGAAAAGGATCGGCCACATTGTACACAATCTTCATTTCCAGCATCTTTCACAGCTTTCCTCCCCTTGAAGCTATAATGCGTGGGAAATACCCATGTAAATTATTCATTTCATCCTACAAATATTAGTTGTATCATTAATTATATCCAGAAAGCTACAGCTAGAACCAAGCCAAAATGAAAAAAATAGAAAGTAAAAAAGAATGAAATAGAGAAAAGAAGGGACCTTAAAGGTCCAGTTCATCCCTTTCGGCATTTGCAAGAGACATTTGAATTGCTATTCCGCTGTTCTCGGCATATTCATCGATACGTTTCACAGCATGCTGTATCATTCCGCCTGAGGTCAGTATTAGAGATCTCTTACCACAAAGTGCCATCAGTATGGACTTATCAATTACACCGGAAGTTATCTGAAGATCAATAAGGTTATTTTCAGCAAGCGTCTTGCTCTTTTTACCCATTGCACCGATGCTGTCAATATCTTCTTCAGCGACAACTTTACGGAAAGATTCCTCGTCATACAGATCAGTATTATAGATGACAATCCCTCCGGATTTGATACCATGCCTTGTCATTTCTGCAATAGCATGTCCTTCGGGGTGGATATGCAGGACCTTTGCATTGACCGCTTCATAAGGACTGTAGAGAGCATATTCTCCGTGCATGACACCGAGATTGATGATATCGCCTTCCTTTACATCAGGTGATACTTCTATCCACATCAACTCAGGAGGCTTGAAGGAATTTACCAGTTCAGGAACACTTGTAGGGAACCTGTTACGAATTGCAAGGTTCCTTCTTTCAAGTTCACCATATATTTCCAGTGTGCGAGGCTGTCTCAGATATGCTTTCCTCAGAAGGTCAGCATCTCTAAAAACATCTTCAGGCAACCCTTCTCCTATTATGTTCCCCTCTGTCATGAAATAAACATAATCTGCCCAGCTATAGGCAAGTTCCACATCATGAGTTGAAATTATCATGGTGGTACCATTGTGATTAAGTTCATTCAGAAGATCGAGGATCTCATCTGCACCAACAGGATCGAGATTCGCTAACGGTTCGTCAAGGATCATAACCTCGGGGTCCATCGAGCAAACACCTGCAATTGCAACCCTTTTTTTCTGTCCTCCGCTCAAATGGTGAGGGGGTTTGTCCTTGAATTCGGTTATACCGATATATTCGAGGGTATGATTGACCTTCTCTTCAACTTCCTCTTTTGAATAACCAAGATTAGTGGGACCAAAACCTACATCCTGATAGACCGTAGGAGCAAATATCTGGTCATCCGAGTTCTGGAAGACGATACCCACACTTTTTCGCACCTCACGCAAGGACTTTGCATCATATTCCATGGGTTTGCCATGGAAATATACCGCGCCTTCTTTAGGTTTGAGAGTACCGTTCAACAGCATGAAAAGTGTTGATTTACCGGAACCGTTCTTTCCGACAAAGGCAATTTTTTTACCTTTTTTTATTTTTATATCAACGCCTTTCACAGCCTGGGTCCCATCATGGTAGGAATATTTCAAGCCTTTTGTTTCCAATATCATTATTTTTTCCTCAGAGACCTTTAGAATATAGAAATATCATTGGTCAGATACCATATCAGCAGAATTGCAGAAAAGTAGGTACCTGTGAGTAACAATTCAGTTGCCCTGACGGGTCTTTTTTCCTCAAAGAAGAGTATTCTCCCATCATAACAACGTGCACTCATAGAAATGAAGATCTTTTCTCCCTGTTCCCATGATCTTATGAAAAGAGTTGTTGCAAGCATGGCAAGTGAATTAAGACCGGTTCTCCAGTCCTTATAGCCAAGCCTTACGGACTGTGCATACCTGATACCCCATGCAACCTCAAGAAAAACAAAGATGTAACGATACATCATCATGGATAGCTCAATTAAAGAATCAGGCAACTTTGTAGCCTTTAGAACTGAGAACAATTCTACCATAGGCGTTGTAAGTGCAAGGAAAAACAGGCATGACATACCGCTAAGTGTCCTTGAAAATACCAGCAATGCCATATCAAGTCCACCTGTGTTTATACCAAATCTGTAACTAAAAACATTGAATCCAAAAAGTTCAGTTCCGGAACCAAAGAAAAATGCTATGATGATAACACTTAAGATAACAAACACAGCTGGAGCAGACAGGATCTTCAGATAAAACCTTACAGGTATCTTACCAAAATGAACCGTTGCAAAACTCATGCATAAAGCTACAGTAAAAGGAAGGATAAAGGACTGCGAAGAGACTCCCATTAAAAGTCCAAAAGTAATGATAGCGAGTTTAAGCCAGTTGTTTCGATACCTTAACGGACTTACCAGGGCATAGTCATCAAGAATGTTCGTCATATTGTGTTCACGCCGTTAATTTCGTTTTTATTACTTTGATTCAGTATCATTAGGAACAACAACATAAAAAAGAGTGATCCTTAATAAGGATCACTATAGGGATTGACGATCAAATAGACAATCTTATTCAGACTGTCCTTTGCCTTTGTAATATCCAAAGAAGTAACCCAGAACCAATGCTCCGATAGCAGCCTGAAGTGCAAAGAGTAAGCTCTCGGTTTCTCCTCCAGGAGGTTCGAACTTTACAGAGTTGACCCATGAATCACCTGTCCACTCTTCGTATTCACCGTCTGTTATCTCAGCGATGACATCTTCTGCCTGACCGTCAGCACCACCAAACTCTGAGTCCGGATTTGCTGCCATTCCATAGAAGAATGATGCTACGAACAAAATGGCTATTACTGCAAATATTGCTTCACCTTTCATTGGTTAGCCCCCTTTATCTTATTAAGGACTGATTCTGAAATAACATTGAGTTCTACAAGTGCATCGCTCTTTACTTGTATCACATACTTGAAGATAAGAGCTGTCAGTGCACCTTCCATGATAGCCAGAGGAACCTGGGTTGTTGCGAATACCAGCAGGAACGCTTTCAGTGATGTTGCAAATCCACCAACCTCCGCCGGGAAAGCTAAAGCAAGCTCAACAGATGTTACAACATAAGTGATCCAGTCTGCGAATGTGGCAGCGAGGAAAACGACCACATAGAAGTTGATGTTAGCTTTCATTCCTGCTTTATAGATGACATATGCTGCAACCGGGCCAATGATGCCCATTGATGCAACATTTGCACCAAGTGTTGTAAGCCCACCGTGTGCAAGGAAGATTGACTGGTAAAGCAGTACTATTGTACTCAGGACCGCTGCAATTGCAGGACCAAAAAGGATAGCTGCCATTCCTGTTCCTGTTGGATGTGAAGAACTACCCGTAACAGATGGCATTTTCAAAGATGAAAGTACAAAGACGAATGCTCCCGCTACTGCCAGTAAAGGCAATAGTTCGCGCTTTTCAGCTACAAGTTTGTTCAACCTGTAGATACCAAAGAAAATTACTGGTATAGAGAACACAAACCACAGTTGCCACCATGGTGATGGTAAAAATCCCTCAAATATATGCATTTTATTACTCCATTCCTGATTTATAATAAATTATATCCCTAAATGAATTATACATTTAAATCAATATTACTTGATTTAGCTACACCTACAATGAAAACTTTGTATAAATAGGTTAAGGTTAATTGTGTTACCTTCACAGATAATATTATTTAAAGGATTTTGCCATTGTTATCAAAAATAGAAAGAATTAGAAGATAAAACAATTGAAATTAATCAATTATTTCCTTACAACTACAACACAATGAAGAACTGATTCTGCCTGTGGTGGTTCATCCACTGTTCCGCCTGCAATACGCTCCTCAGGATAACCGAAGTTCTCGCAGACATAGAGTTTTGCATCAACACCCATTTCTTTCAGCACCTCAGCAACCTCTGCAACACCAAAAGTATCAGCAGGAAGCATGAAAATATCCTTCCCCAGTTCGATCTCCTGGATAAATGCCTTCTTTGCAGGTGCAGGGTCACGTCCATGTGCCGTTATTGCAGTTATGTTCGAGAGGCTGACACCCAATCGGGAACATGCGACCTGAATGGAAGAGATACCCGGGATGATCCGATCCCCTTCAGTGGCAAACTTGCCAAGCCCGGAGAACATAGGGTCGCCCGTGGAAAGCACTACTGCATCATCAGGCAGCTCGTGCAAGGCCTTGTAATTCTTGATTATCTTTGCCTCACACTCAATGTAAGGTTCAGCGATCTCAAGGGAGCGCTTCGAACCATAGACCACCGATGCGTTGCGTATAGCTTCGATGGCTTCCAATGTCAGCATGTTCGGTCCGACGCCGACCCCTGCGATTATCATTTTTTCTCACCGCTGTCCATAAGGACGGTGCCATCTCTGTCCACTACAACAATTCGAGCGCCTTTGCCTTTCTCAACCGTCTTGGCAAACGCACGTTTGATGTGTTCACCTTCAGGTTCCACCTCGATCATTTCAGAGACAGTTGCAAAGCCGCTGTCCTTGAGCATATCGGGATCTCCCCATTTAAGGACCAGGCCAGGCAGGCCACAAATAGCTACCTCACCGGTGGTAGAATCCAAGAATTCGGAGATGCGACTTCCTGCAAGAACCACCGTATAGTCAGGGAACAGCATTGTAGAATAACGAATACCTATTCGACCGGTAGTAAGAACGACCTTTGAAGCTTCACGTACAAGATCACTCTTCATTTCACCAAGGTGATCGTTCCAAGGTTCAACAAAACCTGTGGTCCCGAGAATTGATATACCACCCTCGACACCTATACGACTGTTCAGGGTCTGCTTTGCGATCTCAGCACCTCTTGGAAGGGATAGTTCCACATCAACGCCTTTGATACCGATCTCTTCCACAGCCTCTGCAACTGCATCCTTTATCTGCTGCATTGGTTTCGGGTTGATAGCAGGATAGCCTTTTTTGGACTGCAGGCCGCCTCTTGTGACGATACCTATGCCCTCACCAGCAGTGATATTGATCTTATCGGATTCAACTGCCCTTGCCTCGAACTCAAGGCCACGGGTGATGTCGGACTCATGGTCGTTTTTCAGTTTAACAGCAACAGCATAGCCATCTTTTGCCTTTACATCCATGACTGCACGAAGTCCTACAGGTGTGGGAACTGAGACCTTGTCCACATCCTTCCTGAGTGACAGGACAGCTGCTTTGACCGCAACGGTAGCAGTGGTTCCTGTGGTATAACCCCTCTGGAGCACTGAACCATCACTAAGCACCACCAGCATCCCGCTCTTTATACCCTCTTCAAGCTCAGCGCGGGGCATTGTTGATTTATTGATCCACTCTTCCGGGATCTTTGATTTGTTAACAGGATCGATAATTGACATTGTCAGTTATTCAATATCTTATAGTTATAAAAGTTACCGACAACCCAGCAAACTTATCCTGTCCTTTTGAACAGTTTATCAAGTTCTACCCGGCTAAAAGATATCATGGTCGGTCGACCATGCGGACAGGTGTATGGATTCTCTGCCATATCCAGCTGCTTCAGAAGGCTCTCCATTTGCCCCATGCTGCAACCGGCCCCCGCTTTTATCGCTGCACGGCATGCCATGGTCTTGCAGAGGTTATCGAACATCCCGGTATCATTTTTTACCCTGCCTGTGGAAAGCAGGTCTATTATAATATCATGGATCAGCTCAGCGCTCTCCATCTTTCCAAGAAGTGCCGGAACAGTAGTGACCACGTAGCTGTTAGGACCAAATTCGGATATTGCAAAGCCCATTTCCTCAAGATAGGGTATGTACTCCTCAAGCAGCACCTTTTCCTTGGATGTGAGGTCAAGCGTAACAGGTGTTATAAGCTCCTGCCAGCCGGAACTGCTGATATCACAGATCTGCTCATACATTACCCGCTCATGCGCAGCATGCTGGTCAACTATGACAAGACCATCCTCCAGCTCCACTATAATATATAGCTCATTGACCTGACCTACTATTCTTGCCTTATCAAGGCCTGTAGGTGCTCTTTCAGGTTTCTTTGGGGTCTTTGACAACACCCTTTCAGAATGTTTCAGGCGCTTTTCCGTATCCCTGGCAGTGAAATGATAGGTTTCTTCCTCTTCCTTTATCAACGGTGAGATCTTTTTCTCAGGAATAGGAACCTCCAGTTCAACCTTCTCTTGAGGAACTTGAACTTCAGCTTTAGATGTATCTACCAGTTTTTCTTCCGGTATCTCTCTGGCATTTTCCACAAAAACGGCTTGTACCGGCTTTTTCTCCGGCAGGCTTATCTCAGGCACCAACTGCTCGACCTTCAATGCATTTTCCACAGCAAGAGTGACTGCATCGCAGACCTCGCGCTCATGGCTCATCCTCACATACCTTTTTGCAGGATGAACATTGACATCCACCTCACTGAGGTCCAGTTCAAGATCAAGGACAGCTGCAGGGAAACGACCCTTTGGTATAAGATTGTAATAACCAAGCCTCACCGCATTGCTGATACTCTTTGAGGATATGCCTCTGCCGTTTATGAAAAAGTATTGCAGGTCTGTCCCGCTGCGGCTAAGCTCAGGTTTTGAGATGTAACCGGATATTTTCACTATATCCGACTTGAATTCAACAGGAATCAGCTTCTTTGCGGATTCACTTCCAAGCAGGTAGACGATGCTGTCGAAAATGTCACCCGATGTAGGGGAGCGTACCAGCACCTTGCCATCACTTATAAGAGTAAACGAGATCTCAGGATGACCAAAAGCATGTCTTGTAACAACATCAGTGATGTGTGCAAGCTCGGTACGCATGCTTTTCAGGTACTTCTTTCTGGCCGGTGTATTATAGAACAATGACTCTACCGCAATCGTGGTGCCAGGTGCAGCACCAACTTCCAACACGTTCTCTATTGACCCGCCGCTGACCACCACCTTTGTTCCGGAAATGCTGTCTTTTTCACGAGTTGTCAGGTACACTTTTGCAACCGCTGCAATGGAAGAGAGAGCCTCACCCCTGAAACCCAGGGTGAGCACTTTTTCGAGATCGTCGATGTGTAGTATCTTGCTGGTGGCATGCTTCGTGAACGCAAGGGTAGAGTCCTCCCGGGACATGCCTTTCCCATTGTCGGTAACCGTGATGAGTTCCGTTCCAGCCCCCTTCACTTCCACTCGAATTTCGGTAGCACCAGAGTCAATGGAATTATCCAGAAGCTCTTTCACCACAGATGCTGGACGCTCCACGACCTCACCTGCAGCTATCTTGTTAATGGTAGCATCATCCAGCACATGGATCCTGCTGCTTGATTTTGAGCCCTCTTCTGTCATTTTATTCCTCCGCGTTCTTTCCCGCTCGCTTCTGAAGTTCACAGAGCTTGTTCAAAGCATCCATAGGTGTCATGTTGTTGACGTCAAGTCTTTCAAGTTCCTCGACCACAGGATCCTTTTCAACAGGTGATGAACCCTCCGGATCGAAGAGCATGAGCTGAGTGTATTGTGCCGACCTTCTTTTTTTGCCACCCTTTGAACTGCTCTCCTTGCTGATGGAACTTTCATCCTCAATATCCTGCAGTATTTCCCTTGCCCTCTGGGTCACCTTGTGCGGTACACCCGCAAGCCGGGCAACATGTATTCCGTAACTTTTATCCGTGGCCCCGGGAACGATCTTGCGCAAAAATACGAGGTCATCGCCATCTTCTTTCACTGCAATATGATAGTTCTTCACCCTTTTCAGGTCGGATGAGATATTGGTAAGCTGGTGGTAATGTGTGGCAAAAAGTGAGCGTACACCGACTCGTCCTTTGTTATGAATATACTCGACCACAGCTTTTGCAATGCTGTAACCGTCGTAGGTGCTGGTACCCCTGCCGATCTCATCGAGCAGTACAAGGCTTTTCGGGGTTGCGTTGTTCAGGATATTGGCAAGCTCCACCATCTCCACCATGAAAGTACTCTGCCCGCTTGCAAGGTCATCAAAGGCCCCGACCCTTGTGAACACCCTGTCCACGATACCAATGGATGCATGGGAAGCAGGCACAAATGAACCTGCCTGTGCCATTATTACTATTAGTGAGACCTGACGCATGAAAGTGGATTTCCCTGCCATGTTGGGTCCTGTTATCAGAAGGAACTGGTTCTCCACGCAATCCATTTCCGCATCATTGGGAACGAATCCACCGGGCACCGACCTCTCCACCACCGGGTGCCTGCCCTCGCGTATCAGTAACTTGCAATCAGAACTGATGTTGGGCCTGACGAAATTATTGTTCACCGAGACCTCTGCAAGGCTTGTAACACAATCAAGCTGCCCTATCAGGCCTGCAATGGTCTGCAACTGTGATGAATAGGAGGCAACGTTGGAAGTGATATCTGAGAATATCTCGTACTCCAGCGCCGTGATCTTCTCATCTGCAGAAAGGATAACATTCTCCCACTCCTTGAGTTCCGGGGTGTAGAACCTTTCCGCATTCGTCATGGTCTGCTTGCGTATGTAATCGTCAGGGACCTGTGAGATGTTCGCCTTTGTGACCTCGATGTAGTATCCGAATACCTTGTTATAACCAACTTTGAGCGATTTGATACCGGTTTTGTCACGCTCTTTCTGCTGGAATGAGGCTATCCATGACTTACCGCCTTTGGACATCTCCTTGAGCTCGTCCAGGACCTCGTCGTAGCCTGCTTTTATCATGCCGCCTTCCCTGACACTTACCGGTGGCTCCTCCACTATGGAACTGTCTATCAGCTCCACGAGGCTGTCAAGCTGATCAAATCCCAGAAGGCCACCCCTGATGCTTTGAAGCATCTCGCAGAGGTCATCTTCCCCAAGGCTTTCCACTAGCAAAGGCACTGACTCAAGGGACCGTTTTAGTGCAATAAGGTCACGTGCATTGGAGTTGCCATACATGATCCTTCCAATAAGGCGCTCAATATCCTTTACAAAAGAAAGATGGGACCTGACATCGAACCGGATCATGGTACCGTTTGCCAGCGCCTCCACAGCATCGAGACGATAATTGATGGCATCCACATTGATAAGCGGTTTTAACAGCCATTTCTGGAGCAACCTACCTCCCATTGGTGTTTTGGTATCATCCAGCACTTTCAGTATGGAAGTATCGCTTCCTTCCCCGCGCACGTTCTTTACGATCTCAAGGTTTCTCAGGGTGATGGAGTCCAGTACCATGAACTCAGAATCTGAATAAGTCTTCAGCTCACTAACATGCCCGAGTTCCCTCATCTGAGTTATCAATGCATACTCAAGGGCAGCCCCTGCAGATGATATTGCGTATGGCAGACCATCACATCCCATACCCTCAAGAGTTGAGACCTTGAAGTGCTCCTTGAGCCTCTTTTCAGCGGTCGCAATATCAAATGCCTCTTCCTCGAACTCATGCACCACGATCTTGAGCTCGCTGAGCCTGTCAGCGATATGTCTGTCAGAATACATTTCAGGAGGCAGGATGCATTCCGATGGCCGCATCCTTGCAGCCTCGCTGGCTATCCTGTCATACGGAGGTGCATCAGCGAACTGGGTTGTCAGAAACTCTCCTGTGGATACATCAAGGAATGAGACCCCATAGTTCCCGTCCCCGCCTGAGACGGACATGAGATAATTGTTGGACGAATCTGTGAACATTGAACTATCAATGGCAGTGCCCGGTGTTACGACCCTGACGACCCCGCGTTTGACAACACCCTTTGCCTTCTTCGGGTCCTCAAGCTGCTCACAGATGGCTACCTTGTAGCCTTTTTTTATCAGACGCGGGAGGTAGTTGTCAATGGCATGATAGGGGATACCTGCAAGGGGCATCTTCTCGCCATCCCTGTCCTTACCCCGCGTGGTCAGCGTTATTTCAAGTTCCTGCGCAATCGTCTTTGCATCCTCCCCGAAGGACTCATAGAAATCCCCCATCCTGAAGAAGATCAGTGCATCGCTATGTTGCTGCTTGGCATCATAGTACTGTTTCATTGCAGGTGTTAATTTATTCATTCTTGCTCCACGCTGAATTGGTCTGGTGAATTTATCAGTTTGTTGGTATTTTTGTTTTTGCATTGCAGATGTATCTCTCCGGGCAAGAGTAAAGTGAGAAGATAAAAGAGAGATCATCGACAGCTTCCTTGAAAAATATATTAGGAACAGATCAAATGTTGATGTTCATACCTTCTAACTTTGAGATTTACTTATCGAATTGTTCTTCTATGTCCTTTGTAGTACCCTTGTGTACGCCTTTGGCAAAACCGGAAGGAAGTTTCCTACTGATAGCGAAATCAAAACATTTATCTACAATTATGCACTCTTGGCAAGTGCGGTTATTCATAAAACACACAAATCCGCACAAAACCAAAACTATACACAGAGCATCACTGATGCTTTCAAGAAGGTGAATAAAAATGGCAGATGATCCAAAGGAACTATTATTTGGCTTTACAGAAGGACTTGGAGCTTTCGCAGCAGAGAACGAGGTACAGGCATCCCAGGCCGGTGCATTCATGAACCTGCTTGGAAGTGTTTATGAAGAATCCATAATCGACTTCAAGACAAAGGAGCTCATCAGTATCGGTATCGCTCTCTACCACCGCTGCCCTTATTGTATTGCACTCCACTCCTTCAATTCCCTCGAAGCAGGAGCTACAAAAGAGGAGATCCTTCAGGCCAGCATGGTCGCAGTTGCATTTGGTGGCGGACCATCCATAGCCTACTCTGTAACCCTGCTGAAGAACTGTATCGAGACATTCCAGGGCGATTCATTCACAGAAGAGGACAGGATGGAGATCCTCAGAAGGCTTGGAAGGGCCTGAACAGACCATATTCCTCTCCCTCTTTCTTTTTTTGATCTCTATCTTCATCGCCTTTCTGACAAAAGGCTCAATACCTGATCACTGTTTTCACTGTTCTTCTTTCAATAAACTCAAAAAAGTGAGATGAAATACAATCATCCCATCACTCCGAGAACGCCAGATATCCCGGAAGTGCAAGGTTTGCTATAGGTACTATCATCAGGACACCTAGCCATTTCGACCTGCCAAGGTTGCCTGCAATTTCACCCCAGATGTACATCAATACAAGAATATTGACATATGGGATCAGCATACCAATAAAATACCACAGGGACTTTCTTGCAATCCTGCACATGAGTACAACGTTAAGGATGGGTATCCATGCCATCCAGCCATTCTCCGTGCTGGTTTTTACTGCGATCCTTTGCAGCGAATAGGAATAGTATACATATAGTCCGAGAGCCACCACAATAAAAATTAACATCAAACTTTCATCAAACATTTATTATCAGTCCATTACTTATTTTGTAAATATCTCAAATATGCTCACAAGAACATCCAGGATCGATCTCAAAAATCAGCAGTCTCAGTACTAATTCCCTTCATTCGATCTCCTCGGGTCCTTATGTGTCATAGATGGCATTCATAATATCGACATACTTGTCTATTTTTCGACATTTTGAATACATGCTTACTGTATATAAATTTTGGCTCCAAAATATAATGCCTTCAATGTGTCCTCAATAAAAGAAGTAGCAATTGTAATGTTCAAAAAAAAAGAAAAGGAAAAAGAAAACAGCAGGAAATCAGCAAAGCCTGCTGCTTTGAAAGAAAATGAGGAAAGGATCATGTCACATTGATGTCCATTCCCTTTGCCTCTGCCTTCACATCCGGATTGTAGTACGAGTAAGCACTGCTCTCCTGCACCATTGCCTTGACAGGGAACATGGCTCTCATCTGCAGTGAGAAGTTCATCTCCTCCCCGACCATCATCTCATCGATATAGAGGACGACCTTGCGGCCTGCGATCTCATAGCGCGTGATGGTGCCATCTTCCTTGAGCTCCTCAAGGCTTGCAGAAACCGGTGTGAAACCTGTTGGCACCGCAATATCCACTATCATCATGCCACTTGACTCGACAACACCCCGGATTCCCGGCATTCCGTTGTACTTCAGACGGACATCGACGTTCACGATGTCATCCACAGCTACATCGGTGGAATCGTATTTCACATCCAGCTCGATCTCCTCATGCTCGATGACTTCCGGAAGGATCACATTGAACTTCCTCACAAGCTGGTAGTTGAGCTCACCGCTTCCCTCGAGGGTCATGTTGACGCTTTCGGTACCTTCCGGAACCTCGATGATGTTAACCACATCGTAGTTCTCGGATGTGACCCTGAGGCTCTTGAGTTCCTCACCATCTCCTGTGACCGTAATGGTAGCATTCACATCCCTTCCTGCGACTGCTGCAGCTGTCATCAGTGCCCTGAATGCCATGACGGTATCCTGGGTGCTTGAGAAGCCACCATTGGAATTACGCTGGGCTGCGATCCATTTAAGGGATGAGCTTGCTGCAGGGTCATTTACCTCTATCAGGGCAAGTGTTGCATAGGCTGTGGTCTCAACGTTCTTGCTTGAGACAGGATAGATGCCATAGCCACCATACTCGTAGGGTTCCGGAACCACGTCATCATAGCCCCAGTACATGCCGTTCTCATCTTCTTTTGCCATTGCAAGCAGCTTAGCCCTTGCCTCGTCTGCTCTCTCGCTCTCAAGCTTTTCAAGTGCAAGAGTTCCGACCGCAAGAGTGTACGGGTCGTCCTGAGCATCGAGATTATCCTCAAGGTATCCCAGAGCACCGTTCATGACCTCCGGAGTGGAATACCCGTACTCATCAAGTGCGAGAGTGATGTATGCCGTCAGAGCATAGGTACCGCTGACACCGCCCATCATGTCCTGATGGATGACAAAACCCACGGACTCCCATGAGCCGTCCACCTTCTGGTGTGAGCCGATCCAATCTGCTGCATCCCTCAGGACGTTCTCGTCTATGGTCGTGATATCCCTGGCACCGCTGAACTGTGAGAGCACAAATGCTGACAACCACAGACTGCCTTCAGGATCGCTTTCCCCGAATGCGGAGAAAGATCCATCGGAACGCTGGAAGGTCAGTTCCCTCTGGTAACCGGTAATTATGTATGTCTGTGCCTTGGCCTCTATCTCCGGGTTCTGCTGTCCTGTGGCCTTAAGATATCTCAGCACTTCCACATCGGTTGAGAACAGCATCATGTTCTGCTCACCACAGCCGTATGGCATGCCCAGAAGGTCGTCGACACCACTGATGGTCTGTGCCACAATGCTTGGTGTAAAGCTTACCAGCACCTTTTCGGAATCCGGCACGATGTCCTCAGGCAACGTGGTATCCAGTTCAACGGAACCCTCCTTGAGGATGCCATTGTCCACGATCTCTCTGGTGACACCTTCTGCCTCAACGATCACTGTCTTCCTGACAGCATCGGCCTTCTCTGTTGTCTGTCCGGTCAGTTCGACCTCCTGAACACCTACCTCAGTAGGCCTGATGGTAAAGCTTGCATGGGTCACACTGTTGGCGTCCACAGTGACCTTAACAACATCCTCTCCCACCAGATCGAACCAGTCCGCACCGGAAAGTGTCAGCTGGACTTCCTGAGGTTTGTCAAGATAGTTGTAGACCTGCACCTGCACAGGGAACTCTTCCCCGCGAATTACGGCGTAAGGAAGGTCAGGATCAATAAAGAAATCTTGGAATACTGTCAGGCCTGCTTCGGAAATTCCAATGCCTTCCGGACTGGAGGACACTGCATGCAGCCTCCAGGTGGTGATGGAATCCGGTGCGTTCAGGTCAAGGGATGCCAGTCCGTTCTCATCCGTCATGATATCAGGCATCCAGATCCATGTTTCAGGGAAGAACTGGCGTACCCTTTCCGGCTCTGCAAGTGGAGTTCCTGCACCTGAATCAGTTGGTTCCATAGGTGCTGCTGCAGGAGCTTCCATCATAACTTCTTCCTCGACCATCTCCATGTCGTCCATTGCGAACATGCGGTCGACAAAACCACCCTCAGCAACTTCTGCCTGACCTTTAGGAACATCAAGACCACCGGAAGCCAGAACTATCAGGCCTGCATCATCGATTACATCGCTTGCAGTCTCCTGATACCAGTAATACCTCGGGTGTGCCTCGACCTGCGGTTCCATGAACCTGATCTCAAGCTCATCGAAGACCTGCTTCAGGTTGAGCCTGCCCTCGCTCAGTGCATAGACCGATTCATCGACTATGGAAAGGCCGATCATTGACCGAGTGCCTGCATCCAGTTCCACTGACACATTCTCACCGGGTTCCACAATTTCCTTATCGAATCCTGAGGACAGGTCCACCTGGGTGCTGAACTGCACATCGAATGGCAGGCTGTCGGCTGAAACCTCATTGTTCGGATTGATCATGTATGCGACAACCTTTGCAGTGGGACTCATCTGCGGCGTTACCGGAATGCTAATCTGTGCCTCATCGCTGGTAGCTGAATAGACAGTCCTGCCGTTTGCGAACACATCATAGAACACCGTTCCCTTGTTGGTGGAATATACCTTGAAGACGATGCTTTCTCCAACCTCAGGCGTGCCTTCGCTTACCTGGCTCAAATGCAGGAAGCTTGCACTGGGGGAGTAGACGGAATTCAGATGATCGGATACCTTGACCTCTTCAGAGACAGCAGAGATCTCCATCTCAAGGGCATCTTCAGGTACTTCAAGTGTGACAAGAGCAACACCGTTCTCAGTACTGACGATCTGCTTCTGCTCGTCCCAGTCATAGTTATCGTCAAGGAAGCTCACAACAAGACTTACGTCCTTCTCCAGCGGTTCCCCTCCGGGATCCTTTGTGACTATTAGGACCTGAAGCGGCATTCCTGGCTTGATGGAATCAGACTCAGGTATCATCTGGAGAACAAGCTCGTTCTGTGCGATGGTCAGCAGTTCGGTGGTCTCCTCACTGTGCCCTCCGGTGTCTGTTACGGTGACGTTGAGCATTACACTGCCCTGTCCGCCGGCACCAAAGGTACCTGCAACATACTCCGTGGGTGGAAGCTCGAACTCGACCGAACCTTCCTCAAGTGAGCCGCTAAAAGTTGCATATTCCTCCCAGACACCCACATATCTCATAGCCTTTATCTCAACGTCACCTTCGACGTCCTTTCCAAAGAAATACTGTGCAGAGACCGTTCCTGTAATAGGATCATCTACAAGGAACCAGCTCTTCTCGGTGGAAGCTTCCAGATCGAACTTCGGGAGCACATATTTCTCCACCCTGATGTCAACCTCTGACATTGATGTGCCGGATGTTGCCTTTATTTTCCAGGTACCAAGGTTAAGCTCGGAGGCCAATGGGAGATCAAAATATGCAACACCGTATTCGTTGGTGGTGAGATCATCCTTGAAAATCTTCACGCCTTTGGCATCCGATATCTCCACGGTGGTGTTCTGGACAACAGGAACAAGGTTGTTGTTCAGGGAAAGAAGACGCACATGGATGGTCTGCCCGGGCTTGTAGATCGGCTTATCTGTCTCTATGAAGATCGGATTGTTCTGAACGACCTGTATGGTCGTTTCGAAGCTGGATTCAGCACCCACCGGAGTTGCAGTAAGTGTGTAACTGCCCTCCTCTACCTCCGGGACATCGAACTTAGCAACCGAGTTGCCAGAATCTGATGTAGCAGCCTTTACAAGTGGAATTACCTCACCTGAAGCACTCGTAAGGGTGTACTCAAAACACCTGCTTACAGGAGCAGCATCAAGGAAAGCCGACATGGTCACAGAACTTTCCCCGCCTGAGAAAAATGCCTTCGGGACAAGTATAAGGTACTCATCCTCTGAGGAATAAGTACCTCCTTCTTCACAGGACAAAGCCTCGTTGGCTGGTGGATAATCCACATCCTCATCCTGGCCTATACAGCCTGCTATCAACATAAACGACAGCAGGAACAATACAATGAATGACTTTTGTACAATACCGATGGACCTCATTTTAGCACTCCCATAAATTAGATCATTATTATCTAAAGAGAAAATTGGAGCCTATACGGTATATACTTAGCTTAAACTTCGAAACTGTTCGAAGTTATAAATTCAAAGCTCAAATAGATCTAATGCAGGATCCAGGTCTGGAAGGACAAGAAAAAGAAAAGAAAGAAATTGAAATAAAAAAGAAAGCTCAGTCCATAAGATGAAGACCAGCCTGCTTTGCATTTTCCAGAAGTTCAGTGTCTTTCATGACGTCGCGGGGAAGATCAAATCCTGCAACGACCAGCCCGTCCTTGATCTCCATTCCGAAGTAGGTCTTCAGGACATCGGCGAACTCATCGGAAACGCTCTCATAGGATGACTTATCCGAATCACCCTGGGACCTCACGATCATAGCCTTCTTTCCTTTTGGTATCCTCGGGTTCAGGTCAGCGTCCACAAGTGCATAACAGCGGTCGAGGAAAAGCCTCATCTGGCCTGAAAATTGCAGGAAATAGATCGGGGCACCGAATACAAAACCGTCTGCTTCCTCTATCTTGGTGTAGACCCCTGTCATCTCATCCTTGAGCTTGCATTCAGGCATCACATTACAGAAACCGCATCCCTGACATCCCTTGAAGTTCAGATCATTGATGTAGATCGTTTCCGTCTCAGCACCGTTCTCTGCAACTCCTTCAAGCACTTTCTGCACTACCGTGTCCGTGGTCCCGTTCTTACGGGGACTTCCTACAATACCCAATACTTTCATGATTCCACATCCTTAGATAACAATACATATGTAGATTTTTTATGCTTAAAGTTATCTAAAGATATTCAGCGTCTATTTTACAAAACGTAAAAGTGAGAATAAATGACCGACGAAAAGGACAGGGACCAAAAACAGAAAGAGAAGCAGGAGCAAAAGCAAGAGCAAGAACTGCCTGACGATGAAGATCTCGATGAGCTTATGGTAAAGACAGCACGGTCACAGATCCGGTCGGACTACAGGCGCAGCCTCGGATGCGAGAATTCCCGAAGATGCATGGACATGAAAAAAAGCAAAAAAGATGAATGAACCTGCTCATTCTCTTCAAAAAAAGACAAAAACCGGTTTTTCAGACAACCAGCCTTTTCTTCATCATATTAACCGATACCACAAAACCAATTGCACAGACGACCACTATCCACAGGAGATGAATCAGCAGGAACAATCCCGGTGTTCCAAAGGTCAGTGCCCTTATTATAATTACAACATGGGTCAGTGGCAATATTGCAAGTGCAATGTACTGAATGAGCTCAGGCAGTACGTTAAGTGGGAAGAACGTTCCGCTGAAAAGAAACATCGGTGTAATGAAAAGCAGCACCGGATAGTTGATTGACATTATGTTCGGGGTGACCGCTGCAATGCACATTCCGATGCATGCGAAGAGCAAACCCGCAAGGAAAGCGAACGGTATCACCAGCAGTGAATGGGGAAAACTGATAAGCCCGAACAATGCAATCACAGGAAGCATCAATGTTGCACTTATCGTACTTCGGGTAGCACCCCACAACAGTTCCCCGATTATGACGTCCTCGATGCTCAAAGGTGTTGCAATGATGGAATCGAAGGTCTTCTGGTAATACATTCTCACATAGGACCCGTAGCTGCATTCGAAGAACGCACCATACATCACAGAAACAGAGATCAGAGCCGGAGCAATGAACTTCGCATAGGGCACACCGTCTATCTCCTCGATGAACAGTCCAAGCCCGAAACCCATTGCAAACAGGTAGAGCAGAGGCTCAATGAACGGCGGCAAAAAATTGAGCTTGACGTTCTTCATGAAAACGTCCTTGTTCCGTCGCCAGACCTTAATGGCCCCCGGCGTCAACTCCGGGATCTTGAAATACATCCCTATGTTCATTCGATCTCACTCCCTCAGTTTCCTGCCCGTAAGCTTCAGGAACACATCCTCAAGCGTCGATGCCCTTGCAGTGACACTGGTAAGCTCACACTCCGATAACAGATGATCTGTCACTTCCTGCGGGTTATCCGTATATATCTGCACTTCCTCCCCGAGGATCTCATAGTTAGCCTGATGATTATCAAGACATGAGATCACACCGGGAACAGCCTCAGTTTCCACTATGGCAGGACCTATGTTCTCACTGATCATTTCCTCAGGACTGCCTTCAACCAGTATCTTACCATTATCCATGATCACGAGCCGGTCACACAACTGGGAAGCCTCCTCAAGGTAATGCGTGGTAAGCACAATGGTCACCCCTTCCTTCTTGAGCCCCTTGAGCTTATCCCACATTAAATGCCTGGACTGCGGGTCCAGCCCCACCGTAGGCTCATCCAGTATCAGCATTCTGGGTCTGTTTATCAATGCCCGTGCAAGCACCAGCCGCCTCTTCATACCACCCGACAGGGATTCGGTCATGGTATCGCGCTTCTCCTCCAGATGCACGAACTCAAGAAGCTCTTCCACTCTCCTTCTGGCCTCAGCTTCAGGAATATCAAAATATCGTGAAAAAACAAGGAGGTTCTCATAGACAGTAAAATCAGGGTCCAGATTATTCTCCTGAGGAACAACACCCATATTGAATTTGATCTCACGCTGCTTCCTGTTAACATCCATTCCGAAGACCTCCAGCTTACCCGAGGTCATGGGAGAGATGCACTGTATCATCCGCATGGTAGTGGTCTTACCCGCACCATTGGGTCCCAGGAAACCGAAGACCTCCCCCTCTTCCACGGAAAAAGCCACCGAGTCAACGGCCAGAAATTCCCCGAATACCTTCTTCAGATCCTCAGCTACGATAACAGCAGTAATGATACATCACCAATCCTTATTCTTAATAAATAATTGTGATGAGACTTGATATAGATTTCTCATTTTTCTTATTATGTCTATAAAAATGAAGGATTTAATGGCTCTGTAGAAATCCTCAGCCAAACAAAACATGCAATGTTCTCTTAAAAGACATTTTCCTGTTTGAAATGTACCTTACCTTTCTCCAAAAAAATTCGAATCAGATGCAGATGCATATCATCGCTACCCACATTTTCATAATACAAGAACATGTTATCATCGTTGGAATGATTGCTAGAGGACAAACTGCCACACATAAAATGGGTAAAGGAATGCCCTTGATATAGATCATTAGTTCGCATAATTTCCAGTTCGTGGGTATGACCGCAAAAAACGTATTCAATTTTATGTTTTTGTACAAAATCGATCAGTGCTGCGGAATTTTTCAGGGGGCACTCGTCAGTACCCAAAATAGAATAATGTGTGATCAACAAAGGCAGGTCATATTCAATCTGTTCAATTTCTTTTGAAACAGCATTCAGGATCTCTTTTTCAACATACCCATCATCACTGTATAGTTCATTGGTATCGATACTGATAATCAATACTGTTTTTCCATTTATCGAAATGGACTTGATGAAATTTATATCGGTAAAATAATCCTCAACTTTGGTAATTTCCCGGTCTAAAAAAATGTTTTTCTTGCGTGTTTTTATCGTTTCAGAGATAGAGATGATCTCAGAATTGTCAATATATTTCCGGAAGAATTCATGAGATCGCATATTTCGTTTGTCATGATTACCCCAGGTGGAGATGACATTTTTACACTTAATGGCTTTTAGAAAGCGACCCGCTTCATCGAACTCATCTTCCAGGCCATCTGTCGTATTGTCTCCGGTATTGATGACGATATCGGCATCAAATGAATTGATTTTCTCCAGCATGATCTGATCGTCTCCATCCCAATGGCGAGGACCGAAATGCAGATCAGAGATATGTAAAATATTCATGTAGTCCTCCTTGTTATAATTGCTTTAAATATAGAATAATAAAAAGACAATCTATTCCTTTATGTTAATCATGTTCGCATAGAGTAAAACATGATTGCTTAATCAGCAATCAGATAAATATAATAATTGAGCCGATTTCAAAACTCCATTTTCATTCTATTCCGGCACAACATGAAACATGCAGTATCTAATAGGTCTTTAAACACTACATTGAGGATCTCTACAGAGCCGATTTAATCTCAATATAGAAAATCAATAGAAATGTAAAACGAAAAAGGACGCGGACTGCCGAGTCGGAATTTGGATTTGATGGGGCCGCTGAGATTTGAACTCAAGTCGCAAGACCCCCAGCCTTGCAGGATGGACCAGGCTACCCTACGGCCCCACGGGGTCGAACTATAATAAGACTTTTCAGTATATCATTCTTTCTGAAAAAAAAGGTAAAAAAGAGGGTGAAAGTAAAGCTTTAAGCTTTCTCCCACTGCTCATATGCATCCACAATCTCCTGTCCTTCAAGGAAGACAAGATCATGCAGGCGTGCATATTCCATTGCATCTTCTCTGGAGAGGGCCTTGCCGCTAGCATCGTCAAGCATCTCGCAGACCACCATTGCAGGTGTGACTCCTGCCATCTTTGCGATCGCAATGGAGAGTTCGGTCTGTCCCCTGCGCTCATGTACCAGTCTGTCGGCTGCACGCAGAAGTGCAACGTGGCCAGGTGTACGGAACTCAGAGCCGAAATCGACATTTTCGCCATCGAGGACCTTCTCGGTTATATTTGAGAGCTCGTTTATTGTCAGTGCCCTGTCATTGTCAGGGATTCCTGTTCGTGTTCTCCTGTGGTTCACCCAGATGGAAAATGAAGAGCGGCTGTCGTAGGCAAGATCTCCGCCCCTTTCAACGGTAGTGCCAAGGGCAGGGTAGTTCTCTATCTCATCACGCAGGATATCGGAAATGAAAGGGAGACCAAGCTTTTCAGAAGATTCGCCATCCAGAGCTACACAGATCAGTCCGCCGCCGTCCCTGCGCATCCAGCGCACGTCATCAGGAGTAACAGCTCCTGCAGCGATCACAAAATCGGTCTCTCCTTCACGACTGTCGGAATCGAAGATGAAGAACATCTCGCCGTTTTGCGCGGCCTTCAATGCTTTATTGATGTTATCAGTGTAATTTTCATTGGAACTCATAGGATCACTCACATGCACTTCGGTCTTCTATTGTAATCTTTACTTCATCCCCGTCCTTGAGATTAAGTGTCTCCCTGAGATGCACAGGGGATATGATCTCCAGCAGGTCATGGGGATAATGTGAACGTTCAGGTGTCACCACTGCACCGGGGATGCCTTCAACCTCCACAAAATAGCAATTGCAGCTTCCAAAAGTACGCTGACCGTTCGTAAAACCGGAAATTTGTATCATATCCTTCCGGCCGGTGTTCTTCTGTACGTCTGCACTATGATCGGTAAGTCTCACATTCAGGGTGCCCGGATAAGGTACGAAATCCAGCTTTTCCTCGAACTGGGAGCGGTAACCTTCCTGAGCAATATAGTACTGGCCTTCGCCAAGCCCTGTTATCACATTTCCGTACAGCTCCACCTTCTTTTCATCTCCACAGAAGATGTGCCTGTAATCACTGTATTCCCTCTCAAGCCATGTACGACCTTCATCGGTTATGGAGATCATCTGGCCTTCAGGGATGATACTGCGTTTGATCAGGCCTTCCTCCTCAAGCTGTTTTAACGTTCTTGCAGCTGTCTTGGAACTGGTGGAAGTGTATTTAGTAAACTCACTGGAAGAGATCTTGACAGATCTCTTGAGTGCGCCCAGAAGGGCAAGATGTTTCAGAGAATTTATGCGATGCATTTTCAGGACCTTTGTTGGCTCAAATATGAGATGCATCTCAAATATGAGATGAAAGGAAATAAATGTTTTGTTTAATTGTAGCTGTAATTCAGAATGCTTTATAATACAATAAAGATATATTTGGTTTCAGATTCCGAATGCTATACGCATAGCGGAATACAAAGTAATCGCCTTGTTCCTGAGGAGAAGGATAATGGTATACAGATTGTGCAAAGAGGGGGAGAACAGACCGGATTCCAATGGCTGGCGTTTGAAGCTCTACAAACTGATCTTTGAATCCTATTCACCTTATGGAAAATATTTTGATGTTGCCTTGATCGCAGCGATCGTTCTGAGTGTTATCGTGGTAATGCTCGACAGTGTCCATTCGATCAGCAGTGTTCACCATGAGAAGCTCTACATGGCAGAACTGATATTCACCGCCCTTTTTACCATTGAGTATTTCCTGAGGATCATTAGTGTCAAAAGCAAAGTACGTTATGCAACCAGTTTTTTTGGGATCATCGATCTTCTTGCTATAATTCCAACTTATTTTAGCATGCTTCTGCCAGGAAGCCAGTATCTGCTAATAATAAGAGTATTGCGATTGCTAAGGATATTCAGGGTGCTAAAACTTGTCCAGTACCTCTCAGAGGCCGAAATACTGGTACAGGCCCTTAAAGACAGCAGTAAAAAAATAACTGTTTTCACATTTACTGTCATGAACCTTGTAATAATATTAGGTTCCATTATGTATGTCATTGAAGGAGAACAAAACGGATTTACAAGCATCCCACGAAGCATCTTCTGGGCTGTAACAACACTGACAACTGTGGGATATGGGGATCTGGTACCTGTTACTCCACTTGGGCAAGCAATGGCATCCGTTGTAATGTTACTTGGTTATTCGATCATCGCAGTTCCCACAGGCATCATTACCCATTCTATCATTAACAGGAGCATGGATGCCATGCCTGTAGAGATAGCAGAAGAGATGAAGGATGTTGCAGTGAACATAGTTTGTCACAACTGTGGCTTGCAGGGTCACGATACTGATGCTTATTACTGTAAATACTGCGGAGCCAAACTTTGAAAAATACCTTAAGATAAAGGATAGTGTTAATATGGAGATCCTACTCACCACAATTATCGATACCGCCATGGTAATAGGTCTGACAGCAGCTTTCCTTTTCGCTGACATGATGATACGCCACAATCTGAAAATGGACCTGTCAGGTATTGGTTCAGATCTTGCGATAGGAGCTTTTTCAGTTCAGATATCAGTAATAGCAGCATTGCTGACAGCTGAGGTTACGCCAGAGATCGCCACCGACGGTATGCTTTTAGCTCTCTTTGGATCCCTGTGGGCAACTACCCTCTGGCAAAGTTCGAAAAGAAAAAAGGTCAATTACACTTTTTCATTCATAACAGGCACCACCATATTTTCTATTTCTGTGGCCCATCTGCTGGAGCTTCATGACCCGTCATTATTGGGACTTGTAGTTGCAGTTGCTGTGATCCTGAGTTACATCGGATCCTCCATAACAAAGAGTCTCTATAAAGAATCCATCGTGAAAGAGTTTGATGATATTCTGGGGAAAGTTACCTCTTACGACCTGATAGAGATCTCAGCAAAACAAACAGCAAGAGATGTAGATGATCCATTGTCTCCGGTTGTTGATAGCATCCGATGCGCTATCAGGAACAATGATGAAGATAAGTTTAGAACAGGATTGCAAAAGATCACCACCGTTACAAAGAATCTCATGACAGGTGTAAAGGAAACCACGGAAATTACCAGACACGTGAATTCACATTTGCTTGAAATGGGACTCATTGCATTAGAAAAGGACAGCGAGGCAACAAAAGATATTGTCAATTCCATAGGTACTATCGGAGCTTCAGCCTCAAAACACGGAAGTCAGGCAGGTGCTATCGAATCCCTGGTAGCAATGCTATCTCTTTTCGGAGCGGCAAAAAGAAAACACAAACAAGGTATACAACACCAGTTTGCAGAATCTGCAGGAGACATCGTGAGGACAGCTGCAAAAATGAAACATGAAAGTGCAGTGGAAAAAGGTCTGCTAATGTTCAGGGAGATAGGGGACAACGCTGTGTTTTCAGGGGACACATCCACAATGACAGCAGTAAATGAAGAAATGCTGGAAATTGCAAGGATAGCAGCAAGCAAAGAATATACGACCTATCCCAGATCGATCGTAATCACAATGCGCGATATCGGTACTAAGGTCCTGAGACTGGAAAGCAACGAAAGACAGGATGCTTTCAAAAAACTGATGGACTCCTTCAGGAAAATGGGTAAAATCATGTCTCACAGGGATGTACTGGAAGTGGTCTGGGCAATGCGTGATCTTGGAATTGCAGCCTCACGCGAGCATCTTGGAGATGAAACTTCGAGGACCATAACAGAACTCGAAGAGGTTGGAACTACAGCTCTTAAGGACGAATCGTATGAAAAGGCTGATGAAATGGTCCAGCAGGTCATTATTTCACTTCAGGAGATATGCATATCTTCAATGCGTTCAGAACTCACAGTACCTGTCGGCGCAGTTGGAACTGCCTTTTCAAAAATGGAAAAATACGATGAAGCTGCAAGCATGATACAGGATTCTGTAATGGATATTGCAGAATACAAAACAGGCGATGATAAGTTTTATCAGATCTTTTTAGAGAAATATGGCGGGGAAGTTTACTAAATCCTGCCTTACTTTTTTTAAGGCCAATGGAATGTCTGGACGTCGAAGAGTATAATTTTGTACAAATATTCTACGATCAACTACAATTAGTAATCACTTTTTCAAATTCATCCGGTTTATCGGGATAAAATACAAAACTTCGATCCTTTGTATTCACTTTGAGTAAAGTGGAATGTTTGAGCCTTCTCTCCAGATTAAAAAATAGTGCGATGAATAAAGAAATTAACATCGATTGTGAGTGGATTAAGCGAATTAATGCATCCAGTGGAGCATGCTGTATCTGATACATTTGGATATCAGAAAATACACCATAGAAAAGATAGACCGACATAACTACCATAATCAGGTACCATATATATCGAAGCGTAAAATTATAGTTACGTTTGATCAAGGTTTCTGTTATGTCTTTCTTATTCAGGATTGTGGAACCAAAAAAGGGACGGTGAATTTTTACCATATCGTTTGTCAACTCCACAGTAGTGCGATCCCATAGAATTAAGGCCACAACTCCCAGATACCATGTAACATAGGCTAAGATCTCAAAACCATCGATGAAGATACCCAGAACAAAAAAGAAAAATGCTATCATTAGAAGACTTATCATCTTCACAAGACTGTGATCTCTGGCTATATCCACGCGAATTATATTCCCCAAACCAGGTTGCATATCCATTTTGAATCTCCGCATTTTATTAACAATGCCTCTTTGTTCTTCAAAGCTGCTTTATTATTATACAAAAAATACCAGAACTTCATATAATTATTTTAGCTTATTCTATTAAAATCAAGAAACTATATAAATTTTAGGATGGAGAACAAAACTAGAGATTTATGATTTTTTTATTTTGCCTTAAATACGCTATTCTCAGCCATGGAAACTATATGTATAGTTTGAAAAATAAAATAATATAATATCATGAAAACCCTGAATGATCTTTCACTTATAGCCCCATGCGGGATGAACTGTGGCATCTGCACGGCTTACCTGAGAGATAAAAATAAGTGCCCCGGCTGTAGAAAATTAGATGTCACTAGCTCCAAATGCAAACAGATCAAGCACTGTCCTACTTTTAAAAATAGCAGGGCACAATTCTGTTTTGAGTGTGAAAAGTTCCCCTGCAGCAGATTGAAACAGTTAGATGAGAGGTATCGAACCAAATACAATATGAGCATGATCGAAAATCTCGAATATATCAAAAGATTTGGTTTAGAAGAATTTGTGGCAAATGAAAAGAAAAGATGGACCTGTCCTGAATGTGGAGGCACCATTTGTGTACACAAAAGATACTGCCATAGTTGTGGTAAAAAGAGAGACACTTGATATGTAAAAAAGTCCTGTCATTGCAGCCAATCAGAATTCTTTTTCACCAGTTAATGTGTGGTGTTTATCAATGTCCGAGTTGAATATATTATCGAAATCGATGAAAGAGGATTCATTGACTATATCCAAAGTAGGTGCTTCCCTGCTTGTTTTAGCAGGAGGCATCGCAGCTGTCTACGTAGTAGTAGTCATTCTTTCCAATTTCGCCGGAATTTTTCCTGAATGGTACGATTACCAGCCCTGGTACCCACATTACCCAGGAGGTCTTGAAGGAAGATCCATGAATATAGCCCTGTTACTCTGGGCGTCCTTTTCCATAATCACGTTGGTGGGTGGATTGAAGGCGTTTTTCAGCAGGGACCCCGTATTCCCGACAATCGGAACCATAATTGCCATATTTTTGATTATTTTTGCAATAATAGTAGCAGGATCCATTACAGCAGTTCTTTGGGGATTTCTCTCATTTATTTTAGCCTTGTTTGGTGCAATTCTTGTGGGATTGGGAAGCAGGGAATTCGACACGTATCTCTCTTTCAAAATAGAATACTTGTTGCGTGGATCCCTCATCTCCATAGGTATTGCAGCTTTCTTTTTACTGTTTTATGCAGTATTGGGATTTACGGCTGCTCCCGAAGGATATCTCGCCCCGCTATCAAGGCGCCTGGCTTCCGGGTTTATGGCACTCCTGGCTTTTGGGCTCTGCCTAACAGCCGTACACTTCATCCGGAAAAGGACCCACTTAAAGCTGGTGATTTCGACCCTATTATTAGTTATACCCCTAAGTTTCATGACCGTCTTCCTGGTCTTGCTGGGGGAATGGCTGACCACGCTTTTTCTTCTGGTCTGGTTGCCTGTCATCACATCCGCAATTCTGATCGCTACATGTAAGAAAAAGTTCACCAATCATGGCTCTTAAGAATTTGGATTGATGAAGAAAAGATGGAATTTACGGATTCGGTCTGGGCGTATAAAATGAGACCATCAAATTAGAATGGAGGAAATTATGACCTGATCTGACGGGCTCATGTTGTCTATCGCTATGGACATAACATATATGTATTGTAATAGTCTTCTAATCCATACTAAATAATCAATTATATAGGTGTTTTTAATGGAACTTAACGGAGTAGAGATCGAAGATACATTTGCAGAGGCCTTTCCAATCAAAATGGCCCGTGTACTGATCACAGCCGCAACAATGCGCTGGGCAACAGTTGCAGCTCAGGAAGCAACCGGGTTTGGAACATCCGTCATTGGATGCCCTGCTGAAGCCGGCATCGAGATGTTCGTAGACGGTAGTGAGACACCAGACGGCAGACCAGGTGTTTATATCCAGATCTACACCTTCGGATACAAGTCACTTGAAGGTCAGCTCCTTGAGCGCATTGGCCAGTGTGTCCTCACAGCACCAACAACCGCAGTGTTCAACGGTTTCCCTGATGCAGAGAAACAGTTCGACACCGGAAACAAGCTCAGGTACTTCGCAGACGGAACAGAGTCCCAGACAGAGGTCGGCGACCGCAAGATGCACGTAATCCCAATGATGGAGGGTGACTTCCTTGTAGAAGATTCCATTGGTGGAATAGAAGCTATTGCAGGTGGAAACTTCTTCATCTTCGCAGACTCACAGATGAACGCTCTTACCGCAGCAGAGAATGCAGTTGATTCTATCCAGGCTGTCGAGGGTGTAGTCACACCATTCCCAGGCGGAATAGTTGCAAGCGGTTCCAAGGCAGGAGCAAACAAGTACAAGTTCCTCAAGGCAACAGCTAATGAGAAGTTCTGCCCAAGCATCAAGGACAAGGTAGAAGGTTCAGAGATCCCTGCAGATGTCAACTGTGTCTATGAGATCGTCATCAACGGTGTGGATGCAGACGCAATCAACGAGGCAATGGCAGCAGGTATCGAAGCAGCTGTAACAGTTCCAGGTGTCAAGAAGATCACCGCAGGTAACTACGGCGGAAACCTCGGACCACACAAGTTCAACCTCCACGACCTCTTATAAGGTCGTCCTTTTTTCTCTTTTCTTTTTTGGTTTCTATTAAGTTTTTTAAGATTTTTTTTACTAAACCATTACATTTAAGTCTTAGAATTTCAGAGGTGAAACCATGCAGGAATACCTACGTTCTACTGAAATAATCGACTGGGACCATCCGAAAGTCGAAAAGCTGGCAAAGGAACTTGCTTTCGGGCTGGATGATGTCGTCGAAATAACAAGGAACTGTTTTGAGTGGGTAAGGGATGAGATATATCACAGTCATGACCACTGCATGAACCCCATCACACTGAAAGCTTCGGAAGTGCTGGAAGCAGGTACTGGTTACTGTTATGCAAAAAGCCATCTTCTTGCAGCTTTACTAAGAGCAAGTTCCATTCCAACCGGGCTTTGCTACCAGCGTCTGAGCAGGGATGAAAATGGTGAACCTTTTTGTCTTCACGGATTAAATGCTGTCTACCTGCCTGAGACAGGCTGGTATCGCATCGATGCAAGAGGTAATAAGAAAAGTATTGATGCACAGTTCAACCCTCCGGAAGAGATTCTTGCATATGAAATAAAGGTTACAGGCGAAGCTGACCTCCCGGAGATATGGGCTGATCCGTTGCCTGTCATCGTTGATGTGCTGACAAAATACGATAATTATGAAGATGTCTGGGAAAATCTTCCTGACATCCCATTGATACAAAAAACATCATTCAAAAAATAATGAGCAATAGGTCACTTCAAAGACCTATCGCCGTAAGACCTGCACTGATCAAGTCTATTGGATTATGTCCTGTTACCTGGACCATAACATAAACACCAAGGAACGTACCTATGGTACTTCCAATATTGGCAAATGCAGCTACCATGATCACACGGAAGAAATTGTTTTGCTGAAGCTCTTTGAAACTTTCAAGCTTGACAACTTCCTTAAGGTCTTCAGTAGTAGGTTTCCTCTGTTTAGCTTCCATAAGTCCTGCGAACCATCCTGCAGCCATCATCGGGTTCAGGGATGTGAGCCATGCCACAAGAAAAGCAGTGATGATCGAATACGGATGTCCTTTTGCAAGGGCAGCTCCGATGGAACTTAAGATACCGTTTATGATGAACCACCAGCCAAAGGCCAGAAGCAAGAGCTCAATTGGTGTACCTGACATGATCAGCAACGCAAAGGTTGCAATTGCCAAAGCTACGATTCCAATTCCGAGAACCTTCATGAAACTGAAGCGCTTCTGGGGAAGCTCGGTAAGTGATGACATTGGAGGTATGGATTTTGGGTCCTTGAGATATTTCTCGACCCCTGTCTTATGTCCGGCACCAAGAACTGTAACTATCTTCTTGTTGCCGCCTTTGGCGATCTTGACGAGATTGCCTGCAATGTAAGCATCTCTCTCATCTATCAGAACAGCAGCAGCATTCGGAGATGCAGAACGCAGCTCATCTGTGAGCATGGTAACCATGTCCTGATTGGTGATGTTATCAATATCAATGTTTTTTGATGAACCGATCCCTAAAGCAGAAGCAACAAGGGTCACAACAATATTCAGTTTTTCAAAGAAACCCATCTTGCTCCAGAAACGCTGGAGGGTCAGCTGGATATCACGATCAACAAGCGCTATTTTTGCTCCGCTGGCTTCTGCGGCATCGATAGCAGTGATCATCTCAGCACCCGGCTGGACACCCATTTCATCTCCGATCTTTTTCTGCACATAGGCAAGCAACAGATGTACAAGGAAATAGTAGATCTTCCCACCGCTTAGAATATCCTTGATGGGTATCTCTGAGTCCTTGACTTCACCTTTCAGTGAATCATATCTGCTTTTACAAAGCTCTACAGCCACTATATCAGGTTTCTCGCGTTCAATAGTGTCTTTTACCTCATTGACACTCTTCTCCGAAACATGTGCGGTTCCCACGATGATGATCTGGGAAGGCTGGGGAGCAGCCTGAAGACCATCCGGTTGCTTTACCATGGGAGCAAGAGAAGGCGTCTGTGAAAAAGTTGCATCGCCATGGCCTGAATAGGTCGAACCCGATACCGTATCGTAATTATAATTAGAAGCAGCTTTCTGAGAATCCGTGATGATCTGATCATCTGATTTCTCTTCTGCTGTTTTGTAGGTCATACTGTCCATTTTCTACATCACTCGTTCAATAACATCATTGTATGCATCAGGTCGGTCCTGGAAAGAATACCAGACACAGAACCATTTTCATCGACCACCAATACCCTGCCGATGTTGTTAGAGACCATCAGCTTAAAAGCATCTGCGGCAGTCGCCTCTTTTGGTATCGTTACAATATCTTTTGTCATAACATCGGACACCAATACACTGTAACGGTCCAGAGGCATTACCTTGCGTACATCTGTAAATGTAATGATACCTTTTAAAGTGTTGTGTTCTATCACAGGATATCCCATGTGCTTTTTTTCGAACATGAACTGGGTCAGCTCATCGATCGTCAATGACGGCTCTACCGAAACAATGTCCTTTGTCATAACTTCACTGACAGGTACTTTCTCAAGGGTCACTGTAACAGCTGTGGAACGGTCCTCACCTGATGCTCCCATGTAAACAAAGACAGCAATGAGAATAAGCCAGGGATTCCAGGGATTTGATAAAAGACCCAGCATTCCCAGCAGGAATGCAAACATCTTACCGACACCTGCTGCTGCATGAGTTGCCTGTATGTAGGGCATCTTCCTTGCAAACCATGCACGAAGTATGCGTCCACCGTCCATAGGAAAAGCAGGGAGCAGGTTGAACATACCAAGGACAATGTTGATGGAACCTAACATCTGTACCAGCCTGAATATGACCGAATCCGCAAACGAAGCAACAGCACCGGCTGCCGCAAAATTGAGCAGTAGCAACGAACCTCCGATAATAAAACTGACCAAAGGTCCTGCAAAAGCCATCTTTGCCTCCTGGCCCGGGTCCCTCGGAATCTCTTCCATGGAAGAAACACCACCTATCAGGAACAAAGTTATATCTGTGATCTTAACACCGTACTTCTTCGCAAGGTAAGAATGTCCCAGTTCATGAAGCAGAACACAACCAAAGAGAAGTATAGTTGTCAAAAAAGATAAAGCGTATCCCAATGCTGCCGGCACTACATCATTGAAGCCATAGGGTGCCGGATTCATGGCAAAAATAATTGCAAAGAATGGAAGAACTAAAAGAAATGTTATGTGTATCTTAATAGGGATACCGATAATTGTTCCAATTTTGAAAGAATTTGCCATAGATATAAATTTTAGCTTTATTGTATTTAGCATTATCTGGTAAACACTTTTAGTGGTTTCATTTAAGCTAATCTAGTCACAATTTAGCATGATTTTAAAAAATAATACTTTCACCCCGCTTGGCTTAAGAGTATATATACTCACGTCATAGGTAGTATTAGTCACGGATTCGATGGACACACGCCTTTACAAGTTTCAAGGCTAGGTGCCATCGAACCATCCCCTCAATCCGTGCATTTTTAAAACTTAGATCGAAGTTAGAACAAAAATCAATAGAATGAACTGAAAAACTGATCAAAAATAAAAAGATCTGTTCATCAGATCAGTTTTTCAAGATCATTCAGGAAAAGTTCGATCGCACTATTATTAATATGAGGCATGATCACCAGACGCAGAGCTCGGGGGTTTCGTGTTATTGAAACATGCCAGCCGAATTCATCAAGTAATCTCTTTCTTATATTATCAGCATCTGGAACCTGTAGAGCTACAACATTCATGACAGGATCAATGACAGGTTCGATTCCAAGTGCTTTACCACCTTCAACAATTTTCTCTGTTTGTTCCATGCATTGATCTATCACCTTCCTGTAACCTTCTCTTCCAAGATGCTTCATAACAGCATATGTTGAAGCTACTGCTGCACCACTTCTGGTACCTGTGAGAGAATATTGTTTATTGATGCTCAAATAAGGAGTGTGTATCTCAAGATCATTCAAATATTCAGTTTCACGGAACAGCAATCCGCCTGAAGGAATGGTGCTCAATCCCATCTTATGAGGATCAATTGTCATTGAAGTTACACCTTCAACTTCAAAATCATAATGATAATCCAGATCCATAAATGGAAGCACAAAACCACCAAATGCAGCATCAACATGCAAAAAAAGACTTTTCTCAAGAGCGATCTCTGAGAGATGTTCAATAGGATCTATCTGACCAAATTCTGTTGTTCCGGCTATACCAACAAGACCTATTGTATTCTCATCGACAAGTGACTTCACTGATCCGAGATCAACTTTCAGAAAATGATCAAGTGAAGCTTTCCTTATTTCTATTCCTGAAAGGTCTGCAACCTTGTCAAAAGAAAAATGTGCAGATTCCGGCATTACAACATTTGGTTTTTTAATATCACGACGGGAATTAACCATGGATCTTATTGCCTGTATATTAGATTCGGTTCCACCAGTTGTCAAATAACCACATTCTTCAGGATTATTGTTATGGTGTAAAAGAGAACCGAACATTTTGAGCACTTCTTTTTCCAGATTATAAGTTCCAGGGAAAAGACCAGGATCTCCCATATTAGCTTCAATGAATTGTGTATGTGCTAAAACTGCAATTTCATGTGGATAAGTACACATAGAACTTAGAACACGATCATAACTAGTATCTGCTGATTTCGCGTTTTTTAAAATCGAGAGTATCTCATCTCTGCCTATTCCGGTTTCTTCCATGAATTCTCGTCTAATACAACATGTAACCTGCTTAAAACTATTTTGTTCAAAATGAGACATTATTGATGATGCATTCTTTTACACTTCTTTGGTAAGATGTAAAAATTAAAAATATTATTTCAAAAAAGGAAGTTTCAAATTTGAAATGAATTCCATTTTGAGAAAACTCAACATTTTTAAAGGTTTTAATTTTTGAATATTTGTAATTCTAAATTTGTTTAAATGCAAACTTCATTTTACTTGCCTTTTTACTATATTATATCTCTATACTTTTTTATTTTTAACTTTTTTTGTTTTTTTTTGTAGCAAGGGGGTCACCCCATCATTTCGACTGGAATATTTTAGTTAATTTTCGTAATTTTATCTTTTTCTTGAGAAACCTTTATTACCTATTACTCTTATATTTGGAGCACCCTGTTTTTTTAACATAATAAAAAATATGTTCTCTTATTTTTTTTCTGCACTCCAGTCGAAATCATAGGGTCACCCCTCTTTATATAATTTCCAAACGAAATAGAGGGGTCTATTTCCAAATGAAAGCTTCTAAAATAGAATCTATATAAACTGAAATTTAATTTTAAATATAAGTTTAGTCATTAGAACCTGTTTCTTTTATTATTAACCTTAATTTATTTAAAGCTGGAATGGAAATAGAGGGGTTATAACCATAAGGGTTAATAAGGTACACTTCCATTGGATCGTGTGGAAAATTGAAGGTTTCATATGTTGAATATTCATGTAGCATTCTCTTTGCTTATGAATCATTCAAATGTGAATTTGTAGCATTTCATAAATTATCATAATTAATCAGTAAAGGTTTTAGATCAATTAGCATGACGTTTCTCATTCCAGAGCAGCATTTTGTATTTGATCTATTTCCTATCCAATCTTATCACACTAATATATGGAAGGTTAAAAATGGAGAACAAATCATTAGATGGATTATTTGAGGACTTATTACAAAATGAATCTCTTTTTAAGAACAAAGAAGTTTTAAGACCTTCATATACACCAGCATCCCTTCCTCACAGAACTGAACAGGTCAACACTCTTGCTACCATTCTTGTTTCAGCGCTTAGGGGAGATACACCATCAAATATTCTTATCTATGGAAAAACCGGTACTGGTAAAACAGCTGTTGCTCGTTATGTTGGTATTGAGCTTGAAAGAAAAAGTGACGATATCAGTATTGATTGTTCAGTCCTGTATCTAAACTGTGAGGTCATTGATACCCAGTACAGGCTCCTTGCAAATCTTGCCAAGCATTTTGGTGAAGACATCCCTATGACCGGCTGGCCTACTGATCAGGTGTTCACAAAGTTCAAAGAAGCTATTGATTCAAAAAAGCAGGTTATCATAATTATTCTTGATGAGATCGATAAACTTGTCAAGAAAGGTGATGATGTTTTGTACAATCTTTCTCGTATCAATACTGACCTTAAAAATGCAAAGGTCAGTATGATCGGTATTTCAAATGACCTGAAATTTACGGAATTCCTTGATCCAAGGGTAAAAAGTTCCCTTGGAGAAGAAGAGATCATCTTCCCTCCTTATGATGCTGAACAGATCAGTGATATCCTGAGGCAAAGAGCATCCATTGCATACAAAGAAGAGGTGCTTGATGAAATGGTAATTCCTCTGTGTTCTGCCTTTGCAGCCCAGGAACATGGTGATGCAAGGCGTGCACTTGACCTTCTGAGAGTTGCCGGCGAACTTGCTGAGCGTGAGAACGAAACAAATGTTGGTGAAGTTCACGTTAGAATGGCTCAGGAAAAGATCGAGATCGATCGTATCGTTGAAGTTGTCAGGACTTTACCCACACAGTCAAAGTTAGCTCTCTATAGTGTCATGCTTTTGAGGAATAACGGACACAGGAACGTCACTACAGGTGAAGTGTACAACGTTTATCGTCAGTTATGCGTGAGTGTTGATATGGATATCCTGACACAGCGAAGGGTCACTGACCTTATCTCAGAATTAGATATGCTGGGTATTCTTAATGCAGTGGTTGTAAGCAAGGGACGCTATGGAAGAACAAAAGAGATCGTTCTGAGCGTACCTATCGAAAGCACACGCCGTGTCCTGCTTGAGGATTACAGACTGGGAATGCTTGCAGGTTTCAAACCGGTGATAACAGCACAGATGCATCTTTGATGCATCAAACAGTTTTTGTTAAAAAGAGAAAAAAAAGGAAAATGAGATCACATTTGTCAAAGGTATTAACAATATATCAACAACAGGAAGATCATGAAAGCAAAAGCCTGAGATGGCCTGCATATGGTATCCTGTATCTCGCAATTCCAATGACCCATTCTTCCTTTACAGGTTGAAGATAACTTATCTGACCTTGCTGGTCATAGTACATGTTTGTCCTTTCGTTATCACCTTTAGTGATGTAACCACTATGTGGTGCAATTGGACCGCCTTCCCACATACTGTCCCCGGCTTCAACAAAGTACATGGCCCTGTGTATGATCGGGGTGACACCTTCCTGTCCGTAAGGGCGGTAAAGTATAACGTCACCTTCTTTTTCGAAGGATATGTAATTTGGAGCAGCATCCTGATTGGTTATTATCTGTGTCCTCTCTATGTTTTCAATGAAAATTATATCCCCGATCTTCATATGAGGTTCCATACTTCCGGATTCAACAGCAACCATAGGTGTCCACATCCCAAATAACGCCTGGGAAATGACTGCAAATGCCAGAACGGCCAAAATAACAGAAACAATGTCCCTTGAGAGGGATATCCAGAATTTATCACTCGTTCTGAATGTATGGAATGAGGCTTTTATGTCCATATTATCTTTGAAACAATAGAAGCTGATTAGTTAAAAAATTTGGTATTGAAGCATCCAGTACGTAGCTTATTTATTTTATAGGAATGCTTTTGTTTGATACAAGAGTTTGACACATTAATTAGCAACTTAGTTCCTAAAGATTAAATTGTCAAAGACTAAGATCTATTCAAAAACAAATCAGAAGTCAAATTGTTTGTCATTATAAGAATTGAATGTAATTTTTGCAGTAAACTGCTAAATTCCACTGGTAATTTCAGGTCCAACAATGAAAGAGATCAATGTTCAAGAAGCTTTTTTAGAAGCCGGGTATCAGATCAGCCCTGAAGCTGTAAAGCTGATAGTATCTCACAGTTTACCAAAGGACCTGGTTTGCTACATTCTTGAACATATCGATGAGTCGGTTTTTGTTATTGAGACCGAACACATTGACCTTTCATCCTTTGAATCTGAATATCCGAGCAGCGTGAAAGATGACTCAGGAACGATTTCAGATGTTGCTTCAAAGGTTGGTTCAGATGTTAGTTCACAGGTCTCACAGAATTCGTAGGTCATTTCGGGAGAAACACCTTCCCATCCGGAGATATCACCTTCATTTGCTACATCTGAAACTGTATCTAAAGTTACATGTGAAGTATCTTCATCCAATGCTTCTCCCTCAAAAAAATATTCTTCTTCATTTCCATCCGGTTATGGAAGTAAGGGATTACCAGATGCCGGTCTTAATTTAAATTCTAATGCTAATGGCAGTAACATCAATATCATGTCTGATATCACGGACATGTCGACCTGTGTTGGCGAATATATGGAATTCGTCCAGTATTTCAGGAACAGGTATAGTAAGCTTAGTGATATGATCCGTGGAAGGATAACTGCCAGACCAATTGAGAGCCTTAATAAGAACCGCAAGCAGGGAAGTGGCTTAAAGCGGAGTGGAGGCGGTGATTACAGTGAAGTTTCTATTATTGGAATGGTATCCGAGGTAAGGAGTACTGCAAATGGGCATAAGATGTTGCAGCTGGAAGATCCCACAGGTTCTTTTCTGGTGCTTGTGCATCAGGCGGAGAAAGATCTTTTTGAAGAGGCCAGTAAGATAATTCTGGATGAGGTTATCGGTATCACAGGTTCCCTGACCAATGATGGCAGTCTGATCGTAGCAAAGAAGATAATCCTCCCGGACCTTCCGAACATTTCACACAGGAGGGAAGGTACCTGGGGTAAAGCGGTGTTCACATCTGATGTCCATATCGGAAGCTCGACCTTCCTTGAAGAAGAATGGTGTGGCTTCCTTGATTTTCTTAACGGGAAGTGTGATAATGACCAAATGAAAGAGCTTTCCAAAGATATCCGATACCTTGTGATAGCAGGCGATCTGGTTGATGGGATCGGAATTTTCCCTGGGCAGGAACATGAGCTGGATATTCTTGACATCTATGATCAGTATGCAAAGGCTGCTGAATACTTCAGTCAGGTACCGGAACACATCCAGATAATAATATCACCCGGAAACCACGATGCGGTCCGTCAGGCAGAACCCCAGCCCCGTTTTCCGGAGCGTATAACCTCCCTTTTTGAGGACAGGATAACTTTTGTGGGAAATCCTGCATTGGTTGATCTTGATGGTGTCCGGGTACTGATGTATCATGGACGCTCCATTGACGATCTTGTTGCATCGGTCCCGGGAGTTTCATATCAGGAGCCTGAAAAGGCCATGATAGAGATGTTAAAGCGCAGGCATCTTTCCCCTATATATGGAAGCAGGGTTTCCATTGCACCGGAGAAACAGGACCATTTTGTAATTGACCAGATACCCGATATTCTCCATTGTGGTCATGTGCATACCATAGGTATTGGAAGATACAAGAATGTCCTTGCGATAAATTCCGGTACATGGCAGTCACAAACAGAGTTCCAGAAGAGAGTAAATTTAATGCCAACACCTGCACAGGTTCCTATCGTGGATCTTTCCACTCTCAGGACAACCCTTCTGCACTTCTGAAACCTGTAGACCTATGGTATTGATAGAATTTATGAAAGTTTATCTTTTTCCTGTTCCATGTTAAAAGGTGACACTTCTTTTCCAATTCCGATCACTATATATAGTGCAACAGGAAAGTATGCACCAGATGTCCTCGAAAGATAAGGAAGAACTTATAACAATTCCTGAAATACCTGACTTTGAGGCCTTGCTGAAAAAGCAGGGATATAGCCTTGCAGGTACTCATTCTGCTGTAAAGACATGCCTCTGGCTTGGTCGTTCTATGAAAGGAGAAGGTGAGTGTTATAAGTCCAGGTTCTATGGTATTACTTCACATTGTTGTCTGCAGATGACACCTACTTTGAGGTGCAATCAACGCTGTCTCTTTTGCTGGAGGCCTACAGAAGCGGAGGTATCCTTCCCGAAAGATTGGGATTCTCCAGTGGAAATTGTGGGGTCATCAATCAAAGCACAGCGAAAATTGATATCCGGATTTGGTGGTTCAGCACCAAGGGAACGGTGGGAGGAAGCAAACCAGCCCAAACACGTTGCTATATCACTTTCAGGGGAGCCAACCTTGTATCCGCATCTGCCTGAACTTGTGGAAGAGTACGAGAAACAGGGCTTTACCACTTTTATTGTAAGTAACGGTACTGTCCCTGATATGATGGAGAGGATCGAACCTTCCCAGTTATACATGAGCCTTGATGCTCCTGACAGGGAAACATATGAAAAGGTCTGCAATCCGAAATCTCCTGAACTATGGGACAATATCAACAGGTCCCTGGAAATACTTGGAAAGAAGAATAACCGCAAAGCAATACGCATAACCCTTGTAAAGGGTATGAATATGATCGATCCGGCAGGTTATGCACGTCTTATTGAGATAGCGGATCCGGATTTCGTTGAGGTCAAGGCATATATGCACCTTGGTTTTTCCAGAAGCCGTCTTCCTCGTGAAGCGATGCCTTCACATGAGGAGGTTGTCAGCTTTGCAAAAGAACTTGCCGAGCATCTTGGATATGCCATTGCAGATGAAGTGGAAGTAAGCCGCATAGCTCTGCTTTCGAAGGATGGTAAAGTCACCTATCTTGACTGAGGCCGGGTATCAGATTCCTTGGCATTTATCATCTCAGTCACAATCTATATTTATATCCTTGTTTACATAGGATACATCCATTTAGCTAATAGCATCCATGTTCTGTATGCAGAACATGATCATCAAGGTGTTCAACGCATCTACAATCCCAATTGATCCTTATTATGGAGTATTCCAACAATGGTTGACCAATCTTCACATCAAAAATACGAGTTTAAAAAGAAACTTGAATCGTTAAGGGGCAAGCGAGGTCGTGGTACTGAGCTTATCTCATTGTACATTCCACCTGACAAGCAGCTCTCAGATGTAGTTGCACAGCTCAAGACAGAGCACGGTCAGGCCTCCAACATCAAGTCCAAACTTACCAAGACGAATGTGCAGGGTGCTATCGAATCCATCATGTCCAGACTCAGGTATGTGACCGTTCCTGAGAATGGGATCGTCTATTTCACAGGTGCTGTTGATGTCGGAGCTAACAAGACTAACATGGAGTCAACCATCATTGAGCCTCCACAGCCAATTATAACATACAGGTATCACTGTGATTCATCATTCTACCTTGATCCTCTAGAGGAGATGTTAAGAGAAGCAAAGACCTATGGTCTGCTCGTTCTTGACAGGCGTGAAGCCTCAATTGGTCTTCTTGTGGGCAAGCACATAGAACCATATCGGAACCTGACCTCAACTGTACCGGGAAAACAGAGGAAAGGAGGACAGAGTGCCCACAGGTTCCAGCAACTTAGACTCATTGCCATACATGATTTCTACAAGCGTATCGGTGATGCAGCAAGTGAGGTCTTCCTCACAGTTGACCAGAAGGACTTTGAAGGTGTGCTTGTTGGTGGTCCTTCACCAACAAAAGAAGAGTTCGAATCCGGTCATTTCCTCCACCACGAGATAGAGAAGAAAATGCTCGGGCTTTTCGATGTGGCATATACAGATGAGTCTGGTCTTCCAGAACTTGTGAACGCAGCAAGTGAAAGGCTTGAGGACCTTGATCTCATGGTAGAGAAGAAACTGATGCAGCAGTTCTTCAGGGAACTGGTGTCTGATTCAGGCAAAGCGACCTATGGTGAGGACAATGTACGAGAGAACCTCATTATCGGTGCTGTCGATATAATGCTCGTATCAGAAGACCTGAGGGCTGAAAGGATGACCGTCAGGTGTACTTCTTGCGATTATGAGAAAAAGACAACCAGTGATTTCAAGCCTGGTGATTCGAAGACAAGTCTTGGTAACTGCCCGAAATGTGGTTCCTATCTTGAGGTAGTGGAAAAGGTCGATGTTGTTGATGAACTATCCGAAATGTGTGACCAGATGAGTACCACGGTAGAGTTCATTTCCACTGACTTTGAAGAGGGTGCACAGCTTCTGAACGCTTTTGGTGGTATCGTCGCTATCCTGCGTTTCAACACAGGCATCTGAGGTTAATTAACAGGTGATCATTTTGTTTTTAGATTTTATAGAACAGGTTACATCCGTACTGAACGATGCTGTCAGCTCCGCAGGTTTTGAAGCAAACGATCTGGAGCTTGGACCGTCCCAGCATGCAGACCTTTCGTCAAGGGTCGCATTCAGGCTGGCATCTGTTGCAAAACAGAGTCCAAAGGACGTTGCTGACAGGATCGCTTCTGAGATAGTAATACCAGAGGGTTCCTATATTGGTAAGATAGAGGCATTGGGCCCATATCTGAATATCAGTGCCAGTCGCGATTTCATTGATGATGTCGTGTCAGGTATCAGGGAGAAGAAGGAGTCTTTCGGAGGTAATTTCTGTGAAGGCAGGATACTGCTTGAGCACACTTCTGCTAACCCTAATGGTCCTCTTCATGTGGGACACATAAGAAATTCCATTATCGGAGATACCCTCGGTCGCATCCTAAAACGTGCAGGATATGATGTCGAGCTGCACTATTATGTAAATGACATGGGTCGCCAGATAGCTATAGTTTCCTGGGCTCTTGAACACTTCGAATTCGATGAAAGTTCCAAGCCGGATCATGCTATTGCAGATGTTTACATAAAGGCGAATGCAGAGCTTGAAGCACACCCGGAAAAAGTTGCTGAGATAGACAAGCTCATGCAGCTTGTTGAGAGTGGTGATGAGGAGACAATTGAGCGTTTCGATAAGGCTGTAGGCCTTGCAGTTGAAGGTATCAAGGAAACCCTTGGAAAGATGAATGTCTCCCACGATGAGTTCCCTAAGGAATCAAGTTTCATCAGGTCCGGTGATGTCTCAAGGATAGTGGATGAGATCAAGGCTACAGGACGTACTGAGATAGACAATGGCGCGCTTGTTGTTGACCTTAAGGATTACGGATTTGAAAAGACGCTCGTTATCCAGCGTTCTGATGGTACTTCACTTTATACAACACGTGATCTTGCATACCATGAATGGAAGGGCGAGCGTGCTGACAGGATCATCGATATCTTCGGAGCAGATCATAAACTGATCTCCGGTCAGCTCAAGGCAACGTTGAATGCCATAGGCAAAAAAGAACCGGAGTTTGTTATCTTTGAGTTCGTTTCATTGCCTGAAGGTTCAATGAGCACAAGACGTGGCAAGTTCATCAGTGCTGACGAACTATTCGACCAGGTCAAGGTCCGGGCACTGGAAGAGGTGGACAAACGCCGCCCTGAGATGCCTGATGATTTCAAGAAAGAGGTTGCTGACATGGTCGGTATTGGTGCTGTCAGGTACGATATCGTGAAGGTCACACCTGAGAAATCCACGGTCTTCGACTGGAAAGAGGCTCTTGATTTCGAGAAACAGGGCGGTCCTTTCATACAGTACTCACATGCACGTTCCTGCAGTATCCTGCGAAAGGCAAAGGATGAAGGCCTGTGGGATAGTGAGGCGATCATTGCCCCTTCACTTCTTGTGGAAGATAGTGAAATAGCTCTTATCAAGAAGATGGGAATGTTCGACAATGTGCTGGACCAGTGTACGAAGGAACTGAAACCACATATGCTTGCTATTTACGGAAGGGAACTTGCAGATGCATTCAACCAGTTCTATCGTTTCGTGTCCGTCCTCAATGCTGAGGAAGAGGATGTCCGCGCAAGCCGTCTGGCTCTTGTGGACTGTGCAAGGATAGTTCTTGCTAACACTCTGGACACCCTTGGAATGGGTGCACCGGATTCGATGTAAGTCAGGTCCGAAAAATAGATTAACACAGATAAGGGAGAACAGAATATGAAATTGTACATGTACCTTCTCCTGTATCTCTTTTTAGTAAATGCTTATGCTTTCTGGCTGATGTACTCTGACAAAAAGAAAGCCATCAAGAGCCAGTACAGGATACCGGAAAAGACCCTGTTCACCTGGGCATTGCTGGGCGGAAGCATAGGTTCCATTGCAGGAATGCAGAAGTTCAGGCACAAGACCAGGCATCCGAAGTTCAGGATCGGAATGCCTTTGATATTTGTTGTGGAAGGCTATCTCTTCTTTGAATATGTTCTGCCGGTACTTTTTTGAGATAATTGATTCAGACACCTGTATCTGAAAAACTAGCCTGCAAAGCGTTTTATAAAAAAGGAGTTGATTATTTCATAATGAAGGTCCGGATAGAAACTCCAAAGTTCAGCTTTTTCAAGTACCAGAAAGTGGATGACGGGTACAAAAGGGTCCTCTTTTCCCCGATACCCACGATATTCAACTATGGTTTCATTGAAGATACTTTAGGCGATGATGGGATGGAAGAGGATGCCATCGTACTCGGACCCCGCCTTCCTCAAGGTACTCTGGTAAAACTGACCAATCCCGGTGGTGTGGTGAGATTTGTGGATGACTCGGTTCAGGACGATAAGAAAGTGTTCTATCTCGTAGACAAGTATTCTGAAAGGCTGTTCGGATTATATTTCAGGATGTATGCACTGTTCAAAAGGTTCCGTTATCTGGCATTTGAGAGGAGAATTGCGGAATGCAGGTTCGAAGGCATTGAACTATTCGGAGAAGAGTGAAAACCGGTCAGTTTGTCAATCACTGTAATGATCGCGGTAAACTAAACTGATAACTGCGATCAAATATTGTTCTAAAAAAAGGGCTTAGGGAAAAGGAATACCTTTTCCACAAAAATTCCTTTGATCTTTCTTGTCCTTAAAGAATGTCGATGGTCTGTATATTCTTCACCTTATTGCTGAAAGGTATGGCTTCCTGCTCCAGATGCTCTTTTATCGTACCCTCAACGATCTTCACCAGCTCTTCCTTTTCCACATTTGTAACTGCTGAGAGGAACTTCAGGCTGCAATCCTTTTCTTTTGTTTCAAAGAACTCTATGTTAGGTATGCTTTCTGAAGAGGTGATACTTGCTTTCATGAGAGTTCCGGGATATTCCATGGCTATTTTTATGTGACCTACGAAATCCGGATTGAGCTTTTTGACCTGCTTGCTTATGGAAGTAAGGACATCTGTTGCATACTTTTCTGCCTTTTGTTCTTCCAGTTCGCAGTCCTTGATGGTAAGCTCGCCGGAATAGGAGCTAACCTCGGAGGCCTCGATGGAGTTGATAGCTTCCCTTGTTTCCCTTTCCTTGCTCTTGCCTGCCAGCAGGTCGATGAGCTTCTGGAACTTCTCATCGGCTTCCTTTGCAGAGAACTCGATGACCTCTGCCTCGGGATTGATCTCCTCCAGGAAATTCCTGACCTCTGCAACCTTTTCTTCCTCTGCGATATCGACCTTGTTGATGCAGAGGATCTCAGCATCTTCTATCTGTGTCAGGATGAACTTCGGTGTCTGTTTTATCTCGGTGTTGAACCTTGTTCCGTCAATAATGTTAACGATAGGTGCAAAGCTCAGGTCATCTATTTTCATAAGAGCGATATCTTCCTTGATCTGCCTTGGGAAGGCGATACCTGTAGGTTCGATAATAATAACGTCAGGGTGGAAGTCATCTGAAAGTTTGGAAAGAGTGTATTCCATGCTGATCTTGAGAGTACAGCAGATACAGCCGCTTGTAAGTTCTTCGGTAACGATCCCGGTGCTTGAAAGTGTGTCACCGTCAAGTCCGATCTCACCGATCTCGTTCACAATTATCGCGATCTTGTGGCCTGTTTCGCTCAAATGCTTACCGAGCCTTAACAATGTAGTGGTCTTGCCGCTTCCGAGAAAGCCGCCTATGATCATTATTTTCAATTATCTCACCAGTGGTAGAATGATATTATTTAAGAAAATTACTTCTTTTTAAGCTTCTTTTCAACTTGTGAGTCTTTACTTATAAAACTTGTAGGTTAATATCTGGATAGATATTTGCGGTCTGATATGTATGATCTGATATTTGTCCCATTTCCCAGACTCCAGAAGAAAATAATTCGCTAACATTATAAATGATACTTGCACATACGATGATTATGAGTGACCTGATCTTTGATGACATTGGCAGTTATCCGCTACCTGAAGGCGTAACAAAGGAGTGGATGGAGAGTGCATTTTCGAAAAGGGACAGTGATGAGAAGCTTTTTTCTGTCATACGTTCAGCCTTTAGCCAAAAGCTTGATGCCGGTGTGCATGTAGCCACATATCCCCAGTTCCAGGACATGAACCAGCAGTTCCTGTCAATTATCAATGATCCGGAATGTGTGGAAGAGCCTTTTAAGGTCAAAGAGAACAGTGCACGTATCCTTGAGCTTGATATCATAGAAGAAGCTGCTGCAGATTACAGGGATGAGACCGGTGAAAAACCGGATGTCCGTATCTGTGTGACCGGTCCGCTTGAACTTTATCTCAAGGACTTCGGGGGAACACAGTATACCGACATCCTGAACCTACTCGCAGTAAGTATTGACCGTTTCATAAGCAATTCCATCAAGTCCGCAAAGAACTTCAACATCAGGACTGTTTCCATCGATGAGCCAAGTATCGGTATCAACCCCCAGATCATGTTCGAGGATGCTGAACTGGTGGAGGCACTGAGCACCGCCACTTCCTATGCAGGCAAACAGGATGTTGATGTGGAGATCCATCTGCATTCACCGCTTCATTACAGGATAGCCTGTGATACACCGAGCATCAATGTAATAGGTGTGGAGTCTGCAGCAAATCCTTCATATCTCGATCTTATCGACAGGAAGATCCTGGAAGATACCGATTCTTTCCTGCGTGTGGGTGTTGCAAGGACCGATATCTTCAACCTTGCATCTGTGCTCAACGAGAAGTACAACACCAATGTCTGGAAGGACACCCAGTATCTGCCGGAGATAGTAACGGAAATGGAAACTCCTGAAGTCATCTCAAAGCGCCTTGAGAACGCAGATTCCATATTCGGAGATCGCATCAAGTATGTTGGGCCCGATTGTGGTCTTGGTTCCTGGCCGACACAGGAGATCGCAGGACAATTGCTCAGGAATGTTGCTAAGGGAATTGCCAAGTTCTCCAAATAAGACAATTCAGGTTCCTGGAAGGACAACTTTTAAGATCATATCAGGAGATTGCTGATCAACAGACCCATGAGGTCGATCACATTTCCTGCTATCTTTGGTGTTAACTGTATTTCTATATATGCAGCAACAAGGAGCATAAAGATCGCAATTGAGAATATTCTCCACAGGTATCTCGATCTCAGATAAGATTCTGTTATATTCTCGATCCTTCTAATGTCTTCTTTTAGGTCCTCCTCTTTTTCAGCTTCGAATAAACGTCCTTCTGTGATCTCTTCTGAATTTACTCTTGCAAACCTGTATGCAATAGATGTTGCTATGAAAATTGCCGGTAGTTCAATTATTCCATGAGGGAGTATTGAAGCAAAGTAATATATGAAGGCAAAGTCAGCTCCTACAAGAATACCACCAAATCCTAATGTTTGACTTCCCCACAGTATTCCATTGAACACAAAAAATGCAAGTACTGTTCCTGCTATAAAAGAATTAAGGAACAATGTCAACACAGGAAATATGAGTGGGAGTACTGATGCGATTGCTCTGTAATCCTCGCCGGTGTAACCACAATGTTTCCAGATGGAATTTGGGCTGTCATTTTTCTCATCCAGACCATTTTTCTTTATATCAGGATAGATGTGCAGGGCGACCTTCTGTACAAATGAAAAAAAGGGTGAAGATAATTTTTCCATATTACAGGAAATCATAGAATAGAACGGGTGCCTTGACCGCAATAGTAACTCTTTGAAAACTATTCTGTGACTGTATGTTATGGCTGCGGCACCTATAGATGTGACAAATATTGCTATTATATTGAAGAAAAAAACAGAATATAGCGGACCGATATATCTGGCACCGAAGTCCACTTTTGAAGTAGCGGCATCTGAGGTTGAAATAATTGCCTCGTTGACGACATCAACTTCTGAAGTAGCAGCCTGTGCAGTTGAGATCAGGACAGCATTTACAAATTCAGGTTGTGAAAACAAGAAAGCAACTGTGTAAATAGAGATGCTGAATACAAAGGACAGTATCGTAAATAGTGTGAATAGTTTCACTGACCATATTACATCTGTCCGTTTTATTTTGAATTGGCTGCTCTCTTTATTTCTCATTTTCGTTTGTTTATTAGTTATGTTTATCAGGATTTCACTTAACTTTAACTGTTTTAAATTTCATGATCTCTGGCTAATAAATATAAAATTTAAGACTTCATCGATGACTTAAAATATATCTCCATACAAATATATCTAAAAGATTCATGGTTCGGTACTAAAAAGAGGTTTAATATGAGGATACAATCTGGAATTGAAGGTTTCGATGAACTTGTTCAGGGTGGACTTGTTCCGGAACGTGTTTATCTTTTAAGTGGTCCCCCAGGAAGTGGAAAAACTACTTTTGGCATGCAGTTCCTTGCGCAGGGTGCTACTTTTGGGGAAGTTGGTCTCTACGTTAGCCTTCTTGAAAGTCCCCAGAACATCATCAATGACATGTCTAATTATTCGTTGAATGTGGCAACTTTGATAAAGATGAAGAAGCTGCTTTTTGCTGACCTTGGTCCCAGGATGGAATATGGTTACATGGATGATCTTCATGAGGTCATAAGTTCAGATTATGATGTAAGTCATTCATCTGTAGAAGGCGAAGCTCCGTCCCCTGCAATGGTATTCAAGGAGATATCTGCATATGTTCAGGAATACAATGTAAAAAGGCTTGTTATAGACTCTGTATCTGCTATCCGTTTTACCACAAAGGACCGCATTTCAGAAGAAAAAGAGATGGGTAGGTTCATCAGGAATCTGAAACAGCTTGGATGCACTACTCTACTCCTCTCTGAGATGACAGACCCGAATGCATATTCAACAGAACAATTCGCATCACATGGAGTAATGTTCCTTCATAACTTCCTCTATGGTAAGAAGATGACCCGTGCATTGCAGATCATAAAGATGCGTGGAACAAAACATGATTGTAATATGATGGGACTTGAGTTCACTGAGAAAGGTCTGAAAGTATCTTCCTACCTTGAATAATGGTAGTGTGGAAATGGATCTGTTCAAGAAGAATAAAGACAAGCCTACCCTTGCTGAAATGAAAAGGGTAGAAATTGAAAAGAAGGCTTTTGAACTTGGTTTAGAAGTAGGTTACCACAAGCACTCGGAGATCGGTTGGGTCAAAGAGAATATTATGAAGCTGGAAACCCTTGCCAACAATCTTGGTCTTGGTGACATTGTTTCTGAAAAATATATCCAGGGCAAAGGCGAAGGTGGTCTTGCGAGGGAGAAGGGACTTAATATCGGTTCTGTCACATCTGCACTAAAAAAAGAAGAAGGCTACTCTTCAGCAGACAAACCAGCTTTCAAGAAGCCAGAAGAAAAGACTCCCGAGGGGTACAAGGATTATGCAGGAAATGATGCTATATTTGCTCCTGTGGACCGCCCGGAACTTCTCACTAGCCCCTCATGTATCTCTCTTACCAAAGCTGTTGAACGCCCTGCAAATCTTAATGGCTTCAAACCATTAATGCCAAAGAAATAAAATATAAAATGTGGGATATTGGGCTTTAAGCCTTGTAACCATATCCCGCAAATCTCTGTTTATCATCCAGATTGCAGATCACAAATCTGTCTGATTCATTATAAGCCAGCAACTTCGATCCTAATAGTGTTACAATACATTCGGCGTCTGTTGTTGTTCTCTCAACTTCTTCGCCATTTACAACTATCTTTTCCACTCTCATCGGGGATGACTGAAGTCCGACGAAGATATGTGGAACATCTCCGATCGCAAAGCCCTTTGAGAATGGTGAGAACTTACATTTGAGTGTAAGGTCTTCAGTGACATCTTCTTTTTCCGAGAGTATGAAACCTCTCTCGACATCCTTTGACTGGACGTTCTTAAGTGCAAGTCCGACCCGGGCACCTGCGGGTGCGCTCTTTGCATCCACATCATGCAGCTGTATCGAGCGGACCTCGATGGTCTTGTCTGTTGGGAAAGCTACAAGTTTGTCCTTTGCTTTCAGGGTCCCCTGCATCACAATTCCAAGTACTACACAACCAATGCCTGTTACATTGAAGGACTGGTCGATAACAACACGTGTTGGCAGGTCGTTCAGTTCCTCCTGGTCCTTTGCAACTACATCCCCCATATCGAATATCATTTCCTTCAATTCTTCCATTCCTTCGAATGAGGTTGTGGAAATCGAGATATATTCCCAGTTCTCAAGAGAGGTACCTGTTGTCACTTTTTTAAGTTTCTCTTTCAGCTCATCTAGTGCAAAGGGGTAGCTGGTATCTGCTTTTGTAAGGACAATGATACCATGCTTGTATCCCAGGAGGTCAAGTGCAATGATACATTCGCCTGTATGTGCATCAAGACCTTCAGGAGGTACGCACAAAAGGACAATGTCCGAAAGATTGAAGGCGGTCACCATAGGTTTGATGGAAGTTGGATAACCGACTGCATCTATGGTCGTCAGGACCTTGTCGTTCTTGGAAAAATCGTACATCGTAATGTCTGCTGTGTTTCCTTTTTTCCCAAGTTTTGAAGCAAGGGTGGTTTTGCCGCTTTTTTCGCTTCCGATAATAGTTATTTTTGTCATATATGATCACACTTTTAGTGTACAGAAATACCTTTTGTCATATATGCTTTTTTGAGATCACCAGAGTTCTCCTTTGAACATGGAAAGGGTCTTATCATTAGTGCTCTTGTTCAGCTTCTTTATTTTGATGAGGAATTCATTACCGATCTTTTCCGGTTCATCGAACATTGCATCGATTCCCTGTCGCCGGAGATATTCCTTGAACTCTGTTAGAGTATCAAGACTTCTAACTCTGATCTGTACCTCTTCAGCCACTTTTTCGCCTTTTTCCATATCAGTGATAGCCTCTATCATTGGATTAAGTATGCTTTCCCCGAGTTGAAGGCACCGCTTTTTGAGATCTTCTTCGCTTTCTCCCCATTCAAAGGCCTGGAAGCCTTCCCGCACTACCCTTGAAAAAAGATAGTCACGCCCCACATCATTGTAGAACCTGAATGCATGTCTCAGATCTGCACAATTGCTCTGGGAACAAGTGTATTTTATGGGTGAAATGTTCATATTTGGGTCTTTGATCACAACACCTTCATGCTCGATCTTCCCGAGTTCCTTGATAATGGCATGTATCTTCCCAGTAGCTTCTTCTTTTGTAAATTCTCCGAAAAGCCTGACCTGTGTGAAACCATATTCTTCTGCCATCTTCCTTCTTTCATTTACAGGCAGGGGCTCACCACTGCCCTTATGCCTTATATCGAAGATAGAGAAATCAAGAGAATTGATATCATAGATATTCTTGGGTACATAAGGATTGTCGGGTCCGACCATTTCCCCGTGAAGGACAAGATCCGGATGATCATTAAAAAAATCAATGTTCAGCAGGTCCCTCGCTTTTTCGGTGGAATAGGGACAAACATATCCACCGCGTGTGATGGCGGTTATTTTCCCGTCAATAGCTATGGCTCGTACATTAAAGCCATTCATTTTCTCTTCCACACAGATGGTATCAATATCAGAAAATTGAGAATTGATGGCAGGTTCAAGAAGCATGGCCCGCTTTATCTTTGGAAAACCCTTTATCAGCTCAAAACAGCCATCCTTTTGCTAGACAACAGTTCCACTTTCGATCTGTGAAAAAGTGGTCTTAAAACGAAAAAGATGCTGGTACTCTCCCCAGTTCTGCACAAGCTCACGCTTATCCAGCAGTTTCTGGAGTCTGGAAATGGGTATGCTAAGATATTCCGCCATACCCTCTATGTCCAGCTCAATATCTTTACCAGCATCCTGTTGCATAGTTTTCACTTTGCAATGGTGTTCACAAGTGTTCTTCTTGTGATGAGCCCGACCAGATATCCTTCGAGGTTAATAACAGGCACACCACCAATGTTCTCCTCAAGCATCATGTCCTTTACTTCTGATACCGGAGTGTTGGTCTGTACGGTCTTGACCCCCCTCTTCATGATATCCTCTATAATGAGGTTCTTGATACGGGAATCCTGCTTGTTTCCTGAAACCACATCTCTGAAGGCACGCATTGACTTTGCAATATCCTTCTCTGTAACGATCCCCACAAGCTTGTCATCCTCAATAACAGGGAATCTTCCAACATCTTCATCAAGCATCTGATGCCTGACATGGCTTACTCTGTCTCCGGGATGTATAGTTATCGGGTTGCTGTTCATAACCTCGGCAGCATACCCGTCGAATGTTACATTTTGAAGCAGTTCAGCGGGTGTTACCCATCCAAGAACGTTCTCATTGTCGCTTACAATGATAACACCGCTTTTTTTAGCCATTAATACGACTGCATCATTGAGATCCATATCAGGCAGGACCTTCACATAGTTGTCTGATACAGCAGTAGCAACATGAAGTGAAGAAGCTGGTTTCGCACCTTTCTTTCGTGTTCCCAGTTGTTCGGTAAGTCCCCTCATGGTGAGAACACCGACCAGATCATTATCATGTGTCACTAATAGGCGACGTGTACTTTTCTTCTCCATCACATCAAGTGCATGTGAGATCGTGTCTGATTTGTCAATTGATGTTGGTTGTACCATTATGTCCTTTACTTGCATGTCTGTCACCTCTTTAACTCATGTTCTTAGTCTATACTTCCTTGCTACACCTTTTATCAGGCTGCCTTCATCACATCTGTTCTGCTGACAATACCAACGATCTCATCGTTCTCAGCAATAGGGATGCCTGTGACGTTCTTATCGATCATGACCTTTGCAGCTTCCGTGATCGGATCAGTAACTTCCAGTATTTTTGCGATATTGGCCATTATATCCTCTGCAACAAGTGGAACTGCTTTCACATATCTGTATACCTTTTCACCACCTGATTTTGGTTTTCTTGCCATCTTGATGCTCTTGGATGGGAGTTCTCCCTCATTGTTCGCAAGAACGTGGAGTGCAAGTTCCCTTGTGGTGATGATTCCTACGGCTTCACCGGTATCGTCTGTAACAATAAGTTTGCTTACCTTGTTACTTTCCATTTCATCGACCACGTGATTTACTGTGTGGTGCCTGTGCACAAATACAGGGTCAAGTGTCATTATTTCACCAACTTTCTTATCGCTGGGAAGTTCTGACATGCGGCGTACTACGTCAAATCTCGTTACAATTCCAAGAAGTCTTCCGTTGTTGACCACAGGGACATTATTGATATCATTATCGATCATCACCTCAGTAACCTGGGAAATAGATGCTTCAGGGTAGATCGTGACAGGGTCTTCTGTCATTATCATTTTCACAGGTACCTTGTCGATAGGTCTTCTTCTCCACATGGGTTCTGCCTGTGCAAGACGTCTTCCCAGATCGGACTTCGTGACTATGCCCACCATTTCGTCGCGATCTACAACAACAATAGTGCTTATCTTGTGCCTTAGCATAAGGTTTCTTGCATGTGATACAGGCTCATCCGGTCCCATTACATGGACAGGTGATGTCATAATGTCTGATACTTTCATATCTTATCCTCCTTGTTCTTTTGTTATCCTTGTGGATTCTCATTCATTCAGCCATTGCTCTAAGTATATCCCTTTCTGTGATTATACCGCAGAGCTTTCCGTTGTCAATTACAGGCAGTGCCCCAACATTATTTTGAACCATAAGCTCGCTTGCTTTCCCAAGATCTGCATCTGATGATACCCAGATAACATCTTTTGAGATCAGTGAGCTGATAGGAGCATCCATTGCTTCATGGATGTTACCGGTGGTGAGCTTTTCAAATGCCTCCCCATTTCCCAGGAAGTGCATTATAGAAGATGCATTGACAACGCCAATTAGAATATCTCCTTTGACCACAGGAAGCCTGCGGAAACGATTCATTACCATTATCTTTGCAGCATCACTAATGGTCATGTTTGCAGGTGCTTTCTCAACCCTTTTGCTCATGTATTCAGCGATAGTTTTGTTGGTAACTATTCCAGCTGTAAATGTCAGAAAATCCTTCTCTGTGCAGATGGCGTGTACATGATTTGTACTATCTACTATCGGAAGGCTTCCGATATTGTTCTTGAGCATAAGATCAAAGGCTTCCTTGATATTCCCATCACTGCGGATCGTTGTTACATCATGCTGCATTATTGTGCTGACATCTGCATTGATGGCTGCAAGTAGGTTGCCTTTATGTCTCTTTTCAACAAGTTGGTTCTTGTCTCCTCCTCCGAGGAAATCAATAACATCAAAAGAGGTAACGATACCCTCGATCCTATTTGTACCAGCATCAGTAAGGGGGATATGCCTGAAGTTGTTTTTTGTCATGATCTTTATGGCATCGATGATCCGTGTTGTAGGCGGAGCCGTGATAACTTCCCTGGTGGCCACCGACATAATATCTCCTTCATGCTCTGAGATCTTTGTATGAAAATCAAAAGCCCCACGATCCATTGTACCGGAAGTGGTGATCAACACATGATCCTTTTTTTGAACTCTGCTTTTCGTAGGGCTATGTGCTTCAAGTTTCATTTTATCCTCCATATTTTTCGTTTATTTTAATGATGTTCGACTGTCGATACGGGTTCGGGTGTGATCTTAGATTACCCGGAATGATCTCTGGGATTTAGGATAAAGACCCGGATTTGACTACTTTATAAATTTGAGATGGAATTTCCTCCATTATTGAACAGGACCATTTCCCATTACAAATGCCCGTAAGATATCAGTGCGATCCACGATACCTACGATACTATCTTTATCAAGAACTGTCATTCTGCCAACATCGTAATGGAGCATCTTATCGAGACATTCCTTTACCGATGTGTCGGAAGACACGGTATAAACAGGCGTGGACATTATCTTTTCAACTACCGTGGTGTCCTTTGGTTGAGTGCCGTGTGCATCGTTCAGGGCTGTCCTGACGAATCCGGAACGTATTATGTCCATTCTTGTTACCATTCCAATGGGTTCTCTTTTGTCAGAGATCACAGGAAGACCCGAAAAGTTCGATTCAAGCAAAACCGGCCAGACCTTTGTGAGATTTTCCTGTGGTGTACAGGTTATCACATCTGCAGTCATGATGTCAGCTACCGCTGCATCCAGTTTCCTGTCACTGCCAATGTTTCCGAGTATGTCTGAATTGCTCAGAATTCCGGCTATCATCCTGTCCTCTGTGGAAACAATGACAGGGCATCGGCCTACTTCCGAATCGAGAAGATGCTTTGCAGCATCCATAATATCTGTTTCCGGAGTTATCAACGGACAATCGTGCATGTACCCTTCAACTGTGACATTTGATCTTGTGGATCTGATGTTGAGAACATCTTTATCCTTGAGGATACCCACTACTTTTTGTTCCTCATCTATTACAGGGAGACCCCTGAGGTAGTGATCTCTCATCAACTGGCGTGCATGGGTGATGCTGTCATGCTCTTTTATGCATACGGCATCTTTGGACATAATCTCATTGACTTTCATAAGAACCCCCGTTCATACGATCATTCAAAGAAGTGGATCAGTCGTAGTAGCCTTCGTCTTCCTTACAGTCTTCACATAACATAAGACCGTTAACAGGGCTAAGGCTCTCCACATACGATTCACATCTCTGGCAGACCCCCCTTCCAAATTCAGTCGTTGCAGGAATATCCTGCTCCCGGTTCATCTCTATCAGGTTTTCAAGAATAGTATTCAGACCCGGAGCTACGGTAAGGATATCCCGATCCGTGATAATACCAATGATCTTCTCATCATCGGTAACTGCAAGTCTGCGAATCCTGGATTTGAGCATCATCTCAGACGCTTTGATGACATCTGTGGATGATTTTATTGTTATAATAGGAGATGACATTATCTCCTCAGCAAGCATGGTACTGGGTTTTACATCCTTTGCCATGACCTTGTGAACAATATCCCTCTCAGTGATAATTCCTACAGGTTTGCCATTTTTTGAGACAATGAGGCTACCGATATTTTCCTCTTTCATTGTCTGGGCGGCTTCAAGTGCTGTACTTGTAATGTCAAGGACAAGAACGCCCTGTGTCATGATCTCACGCACGACAATATCGTTCAGGAGCTGATCTGCAGGTGCATCAGCCTCGACATCCAATTTGGTCCCAATGACCATACGATATCACCCTCCTATGCTATTGCTTGTGTTCCCACACTACACAAATAATATTCTGACTTAATAGCATATATAGGTGATTGTGCTCACAATATGTTGATCCTTGTGCGGTTTCCGGCACTTAGTTCTATTTCGTCGTTAAAGCCTGATTTTGAGTATGCATCAATGATCCGGATAGGAGTATCGATGTCCAGTTCGTCCACAAGAAGTGCATGATCTCCCCACAATGCTATGCGTATACGTCCGGAGTCATCCGAGACATAGATATTTGAGACCATGTTGGTTGTTCCGTCATCCCTGTCAAATTCCCTGAGCTCCCCAAGACCTGAAACTGAACCTTCGATAGAATAGGATTCCCCGGGTATTATGTCAGCTATCGGAGTGAAGCTTTCTTTGTATTCTACTTCTGCATTTGTTTTTCTGAGGACACTATTATTTCCGATCTGGATCTCGACCTGCTGGCTGAAGTTGTTCATTTTGGCATATCCGTTTATGATCTCAACAGCATCATCAAGGTTCAGGGCACTGGCAGAATCTACCTTTTCATCCCATAATGTCACACGTATCTTTCCGGTCTCATCACCAATGAGTATGTTACCGACCCGTCCCTGGCTACCATCTTTCTTCTGGAACGTCCTGACATCTGATATGTCAAGCAACTTTCCGGATACGTTGATGTCTCCCATACCATCCTTGATCTCAGATATCTTCTGTGAGTCCAGCCTGACCTCGATCTCCTGGTCGGTCTTATTCATCACACCATACTTTCCGATGTTGATCTCAGTGCCGGAATATCCATCCTTTGCATAGCCACTGATCTCCATGCAGTCCCCTACTTCCACACTTCCATTCTTGATAAGCTCAGCACGCTCGTCCCAGAGTGTAAGCCTGATAGAACCGGTCTCATCAGCTACCATGACGTTACCGACCCTTCCGGTGGTGCCGTCATTCCTGTTAAACTCACGTACATCAAATACTGAGACTACCTTTGCAACGAAGTTGACATTACCGATCTCAGGGGTTATGTCCTTTATTTTGATAACTTCCTTTGCGGTATCCGTGACACCAAGGTCATGGGCAACAAGCATTGCCGCTGTCTTAGTATCACAAAGGCCGCTCATCTGATCGACCTTTTCATCGACCTTCTTTCGAAAATCATCTTCGCTGATAATGCCTCCAAGCTTATTGTAGATCTCAGTTATATCGTCCATTGATGACACCTGTGAATAGGTTCTTAGAACATGGGTTCCCAGAACTGTTTAGAATATATGTGATATGTAAAGCAATTTGTTCGTCCTCTATTCTGCAATAGCGTGAACTCCGATTAAGTTTAATCCGATATGATATAATCCTAACGAAAGATACGTTCTAGTTTTCTTATATCATCTTCAGGAATCATGTTTATATCCGGCTTCCTGTAAACGGGATCGTGGATAAAGTTATATTAACTATTAAATGCATCTGCAATTAGATAGCATGATTCGAAAATGTAAAGAGCATGGATACTTCAGAGGCGAAGTTTGTCCTGATTGCGGCAAAAGTGGCAGGTATGTACTGGATGACGAACGTGAAGAACGCCTTGGAAGGTTCGTTTCAGGTGCCTTGAGACATTTCCCGGATGATGTAGGTCTTACAATGGATAAGCAGGGCTGGGTCGACATGGACCTGCTTTGTGATCTTATGGAACGCCGCTACAGGTGGGCAAGCAGGGAGCGCCTTATATCACTTGTAGAATCTGACGTTAAGAACAGGTATGAGATAACAGATTCCGGAATAAGAGCAAGATACGGTCATTCTGTAGATGTGGAACTGGATTATCCTGAGAATGAATTGCCTTACCTGTACTACGGTGTCAGCCAGGAAGAAGTTGACATGCTTCTTGATGCCGGTATTACCCCACTCAGGCAAACATACGTGCATCTTAGCACAACTCCTGAAAAAGCTACGGAATCAGCATCAGTTCACACAGAGAATCCGGTTGTACTTGAGATCGATGCGGATGAGGCACAAAATGACGGCATAGAGTTCATGGCCGTTAACGATGACATCGTTCTGACCGAATCTGTACCGCCTGAATATCTGAGCATTGTGGAAATTGAAGATTGAACAAATTTGTTCATATCACCAATATTTCCATCATATTATCCTTTTTTTGTATCTTGAACTTCACATCAAGGAACTGTTCTGTGACCCAGATGTTCGTTGCTGTATGAGATGATATCTCTCTTACTGTTAGTGAACCGCCTTTTGCCAGTCCCAGATAGGGTATAAGCTGGTCTGCAAGATGTACATCTACAGAAGAGTGGCTTGAGAGCTCGTCCAGAAGTTCCGTAGCTGCCTGAGAACCGACCTTTTCAGCAGGTAATCCTCTTTTTCCCGGAACATATGCACCTTTCATTCCACAGTATAATGTTATTCCACTTCCTGTGGATGGACATTCGGCACATTCAGTTAGGATGTAGCAGTCATATCCGGCTTTTTCAATTATATCCTTTGCAGAATCTGCCTGACGGTTTGCAACATGCTCAGGAAGGTTTGAGCAGTGCGATATACCAAGTATATCCCCGGTCTCTTCTGTAAAGTCATAGGGTTTTGGTCCTGATGGGCTTATAGTTGCATGAACAACTCCGCCACCACGGGGATAGTATCCTCTTTTGCGAGTATCTATCTCACATCTGTACCCCATCTTTGACATTGCTTTCAGTGTGACATTCTCAAGGTAATCAATACTTGGAGCCCACGAAACGTCTGTCCCTCCGATAATGTTCAGCTCGAGATCAATGTCAGAATATGCTGCAGCCGGCATGATACATTGAAGCAGAAGAGCTATGCTACCAGCGGTGCCGATATCAATATTATAGTAACCCCCCTTCACTTCCTGTGGAGAAAAAGTGACACTTGTAGAACCAATGCTAACTCCTTCCACAGTGGCACCACAGATAAGGGCAGCTGTTTCTATTGCTTTTACGTGCTGGGCTGAAAGGCCTGGCTTTGGGCGGTTGCTGCGTATGTCAGTGATGTGCACCGCTTTCCCTGTTACTGCTGAAAGTGCCACTGATGTCCTTAATATCTGGCCGCCGCCTTCACCGTAGGACCCGTCGATATGGATCATTGGCAGTTCCTCATTTTTGTCACTCCATCAATTCTTTCCATATTATTCCTCATTATTCTCCATTATTGTTCCTCATTTTCCTGAAAGCGTCCTTTACAGCATAGAGAAGAGGATCTACAACAGTGGCAACCGGTGGTGCATAGCAGGTTTCCATTGTGAGCATTTCATCTACTGTGGTCTTTTTCTTGATCATGAAAGCAAGGCTGTCGATCCGTTCCTTAACTCCGTCTTTGGCTATGACCTGTGCACCCACAAGATATTGTTCCCTGAAAAGAAGTTTGATATGGATATCACTGCTACCAGGATAGAAGGTTGCATGCGTTACTCCTTTGGCATAGCCTGTTACTATCCCAATGTCTTCTGTTTCTGCTTTTCTGGAAGTCAATCCCACAGAACCGATCAGGAGATCTCCTGCAACATAAACACTGGGTCCGAGAACAGGTCCTAATGTTGTTCCTTTACCACAGATGTTGTCTGCTATTACGGTAGCCATACGTCTTGCTACCGGTGCCAGTTGGATCATGTTTTTCTTTCCTGTGACAAGTTCGGTAACTTCAGAGCAGTCACCGCCGGCAAAGACATCAGTTGAGAAATTGTTATGGATCCGGACCTGAAGATTATCATTGGTGACCAGACCACCTCTTTCACCAACGGAAATGCCTGCTTCTTTTGCAATTTCTATGTCCGGAATTATCCCGGTACTAATAATAACTACATCTGCAGGAACTTTTTCTTTTGAAAGGACAACATATTCAGCTTTTTTCTCTCCTTCAATTCTTTCCGGGATCTCTCCTGTGATAAGATCGACTCCTATGGAAGTAAGGTAGCCTTTAACTATCTCCGACATGTCAGTATCGATCAGTCGCGAGAGTACCGAGGAGCTACGATTGATAAGTCTTGTAGGTATGCCGCGTTTTGCAGTTCCTGCAGCGATTTCTACCCCAATGGCACCAGCGCCGATGACAACAACATTCTCAGCAGAAAGGAGTGCACTTTCTATTTTCATACCATCAGATAGCGTTTGGAGGGTGAATACACCGTCCAGCTCAAGGGAAGCCTGCAGATGAGAAGGAATGCGATGGATTCCACCGGTGGCGATGACAAGTTTCTCAAAGCCGATATCCCTGTCCTCCAGTTTAATCTTTTTTTCGTTAAGGTCTATTTCTTTTGCTTCTGTTTCCAGCAGGATATCGATTCCCATTTTATCAAAGAAATCCGGGGTTCTTACGATGAGAGAATCAAAATCCCGTACCTTGCCGGAAAGCTTGAAAGGTATTCCACATTCGCTGTAGGATACATGACTGTCCTTTGAAATAACAATAACAGAAAGATCACGGCATCGTCTCACACGTGTGGCGGTTGACATTCCGGTGGCTCCTCCACCTAGAATGGCAACATCGTATTTTGTAATATCTTTCATAAGATAAGTTCGACAGCCTGGTTAATAGATTTTTGTACAGGACCTGACTAACATTTAGTAATTTTAAAAATGTATGGATAAGCAACGTATGGGATGATCAATGCAAGAATGATGTTAAGGATGTATGGAATAAGAATGCAATAGTGATGTTAATAGAGTGTAAAATTATTCAAGAATGTGTAAAATAAGCAATTGAAGAATGATGTTAAGAGTATGTAGAAAAAGATGAAGTTATCGACGAGCGAGTTTGGGGAGTGGGGGGTTATTGTAGCAAAAAATAATGTGTCCCGCTCGTCTTAATGCTGCTACATTATTATTCTATATATACATGTTGGTATGTCTTATTGTAAATTTCTACGCAATGAACCTAATACATTTCTTTACATTATTCCTTTCTGGATAATGCAAGACAAAATACATTGTTTTCAAATATAAACTTTATTTGTCATGAGGACAATTTAGACTGTTTTATTATAATCGTGTTGCAGAGATATTCTGGAAAGTTGAAAACCACAAGGTTATTAAACTGTAAGAACTAATTAGCCTATTGTGATCGAAGTAAGATCACGTCATAAGTAAAATTTAATTGGTTTATCAAAAATCCCATTGGGTGCTTTATCTAATGGGGGTAAGCAGATCATCAAAATATAATCTGAATCATATTCATGGTCACACTATTGGGAAAATAGTTGTGCCACATCACATAATACAAACATAGGGAGTTATCTAAAGGACCAGGTTTCATTCATATCTTATTGGAATTGAACCACCGGCATCTTAGATCTAGTATCATATTGTTCCATAATCGTTCAAACGGTTCAAGTAAATAAATGCCGGAACGTTCACAAATAAGGCCATGGCATAGCTACATGCTGAGAATGTAGATATTTTGCCAGCCATTAGGCGGTCAGGCCTGTGGACTATCCGGATAGTTGATACATTACTTGTTAGTTTGAACAAAGAAGAACCTCCTTAATGGGATTGCTTAAGAACAAGCATCCTGATGGTCAGGATACAGTAGCCGATAAGTAGTTCTTCCCTTGATCTTCGAGATCCTATATTTGTGTTATGTCCGAATGATTCTGTTTTGCTGTTCTGTTTACGTTCGGGTACTGTCTAAAAGGCAATATACCACACACAAATGGAGACTTACATATGCAAAATACTGATACAACTAAATATATCATTCATTCAAAGATCAATGCTGATGGGATAATCGAACGTCCGGATATAGTCGGTGCGATCTTTGGTCAGACCGAGGGTTTGCTGGGTTCAGACCTTGACCTGCGCGACCTGCAGAAAACAGGACGAATTGGCAGGATCGAGGTCTCAGTTGCTGCAAAAGGCGGCAAGACCAGAGGTAACATCTTCATACCATCCAGTCTTGACAGGGTTGAGACATCAATACTTGCAGCATCCCTTGAGACCATCGACAGGGTTGGTCCATGCACTGCAAAGATCGAGGTATCACAGGTCGAAGATGTCCGTGCTACAAAGAGGAGACAGATCATAGACCGTGCAAAATACATTCTTACCGACATGTTCGATGAGAACCTTCCTGAGTCACAGGAGATCGCAGATGAAGTTCGCCAGTCAGTCCGTATCGAAGAGATGGAGTACTATGGCAAGAACAAGATTCCATGTGGTCCAAATGTGCTTGATTCAGATGCTATTGTGGTCGTTGAGGGCAGGGCAGATGTCCTGAACCTTTTGAGATACGGCATCAAGAATACAATTTGTGTTGGCGGGACCAACGTTCCTCCTGAAGTTGCTGAACTTACAAAGAAGAAGACAGTAACTGCATTCACCGATGGTGACCGTGGAGGAAAGCTCATCATTAAAGAGCTTTTGCAGGTTGCAGATATTGATTATATTGCACGTGCTCCTGATGGAAAGAGCGTGGAAGACCTTGTACAGAGGGAGATCGTACGTTCCCTGAGACAGAAGATCCCTGTAGAGCAGGCTCTTGAAAGCTATAGCATAAAGGGAGAGGTCAAGCCAGCCAAAGAAGAAAAGCCGGCCAAAACAGGCAGGATCACACGTTTGCCAAAGCGCAAGGAAAGAGTTAAAGGTGAGCTTTCAAGGCCATCTGCAGGTGCACAGAAAGTGGAGAAGAAGGCAGAACGTTCTGAGGAAGAGCCTAAACAGGTAAAACCGGCAAGAAAAGTTCAACCAGCTAAACCGGCTAAACCAGCTCAGATATCTCCGCAGGCCCGCAGGTTCAAGCCTCATTCCGATGCACTTCTCGGTACTCTTGGAGCCAGGCTTCTGGATTCAAAGGATGAGGTAATTGAGGAGACCGCAGTCCGCGATCTTGTCAACACTCTCAAAGAGACCAGTGATAGCATCAAGACAGTTGTTTTTGATGGTGTAGTAACGCAGCGCATCCTTGACATCGCATCAGACAAAGGTATCGAGAACCTTATTGGTGTAAAGAAAGGTAACATTGCTAAGAGTCCTGCGACCGTCAATGTTCTAACAGCAGCAGATTTTTGATCTTTTAAGGGGATTTACTCCCTTTTACTTCTCTTTTTTCTTTTTTCCCTCTATTGTGCATTATTATTCATAAAAATTAAATCGAAAAAGGTTTATATGATGATGCAGAAGGGGATTGCCGCGAAAAATGGTTTTATTTGAGTTTTTAGTTTATTATATTGCAGCCCGCTCTTACGCAGTGCTGTCGTATAAAAAATGAATATGGATAAAAACCATGCACAAAGATGAATTGATTCAATTGCATACATTGCTGGCTCAAATAAAGAGGCATCTGGAAACCCAGGACACTGATCATGACTTTTCTGAGTACCAGTCGCTTGCCATAAGTCCTGTGCACATCCATCGAAGCAAGGCAGAGCACAAACATGCTATATTCGTACTCGGTAACCATCTTGCATCAATAATGTCAGAAGATGAGCTTTCAGGTATTGGCAGGACCTCCACCAGAATGCAGGAATTTGCAAAACGTACCAGCAGGAATGTTTCCGGTAGCAACAATTAAATGCTGTCGGGTAGCCTGATCTCATTTCAGGTGTAAAACATATCCTTAAAGGCTAGCTTGGATGCTATTAACCCAGCAGAGAGGAGAAAGCTGCTTCTTCATTATGATGGCATTCTCTCCGTCTGAATAGTATCTCTGTTCTACCCAGCATGCTATGAATCCCATATCCTGATATAGCTTTTTAGCTATGTGATTGCTGGGTCTTACTTCAAGGCTGGCAGACTTTAATCCCTGCTGCTGGAACGCGTTCAGTATGGTTTGCATAAGCTGGCTTCCGATTCCTCTTCCTTTATACTCTTCTTTAACTGCCAGTGAAAAGACACGGCCTTCTGTAAATGCAGATCGATATCCTATGACAAAACCCACGATCCTGTTGTTAATGGAGGCGACAAAGAACCCGTCTTTGTTCATTTCATAGAAATTCATATAGACAAAAGGATTGTGTTCTGTGAAAGCCTCCATTTCAATGTTCAGAACATCTTCAAAATCATAAGGTTCAAACTGTCTGATGATCATCAGGAAATATAATGTTCTTTTTCTTAAAAAGAATATTGAAAAAAAAGAAGAAAAGGATCTTGAAGATCAATCCTTATCCTTATCTTTATCAGCTTTTTTTATGTGACGCAGATCAACAGCTATACCTCTTGTGGAGGCAACCATTTCTTTCCCGTTCATCATGGCACGCCCTACTCCGATAGCTTTACTTCCTTTGACAAGGACCTCGTCACCGGGTCGTATCCTCTCATCAGCATCAATAACACCTGGTGCAAGCAAAGAGCCTCTTGGGAGGAAATCATTGATAGTTACAGTGTAGCCTTCATAATCATCTGATGCGGCAAGCAGACGGGTACCATCGATAGTAAGTGCTATTATCCCATATTGTGGTATCAGTGTAGCTATCTGTTTCTTGTCTATGAACACCTGGTGTTTTGGGAATGGTGCCTTTATCTTTGATCTGTCAGGAACAAGTAACTCTCCTGCACCCGGACCGAACTGGTAGTCTGCAATAGCGCGCATCAGGTCACTTCTTGGTTTGTTCTGTCCAAATTCTCCTTCTGCAACGATACCTGATACGGTGTTCTTGAGGTTGTCAAGGGATTCGTAGGAGGTCACATTGCCTGAGCTTGTATAGATGATCTCAATTCCAAGTTCCTTTGAAACGATCTCACAGATTTCCCTGTATGCTTCTTCCACATGGGCTATGATATGTGAATATTTGTTCTTTGAAAGATACTCAGAGAGACATGATGATACCCATTTTATCTCTTCAGCATCCCAGTACCCGGTCACAACGGTATCATAATGGGATGCAGGATAGGTAAGTTCGAGTTCCCTTGGTACAACTCCGAGTGGAGATGTGATTATTACTTCATGGACGTATCTGCGGTTCTTTCCCAGTGATCTTATGAACTTGCTATGTGAGTTCGAGATTGAATATGGCTTTTTGGCAGAGCAGGGCAACAGGACCAGAATATCGGTTTCAGGGGGTGTATATCTTTCCTGTATCCTTCTGGCAAATCGAACGACCTCAGGCCGGGTCATTGATTCTGAAGTGGTCGCAAGCAACTGCTTGGAGCGTGCAATAGGTGCATGCTCTTCCATGTAACCATACTGGGTATCGAAAAGTCTCAGGAGTCCTGCAAGCCAGGGTTCTACACGGCACTGGCCTTCCACGTATTCACGCAGATTGCCCGCGCGTATCCTCTCTCTTGCCAGGACAACCTCTGCTTCAAGCATGTTGCAGTTGTGTTTTGTTAATATCTCAGCACGCTCTGCTTTTGGCATTTCCCTGAGCTCTTCCAGTGTTATGGGAGCACAGGCGTCACATTTGCATGGAAGTTCGGCCATAGAGTCGACAAAGTAGCTTCCTGATGTGGTAAGATAAATGTCATTGTAACCGGCCACAGTGGCACGGGTGTTGTCAACAATATCGATGCCAAGGTAGATCAGCATTGCAGCATTAGCAGGTGTGCAAAGGTTCGGGACATAGAGAGCAGTATCAGGAGCTATCTTTTCCCGGATCTCAATTATCCTTTGCATGAACTTCCTGGCATTGCCCTGGAAGGAACCTGCTCCTTCCATAATGTAAAGGTCTGCTTTCTTTGCATCCTGGCCATGTCGGTAAATTCGTCCAATAGGGCCGGTAGCTTCCATCTCGATCTTCTTTGCAATTGTCTCTGCCACATCATCCGGCACATCCGGTGTGAGGTCCTGGTGCGGCAAAATGAGGATCGCGTCATCACCGGAAAGCTCGCGTATCTTCCGGATATTTTCCATAGCTTCTTCTGCAGAAAGGTCCCACATGGACCCGGCATCTGCAAAAGGACCTGCTGGATCTTTAAGTGATACCGTATCAATTATGTGCGGTGTCCTGATAGGTGTTGAAAGGAGAATTTTTCCAATACGGGCAGCACCATCCCGCTGTTCTACCTCAAAATATGATGTCATGTTTCCCTAATATGCTTAAGGTAGATGTAAATCTTTTCTACCGGATCTTACTGACCTTTACCGAAGATCCGGCAAATTTGGTTGAAATACCCAAACGTTTATTTTGAAAAAGGTTGCAGGGTATGTTAATGCTCAAGAAACAACTGGAAGCCATTGTTGGAAGAAAGAATGTCTCAACAAGGTCCTCAGAGCTTTATTGTTATTCTTTTGATGCCTCTCAGGTAAAAGGCCATCCTGATGCAGTTGTCCGACCTCATAATTCCGAACAGGTCGCATCTATTGTCAGGTTGGCAGCTGATCTCGAACTTCCTGTGATCGCAAGAGGCGCAGGTTCCGGTCTCTGTGGAGGTGCTGTTCCCGTAAATGGCGGTATTGTGCTTGACATGTCCTCAATGGACCGGATTGTTGAAATTGATCTTGACAATCTCCAGGTGACCGTGGAGCCGGGAGTTGTGCATGCGAAACTGAACGAGGCACTTTCTCCCTATGGATTTTTCTTTCCGCCGGATCCCGGAAGTACTGCCATGTGCACAATTGGAGGGCTTATGGCGAACAACGGAAGCGGGATGCGTTCCGTAAAATACGGTACAACAAGGAACTATGTGCTTGACCTTGAGGTCGTTATGGCAGATGGAAAGATAGTAAGGACAGGTTCAAGAACACTCAAGACCGCATCCGGATACGATCTTACTGATCTTATGATCGGTTCGGAAGGGACACTTGGAATTATCACTCAGGCAGTTATCAGGATGCATCCTCTTCCCAGGGCACGTAGTGTAATACTGGCTTCTTTTGGTAATACAGCCCTTGCCGGCAAAACCGTGGTAAAGATACTGTCAGCAGGAATTATCCCCTCTGCATGTGAGATCTTTGACAGCACTGCAATAGAGACTGTCCGCAGATATGATCCCACTGTGGAGCTTCCTGATGCAGGAGCTATTCTGCTTATAGAGGTTGACGGAATGGAGAGTGCTGTGAAGGAAGAGGCAGATACTGTCGGAAAGGTTTGTTCTGATCTTGCTTCTGCAATAAAGGTGGCTTCAACTGCAGATGAAAGTTCACGTCTCTGGAATGCGCGCAGGCTTGTGGGTGCTGCTATATCCAGGATCGACCCGAAACGAACCCGTGTCTATGTCGGGGAGGATATAGGGGTCCCCATAAAGGAGCTTCCCGGAATGCTGGAATATGTTCGCTCATTATCAGAGGAGTTTAACATCCCGATAATGACATACGGACATATCGGTGACGGCAATCTTCACACAGGTATGACCATCGATATGCTGGATGAAAATGCAATGGAGCATGTCAATACTGTGGCTGACAGGATATACAGGCGTGTTATCGATGTAGGTGGTACTGTAAGTGCTGAACATGGGGTGGGGAGGGCGCGTGCAGGCTATATGGAGCTGGAACACCCGACCTCGATGTATGTGATGCGACAGATCAAGAATGCACTTGATCCTCAGGGGATATTGAATCCGGGAAAGATGGGGTTGTGATTATGGAGGATGAGCATTTAAGGTCAATACTAAAATGCGTGCGTTGCGGAACGTGCCGTTCGGTATGTCCTATATTTGAAGAGCTCGGATGGGAATCTTTCAGTACCAGGGGACGGATGATGATCGCAAAAGGGATCTCTGAGGGAATGGAACTTGATGAGAGTATTATTGATAGCATCAATACCTGCACTACATGTGGCATATGTGAGGAGATGTGTCCTGCAGGAGCAATGCCGCCTGATGTCTTTGAAAATATAAGGCATGAAATTGTGGAAATGGGTAAGGAAACAGAGACCCAAAGGTACCTGCGTGAGAACACGCTTTCCACAGGTAACCCGATGAATGAAACTCATTCTAGACTTGGGTGGCTAATGGAGCAACGCGATATGCCGGAACACGCTGAGAATGTGTATTTTGTTGGTTGCCTTGGATCTTACCGATATCAGGAAACTGTACTTAGGACATACGACCTTATCAGCCACCTTGATGTGACAGTGCTTCCCGATGAGGTCTGTTGCGGTTCCCCTCTTCTGAGAACAGGTTCTGATGCAACTGAACTAATAGCGCATAATGTCAGGCAGATGGAAAAAGCAGGTGCTCATACCATAATAGCCAGTTGTGCGGGCTGCTATAGTACTCTTAAAAATGACTACCCTGACAGGTTCAATATTGTTCATATAACAGAATTCCTGGAAGAGAATCTGGATAAATTGGAACTTGACAGGCTTGATATAACTGTAACATATCATGACCCATGCCACCTTGGAAGGGCAAACAGGATATTTGATGCCCCAAGAAAATTGATAAAAGCTGTCTGTGAGCTCAGGGAAATGAGGACCTTCAGGGAGAATGCCAGATGTTGTGGAGGCGGGGGCGGAGTTCGCAAAGGTTACCCTGAACTCTCAAAAGCGCTTACAGAAAAAAGAGTTGCAGAAATTCCTGAAGGTGTGGATTACATTGTAACTTGTTGTCCATTATGCCGTACCAATATGGCACCATTTAGTAAAGTTCCGGTGATCGATCTTCTAGACCTTCTGACATGGGCGCAAAAAAAGAAAAGAGAATAAAGAAAAAAGAACTACGGAGTAAAAAGGCAGAGAATAAAAAAAGGGAAGTGGTATGCAGGTGTTTTTTTATTCGAATTAAGGTCCTGTGATCGCGGATCTTGCCTTATTCACTGATAGTTTTCTCATTTTCAAATGCTGGTAACCGGACATGGATCTCAGTTCCATTCCCTGTTTTAGTATCGATGCCCATATCACCTTTGTGTGCGCTTATGATCTTCTTACAGATGATCAGGCCGTAATCCCGGTTAGTGCAACAGATATCACTTTCACTGGCATCTTCCGGAATATCGGTGCAAAACTGGCAGAGTATATCGTTTGGAATTCCCGGTCCTGAATCTCGTACAATGATATGCACAATTCCATTCTCTTCTGAAGATGACACCGAAACCGTTTCTCCTGCAGGAGTGAATTTTATTGCATTGTCAAGCAGGTGTATTAGCACAGATTCGATATATTTGCTGTTGCCTTTCACTATTGGCAATGTTTCAGGTATCTCTTTTTTGAATTCAATACCTTTATGCTCTATATTTGAGAGCATGCTGGCAGTTATGCTTTCCAGCATCTCTTTGAGGTCTATGAGGCTAAATGTATATTTTATTGTCTCATTTTGCATGTCGCTGACATAGAACAGTGATTCTATCAAATGTCGAAGACGTTCTGAGTTATGGACAACAGTTTTCATGGTCTTCTTTTGATGCTCGTTCAACTCACCCAGACGCTCATTGTATAGAAGTTCACTAAATCCTTTTATCGATATCAGAGGGGTTCGAAGTTCGTGGTTGATGTTTGCCAGGAACTCATCCTTCATCTTATGGGAAAGACGAAGCTTCTCATTTGCCTTTGTGAGCTCTTCTTCCATGTTCGCTCTTTCTGTGTTGTCCTCACCTGAGCGGATCATGCCGATGATCTTTCCTTCCTCATCCTTTAAGATCACATCATGCCAGAGTATCAGCCTTTTTTCTGTGGTCCCATCGCTGTTTTTTGTCAATAGCAGCAGTTCATGGAATTCAGGCAGTTCTCTTTTACCTTCAAGTATCTGGAATAGTTCTTTTTTCTGGATATCTTTCGTATCTTCCGGGAAGAAATCGGCCAGGCTTTTCCCTAAAATGTCCTCTTTTTTCCATCCCAGCAAGTTACAAGCTTTCTTGTTGGCAAAATCGATGTTTGAATCTTTATCAAGTATTATGATAATGGAGCCAATAACATCAAGGTACCTGGAGGCCTGATTGCGTTCTTTGATAACTTTATCCTGCAAACGTTTGATCTTTAGTAACGCCTTCACACGCGTGGAGATCTCCAGATGACTGACTGGTTTGTTAACGAAATCATCAGCTCCTTCTTCAAGGCTTTTTATTTTTTCATCCTTTTTATCGGGAGTTGCAATAATGACGATTGGTATTAGCTTTGTACTTTCGTTGTTCTTCAGTATCCTGCATATCTCATGAGCAGCAATGTCCTTTATCATGTTATCAAGCAGGATGAGGTCCGGTTCATTATCAATGGCTTTTTGGAGCCCTTCGTTTCCGGAAGATGATCTGATGATATCATGTTCAGAGATAAGAATGGATTCCAGAAGCTCGACATTGCGGTCTTCGCTGTCGATGATGAGTATCTTTGATCTTTCTTTCTGGTTCATTCCTTTCTCCATGAAAACTATAACGGATCTTTAATGATCCATAAAATATCTTCGAAATGGTAATGAAAATTAAGCTTTGCGTGCGCTACATATTTTTGCTATTTTAGATAGCAATAGCGCTATATTTGCTATTTCCTTACCCTTTCAAGTATTACCGATTATTCTTATGCTATAAAACCATTCATCTTTTTGTAAATGATGAAGTTTTCTTCCCTTTTCTTGATATGAGACAGTTCCATGTATTTCCGATTAGATCCTCTCGACCTGCCTGCTTGAGACCTTCATATACAAGGCTCTGGTTTCGGGGGTCGCGGTAATGCATCATAGCGCGTTGTATGTTCTTTTCCCTTCGTGATGTAGCTACATATACCTTCTTCCCCGTGAAGGGGTCCAGTCCTGTGTGGAACATGCAGGTGGCAGCTGTCATGGGTGTTGGTGTGAAGTCCTGCACCTGTTCAGTATACCTGTTCGTTTCCTTTATGTACTCTGCAAGCTCGACCATATCTTCCATGGTGCAGGCAGGGTGTCCTGACATGAGGAACGTCACAAGATACTGGTCTTTGTTAAGCTTCTTGTTCGTCTTCTCAAAGATGTCGGCAAATTCCTCGAAAACCTCTTTTCCAGGCTTTTTCATGCAGTCGGTAACCTCTTTAGAATAGTGTTCAGGAGCGATCTTCAGCTGTCCACTGATATGATGTTCACATAGCTCTTCGATATATTCAGTATCAAGAAGTGCAAGGTCATAACGTACACCGTAACTTACAAAGACGTTCTTTACCTCAGGGATCTCCCGAAGGTGACGTAACATCTCTATGTTCTCTTTGTGGGATGTGGCCATGGAGGGGCAGGGTTCAGGATACAGGCAGAGTTTATCCTTGCATGCTCCGCTCTTTTCCCATTTCTTGCACTTCATAGCGTACATGTTGGCGCTGGGACCTCCGACTCCGATTATATTGCCTTTGAATCCTTTTAGTTTCGTAAGCAAGTGTGCTTCACGCACTATGGACTCGATGCTTCTACTTGAAACGGTACGTCCCTGATGCTGGGTTATGGCGCAGAAAGAGCAGCTTCCAAAGCAACCCCTGTGAGTTGTAATGGAGAATTTAACAGTTTCCAGTGCTGGCACTTTTTCCTTGTAAGAGGGATGTTCTTCCCTTGTGTATGGCAACTCGTAGACATGGTCAAGTTCTTCCTGTGAAAGTTGCCTCATGGGAGGGTTCTGGATGATGGTTGTTTTTGGATGGGGCTGTATTAGCGCTATGCCTCTGACAGGGTCCTGCTGTTCATACATCAGCTTGAATGCTTTTGCATAGAGTTGCTTGTCAGATGATACTTCTGTGTAGGAAGGAAGTTCCACGTAAGGGAAAGTAGTATCTTCACTTGTCTTCATTTCCTTCCACTTTTTCACTTCCAGCTTCCAAGCGGTTCCCTTGATATCCCTTATGCTGCTGATATCTTCGCCTGCATCAAGTCTTTGGGCAATTTCCGTGGTCTGCAATTCTCCCATTCCATAGACCAGCAGGTCTGCAGGCGCATCTGCAAGCACGGATTGCCTTACTTTGTCGGACCAGTAGTCATATTCTGCAAAACGGCGGAGGGATGCCTCGATACCTCCGATCACGATCGGTACGTCAGGGTATGCTTGCTTTAGTCTGTTGGAATAAACGACAGTTGCACGATTCGGACGCAGCCCGGTTTTGCCACCGGGGGAGTATAGGTCCTTTGGTCGGGGTTTGAGTGCAGGTGTGTAATTGCTGACCATTGAGTCAGTGTTGCCTGCAGCTACTGCGAAAAAGAGGCGGGGTCTGCCAAGTTTCATGAAGTCATCGGTATTATCCCATTCTGGCTGGGCGATGATACCTACTTTAAAACCGGCATCTTCGAGGACACGGCCTATTATCGTTGCACCAAAGCCTGGATGGTCTACGTATGCATCCCCGGAAATGATGATGATATCAAGCTCATCCCATCCGCGTCTTTTGCACTCTTTGCGGTCCATGGGAAGGAACCTAGACTCATCAGAGCCTTTTTGTTTACGTTTTTTTCCTGACATGATCTTTCTCTTTATCGGAATGATTTTGACATTTGCAGGGACAGGAGTATCTGTTTGTTCACGTCCTCACTGGTTACAGGACCGTGTCCCGGGTAAAGGGTGATAACTTCCAGCTCGGTGAGTTTTTCAATGGATCTTGAGAGTTCTTCCATGTTCCCTCCTGCAAAATCAGTACGTCCAATGCCGCCATTAGGGAACACTGTATCCCCTGAAAAGAGCCCTTTGGAATAAGGCTCGTAGAGGCTGATACCTCCTGGGGTATGTCCAGGTGTATGGATCAGTTGAAGTGCTTCTGTGTCACTTATCTGGATGATGTCGCCGTCCTCATAGAGTATATCCGGTTCAAAGTTGGGTGCCGGGGATGAGAACAACATGGATGCGCTTGTCTCCTCACTTTTCAAAGATGCAGCATCGTTCTTGTGTATCGCTATGGGTGCGTCACAGAGCTCAGCTACAGGTTTTGCAGCTGCACTGTGATCGAAATGTCCATGGGTGAGGATGATCAGTTCGATGTTCCTTGGGTCGGTAAGCTCTTCCAGCTTTTGGATAAGCTTGCTCGTATCCATTCCAGGATCGATTAGTATCTTTTCATTGATAAGGTATGAATTGGATGCATATGGTGATGTGTTGATCCTCTGAACTTTCATTATGTATCTCCTTTTGTTATCTTAAAGACCAAATACACTTCTTGTATTTTTAAGGGTTGCCTTTGCAATTGCTTCTTCTTTAATTCCCTTTGCCTCTGCAATCACCGGAAGAATGTCCAGCACGAATGCAGGTTCATTGCGTCCCTTTCTGGGAGATAAGTAAGGGCTGTCGGTCTCGATCAGTATTTTGTCAAGGGGTACATTTTCAGCTATGGACCTGTGATGATCTGAAAAACATACAATGGTGGGGATTGAGATGTAGTATCCGGCATCTGTTATCATGCTGGCGGTCTCTACTGAACCTCCATAGCAATGGAAGATGACCTTATCAAGGTCTCGTACCATCTCGAAAGAATCTTCTTCGGCTTCCCTTCCATGGATAATCAGGGGTTTATTATAACTGTCTGCTATCTCGATGACCTTTTGGAAGTATTCTTTCTGGTGTTCCCTTTCCTTGCTATCCTTATAGTAGTGGTAATCAAGACCTGCTTCGCCGATACCGACACTGTGCTCAGCTTCCTGTTCAAGCTGGAGAAGGATCTCGTCGGCGACTTCGTTACCGTAATGAGAAACAACAAGTGGACTAAGGCCTATTGTAGGATGGATAAAATCGTATTGTTTTGCAAGTGCGAGTGTTGAGATGTTCGTCTTAAGGTCAATACCTGAATTGACCATTTCAACAACACCCGCATTGCGTGCTCGTTCGATTACTTCTTCACGGTCACGTTTGAATTTTGGAAAATCCAGGTGACAGTGCGAATCTATGACCTCTTGCATGCTCCTTATGTTTTAAGGAGCATGTTAATAGCTGTTACGAGCGCTTCTACAGAAGCCAGGACAATATCCGCGTTTGCTGCGCGGGCTGTGACGATTCTGCCTTTTTCATCCTGTACGCCGATAACGACTTCTGCAAGTGCATCTGCACCGCCGGTCACAGCTTCTATTCTGAAGTCATGTATGCTTACGCTTGTTGCATGTTTTCCGATGAGGGTCTCAACGGCTTTCAGGGCTGCATCCACAGGTCCGACACCTACATCGGATGTGATGCGCTCGGTTCCGTTGACCAGAGCCTTTACAACAGCTGTTGATGTGGTGACATTTCCTGTCATCACGCTCACCTCTTTGAGATCGATGGTTGGCATTCCTTCAGGTTTACCAAGGATATCGAATGCTATTACATAGAGATCGGCATCGGTTATGCGTTTGCCTTTGTCTGCAAGCAGTTTCACCTTATCGATGATGGCATCGAGCTGTTCATCGGAAGGATGGATGTTCGCAGATTGAAGTGATCTGAGAACTGCATGTCTGCCTGCGTGCTTTCCGAGTACGATCCTGCGCGTATGACCAACCATTTCCGGGGTCATGATGCCGGGTTCGAATGTATCGGAGTTTTCGAGGACGCCGTGTGTGTGTATGCCTGATTCATGGGCAAATGCGTTCTCTCCGACTATCGGCATATGCGGTGGAATGGCCACTCCTGTATAACGTTCTACCATGCGTGCAGTTTCAACGATGTATTCGGTGTTGATGTTCGTCTTTGCACCATAGATAGAGCGCAAGCTCATTACTGTCTCCGCAAGATCGGCATTTCCTGCACGTTCTCCAAGTCCGTTGACCGTAACTTGTGCCTGGCTTGCACCGGCTTCTATGGCCATCAGACTGTTTGCTACGGCAAGTCCGAAGTCATTGTGGCAGTGAGTATCGATAGGGATGTTGATCTCCTTATCCAGTTCACTTATGAGGCGATACATGCCTGATGGAGCTATCACTCCCACGGTATCAGGAACGTTGATGATGTCACATCCTGCATCTTCTACTGCTTTGTAGACCTCGATCAGATAGTCCATATCTGTTCGGGTTGCGTCCATTGCAGAGAACATGCAGCGCATGCCGTGGTCCTTGATGTACTCTACGGCATTGGTCGCCATTTCAATTACTTCTTCACGGCTTTTCTTGATGGTGTGTATCCTCTGGATGTCAGATGTGGAAACGAAGGTGTGTATCATTCCTACATCTGCCTGAATACAGGCATCAAGGTCCTTTGTGAGAACACGTGCAAGTCCGCATACCTCTGATGTGAGACCTGCGGTTGCTATATTGTGCACGGATTCCATATCGCCTGCAGAGGCGATCGGGAATCCTGCCTCGATAGTATCCACTCCAAGCTTTGCAAGCTGATGAGCGATCTCGATCTTTTGCTCAGGAGTAAGGGATACACCGGGGGTTTGTTCGCCGTCACGAAGGGTCGTGTCAAAAATGCTTATCTTTCGGTCTTGAATCGGTTTATCGCCGTAAAAAGCGATCCCTCAGTTGTGTAGTTGTATCCATAATGATCGTATAATCTACATGATTAATGGTATAAATAGGAAATGGTGGTCGTCAGTTCTTAAAGTCAAATGAGTTCTATGAGGTCCATGTGTGGGTATTTGAGTTATCTGTTATGGCATTGATACCTGTTTCCTGCTCCATTTTAATGTGTAATTATGGGATATGTGAATGCGATCCGTCAGGCAGGAGTATTTCATCGCCATGTGTTTTCGTGTAGATTGGGTCTATCTATAGAGGTTCCTCCTAGTTAGCTCGCAGGTATTAGTTGGGATATACTATAATAGTATAGAAAATCAGGCAATTGTCCTATTTTTCTTATTTGCTTAAAAAGCATTCCTTAGATATTTCTGTAGTTTCTTTTGGATGCCATTTTGGGTAATTGTATTCTAGTAAATGTCACGGCAATGCGGGATGCAGAATTTATGCTAGGGTAAATATTATTGTTATATCTCTGTTTCTAGTATTTTGTTCAATTCTATGAATCTCTTCTATAGATGTCGATTTTGATCTATCTTAACTACAAATAATATTTCTCTGAACAGGCAGGGAGTTTGTTGAAATTTGTGATTTGTTTAATGAAAAATGCCTTTAATCGGCGGTCATATAAACCCGTGCCACATACTGACACACAACGTATAAATACGAGTGAGATATTGTAGGGGTGCTCTCAGTGAGCTGGTCGCTGTCGATTCTGACACGATCTATTGAGAGTTCGAAAAACGTCATACATTTCGCGTATATCGACACATTCTCCAAAAATGTGTCATAATCTTCCGATCAGGAAGGTATATATGCGATGAGATGTATTATGAGAATCTCGCACAACGTGCGTGGAATTTCAATCACCTCCATTTCAAAATCATTAGTGGAGACCTGAGCTTTTCAGGTCTGACGTTGAAAGTGGCAGTTCGGTTAATTCTGACTGATAGTGACTTTATCTATCAAACAGAACTAACCAACATTGTGCAAAGAAAACAACTCTCTAATTAAACAAAAGAGTTCTTTTCCGACAATTTTCTTAGTTAACTTCCAAATTTTGTGTGCTTTAACAAATAACTCTGGTTGATCCTGCCAGAGGTTACTGCTATCGGTATTCGACTAAGCCATGCGAGTTAAATGTTCTTCGTGAACATAGCGAACTGCTCAGTAACACGTGGATAACCTGCCCTTAGGTTCGGCATAACTCCGGGAAACTGGAGATAATTCCGAATAAACCATTCATGCTGGAATGCTTTTTGGTTCAAAGACTTCGGTTGCCTAAGGATGGATCTGCGGTCTATCAGGTAGTAGTGGGTGTAAGGTACCTACTAGCCTACGACGGATATGGGTTGTGAGAGCAAGAGCCCAGAGATGGATTCTGAGACATGAATCCAGGCCCTACGGGGCGCAGCAGGCGCGAAAACTTTACAATGCGGGAAACCGCGATAAGGGGATACCGAGTGCCAGCATATTATGTTGGCTGTCCACATGTGTAAACGGCATGTGTTAGCAAGGGCCGGGCAAGACCGGTGCCAGCCGCCGCGGTAACACCGGCGGCCCGAGTGGTAATCACTTTTATTGGGTCTAAAGGGTCCGTAGCCGGTTTGATCAGTTCTTCGGGAAATCTGACAGCTCAACTGTTAGGCTTCCGGGGAATACTGTCAGACTTGGGACCGGGAGAGGTAAGAGGTACTACAGGGGTAGGAGTGAAATCTTGTAATCCCTGTGGGACCACCAGTGGCGAAGGCGTCTTACCAGAACGGGTCCGACGGTGAGGGACGAAAGCTGGGGCACGAACCGGATTAGATACCCGGGTAGTCCCAGCCGTAAACGATGTTCGCTAGGTGTCAGGGACGGTGCGACCGTTTCTGGTGCCGTAGGGAAGCCGTGAAGCGAACCACCTGGGAAGTACGGCCGCAAGGCTGAAACTTAAAGGAATTGGCGGGGGAGCACTACAACGGGTGGAGCCTGCGGTTTAATTGGACTCAACGCCGGAAAACTCACCGGGGGCGACAGCAAGATGTAGGTCAAGCTAAAGACTTTACCTGAATCGCTGAGAGGAGGTGCATGGCCGTCGTCAGTTCGTACTGTGAAGCATCCTGTTAAGTCAGGCAACGAGCGAGACCCGTGCCCACTGTTGCCAGCATGTCCTTCGGGATGATGGGTACTCTGTGGGGACCGCTGGTGCTAAACCAGAGGAAGGTGCGGGCTACGGTAGGTCAGTATGCCCCGAATCTCCCGGGCTACACGCGGGCTACAATGGCTGGGACAATGGGTTCCTACACCGAAAGGTGATGGTAATCTCCTAAACCCAGCCGTAGTTCGAATCGAGGACTGTAACTCGTCCTCGTGAAGCTGGAATCCGTAGTAATCGCGTTTCAACATAGCGCGGTGAATACGTCCCTGCTCCTTGCACACACCGCCCGTCAAACCACCCGAGTGAGGTATGGGTGAGGGCACGGATTTTGTGCCGTGTTCGAACCTAAATTTCGCAAGGGGGGTTAAGTCGTAACAAGGTAGCCGTAGGGGAATCTGCGGCTGGATCACCTCCTAAGCAACGATCCGCACAAAGCGGATCAACGCTATCAGTCAGAAATCGATAAACTGCCACTTTCGACAAACCACTTCAATGAAACAAGATTTCGCTGGAAAAAATGCGAGCGAGGGCTTGTAGATCAGTTGGAAGATCGTCGCCTTTGCAAGGCGAAGGCCCTGGGTTCGAATCCCAGCAAGTCCATTGGATCATTACGATTCACAATCATCAAGTGCACCGAGCAAGTAATGTTGCTTGGGAAGGATGGATGTGCCCTTTCCCCGATATTGGGCACTATGAGATCATGTATATATTACATATCAGACGCTCACTGGACAAAGTGAGATGGACTCTGGTAATTATGCCGTCAGGTGGATGGCTCGGCTCAAGCGCTGATGAAGGACGTGCCAAGCTGCGATAAGCTCAGGGTAGACGCATGGAATCTATGAACCTGAGATTTCCTAATGAGACCTCTTAGCACATTTGTGCTGATCAGTCATGATCGGGAACGCCCCGAATTGAAACATCTTAGTAGGGGCAGGAAGAGAAATCGAAGAGATGCCGTTAGTAATGGCGAATGAACACGGCAAAGTTCAAACTGAATCCCTCCAGTAATGTGAGGGAGATGTGGTGTTGTAGGAACTTTCTAAGGTTCCGACCTTTTCTTAGCTGAACTTTTCTGGAACGTTAGACCGTAGAGTGTGAAAGTCACGTAAGCAAAGAAAAGAGGAACTGGAAATGTTCCTGAGTACCGTGTGTTGGAAATCACGCGGGAATTTGGGAGGCACCAACTTCCAAAACTAAATACGTCTTGAGACCGATAGCGAAGTAGTAGGGTGACCGAAAACTGAAAAGTACCCCCAAAAGGGAGGTTAAAAGTGCCTGAAACCTGATGGTGATGGAGCGATATGGCATGAAAGGATCTTTAGTTCGAAGGAATCAACCGCGAGGTTGTAGTACGAGTTCTAATGCCGATGTCATATCATACGTTTTGAAGAACGGGCCAGGGAGTGTAACTAAGTGGCGATGGCTAACCTTTTATCTGGGAAGCCGAAGCGAAAGCAACAAGCACGCAACCCTTCACGGGGTGAGGTGCGGCGTATACAAGTGCGTGGAGTCACTAAGTTACGACCCGAAGCCGGGTGATCTAGGCGTGGGCAGGTTGAAGCGTGGCGAAAGCTACGTGGAGGACCGCAAGCGGTATTGATCTGCAAATCATTCGTGTGACCTGCGTCTCGGAGTGAAAGGCTAATCTAACCCGGCATCAGCTGGTTCCTTCCAAAACATGTCGCAGCATGACCTAACTGGAGATAGTCGGTGGAGTAGAGCACTGATTGGTGGTCCCGGGGGAGAAATCCCTCAGCCGCTTGTCAAACTCCGAACCCACCGTCGTCGTAGAAGGTTGGAGTCCGGGCTACTGGGGTAAGCTTGTAGTCCGTAAGGGAGACAACCCAGCCCGTGGTTAAGGTCCCTAAGTGTCGACTAAGTGTTAATACTAAAGGGCGTCCTAAGCCCTAGACAGCTGGAAGGTTAGCTTAGAAGCAGCTATCCTTTAAAGAGTGCGTAACAGCCCACCAGTCGAGGTTTGGGGCCCCGAAAATGGACGGGGCTCAAGTCGACCACCGATACCACGGAGTACCGAAAGGTAATCTTGTAGGAAGGCGTTGCGTTTGGGCAGAAGCAGGGCTGTGAAGTCCTGTGGACCGAGCGGAAACGAAAATCCTGGTAATAGTAGCAGCATAGTCAGGTGAGAATCCTGACCGCCGAAGGGCAGGTTTCCTCGGCAATGATCGTCAGCCGAGGGTTAGTCGGTCCTAAGTTGTACCGTAATTCGAGTACATCAAAAGGGAAACAGGTTAATATTCCTGTACCATTTAACAATAAAACTGACGTTTCGGGGCAGGCTGAGCGGCGCCGTCGCGCCGTCTAAGCATCGAACTCTGTGGAGAGCCGTAATGGCGAGAAGCAGACGAATATGTTATGGCGAAAGTCAGCTTCACCCTGGAACCCGTGAAAAGGGAGTTAAATGTCCGTACCGAGATCTGACACAGGTGCCCCTAGCTGAAAAGGCTAAGGCGTGTCGGAATAATTTGGCTAAGGGAATTCGGCAAATTGGCTCCGTAACTTCGGGAGAAGGAGTGCCTGCCGTGTAGACGGCAGGTCGCAGTGACCAGAGAACTCTAACTGTCTAATATCAACATAGGAGATCGCAAACCCGTAAGGGCTAGTACGATCTCTGAATCCTGCTCAGTGCAGGTACCTGAAACTTCGGTTCAACGGAAAGAAGGGCCTGTAAACAGCGGGGGTAACTATGACCCTCTTAAGGTAGCGTAGTACCTTGTCGCTTAATTGGCGACTTGCATGAATGGATCAATGAGAGTTCTACTGTCCCTAGCCAGAGTCCGGTGAAGCTTACATTCTAGTGCAGAGTCTAGAGACCTCTAGGGGGAAGTGAAGACCCCGTGGAGCTTTACTGCAGCCTGTCGCTGGGGTGTGATTTTGGATGTACAGTGTAGGTAGGAGACGTCGAAGCCGGTGCGCCAGCATCGGTGGAGTCAATTGGGACACTACCCTTCCAAAGTTACGCCCCTTACTCCGAGAGGAGGACCCCGATAGGTGGGCAGTTTGCCTGGGGCGGGACGCCCTTGAAAAGATATCAAGGGCGCGCAATGGTTAACTCAAGTGGGTCGGAAACCTACTGAAGAGTGCAAGAGCATAAGTTAGCCTGACGTGATTCGGCACAGTAGCGGATCACGAGACGAAAGTCGGTTCTAGCGAACCTTTATGTCCCGCTTGGTGCGGGCTAAAGATGACAGAAAAGTTACCCCGGGGATAATTGAGTCGTTGCCGGCAAGAGCACATATCGACCCGGCAGCTTGCTACCTCGATGTCGGTTCTTTCCATCCTGGCTGTGCAGCAGCAGCCAAGGGTGAGGTTGTTCGCCTATTAAAGGAGATCGTGAGCTGGGTTTAGACCGTCGTGAGACAGGTCGGTTACTATCTACTAGAGGTGTCTGTAGTCTGAGGGTAAGTTGCTTTTAGTACGAGAGGAACAGAGCAACGGCGCCACTGGTCGATCGGTTGTCTGACAAGGCACTGCCGAGCAGCTACGCGCTAAGGAATAAGAGCTGAATGCATCTAAGCTCGAAATCTGACCTAAAAAGAGACTACGTTAAGGATTCCGGTAAAAGACCGGATTGATAGAGTCGGGATGTACGCACCAAGGCAACGAGGTGTTCAGTCCGCGGCCACTAATATCTGTGCCTCATCCGTTTTGCTTTGTCCAGGCGAAATCTGATATGTAATATAATAACATGATCATTTCCAGTATTAGAGATGAGTATGGCGGCCATAGCGGCAGGGCAACTCCTGTTCCCATTCCGAACACAGAAGATAAGCCTGCCCACGTTGCTTACTGTACTGAGGTACGAGAGTCCTCGGGAAATCTGCGTCGCTGCTATGCTCACTCTTTACCTTAACTTTTCTTCAATCTGCTACAACTCATGAGTTGTAACTTTATCTTTTTCTAGTATCCAACAGTCCTTGAGCTTTGCTTAAAGTTAGTACTGAGCTGGTGGCTGATCATCAGACTTGTGCCTTCATTGTCGCAATGTAAAGGCTTATATGTCTGTATTACCTACTAGGATTCGTTCAAATGCCAAGGTGGCGGAGCGGCTACGCAATCGCCTGCAGAGCGATTCCATTCCGGTTCGAATCCGGACCTTGGCTTTCATCCGTTAAAAAAGTAAAGTCTGATTCAGCATCTTGACCTCTTGAGCAAAGCTCAAAGGTCGCGCGCTGCAGAAGCGCTGATCTGGATTTGGACTTTGGCTTTCATCCATTAATAAGAGTCAGAGTACGGCGGCCATAGCGGCAGGGCCACTCCTGTTCCCATTCCGAACACAGAAGATAAGCCTGCCCACGTTGCTTACTGTACTGAGGTACGAGAGTCCTCGGGAAATCTGCGTCGCTGCTGTGCTCACTCTATTACCCTTTTTCTTTAACTGATCTTAACTCACTAGCTTTGGGTTTGTTGTTCTGATATGTTCTTATTCATGATCACAATTTTGCAGATTCGAATTCCTATGCACATATGAAATAATGTTATATCCGATTGAGTCCTAAGTTCTTAATGTTAGGGATATCGGGGGTTTCTATGAGTAAAGTTTCAATAGTTTTCGTATACAATGCAGACAGTGGTCTAGTCAATGAAATGAAAGATTATGTTCATAAAATTGTATCACCATCGAGTTACGGATGTAATCTCTGTGCTATCACCTATGGTAATGCAGGCATGAAAAGTGAATGGAGGTCCTTTGTGGATGATCTTCCCATCCCTGTGTTTTTTCTGCACAAGGATGAGTTTGATAAAAAATACAATTATCCGGGAGCTTCATTCCCCTGTGCCTATCTTGAGAAGGACAACAGGCTCAATCTGCTGATCACATCTGATGAAATGAATGATTGCAGCGATCTTGAAGATCTAAAAGCGCTTGTCAATGACAAACTGAAGTTCATTGCAGGAAATTGATCTCATTGTTTCTTTTACTGAAAAACTTCAGGCATTCTTAGTTTTGACAAGTTTTGGAAACTCCTTCTTTGGCATGTTCTCCGTTATCCTTTCAGGCATCCTCTCAATGGAATTTTTTGAAAATGGAACTGAATATGCGACAGCAGCAGCGGTCTCTATCTTAATGGCATTTCTGGTAGGCATCGCTTTTGAGATCATGGCAGATATCTCTGATATGGAAGGAGATATGCAACACCGTGTACAGACAGTAGCATGGAGTGTCTCTCCACGTTTTGCAGCCATAATCTCTTCTCTGATCTTTTCAGTTGTCTTTATATTTGATCCTCTTCCCTATGTGAACCTGCATCCTAATCTTGTTCATGACAAACTATTCTTATTGTTGATACTGCCGGTAGCAGTTGTTTATTTCTTAATTAATTATTTAATTAATTTCCAGGTCTTTGATATGCGACCAGTCAAAGAACAATGTATTGAAATTGAGGTCAAGAACGATAGTACTGATGCAAATAGGTCCAATGGTCTACCTGATAGGATTCCTTATCTGAAAAAGCATCATATATAATAATGAAACAGGCATAATATCTCTTATACGTAATTTTGGGGTGTGCAAATGAAAGAATATGATCTTATAGTGGTAGGCAGCGGTTCAGGGATGAACTATGTTGGTTTGATGATGCAAGAGAACCCGGGGATGAAAGTAGCGGTCATCGACAAGGACAATCCCGGAGGAATCTGTCTTACAAGGGGTTGTATCCCATCCAAGATGCTTCTCTATCCTGCAGAACTTGTAAGGGAAATTGGAAGATCTCAGGAATTTGGAATTGATGCTGAGATCAAAAGCATAGATTTCAATTTTATTATGGAAAAGATGCGTTCTTCCATAGGAAAGGATATTGAGATGATCCACAGCGGGCTTTCATCCAGTCCAAATATGGATTACTACCAGGACACTGTAGAATTCATTGAACCATATGTGCTTAAAGTTGGGGACGGGACGATCACTTCAAAGATGATCTACCTGAGCATAGGTTCAAGACCTATGATCCCATCGGTCAAAGGTCTGGAAGATGTTGGTTATCTTACAAGTGACACAGTTCTGGAGCTAACGTCATTACCGGAAAGTCTTGCAATCATAGGAGGCGGTTACATAGCTGCCGAATACGGTCATTTCTTCTCTTCCATGGGCTCTGATGTAACCATAATAGGTCGCAGTCCCAGAATTATTGCTCAGGAAGAACCCGAGATAAGTGAACTTGCAAGAAGGAAAATGGAAGGTCACATTTCTATAATCACCAATCACGAAGTTGCTGAAGTTCAGGCGTCAGGCAACCGGAAGAAGATCATTGCAAAGGACAGGCAGACCGGCGAACAGGTCGAGATATTAGCCGATGAGATCCTTGTAGCCACCGGTAGAAGTCCGAATACTGATATCCTCCATCCTGAAAAAGGAAATATTGAGACTGATGATAGTGGATGGATAAAGGTAAACGATCATATGGAAACAAGTTGCTCAAATGTCTGGGCCTTTGGAGATGCCAATGGTAAATATCTGTTCAAGCATGTTGGCAATTATGAGTCTACGGTCGCCTACCAGAACTCCGTTCTAAATGGTGATGTGGAAGTTGATTACCATGCAGTGCCGCATGCCATCTTTTCCTATCCTGAGATCGCCGGGGTCGGAATGGGGGAAGCAGAGGCTGTTGAAAACTATGGCAAAGATAACATCTCCATCGGTTTCCAGAGGTTCGAAGATACCGGAAAAGGAGTTGCTATGGCCCTTGAGGATTACTTTGTCAAGGTTATACTGGATAACTCCACTAACATTCTGCTTGGTGCTCATATCATAGGACCACAGGCATCTGTTCTCATCCATCAGGTGATAACTCTTATGAACACTCCTGGCGCAAATGTAGGTCCTATTGTTCATGGAATGGATATCCATCCATCCCTGAGCGAGGTTGTAAAACGTGCATTTTATTCAAGGATGCCCGTTGAGGAATATCATTCAGTATTGAACTCCCTTGAACTTGAATACTGACCTCTTTTCTCTTTATGATAATGTTCCTATCCATCCTCTGACAAGTATAAAAATTATGATAAGCGGAAGGACGTATTTTATATATGTTCTTGTCTGCTTTGGGAACTTCAACCCCTTTCCGGAATCTGTCTCCCGAATGAAATTGTTCCATCCCCATCCGAAACTATAACTGCAGAACAGTACCAGCGTAAGTGCACCTAATGGAAGGATATTGTTGGTAAATATGAAATCTTCCAGATCTAGGATCGATGTACCTTCACCAAAAGGCTGATACCAGCTCAATGGTCCGAATCCAAGGCAACATGGTATGGATAAAACGAATATCGCAATTCCGCTTATAATTGATGCCTTTTTTCTTTTCCATCCCCATTCATCCATTGAGAAAGCTATTACATTCTCCGAGATACCCATTACAGTTGACATTGAAGCAAAGGCAAGGAACAAGAAGAAGAGAGTTCCCCACAAAATGCCTGCAGGCATTTGATTGAAAACGTTCGGCAATGTTACAAAGAGGAGCCCGGGACCTGAACCTACATCAACCCCGAAAGCAGAACATGCCGGAAATATCATAAGTCCTGCCATGAGTGCTATGGATGTATCCAGGAATGTGATCCTTAGGGATTCGCCTGTAAGTGAATGATCTCTGTTGATATAGCTCCCGAAGATTGTCATCCCACCGACCCCTACGCTCAAAGTAAAGAATGCCTGGGTCATGGCTGCATAGATAGCCTTCCAGCTTAAGACCGAAAAATCCGGTTCAAGATAAAAGCTGATCCCTTCAGCAGCACCGGGAAGGGTCACAGAACGAAGTACAAGCACTACCAGAATAAAGAATAGTCCTGACATCATGAACTTGCCAGCCCTTTCAACCCCTCTTTGTAGCCCTGCTGAACATATAAGGATCCCAAGACCCACTACCAATGCCATCCACGTTATCATTTCCATGGTCCTTCCCATGAACAGGTCAAAGAAAAGCCCTATTTCCGAGGGTTCGAGGTAAATAAAACTACCTTTGACCATGTAATAGAAATATGCAAATCCCCATCCTGCAACGGTAGTGTAGAACATAAGCAGGATAACATTTCCTATGATGGCGATATATCCGAAAAGGTGCCATCTTTTCCCTTCTGGTTGGAGCTTACGCAAGGATCCTGCGATATTCTGCCTTCCAGCTCTTCCGGTGGCAAATTCCATTATCAATATAGGCAATCCGAGGATTAGGAGAAATGCAAGATAGACGATAACAAAGGCAGCACCTCCGTATTTTCCTGCAATGAAAGGGAAACGCCAGATGTTTCCAAGACCTATGGCACATCCCGCAGAAACAAGCAAGAACCCGATCCTTGTAGCTAATTGCTCACGGCTGGTATCCGGTATATCGTCTTTCATCTTTATCCCTTTTCATATGAATGTCAACGGGATAACTATACGCGATGCAATGTATAAATATAAATCTATAAAATCTCTAAATAATGTCTCGTCTGGAAAAATAATAAAAAAAGCAGGAACCCGTTATGGGTTCATGAGGAAAGAGCAAGAATAGCTTCTGCAAGATCACCGTTAGCATCTTTGAGAGCGCCAAGCGCAGCTTCTTCGCTTGCACCGGTCTGCTCTGCCACAAGTCTTACATCATCTTCAGGGATAACGACCTCACGTGGCATATCCACAGGGGTACCTGTTACCTGATAGGTATCAACTCCCTGTGCATTCATTATGCTGACACTTGCATCGTTAAATACTATATCCTTGTCTGCGGTTCTTATGATGACCTGTTCCACATCTTCTATCTCATCGATGTTAATGCCCATCTGTTTCATCATCTGTTTGACCTTTTTCGGGTTCATGCCCCGTCCGCCCATGCCTGGAATCATTTGATCACCTTTTAGTTATTACCGCGTAGGATGGTATTACTCAATTAAATATCTTGTTCTTAATGGCAACTGCCACCGCAGCTACTGCATCCGCTTGCTGCTGCTGGGTTGTCGATGATGAAGCCTTTGCCACCTTCTGTGTCAATGTAATCGATGGTTGCTTTGTCCAGCTGTTCGCTGATATCTGAGCCCATAACGACCTTGATCTCTTTGCTTTCGACTGTGATATCTTCATCACTGGTCTCGTTGTCGAGTGCCATTCCATACTGGATACCGCTGCATCCCATACCTGCAACAAATATTCTCAATGCATGGTCCTGTTTGTCCTCAGCCTCAAGCAATGCTTTCAATTCGGTTGCAGCAACGTCTGTAATTTCGATCATTCTTTGTCACTCCATTGTTTGGTAACTTTCTAAAGCCAATAAATGCGTTGGTCTCTATATACAGTTTTCGTATATATATGTTCGGTTAGTTACGAACGTTCATTCACATGAACTCAACATCATCATCTACAGGATTGGTCAGTATTTCCTGTGTATATGCGTTGATTTCCACTGAGTTCCTTGCACCTTTTACTTCCCATATAGGCACATAGACAAGGTCGATCTTGAACCTGATATCATCCATTGATGGTTTGAACATCTTGTGTTCGGATATCATTGCCTCTCCAACGACATTGTTGAAACGCACATCCTTTGTGTATTCTTCGATAATGTTCGATATTAGCGTGCTTTCCGCTTCCTTCTGGTCGATCATCTTGCTCTTGATCTCATAGTTATCATCAGGAAGTGTCACACGGTCATTTACCTGGTGCAGTTCTAACTCTTCCTTATTGCCGTTGAGAGCATTAAGACAACCCTGTCCCTGCCCGGAAATATCAATGACCTTGTTCTTGAACCTGTGTTCTGCTTTGACAGCATAGGCATAATTCCAGAAAGGTACGAACTTGAGAACAACATCCTCAGGGATCCCTATCTCGGACTTTGCCATTGCTGCAGCCCTTTCCTTTTCCAATTTTATAGGCGCAGTGTGAAGGTCAAGTGTTGATGGAACTGGTTGTGGAACTGGGGTTGGAGCTTCCCATAATGACTGCTGATGCTCTGGTGCGGTTGTCACAGGTGCTTCCATATATGTTCGCTTAGTTTCCTGATACCTTTCAACTGTGTCTGCCTGCTGCATTTCAGGTGAAGTTGCCCAGATGTTGAAACCATCCTGTTCTTCCTGTGTGGGCATCTGCGGAGCAGATGGCGTGAAAGGCTCTACTGAAGGACTTGATATCTCGGAGCTTATTTCAAAGCTTCCTGAGAATCCAGTGGATCTGGATGCAAGCTGATCTGCTATCATAGCATTACTGTCTACATCGTAAGCCACAAGTTGTAGGTCGGTAGCATTGCCTTCAAGGTCGGCGATGACAGCTTTTCCTATCTGGAGGGAGAGTTCGTCCCGGTCCCATGTGATAAGTCCCACATGTGTTGCATAATCGTAGAGCTCTGGCTCCATTTTCTGCATGGTGACATATAGTCCTACTCCGTCCCTGATCTGATCTGCAAAGTTTTTGATCTGTGCAGGATCTGGCTGACTGGTAAGTAAAATATAGGTTCGGTGGTCGTTTTTCTCTACGATCAGGTCCACAGTGTCAGATTCTGAAACACTGTGTCCGGAAGTTGTGAATATGTTTGTCAGGAGTTCAGCAAGTTTTTCTTTCATTCTCATCAACCATTTTGTTATTCAAATCTGAATGTCTTCGCTACAAGAAGATCAGAGAACTCTGGTCGTAGTTTCCAGTTCAATGCCTTTTTGAGTTATATTATATGATATGGTCTTGTCTGGAGGTATCATTCCTCTCATCTTACGTATCAATATAGTTCTCTCTATCTCGCTTCCACGTTCTCTCATGCGGAATTCAATAACCCCGTCACAAATGCTCTTGAGTGCATTTTCCACTTGTGGTTCATGTGTACCGCCGGTCATAAGGATGAGTTGTACAGCATTAGTGAACTTTCCGATAGAGGAGATAAATTCGATAGCTTCCGTAACAGATTTCATATCGTAGGATCTCAGGAAATATGATATGGAATCGATAACCCCTCTGTACTGGCCTTGTCTCTCTTTAGAGGTGGCAGACTTAAGTTGGTTCATTGTATCAGTGTTCTGTTTCAGGAAATCCTTGGCAGAGAGGTTGCATGTAACACTTTTGGGCAGAATATTGCAGAACCTTAAGGTATAGGCATCAACGAAGTCCATTTTTCCGTCTTCGACATATTGCTCAACATCCCATCCGAAGGTCCTCATATCCTCAATTATTTCCTGAACCGGATGTTCAGCAGAGAAATAGTAAACTTCTTCATTGTTCGTCAGACCACCATATACGAACTGTTGTGCAAATAGCTCTGAACTTGCACCGGGTTCTGCAAGTATCAATATAGTTGTTCCCGGAGGGACTCCTCCTCCAAGTTGAACGTCAAGTCCTAGCAAGCCAGTCGGTACCCTGTATCCCCCTCTTCCATCGAAACTATAATCCATTCTTTCACCTTGATATCATATGCAAAAAAATATGCTAATGAAGTTTCTATACACCATATTGTTATCATTACATATTGATTCCTCTTAGTTTTTATAGTTATAGTATATTCATTAACTGATTAATATGATAGAGCTTGACAATCTCAAATATGATGACAATGGGCTTATCGCAGCCATTGCACAGGACAATGAAACTGGTGAAGTTCTCATGTTTGCCTACATGAACGAGGAGGCTCTCAAACTTACCATTGAGACTGGCATTGCTCACTACTGGAGTCGTAGCAGGCAAGAACTGTGGAAAAAAGGAGAAAGTTCCGGGCACATGCAGACAGTACACGAGATGCTGATAGATTGCGATATGGACGCCATCGTAATGAAGATCGAACAGGAAGGGGGCGCATGCCACACAGGGTATCGTTCATGCTTCTACCGAAATATCGAGGGTAATATCGTTGGTGAGAAGGTCTTCGATCCCGATGAGGTCTATTGATATTTCTAAGAACAATACTTCGAGGAACTATCTTTGTTCTCTTTTCTTTCCCTTTTCTTTCCCTTTTCTGATCATCTCTTTTTTTCCGTCAGTTATATTAAATAGTTTTGAACGATAGTTCTGTTTATGGAAAACAATGAGATAACAAGGATAGTTCCTGATACAAGTGTAATTATTGATGGTCTTGTATCCGAAATGATCCTTGAAGGGGACTATGAGGGGGCTGAAATATTCATTCCCGAGGCCATGGTGGCAGAACTGGAATCCCAGGCAAACCGTGGTCTTGAGATTGGTAATAAAGGTCTGGATGAGCTGAAAAAACTGCAAGAATTGGCAACAGAGGGTCTTATCGATATATCTTTTACAGGTGAGCGGCCGACCATAGAAGAGAGAAAGTATGCTAAAGAGGGTGCAGTGGATGCCATAATCCGGTCATGTGCTGAAGAGCTGGAAGCTACTTTTGTGACAGGGGACAGGGTTCAGTACGACGTTGCAGTGGCAAAGGGGATGGAAGTGGAATACCTTCCTCCGAAAAAAGCCGAGTTCATTACCCTGCATATTGAGGATTTCTTCACTGATGATACAATGTCTGTGCATCTGAAGAACAAGGTCATTCCAATGGGCAAACGTGGTTCCATCAGGAATGTGGAATTTGTAGAAATAAGGGATACCCCATCCACTTCAGGTGAGTTGAAAGAGATCACCCGTGAGCTTCTTGAAAGAGCAAGGGCTGACCCCGAATCCTTCATTGAAATGTCTCTAAACGGTGCTACCGTATTGCAGATACGCGATATGCGAATAGCTATCTCAAACCCTCCATTTTCAGATGATGTAGAGATCACGGCAGTACGTCCTGTGGCCTCGGTAAAGCTGGATGAGTACCGTCTGGGTGATAAGCTCAAGGAGAGGATACTTGGACAGCGTGGAATTCTGGTATCAGGTCCTCCAGGAGCGGGTAAATCCACATTTGGAGCAGGAGTTGCCACTTTCCTGCATGAACACAATTATGTTGTAAAGACAATGGAATCCCCAAGGGACCTACAGGTTCCCAGGGAGATCACACAATATGCTCCTCTTGAAGGAAGCATGGAAAAGACCGCAGATGTGCTGTTGCTTGTAAGGCCTGATTACACTATCTATGATGAAGTGCGAAAGACCCGTGATTTCGAGATATTTGCTGACATGAGGCTTGCAGGTGTCGGCATGATCGGTGTTGTGCATGCCAACCGTGCGATCGATGCTGTGCAGAGGCTCATCGGTAGGGTGGAACTTGGTGTTATTCCACAGGTCGTTGATACTGTCATCTTTATTGACAAAGGAGAGGTCGCCCAGGTCCAGACCCTTGAGTTCACCGTAAAGGTACCATCCGGAATGATGGAAGCTGATCTTGCAAGACCGGTAATTGTTGTTTCTGATTTTGAGACCTCAAAACCTGAATTTGAGATATATACCTTCGGTGAGCAGATCGTTGTCATGCCAGTATCAACTTCAACAGAAAGCAGGAAACCTGTCTGGTCTCTTGCGGAAGGCGAGATCAAGGACGTTGTCCAGCGTTATACCAGTGGTCCTGTTGAAGTGGAGATGACCTCCGACACAAATGCTGTTGTAAAGGTTTTCGAGAAGGAGATCTCAAAGGTGATCGGTAAAAGTGGTGCAGTGGTCGATGAGATCGAGAGGATCGTAGGTGTCCACATTGATGTGCGTGAACTTAAAGAGCAAGGTCGCAAGGGCAAGGGTGCGGATAAGAACAGATTCTCCGGAAGTTCCTATCGTCCTACTGTCGAGCACACAAAGAAGCATGTGATCCTGAACGTTCCTGAAATAGCTTCACAGGATGTCGAGATATATGCAGGTGAAAGTTACCTTTTCACTGCAACAGTTGGTCGCCATGGCGATGTCAAGGTCAGGAGTAATTCTGCAATTGCTCACAGCATAATGGATGCTGTGGATGATGGGGAACCGATCCTTGTGAAGATCCTGTGATTTACAAAAAAGTTAGGGGAGGAAATATTTCCTCCTTTAAATACCTGTTTTCTAATTTTTTAGTTAGATCTGTTTGATTTCAGCACTTTTGCAAGCCCAAAGCTTATGACAAGGATCCCAATGGTGCCTGCTGAAATAGCAAGGATCTCACCGAGTTTGCCCTTTCCTTCAATTGAATAGTCCGGCATAGGGGATTCGATTGCAGGGTCTGCTTCTTCAAGTTCAGCAAATCTTTCTTCATCGATCACACTTTCTGCAGCACTTTCCAGACCATCAGGATCTGAAGATGCAAGGTATGGTGCAAGTACTGATATCAGGAGTGCTATTGCCAGTCCTGCGTACAATAATTTCATGTTCTGGCTCGTCACAATAATGCCTCCTTTGAATCTTCTGTGATCTTGCTGTCCACAAGATCAGGACGTGCTTTCGCGATCGCTGCGATTGCAATTGCAGTGATAAGTCCTTCTCCGATGATGCCTATTACAAAGTGGAATGTTCCCATTGCCACCAGCCCTGGTACGAGTGGGAATGTACCTGCGATGCTCATCTCGATCGCTGTTGCGATAGAGGATATGAAAAGGCCTAACCATGCACCGAAGAATGCTGATACCTTAATGTCAATGTTTTTGCTTCTCAATGCAACGAATGAGTAGTAACCTACAAAACCTGAGATAACTCCCATGTTCAGGATGTTGGCACCCATTACAGTAATTCCACCGTCAGCGAACACGATACCCTGAACCAGCAGTACAAGTGTCAGTACAAGTACTCCGGCAAAAGGGCTTCCAAAGATTATTGCTACAAGTGCAGCTCCGACCATATGGCCACTGGTGCCCATTCCAATAGGTATGTTGAGCGCCTGAATTGCAAATATTCCTGCAGATAATGCTGCAAGTATTGGTATCTTCATATCATCCATATCTTTTCGTGCCCATCTGAAGGACATAAAGATAAACGGAAGGGCTATTGCCCAGTAAACAAGTGCCTGGGATAGCGGCATAAACGAATCTGGTATATGCATTATATTTTCCTCCTTCTTATGAATATCTATAATTTTGTATTATTTAGTATTACGTAATTACAAATTGGTATTACTAAAAAAACTGCAATAATATATATAAGTTTAACGGGATTCAAAAGGTCAATGTTTCTGTAAATCAGCTTTCAGACCTCAAAAGCTTGAAGCTTTTCGTAATGATGTCAATAAACAGAGTGTGAAAATTGTGGCATAATTTATTAATAATAATATATCTTCTTCCTGTTACTTAGCACCGGTAATGCATGATAAGTAGCAGATGAGATCAACATGGCTCGTGAAAACCCTATTATCGAATTGAAGAACCTTTCTTACAAATATTCCAGTAGCGATTCAAAGGCACTTGAGAACATTGATCTGATCATCAATGCAGGTGAGAAGATAGCTATTCTTGGAGCGAATGGTGCAGGCAAGTCAACACTTTTCAAACATCTTAATGGCATACTGTCACCTTCTTCCGGTGAGGTTGCTATCAAGGGAGATACGATATCTAAGAAGACCATCCGTAAAGCACGGCAAACGGTCGGTATCGTCTTTCAGAATCCCGATGATCAGGTATTCTCTCCTACTGTGGAGGAAGATGTGGCCTTTGGTCCGATGAACATGGGCCTGCCGGAAGATGAGGTTGAAGAGAGGATAAGGACCTCACTTGAACTTGTGAATCTGAAAGGGTTTGAAAAACGTGCCCCTCATCATCTAAGTGGTGGCCAGAAAAAGCTTGTCGCTATTGCAGGAGTGCTTGCTATGCGCCCTGAGGTCGTAGTTCTCGATGAACCTACAGCAGGACTTGATCCAATAAACGCTGCTCAGGTAATGGATATAATTGACAGGATGAACAGGGATCTCAATATGACCGTTGTTCTTTCAACACATGATGTTGACATCATTCCGGCATTTGCTGACAGGATATGTATCCTCGATCATGGGAAGATACTGGCAACAGGTACTCCAAAGGAAATATTCAGGGATCACGATCTGATACAGAAAGCCCATCTGCGTATGCCGAGGATCGCAGAGGTATTTGAGCTTTTGCAGAAAGAGGGCATTGATGCCCAGATCCAGATCGCTCCGACAGATGCAAGGGATGAGATCATCCGTGTACTTGATCAGGGCAGAATACAGAACAAAACGCAGACCACACCGGAGTAAGCCTCATGGGTATAGGATTGACTGAGATCGAAAGGGAATCCTATAAGGACAGCCCTGTTCACAGGCTGGATGGCCGCATCAAGATAATAGCCTTTATCAGCATCGTCTTTTATGTAGCAGCTCTCCCAAGGCTGGATGATTCGAACTTCATCAAGTTGCTTTTTCTTGAGAGCTATCTGGTCCTATTGATGATCATCGGGAACTTGAACCTCTTTTACGTAATGGCAAGGATCCTCGCAGTAATTCCATTTGGTTTAGGACTTGCTATTTTCCAGCCTTTTATCAGGCAGCCTTTCATCGAAACGTTCACAGTTTACCCGATGTCATTTCCCTTTGGTCTGACCATGACCTACGAAGGTCTGGATTTTGGCCTGACCCTTATGGCAAGGTTCATTGTATGTGTGACTTCTGTTATTGTATTATCATCTACAATGAAAATGAACGATCTCGTAGTTTCTGCAAGGAGGCTGGGTGTCCCCAGGGAGTTCACTCTTCTTCTTACAATGATGGTAAGGTATCTCTTTGTGTTCTGGAGCGTTCTCAAAAGGATACGAGTGGCACAAAGATCCCGCCTGTTCGATGTATGGAACAAGGATGTCCCCAGAAAGTGGATCCTGGAGCAGATAGGCAACACTATAAGTTCGCTTTTCGTGCAGTCCTATGAACAGGGTGAAAGAACATATGTTGGAATGCTCTGCAGGGGATATGGGAACGATCACAATAATCTTTATTTCCACAGATCAAAACTTCAGGCAAAGGATGCGATTTTCGGTATTTTTACCGTTGGATTGATCTTAGCAGTTCATGCGTTTCTATGAATGAAGGGCCATGGAAAAAGCCTGCTATGGATACAAAACCATTATTATAATATACATCCTTTACAACTTTATTAAACAGGAGTGATTTTTATGAAGGTATCTATTATTGGATCAGGTTATGTTGGTTCAGTTACAGCTGCGTGTTTTGCAGAACTTGGACACGAGGTCATCTGCATCGATATTGACGAAAAGAAGGTTCAAATGATCAATGACGGATTTCCTCCGATCTGGGAGGAAGGCCTTGGGGAGTTGATGAAAAAACATGCGGAGAAGAACCTCATAGCAACATCTGATTATGATTATGCTATACAGAATACGGATGTCTCATTTATCTGTGTGGGTACTCCCTCCAATGAGCATGGTAATATCGACCTGTCCATTGTAGGTGCTGCCTGCAAGAGCCTTGGAATGGCAATGGCGAAAAAGGATGGTTTCCACATTGTGGTCGTCAAAAGCACAGTGGTCCCACAAACTACCGAGGATATCGTTCTTCGCTTACTTGAGGAGCATTCAGGCAAGGTTGCAGGCAAGGACTTCGGTGTTGCCATGAACCCTGAGTTCCTGAGGGAAGGCAAGGCTGTTTATGATTTCATGCATCCCGATAAGATCGTTGTTGGTAGTATTGATGAAAGGACAGGAGCTCTTGTTGCGGAGCTATATCGCGATCTGGATTGCGAGGTCACAAAAACAACTCCAAGTACTGCTGAGATGATCAAGTATGTGAACAATTCCTTCCTTGCCACAAAGATATCATTCTCCAATGAGGTCGGCAATATCTGCAAGCGTCTGGGGATAGATACGTATGAGGTAATGAATGCTGTAGGTGCGGATTTCCGTATTTCCGAGTATTTCCTGAACTCAGGTGCCGGCTTTGGTGGTTCCTGCTTCCCAAAGGATGTGCGTGCACTCATTGGTAAAGCAAAGGAAATCGATTATTATCCATCTCTTCTTGAATCCGTTATTGAAGTGAACGAGTTGCAGCCGATGCAGATGATAGAGCTTCTTGAAAAACATGCAGGCGATGTAAAAGGTAAAAAAGTGGCTGTCTTGGGCCTGGCCTTCAAGAACGAAACGGATGATATACGTGAATCACGTTCCATACCTGTTATAAGAAAACTTCTGGAGCTTGGAGCCGATGTGACCGCATATGATCCGATGGCAACGGACAATATGAAGGCATTGATCGAAAATATAAGGTACTGTGATAGTGCTGCAGAGGCACTAAAAAGTGCAGTTGCATGCCTGATCATGACCGAATGGGGTGAGTTCAGGGAACTCGATTCCGAATTTGCTGGCATGAAGAACAAGTTAGTGATCGATGGAAGGAAGATGATCGATCCTGAAAAGCTCGAAGAGGATATTGTTTACGAAGGACTTTGTTGGTGAGTTCTATGAGTGGGGGTACTTCAAAAGAGGACGTCCGTGGGAGGATAGAGTCCTTTGACCAGAGTGTCAGGAGCCTTGAGAAGCGGCTTCGTGCGGTTGAAAGACGTTTGTCGGTAGAAGTTCCTGCTGAGGATGTTGCAGGTACTGTATTTGAGACACAGCAACCGCCGGTTTCCGGGGATGTCCGATCTGCAATTGAGAGCATTGACAAGTTAAAAGTGGAAGTTGAAGAGCTACGGTCACTGGTGGAAGGTTCACTTCGAGTGGACATTGATAAGCTGTCCGACAAGCTTGAATCATCACTTGCATCGCAGGATGAGAAACTCATGCGCATCGAGGATCGCAACAGGATAACCATCGGCTCTATCAAGATGCCTGTGGAGCTTTCAGGTATCATGGGGGCGGCACTCCTACTTCTTACAGGAGGGCTGATCTTTGCAGGCAGGTGGGATATTCTCAGGTCCCCTTACTTTTCACTGGGTCTGGGATTAGCACTCGCTGTTGCCGTTCTCGTCAAGTTCTATGTGGTCAACAGGAAAGCTGATTGACCGCTTTTCTGCTTTCTTGATCGATCGATAGATAGATCAGCTAATTTATCGGGTACTCAAGCACTTTTCATCCACGGGTAACTTTCACGAAGTGTTCGTCATTATTTTCAAGATAGCCATCAGCCATTGTCTTGATGGTTATGTAACCCTCGCGTTTCCCGATCGGAAGCGAGATGTTCATAAGTTGCATCTGTACCTGGCCTGAGCTATCGGTCAGACCACCGGCAGCAACAGTTCCGGAAGGATCTCTCAGTACAACATTACATCCACCAATGGGCTCTCCGTCAAAATTGGAAACGGTGATCTCAAGAATGCCTGTGTTTCCGCTCTCTCCTGACAGCGTTATGCTCGTTACATTAGAAGTTGCATACATGGGTCTTGGTGCAGTGGGTGCGTTGACTATGGCTGATACGATCACTGCAAAGCCGATCATCCCAATTATCGTCAGGACCACCATGCGTATTGGCAGGCCTATGGCTGCCCTTTCATCCTGAATTATGTTCTTATCTGGCATATTTTTAAAAAAGGAATGTGAGGTCATTTTGTCTTGATGACCATCACTGCATCTTTCTTCTCGTAATCGTAGAAACCATCGGCTGCAATTGTAAGGTCCATTGTACCTTCGTTCTGGTTAGCACCCATTTCTACCTGTGCAGCGGTTGTAATTAGTGTGGTCTCACCGTTGATGTCAGTGGTATTGCTTGCCACGCCACCAAGACCTCGCAAGACTGCGTTGGCATTACGGACCGGATTTCCGTCAGGGTCCGTGGCCGTGATCTTGACTATGATGGTCAGCGGGTTCTGTGCGGTTACTGCATCCACTACAATTGTGTTTCCTGCACCCGGGATAGTTCCCTGAAGGCCTGCTTCATCGATGTTCACAGCCATATTCTTTGTGGGTGGCGGGATAATTGCTATCAGTGCTGCAAGTGCGACCATTCCGACGACAAGCATAACTACAATATTGATGGGTAGCTCTATCGCTCTTTCATCATTAAAGATTCTTCTCGCGTTTTTCATTATATCACCTATTGTACCTGTGCCTTTTCAGGAGGTGATGCAAAGGTGAAAATGAGATATAAATATCTCGATTTTTTATAATTGTCTTAATAATTATATGGGGTACATTGTATCATTTGATCTCTATGCCTCGTCAGATCACTTCAATACTAAAATAAAAAACGTTTTATAATGTTTAACCCTATCATATGTTATGGTAATGGTTTATAAATACGAAGAGGATATGATCGAGATATCCACTGATCGCGAAACAATTATCGTCACTTCGGAGGAGGCCCGGGAGTTAGCAAGGCAATTGGAACGTTATCTATAATTGATTCTCACCAATAATTTTAGGAAAATGTATTTTCAAAGTGCTCTCCAAGTAATCAATATTTCTAGGGATTTATGTCTGGTATTCAATCTTTAACATTAGTCGATGCTTTAAAAGTAAAACTAATATTGCATATCGTGATTCTTTTGGAATCCCATCAATAATTATATCATATCTTCCAACATCGCGTTAGATTGATGTACCAAAACCGTACTGTACTTCCCATGAAAAAGATAGTGATAATTGATTATGGGCTTGGCAACCTCCGCAGTGTCCAGAAAGGTCTGGAACATGCAGGTGCGGAAGTGACCATATCAAAGGACCCTGCAGATCTCGAAAGTGCAGATGGTGTCATCCTTCCGGGCGTCGGGGCTTTTTCCGATGCGATGAAGAACATCGTTCCTTTCCTTGATGGCATACACAGTTACGTGGCTTCTGGAAAGCCGATCCTTGGTATTTGCTTAGGGCAGCAGATGCTCATGAGCCATTCAGAAGAAGGCGGGCTCAATGATGGGCTTGATCTTGTTCCCGGCAAGGTTCTCCGCTTCCCACACAGCGAACTGAAGGTCCCACACATGGGCTGGAACGCTCTTTCCATCGAGCAGGACCATCCTTTCTATGAGGGAATAGAAGATGGTGCATTCGTTTATTTTGTACATTCATATTATGTGGATACTGATGCTACCCACACTCTCGCTTCATGTGATTATGGTGTGAAGTTCGCAGCATCAGTTGTTAATTCCACAGGCAACGTTATCGGAACACAGTTCCATCCTGAAAAAAGTGGTGATATCGGCCTGAAGATGCTTGAGAATTTTGTAGGTATGTGCTGATACTCCGGAGTGATCTAATGGATATAGAAGGCTATGCAAGAAAAGGACTTCGAAAGAATGATCCTGAACTTGAGGACAAACTGACAGAACGTATACTTGAGATAAAGGACACAACCCCTGAACACGCCAGGTCACTTGCAAAAGCAGCTATTGTAGAGGCAAAGGCCACACTTAATGTCGAAGGCGATGTGCTGACATCAACTGTCTCCGGTGTGAGCATGGGTGAATTTGGTGTAGGTTCCCGTGGACTGGGGGATTTCTACGCACATGAGAAGCTCGCAGAGGTCATTGGAAAGACCAGTGCAGCGGTTGATACATCCCATCTTGACGATTCAGGTGCTATCCTGAACGAGACCGGGAATGGGTATATAATTATTACAATTGATGGGATACACTCTCGTCTTAGCGATTTTCCTTTCCTTGCAGGTTTCCACGTGGCCCGTGCATCCCTGCGTGATGTGTACGTGATGGGTTCCCGTCCTGTGGCGCTCCTGTCCGACATCCACGTTGCCGATGATGGCGATGTTGCCAAGATCTTTGACCACATTGCGGGAATTACAACGGTGTCCGAACTTACAGGCATCCCTCTTGTAACGGGAAGCACTCTCCGTATCGGCGGCGATATGGATATCGGTGAGCGTATGACCGGTGGTGTTGGTGCAGTTGGTACGGCCACAGACCTTACAGCCCGCATTCAGACACAGGTTGGAGATGTTATTCTTATGAGCGAGGGTGCAGGCGGTGGGACAGTTTCCACTGCAGCGCTTTATTACGAGATGCATGATGTGGTTGATGAGACCATCAACATCAAATTCCTCGAAGCATGCGAGGCCCTGATCGCATCCGGTCTGACAAAGCATGTGCATGCAATGACAGATGTGACCAACGGTGGTATCCGTGGGGATGCAAAAGAGATCTCACGAACTGCAGGTGTCAAGCTTGTCTTCGATGAGTCGAAGATGCGTCCGCTTGTCAATCCGAAAGTTCTCGATATGTTGGAAAAGCTGGAGATCGACTACCTTGGCGTATCACTTGATGCATTGCTCGTTATCGCTCCAAGGGAATATGCAGACGATATTATGAAGACTGTCAGGGACGCAGGCGTTGAGATCGACATCATCGGAGAAGTTGTCGAAGGCAGCGGTGCAGAGATAAACATTGATGGAAAAATGTGTGATTTCACCCCGCGCTTCAGGGAATCAGCTTACACCCCTATCAAAAAGATGATCGGAGATACAGAGCCAAGGGACTTTGAAGAGATGAAGCTTGCAGTGGATAATGCTGCAAATGAAGCCATTGATAAGAAAAGAAAAGTTATAGAAATGATAAAAGGGAAGTAATTTTTCACTTCCCTCAAACACTTCCTTTTATCACTCACTCTTTTTCACAAAGAGGAGCGGTCCTTTTTTGTCGGTGATCATTACAGTATCACCTTCTTCCAGGTCGTCTTCTGATCTTGCTTTCCAGTATTCACCCTTGTATCTTACAAATCCTTCCGAGTCGGCATCGAACTTATCGATGGCTTCGGCAAGGTCCCCTGTTGGCTCTTCACCGATAACCGGTTTTCGATGTCTGACCTCCAGCACTTTGTAAAATACGAACACGAACAGCAATCCCATTACTATCGTAGGTGTAACGATCGCAATGATCATTGTCTGCTGAACGTCTGCAGGTGTATACCAGCGCGGGAAATCTGTGGGTACCAGGAAAATACTTCCTGCTATCAAACATATCAGTCCCGATATTCCGAATATACCAACTCCCGGCGCCTGCAATTCGAGAACGAATAGTATCACCCCCAGGATTATCAGGAATATTGCTGCGATATTCACATCAAAACCTGTTCCTATAAGTCCCAGCGAGATAGCTACGACACCAAAGATCTCAGCTCCTGCTCCAGGGTTTGAAATTCCGATAACGATACCGTATATTCCAAGCATTATCAGTAGTGATGATATCACAGGATCTGAGATTATATTCATAAAGCTCAGCCTGAGGTTTGGAACATATGTATCAATGGTAGCACCGCTGGTGTTCAGCTCCTTACCCTTTATTGTCTCCCCATCCACCTGTTCAAGTAGGTCTTCAACATCTGTGGCAACATATTCGATGACTCCTGTTTCCAGTGCTTCCTCGGCATTGAGGTTGAGGTTCTCGGTAATGAACTTCTCAGCCGCGGTCTCATTACGTCCGTGCTGATTTGCCTTCTCTTTTGCAAGTGCCACAAGGGCGTTCACTATCTTGTCATCTTCCACAGGTTCGACCCCTCCTGTGGAAACAGTGACCGGCTGTGCAGAACCAATGACCGTAAAGGGTGCCATTGCAGCAACATCAGTTCCAAGAAGGATCAGTGTTCCTGCAGACCACGCTTTTGTTCCGCCGGGGTAAACATAGCCTATCACCGGGATCTCTGACTGGTCTATGGCTTCAATGATCCTTAGGGTTTCATCGACCCCGCCTCCAGGGGTGTTGAGGGTTATAACAAGTGCTTCATATCCTTCCTGTTCTGCTACCAAAAGTGCATCAACTACAAGGTCATCAGATACCGGTGTGATCGAATCGGATAGTTCCAGTACTAGAACTTTATCTTCTGCGGAAGCACAGGCAGGGCTCAGCAATAATAATATCAATGCTAAAAATAAAAAAGGAATAAGAGGTGATGGCTTTTTCAACATTTTATCACCTTCTTAAGGTTTTATTTCTTACCGAATGCGGTGGAAAGTGCAGCGATCTCTCCGATCTCCGTTGAACTTGTTACTACTATGAGGTTCTTTTCACGTGCAACTTCGGCAATGGTCTGCAGTTCCCTTAGTTTGAGAGCTACAGGTATGTCCTGGTAGAGCTGTGCAGCATCTTTCATCTTTTGTGCAGCCATGAACTCACCCTCCGCAAGAATTATGCGTGAACGCTTTTCCCTTTCGGCTTCTGCCTGCTTTGCAATTGCACGAAGCATGGTATCATCGATGCTCACATCTCTCAGAGTGACTCCCGTGACCTTGATTCCCCATGGGTCTGTGGAAATATCGAGCAACTCCTGTATGTCCTTATTGATGGTCTCACGTTCTGATAGGAGCTGGTCAAGTTCAATCTGCCCGATAACATCCCTGAGGGTTGTCTGGGAAAGCATGGATGTTGCGAACTTGAAGTTCTCGACCTCTGTGATTGCAGCATCAGGTTTGAGGACCTTATAGTAAATAACAGCATCAACAGCCACAGTAACATTATCTTTTGTGATGACTGCCTGTTTTGGAACGTCAATAGTTACAACTCGCAGATCAACCTTCATCACTGTATCGATGATAGGGATGATAAGGAAAAGTCCTGGTCCCTTTACTCCGCTAAGTCGTCCCAATCTAAAAATAACGACTCGCTCGTATTCTTTGACCATTTTGAGCGCTTGAGTTAAGATGATAACTCCAATTACAAGTATAGGTATTATGTATTCTTCTATCATGGTAACCTCCCCCAATTTATATGGAAGAAGTTATCATAAAAAACTATTGCTTGTGGCAGTCTTCGTATAAGCAAAGACATTAAATCTAACATAAACAATTAAGACTTGATACAATGAGAGAAGAGTGTACTGAATGTGGAGGAAAAGGATATGAAGTTCTCTCCACTGAGAAATGTCCTGAATGTAAAGGCGCGGGAAAATCAAAGTCTGTTAACCTCATGAGCCTTTCACAAAAGGACGTGAACAGTTTTTTGAAAGATGGTTCAGTTTGCCCGAAATGCGGTGGAAGCGGGGAAATTGAAGTAAGAAAAACATGCACGGCATGCAATGGCAAAGGTGCCTTCTATAAATGTGATATATGTGGAAAATCCATTGATGGTCCTATCAATGGAAAGGAAGCTTGCAGTACCTGTGGTAAGGTGGATATCGTTCATGTGCTGGACAATTCCTGCAATCAGGATGAGCTTGAAGTCGGGAAGATGTACCGTGCTACTGTGAACAACCTTGCGAACTTCGGTGTTTTCGTAGATCTGAATTCCAACCTTCGCGGTCTGATACACTCGAGCAATCTTAGTACTCCTCTTGAGGCAGGAGCTACTGTTGTCGTTGAAGTTAAGGAAGTTCGTCGTGATGGCAAGATGGACCTGATCCCAAGGCAGGTCAAGGATTTCAACATCGTGGAAGTTGAAAAGGAAATACCTATCAGGAAGTCTATAGAGCTCGATAAGTTCATTGGTAAACTTATCAAGGTAGAGGGTGAGGTCATACAGGTCAAACAGACTGGTGGCCCTACTATATTTACAATATCTGATGAGGAAGGTCTCATTTCCTGTGCCGCCTTTGAGCGAGCAGGAGAGCGTGCCTATCCGGAGATCGATGCCGATATGATAATAACCGGTACAGGGGAAGTAACATCCCGTGCTGACAGGCTTCAGGTAGAGGTCAAGAGCATGAAACGTCTCACCGGTGCAAAGGAGGAAGCTGTCAAAAAGCGGATCGATGAAGTGCTTGACAAAAGAGCGGAACCTTCAGAGATCGAATTCCTTGTAGAAAGCGAGATACTTGAAAAGCTCAGGCCTGCAATGCGCCAGGTGACCAAGGAGATCAAGAAGGCTATAATGAGGTCAAAACCTATCCTTCTTCGCCATCATGCTGATGCCGACGGAATGACCGCAGCAGTAGCCATCGAGAGGGCTATCCTTCCGATGATCAGGGAGATAAACGGACCTGATGCAGAATATCATTATTACAAGCGTGCACCATCCAAAGCACCATTCTACGAAATGCCGGATGTTACCAAGGATATATCCTATGCACTCGAAGATGCTGCCAGACATGGGCAGAAACTTCCACTGGTTGTCATGGTGGACAATGGTTCCACAGAAGAGGATGTACCAGCCATGAGGCAGGCACAGGTCTATGGCATAGACATGGTTGTCGTAGATCACCATCATCCGGATGAGATCGTTGACCAGTACCTTCTCGGTCATGTGAACCCTGCACACGTTGGCGGGGATTTCGGAATGACCGCGGGAATGCTTGCAACAGAAGTTGCACGTATGATCAATCCTGATGTGACGGATGAGATCAAGCACCTGCCTGCAATTGCTGCGACAGGGGACCGCTCCGAAGCAGGTGAAGCAGAGGCTTATAAGCAACTGGTTGCTGATAAATATTCTCAGAAAGACCTCAAGGACATTGCACTGGCACTTGACTTTGAAGCATACTGGCTCAAATTCAGTAGTGGAAAAGGCATTGTGGATGACCTCATGGATCTTGGTGATAAGACCAGGCATAAGAAGATCGTGAACTTGCTCTGTGAACAGGCAAATACCATGATCGATGAGCAGTTGACCGCATGCATGCCTAACGTCAAATCCCAGGACCTGCCAAACGGTGCAGTCCTAAACGTCCTGGATGTTGAGAACTATGCACATAAGTTCACTTTCCCTGCACCAGGCAAGACCTCAGGTGAAGTGCATGACCGCATGTGCCAGAAACTTGAAGGACGTCCGGTCATCACTATCGGATACGGCCCTGATTTTGCTGTGATCCGCTCAAAAGGTGTTCTTATGAACATCCCACAGATGGTACGCGAGCTTCATGAGGAGATCGTGGGTGCCGGTGTTAACGGTGGCGGACACCTTGTGGTTGGAAGTATCAAGTTCGTAGAAGGGATGCGTTCTGAGGTGCTTTCCAAACTGGTGGAAAAGATCGGTTCTGTGGGAGTGGAGTGAAACCTCTCCCTCATTAATTATTTAAAAAAATCTAAAAAACGTTTTTCTAAAGGATCAAAAGGGGATATTCCCCTTTCAGTCCACACGTGTGATACGTACCAGTGAGCTCATTGGTACATTGGCTATTGAATCTGAGTTCATCTTGTCCAGAATTACAGCTATGGCGACAGGATTTGCATCTACTTCGCGAAGTTGTTCCACCACGTCTGTGATAGTAGCACCCGATGAGACAACATCATCTACGATTATGCAGTTCTTTCCTCTTACATCGGCGAAGTTCCTGCTAAAGATGCCTCTCTGACGACTCTTTTCTTTCTGGTCATCATAGTCGTGGAAAATACCGAATTCAAGTCCGAGTTCTTCTGACATTATTGTAGCGATAGGTATTCCGCTAAGCCCGATCCCTATCACGACGTCAGCTAACTGATCGGTCTTCTCAAGTGACTCTGCAACCATATCACAGAGTGCCTGTGATACACATTTGAGCCTGAAAGAACTCTGTCCGATGCTGCTCCAGTTCACGGAGATGTCCTTTGGTGCAGGAGCAACGACGTCCTTCTTTGAACGTGTCAAAAGCCATGTGACGGTTTCCCGGGATACGTTGAGCTCGTTTGCTATCTGGCCTGTGACAAGGCCGTTAGCTTGCAATTCAACTGCTTTCTGGATCATTTCTTCTATATTGTTCATATTATCCCAGCTTAAATCTCAATTAGAAATATTGTATTCTCTTTCTTTCACCTTGTTATAGGTCATATCTACGGTTATAGTTTTCTTTTCCTGACCTTTTTCAATGGTGACCCACAAACAGGGCATTCCTCACCTTCATCGAACTTACGCCTGCATGCAGTGCACTTCTTTCCCCATACAAGGACATCACGTATCTTCTTCTGTGCAATTGGCTTGAATTCAATACCAAGAACTGATGCGACGTTCTGTACAGCATAATCATCTGTTAGCAGGATAGAGTCCTCTTTGTATTCAAATGCCTTTGCGAGGATATCGATGTCTGTATCCGAAAGCTCCTCGACGTCACGCGTCTCTTTGGCAAGCGAAACCACCTTTTTCCTGATGTCAGGGTCAGGCTGTTCCACCCGGGTACCTGTCTCACAGGCGATCTCAAATCGCATAAGGGCTTCCTGACTCTTCATCTCATTCCTGACAGTAGGTACTGTTATGAATTCTGAAGGGTTGCCATCATAACCATAGATAAAAACTGCGGAGTCTGTAATATAGAATGTCATATTTGTTTAGTCCAAGCCTGTGTTCATATTTTGATATTTCTCATCAGGCTTATAACTATGCATCCTTCCCTTCACTGGGAGGATGGCAATATGATGTCGATTCCGGAACTTCTGACCTCGAATTGCCGGATGCCGGTATCGTGTGCACTTCCACGCATTTTGATAACGGAGATCGTCTTTTCGGTATGTCCTTCTTCTTCTCTAAGGGAAAGGAGGACAGATGAATCCATTCCATAGTCATTGAAATCCCGTATCGTTTCGTTCATATCAGTTATTTGTGCAAACATTGATGTGATACCGTTGGACCTGAAGATGTCTGCAAGGAGCTTGATATGGTCCTTCGCATCAAAAGGAGTCATAAGGTCGCTGAAAACATGGATATCGTCCACAAAAATGCGTTTTATATCCATTTCCTTTATCATTGACCGGAGTTTGATGGCATGTTCTCCTGCTTCAAGGTCTGAAGGCTTGGTGTAAAGGACATTGACGAGTCCGGAGGAAATATGGCCACTAATATCATGTCCTATAGACCTTGCATTGTTGATCGTCTGTTTATCGGATTCGACAAAGGAAACGATCATGCCTTTTTCACCGGCGTTTGCTCCCTCTGCAATGAACTGGGTTCCGATGGTTGTTTTACCGGTGCCACAGCTACCGGATATGAGCATTGTGGAACCTTCGAAAACCCCTCCTTCTGTCATACTGTCAAGCCCGGAAAGTCCTGTTGAGACGCGGGTGGTCGAATATGGTATATCGGGTTCAGGCAGTTCCTGATTGTGGAGTATCACGCCTTCATCTGTTATTGTAAATGGATGTTTGCCGGTCCTGTACCCCTGCCCTCTCAGCTTAAGTATCTCAAGGTGGCGCACCCGGCGTTTGTTAACTTCATCATCCGAGAGGTAAATGACACCATCGGAAACATGGCTAAGGTCGCTTGTCATAAGTTCTTCTTCTGTGAACTCTCCGGTGGCAATTACCAGAGCATCCCATTTTTTCATGCGCAGGAACAGATCATAATAGAACCTGCGTTTTGCTTCCTTGTCAAGTGTGCTTCCAATAGCTGTTATCGGGTCAATGACAATTCGATCCGGCTTTATCTTTTCGATGGATTCCTCGAGGTTCCACATGAACGAATAGATGCCTTTGTCAAGTGTCTCAGTGCCGATAGGTATGTAGTTCATATTGCCGGTGGACAGCAGGGATATATTGTAAAAACTGAGCTTTGACATGAAGTTGTTGACCATTGCAATAGGTTCGTTCAATGATGTGACATACATGCATACTTCCTTTTTCTCGGAAGCAGTAAAAATAGACTGCATTGCAATTGTGGTCTTTCCAGATCCGGCCGGACCTGCGATAAGTATGGCAGAAGGTTTTGGGAATCCACCCTTCAGGATCTTATCAAGTCCCAGTATCTCCGATCTCATCAGATTCATTATAGCACCTACAATATATTAATAACAATTTCTGTGACTACTGTATTAAAGGTTATGTTACATACATTGTATTTGAACGTGAAATCTTAATATGGGGCTAGCCATAATAGTGCTCCTATTATATCATCAAATGGAACTTGATAGCATGGACATTGAAAATGCGAAGGACATTATTGTGGATTTTATCGGGACAAAGCTGGGTGAAGCAGGCATCTCCGGAGCTGTTGTAGGCATCAGCGGTGGCATCGATTCAGCACTGGTGGCATACCTTGCTGTTGAAGCGCTGGGTGCTGAGAATGTACTGGGCATCCATATGCCGGAGAACGCTACTCCCGGATCCGAAGTAAATGATGCAAAAGAGGTTGCAGAAAGGCTGGGTATCGACTTCAAGATCGTTAATATCTCTGACATCCTTGCTACTTACAAGGATACGATGCCTGACATTTCTGAAGCCACAGCTCCTGTTGATGGTAACCTGAAAGCAAGGATCAGGATGTCTGTACTTTACTACTATGCCAATATGCTTGGCAGTGTCGTCATGGGTACCGGCAACAAGACCGAGATCCTTCTGGGATACTTCACAAAATACGGCGATGGCGGTGTTGACCTTGAACCCATTGGTGACCTTTACAAAACCGAGGTCAGGGAAATGTCAGAAATGCTTGATCTGCCTGAAAGCATACTCAACAAGGCACCTTCTGCAGGATTGTGGGAAGGCCAGACCGATGAGGAAGACCTTGGTGTTCCCTACGAGACAATCGACAAGGTCCTTGAACCGATCCTTGCAGGTGAAGGTCAGGAACGTGTGAGTGCAAGACTTGGAGTTCCCATGAAAGACATAACTTCACTGATGAAGCGCTTAAGGCTCAATATGCATAAAAGGACAACCCCTCCTATAGCTGATCTCGATGAGCTTCGGGAAGACTGAAATATCATCTTGATGGGAATATCTTCCCTTCTTCTTCCTTTTTTTCTTTCACACAGCGTACAAGGGGCATTGCAAGATGCCTGCGTGCGCATGGGGGGACCTCATATGTTCCTGTTTCAAGGTCTCTTTTCACTTCTACACGTTCAGCTGAATCCGCAGATGTTCCACACTTCCTGCAACGATAACCCTGCCCTTTGCCTGCGGATTTCATATTCTTGCCACATTCCGGGCACGAAGGGTTAACGGATTTATATTTTTCTGCAAGGGATATTATCTTTAATTTTTCGATGTTCAGTGTATTGTTCTTGACACTACCTGAGAAGACAATCCTGTCTCCCGGGATGAACTTACGGGCAAGTTCCCTGAAGTTCTTGGTAGGCTCATAAGCAGCACAGTCCATCTCGTCTCCTGAATCGTCCCGGATGGAGAATATTGTATGTCCTCCTCTGATGGTCTCCGGATCGGTTGCCACCGTAACTTCGATGGTGTAGGAGTGGAGGTCCCTGATGTCCGAAATCTTTTCTACAGGTATAAGGTGCAGGTCTGTCCCCTGGTCTGTCCGGTATACCATGTGTCGTTCCACAGGTTCGGAGCTTATCATCTGTGAGGTTCTTGTGACCACATCGATGCTGTTACCACGGATGCCGAAAAGCACAGGGTCTCCTGCATGCGGGATACAGACCACAAGGTCGTTTGCAAAGTCCACAGTATCCCATGTGTCCGGATATGTTTCCAAGTCTGCTTTCCTTACACTCTCCTCATCAACTTCCCTTGGTGTTCCCCATGCATTCTTTTCCCTGTATGCAAGGTACTCGTAAGTGTGATCCCAGCCAAGATTTAGCATGGCACCGCAGGCAGCAAGGGCACCGATAAGCCCCCTTCCATTCTTCAATCCCTTTGATGGAAGGCCAAGTTCTGAAATAAGGTTCTTTGCATCCTCTATTTCCAGTACCTCCCGTACAGCCTGCATGAAAAAGTTCCCGAGTGCTTCCTTTACCCTTTCCTGTTTTCCTTCGGGGATGAACACGATTCCCGGGTTTGTCATATCGCTTTGAAGTTCTGCCAGCTCTTCCACTCTTGAGATAACATGTTCCATGACCTTTTCCGGTTCCCTGGTGTCAATTTCAAAGGCTGTAGATGCATTTCCACGAGTCTTGTAGGGTATTGTCGGATTGAGGCGTATGAGTATCGGGCTGTCTATGATATCACCGTACTCTTTCAGCTCATCCATTAGCATTGCACACAGGTACGTAGTGCACATTCCCTCTCTGGAATCGGTATCATCTATAGCTATGATCATGTTCTCTTGTTCCGTGTTCGTTTATATACTAACAAATACCTTTATATAGATGTGCAATCAATCATTTATCGCAATGACAAAGGATATTCTGATACATCAGATCATTGAAGTATTGGAACGCGCTGATTTCACGGTTTCAAATCGATGTAATATCAGGCCTCGGAGCTTCGATCTCGCTGCACGTCAGGATAATACGCTCCTATTCTGTAAGGTCTTATACAACATTGACGGTCTGAACGAAGAGACTGCCCGGGAGATGATAGCTCTGGCAGAGTATCTTGGTGGTTATCCGATACTTGTGGGTGCAAAGACACGTGACCAGATGCTTGAGGATAGCGTAGTGTATATGAGATACGATATACCTGCGTTGAATGTCCAGACGCTTTATGACTATTTTGTGGAGAGTGTTCCCCCTCTCGTATCCGCAGCACCCGGTGGGCTGTATGTGTCCATCGACGGTGATGTGCTGAAGAATGCAAGAATGGACATCTCTATGTCACTGGGAGCGCTTGCTTCCGAGCTTGGAGTATCCCGGCGTACCATCAGTAAATATGAAGAAGGGCAAATGGATGCTTCAATTGACATTGTATTGCATCTTGAGGAGATACTTGATGTTGCACTTGCAAAGTCCATTGATATCTTGCGCAGCTTTGAAAAAGAACTGGAACCTGCAAGTGTCAAGGAAGAAGAACCTGAGAGGGCTACTCCTCCAAATGACAATATCCTGAACCTTATCTATACACTGGGCTATGATGTCCTTTCAACGAACCAGGCCCCATTCAAGGCAGTGTCCAAGGATTATTCCAGTACTTTCCTCACAGGTGTTAGCGAGTACAGCAATGCAATGCTAAAGCGAGCCCACCTCATGAGCAGTATATCGGATGTTATCCAGACACAATCTGTTTTCATTGTGGAAGGTAAGAGCAGGTATGAGTCCGTGGAGAACACAGTTCTTATTGAGAGGGATGAACTTAATTCATTATCCGATGCAGACGACCTTGAAACCCTTATTAATGAGAGGGCAAGGCACAGAAAGGAAAACTGATCGGACGCACTTTTATTCCATAAGTTGCTTTTTAGTTTTTTTTCTGGAAAAACGTGATCCGGGTATTTCTGCTTATATAATCCCAAAACTCTAATATATAGCAATCTCGTATGGGTGAGCAATGACTCTCAATATTGCAGTTCTTGTCTCTGGACGCGGTTCGAACCTGCAGTCCATTATTGATAACATTGAAAATGGCTATATTCCGGATGCTGCCATCAAAGTGGTTGTCAGTGATAAAGGGGATGCCTATGCACTTGAGAGAGCTAAAGATAACGGTATTGATGCGGTATTCGTGGATCCTTCGGCATTTGGCGGAAAGAAGGGCTATGAGGAAGAGGTTCTTAGGAAGCTTGCAAAATATGATATACAGCTGGTTCTCCTTGCAGGATACATGCGTATCATTGGCAGGGATGTAATAGAAGCTTATAAGAACCGTATGATGAACATCCATCCCGCACTTTTACCATCCTTCATGGGACTGCATGCACAGAAGCAGGCATTTGATTACGGTGTCAAGGTTGCCGGCTGCACAGTGCATTTCGTCGATGAGGGTATGGATACCGGACCAATAATTCTCCAGAGATGTGTTCCCGTGCTTGAGGGGGACACCGAGGACACTCTTGCAGACCGCATCCTGGAACAGGAGCATAAGATCTATCCAGAGGCCGTAAAACTGTTCGCAGAGGACAGATTGAAGGTGGATGGTAGGATCGTATCTATCTTATAATCAATTGATCAATTTAAAACGATAGCTATCAAAGGAACGATAAACTATGTCTTATATCTCAGATATCGACCCAGAAATTGCCAATGCATTGGAATTGGAGGCAGAGCGCCAGGATTACAAGCTGAACCTTATTGCTTCAGAGAACTACACAAGCCGTGCGGTCATGGAAGCACAGGGCTGCATTATGACCAACAAGTACGCAGAAGGTTATTCCGGAAAGCGCTATTATGGTGGTTGTGAATTTGTTGATATTGCAGAGACCCTTGCTATCGAGAGAGCAAAGGAGATCTTTAATGCAGAACATGTGAACGTCCAGCCACATTCCGGCTCAGGCGCAAATATGGCAGTTTACTTCTCTGTGCTTAAGCCAGGCGACAAGATCATGTCAATGGATCTTTCCCATGGAGGTCACCTCTCCCACGGAAGTCCTGTGAGCTTCTCCGGCCAGCTCTACAACATCGTGCCATATGGTGTTTCCAAAGAGAACGAGATGCTTGACTACGATGCACTCATGGAGATGGCAAAGGAAGAGAAGCCACAGATGATCGTTGTAGGAGCTTCCGCATACTCCCGAACCATTGATTTCAAGCGCTTCAGGGAAATTGCAGATGCTGTTGGGGCATACCTGCTTGCAGATGTCGCACACATTGCAGGTCTCATCGCTGCCGGTGTTCATCCAAACCCATTCCCACATGCTGACTTTGTGACCACCACCACACACAAGACCCTCCGTGGTCCAAGGGGTGGAATGGTAATGTGCAAGGAAGAGTATGCAAAAGGTGTCGACAAGGCAGTTTTCCCGGGAATCCAGGGCGGCCCCCTTATGCACATCATCGCTGCAAAGGCAGTTGCATTCAAGGAAGCACAGAGCGAGGCTTTCAAGAAGGACCAGGAACAGACAATTAAGAATGCAAAGGCACTTTGTGCAGCACTTCAGGAAAGAGGCTTTGATATCGTCTCCGAAGGTACTGACAACCACCTCATGCTCCTCAACCTCAACAAGTACGACATCACCGGAAAGGATGCAGAGGTTGTCATGAGCAAGGCAGGTATTGTGATCAACAAGAACACCATCCCATTCGAGACCAGAGGTCCATTCATTACAAGCGGACTTAGAGCAGGAACCCCTGCTTCAACAACCCGTGGAATGAAGGAACCTGAGATGATCGAGATCGCTGACTTCTTCGAGACCATCCTCAACAACAAGGACAATGATAAAGTTCTTGAAGCAGTCAATGCGGATGCACAGGAACTCTGCAGCCGTTTCCCGATCTACGAGCACTTGAAATAAACAAATAAGAAGGTGAACTGCAATGTCTGACGAGGACCAGAACAAGATCATTGATGGAAGAGCTGTTGCAAAGAAAGTGGAAGCTGAAGTTAAGGAAGGAGTTGAGAAGCTCAAGAGTGAAAAAGGAATCACTCCCGGACTGGCTACCATTCTTGTAGGCGATGACCCTGCATCAAAGATGTATGTGAGGTTAAAACACAAAGCATGTGACCGCGTAGGCGTTTATGCAGAGGATCACCCGCTTCCTGAGTCCACGACCCAGGAAGAACTTCTTGACCTTATCAGTACACTGAACGCAAGGGAGGATATCCATGGTATTCTCCTGCAGCTTCCGCTTCCCGGACATCTCAATGAGCAGGAAGCAATGAACGCCATTGACCCTGCAAAGGATGCGGACGGTTTCCACCCCTTCAATATGGGTCAGCTTCTCATCGGTATCGAGGAACTTGTTCCATGCACTCCAAAGGGTGTCATCCGTGCACTTGAGGAATACAATATTGACATACAGGGTAAACATGCAGTGATTGTAGGTCACAGCAATGTGGTCGGAAAGCCAATGGCTGCAATGCTTGTGAACAGGAACGCCACTGTTTCTGTGTGCCATGTATTTACTGAGGATACCTCTAAGTTCACGAAAGAAGCAGACATCCTTGTGGTTGCCACGGGTGTGAAGCATCTAATCAAGGAAGACATGGTGAAGGAAGGCGCTGTGATCTTTGATGTTGGTATCACAGAAGAGAACGGTAAGGTCTACGGAGACGTTGACTTTGAGAACGTCATCAAGAAAGCTGCTCTGGTTACCCCGGTTCCAGGCGGAGTTGGTCCTGTGACCATTTCCATACTCATGCAGCATGTCCTGATGGCAGCACAGAAGACTGCTTAAAGGCAGTCTCCACTTTTTCTTTTCAATCGTATTATATATAATCGATAAAAACTCATAATCACTGGTTATACAATGGTTGTTGACGTTGACATATGTGGCTTGAAAATAGGCGATGATCACCCCGTACGCTTAATGGGTGTTATAAACTTAAGCCGTGAATCTTTTTACAAGGGATCTGTGGTGGATACGGATTCCGTTCTTGATGTTGCCCAAAAGATGATCGACGATGGAGCCACCATCATCGACCTTGGTGCAAGATCCACCTGGCCGCTGGCCGATCCTATTACTAAACAGGAAGAATGTGACCGTCTTTTACCTGCACTTGAACTTCTGAAGGACAACCTGGATGCTGTGATCTCAGTGGACACTGTGTTCTCGGACATTGCGGAGAAGGCGCTGGAAAAAGGTGCTGACGTTGTCAATGATGTTGCAGGTTTTGCAACAGATGGCGGTATGCTGGATGTGGTTGCAGACCACGGCTGTCCGGCAGTTGTAATGGCAGCGGGAAAGCTTCCCGGCGATCCGCTGGGAATGGATGCCATCATGCGTTCCCTTGACGACATCCTTGTTCGTTCCGAAGAGCGTGGAATTGATACTGACCAGCTTATCCTGGACCCTGCCATCGGCAAATGGGTGCCGGAAAAACTTCCTATGTACGACCTTGAGACCATCGACCAGTTCGATCGTCTGAAAGTGTTCGAAAAACCACTTCTTGCAGCCATCTCTCGCAAATCGTTCATCGGGGATCTGCTTAACAAGCCTGCAACCGAGCGCCTGTACGGCAGTCTGGCAGCAGCAGCGATCGTTGTCCAGAAGGGGGCACATATCATTCGTACTCATGACGTGGCAGAGACACTTGATGTGGTACATATCGCAGGCGCCATACGCAGCAGGCAGCCGATAGTGGAGGAGGACGGCTTCGAGGTCAGTGTGCTGGACATCGCAAATCCCGACGATGCAGCTCTTGCAATGCGAAACATCGGTGTTACCGGTACGGGTTCCATTATCATGAAAGGTAAGACAGTGAACCGTGTTCTACGCATCAGCAACATCACCACCACCGAGGCCCTGATCATAAAGCAGGAGATCCTGGCACGTGGCGGGGATGCCGCGCTTGAACGTGATGCTGTTTCCCATGAGACCGAGAAGACCGATGTCATCGTAATGGGCACATTGCTCCAGGTCAGGAAACTTGCCGATAAGCTTGAATGCCAGGCAAGGAACCTTCCGCTGATATCAAAGATGATCAAAGAAGCACTGAAACAGGAATCTGATATTGAATACTCCTATATGAGTAAGATCTGAGGAAACCATGATAATCTCATCTTCCAAACCCTTTAGCGAGATCCTTGACATGCTTTCGGACAAGGAGTCCGTCTTTATCGTAGGCTGCAGCGTATGCGCCGCCAAACAGCATGTTGGAGGAGAACCTGAGGTCGAGGAAATGGCATCTAACCTTAAGGACGCCGGAGTGAACGTGATCGGTGGAATCGTTGCAAAGGCAGCATGTAGTGTCCGCTCACTTGAATATCTTGAGGAACTTGCACCTAAAATAAAGGATGCCGATGCGGTGCTTGTCATGGCATGTGGAAGTGGTACTTCCAACATCGCACGTTTTGTGGACGTGGATGTTTATCCTGCAAATAACACCGAATCCCTGGGTGCTATGACAGGGGATAAGGTCATACACCATTTATGCGCCATGTGCGGCCAGTGCACCATCGCCCAGTTCGGTGGCGTCTGTCCCACAGCCCAGTGTCCCAAGGAACTGCTCAATGGTCCCTGCGGTGGTTCCATGGATGGCAAGTGCGAAGTTGATCCTGAGAAGGATTGTGCCTGGGAACTTATCTACGAACGTCTTGAGAGGATCGGAAGGCTGGATCTGCTGGACGAGGTCCGGGATGCGAAGGATAGGCTGGTGAAGTAAGTATTTTATTTTTAGTCTGGTACAGGAGAAAGGAAGGGCTGGCACCACCTTCCAGTTCTTTGATACTGGATTATATTCTGAAATCCCGATCTGCTGATTAACTAGCTAAAATGGCAGGTTCGGATTCCGATATAACTCTTTCCACATCTGCCTTTATTGTCGGACTAATAAAGCATCTTTTGTATTTCCCATCGTTTTTAATATCTACAAGTCCTTCATTGTTCATGTCACTAATATGCCAGTGCACAGTACTTTTGTCCAGACAAAATTTCTGAGTTAGGTCCTGATTTGTTATTCCCGGTTCACGAAGAATGGAAATCAAAATGAATTTTCTTGTATCATTTCGAAGGAAGAATGCAATTTTTTGTTCTGTGTCGGAGTGTTTATAAGAATTCTTAAAAATCATTACCACTCTTCCTTTCCTTACACATTTTACTTTGTTGTAAATCTGAAGCATTTTCAAATGGTATTTGATAGTACCTCTGTTCAATTTGAGTTGTCTTTCAATGTCGGATATTGTAGTTCCAGGATTAGCTGTTATAAATTCGAGAATTCCATCCCGATTTTGATTTTTGCAGTTTTCTTTTACTCTTCCGAGCAATAAAGGCAGGAACTTGTAAACAGCTAGCGAGGCACCCAATAACCCGGAGATATAGGCTATTTGAAGGGATAACGGGATTTCCCAGAAAGTCAGAGTGGTGGTGGCGCCACCTTTATACATGTCCATGTCAGGATCAGGATCTAAAATAATTTCATACTCGCTTGCAGTGGCTAAAGCGGAACTGCAAACGAGTATGAACAGTAATAATAGAATCCATAAATTTTTCATAACACTGGTAATAATTTTCAGATATAATAATCTTCTGTACCTGAAACACTATAACCATAAACCTCATGATGCCATGTTCCGATGTCAATTCCATCTGAATTTCTTATCGCAAATTTAATTCTTCCATCGATGACACCATCGGAACTGTCATAGTATGTTCCGATTAACTGGCCACTCGGAGTGTGCACTTTTAACCTGAGCGAATCGCTTGTATCGCCCCAATTCAGATCAACATATAAAGCAGTTGTGTAGGAACTGATCGGTACACCATGCCAGTTTGTTTCTCCCTGTGTTATAGTGGTAGTTACCCATCTTGGTGTAATCGTAATGTCTGACTTGACAGGAACGATGGTATATCCGTTGTCCTGACTGGCGGTAGCTGCGGCAAAAGATACCGTTATAAGCATTACCATTAGTAGTAATCCAATTTTTCTGATCATCTATATCCTCCGAAATTTTACAATTCATCTTGTAAAAAAACAGGATATAAGTTTTGTGTCCATATCATCCAACTGAAAAGGAACAGTTGGATGATATGGACAGATTATATTTATACAAAGTCAACTCAGGAAAATAAGACATCAAAAAGATGTTTGATGGAGTTCAAATAATCGGTTTCATGTGTATTTGAACTCCACGAGCCCTGAGGCATTGCATTGTTGGTTTTGACATATTTAAAACTTGCTTGTGCCTCTGGAGTAAATTGAATGAGGTAAATAAAATGAAAAGTAAAGGAATTAGAATTTGGTCACTACTCATGGCTCTCTTGCTTGTGAGCGTGTTGTCTGTATCCGCTGCTAGTGCAAATGAGATTTCCCAGAATGATTTAGAGCTAAAGAATGCAGAATCATTAATTACCGACAAAAGTACTGCCTCTGGCTTCGTAATGTTTTCAGATAAATCATCTACAAGATCAGGAGTTACTTATGATTTAGATGTCACCATCACTGGAGTTAAATCATCTGGAAGTTACTGGTATAATCTTAATGGTGATTCTACTGCAACAGCATCTGAAAACATTGATTATATTCAGGCATCTGGGACACTCTTAGGTCCAACACTTACTGCCAACTATGGACCAGTAGGTCGCTACAATGATGATTCAGTAGTTGCATCTGGAACATTAACTGATTACTATTTCTGGCAAACAACATATCAAAATCAAGGACATGGAATGTATAGAATAGATGGAGTGAATTATTATCTCGACTCGACAGCATCTATTACGACATAAAGCCAATTAATAATGAATGAAAAAGGAAGGTGTAGAGTAAATGAGTAAAAAGGAATTAGCCATTCTTCCTTTTTTTATTTTTTTTGTAATTACTATTTGTTTATATGGTTGTTTTGCAAATGAACAATCGAAAGTAAATCTGAATACTACTTCAGCTAAAGAAAGTCTTCTTAATGGGACCAGTATTTACGGTTATGAAACAGCATATGCTGATAAAAGTTTGAAAAATATATCATCAATTTCGATGGATGAAAGTCAACCGGAGATCCTAGAAATTGAAAAATTAAAAGTTCCAGGTACAATTGCTATGGCAATATCAGAGTCCTATCCTTTCAAAAGAAATGAGGTTTGGAACAAGTCATATATTAGAAAAGGAGATTCTCTTAAAAGCTATGTTTTTCTAGCAAATTATAAAAATGAATCACATGATTTTTTGATATTTAACTTAGTTAATTACACGCAGAAGCCAAGTTATTTTGGAGAAAATTCATCTACAATTCACCATCTGACGTTGGAAAAAGATAGTTATATTGTTTTTACATTAGAAACACAACCCTTCGAACAAGTTGGAGAGGAGCTTTTTCAAGTAGCTGTAGTAATCGATCCTTATGAAGCCGAACCGACTGGCAAATACGGATTTTTGGATACGGGCTATTTATACCTGTCTCCAAAGGTATTGGTAAATGTAACTAAGACAGAGATGGAAACAAACATATTTATGAATGATGTGAGGGTGTAAATTTGAACAAGAACACAATCGAATGGGTACTCATCGGAATTATAGTTGTAACAATAATCACAACAGCATTTTATATGGGTCAACTATTATGGGGTATAGCTGCAATAGCTATTGTTTTTTGGCTTTTCATGTTATTTGATTGCCTTCAACGAAGCACAGAAAATTTTCCTCGCACAGGAGAACATGAGAAATTGATCTGGCTAATCGCCTTAGTTTTCTTGAATTTTATAGGTGCAATACTGTATTACTATATGGTCAAAATACAGGGCAATAGTCTAAAAAAACCAGAAGAGTAGATTTATTAAAAAACACAACGCTACTCTATTAAAGAGGATTCCGATAAACCTACATTCGCTTAATTTATGGATTATAAACAAGTGCTCAAATTCTAGGTTTAATCGAAATCCTCAGGAATTTATGATATTGTTTAATTCAGTTATTTTGTTTAAGTTCGACAAAATAACCATAAAATATTTATAATGTACTCAATATCAAAAAGAGTAACAAATTGTAAAGAGTTAATGGGCTCAGCCAGTCTTGAAGGAATAACTGAAGTCCCTGTGCATGGAGGTTTCCATATCGATTACATCCTGAAAGAAGAATTGTGGCGCTCAGTAGCAGTACTCCCTCTCTCTTTTTTGGGGATTTGTGTGCTCGATGAAGCCGGAGTTATTTCAATCAGCGCTTTATCAATTTTCATTCTGGCTTTCTTTGTAACGTTTGTCCACGTTTCATTCATGGTCTGGTACAGGAGAAAGGAAGGTCTGGCATTCTCTAACATTACGTTGATACTGGACCATCTGTTAAGTTCAAGGTCAAATGATAAGTGAATTAAAATTCGATTTAAGGTCAATTTGATCTTGCTTTGGGAAAGAATGTTTGGATAAGATCCAGGTTCTGATAAAATGTATGAGCTATCTTCTAAAAAATTAATATTCATAACAATAAGCCTGATCCTGGTCATCAGTCTAATATCAGCTTTAGTCACTTTGCCTGCAGAACCTTATCACTCAAGCAATGAGTTCAAGTTTTCAGAATTATTTAATACATCTTTTCATAAATATCCGGTTCCTTTGAGTAGCTACTCTGCTTCAAGTGGCTATATCGATTCAGTCATTGATTCCACATCCCTTCGTATTGATCCTCAAAATGTGATCGGTTTAAGCGAGTTTGGAGCAGCAAATATTATACTTATCGAATCTGAGGGGAATATTACTGAAATAATCGCTGATGACAGAGCCAATGTTCTGGAAATAAATGCCCTTGAGATGAAACCAGTTGGCTCAAGAGAATTTTCTGCTACAGGAAATCTAATGGAGAGCACAGTAATAGAATTATATGAACTTGAAATTCTCTTGCCCGATCCAGATAAATCCTCCTCTCTCACTGTAAGTGCTCTTGAGATATCCCATGAAAGCTGGGAAGACCAGATTGGTTGCAAAGGGGACAAGAATAAAGATGTTTACATTGAAGGACTGTTTTTCATTGATAGTTCCGACAATGTGCTTGTTGTGGGAAATTCAGAGGTACTTACAAATTGCACACTGTTGTCGGTTACTGAAAATAAAGAGCACTCACAAAGTGGCAAGACTTTTGGAGAATTTTATAATTCAGTTAAGTGGGAAAGTAAAGGTCTGTTCATATGTTCTAAATCCGAACGAGAACCACATATTGTAGTTGATAAATTTATCACCATCAAAACATGGGTTGCAGAAGATTCATGGCTCATCCTGGGTCTATTCTGAATTGCACATCTTATGGACATGTAATGCTATTCTCAGGATGCCCCATTCTTGTTTGAGCATGCTTTTTTGCTAACTAAAGTTGAAAAGAATGTAAAAATTGGGGATTAACGCAAAGGTACCAATAAAGAACAATTTGATGAAATGGATATAAAATATTTATACTGCTTGGCACTTAGAACAGAATACGACATTGTAAAGACGTTGTGATATTTGAGAATTCTTGACAGAACAGCCAATCCGCATATCAGGGTATAATCTCAGGTTTTACTGTTTACTCCTATGGCTACGTCTTTGTTTCCGGATCAATGGGTTCAAGAGGATATTGCATGAAACTAAAGCTATTTCTGGGATTACTGTTAGTTATCGGCATGATCGGGTCCGGATTGGCAGTTGAAGAAAATGCAGAACAAAGCAATGAGTCTGTTGAAGGGCAGTTGCCAGGAAGGGTCCTGACACCGGACGAAGTAATGGAAGTTTTTGGCAATGCTACGTGGGATTTTCAACTACCCGATGAAGCACCGGATGATTGTATTGTGCGTTCACATGAAGGCACAGAATATGTGTATATGGTACGCAATTTTTCAGATCCGATTTCGCTAATAGAACTAAATGAAGCAAGGGACGATGTGATCAATAGCTATCATGTGAATACGTCGGAGAACGGAGCTTCATATGGTTCTATAATGTATTCAGTACCTCAGGTTCCGGAAGGAGGACGCATTGTAGCGTACTGTTTTAGAATTGATGATGAAGGGATAACAAGTCACTATGTGGGAATTGCGGGTGACGAAAGGTCCGTATTAAAGATCCATGAAAAGGCAGAAATATGGTACAACAATGAAGTTCTGGAGCTGGAAAATGCAGAAGCAATTACAACTGCTGACGATGAACTCATTTCCAATGGCTCAGGCCAGTTCTCATCTGAAAGTTATACAATGGATGAGGATAGGCTCGAGATTGCAAATAAGTTGTATGGTACCGACATTACATATGGCGAATACATTAAGCAGGTCTTCCCTGAAACATACAAGGAATTTCCATCACCTTCTGAAGAAAAACTCTATAATATGGATATGATATGGCCGAAATCTCCCCGAGGAATCAAATTAGTTGTCTGTGTTCTTGTTTTGGCGTTTTTCATGGAGAAAATTCTGGAGAAACTGGATTGATCCGGTTGAAGTAACAGAGCTAAACAGGGAAAATACAATGATTTAAGGCAAAAATTGGTGGGATTGTAAAGTTTAGGGTTTCAAGGATTGAAGCTTATAAAATTGAAAGAAAGCAAACTTGGATGTGTTTTATAGTGATTTGAAAGACAAGGAAGTGATAGAAAATGAATAAGCTAATTGGAGTGCTAATTGCGATTATGTTGGTAATGTGTCTTACATCATCTGCAAGCGCAGCAGCTAGTGAGAATGAGACTTTTGTTGAGGATGCTGCCCAACTAAGACTTGAAGAAACCAAAGAGAGATTGGGGGAAGATGCTGTCCAGGAAATGGAAGATTATCTTGAGTTGCAAAAGAACTTGCCTGCTGTGGTAAGAGCTATGCCGGGAGGTGGTAGTGCCTTAGCTTATGCTGGAACAAATAATGATAGCAGGGTTGTCTATCTAAACTATATTGATGGCATGGATCTTTCTGATGAGGAGAAGGTAGAGTATAAGAACAAACTTATTGATGTCTGGGATCGATATCCAGATGATATAATGGTTACTGATTATGCTTTCATGGCAAAGATGGCTGGTTTGATGGAAGAGGAAGCTAAGAAAGTTAGGGATGAAGCCCATTTCGACGAAGATGGAAATCTTGTGATCATAGTCAATGAAACAACACAGGAAGAACCCGGGACAAACAAGCAAACACCGGGCTTTACCTCAATAATGCTCATTATCGGACTGTTGTTATCGGCAAGGAGTAGAAAGTGATGGGTTTTGTGACAGTATGGAACGAAAAAATATAATTGGATTTATGGACAAAAGAAAAATCATCTATTTCACTCATGGAGAATTGTATGGACCTGAAAACAATGAACAAACTTTCACGCATTATTGCCATCATTGCAATTGTTGTTGCTTTCTATAACTTTTATCTTTCGTGGACTAAAGATGAGTCCAGTCCACTCCTTTTCTGGACAGTTATAGTTCTTGTCCTTCTCTCCGCGATCATTCATGAGTTCATCAAAAGGAATAGTTGAACCCTGACCTTCCCCACTGTCGCGATGCATTTAAAAACCAAACCTACATATTTACCCCACGATGCTATCAACTTTCAACGATGCGCTCAATTCAGACCGCTTCATTGTGACCGCAGAGGTGGCACCTCCGAAGGGCACCGATATCTCAGCGGTACTTGAGGATGCAGACCTTATCAGGGGATGGGTGGATGCTATCAATATCACTGACAACCAGCGTGCGGTAATGCGCATGAGCCCGGTAGCCGTAGGTAAATTATTGATGGATGCCGGTCATGAGGTGATAGTGCAGTTCACCTGCCGTGATCGCAACCGTCTGGCATTGCAGTCCGACATCTTGGCGGCATCGGCCCTTGGTATCAGTAATCTTTGCGTGATGACAGGGGATTATCCTACCAAAGGCGACCATGCGGGCGCAAAGCCGGTGTATGATCTTGATTCTGTACAGCTTCTCTCAGTTATTACTAAAATGATGGATGGATATGACATGGCAGGCAATGAGCTTGCAGGTGCTCCATCATTTACTGTGGGTGCGGTCTCCAATACGGATGCAGCACGCAGGATGCAGATGATAAAACTTCAGAAGAAGATCGATTCAGGTGCACAGTTCATACAGACACAGGCGGTCTATGATGTGGAAGGTTTTGTCGAGTTCATGGATTCGTTCTCTCACCCGGATGTGCCGGTAATAGCAGGGATCATCCCGCTGCGTTCAGCAGGAATGGCACGTTTCATGAATGCCAATATTCCCGGAATAAGGGTTGGTGATGAGATGATATCCCGCATGGAGGATGCCGAATACCCTGTTCAGGAAGGGCTTGAGATATCTGCTGAAAGTATCCGAGAGCTCCGGAAGATGTGCAGGGGAGTCCACCTGATGCCTATCGGTGGCAATTCCAATACTCAGAAACTGCTTGAGATGGCAGGAATTACCGCTTTACAATAATTTATACTGAATTTATAATTAATTTACAAAAACGACATTTAAGAGTAGAATAACATGAGATCCACACAGGTAGAATACGCAAAGAACGGCACGCTGACTCCGGAAATGGAACATGTGGCCAAAGTTGAGTCCATTGATGAGGAAACTGTACTGGCACGGGTTGCTGATGGAAGTCTTGTTGTGATGGTTCGCGAAGGCTGTCCGCCTGTTGCGATCGGCAAAGGGGCGACCACGAAGATCAACGTTAACCTCGGAACATCTTCAGCAAGCATTGATCCCGAAGCAGAGCTGGAAAAGGTAAAGATCGCAGAGAAATATGGTGCAGATACCATCACAGACCTTTCAATGGGTGGCGACATCTCTGCCATCAGGAAGATGGTCTTTGACAACACTACCCTTCCAATTACCACTGTGCCTGTCTATCAGGCCGTGGTGGAATGCGGCATGAAGGATGTTACGGGGGATGACGTGCTCTCCTATCTCAAAAAGCAGGTGGATGAAGGGGTAAGCTCTGTTGTTGTCCATTGTGTGGAAAAGCAGATGCTTGAGAAATTAAAAGGCACAGGCCGTATCATGGGAATGGTCTCAAAGGGCGGTTCCTTTACCAGTGTGCTGATGCTCAAGGATGGCTGCGAGAACCCGTATCTTGAGAACTTCGATGAGGTTCTTTCAATATTGAAAAAGAACGATGTTGTCCTCTCCCTGGGGAACACCATGCGAAGTGGTTGTGTTCATGACCTTTGTGACAGTCCGCAGATGATGGAGATCAAGACAAATGCAAAGCTTGCAAAGCAGGCAAATGAAGCAGGTGTACAGGTAATAATCGAAGGCATGGGCGGCCATGTGCAGGCAAATGACATTCCTGAGCACATCAAAGCGCACCGCTCCCTTTCCGAATTCCCGCTTTTCGTGGCAGGTCCACTGCCAACTGATGTCGGTATGGGATATGACCACATCTCCGGTGCCGTGGGTGCAAGTATCGCCAGCGGCAACGGTGCAGATTATCTTTGCTACATCACTCCTGCTGAACATCTTTCTCTTCCAACACCTGAACAGGTCAGGGAAGGGCTCATTGCTTTCAGAATCGCAGCGCACATTGGTGATTCAATGAAATACGGTCTGGACGAGAGGGACAAGCTCCTTGCTGACAGGCGTGCGAAGTTCGACTGGGACGGGCAGATGGAGCTTGCACTTGACCCTGATAAGCCAAAGGGAATGTGCCCGCAGACAGGTCCCTGTTCCATGTGCGGTGAATACTGCGCTATCAAGATAATGTCCGATTATTTATCCGGCGGTGTATGAATTGAGCTTTGACCTTCCTTCTATGCAGATCATTGGTGTACGCACTCCCCTGATCAAGCCCGGCGATGACATTGTGAATATGCTATGTGGATCACTCAACGAAAATGAGATCTTCCTGCGAGACGGGGATGTGCTGGTGCTGGCAGAGTCTGCGGTAGCCACAGCAGAAGGAAGAATGGTCGACCTTTCTACGGTCATTCCTAGCAAAGAGGCAGAGGAACTTGCAGGCAAGTATTGTGTGGATTCCCGGGAAATGGAACTTGTCCTGTGTGAATGCGATGATATCATCGGTGGCGTTCCGGGAGCAGCTCTTACTATCACAAAGGGAACCCTTTCCCCGAATGCAGGTATCGATGGCTCCAATGCCCCAGAGGGATATGTTGTCCTTCTGCCTGAGAACGCACAGAAGAGTGCAGCCAGGATCCGTGCCGGTATGGAGGAGTTCTGCTGCTGCCATCTCGGAGTGATAGTCGGGGACAGCCGTACGCAGCCCTTGCGCCTTGGGTGCGTGGGTATGGCACTGGGGACATCAGGCATCGTTCCTGTGGAAGATGCAAGAGGCTCAAAAGACCTGTTCGGAAAACCCCTTAACATCACACGCAAGGCGGTCGCGGACAATCTGGTCTCCGCTTCCCAGCTGTTGATGGGTGAAGCAGATGAATGTATTCCGTGCGTCCTGATACGTGGAGCACCTGTGAAGATGGTCAAGGGTTCGGAAGAAATGCCTATTTTCACTCCTGAGGAGTGTATGTATTACAGCAATATCAAGCAGAAATAAGTCGCTTGGTATTAATTCTTTCATATGGGGTATTAATTAATATTCTCTTTATTTGTTGCCGTAGACCAAAATTATTTATAGAATAACAACATGGTTTTGTGTGAAGCATACAATACCCTTTTTACTTTTACAAAACCAAAGGTGATTATCAATGAGCAATGTAGTAGTATTGGACTTTACCGCAACATGGTGCGGACCTTGCCAGATGCAGAAACCGATCCTTGAAGAGCTCGAAGGCGAGATGGGCGACAAGGTAGAATTCAAGATGGTGGATGTCGATCAGAACAATGCCCTTGCAGGCAAATACGGTATCAGTGCAGTTCCAACTCTTATCATTGAGAAGGATGGTGCTGAGGTCAAGCGTTTCACCGGTGTGACAAGTGCCGATGTACTTCGCTCAGAGCTTAACCAGCTCTTCTGAGCTTTTCCTTTTCCTCCACATATTCATTCCCTCTTTTCCCTTATTTTATTCTTTTTAAGTTCTTCATTCTGACAACATGTAAATACCTTGATACATATCCGGTAAACTGAGGTATCACTTGGACAGGCTGATAGATATGGGTGTTCTGGCATGCCGCCAGAAGAATTCGCGAGGAACTTTCAAGCCCCATCTTGCCGTAAGGTTCAGGTCAGAAGATGGGAAGGTTTGTACTTTTTCAGTTGATTCCACACGTGTCCCGAAAAAACAGCCTCAACCGGATGCTTATCTTATAACTCATGCTCATTCTGATCACCACGGGAAATCTGCCATGCTCTCTGAGCTTTCGGTCTGTACTGATAAGACTGCAGTAGCGCTTGAGATCCGGCACGATCGTAAGTTCAAAGGCAAGGTTGTTGACATGTGCGGGTCCATAGAGGTCAATGGCACAACTGTACGGACATATCCCACAGGGCATACTGCAGGAGCAGTTGCATTTTACTGGGTAAATGATGTCGGAACACGCATACTTGTCACAGGGGATGTGAAGGACCCTTCCGCATTGCCAAAATGTGATCTGCTGATCACCGAGGCAAATTACGGAGACCATTCCGACCCGTCATGTCACTTCGAGGATGACCTTGAGGGCTTCAGGAGTGCTCTGGATTCCGGTCCCCAGGTTGCCTTTGGAGCATACGCTTTTGGTAAGGCACAGCGAGCGGTGGAGCTTTTGCGTGAGATCGGCCATGATGGTCCTATTGCCATGGAAGAAAAATCCCTGATGCTTTCAAACAGGCTTCTGGACGAACCCGGGGAGCTTGTGGGATTGGGCGAGTTTGATGAAGATGTTGTTTGCATCGTGCCTCCGTGGGACCTGGGTAAGCTGCCCCGTAACATGGCCAAATATGTGATGACTGGCAGGCAGGACTATTATTATCCCTCCCTCCAGATAAGTGATCATCTGGACGCGAACGGACTTGTGGATATGGTCGAAAGGATCGATCCTGAAATGACTCTGGTATATCATCCGGGTGGAGATCGCCCCGGTAAATTTGCATCTCACCTGAACAGTATTGGGAGAGGAGCCGTTTGCCTTGAGGATGTTGACAACATTCTTGGCAATGACACCCTATAATTTGTAAATATGTAATTTTCGACGATTTTTGTGCTTCAGGAATAAACGTTTATATAGGTTCTGATGTTTATAACACCCAATCATATTTATCCCAGGAGAAGAAGCCAATTGAAAAAAGAAAGCAAAAAGAAGTCAGGTGGCACAAAGGATAATGCAGATCAGTCTGACGCTCCTGTCGTCTCAAAGCCTAAGATTATCAAGGAAAAGACACCTGAGGAACGTAAGGCAGCCCATGTAGAGGGTATAGTCAAGACCGCCATCGCTGCATTCATTGGTATGATCGCAGGATTTGGTGCCTTCTACAGGTTCGGTGCAGGCACTGAAACTCCCTGGTATGCGGCATTGGTTATCATTGCTGTACTGGCATATTATGCGCAGCGTGTTATCTATCCTGCTATCAAGATAGACACGAAGGAGTTCGGTCTCAAGGGCTGGTTCTACGTAGAATTCATCGTAATTGACTTCTGTCTTGTGACATGGACGCTGTTGTTGAACTGACACAGCCCATGATCCTGCTTTTTTTGTATTTACACAGCCATTTCAGCTCAGTTCAATTAGTTTGATTAATTTAATTAATTTATACACTTCATTAAATAACTTCAGTGATGTCCCATGCGAATTGCAATATTGAACAAGGATAGATGCCAGCCAAGGCGATGCAGCCACGAATGTGAAAAATACTGTCCGAGGGTCAGGACCGGCGATGAGACCATTGTCTTTGGAGACGACGGCAAGGCCATCATCTCCGAGGAACTCTGTGTAGGTTGCGGTATCTGTATCAACAAATGTCCTTTTGATGCTATTATGATAATCGGTCTGCCTGAAGCATTGACCGAACCGACCCACAGGTATGGTCCCAATGGATTTGCCCTGTATGGACTCCCCACGCCTCAGGTAGGTAGGGTTACCGGTATCCTCGGACCTAACGGTATCGGTAAAAGTACCTCCGTGCAGATACTTTCAGGAGCTGTTGTTCCTAACTTCGGTGGCGATAACAACGACTGGGATAAGGTTCTGGAACACTATTCCGGGACTGCTATGCATGATTATTTCAAGGATGTCATCGATGGCAAGATCAAGGTATCCCAGAAACCACAGTATGTGGATATGATCCCGAAGGCTTTCAATGGTAAGACCCGTGATCTACTGGAAGGTACTGATGAGCGCGGTGTACTGGATGAGCTTGTTGAAAGGCTCGATCTTGCTCCTATAATCAACCGCAATATCGGAGACCTCAGTGGTGGTGAACTGCAGAGAGTTGCCATTGCAGCCTGTGCCGCAAGGGATGCTGACTTCTACTTCTTTGATGAGATCAGTCCATATCTGGATATTTACCAGCGAATAAACTCTTCAAAGCTTATACAGGAACTTTCAGCCGAAAAGGCAGTTCTTGTTGTGGAGCACGATCTTGCTATACTGGATATGCTTTCGGATGTTGTTCAGGTAGCCTATGGTGTGCCTGGCGGGTACGGTGTAGTGACCCATCCAAAAGGTGTGCGTGTAGCTATCAATCAGTACCTTAAGGGTTTCCTTCCTGAAGAGAACGTCCGTATCCGTCCGGATGCCATTACTTTCGAGGTCCACCCTCCGCGTGTGGAAACAGACATTGCCTCACTTGTGGATTACAGTGCATTCTCCAAGAAATACGGTGATACCTTCTCACTGGAGACAGATGCCGGCTCCCTTAAACAGGGAGAAGTTATCGGTATCGTAGGTCCGAATGGTATTGGTAAATCCACCTTTGTCCAGATTCTTGCAGGGGAGATCGAGCCTGATGAGGGCGAGATGGACATTGATGTTTCCATCTCCTACAAGCCACAGTATATCAAAGGTGAAGACACGATGCAGGTGCAGATGTTCCTCAGGAGCATTACCCGCAGGTTCGATACAAGTTACTATCAGGCAGAAGTTGTCAAGCCACTCCAGCTTGAACCTCTCTTTGAGAAAATGCTCAATGATCTCAGTGGTGGTGAGTTGCAGAGGGTGGCCATTGCTGCATGTCTCTCAAGGGATGCTGACCTGTACATCCTTGACGAGCCAAGTGCACACCTTGATGTGGAACAGCGTTCCCTTGCCACAAAGGCCATCAAGAGATTTGCTGAGAACAACGGTAAGACCGCTCTGGTTGTAGACCATGACATCTACATGATCGACATGCTCAGCGAAAGGCTGATCGTATTTGAAGGTGAGCCTGCTGTTTACGGTAAGGCACATCGTCCATCGAGCATGCAGGATGGTATGAACAAGTTCCTTTCAGACCTTAATATTACATTCAGAAGGGATGAGGATACAGCACGTCCAAGGGTGAACAAACAGGGTTCCCGTCTGGACAGGGAACAGAAAGCACAGGGTGAATATTACTACAGGCTGGATGAGTGAAAGCTCATCCTATTATTTTATTAACCTTTTATTTCAGTCTTTTATTTTCATTAATTTCTTATTTTATCGATCTCTTGTTCTTTGAAAGGTACCACGTAAGGAACTCTGTATAGAGTATGATCCCTATGATACTGGACCAGACGAAAAGCAACAGGTGATAGTTGTTGATGGGAACAAGTCCTCCGGCAAGCCTTGCATGTTCATATGCCAGAAATGAGTTTGCAGTTTCAGGCATGGCAACAATGGTGACCAAAGGGACTAAAAGCAGGACGATGGCTGCCATTAAAGAAGAGTAGTTGACAAGCAGATACAGCACAATAGCGGCGAACAGTGCGAATACCAATACTGCTGTGCCTATTCCAACAATGTCCGTTCCAGATCCTCCTTTAGTTTCTGATAAATTTTATGTTATGCGCTTACTGCAACCTTTTACAGCTATTCAATGCGACCTGCGTATATAAAAATATGCAATAAGCGGGACTATGGAAAGAACACCTGCTATCGTGGCAAATGCGGATAACAGGAAGCTGGCATGTCCTCCTCTTGAGAGGGGCTCATACTCGTTTTTGATGTTCTCACTTTCCATGTTCATTTCAGCTGGTTCAAGTGAGTAAACATAAAGCTTCTCAACGTTCGATCTGAATGTGCCCTGAATATCATCTTCATCGGTGTAGTAAACCATTGCAGGTGGCAGGTCTATGATGCCTTCTTCCTGTGCAAGCATCGTATAGGTGAGACGTTTTTTATCTCCTGCTTCAAGTGAGCCTTCCCAGCTTTTCTCTCCGCTAATAAATTTGAATCCTGCGGGAATGTCATCCGTTAAAGAGACTTCAACATCGATCAAGCCGATATTTGTGATAGTTACTGTTACGTCTACCTCTTCTCCTATGTAAATATCACTGAGGCTAACATCTTTTTCGATCTCCAGTAATGCTCCTTCAACATCGATGGTCACTGCAGCGCCATCCGATACAACGCCATAAGTTTCCCCTTGCGAGTACCAGCTTGCAATTGCAGGTTCCAGTTCATATGTCCCGGCGACTGTAGGCAATGCCTTGTATCGTATATTCTCTGATCTTCCGGCACCAATGAATACTGTCCAGTCCGCTGATTCAATTCTTATGGGCATGAAAGTTGAAGGTATCGGATCATGTATGTTAACTTCATGTCCAATACTTGCATTGTTGTAGAGCACCATCTCGACGATGATCTTTCTTTTAGTTTTGTCCTCTTCTGTCAGAAGATTGGTATCAATTGTTTTTTCAATAGAGATGTACGGTTTCACAATGGTCTGTGCTGTGGTGGAATTTTTGTAGTTGTTTCCCCTGTAGTCATAACCGTCAACGTTCACATCGATCACTATGTTCTCTTTTTCCGGTGTTTCGGGTAATGTGAGATTGACGGGTATCTTGTGGATCTTCAATGTATCAAGCATTGCAAGCTCGTAGCTTACCGGATCAAGTTGTCCGTCACTGGCAGATGCAGTGATGGTTAGACCCCTTGCAGGGATCGTTCCTGTGTTCTTCAGGTATATCTCAAAAGAAGCAGGTATGTTCGGGGAATACTGAGCTCCAAGGGCGTTGATCTCTATTTTGAAGTCCGGTTCGCCAGGCTGGTATGGCTGTAAATTTATCTCCTTTCTGTCCCTGTCGATGTATCTGACCCTTAATAATATGTCATCGGAATACTTTTTGTAGGCATTTGTTTCGTACTCATCAACATACTTTTTTCCATCAATTGTAACTTCTATTGTGGCAATGGTATCGCTAACATTGAGCAATTTGATGATGGCATTGTCTACCTGTGCCGTATCTTCGACTGCAAGTTTCCGGCTCTCAGTCGGTATCCATACAAGTTCGTATTCATGAAGGTACAGTTCGAGAGTAACCTTTGTTCTGTCAATTGAAAGTGTTCTTACCGTGAGGTCCTTGTCATAGACGAACTCATTATTAAGCGAATCATCTGCAAAGAAGCTCTTCTGAAATTCCCCGTTGACATATAGAAGTAATGTAGCGGAAAAACCGTCTTCCTCTTCATTGATCTCGTGGAGCTTGACGGTGTATTTTTCTGCGGGTGCTCTGTCTCCTGTTGCAAGATCAAAGACCCCCTGATGCACCCAGATCTCCTCATACTGGAATTCATCTGCAGCGGAGGATATGCCTGTTAAAAAAAGGACTATCAGGATTGCAAGAGCAATACGCTTTAAATACATTAGCCGTTTTTTATGTGGCTCATAGCGTTTAAATATGCCGTTCAGAGTGACGATGGTTACAGGTCCTTTTGAACATATACTCTCATCCTTCAACAACATTTAATTAGAGGACATTCATTACCTAAACTATGCTTACAAAGAGGATTATCCCGTGTCTTGATGTCACCCTTGATTCAGAAGGTGGCACCGTTGTCAAAGGTGTTGAGTTTGTAGATCTCAAAAAAGCCGGCGATCCTGTGGACCTTGCTAAACGCTATAATGAGCAGGGTGCGGATGAACTTGTTTTCCTTGACATTACAGCATCCCATGAAGGACGCTCAACAATGATAGATGTGATCGAGCGTACTGCTAACGAGGTCTTCATCCCCCTGACAGTTGGTGGGGGGATAAATTCTGTTGAGGATGTCAGGCAGATACTGCGTGCAGGTGCAGATAAGGTATCCATCAACACTTCTGCGGTGAAGAACCCTCAGCTTATCAAAGAGGCTTCTGATATATTTGGTTCCCAGTGTATTGTGACAGCTATCGACTGCAAACGCAATCCGGATGTTGAGAACAATCAGGACAAAACAGTTCTCGAGCTTGAGGACGGAACTCCTGTATGGTATGAAGTTGTGATCTATGGTGGTCGCAAACCCACAGGCCTTGATGCTGTCCAGTGGGCGAAGAAGGTAGAAGAGCTTGGTTCCGGCGAGATCTTGCTGACAAGTATGGACCGCGACGGCACTTATGATGGTTTTGATATCCCGATCACAAGAAAGCTTTCAGAAGAGCTGGAGATCCCTATCATTGCTTCCGGCGGCGTCGGGAAACCTGAGCACATGTATGGAGGTTTCATTGATGGTAAGGCCGATGCCGGACTTGCTGCCAGTATCTTCCACTTTGGGGAGTTCACTGTGCGTGATGTGAAAGAAGCACTGAGGAAAAAGGACATACCTGTCAGGCTTTGATCGCATTTTATCCTGATAACATTTAAGGAGCTGACAATATGGAGATATCAGAATTCCAGAAACTGATGTATGACCTGTACGCACACAATGATAAACGCAGAGGAGCTGCTGCCACCACTCTCTGGCTGGTCGAGGAGATCGGGGAACTGGCAGAGGCAGTTCGCAGGGAGGACATGGAGAACCTGAGGGAAGAGCTTGCAGATTGTTTTGCCTGGATAGGCGCTCTGGCAAACCTCTTTGATATCAATCTAGAGGAAGCATTCCTGGAAAAGTATCCGCTTGTATGTCCTACATGCGGGAAGAACCCATGCATTTGTACTGACTGATCTTTGAGATGGAGTCTTTTGGTTCCATCCAGTTTTTATTTCTACGGATTTGTTCAAAAAGTCTCATTATAGCTTAAAGATCTAAAAAATAAAGAAGATAAAGGAAGAATCTCAGTTCTTCCTTTTCCGGAACAGACAGACAAATTCCAAAATAAACACAGATGCGAGCATAGTAAATCCTGGGATACCTTTTGATTCACTTGCAGGAAGCTCTTCTCCTGAGGGTTCAGTGCTATTAACAGTACTGAGTTGCTCTTCTGCTGAGGTGGTATTGCCTGTTAAAGCTTCAGAATGCATGTCCGCTGCAATAGCAAATGGTGAGAATCCGGGGGTTTTCGCCTCAAAGTAAATGTATGCTCCATCTTCATCGACCTTGGTTGTGGAAAGCTGGTTCCATTCCTCCTCACTATAATGGTATAATGAAATACCGGATACGTCAATACTATTTTCTGAGAGCCATTGCTTACTTACCCTGAAGCCTATTACAGCATCTTCTATCTTATCATCACCAAATGCAGCATTACCGACCCAGATGTTCATGTTCTGATATACGATGCCCGGAGCCTGTGAATCTACAAGCTTTGAAGTATCTTTTAAGACCTCAATAAGTGTGCTGATCTGACCTGCATTGTCTACTCCCTTAAACTGAACATAACCGATGTGGCATTTTTCTTCATTGAATTCGTATCTGGATAACTTTCCTGCAACCACATTAGAAGCTGCAGCATCTTTCACAAGAATGTTCTCAAAAGCTTCACCGGTAGCACCGCCACCACCACCGCTACTAGTGGATTTGCTACCAGGGGATTTATTCTCGTCAATATCAGTAATTTTCAACGCAGTTGACACTTCTTCAGACCATGCACCATCGTTATCCTGTACACTGAAGTAAATGGTGTGTGTACCGACTGAAAGACTGGACGTGCTGAAATTAGCAGAAGTGTTCAACTGACCGTCAAGACTGGAAGTCCAGTTGTAGGCTACAATTGTACCATCTGAATCTGTTCCGGATCCATTGAATATTACTGTCACACCTTCAGGGCTTCCACCCATTGCAATCGAGCCAATTGTTGCAATAGGCGCTACGTTTGGTTTTACATAGGTGGATTCTGTAAATGGATAAAATCTTAAATTTGAACTATTGTCTGCAATTCTCAATGCAATATTTTCTGTTAGATACAAGCTTTTGCCACTTGATAAGTATAGATATCCAGATAATTCCATTGTTATCGTTTGGTCATCAACAGAAGAAACGGCTAACCTTCCAAATCTGTCATCCACATTAATTTCTATAACTTCTTCAGACAATTGCCAGACACCATCAATAATTATGAAATTGCCTGACTGATTAACCTCATCTACATGGAGCATCAATGTAAGAATATCACTCTCATTTAGCATATCCTGCTCGTAATACCATGTCTTATCTGACGTATTTGCATTAATAATTGTGTCATCAACGAACGTACCATTCCTGGTCAACTCGAGCCAGACATTTTCACCATTAACATCGATTTCCTTTGGAGTGACCACATACCCTTCTCCGAGATTTAGTGAATCACCAATTCCGATTATATTAATGCTATTATCATCGATTATAAGTTTGGTAAGGATAGATGCATTGGTGATTGGAACATACTCTTCACCCAAAAATCCAATCTTTTCATATGTAAAATCCATTAATGGATCAGATTCCATCCTGAAGTCGAATTGTGGTTGAATGCCCGGGACTATGGTAGTATTATAGATAAGCTCTCCTATATCAGCATCTAGCATTCTATCCATGTTATCTACTCCGTGAACAGTCAGCACTTCGGATGTAGCATTATTATCAAGATCATACCAGAAGCCAGCAAATGAATTTGCATTCCATGTATAAGTTTTATCTGAAGACGGTGAATCAATAACTGTTCCACGTACTTCATAGATACCTGATTCAGTTTGCTTCTTCTTTAAGTAGAACCTCAATGAAGGATCGTCTGCAACCTGTAATTCAAAGTTATCCATTAAATTATTAGTACTGCCGGCATCCAGAACTATATCCTCATCAAGTTCCATTGTGAGTGCAGTATCATTGACAGAAGACACAACCATCTGACCGTATTTATCATCTGCATTAATTTCTGTTACCTGGTCAGATATCTGCCAGATATCGTCCAAAATTACACAAGGATCATCCTGCCCATATACTGTACTCACATGGATCATCAAGGTAACAACATCCTCCTCACCAGACATGTCCTGCATGCAATACCAGGTCCTGTCTGACGTAGGTTGACTAAAGCTTGCATTAATAATAGTGTCATCCACGAACGTCCCATTCTTGGTCAACTCGAGCCAGACCTTTTCACCATCAACATCAATCTGCCTTGGAGTGATTGCATATCCCTCTTGAAGTTCAAGTAACTGCCCGGTTCTTAAGGTATGCGCATCGTCGTTGTCCGCAAGCAGTTTTGTAAGCTTATCTGGTGTATTATTCAATGGAACATACTCTTCACCAAATAATATCAACAATGGATACTCACTAGAATAACCCATGAATTCGACTTCTTGGATTGTTGTTGTATAGACAAGACCTCCTTGTCCAATTGTCCTGTCTGAGACAAATGATCCGCCGTAAATTCTCAAAGTTTCTGTTGATATATTATCATCAATATCATAGTAGAATCCAGGGAAATCTACTGCAGACAGTTCTAAGAAATCCGTATCTTGTTGACCAATAATATCATCAAGGTCAGTGCCGCTAAACACGGGGCTCCTGAGTTCATGCATTTCTTCAACGATTTGTCCATTTGAAATTAGATGTTCTGATAATGCATCAAAGAACACTGGGGTATAGATTCCGTGGTTTACATAAAAAGCCTGGATTATCTCGTTGATATGTGGAGTTCCATCGCTCAAGTCGCCGTTGTCATCATCGACTATCAATATAGCTTCAAGAAATTCCTGGAAGTTCTGAGGTTCGAGCTTCATGGCTCTGATTATCAGTTCGTCTGCAAGTTCAGCACCCAGAGCCACCCTCATATCCCACATGGCACCTGATACTATAAGGCCATCATAATGAACCTCTCCCATGATATCAGAAGGATATTTATTGTTGTTATTGAGATTTGTGATGCCTTCTGTGTCACCAACACAGAATTCTTCTGAGTTAATGGGATCATTGTTGATCGTAGACCCAAAATAATCCGCCCATCCTTCATTGAGGGCACCCGATTCATCCCTATAAGGCAGATATGTTGTATAGATATGATCGACAACGCAGTGTGTGTACTCATGGTATATAACATCGCTAAGGATGGCGAAAGACTCATAGTATTCGTTCCCTCCATAGAAATATATGTCCGTCCCATCTGACATTGCATTCCCACTAGATGACCCATACTCCACGGTTGCAATGGTCTGGTAGTCCATGGAATTTATGTCAAAGGGGCTGCCTTTTGTGAAGTAGTCGTGGATCACATTGACATGGTAGAAAACATTTGACTCCTCTCTCTTGTCGGATGTATCCATATCAGCCCAGTTCCAGTCATATATTGGTGCGGTCAGATCAAATTCAATGGAGGCATCTTCCTGATCCTCGTTGACAACCTTCACATAGGGACCACTAAGCTCTGAATATATGGTTGCGTTCTCGCTCAGGTCCGTGATGTTGTAATATCCATTTTTGTCAGTTGTTGTTAAGGGGGAGGATAATGTCTCAGCTTGAACACTGAATCCACTTAGGTTCCAGTTCCCATTTAAATCCTCAAGATCATCTGAGAATACCATTCCACTATCACTGGTCACTGTAATGTTGTCTGCATAAAATCCGTTTTTAGAAACACCAAGATCAGTATCATACAAGAATCCGATCCATGCCTGTTTCCCATCCCAGTCTGATATGTCTATGGATTTATCTGTCCATGAGGTCTGATATCCTGTATAATTTGCAAGATTGGTGAAATTATTTCCATCTTCTGAAATGATCACATATGCATAATCATAATTGTATTCAATCTCATACTTTGTGCTGAAATTAAGTTTGGAATTGACTGCACCGGTAAGGTCAATGGGTTCAATTGTTATTGCAGAATTTTCCAGGTAGTCTCCACGCCCTGAATAGAGCACCCTCTTCGGATCTCCAATGATTAATGATATTGTCTGGTTCCAGAAAGGCACATCAACTGGATCCTGCGAGGGGTATTCCTGATATATCCTTCCTGTTACGTTGCCTTCAATGCTGTATGAAAAGATCTTATCATATTTGTGTAATACATTTCCGGTGGTTGCATCTACAAAATATGTCCATGATCTTAAAGGCTCTTTAATGGTAGACAGATCGACCATATACACAAGATGGTACTTATTGGCATCTTCTATCTCCACCGGATAGATTACCAGTGATATGTCCTTTGTTTTGATAGTTTTTGTCTGTGGGGTGGACTTTCCGGACATTTCACTGAGCGAGGTCGAACTCAATGGTATGGAAGGACCTGTGACCTCGATCCCGAGATCATCACTTATTATGGAAAGTGCTTCAGCCTCGGTAATTGTGGGTTTTGTTGGTGCTGTTATGTCCTGAAAATTGTTTGAATCCACAGCTACGACCTTCCCATCATTAACTGTGATTCCCACTCTTGAGGAGTATACAGGAATTCCCTCATATGACTGCTGATATACGATATTGCTAATTCCGTTCTTTCTTTCATATAGGGATGTGTCATGATCTTCTTTTACTAACTCGATCTCAGAGGAGGCAAGACCGAATATCTGTTCGTTTTCAACAATGAAGTTCCTGACCAAAGATTCTGTAATCTGTTCAGTTTGAATAAAAGATGTAGGTGAGAATTGATCATTTTCCTGATCTGATGGAAGAAGTTCTATGCTGCCTCCGATCATTCTATTTGGCAGGTTTGAGTCTTTGTCTGTTGAAACTAGCCAATTTTCACCGTATTTTGCATTAAATAGTTCTTCCTTGCTGGAAGTAGATTGATCATTTATAAGATAATTAGTAACGACTTCATCCTGTGAAGTGTATAGTTTATCACCGTCAGTATCGTAATGGTATTGCTGCAGGGTATCAAATTCAGAATTGTTATTTTCATCAGCAATTGCATTTGTAGATAATATCACTATAAATAATAATACTAATAATATTTTATTCATGTCCTGACATTTCAAGTTATATTATTTAACTATATACATAATTACAGGGGCATGTTAATTTTTGACAAAGTAGGGGCTTGTTGGATAACCCTTTGAGCATTTATCTGTATTTTTCAGTAATTCCCTGATTCTGCAGAAATTTTTGTGAATAAATGAGTGAGATTTTCTCACTTTTTCTTCTTTTGCCACGTTGAATCATGCTTATATATGTTCAGCTGTTTGATAGCAATTATATAGGTCACTATTATTGGAACTTCATCAGACATGACTGCTAATACAATGATTAAAAAACCTGAACTTCTGGCTCCTGCAGGCAACTGGGAATCCTTCATAGCTGCTGTGGAAAACGGCGCAGATGCTGTCTATCTTGGTGCGAAGACCCTGGGTGCAAGGGCTTATGCCGGCAATTTCACCCTTGAAGAGATACAGGAAGCTATCGATATTGCACATCTTCGCGGTGTCAGAGTCTTTGTTACGGTAAATACTTTGGTCAAGGATGAGGAGATCGGAAGAGCTGCAAAAATGCTGTGTTCTCTGAGCGAATACGGTGCAGATGCTGTCATTGTCCAGGATATCGGGTTGCTTTCTCTTGCAAAAGAGGTCGTTCCCGAACTTCCGATACATGCAAGCACCCAGATGACCATTCATAATAGTGAAGGTGTACGTTTTCTTGAGGATCTCGGTGTCAAAAGGGTTGTGCTTGCAAGGGAAATGTCCCTTGAAGAGATCAAGGCAGTAAAGCAGGCTAGCAACATCGAGATCGAAACCTTTGTTCATGGAGCACTTTGCATCTCCTATTCAGGCCAATGTCTTCTTAGCAGTATGATCGGAGGCAGGAGCGGTAATCGTGGGCATTGTGCCCAGCCCTGCAGGAAGATGTACGAACTGGAAAAGGACGGTGAGCTGATCGATACCGATGGGCCTTATCTATTGAGTCCCAAAGATCTTAACACAACAGAAATGGTGCCACATCTGATCGAAGCAGGTGTGGATTCCTTCAAGATAGAAGGCAGGATGAAAAGGCCTGAATATGTGGCAGGTGTCGTGAGCACATACAGGCGTTTGATCGATCGCTACATGGCTGATCCGGATTCGTATTTTGTATCTCCGGAGGAGTCCCTTGTACTTGAACAGCTTTTCAACAGGGAATTCACTGACGTTTATCTTGAAGGTACATCAAGGACAGGTATGATGAGCCGCGAGCAACCATATAATCGCGGTGTGGTCGCAGGTACTGTTGTGGGCTATAACGGCGATGACAGGAGGATCATAGTAGAGCTTTCCACAGAACTGGAATTGGGCGACGGTATCGGTGCTGAAGGGTTGGAAAATGCAGGTGAGAATATCACCCGCATTGTCCTGGACGGCAAAGAAGTTGATTCCGCTACAGAAGGCGATGTCGTTGAGATCCCGTTCTTTGAACAGGTTCGTTCCGGGAGTTTTATCTACAGGACCATGGACCGGTCCTTAATGGACTCACTGAAAAAGACATTCATATCTCCAAAGCCGATTCGAAAAGTGCCTGTGAAGCTCCGGTCAGAGGTCGCTGCAGGTTCAGTATTGCAGCTGGAAATGGTGGATGCTGATGGCAATGCGGTGTCTGTGGATTCTGATTATGTCGTTGAGGTCGCCCAGAAGAAACCGACAACCCAGGAGCAGGTCATCCAGCAGTTCTCAAAACTGGGTAATTCTGTTTTTGAGCCGGTAGGTATGGATGTGACTGTTACTGGAGATGTATTCATCCCCATAAGGGCACTTAACGATATCAGGAACATGGCAGTTTCCCAGCTGGAAGCTGCAAGGATAGAAAAAGGGCGACGTAACCCCAAAGGAAGCTGTAATACTCCTGATGTTGTCTGTGAGGAAGTGCATCCGTATAAGGCCCTGCTGGTTGTAAGTGTAGATGATTCCAGGAGACTTGAGGGTGCTATTGATGGCGGAGCAGATGTAATCTATATCGGAGGGGAAGTTTTCAGGGGTCGCGAACCTCTGGACATGAAGGAAGCCTTCGAGAAGTGCAGAAGTGAGGGTCGGAAGATCTATGTGAACACCCCGAAGATCGTATCGGATGAAGATATGGGGCATGTGCAGGAAACACTCAAATTTGCAAAGGAGCTTGGTTTTGATGGTGCAGTGGTCTCTAACTACGGTACATTCAGGCTTGCAAAAGAAGCAGGTATGAATGTGGTCGCTGATAGTCCAATGAATGTGTTCAATATAAATTCATATGCATCCATAAAGCAGCTTGGTGCAGATTCGGTGGTATTGTCCCCGGAAATGTCATTGTCCCAGGTAGAGGATGTCGCACAATGTGGCTCTGTGGAGTGCATTGTTCACGGAAGGCAGGAGGTCATGGAATCACGTTACTGTATGCTCGGTGACCTGTTCAGTACAGGGGCTGGCTGTTCCTGTCCGTGCGAGGATGGGGAGTTCGAGCTCTACGATGAGAAGGAGTATTGTTTCCCGCTTCTCATGGACAACGACTGCAGGATGCATGTGCTGAACTCAAAAGAGCTGTGCATGATCGAGAGCATTGGCAAACTTGTCAAGGCAGGTGTAGCAGCGGTGAGGATCGAGGCAAGGACCATGGATGCTTCGAAGGTGAAAAAGGTCACACAACGATATCGTGTTGCTCTGGATGGTAAGAAGAAGGCTGGCAAATGCAAGGACATTACTGATGGCTATACTTCAGGCCATTACATGAGGGGAGTTCTATGAAGATCTTCCTTTCTGGTTCCATTCGTGGGGGAAGGCAGATGCTTCCCACATACCAGTTCATTTGCGGGTATCTTCGCAATAACGGTCATGAGGTCTTGAGCTGGCATGTAGCTCACGATGGGGTCGAGGCGACGGAGTCACTCATGAGCGAGAGCCAGATCTACGAACGTGACATGGGTTTTCTAAGGACAAGTGAATGCATGATCGCAGAGGTCAGCCTCGCTTCCACAGGCGTTGGTTATGAGGTATGTTCCGCTATCAACAAGGCTATTCCTATTCTCTGTGTCCATAAACCGGATTCTAACGTCTCTGCCATGATACTGGGGAATACCAATTGCAACGTTACTGTGAAAGAGTATTCTGGTAATGAGGACCTCGAAGTTATCCTTCGTGAATTCCTTTCATCTTTTTGAAGTAACTGTTAAATATCGTTGACATCTATTTTCAATAGATAAACATGGTAATGGAAATTATAGTAGTACTGGTGGCTATCATAATAGCTCTTCTTCTGTACAAGGTGCTGAAGACTGTCAAGAACATGGTAGTGAACACCGTATTGGGTGTGATTCTCCTTCTGATCGCCAACTTTGCACTGGGTCTAAACATTGCTTTTTCATGGGTTGTGATACTGGTCTGTGCATTCACAGGAGTGATCGGAGCAGTTCTGATAGTGCTTTTAGCATATCTCGGTATCTTCTTCTGATACCAGCTGGATAGTTCCGTTGACCATATGGCGGGTGTGTGACTCGCCCTTGAACTTTTTTTCCGTAATTACATCATTGATGTCCAGCATCCCGAAGTCCCGGAATAGGTGCTCAACTTCTTCTTTTGTAAAATAGTGGTAGATTATCCCACTCTGGCGTACAAATGTGTGGGGTTCAATGGCATCTCCTCCATATCGCATATCCTTTATCCCGAATACTTCCAGGAAGATGGTACCTCCAGGTTTCAATACTCGCTTGAATTCTGATACTGCCTTTTCACGCTCATTTTCCAGGAGGTGCTGTAATACTCCGAAACAAACGACTCCCTCAAAGCTGTTGTCTGCAAAAGGAAGGTCTGTTATTGAGGATACTGCATGGTGTGCTTCACGTTCACGTTTTGCAAGATATTCCCTTGAAGCTTTTAGTGCTGTGGGAGATACATCGATGCCTGTGCAATCGTAAAAATTAGATAAGGGGAGAAGGTGGCGACCTTTCCCCGAGCCTGCATCAAGGATACGGCATCCGTCAGGGATGCGGGAGCGGATCGGTTCGATCGGTGCTGCTCCGCCCCATCTGACATGGGCATATTCCCTGTCCCATGCTGAAAAATGAGAGGTGGATGCCGGTCCTTGTGTCATGCTCTTATGGTCTGTATGTTGATGCTTCACTGAAGCGTTTTGCAAGGAAGTCCTGGTCGATTGAAGACAGGAACCATCCTGCTTTTGGTCCTGACTGCTGGCCAAGCACTGAGGTGTAGATTGCCTTGAACATCTCCTTAGGATTGATCTCCAGCTCATCTTCGGCTACGCCAAGCTTTTCAACGATCTTAAGGTGGAGGTCAGACCCTGCTTCCTTTGAGGAATAGACAAGGTTGTGATAATCCTCACCTGTAAGTTCGCCGCTGGCTTCAATGATCTCAGATAATGCTCCGAGGAATGCCTGCTGCACATCAGTGAGCGTTGCGGTCTGCTCAGGAAGTTCATCCTTTACGCTGAACTTTGCGAATGGTGGTGCATACATCTCAAGCCAGTTGGAGACATTGTTTGTCAGTTCCCTGATACATTTCTCGTTGGTTGTATCGTATCCTGCACGTTCCACGATCTTCATGATCTTCTCAAAGTCACCATGTGCTACCTGGGAGATGGTGGTCATGTGCTTGAACGGGATATCCGTGTGGCAGATACCCTTTGCATGGGAGAGCTCCAGCACACGTTTGTCGAGACCTTCCAGATCATCCTTGGCATTGAGACGCTCGTACTCGTCCACAAGTGTGAGCAGTGGTTGTGCGGGGTCGAACTTGATGTGTTTTTCAGGTTTTGTGCGCATGATAAGATAGCGCAGTACCTCAGGCGGTACGACCTTGAGCATATCGGAAATTGAGACGACTACACCGGTGGATGATGACATTGCACCTTTCTGTCCCAGCATGATCCACTCATAGACGATTGGTTGTGGTGGCTCGTGGTCGAATATCTCGCGAACGATTCTCTTTCCTGTGTCATAGGAACCGCCTCTGGAAGCATGGTCCTTTCCGAATGGTTCGACTGTAACATTCATCATCTTCCATTTTGCAGGCCAGTCCACACGCCAGGTAAGCTTTCCGCCTCCTGCCATTGGTACTGTTCCCTTGTGACCACATGAACAATCATATTCAACTGTCTCTGCATCCGCATCGAATCCGGTGACTATGGCTGTGTTGATCTTTCCACATTCCTGGCAGATCGGGTTGAACGGGCTCCACTCAGGCAGAACATCCTTTCCTGATACTTCCTTGAGGATCTTTGCGATATCATCTCTCTTGATAAGTGCTGTCTTGATGGCCTCGACGAACCTGCCGCTCTTGTAAAGCTGGTCTGCACGGTAAACCTCCGGGTAGATGCCGAGCTTTTCAAGGCCTTCAAGGAAAGGCTTGAGGAAGTGCTCTGCATAGTTGTCACATTCACCGCAGGGACATGGGATCTCGGAAATTGGTTTTCCGACATGTTCTGCATAGCTTTCCGGAAGGAAAGGATAGACCTTTCGAAGCGGGTCGAAGTTGTCAGCCATGTAGATGAATTCGGCCTCAGCGCCTTTTTCCACAAGCGTCCTGTATGCTGCATCTGCGGTAACGACCTCTCTCATGTTTCCGATATGTATGTGGCCGGAGGGGGTGATCCCTGTGGATATCTTATGCTTTTTCCCATTTTCCAGGGCTTCGTCAGCAACGACCTCTGCCCAGTGTTTGATCTCTGCCATTGATTATCACCATGTGTATTATCTGATCAGTATAAGTGTTGAAATCTCATGATCTATCTTTGGATCTGAGGAATATCTGCATGTTCTCTTTTATATATAACATGTTTCCTTTTGCCGAAGATCTTGCTGTCACGATGCAGCAACCTGATGTAAAAAAGGATAGTAGACCACCGCAGTGGTCACAATTGTATTCGTAGATGATCGGTTTGAACAATTAAGGTTCTGAAAAGCTGTTCCTCATTCTATTATTTCTGTAGGGATCTCTTCCAGGTCGCAGAAGTTCGAAGTAAAATTGTAAGCTCCTGCATTGATGAACACGATCTCATCACCGATCTTCGGTTCGTCCTTAAGGTACACACGGTACCTGAACAGGTCCATTGAGCATGGCGTACTGCCCTTGATGACGTAAGGTTTGCCGGCATTGTTTCCAACTTCGCCTTCAACTCTCAGTTTCACAGGTACGAGGATCGCATCCATGTCACTGTTGTAGACGGAAGCGTTCACAATGATGTTGTTGTCATAGACGCCTGTGATATAGGTGATGAGCTTCCCGGCAGGTGCTGAAATGAACCTTCCCGGCTCTATCATAAGCTGAATCTCTTTCTCATGAAGCCATTCCCGAAGCTCGGTAAGACGCCTGAAAATTCCTCCGATGACATCGACGTTGGTATTGGCATATTCTGATGGCAGGCCTCCTCCGATGTTGAGGATGTCGATGGCCTCAAGCGTTTCTTCTGACAGCACATCCTCGATGTCCTGCTGGATCTTCCACTCGTTGACGTTCTGTGTCTTCCTGTGGAAATGTACTCCAAGCTGTTCGATGTGGGGATCGTCCTTGAGCTGTGCCACCCTTTCGTTGATGACATCGGATGTCATTCCGAAAACGAAATACCTCTCGGTCCTCAGGGAATGCTCCTTGAGCTTCAGGCGGAGCAGAAGTGTGATCTTCCAGTCGGTGGGCTCGATGGTCGAGAGCAGGACGTCCAGGTCGAACTCATTGTCAACTGCAAAGGAGCGAATGCCTCTCTCATAGAGGTCTTCTACGATCTCGGAGGTCCAGCCCTGTGCAAGGAAAAGTACCCTTGACATGTCCTTTAAGTGCTTGAGTTCGTTGATCATGTGCACGCTAAGGAACCCGTCGGTGTTCTCCTCGATCATCGGGCTGACCCTTGGGTTTGTCTTAGAGCTGAAGGCGGGGATGTCCACGACTTCCCGGACCTTTTTGTATTGCTCAAGGACTACTTTTTTTGATAATGTGAATTTTGGTGATGGGACGGTCGGGCTGCTCATGTGTTCGCTCCTCTGTCCTCATTGTTCCTTTTCAGGCTTTCCAGCAGACCGTCCTCTGCAAGCTCATCAAGTGCATGTATCATGGCAAGCGGGAATGTGATGCTCACGTCTCCAATGACCGTGGCGACATCGCTCTCGTCCTTGACCTTCCCCCATGACTTCGCTTCGTTGGTGTTGGCACCGGACATGCTTCCCGAGGTGCGGTGAGCAGTTGTCATATATACTGCGTATTCGGCACCTCCGTTGAGGAGTGTGCTCAGGATGGCATGGTGTTTTGATATGGATCCGCCCAGTGCGATGACACCTTTGCGGTCATCGAAGCTGCTTGCGAACAATATGTTACCGAAGTCCTTGACAACATCTACCATGAAATCAGGATGGTCCTGCTGGAACAGGTATAAGTGGAAACCGAATGCACCGTCGGTGATGGCCGGGCAGAATATCGGTACGTCGTTCTTTGCTGCCTGGTAAAGGATGGAATTCTCGTCATCGAGCATCAGTCCGATCTCACGCAGCATCTCGGAAACCGCCCAGTGCTTTTGTTTTTCGTAAAGTTTCTTGAGGATCCTCTCGATGAGGCTCTCGAAGTTCATGTAGCTCTCATTTTTGATAAGCAGGTTTCCCACACGGTTAATGCCTTTTTCGTGCAGTTCCACATCATCTGTTTGGAACGATCCAATCTGGAAATCCTCTCCGGTGGCCTTCATTATGTCCTCTTCAAGACCGCCGACAGTGGTAACGATCACATCGGCAATTCCCAGTTCGATAAGCTGGGCAAAGAACCCTCTCAGGCCTGAGGTGACCATGTTCGAGGTAAATGTCAGGAATACCTTTGCAGAATCCTTTTTCATCTTAACTATTACTTCGGATGCCCGCTGGAGCTCAACGCTCTGGAATCCGATGTGTTCGTAGGAATCGACAAGCTCTGACACTCGCATATCCTGTTTCCATTTTAGGTCCTTCACTTTTACCATTAAAGATCACCGTTAAGTATGGGGGTGATGGAATCCCGAAATCATATATAAATGTTGGTCTGCTTTCTTGCAGTCTGTCTATCGAAACATATTTATCTTTCTCTTTAATAGGCTCTCTATGATCCCGAAAAAAGCGTTTGTGGTAAAAGGTACCGGTGTCCATAAGGACAAGCTGGCTTCATTTGAGCTTGCATTAAGGGACGGTGGGATCGAGAAGTTCAATCTTGTAACGGTTTCGAGCATACTGCCTCCAAACTGTGATGTTGTTTTAAAAGATGAAGGTCTTGCTGATCTCAAGCCCGGTCAGATCGTTTACTGCGTCATGGCAAAAAACCAGACGGATGAACCAAGACGTCAGATCGCAGCAGCCATCGGGAATGCTGTTCCTGTCAAGAGCAAAGATTACGGTTACATTTCCGAGCATCATTCTTTTGGAGAGGATGAGAGGACCGCAGGAATCTATGCCGAAGACCTAGCAGCAACCATGCTTGCTACAACATTGGGAGTTGAGTTCGATGCAGACTCTGCATGGGAAGAGCGCGAGCAGGTCTATAAGGCAAGTGGTCACATATTTGATACCACTCACTATTGCCAGTGTGCCCAGGGGGATGAAAATGGCTTGTGGACTACTGTTGTTGTTGCAATGGTATTTGTGATATGATGGGGTATGGGATGGTTGTAAAATCCGAATGATTTTCGGCATGCCGAACCAAAATTTATATATCCAAATCATGGATTATAGCCACTCATTACATTATTGTGTGAACGAAAATGACTGCAGATCGCATTGAAGAATATCTTGAAACGATACTCTCACTTAGTAATAACGGCGAACTTTCTGTTAAGAATAAAGATATAGCTGATGAGCTTGGCGTATCGCAGGCCGCAGTTTCCGAAATGGTGCAAAAGCTTACCGATGAAGGAGTAGTTGATCACCAGCCATATCATGGTGTCCGGCTGACCAATGCCGGTCTGTTGCAGGCGAAAAAATTAAAGCGAAAGCATCATGTGATCGAGAAGTTCCTTTCGGATGTCCTGGAGATCGATCCAGAGGTCTCACATAACGAGTCATGTGGCCTTGAACATGCAGTATCTGACATTGTTGTAGAAAGCATGTGCAGGTTCATGGGAAGTAATAACATTGACTGCAATCCCGTTGATGAGGATGAATGCTGCCTTTTCAAAGAGAACTATGTTGCATTGTCCGATCTCAAGGAAGGCGACAGTGGTACAGTGGTCATGATGACCTTACCTGATTCTTCCAAAGAACGTCTGACATGCCTTGGGCTCATAACCGGGGAAAGTGTGGACGTCAAGCGTAAGCAGAAGCAGGGCTCGACCTCTATCCTGACACGTGGAACAGAGATAGCTCTTGGAAATGAGATCGCCAAGAAGATCTTTGTACGTCTGGGTTCAAGAAAGAGGTATCCACGCGGAAGTGGTAGAAATTAAATCCGGTTCTGAGACTGTTACTGAAAGTTCTATTTCTTCCAAATATGATGTTACCATGGCCTTTGTGGGCAATCCGAGCGTGGGTAAAAGTGCCTTCTTTTCACGCCTTACAGGCATTGGTGTGGTCGTTGCGAATTATCCGGGAACCACGGTGGAACTTACACATGGAAGTATCAATGCAGGTTCCAAGAAAGTGGACGTTGTGGATCTGCCTGGAATATACTCCCTGGGAGCTTCCACGGAAGATGAGAAGGTCTCAAAAAGGTATCTTTTGAGGGAATATCCTGATGTTATCATCAATGTGGTAGATGCTACCCGGCTTGAAAGGAATCTCTACCTTACATTACAGCTTTTGGAACTGGATATCCCAATGGTAGTGGCTTTAAACCAGATGGATTCCGCAAAAGAGATGGGTATCGAGATCGACGTTGAGAAGCTTTCAGATTATCTGGGAGTTCCTGTGATCCCAACAGTTGCTACCAAAGGCCTTGGACTTGATGATGTTGTTCTTTCAGCTCTTGAAGAGGACCTTTCAACTGGGAAAAGACGCAGGGTACATTATGACAATCACATCCTTCGTGCCATTGAAAAACTGGATACAGATTTCCCTGAGATCGGTTATGGGATCAAGGTCAGGGCGCTTGAAAGGGATGAAGAGTTCGTTAAACTGAGTTGCCGTCCCCATGATGGCGACCTTTTGCTTGCTACTTCCGGATCTATTACAGAAGATATCGAAAAAGCTCATGGGATGCAGATATCGGATACCATTGCACGCGATCTGTATGGAGAATCAGGATACATTGTTGATCGGGTTACGACGCAGGTCGAGCACAAGATCACGTTCAAGGAAAAGATCGATTCTATCCTGACCTCTGAGTATGTGGGGATAACCGGTCTTATCATTGCTATTTTAGTTACGTTCTTTGTTGTTTTTACACTGGGTGGTTTCCTTGAGGAGGGGATCGTGTCCCTGTTCGAAACCTACCTTATCTTCCCTGTTGAGGAGATGCTTACAGGTTCATCTCCTATTTTCAGGAACGTTATTATCTATTCCCTTCTGGGAATTGAGGCCGGGTTTGCCATCGCAATTCCGTATATTGCAGTGTTCTACATCATCCTCTCATTGTTCGAGGATTCGGGATACCTTACAAGAGCTTCCTTCCTTCTGGATAACTGGACCCACAAGGTGGGTCTTCATGGCAGGGCTGTCATTCCATTGATCCTTGGCTTAGGATGCAATGTGCCTGCGATCATGTCCACAAGGGCTCTTAATACCATGCGTGAGAGAAGGATTGCATCGGTACTGATAGCACTGACGCCATGCTCTGCAAGGACCGTGATCATTCTGGGACTTGTAGGAACGTTTGTAGGGTACTGGGCAGCAATTTCAATATATGTACTCGAACTTGTGATAATCTTCGGTACTGGCTGGGTCCTTGGCAAAGGGCTTTCAGGTGAAAAGACCGGCTTGATAATGGAGATGGCACCATTGCGCAGACCTGACCAGAGGGCTACTTTGCAGAAGACATGGTTGCGTGTACGAGAGTTCGTTTATGTGGCGTTCCCATTGCTGGTGGCAGGCAGTGCACTGCTTGGACTGCTTGATGCGGTAGGTGTACTTGACATATTCCAGAATGCGGTCGAGCCTGTATCTGTGGGCGTATTTGGATTGCCTGCATTTGCAGCAACTGCTCTTATCTTTGGTATACTCCGAAAGGAAATGGCATTGCAAATACTGGCGGTGCTTGCTGGTACTGCAAACTTTGCACAGGTGCTGACCCCGCTGCAGATGTACTCCTTCGCGGTCATAACAACGATCTACATTCCATGTGTTGCAACCATTGCAATACTAAAACATGAACTTGGCTGGAAAGATACCGGTGTTATCGCAATGTTCACTATTTCCCTGGCACTGCTGGCAGGTTTCCTGATAAATATGGCAGGTATGATGCTTTGAAAGGATGTTTTTGTAAAAATATCCTCAATTTCCTATTTCGGCAGATATTAATAGTACCTAAACAAAGTTTACTATAATGACCCGTATTACAGCTACACCACAAAAGAACTCTATAAGTGCTCTGATCGATATCTTTGAAATGAGCAATATGCGCGAACCTTTCCTTGATGAGGTAGGTAGCATGCTTGAGGTGATGGGCACCCATGGTTCAATTACAGAAGGAGCTGTGGCTTATGAAGATGAAGAGATCTACCATGTTCACACAATGAGCATCATGGCACCTCTGAAGAAAAAATGAGTTTTGAAAATAATATGGCTTAAATGCTCGAATTTAAGAGTTCTTCAATGTCCATATTGATCTCAGGGGTAGAATCCCTGTAAAAACTGTGGTCACGTATGATATTCCCATCCATTGTGATGCTATCAAGGTGGCCATACCAATATATTACCATTCCTGTACCATAATCCCTTTCGTAGTACTGGAACTGTTTTTTAAGATAATGGGCATGTTCTCTTTCATCCCCGAACATTGCTTTGCTCTCGATCCAAAGAATTTCCACATCATCAACGTAGATTGGCTCATCCAGCAGGAAATCCGGGGTCTTTTGCATTCCCATTTCCCTCAGGTCCTCTTCAGTGCTGAAACCAAGTTCCTTGTAGTTAAGCCATTTTTCAATAATTTCTTCTCCCATTTGGCCCCGGATAGACTGGGCTTTATGTGCTTCAGGGGAAAAGAAATGGTCCTCATTTATCGCTTCGCTTATCTCTCTTGCCAGGCGCTTATCTTCAAGTGAATCGAGATGTTTCAGGACATACTTCTTAGAGTAACCAAGCTCCTTGATGATCACTGAAGCCATGAGGGTAGCCGGAACTTCGTTGTCCTTTGCCAGTACAATGATGCTTATGCCTTTGTTCCATAAGTAGAGATAGTTCCTGCTCTTGCTCTGGAGATTGTGCATCTTCCTCTTGACCTTAGATACTATCTTTTGATTGAGTATTGCAGCAATAACTCCTGCAGGCTCATTGAACTTCATCGCCAGATCATCGATGTTTTCCGGTCCATTCACATTTTCATATATCTGGAGATATGTTCGTTTATCCATTCTTTACCTCTTTGTCTTTGAAGGTATGCAAGAGAACACAATCATCACATTGTTTCTTTCCACAGTAGTTCTTGGCATATTCTACTATCAAAGCATGGTATTCCTTGTATAGTGTTACATCTGATGGAAGTTCTGTCTCGAACAGCTTTTGAAGTTGCATATAGTTGCCTTCGATCCCGATACATTTCATGATGCGGGTGGTGTAGGCATCTATAACGAACTTCGGCTTATCTGCAGCATAGAGGACAATACTATCTGCCGTTTCGTTTCCCACACCGTTCAGGGAAAGCATAAGTTCTCTCAGTTCATCCGTGGGTAACTGGAATATGTTAGCCATTCCTTCTGTAGCAAAGAACTCTGCAATGTCTTTCAGGCGTTTTGCCTTCTGGCGATAGAAACCACAGCATCGAACAAGCTCTTCAATATGTTCCACATCTGTATTTGCCAGTTTCTCAGGCTCTATGAGGTCGGAACTTTTGAGAGCATCTATTGCTTTCTCAACATTTGTCCATTTTGTCTGTTGTGTCAGTATTGTTCCGATAACAACCTCAAAAGGCGTGTCAGCCGGCCACCATTGAAGATGCCCGATCATCCCGAGAAGTGTCTCGTAGATGTCACTGACCAGTTCGTTTTGCATCTGGCTTAAAAGATGTTTTCTTATTATATAATATGGGCGTTTGGTTATAAAAATGTTAAAAAGTAGAAAGAAGCTGAGAGTAAAATAAAATATTTACTTCTCTGCTATACGATGTGAGTTAAAGTTATTCGCAAACTTCAATTCCAGAATTCCTTCTCATAATCTTCAGGAAGGTCATCAAGATTCATCATTTTGTCAAGTTTGCTTTTTTCTGCATGATCTTCCTTTTCAGAAATATCATTTACTCCCTCATCTGCCTGTTCTGCCACGACGTTTTCATGTGAGTGGATAACCGTTGTGTGTTCGGTTTCCATCACAATTTCTTCCTCGATCACAGGTTTGAAAGGGATCGTTTCTTCCATTTCAGTTCTGACAACTGGCTGTACAGGTTCCCTTTCATATTTCCTTTCCGGGAATGGTTCCGGTTTATATCCAAGGCGCATGCGGGTTTCTTCGGCATAGGTGTCGGACACGATGTCTGAATGGTTGCCTTGTTTGTGAGTTGAACTGTATCCGATGGTGCAGTTCTCCTCGCCTGTCCTCCAATCCACATGGAATAGGTGGCAGTTCTTTCCCTTGCATTCTAATTCGTTGTCCAATGGGCATATTTCGGGTAACACCATGTAAAAACCACTCCGGGTCTGTTGTCTTTTTATAATTTCTTCAGGAAATCTGCAATAAGAGGTGCAACACTGATGTGACTTTGTGCTTTTTCCAGCGTGTCGGTCGCAATGACCTCATGTACGCCTGCATTGTAAAGTCTCAGGACACCGTTTTTGGTGAGCACCGGGTGTACGCATGCAATGTACACGTCCTTTGCACCCTGGCTACGTAGCAGTTTGATTGATTCTGCCATGGTCCCGCCGGTTGCGATCATATCATCGATCAGTATTACATCTCTGCCTGTAACATCGATGTTCTTTGTCTTGATGGTAACCGTATCTCCGGAAAGTCTTGTCTTCTCAAGATAGTCGTACTCGATGCCAACATCTTCGGATGCACTTTCTGCAAGTGCAATAGCACCAGCATCAGGGGAAACGATCAAGGGGTTTTCCAGATTAAGTGACCTGATGTAGTTACCCAGAAGGTGGGATGCATCAAGATCGAAAGAATCGGCACTGAAATGTTCAAGTACGCTCTTTTCGTGAATATTTACGGTGATGACCCTGTCCGCTTTGATGGTGCGGGCAATGGCACGTGCACTGATGGCTTCTCCGGATTTGAATATCCTGTCCTGTCTGGCGTAGCCCATGTAGGGTATTACCACAGTGATGGTAGGTGCATCTTCGCATGCATCTATCAACTGCAACAGGGAAATAAGGTCAGAATCAGTGGGCGTGCTCTGGATGATCGTGACATCATCAGTTATGTCTTCAAGTACTCTTGTGTAAACCTCTCCATCAGGGAAACGGTTGAACTCACAAAGTGACGGTTCCATATTTAGTTCTCTTGCAACCCGTGATGCGAGCAACTGTGATGCAGGTCCTGCTATGATTTTCAAAGAATGTGCCTCTCCAGTATAATTTTATTGATAGTGATAAAGTGGTATTAACAATAATTCCCCTTTATTACATTGAACCATTAAAAGTCATTGGTTTGTCAGTTGTTCCTTGACCTTCTTGACAACATGTATGTCTTTGATAGCAGTAGAAGGATAGTTCCCTGTATCATCCTTTTCAGCGGATTTGACCATATCCCATATCGTAAGAAGTGCTATGGAGACTCCGGTGAGAGCTTCCATTTCAACTCCGGTCTTTCCTACAGACCTGACCTCAACATTAGCTGTAACGTCCGAATCTCCAATCTCAAATTCCACATCAACTGATGTGATGGGTATCTGATGGCACATGGGTATCATTTCAGGTACTCTCTTTACCGCTAATATAGCAGCAGTCCTTGCAGTTGCAAGGACATTTCCCTTTTCAACGGTTCCACTTCTGATACTTTCGATGGTCGGGTCCGTAAGACTGATTCTTCCGGAAGCCGTTGCATACCTGCTCACAATGTCCTTGTTACTGATGTCGACCATGTATGCACGGTCATCCTTTATATGGCTAAATTCCTGCATCTGATACTTCTCTCCACTTAGTCGATACGCACCTGTTTTCTCTGGTCATAATCTTCGACAGCATCTCCCACCTTTGTGAGTAGATCCTTTGCCTCAGCGATGGAAAGTTTCACTATTTCCTCGTCCTCTCCATGGCTGACAACTATGCGTACCCTGTTCCTTTCAATATCTACTGTTATATTTCTGCTTTTATCCATTTTACCACTCCCTTTATTTCATAACATCTGTAATCCTGTCTATAATATCAGTAGCAATCAGTCCATTACCCTTTTCTTCAAATGCGAGGTCTCCTGCTGCACCATTAATAAAAGCTGCACAACATGCTGCTTCCATTGGAGAACTTATCGCAAAGAGCGCCCCTGTAATTCCTGCGAGCACATCGCCAGTGCCACCGACCGTCATTCCTGCATTACCGGTATTGTTGATGGCAACCCTTTCTCCGTTGCTGATGGTGTCTTCCTTACCTTTAAGAAGTACGGTCAGCCCATTCTCTTTGGAAAATGCCTGCACATCATCTGGCCCGTTACCTCCAAGTGATCTGAATTCCCCGGCATGCGGCGTGATGATCATTGTTGTATCTTCGGGAACGGGCAGTTCGATGCCGTAAAGTCCATCAGCATCCACAACCACTTTCTTACAGAAAGGTATTATCTTTGAGATCGCTGCTTTTGTCCTGTCTGCTCTTCCAAGACCCATTCCAATGACCACTACATCATGTGATGTTATCAGTTCGGCTATCTTTTCAACATCCTCTTCACAAAGGATATCTGATGAAAGTTGTCTTACTATTATATTAGGGGAATATGATGCAATAGTTTCTGCAACACTGGCAGGAGCAGCTACGGTGACAATATCAGCACCTATTCGCAACGCTGCCATGGCTGCAAGTGCCGGTGCACCGGAATAAGGTCCGCCTCCAACGATAAGTATCCTGCCGGAATTGCCTTTGTGGCTATCTGCACGGCGCCTTTGAAGGACTTTCAGGTCCCCTGCTCCGACGCATTTTTCTGCATCTTCACATACTCCGATATTTACGACTTTAACCTCGGAAGTATATTCGCCGGCAAGGGATGTCGTAAGTCCTGTCTTCATTTCATGAAAAGTGAGGGTAATATCTGCGATCACTGCTTTGTCAATCTCTCCTCCATCGGGGTCAAAGCCTGATGGTACATCAACTGCGATCACCGGTTTACCTGATCCGTTGATCAGATCGATGATGGTGGATTCTGTTTCTCTCAGTTTTCCGCTGATCCCGGTTCCAAGCAGTGCATCTACAATAATATCGGAATCATCGATCCATCCTGTATTCTGAAGTTGTGATGCATCTGTGAGTTCAAGGGTCCCTTTAATACTGCAGTGTTTGAGGATATTGAAGTTATGTCTTGCATCATCTGTCCTTATGTGGCTTGACTGTCCTGCAAGTACGACATAAACCATTATTTTCGGATCTGATGCCAGATGTCTCGCAGCAACGAACGCATCTCCTCCGTTGTTCCCCCTGCCTGCAATGAAGAGGACCTTTCCGCTCCCGATCCGCTCCTTTACTTCGCGTGCAATGGCAGCTCCTGCATTTTCCATAAGTTGCAGTCCTTTGAGCCCAAGATATTCACAGTTGGCATCGATTGCCTGCATTCGCGAAGATGTTATCGACCTCATGTTCCTCTATTATTCTTTAGTTTGCATTGTATTTAGATGTATCAATAATGTTACTGATCTTGGATGATGTCCGGAATAAGTTCGATGTTGTTCCCGATGACCTTTTATTCCTGTACATTTTTTCACCGAAAGAACCTTAATACTGGATAAAGAATTATAGCTTACAAGGAGGTATAACAATACCCGCTTTAAAAGAAATGGATGCCCCGGTCAAGAAATGGTTGAATCCAACATATCTGATACTTGGAAGTGGAAGTATCGGTTTTGCTGTTGCAAAGGAGCTTCGTGAGCTCGATAAAGACCTTATAATTATTGACAGGGACACACAAAAGGTAGAAACACTGCGTGAAGAGGCATATGAGGCCTTCGCAGGTGATATTTCAGATCCTGATATTTTTCAGCATGTAAATCCAAAGGAACTTTCCGGAATACTTGTTCTGAGTTCTGATAATGATGCCAATAAAAAGGCACTTGAAAACATAGCCAGTCTGGAACTGGATGATACTTACTGCGTTGCCAGGGCATCTGATGTCATAAGTATGCAGGAGATGGACGGACTTGGTGCAGATCTTGTTGTAATGCCTTCAAGACTGGTTGCAAGATCGGTCGCAAGGTCTCTGGGTCGTGCAGAATCCCTGCGCCGTGGAAACAAATTGTCCCAGTGGTTCAAAGGAATTTCCGGCAAAGACCTTGCTATTGTAGTTCATGATAATCCTGATCCGGATGCAATTGCCAGTGCTCTTGCACTGCAAAAGATCGCGGATTCATTTGATGTGAGATCATCTATTCTGTACCATGGTGAGATAGGCCATCAGGAGAACAAAGCATTCGTAAACCTCCTTGGTATTGACCTTAACAGGATGGAAGAACACAATATCTCTGAATTTGATGATATTGCAATGGTGGATTGCGCTGTGCCTGGTGCTAATAACATGCTCTCTTCGGGTACGCATCTTGGCATCGTCCTTGACCACCACCCTCTGGGGGAGATTGAGATCGATGCTGATTTTGTGGATATTCGCCCCAACGTAGGAGCATCCGCCACAATACTTACCAAGTATCTCCAGGAGCTTAATATCGAAATTGAAAGTGAGCTTGCAACGGCTCTGCTTTATGGTATCAGGACTGATACACTGGATTTCAGGAGAAACACGGATTCAGCAGACCTGTCTGCAGCAGCATTCCTTTATCCTCTGGCTGACCATGAGATACTGGACCAGCTTGAACGGCCATCCATGTCTCTTGAGACACTTGATATCCTTGGTGAAGCCATTATTAACAGGCAGGTGATCGGCAGTTATCTCCTGACCAATGTTGGTGTAGTTCGTGACCGTGATACACTTCCGCAGGCATCTGATTATCTGCTTAATCTTGAAGGGGTTTCAACATCCATTGTTTTCGGGGTTTCCGAAGACCGGATCTTCCTTTCAGGCAGAAGCAATGATATCAGGGTCAACCTCGGTGAAGTGCTCAGGAAGGCCTTCGGAGAGGAAGCCGCAGGAGGTCATTCAAATGCTGCAGGAGCCCAGATCCCGCTTGGAGTGTTCAGCGATATAAAGGATCGTCAAACACTTCTGAGGCTTGTCAACGAAGCAGTTGTTAAGAAATTCCTCAATGCGATAGGTGTTGACGAGACTGTAGAATAAATCTTCTGATACTTAATACGAATAACAGACCATGTTCTCTAATTACCGGCAGTCTTTGATCAAAGGCCTTCAGGAAGAGCTTGAAGCTGCCGGCTCTATTTTAATTGAAGATATTGCATCACAGATACGTGAGATCGGTTTCTCATGTCGGATGTGTGGAAGCTGTTGTAAAAGATCAGGCGGTGACAACCGTGTTTTTCTTACATCTGCGGATAGGGAAATGCTGGAAGGGTGTTCGACATGTCCTAAAGATGCTGCTATTCCAATGCTTCCGGATGGGATGGATATGTACTCTTCATCTTCCGTTCGTGAACATCTTCATGAGTTCGAGCTCGATTCGAAAGGACGGCTGAACACTTTTGGCTGGATGCTTAAAAGGAAGGAGTCGGGAGACTGTCTTTTTCTTGGAAATGATGGGGGGGTCAGTGGTGAAGATGACCTGTGCAATGATGACTTTTGCGAAGGTAACGTTCACAACCGATGCAGTATTTATGCTAACAGGTCGATGCTTTGCAGGACCTATCCTTTCTATATCAACAATGGGGAGTTAAATACCTCTGAGTGTGAGGGATTGGGAGATGATATCTCTTATGAGGATTCCATTATTCTTGCAAGGGATCTGGTCGAGAGGTATGTTACAGAAATAAAAGATACGACCCTTCTCTATGAAAATTTTGAGGAAATACATACCTCTCCTGGCTCGCTTGATATTTTCAATAATATCCTTTCAGGTGGGGATCTCAGCTTTGTTGTTCATGATTGTACTGGAATGTCCATCTTTTCACTTAAATTATATGAGTGACCATGTTCATCGATTGTTTTATTTATAAGATATGCCTTAATTGGACTGATTACCATGGCCAATAGTAATGATCATCCAATGACGATCTCAGAGAAGATCTTCTCCAAAGCTTCAGGAAAACCGGTGAAAGCAGGAGAGTTTGTACTTGCGAACATCGATCGTGCAATGACTCACGACATCACAGGACCACTCGCAGTAGAGGGTTTCTACGACATCATGCGTGACAAGGAAGAGAAAAAGGTCTGGGACCCAAGCAAGATCGTGATCGTTTTTGACCATCAGGTCCCTGCTGATTCTCTCCATGCATCTGCAAACCACATTATGCTCCGAAAATTTGCAAAGGAGCAGGACATACTGAACTATGACGTTTATGAAGGTGTCTGCCATCAGGTCATGCCTGAGATGGGGCATGTAAGGCCCGGTGATCTTATCGTGGGCTCTGACTCACACACATGTGCATATGGTTCCCTTGGTGCTTTCTCTACCGGTGTCGGATCGACCGATATGGCAGCAGTTTTCGCATCCGGAAAGCTCTGGTTCAAGGTTCCTGACACGATCAGGTTCGAGGTTAACGGAAAGCTTCCAAAAAATGTCTATTCCAAGGATCTCATCCTGCACCTGATCGGCGATGTCGGTGCAGAGGGCGCCAGGTACATGGCAGCTGAATATGCCGGTTCCGCCATCGAGGATCTTTCGATCTCAGAACGTATGACAGTTTCCAATATGGCAATTGAAATGGGTGGAAAAGCAGGTATCATCGAACCGGACAAGGTAACAGAGGCATACCTCCAGGAGCGTATTCCTGATTACAAGCTGGATCCATACTGGAAATCCGATGATGAAGCAGAATATGCAGAGTTCCATGACTACGATGTATCTGATCTTGAACCACAGGTCGCATGTCCTCACAATGTTGACAATGTGAAGCCGGTAACCGAAGTTGAAGGTACTAAGCTTGACCAGATCTTTGTTGGTTCCTGTACCAACGGTCGCTTTGAGGATATCAAGATCGTGGCTGAGATGATGGGTGATGAACCAGTCGCAAAAGGCGTACGTCTGCTTATCATTCCTGCATCAAGGACAGAATACATGAAGGTACTGCGTGCAGGATACGTAGAACAGTTCATGGAAGCTGGTGCAATGGTCGAGTCCCCATGCTGTGGTCCATGTATGGGCGGGTCCTTTGGTCTGCTCGGTGATGGCGAGGTCGGTCTGGCAACATCCAACCGTAACTTCAAGGGACGTGAAGGTAGTCCGGAATCATTCGTATATCTTAGTTCACCTGCAACCGCTGCAGCATCTGCACTTACAGGCGAGATAACTGATCCAAGAAAGATCTGAGAGTTACCTCTCAGTTCTCTTTTTTTATTTGGTGACCAAAACAGATATATCTGAATATTGATTACTGAGTCAAGACGTTGGATTATAAACCAACATGATTCCGTCATATTTTGTAGGATTACAAGCCAACGTCACATTGCTTCTTATCCTTAGAATCATTATCTTCTTAAAAAAGAAAGCTGATCCGTTATTTCTGGAACAGCTGTTTGATTATGTCTCTTGCACTGAGTATTCCTATCGGTCGGTAGGAAGCACCTACGGTCTCTTCGGACATGACGATCAGGCGGTGTACTTTTTTATCAACCATCAGGTCTGCAGCATCATGAACGGTGGAGGATGGGCTTATCGTTTCTACTGAGTCGGACATAATGTCTTCAACTGAAGATATCTCCCAGTTCTTGTCCTTCATTTTGCGTAGGATATCTACATCAGATATGACGCCAAAGGTTTCACCGTTCTCTTCTATAGCCACTATGGCAGAGACATTATTGTCTGCCATTGTCCTGGCTATTTCAACAGCATTTGATTCCATCGGTACCGTTACTACTCCTCTTGTCATAACGTCTTTGACCTGCATGTTTTCTGCTATCAATTTCCTTCCTCCTTATTATCTCCGGAATATTCAGTGTTTAGTATTCAGCGTTCGATACCTACAGCATATGGTTACTGTTACAATATTTATTTTTGAAGAACTAGGTATAAATAAGCATCGGGTAATTGAAATCCTTTTTAAAGGAGTAGCACAATAGCTAAGTTATCCGATCCTAGGTTCCGGAAAAATGTTTAATAATTAAATTTACAACAAAAAAATGTTTATAATGGAGTTTTCCCAATGGCTGATGCAGATATGTCTGTCCTGAACGAAGTATTTGATGTGATAATGGATCGCAAGAACAATCCTGTTGAGGGATCATACGTTTGTTCTCTTCTTGAACACAGGAAAGGGATCAATAAGATCCTTGAAAAAGTGGGTGAAGAGACTGCAGAAACGATCCTTGCTGTAAAGGACGATGACAAAAAAGAGATCATCTACGAGACTTCTGACCTTTTGTTCCATCTTCTTGTCATGCTGGCGGCAACAGGTGTAAGCCTTGAAGATATCTCTGAAGAAATGAAAAAAAGAAGGCATTAAGGTCGTATCAGTATACGACCAATTCATGCAATACGTCTGTTTTTGAAATCATTCCTTTTGGAACTCCCTCAACTGTGACAATTAGTCTGCCGATGTTGTGATCATCGAACATTTTCACAGCATCACTGAGGGACGATTCGCCGTCTATTGTGATGATGTTCTTCGTCATGATATCTTTTACTTTGAGGTTGATCTTGCCACTTGCAAGAGTTTCCCCGATATCCATGAAAGTTGCTATGCCTACTATCCTTCCATGCTCTTCTACCGGAGCACCATGTATCTTATTTTTGATAAATACACGTGCAGCTTCCTGAATGGTTGCGTTTGCATCGACCGAGATCGTATCTTTCTTTATATAATGCTTAACTGACTTCTTTGGCAGGGAAACCATTTCGGTTATCTTGAACAGTAACAGATTTTCTGTATCATCTCGTCCAACTACCTCTCCCCTTACTATCAGGCGGTTTACCGGTGTGGGTCCTACCTGAACAAGGTCTCCTCCGGCGAATTCCTTGATATTTCCTAGCACTTTCAGTCTGCCGCTGCACATTTCAGGATGCCTTACTGTTGTAAAACTGATCTCTGCAACAGTAGCTCCCTTGACCATGTCCTCATTTCTGTATAGTGGAACTTCGGCTTCCTTGTCCATGGATGTAACATTCAGTGCTTCATATGCTGCACCTGTAGCGCGATAACCGCCTTTTGGACCGGGTACACCTTCGACTAGTCCCAGCATCTTGAGTGATTGCATCTGGTTCCTTACGGTACCGGGGTTCCTGTCTATAAGCTCAGCGATCTCTTCGCCTTTTACTGCTGAATCCTTCTGACGTTGAAGGTTGATCAATTCGATAATTATCTCTTTTTGAATAGGTGTAAGTTCCATGAGATCACCGTTTTCTTTCGATAAACTTACTCAAAAGAACTATATATACATGTTGTAGGATTTGAAATGGATGATAATGAAAAATACTTCTCAAGGAACAAAACTATATAGCTTACGAGAGTTTCAGCCTGAATATAAAAGGTAAAAATTATGATATTTGAGAAGATTCACACTGTCCCTACTTCTGATGAACTTATAGACAAGGCATTTCGAAGAGCTACGCGTGCAAAAGCAGGCAAGACCGTAAGGGACAAGGATAGTGCCATGAGGGCGCATGAATCAATGATCATGACCTCCGGTAACATTCTTTCTGATAACCTGTCGAACATTGTCAGGCGTTTCCCGAATTTTGATGACCTCCCTGAATTCTATTATGAGCTCGCTGACATAGTGGTAGGTGTTGATGATCTTCGTCAGGCCCTTGGTGGGGTTGACTGGGCAAGTAACAAGCTCCATGAGATATCCAGGGAGTATGTTGGTAAGATCCGTAGTAGCAAGGATCCTGTTTCAACACGTAAAGAGGCATTTGGACGTATGGGATCTATAATGTCAACTGTCAGCAAACACCTCGTTTTCCTGAACGAGGCCCGCAATCTGCTGAGGACGCTTCCTGATGTGCGTGATGAGCCTACCATTGTTGTGGCCGGCTATCCGAACGTGGGAAAATCCAGCTTTGTTTCAATGATCACCGGTGCAAGTCCTGAAGTTGCATCCTATCCTTTCACAACTAAAGGTGTTCTGATCGGTCATTTCATGCGAGGTCTTGAACGTTATCAGGTGATCGATACTCCTGGTCTTCTGGACAGGCCGATGGCTGAACGAAATGATGTTGAAAGGCAGGCAGTAACTGCTATTAAATACCTGGATGCTGTTGTGCTCTTTATCCTCGATGCAAGTGAGACATGCGGTTATGAGATTGAAGACCAGAAGCGCTTGCTGGATGAAGTTGTCCAGAACTTTGAACTGCCGGTCTACGTGGTGGCGAACAAATCTGATCATCCAAGGTTCGAACTGCCTGAATTTGTAGATGTGAAAATGTCTACTGCTACTGGTGAGAACATTGATTCCATTGTAGACAAGCTTGTCGAAATGATCGACGAGAACAAAAAAGAAAATGAAGATGATCAGTCTCTCTTTGACTGATTAAAGTACTTTTTTCATGATCTCAAGTGCCCTGTTGATATCCTCCATGGATGTGGCATAAGAGATCCTTATATAACCGTCACCGTTCTGTCCAAAGGCAGTTCCGGGTACTACTACAACACCGTTTGATATCAATTTTGTAGCAACTTCTGCACTGTCATCCACCTTTGGGAACATGTAAAATGCACCTTTTGGTGTTTCACATTCCATTCCAAGCTCATTGAGACCTTTAACAAGTACATCCCTGCGTCTTTTGAACTCGTCACGCATTTCAAATACTGATTCCTGTGGTCCGGTGATGGCTGCAAGTGCAGCTTTTTGTGCAATTGAGTTGGCACAGGCCTGTACGTACTGGTGAACTTTCAGCATCTGTTCAGTGTATTCCTGATTGGCAGCAGTATAGCCCACGCGCCATCCGGTCATGGAGTATGTTTTGGAAACTGCATTGATGGTGATCACATTATCCGTGAACTGTGCAGGGCTTACGTGTTCCCCTTCATAGATGAAGTACTCATAGACCTCATCAGAAATGAGAGTGACATTATGATCATCTGCAATATCTGCATAAGCCTTCATATCGGCTTTTGAAAGTACTCCGCCGGTGGGGTTACATGGGGAGTTAACGATAATTGCTTTTGTTTTCGGAGTGATTCTCTCAAGAACGTTCTCCGGTCTCATTGTCAGGTCTTCCCCGAGCGGAACTCCGACAACTTTTCCTCCCATAAATCCCGTTAGTGCATTGTATGATACAAATCCGGGATCTGCGATCATGACCTCGTCACCGGGATCGACAAGTGCTGCAAGAGCTATCTCGAGTGCCTCGGATGCTCCGGATGTTACTATGATGCCGTCCGGGCTGACCTCGAATCCATTGTCCCGTTCGAATTTGCGGCTCAATGCTTCTCTTAATTCTACAATGCCTGATCCGTAGGTGTATCCTGTAAATCCCTCGTTAATGGCATCGATGGCTGCCTGCCTTATGTGTGCAGGCGTGTCAAAATCGGGCTGGCCAAGGCCAAGGTTGATAGCATCTGATCCGGCAGCTTCGAACATCTTCCTGATGCCGGATATATCTACATTGAGAACCCTTTGTGCAAATTCTTTGGAACTCATGTCAGATCCTCTTTACTCAAGTTTGGCGTGACGTGATTTCAGATCGTCCTCGGAAGCTCCGGTAATGGAGATAAGTTCTGCTACCATTGCATCCAGGAAAACGAGTGATGATATCTCAAAGGATGTTCCAAGTGGTGTGAGGTGTGAATATTCTCCTCGCATATGCCTTTCGAGGTAGCCTCCGGTATCGTCCTTTGTTCTTCCTTTGATCTCCATGGCGATGTCAGAAAGATTGCCAAGGGTTGATTCCTTGTTTGATGTTACTGTGATAAGGGTTGCACCGATATCTTTTGTGATCCTGCCAAGGTCTGAGATAGATCTTGTTTCTCCTGATCCGGATATTGCAATTACTGCATCTCCTTTACGGACTGCAGGAGTAGTTGATTCTCCGACGACATAGGATCGCAGTCCAAGGTGCATCAGGCGCATTGCAAATGCTTTTCCCACGAGACCGGAACGACCTGCTCCCATGACAAAGATGCTGTCAGCTTCCATGATTTGTGTTAACATCTGTCTGATGTCTTCTTTGTCAATGCTTTCGGCTACACTTTCGAGATGATGTGCCATAAGCTCGATGGATGAGATCAAATGTTCGCACTCTGTTGAAGATATTATATCTTTCATTAACTATATTCCTCCTGCACTTAAGGGCAAGTATCAGCGCTTACCTTACTCTTTGTATATAATCTCTTTTATGCTCCAGCCTTTTATCTTCCTGAATTCATCTGAAAGCTTGGTAATATCCGAATCGTCGCCGTTCCAGTAGATGTCCAGATTAGCATCACCGGTCTTCAGTTCTTCGATAATATTCTCTGCCAGGTGGAACAGTGCTTTGTTGCTATGGAATGGCACATTGAACATGGCGCGATATCCATTATCTGCTTTAGCATATGATACCAGCACATATCCATTGCTTTCATAGTTGGTTATGGAATCAAAATCACAAATAAGCTCGGTTTCGTAGACTGCTGATTTATCTACTTTTGAGATGGCAATAAGGGTCTGGCCTACTACGACATCAGGGGTCTGCCGGCCAAACCATACCGATATCTTACCATAAGTGCAGACCACATTCACGTCGTCACTTCCCATCTCATAGGATGAAAGGGAATGGACCTGGACGTTGGTCCTGGATCTATCGTAAGAGTTTTTCATTAATTTACCACGCGGTTATTTGTTTGACACAAGTGCACTTATCATGTCACGATCTTTTTTCAGTGTTTTTAACTTATTTGCAGGCCCAATTACAGTAAGTCTGGTGCGTACAACATTCTTCTTGAACAGCTTTCCGATCAACGAGCCATCTGGTTGTGAAGGGTAACTTTCCATTTCAATGCCTGCAAAGTCATCCGGCTGGATCTGTGTCATGGTCATTTCGATAAGAGTTGCCTCCTCTTCGGGAGTGAGTCCTTTCTCAAGAACAAGGATCTTGCCACTCTTGACCTCGTCTATAATAAATCTGATCTTCTCAACAGGTGGCATCTTTGCAAGCCTGTCCTCTGAGACCAAGTCCATTTGAATACCCTGCATTGCGATCACCCAAACCTCTTAGCGATCTCATCATAGAAAGTTTCTATGTTCTTTCCTTCAAGGGCTGATATTGCTACCATTGGATGCTGTGGGAATGCTTCTCTTATTGTAGATGGGGATGACTCCGGCAGATCTACCTTGTTCGCAACGATCAGCAGAGGCAGGCTTCGTGCTTCCATGTTGCCTATGACCGTTACATTGACCTGTGTGTAAGGGTCTTCCGTAGCATCCATCACCAGGATAACTCCGTCAAGGTTCTCCAGCCATTTCACAGCTTCAATAACACCTTCAGTAGCTTCCTTTGCTCTTCTCTTGGATTCTGCTTCATTCATACCCTGTTCCATGAACTCATGGAAATCGATCTTGGTAGCAAGACCCGGGGTGTCAATAATATCAAGGCTAATGGAACCGCCGTTGGACTGTATGGTCACACCTTCTCTACGCCTTGCACGGCGTGTTTCGTGAGCAATGTGTGAAACAGAACCCATTGCGTCACCGGTCCAGTCCCTGACTATCCTGTTTGCAAGAGTTGTCTTCCCGGCATTAGGCGGACCATAGATTCCTATCCTTGCATTCTTTTTGTTAAACAACTTCTTGAAGAAGTTTGAAAAATTTTTCTTAAAAGATCTTATTACGCCCATCCATTTCCTCCGAGTTAGATCGTGATATCTACTAAAATCTATGATGATTTGATATTACTCATACCTTATAAATAATCGCTTAAATTTTCATTTGATCCTGTTCCGTCCTGACCTCATTGGACCATTATTTGCTCTGGACAATTGCCATTGACAGATTGATCGCAAATTCTGCAATATTTGCCCCGTACTCTCCTATTCTGTCGATACTGTCTGCCACGGTCCCCAGCGCCACAATCGCTTCAGGGGAATCAAGGTCAAGAAGTGATGCGTTCAGTTCATTTATCCTTGCTTTCGTACCATCGACCTTTGATATCACCTGGTTGGCAAGATCAGTGTTCTGGTTGTATAATGCATCTATGGCATCTTCCACCATATCCCTTGAAGTGGTGCTGGAGCTTTCGATGAGTGCCATGGTATCTGCCGGTATCGGGCTGTCAAGTGTGGCTGCTATCTTTGCTATCTTGAATGCGTGGTCTGCGATACGTTCCAGTGAACTTGCAGAAAGACGCAGGTCGTGGTACTCATCAATTGTGGTCTCTGATGTATCGGGAAGGCGGCTTCCCCGAAGTACTGTCCTGAACTGTTTTGAAATAAGCAGGAAAAGCCTGTCCACTTCGTCATCACGTTCGATAACATCAAGCGCAAGGTCGTGGTCCTGGGTTTTCAGTGCCTGCATTGCGTCCTTCAACATTGAATTTGATATCAGGAACATTCTCCTGACACTTTTTTTAATTGAAACCTCGTTGGGATTCAAAAGGTCCTGGATCAGCACAGAGTTTGCGGTCTCTTCGATGATCTCCGGCCCAATGAGCTTGTAACAGATGTTCCTTATGATCTTCTTTTGCTCAGCCTGTATTCGGTTGGCCCTGATCTCAATTATGTCCGGACCCGATAGATATGCTGCTATCAGCAGCCTTACAAGTTCGTCTCCAAAGCATGCGTTAACATCAATAATATTCTTTTTTTTAGAGTTTCTGGAACTTCCCTCAGCTGCAATGTTTAGGGTTCCATCTTGCTGTGGCTGGAGCGTTACCTGTGAACCAGTTGTAATTCCGGCACGTTCGGCCCACTTCTTTGGAAGGGATACAATATATGTGGATCCGCCGGTCTGCTGTATTTTTCTAGTTTCCATATAATCCGCCTATCTCAGGTCATAAATCTATGTATGAGTATATAGTTTGGCGTGTGTATATATGTTTAGGAAAAGTTAGGTTAGATAAGTAAAAAATATTGTTAAAAAGCATGGTTTGCTGATATGATCTTCAATATCCATACTTCCCAATAAGTGGCACAAAAATAACAGCTCCCCAAGACTTGTAGCTGACCTTGCCTTTCATATCTTTTTTCACAACGACAAGTTGCTGCTCACCATTGCCTACCGGGATCGCCATTATGCCTTCAGGTGCCAGCTGATCAATAAGTGGTCGTGGAACTTCCGGTGCTGCAGAGGTCACACTGATCCGTTCATAGGGTGCATGTTCGGCTAGGCCACAGGACCCATCGTCCTGAAGAACGGTGACATTCCTGTATCCTGCTCTTTTGAGGTTCTTCTCTGCAAAATAAGCCAGCTCGGGTATGCGTTCCACTGTATAGATGTGACCTTCATCTCCTACAAGTTCTGCCATAACAGCAGCATTGTAGCCCGACCCACTTCCAACCTCCAGGATCTTCATTCCACTGGAAATGTCCAGCAGTTCACACATGATCGCGACCATGTGTGGTGCCGAGATCGTCTGGTCATGCCCGATAGGGAGGGGCATGTCCATATATGCGGTCTCCTGAAATCTCTCAGGTACAAAAAGGTGCCTTGGGACGTGCATCATCGCGCCAAGGACTCTGTCACTGATCCCGTTTATCTTCAGGGAATCTATCAGTATCTTTCTTCTCTCTTCGAACTCCATGAAGTCTTTGCCTCTCCCCATCCTCTTTTATGTGCTTCGGTAGCAAAGATACGTTTGATATACTTAGCAGGAACTCGATCTCCTTTACGGGACTGGAATCCTCCATCCCTTATCTTGATCTTGGTTATGTGGAAATCCTTCCTTTCAGCATTGTAGTTCTGGCCTACAACGAACTCGAATTCTCCCGGCACTCTTTTTTCCACAGATGTCGATCCGTTGCGGACCTTTATTGATATCTTTGTGGTAACTTCGTCTGTGGCACGTCCCCAGATTACATCGATGTTCTCGATCGCTTCCCGGTCTAACCGACGACCGCCTGATTCGATAGCAGTGACGATGATCGGGTATACCTCATCTGCTTCTTCATCATCTACCACAAGTTCGTCATCGATATAGATCATTTCTCCGGCGTCGATGTCTGTGTGAAGTGTGAATGAAACGTCATCCTTGCTGACGATAACCTTAACTTTAACAGGCTTTTTTTCTTCGATTGTAGCGGGATGCACTGCTCCGCATTCGTGGCATTGGACTACAGGGTTCTGTCCTGGTCTTAAAACATCATGTCCCACTGCATCCTTTGGTGAACACATTGGGCAAACTACTATTATTTCCTCTGTCATGGTCTCTGTCCATATGATTGTTGGGGGTGTGTATAAACTTAACCATGAAGAAATATCAGTTCATTGAAGCAGCGTGTGCAGCAATGAATTCGCGGATAAGTTTTGTACCAAGGATGGCAGTTTGGCCGCTGTCATATTCGGGTGCGATCTCCACTACATCGAAACCCACTGACATGGGGGCAAGTCCTCTTACGATATCTCTTACTTCCACAGAACTAAGGCCGAATGGTTCCGGTGTTCCCAGTGCAGGTGCATATGCAGGATCGAGGGCATCCATGTCCAGTGACAGGTAGATGCTGTCGCAGTTAAGATATTCCTTTATTTCCTGAACAAGTACTTCGGGTCCCTTGGTAGCGACATCCTCAGGTGTATAATAACAGATGTCATTATCTTTTGCGAAATCCCATTCTTCCCTTGGGCCACTTCGTACACCTATGGTCACATAATTATCAGTGACCTCGTCACGTATATGTCTTGACACGCAGGCATGGTTGTACTTCACACCTTCAAATTCATCACGAAGGTCAAAATGTGCATCCAGTACGACAACTCCAAATTCTCCATCTGCGTTCTTCGCACAGGCTTTAACACATGGTAGGGTAAGGGAGTGTTCTCCGCCCATCATTATGGGTATCTTTCCTTCATCAGTAATTCCAATGACGTCCAGATAGAGCTCACTAAGCACATCTTCGACCAGAACTCCTGCTTCGAAGTTCCCTGCATCATATATGGGAAGCTCAGCAAGATCAATGTCAAAAAAAGAGTTATAACTTTCAAAATTTGCAGAGGCACTCCGCATAGCATCCGGAGCCCATCTGCTCCCGGCACGGAATGAGGATGTACGATCAAATGGTACTCCAAAAAGGACATACTCGGCAGATTCGGGATCTGCCAGTGCATCCATCATGCCAGGCCGGTAGAACATATTATCCCTTTAAAAAGGGTTTATCTAAGGTCGATCTTCATCTTGCCCATGGATGTAAGGTATGTGATATCTCCGCCTTCAACGACTCTGTCCTTGAACTGTTCAGGGACGGATAGTTCGAATGTGGAGTAATCTTCCATGTCCATGAGTTGAGCAACATCTCCGGAAATGGACAATACCTGTGCTGTCTTACGTTCTACGATTGGAACGTATGTCTTGGCGGAAACTGAGCTTATAATGGAACGCTTCTGACCGTCGAAGATACCAATTGCTTCGATTCTTGCCTTTGCGGAACCATGCTTACCTGGTTTTGATTTTGTGATGCTCTTGATCACACATGGTTCATCACCTTCAAGTACGTACTTACCTTCTTTAAGTTCTTTAACCTCTACCTGCTGTTTCATTTATGATCCTCCTGTCACTCGTAAAAAAGCGTCAAGTTTTTTATTAATGGATAAATCTGTGCTTATAATTCTACGTTCTGTATAAGAAGTTAACGTATAAAGCCTTTCAAATGAGTGGAGGTTTCTAAACTATTTAAATTAATGTCCTTCTGAACGTTCTTTTCAGCTATCATTTAAAAGCCCAAGTTCTTCAAGCTTTCTTTTTGAAGGCTTTCCACTTTGATGCCAGTCCCGGAAGTGGAATAATCAGACAGAACGCCCTCAAACGCTTTCCTTTCATTTTTATCTCCGGGTAATTGTTCTGCTCAATTTTACAACGTGGCGGTCACTTCATCTCTTTGAGAAGTTCATTCTCAAGCCGCTTCCTTCTTTTGTGATATCGTAACCAGCCTACTCCAAGATATCCTGATATCCCAATGGCTATCAATATGCTTATGACTATAAGCGGATAGGTTGTTTCTACAAGAAGTGGATTCAGATTCTCCCTTTGCTCATAGGTGGGGTACATAATGTCCCTTATGTCATTGCTGTGGCCAAGTCCAAGGGCATGACCAAGTTCATGAGTGACAAGTTGTTCCATATTGTCATCGCCGTATTGTTGCCAGGAATAACCTTTGTAATCCCCTACCTCCAGGACGATGTCTGCGTGGACGTATCGACCATTAGCGATCATCGGTCTGCAAAAACCGGCAACTCCTTCTTCTGCACCGGTGACCTCTTCCATATTCTCCACCCACATTATGTAGATGTCTGCATCAGAAGTATTGGTAAGTTCAAAAACAGGTGTGTAACTAAGCTTTCCGTTTCCACCATTTTCCCAGTATTCCAGGGCCCTGATCACCGTGGGTTGATATGATGGGCTGTAATGCGGGGGTGTGTTCTGCTCATCTATATACACTGTAATTGGGGAATGGTCCCATGGTTCTTCTAAGAATTTGGGATATTCCTTTTCACCTAACAGGCTGGAACCCGGAATTACAAGTGCAATTATAAGCAGTGCTATGATTATTATTTGCCTGGTGTTCATAATCTCTCATTCGTTGCAAAGTTGCTTGCTACATTAGAGTTTATTTTCAAAGGATAAGTCTTTTTTGGAAGGGACTAAATTCCGGAAGTTGATAGTATACTTTGAGCCTGAACTTCCATCAATATGGATCTCGCCCTGGATCTGTTCTACAAGTTCATTTACCAGTTTTAGGCCAAGGGTGTCTGTTTCTAATATATCCTTTACAGAGAATCCAATGCCATCATCTTCTACTATAAGGGTGAAACGATCGTCAATTTGCTGGAAACTAATGGAGATGGTTCCCTTTCCATCCGAGAAAGCATATTTGAAACTGTTTATAATAAGCTCATTTAATATCAACCCCAGATTCGTTGCGGTATCAAAGTTCATGAAAATGTCCTTTGATTCGATATTTATGTCTATTAACTCGATCTGGTGTTCGTTCATGTGCTACAGGTAGTTCACGACATCCTGCACATAATTGGAAAAATTGACTTTTCCCTTCTCTTTTGAACGGTAAATTCTCTCATTGGCAATTGCGATTGAATGGACTCTGTCCCTGCTTTTCTCGAAAGCACTGGCAATATCCGGGTCACTGAATTTGGATGACTCAAGGTCAAGAAGGCTGGAAATTACCTGAAGATTGTTCTTGATCCGATGATGTATCTCCTTCTCATGTATCTCCTCTGCTTTGATAAGTGCCTCTTCAGCCCTTTTTCTATCGGTTATGTCTTCCCCCGAGCATAAGACTCCGATGATCTCTCCCTCTCTGTCATGCAGGAGTGAGTTATGCCACTGTATGTGTCTCTCCTTGCCATCCAATCTCAGAATTGGGGCTTCGAAGCTTTCTAAGCCTTCTGTATTCCCTCCGATAAAACGGTAGAATTGTTCAATTCCCTCTTTTCTGTATCTTTCGGGCACCAGTGTTTCGTAAAAGTCTGCTCCGATCAAAGAACCATCTCTGCAACCGATTATCTCGCATCCTTTTTTATTCATTAGCTGGATCTTTCGGTCAGTACCAAAAACCGTGATCATAACTCCGGCAATGTTCAGGTAATTGCGTGCAAGGTTGCGTTCAGATTCATTCTTCTCGTTAAGTTCCTTGATCTTTAGAAGTGATCGGATCCTTGTTTTAAGTTCCAGCTGATCAACAGGTTTTGTCAGGAACTCATCAGCACCGGCTTCAAATCCTTTTATGCGATCTTTCCTGTTTGAAAGGGCGGATACTATTATCACAGGTATAAATTGGGTGCGTGGATCATTTTTCAATATGTTGCAAACTTCGTATCCTTCTATATCAGGCATCATAATGTCTATCAGAACAAGGTCGATGTCTTCTTTTTTAATGATGTCAAGACCCTCTTTTCCATTGTAAGCAGTTAGTACTTCATAGTCAGAGGTCAGGTAGGCCTCCATCAGTTCTAAGATCTTCTGGTTATCATCGACAACCAGTATTTTTGGTAAAGTGTGGTTCTGCAATCTAGTTACCTTCCTGTGGATAAAATTGTTCTATTGAAGGACACTTACTAACGTAACAAGTTTCCTTTGCTAACCTTGTATATATAGTAAACTATTATCTTTCGGTATGATATATTTCTGAAAAGTATCATCTCTTTTTTTCTATTTTTGACACGTTGGTATTTGGAGGAAACTTGAAATATCTTGATGAAAACCTCCTCCTATGCGTAAGATCATTTTGAGTCTGTTCCTCTTAAGTTCCATCCTTTCACTATCAGGATGTGTTGGCCCTGATGAGGCAGCTCCGGAGCTAACTGTTACTTTTGCAAATGTGACAGAGGTTATCGATGGGGATACCTTTGTCATATCTACTGGTGAGAAGGTCCGTCTTATCGGGGTGGACACTCCTGAAAGGGGGGAGCCATATTATGATGAAGCAAAACAGTATATGATCGACAATCTTCCTGGAAGGACGGTCAGGCTCGAAGCAGATGTGAGCGATACGGATCGATATGGACGTCTGTTAAGATATGTCTGGCTTGATGGTAGTATGGTGAACAATGATCTGGTGCTTTCGGGATTGGCGGTTTCAAAAACCTATGAGCCGGATACATACTATCAGGATCAACTGGAGGGCTCTGAATCCTATGCAATGGAAAGGGGCGTAGGATTATGGTCTGAGGCAGCCTCTCAGGAAGTATCAAAGACTATTATCTCTTATCTTGATGCAGGAAAATATGTGGGGCAGACGGTAACTGTTGAGGGAACTGTGGTGCGCACAACAAAACATGATGGGAATGGTATTATTTACCTCAATTTCCATGATCCTTATGAAGGTTATTTTACTGTCGTGATCTGGTCGGAAGATTGGGACCGGTTCCTGCAGAGTCCTGAGGTTTACTATGATGGCAAGCATGTGATGGTGACCGGGAAGGTCATTGAATACAAAGGCAGTCCTGAGATAATTGTTGAGAACCCTGCTGAAATTGTTATCGTAAGTGATTGAAAGGATCACTTCTCTTTTTTGAGAACATAAGATTAATAATTGGTTATGTCGAATCATACCAACATGCAAAAAAGCATAGCTGCAGTTTTTGATAGTGCAGGAACCCTGTTACACATGTATCGTGTGGCAAAGGATATTAACAGCGGGAAAACGATCACAGGTGTGGAAAGTACTGCTCTTGTAGCTCAGCGCAAGGGTCGTGCACTGATAGTGCTTCATACAGAGCCGGCTGTGATCCTTAGTGTTGACCGCAACATGCGCGTTATTGATTTCATTGAAGATCATGGGGTAGCTATCGATATAAGTTGTGCAAGTATTCCTTTTTCTTTGGACGAGGCTTATGATATAATCAAGGATAGCAATATTAAGATAGGTGATATCCTTCAGGTGGTCGATGCGGTGAAGGTCCATTGCCCTAAAATATTCTATGTGGCAGCAGGCATAATCGTTGATAGAAATGATCACACTGTTCCATATGTCCTAAGTACAGGAGGCCGAATGTTCCATGATACTAAGGGTACCATCGATCAATTGAAAGCACGCGGGGTGGATGTTTATATTGCATCAGGTGACAGCAGACGAAATCTCAAGCAGCTTGCAGGATGCATCGATATACCTATGGAAAGGGTGTACGATATTGCCACTACCCGCGAAAAGGCACGTATAGTTCTTGACCTGAAAGAGAAATATGACCGTGTTTTGATGGTTGGCGATGGTATGAATGATATCCTTGCCTTGAGGGCTGCGGATATTGGCGTTGTAACGCTTCAACAGGGGGATGAACGCCCCGAAAAACTGGAGAGATCTGCAGATGTGGTGATCAGGGATATCAGGGAAGTTCTGGACATCGTTGATTCTCTGTAATGCAATTTTTGCTGTTGTCTGAATGCGGTATTGCTTCGTTTGATATTGTTTTTGAATGTTAACGGCGATATGGCAATGCGTTATGTTTATGTACTGCATTATGTAATGCTGATATATCCGTAGAGGATAAATTCTTAATAATGTTTCAAATTCAAACGTAGTATAAGCGACACTTTAGCGGTTTTGTACAGAAAGTACAAATCTGTTAAGTAGCATAAAATATCATGTAACAAACAGGTACTTACGCTCAGCCAATATCGGAGGAAAGCAAATGTCATTGTTCATTGAGGTCAAAGACCTGACTATATCTTATGATGGTGTTAATGTTCTGAAAAACATTAATCTTAACATCAATGAAGGTGAGGTCATTGGAATTTTGGGTCGAAGTGGCGCAGGAAAAACCATCCTGATGCACGCTTTGAGGGGAGCCGAAGAATATGAGAATATCTCTGGTTCGATCATCTATCATTTGGCAAGATGTGATAAATGTGATCATATCGATCCGCCAAGCAAGGTAGGTGAAACATGCCGTCACTGTAAGGGTGACGTGATGAAAGCATTTGATGCGGACTTTGTTGCATTGTCCCTTCATGCTCACGAACGCAAAAACGTTTCCAAACGGATCGCAATCATGCTCCAGCGTACGTTCGCACTGTATGGTGATGACCAGGTAGTTGCAAATGTCATGAACTCTCTTACTGAGATCGGTTACACTGGTAATGATGCTATGTCAAGGGCAATGGAGCTTCTTGAGGATGTACGATTGTCCCATCGTATGATGCATGTTGCACGTGACTTAAGCGGTGGGGAAAAACAGAGGGTAGTTCTTGCAAGACAACTTGTAAGAAATCCAATGCTGCTTCTTGCTGATGAACCTACAGGTACCCTTGACCCAAGGACTGCAGATGTTGTCCACGATGTCATCGAAAGGGCTGTTAAGGCTTACAACATGACCATGGTAATTACATCTCATTGGTCCGATGTTATCGAGGAGCTTGCAGACAAGGCCATCATCCTCGACGATGGCGAGGTCGTCATGGAGGGTGATCCCCATGAGGTCGCAACTGAGTTCATGAAGATGGTATCACACATTGAAAAGAACGAAAATATCGTTCTTGGTGAACCTATTATCGATGTAAAGAACCTTGTTAAGAAATACATCTCTGTTACCAGGGGTGTCGTACATGCTGTCAATGATGTTTCCTTTGAAGTAAAGGAAGGAGAGATCTTTGGTCTTGCAGGTACCAGTGGTGCAGGGAAGACAACAACCTCTGAGATCCTCATGGGTATCGTGCAACCTACAAAAGGAGATATTCGCGTGCGTGTGGGTGATGAATGGATCGATATGACAATTCCGGGTCCTGACAACAGGGGTCGGGCTACCAAATACATGGGTATCCTGCATCAGGAATATGGACTTTACACTCACAGAAGCATTATTGATAACCTGACAGAGTCTATCGGCATCGATCTTCCTTACGAGCTTGCAGTTCGCAAGGCAATAAAAACACTAATTGCTACCGGTTTCTCTGAAGAGAAGGCAAAGTCTATCCTGCCAAAGATGGCTGATGACATTAGTGAGGGTGAGAGGCACAGGGTTGCTCTTGCACAGATCCTTATGAAAGAGCCAAACATCATTGTGATGGACGAACCTACCGGTACAATGGATCCTATCACTAAGATAGAGGTTACAAGGTCCATTCTTAAGGCACGTGATGAGATGGGTGACACATTTGTTATCGTTTCACATGACATGGATTTCCTGCAGGAAGCATGTGACCGCGTTGCCCTAATGAGGGATGCTAAGATAGTAGCTGTTGGCGAACCTAATGATGTTCTTTCCCAGCTTACCGAGGAAGAACGCTTACTTGTTGCGCAGGAAGCATAAGTTTAAAATTGAGCTCCCTATATTATGTAGTGGAGGCGATAATCCTGAGCGGTAAGATTAGTGTTGAGGTCAATAATAATCAGGTAGCATTGCCCCCGGGTTCTACTCTGGGGGATGCTATTAAAGCATCGCAGGCTCCTTACAGGAAAGGTACCGCTATAGGTATTCTTAAGAAGGACGAAGGTCGCAAAAGCGGTGCTATAATAGATTATGTGGTGAAGACCTCGAAAGGGGACTTCAGGATCGAACTGGAAGGCGATTCAGCATCTGCCGATGTATGGGCAGAGCATTTTAATGAATATGAAGGTACAAAGGTTCGTTGGGATTCCAGGGATGCATTGGCATTTGGTCCCTTCAAAGCTGACATTGTGCCAACTCATTCTTTATTATCACTAAACAAATATGATGTTGTTTTCGGAGCAGGCGGCCTTGACCCGGATAACACTCATATGATAATTGCACTGGAGGACCATTCTTCGGAATATGGTACTCCGGAAGATGGTATTTTTGGTAAGGTCGTAAGCGGGATAAATATCCTGTCCGAGCTTGGCAGCGGTGACAGCATAATTGGCATTGAGCCTGCTCTGGAATGGGAAGAGACCGGAGAGCATGTGTGTACCACTGACCTGAATACGGTCATTGAGGAAGGTTTCAGGATATTCACTTACATAGAGGTCGAGATCGACCCGGAAGCACCTGAGGGTGCAGAACATTTCTTTGCGTTGACGCGAGATGGTACCTTCGATGTGGGATTTGTTTCAAGCTCTTTTATTTCTGATCATTCATTGCATGGCGAGATGTGCAAATTTGAGAATTTTGATCCCCGGACAAAAGGTTCGGTATGGGTCAGGACAGTGGGTTACGGGACTGGAAAGATGTTCATCGCTAAGGATGACAGGCCTGCAAGTATCATGCATTCGGTTGTAGGAAATCTTTCTCACGGAATAGAGCTTGTCCAGATGGCAGAGTCCGACCAGAAGCTGATGGTGAAAACCTCTCCTGAACCGGTCTGGCTTTTAGGCCTGTCCTTTAAGGAAGCTGAAGATAAGCTTTCATCTCTTGGCATTGAGCTTGTAAAGCAGGGTTATACTGAAGATGATGCTGTTATCGTTGAGCAGAAACCTGCACATAGTATTGATGTTCTGAAGGAAGGAAAGGTGGAAGTTGTAGGTGTTCCGGACTCAAAGCTTGTGAACGTTGAACTTTATGACGAACTTGCTCCCAAGACACTTGATTTCTTCAGGCATGCTATCGACCTTCAGTTCAAACCGGTTGGTGCACTGCCCATCATGATGACGTATGAGAATACGTACATCTTCAAGGCAGAGAAATCCGCTGAAAAATACAAGGAGATCCTGCCCGAGAACGTTCCTCAGGGAAAGGTGGCAGCAGGTGAACTTGGTGTTACTAACCAGGCAGCAAAAAGGCATGGTATGGTCGGTGTGAAGCTTGAGGACGATGACATGTTCGGTCCTACAGGTGAGAAGTTCACAAGTACGAATATCATAGGCCGTATCCTTGAGCCTGAAAAACTTAAGGGCATGAAGGACGGGGATATAATGTATGTTATTGAAGCTACAGGGAGTGATCAATGATGGCTGAAGCTATTGAGGATAATATCACCAAGATCGTTGTGATAAGTTCTGACAGCGTCCTGCCAATGGACGCAGCCATGAAGGTATATGAGTCCGAGGACGCCATCACTATCAAAGAGACCTGTTTCGGGACAATGGTGAATGGTCCCAGGGATGCTGTTAACAGGGTTGTGGAAACCCTCCGCTCCATGGACCGCAATCACATATTTGTTAAGGAAAGGGGCTTTAAGCCTGGTGCGGAAGTAAGATGTCGTGCCGGAAGGGGCGGTGGCCCAAGGCCTGGTTTCCATTTCCTGAGGGAAGAGGTTAGCATGCTTCCAATGATAGGCAGGGCACTGGACGAGTATGATGCCGGTGAGCCGCTTGAAGAAAAGGAAGTTCCCCAAAAACTGGATGTATCGAAGTTGAAAAAGATCATTGATTCAGAATTATGAGGTGTTATTTTGGCAAAAGTTATCATTTATCCAACAAACAGCCTTATCCTTTCCGACATGGTCGAGAGATTCGGGCATGAGCCTCTTGCTATGATGGAGAAGATACGCGAGAAGATCACTACAGTGGGTGTGGATTCTCCTCCTTTGAACATAACTCCCGAGGGACCAAAGCATGGTCTGAAATATGCAGCTGTGGAAGTTCCGGCAGGTGTCAGGGGCAGGATGTCCATCATTGGTCCGCTAATCGATATTGCGGAAGCTGCAATTATTGTCGGTGATGCGTCCATAAGCTTTGGATGCATGGGATGTGCACGTACAAATGAGCTGACGAAGTTTCTCATAAGGGAGAAGGACATTCCTGTTCTTGAAATACAATATCCTCACACGGAAGAGGAAGGAAAGGCTTTCGTGTACAATATAGCAGAGTTCCTGAAAGCCTTGCCAACCGGGGGTGATGATGAATGAGTGAAAAAGATCAGGTATTGATAGCACTTGTTTCATGTGGAAGTGAGTATGCAGGTGTCCAGAAAGAGCTGGAAAGTGCTGCAAGCACCCTGAATGCAAAGTTGGTCTACCCTGAGATGGATGTTGCATCACTTGACACAATAGGTATGGAGTTTGGGCTGGAAGTCGCAAGCCCTGACCTGAAGCTCATGATGGCAAGGGCAAAAGCAGTTGTAGAAGGCGTTGCCAAGGTGGATGGTGTGTTCGTGACATCATGTTTCCGCTGTGCAGAAGCTGCTATTGTCAGGAATGAGATCCGCAGGTATATTTTCCAGAACTCAGGGCTTCCTGTTATCAGTTATTCATTTACTGAACGTACTACGGCAGCAACTTTGCTGACCCGTCTTGAAGCACTGACCACCATTGCAAGAAGGAAGCACTTACTTGCCAGGGAACATCAGGTCGGCATCACTGCCGGAATCGATTCCGGCTCGACCACAACCAAGGCAGTTGTGATGAAGGACGATGAGATCATCGGTGAGGGCTGGGTCCCGACAATCAAGGTTCTTGAAAGTGCGGATACTGCTCTGCAGCAGGCACTGGACCAGGCAGGATTGAAGAGGGAAGATCTCCAGGCAATAGGTACTACCGGTTACGGTCGTTTCCTGATAGGTGAGCATTTCAATGCTGATCTTGTGCAGGAAGAGATCACCGTGAACTCAAAAGGCGCCGTTTATCTTGCAGGCAAGCAACAGGGCAGTGCAACTGTCATCGATATTGGCGGAATGGACAACAAGGCCATATCCGTACAGGATGGTATTCCCGGCATGTTCACAATGGGTGGTATCTGTGCCGGTGCTTCTGGTCGCTTCCTCGAGATGACCTCTAAGCGTCTTGGTGTTGAGATCACAGAACTTGGTGACCTTGCTGTGCGGGGTATGGAAAAGAACGTGGAAATGAACAGTTACTGTATCGTTTTCGGTATCCAGTCCCTTGTAAACTCCCTTGCGAAAGGTTCGATCCCTGAGGATGTAGCCGCTGCAGCTTGCCACAGTGTGGTCGAGCAGATATTTGAACAGCAGCTTCAGGAAGTGGAAGTTAAGGAACCACTCATCCTTGTAGGCGGTTCTTCGCTCATTGCAGGTGTTCCAAAAGCCCTCGGCGATCTTTTGAAGGTCGATGTGCTCGTGCCTCCACATTCACAGCTTATCGGTGCTGTGGGTGCAGCACTTCTGTCATCCGGTTTTGTAAAGGGGTGATCTTCATGGAACCCCTTGAGATATTCATTGTAGAGACTACCGAGCCTTCTGAGGCAAAAGCATACGAAAGCATAATGAAGGATATTATCTCTGAGCTTGCTTTTGTAAGGACCATTGGTAGGATAAAAGTGAGGATAAGGCCCGAGGACTCGCTGTTCATGATGGCCATCGTCCTTCGTAGTGGTCTTCCTCCTATAAAGGCAAAGGAGATATCGTCTACCGAGCTCGACAGGCCCGGATCAAAGGTGGTAATCACTGTGACGGATGAGAAGACGATCCCTCAATTCCTGGAAAAACTATGGACACAATTTGGAAGGGCGAATGTCATACAGCCTCAGAGGAATCTGATCGAGGTGATCTCTGATGACCTGGAGGCAACTGAAGATTCAATCGGTGATATTGTTGTAGATGATCCGGAAAAGTCCCTTCGTGAAAGGCTTGCGGATATGGCAATACGTGCCACTCCTGAGGGTTTCAGGATACGTTACCATTCTCTTGATGATGGTAAGTTCATATTTGTGGCATCAGAGGATACTATGCAACAGGAATGGATAGACGAGGCCCGTGTAATGCTTGAAGATCTGACAGGAGATGATGTTAATGGCAGCAGTGCTTGAACCATATATCTATGAAGGCGGTATTCACAAACACAGTCTCATCCTTGAACTGCTGGAAGACCTTGGTGGTTATCTTGTACAAAAGACCCCTGCTTCCACAGAAGTAACCCTTGTCATGCTTATTCCGAAAAAAGATGTTCCTCTTGTGGAGGAACTTTGCAATAAATTGCTGGGGAAACTTACTTCTGCCCCTCTCACAGGTACTGAGATCGCAGTTGTATCACCTACCCTGGCTTCACATCACCTTCCACATTCAGCATGTGATGTTGCAGAATTCCTGCGTCGAGGAGGTGCAAACACCAACATGATAGGTCTTGCAAGAGGAATGGGAAGAAGGGTAGCACTTTCAGCAGACTATGAAAGGAGACTTATCAACGAGCACGATGTTGCAGTGTTCTCCTTCGGCACTTTCAAGGATTGTATCATCAACAAGAAGCCAAAGCTCTTTGAAGGGATCGACATTCCGATAATTGTTACCGGTGGACCGGACCTTAAAACAGAGGATGTTCCCGGTTGTGATATCTATGTGGGGGGTATTGGCAGGGTCGCCCACAGGATGAGGAAAGGCCCTGAACTCGATGCAATGGATGTACTTAATGAAAAGGTCGGTGAGATCATAAACCTCAAGAGGGAGAGGATCTCAAAAGATCCGCTTGTTGTGCTTCCTGCAAGGCTGATGAAGGAAGTGCAGGAGCAGGTTCCTGATATCCATGATGTTCTTACACCCGCACCAATTACACTTCAGCTCGATGGAATGAGGGTTAAATTGCCGTTTGAAGAGTATCATGAAGCTATTGGTAACATTGAGTTTGATGAAGGTTTCAAACTTTCAGATATTGCGGACATCATGCCTTCAAAGATGAAGAACTATGTTCTGATAAAGATCAAACGCAGGTCTGAGGTAGGATCAATAATTTAATTATATTAGTAGTAGTGAGGATCATTATGGATTTCGAAAAGATCAGGGAGATTGTGGAAAAAGAGCCTGATGAGGCAGTTTCGGAGGTATTGGAGGGTGTCAGGGAAAGATATGGTGAGGTTCCCTATATCCTGAACTTCATGAAGGATATGCCAGACCTTCTGATACCAAAAGTGATGTATGACAATTCCATCATGAGGGAGTTCGAAAGGCTTGATCCCAAGACCATCGAACTGATATGTATCGGCGTTTCTTCTGCAATTCGCTGTGATCACTGTATGAAGATGCACATTCGTGTGGCACACAGGCTCGGTCTCACAAAAGAAGAGATATTTGATGCTGTCCTGATCGGTGGCGCAATGTCCAATGCGTCTGTCCTTGCAGAAGGTACCAGAGCTCTTGATCTTGAGTTCAATGGCTCGAAACCCGACTGTGATGAGGAATGTGATGTCTGTAACATCGCTCCCGGTAATAATCGCAATGGCTGTAAGGTCGACAATGAAGATTAATTTTCATTGATGTATCACTAACAAAAAATGAGTATCAACAATTAATAACAGAAATGAGTGATGTCCACTTTGACATTTGACATTTAACATCACTCTTTGTCATTTCTATTTGTATCTAAACTTCTGATCTTTGCTCTATTTCTTATCTGTTTGTTCTTATCCAAGGATCGGTGTTCCTGAGAGCAGAGCACCTGCAATGTATCCAAGGATAACTCCGCCATTTAGGAATGGCAGTCCTGCCTGTGGTTTTCCTTTCATGACGAAGATGCTCAGTGCAAAGAAACCTATGATCGTTCCTATCATTGCTCCAAGGGCAGGCTGTGAGATAAATCCGGTGTGCTCGATGAAGACATTTGCTGATACGACCAGAACTGTGGGCATGACCGCATCGCCCAGACCCATGAAGAATGCATCCCTCTCGCCTTCTGCTTTAAGGCTGTCTTTTATGAATGAATAGTTCAGCTTTTTTGGGATGACGAACAGAATGGGCAGTTTCAGGTCCATGACCCCTTCTGCAAGAGCTATCATGTGTTTTGTCTTGTAGACTGAAATGGCATCATATATTGCCAGCAGGCTCAGGAGTACTATGGCGGGGACTATCCCGAAGGATATTCCAAAAATAGAACTTGCAGCTGCTCCGATTATTATGCCTGTGATGTCGATGACATACCATTCAGGAAACTTGTAAAGCAGTGCTGTCAGGCCTATTGCAAGGGGAATTGCAATTGCATTGCTCATCGCCGGGTTGAATCCTAGGATGAAGAATATTGGATAGAATCCATAGTAGACGGTTGCTGCTACTGCAAGAAGTATTGTGAGCTGTATGACCCATTTCATGTTCCTTTTGATAGCCATAAGCAGAAGGAACGTGAATACAAGTATGAATCCGATATAATACAATGAATTTGCTGTAGATTCGGGATTTTCCACAGCCCTCATTCCCAGATCTTCCATGGGGGATGCCAAGAAAAGTGCTAAGGACTGTACAACCAGTATTAATCCGGCCATTACGACCATTGGAATGTAATCCCGGAATGTGTCTTTTTCAGAACTCACAATATATGCTCCCTTTCTATCAAAATTTCTCTGGAAATCTAAATATCTGCACAGTATTTAATAGTATGTAAGAATTATAATACGTATCATCAGCAAAATATTGCTGCAAGCATTTGTAAATGAGGTAAAAATGATGGATACTCGGGACATTGTATTTTCACTTGTGATGGTTGTATCGTCTTTTGTGCTGACCTATGAATGGCTGGGTAGGTTCAAATATAGTCCTGCAAACTCTCTGATCATATTATCTGCCATTGTTATGGTAGGTGCATTGGCTGCTATGATCCTCTCTGTGGACATAAGGCTTCGAAAGATCGAAAAGAGGCTGGATGAGAAGGAACGTTCTCTTCGCATAAACGTGCAGAGCATTGAAAGTTCAATGGACAAGAAGATGAATGAAGTTATCACTGTGGTCGATGAAGCAATGGATACAATGAATAGGAGAACATATCGCTAATCTCCTATCTTTCTATTCTCTTATTAATTTAAAATTGATATTCAAAATCAGTATTAATTTATTGCAACAGTCGACAGATGCCGTAAAGCATATTAATGTGGCAGTATTATGTGGACTATATTATAGTACTAGATTTATTGGATTGTTATGTTATAGGGGAGCGTATATGCGCATTAATTTAGAACCGATAGGCATAATCAAGAAAGCTGGAAAATATTCAGAGGTGCTTATATACTCTGAATTTGAGCAGGTTGTAAAGAACCTTGTTTCTAAAGTTGGGAAAAATCCTGTTTGTGGTCAGGAGCTATTGATTGTACATAAGAACGGTAAAGGTGATGATGTACATCAGGTGGAAGTAACTAAAACAACAGTTCTCGACCGTGTAGGTAATATCCTTAAAGTTGGCAAGATCAATGCACACGACGATTCAGTAATAGATGTGCGTATCGATGTCAATGAGGACTTTTCGGGAAACAACTGACTTTTTTTACAATAAGCAGGTAACATGGGCACGGATATTGGGGATCTGCTTCAGAAACATACTGTTGAAATAGCTGAGCTTTCAAACAAGGTCGTTGCTATTGATGCCTATAATACACTTTATCAGTTCTTGAGCATAATCAGACAACGTGACGGCACTCCTCTGAAAGATTCAAGCGGGCAGGTAACATCCCACCTTTCAGGTATCCTTTACAGGTTCACGAATCTCATTGAGAGCGGTGTCAAGCCTGTTTTTGTTTTTGATGGTAAACCTCCTGAGTTCAAATCCGGTACCCTTGAAAAGCGTCACGAGATACGCGAAGCTGCAAGTGCAAAATGGGAAGGTGCCAAAGCACAGGGATTTGAGGAAGAAGCATACAAGTATGCTCAGGCTTCATCAAAGGTCACTAAGGAGATCATTGAGGATTCGATAAGACTTCTGGAGCTAATGGGCATACCCTATGTGAAAGCACCTTCTGAAGGGGAGGCACAGGCTTCCTATATGGTACGTAAGGGGGATGCTGACCTCATTGGTTCGCAGGATTATGACTCTCTGCTCTTCGGAGCACCTTCTGTTGTACGGAACCTGACAATAACCGGTAAGAGGAAACTCCCTCGCAAGAACCTTTATGTGGATGTTAAGCCGGAGCTGATATCTCTTGAGGAAAGCCTTGAAGAACTTGGTGTGACACGTTCACAGCTCATCGATATTGCTATGTGCATAGGGACCGATTACAATCCGGGGCTTGAGAACATCGGTCCGAAAAGGGCTCTTAAATTTGTAAAAGAACACGGTAGTATCGAAGGTGTTCTGTCCGAGACCGGCAAGGATATCGAGGATCTTGATGCCAAAAAGGAGTTCTTCATGAACCCTCCGGTAACTGATGATTATGAACTTAAATGGAAAAAACCTGATCGGGCAGGGATCATTGATTTCCTTTGCAAACAGCACGATTTTTCAGAAGATAGGGTAAATAAGGTACTCGACCGCCTTGAAGCTAACATGGGTGGCGGACAGAGTACTCTTGACCAGTGGTTCTGATCGCAGTATTTCTGACTGGTTTGTTAGTTCTCTACTCATTTTTTAGTTACGGCATTTCTGATTATTCTTTTATTATCAGGGAATGACCTGTCATTTCGGCTGGCTGTTCTATGTTCATGACGTTCAGGATGGTGGGGGCTACATCCGAAAGCCTGCCCTTTGATAGTGAAATTCCTTTGTCCTTTGTAACATATACAAAGCGAACCGGGTTACTTGTATGTGCAGTGTGGACGTGTCCTTGCTCTGTGGAGTGATCGACCATCTTTTCTGCATTTCCATGGTCAGCCATTATCATGGCCTCTCCTCCTGCTTTCAAGACACGGTCGACTATCTTTCCAACACAATCATCAACGTCTTCCACTGCTTTGATGGCAGCTTCCATTATTCCGGTGTGTCCGACCATGTCCATGTTCGCCAGATTCAGTATGATCACGTCATAATCATCGGATCCTATCTTTTTGATGAGCTCTTCGGTGACCTCGTATGCACTCATTTCAGGTTTGAGGTCATAGGTAGCAACCTTTGGCGATGGGATCATGCATCTTTCCTCACCTTCGTTCTGTTTTTCCACTCCTCCGTTGAAGAAGAATGTTACATGGGCGTACTTTTCAGTTTCTGCAATGCGCAACTGCTTTATCCCTGCCTTGCTGAGGACCTCTCCGAGTGTGTTCTTAAGTTCCTCTGAAGGGAATGCAATGGGCACTGTCAGTTTTTCATCATATTCGGACATGCATACGTAGTGAACTTCAGGATGCACCTTGCGTTCGAATTTATCGAAATCGTCGTTTACAAAGGCGTATGTAAGCTCTCTTGCACGGTCAGGCCTGAAATTGAAGAATATCACGGAATCATTATCTCTGATCGTGGCAACAGGTTTTCCATTCTCATCGACAATCACCGTAGGTTTGATGAACTCATCATCCTCATCTCTTTCGTAACCTTCTGAAATCGCGGATACCGGGTCCTTTGACTGAAATCCTATTCCCTGGGTGATGGCATCATATGCTGCCTGTACACGATCCCAGCGGTTATCCCTGTCCATTGCATAGTATCTTCCAGCGACTGTCGCTGTTCTTGCACACCCTGTGGATTCGCAGAGCCTGACGTGCTCTTTCATATCTTCAAGAGCTGCTCTTGGCGGAACATCGCGACCATCAAGGAATGCATGTATGTAGATCCTGTCAAGTCCTTTGTTCTTCGCAAATTCAATGAGTGCACGCATGTGGTCCATATGGCTGTGTACTCCTCCATATGAAAAAAGTCCCATCAAATGAAGGGCTGAACCTTTCTCCTTTGCATTATTGATAGCTTCCAGCAACACAGGGTTTTTGAAGAAATCTCCGTTGACAATATCCCGGTTGATACGGGTCAGGTCCTGGTAAACAACACGTCCTGCTCCTATGTTCAGGTGCCCTACCTCTGAGTTCCCCATCTGCCCTTCAGGAAGCCCGACGTCCTCTCCCGAAGCACTGAGTATCGTATCTGGATACTCCTCTACCAGATGATCAAGGTTGCTGGTGTCAGCCAGTGCGATGGCATTTCCTTTATCTTCCGGTGAGTATCCCCAGCCGTCCAGTATCATCAAAAGGAGTGGTCTTTTAGTTAATTTCATGGGGGTTAGAATGTATTGATGATAATTAAATGCACGGATTTTATTTTCATTTCCGATAATGTAGCTAAAAACAAGGATAGGCTATTTCTATATGTATGATATATAGCAGAATCCGGACTTACAAGTGGAATTGCTGACCAATTTGGGCAAATTTGAGATTTCCAAAAGCAATATTCACACAATTTCATAATAATTGATGCTAATAAAGAAACTCAGGGTTTTCATGGACTCTCAGTAACTAATGGATGAAGAAAAATGAGTTACAAGATAGGAATTATGGGCGCTACTGGTGCAGTGGGCAGGGAAATCGTCGAAGTTCTTCATGACAGGAACTTTCCTGTGGAAAGCTTAAGGCTCTATGCATCCGAGAGAAGTGCAGGTAAAACGATCGAGACACCTTTCGGTGCCATCACTATTGAAAATGCCGGCTCGGCAGATTATTCACAGCTTGACATTGCATTTTTTGCGATCAGCGGGGGCTGGAGCAAGGAGAATGCCAAAAAGGCAACAGATGCAGGTTGCTACGTGGTCGACAATAGCAGTGCATTCCGGTATGATGATGCGGTGCCATTAGTTGTTCCTGAGATCAATACTGATGCTATCGGTGACTCTAAGCTTATCGCCAATCCTAACTGTACGACTGCCATTGCAGCCATTCCTCTGTACAACCTCCACAAGGAGTATGGTCTGAAGAAGGTCATCATCAGCACCTATCAGGCTACCAGTGGAGCCGGAGCTGCAGGAATGAGCGAACTGACCGAGGAGACCAGAAACTATCTGGAAGGCAAGGATGTCAAGAACGAGGTCTTTGCTCATCCTATTGCCTTTAACACAATTCCGCACATCGACAGTTTCCAGGACAACGATTACACCCGTGAGGAGATGAAGGTCGTCTGGGAAACCAGAAAGATATTCGGTGAACCTGATATAGCTATCAGCTGCACATGTGTAAGGATTCCTACAATGAGAGTACATGGGGAAAGCATAGTGATCGAGACCGAAAAGGCGATCTCACCTGGGGATGCAAAGAAATTATTGGGCGAAATCGAGGGCGTTGAACTAAAAGATGATATTGAGAACAACGTTTACCCGATGCCACTGACTGCCACCAAAAAGTATGATGTGGAAGTTGGCAGAATCAGGCAGAACCTTGTATTCGGTGACCACGGTCTAGAGTTCTTCGTATGTGGTGACCAGATCCTCAAAGGCGCCGCTTTGAATGCTGTGCAGATAGCTGAAAAACTTTAACAAAGGATCTTGTATTTGCTAAGGTTAAGGGAACTCATACGTAGTTCTCTTTCCTCTTACTCTTCTTTTTCGGTTTAATCTTGTTCTCCTTAATACTCATTTTCCTAAGTTTCATCTCTTCTGAATATTTGAATTTTCTTGAATATTCTCCTCTTTTTATGGAGCAAAATCTTTTTTTGATAACTTCCCATATTCTTGTCTATGGATATCAGGGACGTCGACTGGAACGAAGTTTGGAAGGAACAGATGAGACTCTATAATGAAGTGGATGGGTCATTGGAAAAGGTGGATATCTGGGAGACCAAAGAAAGTGCCAGGAGGTACTGGGAAATGTCCAGGGACAAAGGCGCTGCCAGGATAGAGCATACTCTAAGTGAGATTGACCTTAAACCGGATTCACGGGTCCTTGATATAGGCTCAGGACCAGGGGCACTTGCAATTCCTATCTCCAAGCGTGTCAGGGAAGTTGTTGCTGTCGAACCTTCTGATGGTATGATGTCCGTTCTGCAGGAAAATATTGATGAGATGAACATCGACAACATCCGATGCATACACAAAGGCTGGGAAGACATCGATATCGAAGAGGTGGGGGATGACTATGATGTTGTCATTGCTTCCTATTCGCTGAGCGTTCCAGATATCAGGCAGGCCTTTGAAAAGATACAGGCAGTTTCCAGCGGGTCTGTCTATATTTACTGGTTTGCAGGGGAAACCTCCTGGGATAAACAATATAGTGCCATATGGCCTGCCCTTCACAATGAGGAATATCACAGCTCGCCCAAGTGCAACATAATGTACAACGTTCTCTACGATATGGGCATCTATCCTAACATGAACGTGTTTCCGATAGAGCGAAGTATGTTCTTCTCTTCACTGGAGGAAGCTGTAAAACACTACATTCCACACTACAGGGCATACACTCCTGGAAAACTAGAGATCCTGAGGGAATATCTGGGTACGGTCCTGCCCCGGAACGAGGATGGTTCCATCCTGCACATTGGTGATACGATGCGTGTCAGGATGTGGTGGGACAACAGCAGCAATAACCACAACAACAATACTAAAAAGTAACAAAAATAATGGCAACGATAGCAACAGCTGACGTTCAGTTCTTCCATCGTTGTATCATGCAATGGTGTCCTTAAAAGCGCTGTATTCCTTTGCCAGCATTACGAATGTCACAAGGAATGAGAGGCTATCGGATATCGGGAAAGCTATCCAGATTCCTTTCAGCTGGTAAAATTGGGGGAGTATCAATACCAGGGGTATCAAAAAGAGGACCTGTCGACTGATGGAAAGGAAGAATGCAGGTCTTGCTTTTCCAAGTGTCTGGTAGATGGATGCTCCTACTATCTGGAATCCGACAAATGGCAATGCAAGCACCATGATGCGTGTGGCAGACCTGCCTGCGTCTATCAATTGCTGGTCTGTGGTAAAGATGCTGAACAGCTGGGATGGGAATAGGAACAGTAACAGGAATCCTGCCATCGATATTACGGTGGTGACCTTTATGGCAAGTGATGTTGAGCTAATGACCCTGTCAAAGTTTTTAGCACCATAATTAAATCCTACAATAGGCTGCAATCCCTGCACTATGCCTATCATTGGCATAAATGTGAACATGAAAAGGCGGTTGACAACACCAAAGACCGCTATGGGTATATCTCCTCCGTATATCGCCAGTGCATTGTTTATTACAATGATCATCAGGCTTCCTGATGCACTTCTTGCAAAAGAGGATGTTCCGATGGTAATTGTCTCTCTGAAAACATCTGAATGAGGGATGAGGTTACTTGCATGAAAGTTCAGGCTGCTCATTCCAGTTCTGAAATAATGTACCAGATAGATGGCGCTGACTGCCTGAGATATCACTGTTGCGATGGCAGCACCCTCTATTCCCATATCAAGGCCGAAGATGAATATAGGGTCTAGTATTATGTTCAGTCCGGCAGATATGAGCATTGTCAGCATGGCAACCTTTGCATTGCCTTCTGCGCGAACTATATTATTGACTGTCATTGAGAATGCAAAAAAGATCGTCCCGTACAATATTATTCTCGTATAGTCAAATGCGAATGGCAGGATTGTCTCAGTAGCGCCGAACAGTTTCAGAAGGGGTACAATGTAAATGCTTCCCAGTACTGTGATAAGTATGCTGAGTGCCAGTATTGCAGATATGGCATTCCCAAGTGCAATATCAGCACGTTTGTAATCCTTTGAACCAAGGCTTCTCGATATTATGGAAGCACTTCCAATTCCAATTGTAAGTGCAACTCCCATTATTATCATCTGGATCGGGAATGCTATTGTAATACCTGCTATTCCTTGTACACTCTCAGTCCCCAGTGCTCTTCCGACAAATATTGTGTCCACGAGGTTGTAAAGTGCCTGAACTACCATCCCTATGGTTGCTGGCACTGATAGTTTGAAAAGGACCTTTGAGATGCTTTCTTCTGCAAGCATCCGGGCTCTGGGGTTCATTGGTGTTTTCCTCGAAAAGGTTTGGTGGTGAGAAAGAAAACACCTTATAAAACAGTTCCGTATTATCTCTTTTTACGGATATTGTGGCATCGATCGTCTATCAATAGGGGTATGGTCTCATTGGGCTGTATCTCATTGTAGAAAAAAACAAGTGCCATGGATGACCACTCGATCCTGATCTTTCTGGGGCTGTCCTTTCCGGGAGCTATATGGTCTAAGATGCTGATCTCGTCTGCAAGATCATAGCCAAAAGTTCTGGCATTTGCAGATTCCATTTCGGGAAATTCCTGTATAAATATGTTCGAAATAAATTTGCTTACTACTTCTCTTGAATGTCCGATCACATTTGTGTCGCAGGAGCCGATGTGTATGTTCAGGCCATTTGTATCAGTCCAGTAATGTGAATTAGGTCTGAATAGTACGTTTCCGGATGGTTCAAAGGGACCGTTTGATCGAGATCGTATATCCATCATCTTTAGTTTCCACATGTTCTTCGGGTTGGAGGATTCCTTGTAGCAGGTTCTGGTGTTTCTCTACTGATTTCTATCTGTATAGTTTGTGATCTCTGTCGGGATTGAAGGACAATAGTTTTTCATTTTCAGCCTCTTGAGTTATCAGGATTTGGTCATTCAATAACTCATTCGACCATCCCGAAATCTTCGTTTTTCTGCTCTTTCAGATCCTTTCCAGATACTTCATCCGGATAGTGTAATACAATTGGTAGTTATTTTTCCAAGGGTATATATTAGTGATTTAGTTATTTCTTAGTTGAGTGGTCTAAATTAGTCCAATGGTATAATCATATTTTACTTTAATAATATCTGGAAGTCCACTACTATTATACCCATGGCTGAAAAAACAGTAATTTCCACAACTCAGTTAAGCTATCCGAAAAACAACAACAATAGCAGCAATCACTTAGTTCTCCCGGACATTTCTAGGCTATGGCCAACCCTGCATCTGTTGAACAGTTCCACGCTGGTTTCAATTTCAGGGGCTTTGAGGATATATCTTGCTTTCCTTCTGCTCCAGATGCAATTCAATCTTCTCTCTTGTGTTGCAGGTGGGTTGGTCGTCTATGCAGTATATACACTGGATCGTGCACTTGATTCTGAAGAAGATGCTGTCAACAGGTCTGAGCTTACAGGTGCGAGAAGGGATGTAGCACTTTTCGTTTCGTTGCTTGCATTTTTAGCAGGTGCTTATTTCCTGTTCCTCGATGGAATATTACTTCTCGCATTCCTTCCTCTTGTTACCGGTTATCTTTACAGTAAAGGGCTAAAGGTCGGCAAATACCATTTAAAACTAAAAGGTGGTCTTGGAGTAAAAAATCTTGTTGTGGGTACAACATGGGGTGCCTTCATTGCCGGTATTGCAGGCTGGTATGCTGAGAGTCTTTTCCCTGTGATCGCAGTTTTCCTTTTCTTTGGGATCAAACTTTTTGTTAATTCATCTGTCTATGACTTCAAGGACATTAAGGGTGATGCTCTTGCAGGCATCAAGACTCTGCCAGTGAGTCTTGGTCCACAAAGGACCCGTGATCTCCTGCTGGGCATGCATCTGTTCTCGCACTCTCTTCTGGGACTTTTGATACTTTCAGATACCATTGCCTATGAGCCTATTATTCTGGTCTACAGCTTCCTCGCAGGAATGATCTGCATACATCGGTTCACAGTACCTACGGAAAATGAGTCAAAGGGCAGAATGCACAAGCGCCTGTTCGTTGTAGATGGTGAATCAAGTGTGGTGGTAGGATTAAAGGCATTTACAGGGATGTAATTTCCCTTGCCTCTTTTTTGTAATGCTCAAAGAGTTCCTTTCCCCAGTTTGCAATGGTATCTCCTGTGCCTACCAGATCTCTTTGTGGGTCATAGCTCCCATTCTTGAAAAATAGGGACAGGGAAAAGAAGTTGTCAGTTGCGACGAATGCAACCTTCGCATTGTCAATAAGGTAAAGCCTTGTTGTGTCTGAATCCAAACAGCTCTGCATCATTTCGGTGTACTCATTTTTCACTTTTTCAAAGACGTTCCTTGTTAATATAAGGGATGTGGGTACGTTGTTCTTTGAAAGGTTTGAGAAAAATTCCGGATAGCTCGGTATGAATATTGATGAAACTCCGTAGACCTCTTTTGCTTCGGCAATACTATTAATGAATATCTTGTGGGAATCGTATATGTTCTCAAGACCTTCTTCATGGATGGAACACTCACCAAGTTCACATATTCTGTCAAGAAGGTGTTGTGGAATGCCTTCCAGGATGTGTTCTTTCCAAAATGCCTCATTTTTCTCTATTGAGTGAAGTGTATCGACCAGTGGTCTCAGGTATTTGGCTGCAACTCTGCCAATGGGGGTTATGTGATACTCTTTTTCATCCTTGTAGATAAAGTTGGCAGCTTCCATTTCTTTCAATCGGGGTGAGATCTCTGGAGAACTGACGTTAAAATGTTCCCTTATTTGGGATAATGATCGTGGTCCTTTTTCTAATAGGAACAGGAGGTCCTTTCGTTTTTCAGAAAATGTTAAAATGCTTAGTAGCCCTGTTGATTTCAGTTGCATCAACTCCATGGGTGATTGTGTATCAATTGTATATATAGTTTAGGAAATCTTATTTATATATTCCTGATTTGCTGATGGGGTCACAAATGTGAAATTCATATGACCTCATCATTGTGAGGTCACATGATATCGATATGTTTTATTTGTAATCTATTATTCTAATATTTTTACTGAAATACAATTAGACGTATTTGAAACCACATTGGGCTAGCTAACTCCATAAAAATCAAAGGATACAAAAAATAAGGGAATGTGTAGTTATGTACACATTCTTTTTTGTCTTTCAGTGCAGGAAGTGTCTCATTCCTGTGAAGACCATGGATATGTTCAGGCGATTTGCAGTGGTGATGACCTCATCATCCCTGATCGATCCGCCCGGGGATATGATGTATCTGATGTTGCTTTCGTCAGCATGAATTATGCTGTCGTCGAATGGGAAGAAAGCATCTGATGCCATGACACATTCGGAAAGTATGGATTCCCAGTACTCTTCAAAGGGCATATCCGGCTTTTCCCTTTCATAGATCTTTTCAAGGTTCTCTTTTGCTTTTGTGGTTGCAAGCTTGCGGATGGAATCAACACGGTTTGGTTGTCCTGCACCCATGGAAAGCATCACGAAACATCCTTCACTATATTCATATGCCAGAGTTACAGAGTTTGACTTTGTACTCTTACAGGCAGCGATACAGAACTCTGATAGTTCCCGCTTCTCTTCAGGGTATTGTGCATCTGTCACACAGTCCCATTTCTCGTAGAGGCCGATGTTCCTTTGCTGTTTCAGCATGCCTCCAATGACATACTTGTATGTGCTATCTGTATCAAAGCTCTCATTGAACTGTGGAAGCTCAAGCAAGCGAAGGTTTGCGCTTTTTTCCTTCAGGTATTCCAGTGCATCATGCTCGAATCCAGGTGCCAGAATGATCTCGACGAACTTTCCTTTGAGGAATTCTGCGGATTCCATGTCGAATACGGTGTTCGTACAGATTATACTGCCAAAGGCGGATATTGGGTCGCCGTCCCATGCATGCTGCAATGCTTCAGTAAGGGTATTTCCAGTTGCAAGTCCGCAGGGGTTATTGTGCTTGACAATAGCAACAGCTGGTTTCTTGTTCCCGACCTCTTTGATGGTCTGGAGTGCATTGTCGGCATCAACGTAGTTGTTATAGGAAAGCTCCTTTCCATGCAGTTGTTTTGCATTTGAGAGTGCAGGACCTTCAATTCCCTTCTCTTTGTAAAATGTTGCTTCCTGGTGCCAGTTCTCACCATAACGCAGTTTGACACCATCTGTGAAGTTCATGCGTAGAACATCCTCTCCAAGCAGTGTTTTGCTCAGGTATGTGTCAATGGTGCTGTCATAGTCCGCAGTGTGGCGGAATGCCTTTACTGCAAGTGTTTCCCTTGTCTGGTCAGAAACAACACCGGATGATCTTAATTCCTTGAGGATATGTCCATAATCATCGGGGTCGCATACTACGGCAACAGATGAATAGTTCTTTGCAGCAGAACGTAACAATGTAGGTCCGCCAATATCGATGTTCTCGATCGCCTCTTCCAGGTTAACACCTTCCTTTGAGATGGTTATCTCAAATGGATAGAGGTTGACTGCAACCATGTCGATAAGCTCTATTGATTCCTTTTCTGCTTCTCCCATGTGTGAAGCATCTTCCCTAAGGCACAAAAGGCCACCGTGTATCCTTGGATGCAAGGTCTTTACACGGCCTCCCATCATTTCAGGGAATCCTGTCACTTCTGAGACATCGGTAGTCTCAATACCCGCATCACGGAGCATCCTTGCAGTTCCGCCAGTCGATATGATCTCTATGTTCAGTTGCTCCAGTCCTCTTGCAAACTCTACGATTCCAGTTTTGTCAGAGACGCTCAGCAGTGCTCTTTTTACCAAAAAATCACCAAATTATGTTGTTATATATTATGTATAAACGTTCTGGTTGGCCAATGTGGTACATTGGTCCTTTCAGCCAAATTTCACGATCGGGCAAATGTCAATACAGGCGCCACAGTGGATGCATGTTTTTCCAATGACTGCTTTTTCGTCCTTGATGGTGATGGAGTTGTTTGGGCATTTCCCCACGCAGACGCCACAACCCATGCATTTCAGGGCACGTCTGACAGATCTTTCCACATTGGTCATGAATTTGCGTGCACTCTTCTCGTCATTGCCTCTTGCAGTGATAGTTCCTGAGGCAAAGATCTGTGCACGGTCATCTTCATGCTGTACTGAAGCCACTCCCTCAATATAAGCAGGCTTTCCGGCAGCACGAAGCTGTCCGGTGCTTTCAATAAGTTCCATATCAAGTGCAATGCCAAAACTACCTTCTGCAGACATTCCACCTTCGCGACATGGCCTGTATCCGGAGGTCACAGCAAAGTTCAGGTCGCCCTTTACTTCGCTCTTTGGTATGATATTTATCCCTTTCTGTTTTGCCACTTCTGCAATGGCAGGCGGCAGGGTTTGCCATCTCCACAATCCGTGGTCCACCCATTCTTTTGAGAGTCCCATACGTTCTGCATATTCCAGCAGGTAGTCATTAAGTCTCTTTTCCATCTGTGGGTGTGTTTCCTTTAAACGCACAATGTCTGCCAGTGATGAGGACGGGCACAGCCAGCATCCGATTCTGTCAAAACCGCGTTCATACATCACGTTGTATGGTACCTTTGTCTTGAAAATATAAAGCCAGACGTGCATTGCGGTCCAGTCCTGTATTGGGGATGCACCCACCTGGTTTCCTACCCATGGGTTCTTCCACACACGTTCGCTCTTTGCCCGGGCATCGGACTCATACTTTCTCTGGCCGATAAAAGTGAGACATCCGTTCTCGTAGTTCTCTTCGATTATCTGTGTGATGGGGCCGAGCTTACATACCTTGCAGCACCAGCGTGCTTCCACAGATGGCGGTCCAAAATTATCAACGCTGTCCCAGAATGCTTCCTTTGCATCTTTTGTCCTGAGTGGTCTATTGTATAATTTCTCGATCTCTTTTACATTTTCGATGGTTTCAGGGAATTCCAGTCCGGTATCTGCAAAGAGAAGATCATAATTTTCCAGGCATTCACTTGTCAGCTGTAGTACCGCAAGACTGTCCTTGCCACCGGAATATGAGACCGTGACCGGTTTTTTAACGGTTTCGTTGACGTTTTTGATAAATGAATGTGCTTTCTCCTCAAAACGATCGAGGATTTCCGAGTTTGCCTCTACGGCATCGTCCCAGGTCTGCCCACCTTCCGGAACGTTCAGTTTCTCAGGCTTGCCTTTCCAGCGGGTCTTGACTCCGACACCACGCTTGTGTTCCAGCATATCGGCACCTGACATGCGTGCTCGACCGGCAGCGATGATATCTCCTTCGGGGGTAAGTACGACCGTTTCATCGGAATTCTGTATCTCAGGGTCGGCATCAACGATTCCCGGTGCAAGTACGCTTGCACCCTTTAATATGAAATTCACAGCTCCGCTGTCCAGTACGACCCATCCTCTCATATCTTTGAGGTCCTTCCCTTCGAAAAGACGTCTTGCGCCGGGCAGTCTTGGCAATAGTACCCACTGGAGTTTCTCTATCTCAAAACGAATGCTTGCGAGAACTTCTCCATCAACGATGATCTCTTCCATCCTGTCATCGTATGGGGCTTTGTTCATCACAACAAGATGTCCTTCCGGTATAAGCGGTGCGTTGAACTGCTTCATTGAAACGGCATTGATGTTATCTATATCGTACTGGAATGCCGGACGTATATCTCCGGGAGGGGTGACCTCTACCTTTTGAGTGCTCTCTCCACAACTGCATTTCTTCCCAAGTACGGGTACATTACAATTACTGCACCAGTGGAGAAGCAGTTTTCCAAGATATACAGGTTTTGACATCGTAGATGGTCACTGGAAGAATGCATAAATAGGTTTTGGGTGCTGTAACCTTCTCAAAAGAGTTTGGAAGCAAGGGATGACTTCTTAGTAGTGCAGAATTTTGCAAAACTACAATATTTGCAGATAGGCCCTTCTTTCTTTTCAGGCAGGATACCTTCCTTTATAGTGTCAACACGCTTTCGTATCTTCAGGACCTGTCGGCGGTCTTCTGGTCTGATCTTAACTTTTCGGATATTCCCATGTCTTGCGTATTGTACAAAACCATGCTCGACACTATCCTCGTAGTTGTCCTCGAGAAGCATCGCAATAGCTGCAATGTGGATCCTGTCATTTGCCCAAACGCCGGAATCCGGGTATTTGCCTGTTCTGATACTAAGTGGTACCATCTTTTCTTTGTAGTGCACGATTGCAGAAGGTATGCCTGTCATCTTCAATTTATCAGAATGCAGCACTGGCTCTGTACGACATGGTCTTATCATCTGTATGATCTCTTCCCGGCCATGTTTCCTGATAGATTCCGAAAGGTTCGCAGCAATGCTGTCGATCTGCTCAGAAACAATATTTTCAGCAGTTTCCAGTACTTTGTGAGGTAGGTCCCGTAGTTCGGTAGAATATATTAGTTCCAGCTCGGCCTTTACTCGTTCCATTTCGATGTTAAGTTCGTCATGGATATTCTGTTTCTCATCCGTAGTTCTCTCAATAGCATCCGGATATCCAAGAGAAAGTTCCTTTAACATCATGTGCTCGAGGTATTCAGGAGTTATCTCTGGGGCAAGCTTATGGTTTCGGTATGCATAGTATACTTGGCGGGGACACTTCAGGTAAAGGGTCAGTTCAGAAACATTTGCATGCAGTTTGAGATTTATCAAGGGCATGATTTATAGGACATTATCGGCATTTTATAAATACTTGAACAACATAAGGATTTTTATTCGTCAATTGTCGTAATACCATTCGCTAAATATATATGCAGATTCCTCCTCTTGACTAACGAAGCATGACCGAAGATATGGCCCATGAGAACATCCGTCAGCGTCTGGCTGAAAAGATGGCAGGTGAGATTACTTTATCTGAGAAGCCCGGAGAGGCTTTGAAGAAGTGGCGATTGAACTTTGATATTGCCCAAACCGATCTGTCTGGTTATCTTGGTGTATCCCCTTCTGTGATAAGTGATTATGAAAGTGGCAGAAGGAAATCTCCTGGTACTCTTATTGTAAGCAAGATCGTAGATGCACTTTTGGAGATAGATACCTCCAAAGGTGGACAGAAGATCCATAGCTATGAAGGTATGCTTTATACGGATCCGGGCGCCAAGGCAGTGTATGCCACGTATGAGTATACGTATCCTATACAGCTTGCAAAGCTTGCAACCCTGATCGAAGCAGATGTTGTGAACAAAGGAGTTGAAAAGCCGCTTTACGGTTTCACTGTTGTGGACAGTAAAAAGGCAATTCTTGAGCTTTCATCCCATGAGTTCCAGAAATTGTATGGCTGGAGCACCGAACGTGCAATGATATTCACAAAGGTTTCCACCGGAAAATCACCAATGGTGGCTATCCGCGTCACGAATCTGAAACCAGGTGCAGTGGTCATTCACGGAATAAGGGGTAATCAGGTCGATCCGATGGCCAGGAAGATGGCAGAGATAGATCGGATACCACTTCTTGCAACGACAATGGATATTGATGAACTGGTGGATGTCCTGAAAAAGTACAGCCAGTATCATATAATCGAGTGAAAGAGTATCTCTTTTGGATATATCTTGAAAACTTTTAATACATCAAAAGGTGAATAAAAATGAGTGTAGGGATTGTCTCGTATGGTGCTTATATTCCTAAATACAGGATAAAAGTAGAAGATATTGCCCGTGTATGGGGAGATGACGCAGATATTCTCAGTGCAGGTCTGATGGTAAATGAAAAATCAGTGCCTGACATGGATGAGGACACTGCTACAATTGCAGTGGAGGCTGCAAGGTCCGCAGTAGCACGAAACAACCTAGATCCCAAACGTATTGGAGCCGTTTATACGGGTTCTGAAAGCCACCCTTATGCTGTAAAACCTACAAGTACTATTGTGGCTGAGGCTATTGAGGCAACACCAGTTATGACTGCAGCTGATTTTGAATTTGCCTGTAAGGCAGGTACGGCTGCGATCCAGGCATGTATGGGTCTGGTCTCCAGTGGAATGGTAGATCTTGGACTGGCTATTGGTGCCGATGTTTCCCAGGGAGCTCCTGGCGATGCACTGGAATACACTGCAGCAGCAGGTGGTGTCGCCTGTATCATCGGTAACAAGGAATCTGAGATGGTAGCAGTTATTGAGGATACTTACTCATTTACTACTGATACCCCTGATTTCTGGAGACGTGAGGGTATGCCTTATCCTGAGCACGGTGGAAGGTTCACCGGAGAGCCGGGATATTTCAAGCACGTAAGTGGTGCTGCAAAGGGTCTGATGGAAAAGATGGGTACATCACCTTCTGATTATGATAATGCTGTTTTCCACCAGCCAAATGGTAAATTCCCTTCAAGGGTCGCCAAGATGCTGGGATTCAGCAAAGAGCAGATCAAACCCGGTCTGGTCGTCCCAAGGTTGGGCAACACATACTCCGGCTCATGTATGATGGGTATTGCCGCAACACTTGACCAGGCAAAACCAGGTGACAGGATATTCGCAACAGCATTCGGTTCAGGAGCTGGCGGAGATGCCTTCAGTTTCAGAGTGACCGATAAGATCGATGAGGTACGCGATGCAGCACCTACAGTTGAAGGACTGCTGGCAGATCCGATCTATATGGACTATGCAATGTATGCCAAGCATAAAGGAAAGATCAGGCTCGGATGAGGGGTGTTGATATGAGAGATGTAGCAATTATTGGTGTAAAGAACACAAAGTTCGGTGAGATGTGGGAACGCTCCTTCAGGGATATCGTTGTGGAAGCAGGTATCGGAGCTATTGAGGATTCCGGAGTTAGCGGCGACAGGCTGGATGGCATGTATGTCGGTAACATGAGTGGGGGTCAGTTTGTTGAGCAGGAGCACATTGGTGCTTTGATCGCTGATTATTCAGGTCTGTCATTGGACCTTCATATTCCTTCAACACGTGTGGAAGCAGCCTGTGCCTCAGGTGGCCTTGCATTCAGGCAGGCCGTTATGGCAGTTGCTTCAGGCCATGAGGATATTGTGATGGCAGCAGGTGTTGAAAAGATGACCGATGTTTCATCCACAGCAGCTTCTTCAGCTCTGGCAGCAGCGGCAGACCGTGAGTGGGAAGGCATAATGGGTGCAACGTTCCCGGGTCTTTATGCAATGATCGCAAGGATGCACATGGACAAGTATGGCACAACCAGTGAACAGATGGCATCTGTGGCGGTCAAGAATCACAAGAATGGTTCCATGAACCCTATTGCACAGTACAAGAGCCCTATAACCGTGGACAGTGTACTGAACTCTATCATGGTGGCAGATCCATTACACATATTCGACTGCTCTCCGATAACAGATGGTGCTGCGGCAGTTGTTCTGGCTCCTGCGGATATTGCACATGAGTACACAGATACTCCTATTTACATAAAAGCAACAGCACAGGCAAGCGATACCATTGCACTGCATGACCGTCGTGACATCACAACACTGGATGCATCCGTGTCAGCAGGCAAGCGTGCATTCGAGATGGCAAAGATGACACCAGCTGACATTGACCTTGTTGAGGTCCATGACTGTTTCACCATTGCTGAGATATGTGCTATCGAGGACCTTGGCTTTGCAAAGAAAGGCGAGGGTGGAAAGATGACCGAAGATGGAGAAACAGCAATTGGCGGCAAAGTAGCTGTGAACACTTCAGGTGGTCTGAAATCATGTGGTCATCCTGTTGGTGCTACCGGTATCAAGCAGGTTGTGGAGGTCACACAGCAATTGCGCGGCGAGGCTGGCGGACGTCAGGTAGACGGTGCTGAGGTAGGAATGACCCACAACGTCGGAGGTTCCGGCGCGACAGCAGTTGTACACATTTTAGCGAGGGAGAGGTGATATTCGATGTCTGTAGCAAGATTCTGGAGAAAGCAGATAAACAGGTATAATCTGGTTGGAACGCACTGCAAGACCTGTGATTCATACTATTATCCCCCACGTAACGTATGCCCTAAATGCAGGCGTGATGGTGAGATAGAGCCTCACAAGTTCTCCGGCCCCGGAGATATCGTGACCTACACTATCATTCACACAGCAGCAGAAGGTTTTGAACATCAGGCTCCTTATGTGCTTGCTATCGTTCAGCTGGATGAGGGTCCAAGGTTCACAAGCCAGATAGTTTGCAACCCTGAGGATGTGCATATCGGAATGAAGGTCAAGCCAGTGTTCAGAAAGCTCGGTGAGAGCGGTGACAATGGTATGATCTATTACGGAACTAAATACGTACCTGCATAAGATGATAGAGATCGAGATCAAGGTGCGTGCCGACCATGGTCCTGTCCTGAACAGGATCCTGGGGATGGGCGCACTCAAGGTCCGAACTGAGGATCACCTTGATGTGTATTACAATGCACCTCATCGTGATTTTGCAGAAACTGACGAAGCATTGAGATTGCGCAGTGTCAACGGCGGCACGCGCATGACCTACAAGGGCAGGAAGCTTGACAGTGTCTCCAAGACAAGGGAGGAATTCGAGACCCCTGTGGACGGGACGGCAGCAAAGGGCATTCTTGTCTCCCTTGGTTTTTTTGAATCCGGTATTGTGAAAAAAACACGGGATATCTATCGATACGACGATATCACCATCTGCCTTGATTCAGTTGAAGGCCTGGGTGAGTTCGTCGAAGTAGAAACCGTTGCAGATTCGGATATTGATTCTCACAGGGAACGGTTGTTCGAGTTCCTTGAGAGCATCGGGATAAAAAAAGAGGATTCCATCAGGACATCCTATCTTGAGATGCTGATGGAGAACTAAAAGGAGAGTTGTTTCTCCTTTCTTTTTTAATTTAGGTTCGAGATCAACTTCACATTTGGTGTTGAAGTTTTCCTCGCACCTGTAATTTAATTCACTTTATGTTGACTTGCTGATCTCTAAATTTACATTATGCCATTTCCAGCATTGGTACCTTTCTCAGGCTGCAACAGGATCGCTTTACCGTCCTCATCGGTTCCTGCAAGTATCATGCCGTTGGACTCCACGCCGCAGAGCTTTGCAGGTGCGAGGTTTGTAAGTACAAGAACCTGCTTGCCGGGTAATTCTTCCGGAGAGTGTGACTCTTTGATACCTGCGACGATCTGGCGTGCTTCTTCCTCGCCAAGGTCGACCTGCAGTTTAAGCAGTTTCTTGGATTTCTTTATTTCTTCAGCAGAAACGATGGTTCCTATTCTCAGGTCAAGCTTTGAAAAGTCGTCGAATGTGATCAGTTCTTTCATCTCCTTTGGTTCTTCTTTTTCTTCCTTGCCACTTTCTTTTGCAATGGCTTCCTTAACTCTTGCAGATGCGATTGCTTCCATCTGTTCTGTCTTTTCATCCTCTATCTTCTCAAAGAGGATGGATGGTTTCTCAAGTGGTGTACCGGCCTTAACAAGTTCTGTGGCTTCAGCATATCCTGCGGCATGCACATCTGTTGTCATTCCAACCTGCTTCCATGCATCTTCCATTTTGCTTGGCAGGATCGGCTCAAAGAGCAGGCACAGTGCCTTTCCAAGCTGTATGCAGTTTGCAACAACTTCGCCGCATGCTTCCTTATTCTCTTTGATGAGCTTCCATGGTTCGTTGGCCTGGAAATAGCTGTTTCCATATGATGCCAGTGCCATTACGCTGTCGGCATATTTCTTGAACTCATAGTTCTCCATTGCCTCATTTGCAGCGTCAATGGTTGAATTGATCTCATCCAGGGTTTCCTGCTTGATCTCACCTACAGGGATTTCCTTGAAGTTCTTATGGGTGAACAGGAGTGTCCTGTACAGGAAGTTTCCGAAAACACCTACAAGTTCGGTATTGATTTTGTCCTGGAATACCTCCCATGAGAAGTTCAGTTCCTTGGTGTGGGATGTGTAGCTTGCGAGGTAGTAACGGAGCAGGTCCGGGTGGAATCCATGGTCCAGATAATCTTCTCCTACCCATACGACGTATCCGCGGCTCTTTGAGAACGTCTTGTCCTCTATCTTCACCATTCCTGACGCAACAACTGCCCAGGGTTGGGTGTATCCGGCACCTTTGAGCATAGCAGGCCAGAAGATGCAGTGGTGGTATATGATATCTCCGCCGATGAAGTGAACGATGCGGGAATCTTCTTTCCAGAACTTCTCCCAGCTCTCATTATTTGCTTCTGCCCACTCTTCAGTGAATGCGATGTAACCGATAGGTGCATCCACCCATACATAGACCACAAGATCATCATGTCCCGGGAACTGCACTCCCCATTCAAGGTTCCTTGTGATGCACCAGTCGGTGAGTTCCTGTTTTACCCATCCAAGGGCATAGTTCCTTGCATTGAGGGTCCCTCCGAGATTTTCAAGGTGCTCTATAAGGAAATCCTTAAACTCGGACAGCTTGAAGAAAAAGTGCTCCTGGCTCCTGTATTCGGCAGGTCCGTTGCATGTGGTACAGGTCGGGTTCTCAAGTTCTCCCGGTTCAAGATGTTTTCCACATCCCTGGTCGCACTCATCTCCCCTTGCCTCTTCCTTGCAGTGCGGGCATGTTCCTTTCACATACCTGTCCGGGAGGAAGCGGTCACATGAAGGACAATATGCGATCTCGATGGTCTTTGGGAAAACATAGTCGTTTTCTATAAGCTTGTTGACAATGTCAGTAGTGCGGTCGTGATTTGTTTGATCATCGGTTGTGCCGAATGCATCGAACATCACGCCCATTTCCTTGAAAGTCTCATCGAAATGCTTGTGGTATATCTTTATCAGTTCTTTAGGTGTGGTGTTCAACTCTTCAGCGTTGAATACGATGGGTGTTCCATGCGTATCGGAACCACACACAAAAGTGACCTCCTGTCCTGTCTTTCGGAGGGATCTTGTGAATATATCCGCTGGGATATATGTACGCAAATGGCCGACGTGTGCCTTTCCATTTGCATATGGCAGCCCACATGTTACGAGGACTGGTTCATTGGATGGGAATTTGGACATCTTTTATCTCCATTATCATTAGTTTCCTTTTGCATGGTCTACAATAATAAAATATATTTCGCTTATATTATCAACAAGAGAAGCTTTTTGAATGTTCAGGTCAATCTACAATATATATCAGAGGTATTGGATGACCAATAGTGAAGAACCTTTTAATTTAAAAGATGATAATGAAGACCTTCTGGATGAAGTCCTGGAAGAATCCACTGAGGAGGTGCCGGATCTGGGGGTATTTGAGATGACTCCGGAACCTGATTACACTGAGATCCTGGACAATGCTCATGAGGATGGTGGCATGACGGACAATGTTGTTGTACCATCGGTTGAGTCTACGGAAGAAGGTATTGTGGCATATAATCCTCCTGTGGAGGTTAATGAAGGGGGATCAACAATACCTCCAAAGGAAGCAATGGGCGTAAAGGAAGAAAAACAGGTTAAACAAACTCCTTCTTCTCCGAAAAAGAGCCACAAATGGCAATATGTTGCATTGTTTACCGCATTGCTGTTGATAATCGGTGGTAGCTTTGCAGTCATTTACCTGTCCTTCGGTGGCGAGATATATACTTCTGACAATAAGGTTGCAGTTATCTATGTGCAGGGAACCATGCTGACAGGTAATCTTCCCTCCGGCTTTGGGTACGCAACATCTGAGGATATATGCAACAGCCTGCGTGAAGCTGCAGCCGATGAAGGCGTCAAGGCCATAGTGCTTAGAGTGAACAGCGGAGGCGGATCGCCGGCAGCAGCAGAGGAGATCATAACTGAGATCGAGAATGTTCAGGCACAGGGTATCCCGGTAGTTGTTTCCATGGGTGATGTGGCTGCAAGCGCTGCATATCATATTTCTGCACCTGCAGACCTGATACTGGCAAACCCTTCTTCGATAACCGGAAGCATTGGTGTGATCGGAGTTTACACGAACCGGTCGGAATATTACGATAATGAGGGAATAGATTTCTACATCTCCAAATCCGGTGAGTTCAAGGATATGGGTGGCGACTGGAGAGGCCTTACCTCTGATGAAAAAGAGTATGCTGACACTGTCGTTCTCAAGGTATACGACCTTTTCATTACCAGTATCTCAGAGCACCGTAATATGACAAAGAGCGAGGTTAAGGATATTGCCGATGGTCGCATCTACATAGCTGTGGAAGCAAAAGAGATCGGGCTGATCGATGACTTTGGCAATCTGTACGATGCCATTGACGCAGCCGCAGAGCTTGGCGGAATCGAAGGTGAGCCTACAGTATACTATATTAACAGGCCTTCTCTTTCGAGCATACTTTTCGGCACAGAGGAAACGTTCTCTAAAGATACTGTAAAACAACTGGCAAGTTATTATGAGGAAAGTCCGGTTGGAGTGATCGTCGAGTGATTGGCGGTCAATCTTTCTGTTTTTGTTCTGAAGTTATTTGAAAAAAGTAAAGTGATCTTCTATTGATCACTTTTATCCTATATTGGAAAGCTCCCATCCGAGATGTTCCTTGATGATGGTGTAGGCCATCTGTGGGGGGAATGCTCCGACCTCTGTAATTATCATGTCAATGTATTCGGCAGGTGTTATGTCGAATGCAGGATTTTTGACCTTCACATTTGGCATTTCTGCAAGGATCGCCGGGTCGATTACTTCATCTGCTGACCTTTCTTCGATGTCGATCATGTCACCAAGTATCGTGTTCGGACTGAACTTGAAAGTTTCAGCAACACTAAGGACATTCTTCCTTGCTTCGTGTGCGGCATGTGCCAGTTGTGATGTTCCTACTTTGTTTACAAGGGCACCATTCACGGTTATTGCATCAGCACCAACTATTACGGTGTCGACCTCCTTCATGGAATATCTTACCGCAGAATCCACTATCAATGTTGTGGGGATGCCGTAATCGTTCAGTTCCCTTATGGTAAGCAATCCCTGCCTTCTTGGGCGTGACTCGGTTGCTATTACCGAGATGTCCTTGCCCTGCTTGAAGGCTGTGGATATAACCGAAAGTGCTGCATGGGAATTGCAGTGTGTCATTATGACGTCTCCGTCATGTATCCTTTTAGCACCGATCTTTCCCATCTTTTCAAGAGCTTCTCCTGCCTGTTTGAGGAATACTTCTGCGTTGTGAATTATCTCTTCACGTGCTCCGGGCACATCATCAGAAACGTGGCGCTTTGTGATCTGCACTGCATTTGGAAGGGATACGGCGGTGGGTCGTGTCTGGATAAGGATATTTGCTGCCTCATCCACTTTTTTGTTAAAATCTTTTATGTTGGTGACCTTGAGGCTTAGTACGTAATCACGAAGTGCAGCAGAGGCAGCTTCGGCGATCCTTCCTGCTCCACGTATCTCCATTGTCCTTATTTTTTCTGCGGTGTCAAGTAATTGCTGCATAAAGATACATTGGGAGTTAATGCATTTATATATTGATGTCAAATCCGCCTCTCTTATATCAAATCAGGATCAATTAGCCAAATATGAACGCAATGGTCTCAATAAATCCTGCAAATGGGAAGGTCAATGGTGATTTTGAATTCCATACTCCTGATGGGGTAAATTCGATACTGAAAAGGTCCGGGGAAGCGTTCCTGGAATGGAGTGCACTTGCTGCTGCAGAAAGGGCAGTTTATCTTGAGGAAGTCGCTGCTATGCTTCGAAAGGAGAAACAGGACCTTGCAGAGATCATTACAAAAGAAATGGGCAAGCCCATAAAACAGTCGCTTCCTGAGGTTGAGAAATGTGCAAGCATGTTCGACTATTTTGCCTCCAACATTGAGTCACTTCTTGAGCCTGACGTTGTGGATGACGACCCCTCAGCTTTCATTTCATTCGAGCCTATGGGGGCGATACTTGCTATCAAACCCTGGAATTTCCCTCTCTGGCAGGTGCTGAGTGCTGCTTCCCATGTACTTGCAGGTGGAAATACCATGGTTTTGAAGCATTCCAGCTATGTTCCGATGTGTGCTCTTAAGATCGAAGAGGTCTTTGAGAAGGCAGGTGTTCCAAAAGGTGTGTTCCAGACGCTTCTTGTAGACGGACCTATGGCTTCCTCATTGATATCAAGGCCGGAAATTGCTGCGGTGTCATTCACGGGTGGGCTTCCTTCAGGTCAGAAAGTGGCTGAAACGGCGGGCAGGAACATGAAGAAATGTGTTCTTGAACTTGGAGGCAGTGATCCTTTCATCGTATTGGAGGATGCAGATATTGAAATGGCTGCAAAGGTTGCTGTTTCAGGTCGTTTTATCAATACCGGTCAGACCTGCATTTCATCCAAACGCTTCATTGTGGCTGAATCAATTGCAGATGAGTTCACAGCTCTCTTTGTGGAAAAGACCCGCGCACTTAAAATGGGTGATCCGATGGACCCTGAAACAGACCTTGGTCCGCTGGTGCGTGAAGATCAGATGGGACTGCTTGAAGCACAGGTGAATGAAGCAGTTTCAATGGGTGCTAAAGTGGAACTTGAGGGTGGTAGTATGGGTGGTGAGGGTTACTATTTCTCACCTGTTGTCCTCTCTAATGTGACGCCTGATATGGAGGTCATGAAAAATGAGACATTTGGTCCGATAGCTCCTATCATTGCAGTTAAAGATGAGGTGGAGGCCATGAGAATTGCCAATGCGACGGAGTTCGGTCTGGGTGCAAGTATCTGGAGCGGGGATGAGGTAAAGGCCTCTTCACTTGCATGCCAGGTCCAGGCGGGTGTCGTTGGTGTGAATGGCTTTTTCAGGCCCGAGGCAAATTTACCATTTGGCGGTGTGAAGAAGAGTGGAATTGGAAGGGAACTTTCAAGGTTCGGCTTCTATGAGTTCATGAACATTAAGTCCACAAAAGTGTATTGATGAGTTGTGATTAATGAGATCTTACAATGCGTGGTTCATTACAAGCGGTGATCCTTCCAATGACTTCCTTTGAGCATCCCGATGACTTTCCTGAATGTATACGTCATCTTATTCCCAAACGTTTTGATATTGTCGGGGATGTTGCAGTTGTATCGATCCCTCCCGAATTGTACGATCATAAATTCTCTGTTGCAAAGTATGTAGCTTCAAGGAGGGGCAATATCCGTGGTGTCCTTAACAAGGTGACAAAGCTGGAAGGTGACCATCGGGTTGCAGGTTTCGAACTTTTACTTGGGGATAGCTCGTTAACAACTCATGCGGAGTTTGGGATGAGGTATAAGATGGATCTGAAGGACGTTTTTTTCAATGGCAGGCTTGCATTTGAAAGAAAGCGTGTATCCTCCCTGGTTCAAAAGGGGGAAGATGTGCTGGTTCCTTTCTGCGGTGTCGGTCCATTTGCAATACCTGCTGCAGCAAAGGGTGCAAATGTCATTGCTCTTGAGAAGAACCCGGCAGCTTGTAAATGGCTGGCTGAGAACATCAGACTGAATCATGTGGGGGATAACATCAGTTCTCTCCTTGCAGATGCATCATTTATTGGGAATATGCTGAATGCAAAGTTTGACAGGGTAATAATTCCAACCCCCTATGGAATGGATCGTTTCCTTGAGGATGTGCTTCCGCTTGTAAAAATTGGTGGATATTTGCATTTCTATACTTTCAAGACCCGGGAGCAGATCGAAGTTCTGATCGGGAAATATTCTGATATGGGACTTGATGTGATCAATTACCGACGTTGCGGGAACATTGCTCCGGGTGTTAGCAGGTGGGTATTCGATATGGTAAAGGTATGATCCTTGTCTCAATCGTTGTCGGCGGTAAATGTTATTAGTTGTGCTGTTCTAGTTTCTGCAAATAAAAACGCTGAAGGACGCAAGTATGGTGTATGTATGACAGAGGTCACGAAAGTATTGTTGCTGCTCAAAAATATGGTCTATGAAAGTACCAGTCCCATGGAGACCCTTCGGTTTGCGAATTACTATCGCAAAAAGGGTCTTGATGTGATGGTCGTCCTGTTCGGCCCCATGGGTGTCATTCTTGGAAAGGCTGACAAGTGTGGGTCCCCTGCCTACGATGAAAAGATCAGGGAATGCATGGAAATGGGTGTGCAATTCAAGTGCTGCAAACTTGGAGCATCGATCATAGGACTGAAAGGGGAGGAGCTTATCTCTGGTATTGAGCTCATCGAGTCGCAAGAGATAGCTGAGATGTTCCTGGAATACTCCTAGGAAGGGCAACTGATCATTACTTTATGAGTCAGATCTGAATTTTTGGATATTTTCTCCGTCGATGTCATGAATTTGTTTATTTATGGTTTCCACATCAATCTATCTATATATTTTCAACAGCCACGATAGTTCCAATCGGAAAGGATATATTATAATTTGGAACTATTTCATATGTTCTTGGTTTGGTTCGTATTTTTGTCGATCCGAACAAAACTTAGAATACATATATTGATTTTGAGTGTCAAACCTGGATCGGAGTCCTATAACTATGCAGACAACTAGCGATAAGGAAAGTTCTACAAACATAATCATTATCTGTTCCACCGTTGATATGGCAGGACAGAACATAAAGGATCATTTGCTAAGGCTCAGGGAATGGACCCCTCTGGAGGTTCCTTCTTCTATGGTCGAAGATGTTGCTGAGGTTTATGAGAGTGGCAATTTCCGGATCGTTGAGGTCAAGGAACATCATATCTATCAGGATGGCGTCGATGAAAAATTAAAGAATGCCGGTCTTCCCTGTGATCTCATAATTTTTGCTTCCAAGCACAGGAGTGCAGATGGGCGGCGGTTGCTTACTTCTCATTTTACAGGAAATCCGGGATCAGCTGATTTCGGTGGTAATCCGGGTGAGCTGGCAAAAGCAGCTCCATTTGCTTTACGTTCCATTCTTCTGTCAATGTCTGAAATGGTTGGTGATATTGGCTATGACGTTTCTATGGAGTCAACACATCATGGTCCTTCAGACCTGAACGTCCCTTCGGTTTATGCGGAGATAGGAAGTTCTGAATCAGAATGGGTCGATACTGCGGTTGGTGATATCGTTGCTCGTGCTATCCTTGCTGTGGAGCAGGTAAAATGTCCTGTTGCAATTGGTTTTGGGGGTGGGCATTATGCTGCAAGGCAAACTAACCTTATTTTTAGTTCTGATGTGACATTCGGGCACAATTTCCCGAATTACCAGTTACAGAATGTTGATGAAGGTATGTTCCGGCAGGCAGTTGAGAGGTCAGGTGCTGATCTGGTATACTGTGACAGGAAATCGATGTCATCTGGGGACCGGAAGAAAGTAAGCGATCTGGCGGCTTCCTTTGGTCTTGAACTGCTAAGGGAGAGTGACATCAAAGAGATGAGGGGTGTCCATTGGGATGATCTCAGGATCTTCCTGCATAAGGTGAAGGAGCATGATCCATCGGGTCGGGTTAAGTTCTCCGAAGGTATTCGAAAAAGGTTGGGTGAGGCAGACCTGGCTGACTCAGATAAAGATGGCAGATCTGTAATAACTATAAGGGTGGATCCGGAACTTATCAAGCTGGCCAAATCAGTGGATATTACAGCTTTGAAGAACGTACTTCAGAACTCAAATATTGTGTATTTTGAATTGGAGGATGCAACTGTCTCAAATGTGTTCTTTACTTTCTGGAAGCAGGATGCAGAGGACTTCCTTGCCTTTTTGGTAAACGAATGCATTAAAATACTAAAAGAACGTTATGATACTGAATACGTTTTCGATGAAAACGTGTTGCATATCACGGATGATAGGTTCAACCCAGATCTCGCACGAAAAATGGGAGTTCCTCCGGGCCCCATGTTTGGGAAACTGGCCAATGGTGGGTCGGTTACAATAGATGGAAGGGTTATCGGGCCAGAAATGGTACGCGAAAGGACAAAAAAAAGTGTTGTGTTGAATAACGCAATCCTTTGAATGAAAGATGGTAAAGTATAATACAAATATCTATCATGTGTATGGTATTAGTATTGTATAATTCCAATAATACATTTGATCATTTTGCTATAGTGGAGAATATGTTATGAAATCCATAGTAGAAGAGGCATTGGCACGATCTGTAGAAGAGACACAAATTCGTTCCAGCGTCCCGGAACAGAATGACATAAATGCGGAACTCGAAGCGATGCTTAGAGATCTGCAGACGAACATCAAGGTCATTGGTTGCGGCGGCGGCGGTTCAAACAGTGCTCAGCGCATGGCGCAGGAAGGCATCAAGGGCGCAGAACTTGTTGCAATAAACACGGATGCACAACATCTTTTGAATGTTTCTACCGAGAGCAAGATCCTTATCGGCAAGAAAAAGACAAGAGGTCTTGGTGCTGGTAGTCTGCCGCAGATCGGCGAAGATGCTGCCCTTGAAAGCATTGATGAGGTGCGTGGGATCGTAGATGGCACTGATATGGTGTTTATTACTGCAGGGCTTGGCGGTGGTACTGGTACAGGTTCCGCTCCGGTTGTTGCAGAGGCTGCACGTGATACAGGCGCTTTGACAATTGCCGTGGTAACTCTTCCATTCGCTGTCGAAGGTCAGGTAAGGCGCACAAACGCCGAGGCAGGACTTGAAAGGCTTAGGGATGTTGCAGACACTGTTATCGTAGTTCCTAATGACAAGCTCCTTGAGGTTGTCCCAAGATTACCATTGCAGGCTGCCTTCAAGGTCTCAGATGAGGTTTTGATGAGAGCTGTAAAAGGTATTACCGAGCTTATCACAAAACCTGGTCTTGTAAACCTTGACTTTGCTGATGTAAGGACCGTCATGCAGAACGGTGGCGTAGCAATGATAGGTCTTGGTGAAGCCGACGGTGAGAACAAGGCTGTGGAATCTGTCCAGAAAGCATTGAGGAGCCCTCTTCTTGATGTGGATATCTCCGGTGCTACTTCCGCTCTTGTGAATGTTGTAGGTGGTCCGGATATGACCATTGCAGAAGCAGAGAGCGTTGTACAGGAAGTCTACAGCAGGATCGATCCAAATGCAAGGTTGATCTGGGGAGCACAGGTAGATCCTGAGCTTGAGCACTCTGTCCGCACAATGCTTGTTGTAACAGGTGTGAAATCTCCACAGATCTATGGTAGTGGAAGTTCCCAGAACGTTACTCGAAAATACGGTATTGATTTCGTAAAATGAAAAGGAGTTATCTCCTTCTCTTTCTAATTTGAACCAAATTATTTTTGTGGGGTTCAATCGAAAGGTATTTTATATAGTACGTTATTTAAACGCCGCTAGAATTTATAGTCTGATCGAGGTGTTGGTACTCTGAATTTGGTCAACCCCGGTCAATCATATTTAATATACTGAAACTGGTTGTGAGAAGTTTGGCAGGTAATATGTTTGAAGCGCCTAAGATAAACCGTAATGTCGGTCAAGTCCTTAAGTCATACCTGAGGGTATTGAAATTGTCCAAGAAGCCTTCAAGGGAAGAGTTCCTCATGATCTCTAAGGTTGCTGGTGCCGGTATTTTGCTAGTAGGTTTTGTTGGTTTCATTATCTATGTACTGCTGACGGAAGTGCCGAAGTGGGTGTAACTGTATGAGTGAAGATGCCGCTATATTTGTTGTTAAGACAACTGCTAATCAAGAGCGTTCAGTTGCCGGGATGTTGGCTCAGGTTGCCAGAAAGGACAATCTCGACATAAGAGCTATAATTGCTCCGGATGAGCTTAAAGGCTATGTACTTCTGGAATCGTCCGATTCCGGTGCTGTAGAACAGGCTATTCAGACGGTTCCTCATGCAAGGACCGTTGTTAAAGGCCAGTCCAGTATAGCGGAGATCGAACATTTCCTTACACCAAAACCAACCGTCACAGGTATTGTGGAAGGTGCGATCATCGAGGTAACCTCCGGTCCTTTCAAGGGCGAAAAGGCACGTGTAAAGCGTGTTGATGAGGGTCACGAGGAAATCACGGTCGAGCTGTTCGATGCTGTTGTACCAATACCTATAACTATACGTGGTGATACTGTACGGATACTCAGGAAGGAAGAATCCTGATCTGTACCGCATGATTATATTCATTAACTAAAACTAAATTTATAAAATTAAAAAGGTGAATCTTAATGGCAAGTGTTGTAGAAGCCTTGGTTCCTGGAGGTAAAGCAAATCCGGGCCCTCCACTTGGTCCAGCATTGGGACCTCTTGGTGTAAATATCAAAGACGTGATCGATAAGATCAATGACAAAACTAAAGATTACAATGGAATGCAGGTTCCTGTTAAGGTAATTGTCGATGACGACAAGAATGTCGAGATTGAAGTGGGTACTCCACCAACATCCGCATTGATCCTTAAGGAACTGAACATTGAGAAAGGCTCCGGTGAAGCCGGTACTGTCAATGTTGGTGATCTTTCAATTGCACAGGCTGCAAAGGTCGCTCGCATGAAAAAAGACGATATCCTTTCCTATTCCCTCAAGGCTGCAGTTAAAGAGGTCATGGGTACATGTGTACCAATGGGCGTTACTGTAGAAGGTCTTGATCCAAGGGAATGCCAGAAAGCTGTTGATGAGGGCAAGTTTGACGAAGCTCTTGCAGCAGAAGCATGGAATTAAGGATCGATATCTGATCTTAGTATCAAATGAATTGGTCGGCCGCCCAGGCTGACCGACAAGTTTAAAATAATTGCTTCATTATTGAAGTGCTCGTAATTGAGATGAAAATCTCCTTACTTTAACCGTAGTAGGCCGTAGCGGTCGCATCGGTTGGCATGCAATCTCGTGTGCCCTCCGGATACGGGGTATGACCCTGTATCTGAACATTTGTTCATTAACTACGGGAGGAATAGAATGGTAGAAGAGACTACTTTAAATCTAGTAAAAGAGTTAGTCGAAGGGTCCCCTGAACGTAAGTTCTCTGAAAGTGTGGATCTGGCAATTAACTTAAAGAACCTCGATATGAGTCAACCTAAGAACCGTGTGGACGAAGAGATAATTCTTCCCAATGGTCTTGGTAAATCCCTTAAGATCGCTGTTTTCGCAAAGGGTGAAGTTGGACTCAATGCTAAAGATGCTGGTTCAGACTATGTTCTGACCGAAGAGGATATCCAAGAACTTGGCGAGGATAAATCCAAGGCAAGAAGTCTTGCAAATGAGTGCGACTTCTTCATTTCAGAAGTGCAGTACATGCCTCTGATCGGTAAGACCCTCGGTGCAATTCTCGGTCCTCGTGGAAAGATGCCTGTACCTTTGACTCCTGATAAGAACGTCGCAGATCTTATCAACAGTACGAAGAACTCTATTCGTATAAGGTCAAAAGACAGACTTACGTTCCACGTAGCAATTGGTCGCAGAGACATGGATGTCGAAAAGCTGGCAGAGAACATCGAGACAGTTCTGAGCAGGGTCGAGAACTCACTCGAAAAAGGTAAACATAACCTTAAATCGGTCTATGTTACGACTACTATGGGTAAATCTGTGAGGTTGGTATAATGGCAGAACTTCACCACAGTGAACATATCCCTAAATGGAAGAAAGATGAGGTAGAGGACATCAAGGGACTCGTCACATCATATCCATTATTAGGTGTTGTGGGTATTGGAGGCATTCCTGCAAAACAGCTTCAGGCAATGAGAAGGAGCCTTAAGGACGTTGCTGTCCTGAAGGTGTCCAGAAACTCTCTCATAAAAAGAGCGCTCGATGAGTCATCCGATGATATCAAGAAAATGGATGATTATGTTGAGGTTCAGACTGCACTGATATTCACAGAAGAGAATCCTTTCAAACTCTACAAGTTGCTTGAGAAGAGCAAGAGTCCTTCCCCTATCAAAGGCGGAATGGTCACTCCTAATGATATTATTGTGGAAGCAGGTCCAACAAGCTTCCCACCAGGACCTATACTGGGCGATATGCAGGCTGCAGGAATTCCTGCTGCAATCGACGGCGGTAAGGTCGTTATCAAGGAGACCAAGGCAGTTGCAAAGGCCGGAGAGGTCGTACCCCAGAAGCTCGCAGCTATGCTTACAAGGCTGGAGATCTATCCACTTGAAGTGGGTCTCGATCTAAGGGCTGTTATGGAAGAAGGATCAATCTTTACTCCTGACGTACTCGCAATTGATGAGGAACAGATCTTCGCAGACTTCGTACAGGCTACTCAGCAGGCATTCAACCTGTCTGTCAACGCAGTGTACCCAACAACTGAAAACATCAGCACATTACTTGCAAAAGCAGCTTCAGAATCAAAGAACGTTGCTGTCAACGCTGTGGTATTCGAGCCGGATGTCATGGATATCCTGCTTGGTAAGGCACAGGGCGAGATGATGTCTGTTGCATCCGCTGCATCCGCTAAGGATGAGGGCGCAGTTGACGATGAGCTGAAAGAGGCACTTGGCGCAGCTGCATCAGCAGCACCAGTTGAATCTGCAGCTGAAGAGGTCGTTGAAGAGAAGGAAGAAGAAAAAGAAGAGGAAGAAGAGGGCGGCATGGCTGCTGGTCTTGGAGCACTCTTTGGATAAACTACTATTAAAAAATTAATATTAATAACATAAAAGGTGATTTACAATGGAATACATATACGCAGCACTTTTACTACACAACGCTGAGAAAGACATTACAGAAGAAGCAGTTACAGCAGTACTCACTGCAGCTGGAGTAGACGTTAACGATGCACGTGCAAAGGCACTTGTCGCAGCACTCGAAGATGTTGACATCGCAGACGCAATGGCAACCGCAGCATTCGCTGCACCTGCAGCAGCAGCACCTGCAGCAGCAGAGGCACCTGCAGCAGCTGAAGAAGCTCCTGCAGAAGAAGAGAAAGCTGAAGAAGAAGAGAGCGGCATGGCTGGTCTCGGAGCACTCTTCGGATAATTTCTTTCAAAACGATACTCGCATCATGCGGGTATCACCAATCTTTTTTTTCTTTACTCACTTTAAATTCATAAATACTTACACTGTCTCTTTTTACTGTTTGATCTCTCTATCAGAACTATCGTTAGTCAAAAATCGAATAGATCCTTATGGGCAATCATAAACTTATTTTAAAGTAGCTGTCCAATGATTCTTAATTCTCATCGGCAAGCTCAAAAAATGGGATTGTGGTATCCTTACTCCATTTTTCAAGAAATACCAGCATGTGATATTTCATAAATACATGCAATGGCATGATTCCCATTATTGAGAAAAGTATCAACAATGCTATCTCTATGGCTGCAAATGGTGCAAGGATCAGCCATATGATACTCTGCTGAACGATTTCTGAAAGTGCAAAGTATATAATACCATCAATTAACAGGAAAAGCAATCCTGGCATCAACATGAGGAGGAGTATAATGATTCCGAATGCAACCCCACCTCCGGTCCAGAGGATGAATCTTCCGAACCAGTAAGCTATCATCTGTTTCCAGTCCTGCCTGAATGTTGCCACTACTTTTTCCAGGGCCTCAATTATCCCGATCTCATCATACATCGAAATGGGGATGCATAGGTAGATAAAAGAGTATATAATGGTGCTAAATATCCATATTATCAATATGATTGCAACAAGGCTCATTCCTCCTGCAATAAGCATGGGCATAAAACTTGTGGCAGGGTCATTGATCATCTGAATGATTAGGGGTAGTGCTGCCATTATGAATATGGCAAAGAAACCTATTGCCAGAACAAAGCGTATTATGAAAAGGTTCAGTCCCATCCTCATGTATCTTTTAGAGGATTCCCATAACCTAACATCATTTTTTGTGATGGATTCCACAAAAACAAAATCCATTACTGATGAGATATACCACAATATCAGGATAAATAGTCCGATAGATCCTACAATTGCAAGTATCAATGGCAGGTCGGGTGTGGATGTTATCTGGTCAACGAATACATTTCCATTTGGAATGTAAGAAAAAGGGAGGTCTGGTAAGTCACTGTTGCCTGTGTTAGGTGTTGAACCGTTGTAACCTGAACTTCCTCCTCCGCCTGCTAAGGCGACGATGATCGCAAGTTTCAGCCACTTTTTTAGATCGAACGGTTCCAGCAGGCATTGTCTCGTTCTTCTGAGAGCTTTGCCTACTGCATTTACTACAAACCAGTCCATAAAAAGAACTAATGATGTTTATATAAAAAGGTGACCGGTAAGGTCACTCTGTCTGTCTTTTAACTCCGGTTCTCTTCTTAAATCCGGTACGTGCGCCGGATTTTTTGGATCCGCCATATCCTTCTGATCTTCCAGAGCCTTCACCACTTCTTGACTTAGATCCATCATATCCTCCGGACCTTTTTTGGCCTCCGCGTCCTTCTGATCTTCCAGAGCCTTCGCCACTTTTCGGCTTAGATCCGCCATATCCTCCGGACCTTTTTTGGCCTCCGCGTCCTTCTGATCTTCCAGAGCCTTCGCCACTTTTCGGCTTAGATCCGCCATATCCTCCGGACCTTTTTTGGCCTCCGCGTCCTTCTGATCTTCCAGAGCCTTCGCCACTTTTCGGCTTAGATCCGCCATATCCTCCGGACCTTTTTTGGCCTCCGCGTCCTTCTGATCTTCCGGAGTCTTCATCACTTTTCGGCTTAGATCCGCCATATCCTCCAGACCTTTTTTGGCCTCCGCGTCCTTCTGATCTGCGACGTCCGCCGGATTTTTTGAAGCTGTTCCTGTCATGACGTTTATCTTTTTCGTCCTTTATGACTACCCTTTCAACATCAGGTACAGCTTCCTTTGTGATTGTGAACTTGCGGTGATGTCTCACGAGCTTTTGGAAAGCATCTGCCTCTCTGTCTGTTAAAACGTTGATGACCTTTCCTTCCTTGCCTGCTCTTGCGGTTCTGCCTATCCTGTGTACATATTCATTAACATCATCAGGGATGTCATAATTGTAGACATGTGATACATGAGGAATGTCCAGACCACGAGCAGCAACATCTGTACAGACAAGTGCATGTGCTTCACTTGAATGGAACTTGTGGAGTGTGCTCTTTCTTTTTGCCTGGGTGTGACCACCATGTATAGCGATCGCATCAATGTCATTTTTCCTGAGGTTCTTCTGGACGAAATCTACATTGCTTCGTGTGTTACAGAAAACCATCACTAATCCTGACCTCTCTTTTTTCAGGAGGTGGACAAGCAGGGAGAATTTAATTGGTTTTGGAACATCATAATATACCTGTTCAAGCTTTTCAGGGTCTACATGTGCTTTTGCAAAGACTTTCTGAGGCTCGTTCATGTACTTGCGTGAGAGGTACTTTATGTCCTTGGAAACAGTTGCTGAGAAAAGCAATGTTTGTCTTTCTTCCGGACACTCTTTAACGATATCTTCAACATCATCGATGAATCCCATGTCAAGCATTCTGTCTGCTTCATCAAGGACCAGCATTTCTACGTTGTCAAGGTCTATTGTACCTCTTCCAATATGGTCCAGAAGTCTGCCAGGTGTCGCAACAACAATATCTGCTTTTTCAAGTTGCCTCATCTGTGGGCCAATTGCAACTCCACCGTAGATTGATGCAATTTTTAATCTCTTGTGACGGGAGAACTCTTTCAGTGAGTTATGGACCTGCTCTGCCAGTTCCCTTGTAGGGGTGAGGACCAGGGCCTTTATTCCCCTTCCAGTCTCAATTTTCTGGATAATGCCACATCCGAATGCGAGTGTTTTGCCGGATCCGGTAGCTGCTCCTCCAATTATATCCTTTCCTTCAAGGATAAGCGGGATTGCCATTGACTGAATTTCCGTAGGGGCTTCAAAATTCTTTTCTTCGATTGATCTTAGGATCGCTTCTTCGATCCCTAGGTTTTTAAATGATTCCATGATGATTACCTGTTAATATATATCTAATTCTTAAAAGAAGAAGAGCAACGTCTTTGTCTCTCGTTCTTGGCAAATCCCCACCGGAAATCTTGTTAGAAATCATTTTTATATTAATTATGATGGGGGTTTTTAACCTATTTCGTTTCAGATGCCCTTTCATGAATCTTTCTGCTTATAAACATTGTCCTATAAGAAGCAAAAAAAGGAGCTTTGGAAACATCCTTTCAAAAATATAGTAGTATAGTATATACCGGACAAATGCTAAGTTTTATCAATACCGATGGAAGATATAGTGCACTTTAATGAGCATTCGATCAAAGAGTAACCATGTCTAAATTTTCTCCCACCATCGCAGCACGTGCGATCTGGCAGATGAGGGTACGAAAGAGACCTTTTGTTCTCTCACATGCGGTCAATTCGAGATGTAACATGAGCTGTAGCTTTTGTGAATACTGGAAGAAGCCGGGAGATGAGATGAGCCTCGATGATATTTTCAGGATGCTTGATGATGCTCACTCTTTCGGTATTGGGGCCTATAATGCCTGGACGGTCGAACCTCTTCTTCGGGAAGACCTGCCCCAGATCCTTGCGTATGCTAAAAGTAAGGGTATGATCACGTCCCTGATAACTAATGGTAAATTGCTGAAAGAAAGGATAAATGACCTTGATGACCTTGATTATCTTTCTGTTTCTGTGGATGGGACAAAAAGCTACAAAGAGATACGTGGCATTGATTTTGAGATAATACTGGATGCCATTATGGCTGTCAGGGACAAGCTGAAAAATCCTCTGTTGATGAACTGTGTTATCAGTGGTAAGAACCTTGATGACATCGAAGAACTTATCCAGCTGGCACAAGATATCGATGTGAAGATCTCATTTGAGCCTCTGTATGAGTTCAGGGGGATCAAAGAGGATGTCTGGGGCAACATGGGCATTCGTGATATGGAAAAATACCGATGTACGGTAGATCGCATAATCGAGATGAAAAATGCTGGTTATCCAATTATAAATTCACTTACCTATCTAAAAATGATAAAAGAGCTGAAAAAGGGATATAATTGCCATGTCAATAATTTGATCCTGGATGTTACTGCAGATGGTTCTATTGAGAACTGCCGTATTCACAGGGAGCGTTTAGGTAATGTGAAGGACGGTATCGTCAATGTGTGGAAAAGCTCAAAAGTCCGTCAAAAGGAATTGACAGAAAATTGTGAAGGATGCTTCTTTTTTGGTTATGTTGAAAATAGCCTGATGTATGATCTGAATCTCGAGGTCTTACAGCATTATGAGTGGATGTGATCTTTTCGAATATTTCTTAGTTCATCTGTATCTATAATGATGTGAAATATGGTAGTTTTCATCCAGTTTTTAAATATTGTTCTCCATTAATTTGATGTATTTTTTGAATGTGAAATTGCTTTTTATTTTGAAAGAGTTTATATATTAAACCAAATATGTCCTTAGTACTCTTTAATAAGAATATGTTATTTGGTTCATTTCAATAATTTAGAAATACATCTTGATAAATGAAATAAATTATTTTGAGGTTTAATTATGGATGGTTATCAATTGTTTATGGCAATGCTTGCAGTCTACCTTTGTGGACTGATCGGCGTTGGTTGGTACTTTACAAAAAGACAAAAGACAGTAACTGATTTCTGGCTCGCTGGTCGTAAGATCGGTGCGATAGGAATCGGATTCTCATCGGCAGCTTCGTGGCTGACCGCTGGTGGAATATTAGCCGTGATAGGATTCTTCATGCTACTTGGAATGGGCTCTATATGGGGTTTCGTAGCACCGAACATTCTTGCACTGCTTATAATCGCTATATTCGTGAAAAGGATCAAACACCTTCCTGCTATCACACAGGCAGAGCTTCTTGAACAGAGGTACAGTTCTGCTATCCGTGCTCCGGTGGGGATCATCATTGCTATCGTGATGATACTTTTCGCAGTTGCTGATATCAAGGGTTTTGCTCTTGTTCTTCAGATATTCTATGGACTTGATCCGATATATGCGGCTCTGATCGTTGCCCTTGCAGTATCTGTGTATGTTACCCTTGGTGGTTTGAGTGCTGTTGTCTGGACCGATGTGATCCAGTTCGCGTTCCTTTCCATATTTGCAATTGTAATGGCATTCCTCGCAGTTGATTCAGCTACCTCAGGTGTTGCTGATATTTCAACAGCAGCTGATCTTTTCTCTGGTGTTCCTACTGACTGGTGGAATCCATTCATCATCGGTATGCCAATGGTTCTGATCTTCGTATTTGCGATCGTTCCGGGATGGATCACTGAACAGGACCCATGGCAGAAGGTCTGGGCAGCTAAGGATTCAACTTCCGCAAGGAATGGTCTGGTACTCGGTTCCCTTTTGGTCACCATCGTATTTGCTGCATGTGCAGTTATTGCCATCGGACTGAATGCATTGTATCCGGAGATCGCTGCAGCAGGATTCCCAATGGGAATGGCTCAGGCAGAGCCTGCATTACTGACCTATATAGTAAGCACTTTTTCACCTGCAGTGATCGGTATAAGTGCAATTGGCCTTGCAGCAGCTTCAATGTCCTGTGCTGATACTTTTGCTACATCAGGTGCATCATGTGTCTCACGTGATATTTACCAGAGATTTGTAAAACCGGATGCAACAATGAAGCAGATGCTTGCTATCAACAGACTCAGTGTACTTTTCATAGTTGGCGCAGCAACTGTGGGCTCATTCTTCATTAACAGTATCATCGATGCGATCCACATTGCAACTTTCATCGCAAGTGCGTCCTATTTCTTCCCTCTGATGGGTGGACTTTACTGGAAACGTGCTACAAAGGAAGGTGCATTGGCAGGTCTTCTTGTTGGTGCTATTGCACAGATCTCCTTTACTGTCTATGATCTTTCAATGACCGCACCTATGGCTCCTCCATATCTTGAAACCGTACATCCGGTCCTTATGGGCCATGGTGTCATTGTCGGAATGGCATTGAGTGGAATTGCATTCTTTGGTGTTTCGTTTATGACAAGGCCATCCCACATCATCAATCTTGCTCCATTCTTTAAGGAAGCAGCAGAAGAGCTGGCAAGTCACGAGGCACAAACAGTGGATGAGAAGAGTGCAGAGTACCAGAAATTCCTCAATAATGTCGATGCGCAGGTCACAGGGGAGCGTGCACACCTTCATTTGAGACTTGAAGGCTCTGCAACAGTTAACTGGACTAAATTCGTTGACCAGCTAAAAGAATCCTATCCTGCATGGGTCACTCCAACAGGCATTGATTCTGTGTACCGGTTGATCCAGGCTGACATGCTTGCATGTGTTTCCATCACACGTGGTGAAAGCGAGAAAGATATCTGGTTTGCATCCGAGCCACCTGTAGATTCTGTTGAGATGCAGAAAAGGGAACTTTTCATTGCATATAAAGAGGTTGCAGCTGCTCTTGAAGAGACAGGTGTTCTCCTCACAATGGCAAACAACGAGTAATTTTTAAGTTTCACTCCCGTTCTTCGGGAGTGCTATCTCTTTTTTTTCAATAACCTTTTTTACCAATGGGACCCATTATTTTTTTGATAAACTGTTTGTGATGTGTACAATGAATAAACAAATTATAACAGTAGTACTTCTCTTTGCCCTTGCGATAATGGCATCAGGCTGCATCGATGAGCTTGTGCCTGTGGACGAAGAAGTGGCACCAGCTGACCTTTCCATGTATGAGCTGGAGGTCTTTAACGATCCTGCAGAAGATGGTGGGTTTGTTAATACGACTACGTTCTATCTTACAGATAACGGGTCTGCAAATGTTGTTCATATGATAGTGAACGCTTCTGTTATTGAAGTCATACCTCTGGAAGATATGCTGAACCCGAACAAGGAAGCGATCTCAAATATTGTGATCCTTGCAGGTAGCTCAAATGACACGGAACCGTCCTTTGAAACATTTGAGGGACTTTCAACATCTTCAGTAGAGGATATGCCGGTTTTTAATTACACTATGGATGATGAGGTCCTTCGTGGGCAAAAACACATCTACATAAGGTTCAATGAGAGCATCACAGGTATTGTGGCCTATAGTCTGGCAACTCCCGGTGGGCAGGATTTCATGTATGTCCCGGCCCATGATTCTGTTGTGAGGTTTGTTTTGCCGGAAGGATATACTACCGGAAATCCCTTTGTGGGAAAAGTGAGCCCTGATCCTGAAGATATATACTTCGATGATCTCAACAGGGAAGTTCTTGTGTGGTATAATCTGCGTGCAACGCCCGGTTCATTTACAGAAATGGCAAGGGATTTCCTGAAAGTTGAGGTCTCTGATGAAGACTTTCCATATAAACCAATAATCATCAAGTTCTATCAGGAATCTGCTCCACGTATGCTTCTGATAGGCACAAGTATTCTTGGTGCAGGCGTGCTTATAGTCCTCGGAAACTACCTTTCAACAAGACGAAAACTTCGGAAAACGCGTGAATTGATCGAAGAAGACTTTGATCAGAAAAGGAAAAATTGAAATTAATAATTGAAAAGAACTGAGATCTGATGTAGGTCCGATCTCAGAATGTAAATTCCATTCCGTCATATCCTAACGGGTATGTTTCGGATGCCTCGTTGTGAGGTTTAAAATAATGGCTCAGGTGTGTCATAACGACCTCCTTTGCCCTGATATTTTCAGCCATTTCCAATGCTTCTTTTGCATCCATGTGCTTCTTTACATGGAATCCTACATCATCGGGTATAATGGCATCCACTATGAACAGGTCGGGTTCCATAATAAGTTCAAGGCTATTCTCCGGTATGTTATTATCAGTATCACCACTGATGACAACCTTTTTTTCACCTTCGCATATCATCACACCTATGGCTCTTTCCACAGGTGGGTGATTCACTTCGAATAGTGTGAATTCAAGTCCTATGAGATCAAAAGTTTCGCCGGGATGGACGTCATGCCTTCTTGGTCTTAAAAATGAGACATAATCAAGTATGTAGTCCAGTGTTTCGGTCACTCCGTAGACATCCACATGGCTCTGAACACGGTGGAACTCACCAAAACCGGTGTAATGGTCATAATGGCCATGTGTCCAGATGACTCCGTCAATATGCCGGATCCCCTTGTTGAGCATCTGTTGTCTCATGTCCGGGCTTGTATCAATAAGAACTCTGCCTTCATCGGATTCCACAAGGACTGAAAAACGTGTGCGGTTACTTTTACCTCCGTTGCGGGCATCCGTGCATGTACGACAATCGCAACCGATAATGGGTGTGCCGGGCGCATCACCTGTTCCAAGGAGTGTTATCTTCATGGGGTTTTAGAAACCCCCGGTATTGACAACATATTCATCGGATTTTATGTGGGCGCGCTTGTTGAACCTGTTCACCGCTTCTGTGAGGTCCTGCTGATTTATGCTGGTACGCTCTTCAACTAGGGCATTGAGCACACTTTCGCGGATTACCATGCGCAGATCTGAACCAGAGTATCCTTTGGTGAGCGGTGCAATTTCTTTCGTGTTGAACTCACCTTCTATTTCCATGGTTACAATGTCGAGGATCTCTTTTCTCATTTTCTCGTCAGGAAGCGGGAAGTCCATTATCTCGTCGAACCTTCTCCATGCTGCAGAGTCCAGCATCCTGGGATGGTTCGTAGCGGCCATCAGAAGGACACCATCATTGGTCAGGCTGATCTCATCAATGGCCTTGAGAAGCGTGTTGACGGCTCTCTTTAAAGCTGCATGTTCATCTGATGCCCTTGTTTTGGCGACGAAATCGAATTCATCTATGAAGAGTATGCATGGGCTTAAGCGCTTGGCAAGTGCGAATACCCTGTCGATGTTCTTTGCTGTTTCCCCGAGGTACTGGTCTGTTATCATGGAAAGCTTGACTTCCACGAATGGTATTGAAAGGCGCTCTGACATCGCTTTTGCCACAGAGGTCTTACCGGTTCCAGGTGGTCCTACAAGGAGCACCTTTCCGATATCATACAGGCCGATGCGTTTGAGATAATCTCTGTACTCAATGGCCTTTACTATTTTTTCGACCTCTTCTTTCTGCTCTTCTGAAAGAACAAGGTATCTCATAGGTTGAACAATGTCCTCCGGGGCCATAATGTGCACCAGTTTAAGCATGTCTTCTCCAGTCTCTTCTTCGGAGATCTCACTGATAAGGGACTCGATCCATTCCCTGTCGACCTCTTTAGGTCTTGTTGCAGCACGTGCTTTCGCATAGCTGGCTCCAGTCACATTCTTCTTTTCTTCAAAATAGTATGCAAGTGCCGGATTCTGATCGATCCTTTGAGAAGCAGTCTCCTGCTTCTGGAACCAGTCAGCAGCAACATCAAAGGATGTGAATTTTATCTTTGAGGTGAGCTCATCGATATCCAAAAAAGGAAGGGTGAATACCTGTCCCTTTATCTCTTCTATCCCAAAGAGTTTTTTTATGTCCTTTCGGGAAACGCTGATGGGCTTTGGGACGCCTTTTTGCGCACGGCTCCAGTAGTTCTTTCTGATTTCCTTTGGAAGATCATTAACATCCATTTCCGGATACTTGTTGTATATTTCTGCTGTCAATAGAAGTTCTACAATGTCAAGGGTTGTCGTGTCGGACATGTTCTTACCTGTATAATGGGAATAATTTGATAACAATTTGATAAATGATTTGTATGCTCATGTTCCTGAGCAGTTCAGTGAACCATACGATTATGTGGTTCTTTTAGATATAATTTATGTGTTTGGCCCCGATCGAATGTTGCGTTCCCTCTCTTATCTTTCATGGGACAACTCGAACATATCCTTTTTTTGGGAAATAGATGTCTCCCTTCTGAAGCAGTTTTTCCAGCGTTCTTTCAAAGTTCTCCTCATCAAGTTCCTGCCTGCGCGCATGGTCTTGAAGTTCGGTCCTCTGCATTTCACTCTGTGCTTTTTCAAGGATGGATAATATTGTCCTTGCAGGGTCCTTCTTTTTAGGTCGTTTTGTGGCAGGTGTATGTGTTGCAGACGTGTGAATGGCAGTACCGTCTGTTTCAGCTGGATGTGTGGAATTTTTCATCCTGTTGAGTTTGGCTTTGTGGTCCCTTGTCTGGAACTTCAAGCTCGTGTCCTCTTCTGTGGGGTCGGATGTAAAAGTTGAGAACGTGTGCCCGTCCGACATTGTGTCATATCCTTCCCCAAGTATCTTTGCCTGCAGATTAGTGCGTACTGCAATGGCATCTTCAAGGACATCTGTTGTGTGGAATATCCGCAATTTCCTTGTCTGCAATGTAGCTCCGCATCGCTGGCATCTTGTTGTCTTTGCTCCTTTCTGCTCTATCAGCTGTGCAGATCTTCTGCACTTTGGACACACTATGACCGAATAAACTGGCATCACTGACTGGTTGTACTGTCTCGTATAAGTATAGCACCCTGCAATGTCATAACCTTCAATTTATCACCGATGATGTCATAACTCCCTCACATGATACGGGTAGCTACAAGATCGGATATTCCTTCGATCGTAGAGATCGAGAATCTTTCCTTTGACGCTCCATGGTCTTCAAGTGTGTTCCGGTCCTACGCAGATTATCCCGGTTTTATTGTCCTGGAGTCTGAAGGTGTTATTCTTGGATATGCTGTTCTTGTGGTCATTAAAAGGGCTGCACATCTGGCAAGTATTGCAACCCATCCAAAGTATCGAAGAATGGGGGTCGCAACGGCTCTTCTCGAAGGGTGTATACTTCTTGCAAAGGAGAATTCGTATTCTCTCATCCGTCTGGAGGTAAGGGAGAAGAACAATGATGCTCAGAAATTCTATCTTTCGAACGGGTTTGAGATGAAAGGGGTCATTCCAAATTACTATCCGGATGACAATGCCATTATAATGGAGTTGGATCTGGAATGTTGACCATTCGTTGATCATTTCCCGAAGCGACGCTGCCTCTTCTGGAAATCCCGTATAACTCTTAACAGGTCTATTTTCCTTAGGTCATGCCAGTTGACATCTGTAAAATAAAGCTCAGAGTATGCGGATTGCCAGAGCAGGAAATCAGATAGGTGCTTGCCACCGGCACGTATGATCAGGTCGGGCTCTTCCTGAACCAGAAGGTGACTCTCAATGACATTCTCATCGATCTCTTCTGGTTGTATTTTTCCATTCTTCACATCTGAAAGGATCGAATTGATGGCTTTTGTGATCTCCGCTCTTCCTCCGAATCCCACTGAAATGTGAACCGTGAGCGAAGTTCCTTCACGTTTTTCTTTGAGGTTTCCGTTCTCATCGTATATGAAAAATCCCACATCATCTGTAAGTGATCTTAACATTTCCTGCATGCCTGTCGTAAGCATGGATGTCATCTCGACCTGAATCTCTTCTTTTGTATCCAGTACATCAATGTAAGCGCTGATGGTAGCGATGCCAAGCTTTTTACACCATGTTATAAAAGACCTGAAGTTATCTTCACCTTTCTGATCAAGCAGGTCGGACCCTGAGAGTATTATTGTTATATGTTCTGGTATCTGCTCTGGTGAATTGTTCACCTGGTCGAGCAGATATCTTTCATATAGGGTTCTTATCATAAACGCCATCTTTTAATGTTTGTTCTTTCAAATGATGTTTAATGAATGATGATCACTGATCATTTAGCTGTAGAGACGATCTTGACAACATCGCCATCTTCAAGTTCGTGTTTTTCTCCAAGTCTCATTTTTGTTTTCCCGTCCACTGCATAAAGGAATCTGTCCCCGATATCACTATGTACACGGTAGGCAAGGTCGTGGGCTGTGGACCCTTTCTTCATGAGGAACGCGTCAGGCAACATCCTGTCGTTCTTGTCAGACCATTTTCCTTCATCTTCTACCGGGTATACTACGATCAGGTCGAGAAGGTCAAAGACCGCCCTGTTGATGCACTCCTGTATGCCGCCTCCGCCGGTTCCGATCTTGTCCATGAGGTCCTTGAGGCTGTCCAGGCCTTTTTTCTGTGCATCATTTATGTTCTCGGAGACTATCTCGAAGTCATCATCTCCTGGGAGGTAGTTTATGATCTCATTCTTTGCAGCTGATCTTAATGCAAGCTCTGCAGCAGCACTGGTGGGTACTACTATAAGGTCGAGATCATTGAGGTTCTTGGCGTTTTCCTCAGGTGCGATATCGATCTTGTTGGCAGCTATCATTGTGGGTTTGCTGATGGCACGGATGGCATCACAAAGCTTGACCATTTCCTCATCTGTCCATTGAGTGCATTCACCTGGCATGTCGCAGCAAAGAAGTGCTTCGTGTGCCTGTGATTCATTAACTCCGGCACCCATTAGCTGATCAGATATGACTTCTGACATTTTGAGTCCCTCTGCTTTGATCTTCCGTGACAGCTTTTCCCAGTTACGTTTGAGAATACCAGTCATCCACATGGTGATCTCACGGTTGAGGAAATCCACGTCCTCAAGAGGGTCGTGCTCCCCGATGTCCACCGGGTTCCCTTCTATGTCCGTGGCTCCGGCTGCATCAATTACGTGAATTATTGCCTGTGCCTGCCTGAGCTCATCAAGGAAAGCGTTCCCCAGACCACGGCCCATGTGTGCATCAGGCACAAGGCCGGCTACATCGATCATTTCAATCGGTACGAACCGGATCCCATCCTGGCAGTTGCCACATCGCTTATCTTTCTGCGTACATGGGCACTCCACCCTTGCGTATGTTACACCCCTGTTAGCATTGATCGTGGTGAACGGATAGTTCGCGATCTCCACATCTGCAAGGGTAGCTGCCTTGAAAAAAGTTGATTTTCCTGCATTTGGTTTTCCTGCAAGGCCTATGGTCATTGACATGCTTTACACATCATCCTTGAAGCATTTAACTTTTATTCATGATGAGTTTCCATTTGGCATAATCTCGATCAAATCAAATATTCTCCTGACCAGTAATATTTATATTGCAGTAAGTTATTTAGGAGTCTGTCCAACGTGTCCTGGTAGGGTAGAGGATATCCTTGGGGCTTGCGGAGCCTTAGACCCGAGTTCGATTCTCGGTCGGGACGTACCACTTAGGGTTTGACACCCGGACGCTTTGCAAAGGTTAGATCTTAACTAACCTTTGTGGAGTCCTTTTTATGATCATTTACCACCATAATCTATTATGCGGATGATCGATCATCACATTTAATACCAATTTAAATTCGGTAGAAACGCTACTTTTGTTCGGTATATTCTCATATAATTCCAATATGGTTTGTTAATGCAGATGCTATTGCAACTACTATAAATGTGATCAAAACTGTTGGGGCAAATATCGACGTTTGGTCCTCGTAAAGTTCTTTGTATCTTGGATGTTCTACTTATCACATTGGTTACCCTTATATAGAAGTTCATTCATCTAGAACGAACAGATTGAGTACATAATGTGTATTATCTATGTATTCCCAATCTGCATTTCAAAATAATTAAAATTAATTTATCAATGCTATTTAGGAGGGCTAAATATCTTACCAAATGGAAGTCAAAGTATCCGCGGAAAGGATGCTCAGAGTATCAATATCCTTGCAGGAAAGGCCGTTGCAAATTCAGTTCGTACAACACTTGGTCCAAAGGGAATGGACAAGATGCTTGTGGACTCTATGGGAGACATCGTCATAACCAACGATGGAGCTACCATTCTGAAAGAAATGGACATTCAGCACCCAGCAGCTAAGATGATCGTCGAAGTGTCCAAGACACAGGATGATGAAGTCGGGGACGGAACAACTTCCGCAGCTATCCTTTCAGGTGAGCTGCTCGCAAAGGCAGAAGAGCTTATTGACAAAGGCGTTCACCCAACTATTATATCTGAAGGTTACAGGCATGCTGCAAAGAAATGCCGTGAGATCCTTGAGACCATCACAATTGACGTAACTCCTGAAGACACAGATGCTCTCATGAAGATCGCAGCAACTGCTATTACAGGCAAGGGTGCTGAGGCATACAAGGACAAACTCTCCAAGCTTACTGTTGATGCAGTTAAATACGTAGTCGAAGAGGAAGATGGTTCCTTAGTGGTCGACACTGACAATATCAAGGTCGAAAAGCGTGCAGGTGGCAGTATCACAGATTCTGACCTTGTGGAGGGTCTTGTTATCGACAAGGAACGCTCCCATCCAAACATGCCTGAAATGGTCGAGAATGCAAAGATCCTTCTCGTAACCTGCCCTATCGAGTTCAGAAAGACCGAAATGGATGCAGAGATCAAGATCACCTCACCTGACCAGATGCAGATGTTCCTGGACCAGGAAGAGAAAATGATGAGGGAGATGGCTGAGAAGGTAATCAACAGCGGTGCAAATGTTGTATTCTGCCAGAAAGGTATCGATGATATGGCACAGTACTACATCGAGAAAGCTGGAATTTACGCTGTAAGAAGGGTAAAGAAGAGCGACCTTAAGAGGCTCAGCAAGGTTACCGGCGGCACACTTATCCAAGACCTCGATGAGATCGTACCTGGGGACACAGGAACTGCAGACCTTGTAGAGGAAAAGGAAGTCAGAGGTGCAAAGATGACCTATGTGACCGGATGCCAGAACAACAAGGCAGTAACAGTACTCCTTCACGGTGGAACCGATCATGTAGTAGCTGAACTTGAGCACGCAATGCACGATGCTATTCGTGTAGTCGGAGTTGTTATTGAAGATGGTAAGGTCGTAGTGGGTGGAAGTTCACCTGAGATCGAACTCTCATTAAGGCTCAGTGAGTACGCATCCACTCTTAAGGGAAGGGAGCAGCTTGCAGTCAGCAAATTTGCCGAAGCTCTTGAGGTCATTCCACAGACACTTGCAGAGAATGCAGGTCTTGACCCGATCGACATATTGGTCGAACTACGTTCCCAGCACGAGCAGGGCAACAAGAACGCAGGTCTGAATGTCTACACCGGCGATGTTGTCGATATGTGGGAAAACGATGTAATTGAACCACTGCGTATCAAGACACAGGCTATCAACGCTGCAACTGAAGCTACTGTCATGATCCTCAGGATCGATGATCTGGTGGCATCAAGTGGTGGAGCAGGAACTCCAGGTCCAACACCTGGTATACCTGATATTGACCTGGACATGGACGCAGCATACTGAGTTCAATTCCTTAATTACTTACTAACTCGTGTCGGGTTTTCCGACACAGTTCTCTTTTTATTATTGATCTTCTTTTGTCTATGTAGGGATTCTTAATTTTTGGACAATATTCTAGAAAATATTATGGGATTTGTTCTGCCCTGTTGGAATATGGTCCTGGTTCCAGTCAATTGATGTTGCTCAAGATTGTTCTTCTTCAAAACCGGGATATTTTTTTAGATTTATATCATAATGATAATTAGTATAACATCTTAAAATCATTCAATATGTTCATATGCTATTAATGTACCATTATATTTCAGTGACCATACTACGATTCGCGATTTCGTGGTACGGTCTGAAAAACGAAAGTGTGGTTGTGGTTCTGCTTGGTGGTGGTTCTACGATATTATAGAGATTTTTGACAATTTCCAGTTCTCTTTCATCCTCTCTTTCTTTGAGCATTTCAATTTCCTTTCATCGGAATAGTGGAGATCCTCAAACAAATTAAAACACGATTTTGGCATGCCTGTCTAGATTGTTCGTCTGGAAGACTCGTTTTTTAAGGGTAAAGTATTTATCAACCGTAAACCAGTTAGGGAAACATGGTTAACAATACTACAAATACTTCTATAGCATCGTCCCTTCCTGCAACCGATATCAGAAAAATGGTCTATGCATCCCTATTTGCGGCATTGACTGCCATTGGGGCCTACATCACTATCCCGCTTGGTCCGATCCCGTTCACCCTTCAGGTTGTGTTCGTCCTGCTGGCAGGTGCAATGCTGGGAAGTAAATGGGGTGCAATAAGTATGACCGTTTACACTCTGCTCGGGATTGCCGGCCTTCCGGTATTTTCAGGCGGTGCTTCAGGTCTCGGTGTGATCCTTGGTCCTACAGGTGGTTACATCATTGGTTTTATCGCAGCAGCATTTGTTGTGGGATTCCTTTTCGAAAAGAACAGGACTGAAAAGGTTCTTTTCAATGCGATCTATGTTCTCGTGGGGTCACTTGTGATCTATGCCTTCGGCCTGACTCATCTGATGCTTGTTGCAGATATGTCCTTCATGCAGGCAATCACTGTAGGCTTTCTTCCTTTCATTGGTGGAGCTCTTGTAAAAATAGTAGTTGCTGCATATATTGCTACCAGCTATAAGATATAATAAAAAACTCAATAGCTCAATAACCCCATACTTGATAGATCGATAAACAATGATAAGGTTTGAAGGAGTAAGTTATAGCTATCCGGATGGTCACCTGGGACTCAATGGGATTGACTTCCGGATAGAAAAGGGAACGTTCACTACGATAATAGGTGACAATGGTAGTGGAAAGTCTACCCTTGTACGTCACATGAACGGGCTCCTTAAGCCTTCACAAGGCACTGTCTCAGTATGTGGAATGCAGACTTCCTGCCCCGGGGATATTTGGAAGATTCGCCAGATGGTCGGAATGGTATTCCAGGACCCTCATTCCCAGTCTGTGGGCGCTACTGTGGAAGACGATGTTGCTTTTGGTCCGGAGAACCTGGCACTTGAGCGTGAAGAGATCCGCAGTCGTGTGTCTGATTCTATCCTTGATGTAGGTCTTGAAGGCTTCGAAGAATACCTGTTGATGAACTTAAGTGGCGGACAGTTGCAAAAGACAGCACTTGCCGGTGTACTGGCCATGAAGCCTGAATATCTTGTGTTCGATGAGGTCACATCAATGCTGGACCAGGAGTCCCGGTCCCAGGTACTGGAAATCGCACTGGAGCTTAACAGGATGGGGAAAACCATTGTCTATGTAACCCATCATATGGAGGAGGCTCTTGCATCAGACCGTGTCATTGTGATGGAGGGTGGGTCAATTAGCATTGATGGGTCTCCTGGAGATGTGTTCCGTGAACTTTACAATTCCGGAAGCCGTATCCCTCCTCTCATGGAGCTCGCGTTCAGGCTTCAGGATTCCAGAATACTGGATAAGGGTGTGCTGCCTCTGGGTCCAAATGCTCTAATGGAGGAGCTATGTCGATCGATGTGAAGGATCTGTGCTTTTCTTACGGGAAAGGAAAAACTGAGGGTCGGGTCCTTAGCGACATCTCATTTTCCATCGATGGCAGCGAGTCTGTGGGAATTGTTGGTAAGGTAGGATGCGGTAAGACTACTTTGATAAAGCATCTAAATGGTCTCCTTGTGCCGGATTCCGGAAATGTTCTCGTTGATGGTCTGCTTTCTTCTGAAAAAGAAGTGTGTAAAAAAGTAGGTATTCTTTTCCAGCACCCTTCAAAGCAATTGTTCTGCAATACCGTTTTTGAAGATATTGCGTATGGTCCGAAGAATTTCGGGGTAAGTGGGGATGAACTTGATGGGTGTGTTAATAAAGCTATAAGGGGGGTAGGTCTTGCTGAGGAGATACTTGAAAGATCACCTTTCAGTTTGAGTGGTGGTGAGATGCGCCTTGTCGCTCTTGCAGGTGTCTTATCCTCATTTCCGGATTATATTGTTCTGGACGAACCTACTTCCGGCTTAAGCAGCATTGGAAAAGCTAATCTTTTCAGGATACTGGACTCTCTGAAAAAGAATGGTGTCGGAATTGTACTTGTGTCCCATCAACTGGAAGAAGTACTTGATGTTGTGGACAGGCTGATCTATCTGGACGATGGAAAAATTACATTTGAAGGAACGCCTTCGGAATATCTTGCGTCTATGCCTTCGCCGGTACCACAGGTCACAGAACTTATGAGGGGATTGAAGAGATCCGGCATTGATGTGAAGGATGATATCTTTTCCGTGGATCACGCCTTTGAGGAGATCTATGCTGCCTGGGCAAAAAAAAGGAGTGTCCTCTAAATGGCAGGACCACTTTTCTCCTATGTGAGGGGAAACTCTTTTCTTCACAACATGGACCCGCGTGCGAAGATCATTTCTGTGATGTGTCTGAGCATTCTGATATTCAATGTTTCCGTGCTGTCTCATTTGTTCGTTCTGGCAGTTCTTTTTGCGATGCTGACAAACATAGCAGGTGTGAGCATAACCCTGGCTATACGATCCCTCCGTCCAATGGTCATCTTCTTTGGTTTTATTTTTCTTATCCATCTGTTCTTTACAGCCGGAAATCCGATATTTTCTCTTGCCTTTTCACCAACATACGAAGGCCTTGAAAAAGGGGCAGTTGTCGCCGGTCGTTTCATCCTGTTGATCCTGTTTGGTTCCCTGGTAACTTCCACCACAAGACCGGCTTTGATAACCAGTGGGATAGAGCACTTGCTTCGTCCTCTTCCTTTAAGGAAATTGGGGACCACTTCTTTTGAAGTAGCGACAATGATGTCACTGGCAATTTATTTTGTTCCACATCTGCTGTGGTATGTGGGGCAGATAAAGGATGCACAGATGTCTCGCGGATTGAAGTATGGGCACCATCCTATATCCGGAATGTTATCTCTGGCAATACCTGCTTTGAGAGGTTCAATGCGTATGGCTGATGATGTTGCACTGTCAATGGAGTCCCGTTGCTATCAGGGAAATTATCGCACATCGCTCTTTGAAATGAAAATGGCAACATCTGATCTTCTTATCTGTATCTTCGTAGTTTTTGGAACAGCGCTAATGTTATATGCATGAGCACATGTTCATATATTCATGGTAACATCTCATACATGTGAACTGGTAGATAAGGAAGCTATAAACTCCCTTATATCCAACCTTCCTGAAGACGATGCAATAGTGAGGGTGTCCAATATCTTCCATGCACTTCAATCAGGTCCCCGCCTGAAGATCATGTATCTCTTGCTGGAAAAAGAAATGTGTGTATGTGAACTTGAATTTGCGCTTAAGATGAGCCAATCGGCGATATCTCACAATCTTCGAACCCTTCGCCAGCTCGACCTTGTCAGGACCAAAAAGAAAGGTCGTTTCGTTGTCTATTCAGTTGCAGATGAACACGTAAAAATGCTCCTTGATCTGTCTCGCAAGCATGCCATGGGGTGTGCATTCTGAGCGTTGTTGATTCCGTTGCAGAAGCACTCTCAGGTATACTGATCGAGTCATGGCATATCTTTGCCGAAGCTGCTCCTTACCTGTTACTGGGTTTTGGTATAGCAGGTTTATTGCATGTTTTTGTTCCGGATGATAAAGTAATGCAGTATCTGGGCAGCTCTGCAGGAAAGTTCAGGTCTGTTCTCAACGCATCTATTTTAGGGGTGCCTCTGCCACTATGCTCTTGCGGGGTCGTGCCTGCTGCACTATCTCTTCGGAACAGGGGTGCTACAAAAGGTGCAACTCTCTCATTCCTGATCTCGACCCCGCAGACAGGGGTGGATTCCATTGCTATAACCTATGCCCTTCTTGATCCAATAATGACAGTCTTCAGGCCGGTGGCAACATTTGCTACTGCTGTTGTCGCGGGCGTGACCGAGAATATATTGAACTTTTCAAAGGAAGTGCCTGGTAAGGTTCCACTATCTAAAAGTGCAGTACCATTAGCGGTGCTTCCAATGACCTCTGCCACGCCAGATGCATGTGGATGTGGTTCATGTGGTGGTCCTGATGAAGAAGCTGGGAATTTTGTGCAGAAAGTGAGGTCTGGCGTAAAGTATGCTTACATTGAATTACTTGGAGATATCGGTTTCTGGCTTATTGTCGGGGTCGTAATTGCAGGTATTATCTCTTACTTCGTACCAGCAAACATGGTGGGCAGCTATCTTGGTGGCGGAATTGGATCCATGTTGCTTGCTCTTGTTGTGGGGATACCACTTTACATCTGTGCAACTGCTTCCACTCCACTTGCAGCGGTTCTTATCTTAAAAGGGATGAGTCCCGGTGCTGCATTCGTGTTCCTGCTTGCAGGGCCGGCTACTAACGCAGCCACGATCACCATGGTACTGAAATTCCTTGGTAAAAGGACCACTGTAGTTTATCTTGCATCGATAGCATTGTGTGCAATTATCAGTGGACTCGTTCTCGATCAGATATACTCAAGTCTGGGCATCGATGCACTTTCAATAGCAGGAAGTGCCAGTGAGATCATGCCCGATGAAGTAAAGAACGTTTTTGCAGTATTGCTACTACCATTGTTGGTGTATGGCATGTACAGTAGAAAAAAGTGCGTTGATAAATAATGCTATAATGCTATCTGTTTCAATGGTTCTTATTGTGCCTGTGATCAGATAACATGTTTCGCATACGCTCTTTGAAACCGTCGATGATAACATCACCAATTTCGTTATCATCGAGCATCATACGGTTATTGACCATTGTGTGATCATCGACAGCATCCTCTTTTTCTTCAGATATCGGGATGGCAACAATTTTTCCGAAACTTTCAGGGTACTTTATGTGGTTGTTCTTCCATGAGAAATCGTGTTTTTTCATTCGAGTCACTTCCAACGTATATCTTGACGATATATCTTCAAGTTCGACTATGGTGTTATTGGTATATATAAGTCACGATTAGCAATTAATATATTTAGATGCCCATTCTTATATATCTTATTGCGAAATTCGCAGCATGGGTTCTATATTTTTAAATTGAAGTATTGACGCTACCATTGTTGGTGTATGGTATGTACAGTAGAAAAAAGTGCGTTGAAAAATACTGCTATAATGCTATCTGTTTCAATGGTTCTGATTGTGCCTGTGATCGGATAACATGTTTCGCATACGCTCTTTGAAAGTGTCGATGATCCCGTCACCAATTTCTTCATCACTGAGCACCTTATGATCATTGGTCATTGTGTGATCCTCGGCAGCATTCCTTTTTCCTTCATATATTGGGATTGCAATTATTTTTCCGAACCTTTCCGGATACTTTTTTTCTTCAAATACTGGCTTGGGAACTATTCTTCCGCACCTTTCCGGATACTCGATCTCGTTGTTTTTCCATGAGAAATCATCTTTTTTCATTCGAGTCACTTCCACCACATGACTTGACGATATATCCTCATGTTTAACTATATAGTTATTGTTATATATGCATCACGAGTAATAATTAATATATTTAAAGATTCATTCTTTACTTATCTCATTTAGAAATTCTCAACGCTTGCCTCGACATTTCTAATGATATTGAATCAGCTGCAGGGGGTCATCAATTTCCTGGTCATTTTCAATTTTAAGTCCCTTGAAATTATAGAACTGAGAATAGGTGGAAGGCTGAATGGAAGATTGGATGGATGGACCTAATATGTTAAAATTTGAAGATTATCATTGTTGGATTCTCTTTTTTCCTACTTCCAATCCGATCATCTATTCTTATAAATGGAAAGTTTAAATTATTTCTTGCCTTTTTTTCTGATTATTTATATTATGGACGTGTCGATTGATGTCGTTTTTAGAAGTTAACAGTGATAAATAAATACGATATCTTTATGTATAGGTCACCTTTTTAATCGATTAGTTAAAGGCCAGTTTGAAAGGCCAGCATTCAAATTGTTCATTTCATGAGATAAAGGAGTTGTTTTGGATGAAATACAGTCTTGGTATAGACGCAGGTGGAACTTACACAGACGCAGTACTCCTGAGGGATTCGGATGAGGTTATCATTGCTTCTAACAAAGCACTTACAACATATCCTGATCCTCTGGAGGGCATAAGAAATGCGATCGATGGGATCGATGGGGAATATCTCAGGGACATTAAGGTTGTATCCGTTTCAACCACACTTTCCACGAATAGTATTCTGGAAGGCACGGGTTTTCCTGTAGGTCTGATTCTTGTTGGAAACTATGAGGTAAATAAGGACCTTCCAACTGAACATTTTGCTCAGGTAAATGGTGGGCACAACTATAATGGTATAGAGTCATCACCTCTGGATGAGGATGCTGTAAAGGCCTTTGCAGAAGGTATCAAAGACCGTGTTGCGGCATTTGCGGTTTCGTCCTATTTTAGTATTCGTAATCATGACCATGAACTAAGAGTAAAAGAGATCGTCAAGGAAACTACAGGGCTTCCTGTTGTATGTGCTCATGAGCTTTCACAGGACCTTGGAGCTTTCGAAAGGGCAGTTACTGCATTCTTTAATGCCCAGCTTATTCCTATCACTGAGAATTTCATGTCTACTGTGGAACAGTATATTGTTTCCAAAGGTGTGGATGCAAATGTTTTCATGCTCAAATGTGATGGTTCTGTCATTGGTATCAGAAGTGCCCTTGAAAAGCCGATCGAGTCTATATTCTCAGGCCCGGCGGGCAGTCTTGTGGGTGCATCTTTCCTGACCGGCAACGAGACCTGTGCGGTGATCGATGTGGGTGGGACGAGTACTGATATTTCTGTCATAAATGGCGGTGTTCCGGACATGAGTGAGTCAGGTGCTGTCGTGGGCGGCTGGAAGACAAGGGTCAAGGCCATCAAGATGGAGACCTCTGCAATGGGGGGTGACAGTGATGTATGGGTCAAGGATAACCAGGTCAACATCGGGCCAAGGAGGGTGATCCCACTTTGTCGTGCTGCAGATCTTTATCCTGAATTCCTTGAGCAGCTTAAGACTAACCCCATGCCTTCTAAAGGATTGCTTGGCACGAATTTCCAGCCAACCAAGTTCTTCATCAGGACCGGATATGACCCGATCGATATAACCGACATGGAAAAAGAGGTACTTGCCGCAATATCAGAAACCCCTACATCATTAAGGGAGATCAAGTATCGTCTGAAAAAGTATCCTTCAGCTAAACATATCGATCTTCTGCTTCAGAAACGCCTGATCCAGACCATCGGTTTTACACCTACAGATGCATTGCACGTGCTTGGTGACTATGAAGAGCACACTGTCGAGGCATCGGAAATAGGCGCAAAGTATCTTGGTTCCCTGTGCAAGAGGGATGCTCAGGAATTTGCTGCTTTTGTAAAACAGGAATTTGCCAAGAACATGGCATCTGATCTCATGTCCTTCTTCCTGGAGGGTGTGCCCAAGAACGAGATCCGTAAGATATTTGACATCGAGTCCCCGACAAAGTTCAAAGTAGAGATGCCTGTGGTCCTGATAGGCGGTCCTGTGGTTGCATATCTTGATAACCTCAAAGAGATACTTGATGCGGATATAGTGGTCCCTGAATTCTCGAATGTTGGTAATGCAGCGGGTGCGCTGGCAGCAAAAGGTATTCGCAGGGTGGATTTCCTTGTCAGGCCTGTTTCAATGGCAGCTCCTGACTGGGAATTCTATGTTTTCTCTGAGAAAGGACGAATGAATTTCTATGAGTATGAAGAAGCTCTTGAATATGCCACGACGACAGGAAGGGAAACGATCATCCAGTATATGTCCGATGCAGGTCTGGATCCTGAACATGTAAAGGTTGATGTGGAGAAAGAAGAGATCATCCCTGACGGCTGGGACCACCCACTTGAAACAAGAATACGCGTTATGGGTGTTGGTGCCAGTCTTGTGGAAGAGGAGTGTTAATTAATACAATATCTCTCCTTTTTCTTCCCATTTTTGTCTTTGTCTTTTCCTTTTTCTGTTTCTATTTTTCTGTTTTTGTCAGATGGTTTAATTTCCCACTCTCTTATAAAAATTGAAATAGCTGTAAGTTCAATCTTTATATGATAATTTCTTCTGTGCAGTGTGGGGTGTATGCTGGATGAAATTGTGTTACAAGAAAAATAAAGGTGACAGGGTAACCTGTCCGACAGTGGGCTTGATCTCGATACTGGTATTTGTGATACTGAGTATTTTGATCTATGAATTTGTAATAGTCAGGTTGATCCAGACTATCTCTGGTTCCTGAGTATTACAAGTGGCCTTTGAAGAAGGTATGCTATATCAGCTATATCAAAAAGAGCAGAGCTTAGTTCTCACTCTGTGGTCTCTGCACTGTTCATCTTGTTCCTTTCATAATTGACTATTCTGCGAACTACCAGCTTTTTCTTTCCCATCCACATGTTCGGTTCTTCCGGATAGTTCTCTTTTGCATAGTTGTAGATTTCGTCAGTTGTCATGTTTGAAAGTTTATTTTCCAGTTCCAGGAGATGTTTCATTGGCTTAGCCCCCTCATTTTATCTTAATCTCATTAGATGTTATGTATTTATCTTTTTTGGTATTTTTATTTCATATTTGAGCGATTTAATTTTGGATAGAAATGATTATGAATTGAAACGTCTATTATGTATCAAAAATAGCTGAAAGAAATTTGAAGGTACCAATATGACCAATAATAATTTTGAGCCAATACCAAGTTCATTAATGTTTAAGAGCCTGCTTGACAAGGACACTATTATAATGACCGCTAACCCGAGGATAGCACTTGTCATGAAAGGCATTATGCGCGCTGCTAAGGACATGGATGCACCGCTCATCTTCGAGCTTGCAAGGTCCGAGTGTAATCTTGAAGGTGGATATGCCGGATTGAAGCCATCAGACCTTTCAAGGATGGCAAGAGAGGCAGCAAAGGAAGTCGGTTTTGATATGTGGGCTTTGCATGCTGATCACATCGGTATCAAGAAAGGGGATGATGGGGATATTGAATCTACAAAGGCCCTTGTAAGCGGACAGATCGATGCAGGATTCACATCATTTGCAATTGACGCATCCCATCTGTTCAACTTCCAGGGTGGCAACCTGCGCGAAGAGCTTGCTGACAATATCGATGCAACCACAAAGATCGGTCTTCACATCAAGGAGAACATGGGGGACAAGGGATATGGTCTTGAAGTAGAGGTTGGCGAGATCGGCAGGGAAGATGAGCACGGAAGGGTACTTACCAGTCCGGAAGAGGCAGTTACATTCATCAAGGCATTGAACGAGAATGGTGTCTTCCCTCACTTTTTGGCAATCGCCAATGGAAGTGCACACGGAAATACCTATGATGCCAGCGGAAATCTTATTGAACAGGTGTCCATCGATATCGATCAGACAATTGCAGTTGCACAGGCACTGAAGGACAACAACCTGGATGTGAGGATCGCACAGCACGGTATTACAGGTACCCCACGTGATCTGATCCACAACAATTTCCCTCACGGCGACATCGTCAAAGGAAATGTGGCAACTTTCTATCAGAACATCGTCTGGGACATATTCAAGGTCTACGAACCTGAACTCTATCAGGATATCCGTAACTGGACCATTGAGACCTATAAGGAAAAAGCACCTGGTAAGAACGACACTGAGATATTCGGCAAGTTCAGCAAGTTTGCAGTCAAGCAGTTCTTTGACAGGATATACTCTGTGTCCGATGACACAAAAGCTGCAATTGACGCAATGTGCTACGCTGAGACCCTTCTGTTCATTAAGGCATTCAAAGGGGAAGGTACTGCCCAGATGGTCAGGGACTCGATTAACTAAGTTTTAATTGCCGGATCTTTGATATCCGGCATCTGTTTTTTCTGGTCAAAAATAAATATCTGCTTTTACGCTGTTCTCTCACTCGTAACGCAATGCATCGAGGGGTCTCATATTCGATGCTTTCCATGCAGGGTACATTCCGCCAATAAGGCTTGTAGCAACACCGAATAGGATTCCCTCAAGTATGTAGAGTAATGTTGATAATGAGAACAGGTATGATGTATTCTTTACCACCAGTGAAAGTATTAGATATCCTGCTCCGATGGTAAACAAACCTCCGATAAGGCTTGCAGCAATTCCCAGAAGCAGAGCTTCCAGAAGGAACATTGTGAGCACGTCCTTTCGTGAGGCTCCGACTGCTTTCATCACACCGATCTCTTTGGTGCGTTCCATTGTGGACATGAGCATGACGTTCAATATGCTGACACCTGCTACTATTAGTGAGATCGAACCTATCCCCATGAGGAAAAGGGAAATGGACTTGAATGCTTCATTGATGCTCTCAAGGATAATATTGGTCGCGAAAACGGTTATTACTTCTTCTTTCCTGTTCAGAAGATTTTCAATATCTTCTTTTATGTCATCAACCTTGTCAAGTTCCTCTGCCCGGACGACGACAAAATCATATTCATCCCCCTCTTCAGGGTACATCTTTTCATACATCTGAACCGATGTGAACACGCCTGTATCTGCATTGATATCGAATCCCATTCCGCGCTCTTTCAGGATGCCTATTACTCTGAGCCTTGAATCTCCTATTTCTATCTTGCTCCCGGTCTTCAGGTCAAGGGTATCAGCAATGGAGGCTCCGATCACACAATCCGTGGAGCCGGATTTGAAGAACTGTCCGTCTTCCACCTCTACCAGCTTTTCCAGGTCCTCTCGTTCGATGCTATAGATGGACCCAAAGGTATAGCTGTTCTTGTATTCGACCCGGTCTCCTGTTGAATAGGCAGGGATTATGGCATCTATGCCGTCCACCTTTTTCATTTGGCTGATCTGCTTTTCGGTAACCCCGTCCTCTCCAGGTGCAGGGTATATGAGAAGTTTGTCTCCAATGTCCCCGAATGAATCGGTGACCGACATTTTCAGGCTGTTCCCGAGTATCCCCATGGATGAGATGGCAATGACGCCAATGATTATACCTATGGCTGCAAGTACTGTCCGGAAGGTCTGACGCTTGAGATTTCTCTTTGCAAGTTGCAGGTACATGTTGCTCTGTATATCTTCAATAGATATCATCGGAAACCTCTCCGTCCATTAGTACGATGGTCTTATTGGAGTATTCAGTAAGTTTATGGTCGTGGGTGACAACTATCAAGGTAGTGCCTTCTTCATTTAGCCGGACCAGCAACTCCATGATACTCTTCCCGGTTTTTGAATCAAGGTTTCCGGTAGGTTCATCAGCAAGAAGTATCGGTGGCTCATTTGCAAGGGCACGGGCAATAGCAACTCTCTGTTGCTGTCCTCCCGATAGCTCGTTCGGGCGATGGGATGCGTATTCCGGATCAAGCTGTGCCTGTTCCAGTGCATGCATGGCCCGCTTTTTTCGCAGGGTTGGTGTGATCCTGCTGAATATCATGGGAATCTCAACATTCTCGATCGCAGTCAGGGTTGGGATCAGGTTGAACTGCTGGAAGATGAAGCCTATATTGTCCCTGCGGATGGCTGTAAGCTTGTCATCATCAAGTTTGGTTATATTCGTTCCATTGATCTTGACTTTACCTGATGTGGGTGTGTCAAGACAGCCTACCATGTTAAGAAGTGTGGATTTTCCTGAACCGGATGATCCCATTATTGTGACAAAATCTCCTTTTTCAATGGATATGTTGACTCCATTGAGTGCATGTATCTCACTTGTTCCCAGGGTATAGATCTTCCTGACATTTTGTAACTGGACTATCGGATCGGACATAGGTTCCCCATCATTCTTCGATTTCATCAGCTTCGTCTTCATCGAACCCGTCTTCGTTCTCATCGTCCGGTTCTTCCTGTTCTGCTGTCTCGCGTTTCTTCCAGGTGTAGACGATGACTCCGGCAATTGCAATGGTTATGATCCCGATGACTCCCCACATCCATATGGGGGTTTCCTGCTCTCCGCCTTCTGGGGCTGAAGCACTTTCAAGATCAATGTAGCCTGTCACAGATGAATATACGTTGTCTGTGTCACGGAATTCGATAAGGATGGGTATTTCTTTGACATCAGGGGTCAGGATGCGTGCAGATAGTTCGAAACTGCTAAAATCATCTGCTTCCAGTGTGCCTACGAAGTAGTTCGCATAAGGCTGCATGGGTGTGATATTTTCTGATTCAGCAATAGACACCAGTACGTTCTTTGCATCGGTCGTACCGAAATTATTGATATCTCCAATAAGTGAATACCTGTTCCCGCTCTTTGTCACTTCAATACCGGTGAAGATCAATGATGGCTGGCTTACTACGTTTATTTCTGTATCTTCATTTCCGGAAATATGGTAGTTATCGCCATTGAAAAATGAGGCTGTGAACGAGATGTTCTTCGTTCCGCTTGAAGATGCCATGGTGTTGAGAGTGATATCCACTGTAGTCTTATCGCTTGCAGGTATGGTTCCCACGAAGATCTCTGCAGGATTGAAATAAACATTTTCTCCTTCGGCTTTGATTATGACATTGTTAACATCATTTGGCCTTGTGTTGATGATATCCAGTTCTATTGTTGATATCTCGTTCATCACCGTTGTTGGCATTGTTGTCATTATAAGCCTTAAGTTCCTGCCATCGATCTTGACTGGGATGTTGTAGTTAAGATCGTTCATGTCACTGCCACCCACAAGTTCCATGGTAAGGAAGTGGACGCCATTCTCTGCTGTTTCCTTTGCACGTATGTTGAATGCCAGCTTTATGGTGTCTCGGGGTCCCAGAAGGCCGATATCCGTATGCTCTTTATTGAGGATCTCGATATCGTCGTTACCTCCAAGTGCTATACTGGCAATGTAAGCGTTCATGTCAAAGGTCTTCTTATCTTCCTGTACATAGATCTCTCCATTTGCCATATTTTCTATGGATATGGTGATGGTTCCGGTATCTCCGGGCATGAGGACCGCAGGTTCCATGGAATAGTCTACGACCACGGTTGGGCGTATGTCAGTATCGGCTGCTACAGGGGCAGTAAGTGCCAGGAGCATTACCATTGCTATGCTTATAATGGCCTTTAGTGTCACTTTATGCACCTATGAATTTACTTGCAGTGTATAATACATAGAGTCCTACAGGCACCAGTACGGATATAGCTGCGTTCTTCACGGTCATGTGTCTTGCATGAACAAGTCCGAATATCCAGATGTTAGCACTCCATAATGTGAAAAGGATCCCGACTATCATTGACATTTTCATGGTGGGGTCATTGAGCATTGCCTGTTCCATAAGTTCCGGGTTCTGCATGTCAAAGTTCTCTAATGAGAATGATGTTGCCATTACTATGATACCTATGATACCGCTTGCAATGGATGGGATGAATCCGTAGGCAACAACTTCGAGTACTCGCTTGAACGTTCCTTCTCCGCCCAGGATGGATGAGATCGCATAGAATACTCCTGAATAAATGACCCACATAATGATCGCACCGATAAATGCACCGATTCCTCCTGCAATTGCCCCTATGCTTGCAAATGCTGCTGCTTCAGGTGGCAATATTTCCATGATCTTCTGCGTCACTATTACGGCGTTTATTGCGCCGAGGACTGCAATGAGAAGTACGATCATAAGCGGGGTTTTCATTTCCACTTCGGTCTTCATCTTTTCTGCAAAAAAGCCGTTTGGATTTGTAAGAACTTGAGTAAGTGTCATTCTTTTTTATATACGAACCATTGTATATATTATTGGTGGCTTCGTTATTTCGACAAGCTTCAACTTATATTCTCGAAACACTCTCTGAGCAACCCTGCTGCTTTACTATAATCAAGGTCAGTTATCTCAATTGTTTTTTTTGTGCTTCTTGCACCTGACCTTATACTGATGCTTGAAGTGTTTATCTTAAAGAAGTCTGCGAGGGTCTCTATAAGCTCATTGTTGGCCTTGCCTTTCTGGGCAGCGGCTGTAAGTTTTATTTCAATGCGCTCCCGCCATTGGTTGTATCCGCCGGGAAAACAGGACTTTTTTGCGCCAGGTGTCACTTCCAGATCGATTGTTATGCTATCCCCTTTATCCTTTAGTGAATTTTCAAAAGACATGTCTGTGACCTTTATGTGAATTATATGGGATATGATATGATCGAGAAGATGTCGATAATGCTGTAGCCCGGCCCACTAACTCCGAAAGATCATCCTATTGGGATCCCCGCTGTCCCTTCCGGTTTCCCTCGTGTCAGGCGTATGTTGCATTATCGTATGTGCCGCATTGAGGTTGTCTGTACATTCACAGAAAGGCTCTGCCATATTCTCGTGCAAGGACCTTACAATGCGCCATGGAGTACTATATGGTAGTGTAATATAAAGATGACGTACTGTGGTGGCAATAATTCAGTATGGATCCTTTTCCGGGGGTCAGTTTTGCATTGATTGATCCTATTGATCTGTCAGTAGGATCTATGCGCCTGAATTATGGTCTTGAACTAGTTATCAGAAATGTCAAAGAAAAAATGCCGAATTCGAAAGAGTTGGTGGCAATTTTAAGGAATGATCTCTTCTAATATCTCTCTCTTCTTCTCGTTTTCATATCTTATTTTAATTAATTGGAAGGTAATTCAGAACCGAAGCAATTATATACTTCATATCGGTAATAGCTAGCCTAGTCATCACACTGGTGATAACATCTTTATAACTACCAATGAGATGATCACAATAAAGTGTTAACAAAAAAGGCTATATAATTTCCATGGCTTTTTTAAAAAATAGAATTAATATCTAAAATTAAATGCGAGGTAAATCACATGGCAGAACAGAACCCATTTGAAAATGCAAGAAAGCAGTTACAGAAATGCGCAGACATCATGGAGCTCGATGAAGGTATCCACGAGATCCTCAGAAACCCAATGAGGGAAATGCACGTATCCCTTCCTATCCGCATGGACGATGGTTCCATCAAGGTATTCCAGGGATTCAGGGTACAGTACAACGATGCAAAGGGTCCAACCAAAGGTGGTATTCGCTTCCACCCAGAAGAGACCGTTGACACAGTCAAGGCACTTGCAGCATGGATGACCTGGAAATGTGCAGTAATGGACATCCCTCTCGGTGGAGGTAAGGGTGGAGTTATCTGCAACCCTAAGGAAATGTCCGCTGGTGAACTCGAGCGCCTTTCAAGAAAGTTCATTTCAAGCATCTCAATGATCGTAGGTCCTGACAAGGATGTACCTGCACCTGATGTCTACACCAACCCACAGATGATGGCATGGATGATGGACGAGTTCTCCAAGTTCGCCGGTAAGAACCAGGCTGGTGTCATCACCGGTAAGCCACTCAGCATTGGTGGTTCACTCGGTCGTGGCGACGCAACAGCTCGTGGTGGTCTCTACGCAGTCCGTGAAGCAGCAAAAGAGATCGGTCTCGACCTCAAGGACGCAACAGTAGCAATCCAGGGATATGGTAACGCAGGTTACTTCGCTGGTACTCTCTGTGAAGAGCTCTTCGGATGCAAGGTCGTTGCTGTCAGTGACAGCAGGGGCGGTGTCGTGAACATGGATGGTCTCAGCGCACAGGCAGCACAGGACCACAAGATGGAAACCGGTTCAGTTGTCGGCCTCGCAGGAACAGAACCAATCTCCAACGAAGACCTCCTTGAGCTTGATGTCGATGTACTTATTCCAGCAGCTCTTGAGCACGTCATCACACACGAGAACGCAGACAATATCAAGGCAAAGATCATCGCAGAACTTGCAAACGGTCCAACAACACCTGAAGCAGATGAGATCCTCTTCAAGAAAGGTATACACATGATCCCTGACTTCCTCTGTAACGGTGGTGGAGTTACTGTGTCCTACTTCGAAATGGTCCAGAACTTCTACATGTACCGCTGGAGCGAAGAGCGTGTCCACAACCGTCTCGATGCTAAGATGACAAACGCATACCACGCTGTCCTCGAGGCATCCAAGGAATACAACATCGAGATGAGAACCGCTGCATACGTTGTCGCTATCAACCGTGTTGTTGAAGCAATGTCAGACCGTGGATGGTTGTACTAAGCATTGCTTAAGAATTCAAAAATACCTTTTGGGTCTTGAAGAGATGGGTTTTTCCCCTCTCTTTTTGCCCGTATTGCTTTTCTACTCGTCAAAACAGATATAACTAACTTGGAAGATTAATGGGATTGTTATGAAGATCGCAATACTTGGTGGAACTGGTAATATTGGTAAAGGATTTGCTTTACGCTGGGGTCCGAAACATGATGTGGTAATAGGCTCCAGAAGTGCAGAAAAAGCCATGGACGTTGCAGCTGAATATACTCAGGTCCTGCGTGATAGGGGTATTGATGCAACTGTCGAGGGAACGGACAATAAGTCCGCAGCAGAGGGTGCAGATATTATTCTCTTTGCAATACGCTATGAGCAGGTGCCATCTGTCATTGAGCTGATTACTCCTGTCCTGAAAGATCAGATCGTAGTTTCCGTGGTGGTTCCTATGGAGAAGGACCGCTGTTACATCCGGCAGGATGATCATAGCAATAGTCCTGTGACCATTAATGCTAAGGATTCAGAATACAATGCTGATTATTTCTGTTATACAACTCCTGCTGCAGGTAGTGCCGCCGAGGAAATGGTGCGTCTCTTGCCACAAAACATTGAGCTGGTATCAGCTTTCCATAATGTTCCTGCAAAGAAGCTTGCAGATCTTGACCTTGAACTGGATTATGATATCGCAGTCTGTGGAAACTGCATGCACTCCAAGAAAATAGTCTTCGATCTTGTAAGAGAGATCCCAAATATGCGTCCTCTAGATATTGGTCCGATTGAGACCTCAGGTATGGTGGAGTCACTGACACCTCTGGTGATAAACATTGCCATACGCAACAAGATGCATGATGTGGGCATTCGCTTTGTTTAAATAGATCATAACAGGGGTTAGGCGTAAAAGTTGATGGTTTTTACCAGTGACTATATATCCTACTCCTGTCAATTATAGATTGGCTTCTGATAAGGGAAACTGAAAGATTCCGTCCGTCAAAATAATTGGATTTCAAGAAATATCCCCTCAAACAGGGATCTCCAGTTCCCTTCATTTACCTTATCCTTTTACAGACTAATTTTCAAAGGATCTATCCATTTTTATATCAAAGGAATATCCATTTTTACCAAAAACATGATATATGAAAGGTAGGTTTTAAACAATAATATCCTATATATCTGTAAAGCAATTAGGCACAAATCAATCCATTGATGTGGGCGATTCAATGAATATTAATACCAAAGAAGATGTACTCAAGGCCATTGAGGCAAACAATGTTAAGTTTATCAGGTTGCAGTTCACGGACATCCAGGGTGTCGTGAAAGACGTTGAGATCCCGGTGACACAGGTAGAAAAAGCTCTTGGTTCGGGAATCTCCTTTGACGGCTCTTCTGTTGAAGGCTTTGTCCGTATCAATGAATCGGATATGGTCCTGAAACCCGATGTCTCCTCATTCGCAATACTTCCATGGAACCAGGACAAGGGCGTTGTTGCAAGGATGGTGTGTGATGTCTATCTGCCTGATGGAACTCCCTTTGCAGGAGATCCCAGATATGTCCTCAAGAAAGTTATGAAAGAAGCTGAGGATATGGGCTTTACACTTAATGTAGGTCCTGAGCTTGAATTCTTCCTCTTCGAGAAGGAGAATGGCAAAGCAACCACAATACCTCATGATTTCGGCAGGTACTTCGAGTTTGCACCTGCTGACCTTGCAGAGGATGTACGCCGTGATATCGTACTGACGCTCCTGGATCTTGGATTTGATATCGAGGCATCTCACCACGAGGTCGCTTTCGGTCAGCATGAGATCGATTTCAAGTATGGCGGTGCACTTTCCACTGCTGATGATGTAATGACCTTCAAGTATGTTACCCGTACTATTGCAAAGCTCAATGGATTACATGCAACGTTCATGCCAAAGCCTATCTTTGGTGAGAACGGTTCCGGTATGCACGTGAACATTTCCCTCTCAAAGAATGGGGAAAATGCGTTCTACGATCCTGAGGGTGACATGCAGATCAGCGACGAAGCACGCTACTTCATTGGCGGACTTCTCAAACACGTCAAGGCTATTACAGCTATCTGCAATCCACTTGTCAACTCATACAAACGTCTCGTACCAGGATATGAGGCTCCAGTATACATTGCATGGTCCGGTGCCAACAGAAGCTCACTTATCCGTATCCCTGCTGCAAGAGGCAAGGGTACACGTGTGGAGCTTAGAAGCCCTGATCCATCCTGTAATCCATACCTTACTTTCGCTGCTATCCTTGCAGCAGGTCTGGACGGTATCAGGAACAAGATCGATCCTGGGGAGAACAGGGAAGAGAATATCTTCGAGCTTTCTGAAAAGGGCTTAAGTGACCTTGGTATTGAGACACTTCCGCCAACCCTGAAGGATTCTGCAAATTATCTTGCTGAGAACGATCTGCTTCGTGACGCTCTTGGTGAGCACGTCCACGAGAACGTCCTAAGGCTTGCAAGGGCTGACTGGGATGCATATCGTATTCAGGTACACGACTGGGAGGTCGAAAGATATCTTAACACTATATGAGAGTACTTTAACTCTCATTTTCTCTTCTTTTTTTTGTGTTCATTTCTTTTGCTGTTGCTTTTTCAATTTATGGCCTGGATATTTATTGCAGTATCATGGGTAATTGATATTTATTACACTCAAGCGGGCAGGAAAATTTAAGAGTCTTTAATGTTTAGTTCCTCTCATGACAGATGTGATGCTGATCTGGGATAATCCATTGCTTTTTGAAAAACTGTTTGAAGAAAATGGCCTGAAATGTCAGCGTGTTCTTTCTACGGCCATAGGTACTCCTTTTCTTCCTGGATGTAAATGCGTCATCGTCCCGACAGGGTTTGCTAATTCAGCATATACAAAGATACTTTCGGGAATTGAAAGGAACAGCAAGGCATTTGAGAAGTTCGTAAGTGCCGGTGGTTCACTCGTTGTCTTTGGAGCACTTGTCACAAAATATAATCACAGCTGGTTACCGATGCAGCTTACATACATAGAAAAACACGGGGAAACACATCTTCACAGAGTGGATGAGCATGAAGCACAGTGCATAGTCGAGGACCCTGGTCAGATGGTGGAGTGTGATGGTTACTTCTCTGAAACAGACGGTGATGTCATCTTAAAGAATGACGATGACCAGGCTGTAATGGTGATAAAAAAAGTAGGGGATGGGATGATAATTGCCACTTCAGTTCACGAGTTCCCTTCCCCGGGTTTTCTTGGTTGCGTCATGGAAAATGCAAGAAGATCAAAGATCTGATCATTTCATTTCATTGCGTATCTTTTCGATCTCGTCCTGTGCATCCGGAATTCTCAGGATGAAAAGACCGCTGCAGGGTTTTATGAACTGGAATATGAGATCATTTCCTTTGATCCCTATGGGAATGGAATCTCCGCCGCGGAGAAGCACTCCTCTTATCTTGTAACCACCTTTAACGTGATAGACCTCATCACATTCTTTTTTGACAAAGTCCTCACATTGCTGTGGCGTTGCTCCTTTCAGGAGTATTTCATAGGGTATGTCGTTGATGCATGCCATGTTATACTATCTCGAGGTCACCAACACGAATTCCGCTTTCGACGATCTTTCCGACGATCTTTCCGCCTGTCATCTCTGCAGCCTTCTTAGCGTCAGCTTCCGGAAGAACTATCAAAAAGCCCATTCCCATGTTGAAAGTGCGATACATCTCGAGATCATCCACATTACCTTCTTCCTGGAGGAACTTGAAGATATCATTTGGCTCGATAGGATCTGTAAAATCAAATCCAAGATCGGTAACCCTTTTAAGCTTCAGGAGTCCGCTTCCGGTAATATGTGCAAGTCCGTGGACGTCACATTCTTTTATTACATCGAGGACTTCCATGTAAATGCGGGTTGGTATCAGTAGTTCGTCACCAATGGTGGTCTCAGGGTTGTATGGGAACTTGTCGTGATATGAGTGTTCTGACTGGTCGACTATATTCCTTACAAGGGTGTAGCCATTACTGTGAACACCGCTACTTGGAATTCCTACAAGGACATCACCAAGCTGCACTTTTTCACCGGTTATTATCTCATCCTTCTTTACCATTCCAAGGCAGGTTCCTGCAAGGTCAAAGCCATTTATGATCTCCGGGAGGGTTGCTGTTTCCCCGCCGACGATTGTCATCTTTGATATTTCTGCACCCCGGGTGAGTCCTTCACCGATCTGGCGTGCGAATTCATCAGTATGCTCTTCAAGTGCAAGGTAATCCACAAAACTGATCGGTTCTGCACCGATGGCCAGAAGGTCGTTCACGTTCATGGCGATACAGTCAATACCAACTGTGTTCCAGCGCTTCATTTCATTTGCAATGAGCACCTTTGAACCGACGCCGTCAGTTGCCATTGCCAATGCATATTCTCCGAACTCGATGAGTCCTGCATAGTGGCCAATATCAGTGAGCGGAGCACCAAGACCCTCGCGTCTGTATGTCATTCCACTTGTCAGTGCTTTGATGGTGGATTCCTCTTTCTCGATATCCACTCCGGAATCTGCGTATGTAAGATGTTTATCACTCAACTTTGAAGGCCTCCTTTTATTGTCCGGACGTTTTCTTTGATCCGAGGTCGAATTCCTGATGCAGTACTCTGACTGCCTCCTCTGCATCCTTTTCACTGATGGCGAAGGAGATGTTGTGCTGGGATGAACCCTGGCTAATCATTATTACGTTGATCTTGCCCTTTCCAAGGGCTCCGAATACTTTTCCTGCGACGCCTGGTATGCCATCCATTCCGGCACCTACCACAGCGACCACACAGACATCTTTGTCATAGGCCACTTCTCCGACAACATCTTTGTTGAACTCGGATTTCAATGCTTTTACAGCACTCTTGAGGTGGGCATCATCAACAACAAGGGACATGTTGGCTTCGGATGAGCTCTGGCTGATCATAATTATGTTGACGCCAGCCTTTGCCAGTGCGGAAAATATCCTTGCTGCTGTACCGATAGCTCCTACCATCCCGGCTCCTGATATGTTTACGGCAGCCACATTCCTGATGAGTGTCACTGCTTTTACCACATCTTCCTTTCGGGTCTGATCTGCAACGACAAGTGTGCCTGGATATTCTATGTCAAAGGTATTCTTAACACGAACCGGTATGCCATGTTTTATTGCAGGCTCGATAGCACGTGGATGAAGTACCTTGGCGCCGAAATATGACATCTCCATTGCTTCGATGTAAGATATCTGGGGGATGGATGATGCTTCGGGAACGATCTTCGGGTCAGTTGTCATAATGCCGTGTACTTCTTTCCAGAGCCAGATCTCATCTGCCTGGATGGCAGCACCTACAATGGATGCCGTAAAGTCAGAACCACCCCGTCCAAGGGTTGTGATGATGCCTTTCTTATCTTCTGCAATGAAACCGGTTATCACGGGGATGGAGGTTTCCACACGGGTCGATATATTGTTCTCCACTTGCTCATAGCTTTTTTCAAGTGGCTGGGCATTTCCGTAATCACTTGTTGTGACAATGCCTGCTTCTCCACCGGTAAACGGCATTGAGTCCGTTCCAAGTGAGCGTATTGCTCCACTGATGATCGGCACTGCCAGGCGTTCTCCGTATGATGAGATGTAATCAATGGAACGTGGTGTCAACTCACCGAGATAACATATTCCAATAAGTGCTTTTTCAAGTTCATCTATACGGCTGTCGATAGTTTCGATAACATCATCAGCGATCCTCTCATCATCAATTGCATAGCCAATAGCATCATAGTGTTTTTTGGCAAGGTCTGTCATGAACTCTTTTATCTGGGAGACCTTTCCTTTTTGTGATGCTTCAGCTGCGTTGGTGAGCAGTCCGTCAGTAACGCCTCCGAGAGCAGAAGTTATGGCAACTACCTGATCTCCGGCATCTCTGTAACTGATCAAAAGCTGTGCAACATGACGTATCTTCTTCCCATCAGCAATGGATGTACCGCCAAATTTCATTACATATCTCATAGTCTGATCACGTTCTGTATTAGGCTTGATTTGGAATGTGGCTATAAACACGGCAGTGTAATATAAAGATTATGAACGATGAACTAATGTATCTATTTTCCCTTTGTGAAAATAAAAAGAAAGAGTTGATCAGCTAAACTCTCTCTTGAAGAAGAATGCGGTAAGTGCAAGAAGGAATGCGACTACAATATATGTGAATGCAGTGGACTTTGTTACGTCTTCAACTGAGTCGGAAATTTCACTGCTGGTATTCTCGGCATCCTTGATGATATCATCAACCTGTTCCGGTACAGGGATTTCCTCTTCGGACACAATATCCTCGGTCGAACTCTCTCCGTCAACTGTAAATGAGGTCTCTTTTGAAGAGATACTGCCATCTGTTGACACGGTTTCAATCATCACTTCATGAGTTCCCCTATCCAGCTCTTCGGTGATTGTCTGGTAGGTTCCTGCATCAACATCATTGCGGACGTCTATGCTGTCCTCATCAAGAAATATCGTTACTTTGGATGCATCATTTTCAAGCTCGTAGGAAATGATGGCCTTTTCACCATCTCTGACAACGTTTCCTGATAATCCCTGGATGCTGATCTCAACATTACTCTCAACTTCCACATCTTCCCTTTGCGAGATCTCCTTCAGGAATAGTATATGTGATTCACTGCTCTCAAAAAAGTCATAAACATTTGCAATGAAGATCGTACGGATCTCTCCGTCTACGTTCTTGTAGTAGCTGAAAATATCCCCTGGTTCCATTTCCTTTACTTCTTTTACCACATGATCGTTCTTTTTCAGTGTTATTGTAATGGTCTCTTCATCCACATCAAGGTCTGATGCTGAGAGTGTGTAGCCTTCTTCCAGGTCCATCTCCTCGCCTATGTTCACTGAATCCGATCGGTCATATATCAGGAAATCCTTTATGTCCCTTGTAGGGTCCCGGAATTGCTCTATCCTTATTTTTGTAGCTGTATTCGTTCCACTGGTGACGAGTTCTTTTGGGGTGACCCGGAAGATAAGGTATTCGTCATCCTCCTCGTCATTATCCTCTGCTTCAATGGTCAGTATGTATTCAAAAGGATCGTTTTCCTTCCCAGATCCTTCTCCATCTTCGACCAGTTTCCCATTGTGGCGTATCTCTACCCAGACATCCCCGTTGTCCTCATTGATATCAACAATTTCAAGCGTATATCCCTGAGCCAATGATAGTTTTGTATTTCTCTCTACGACACTATCTGAGTAATGTATTATCGGGTCACTTGGATCAAGAGATGCTGCAGGGGTTGCTGCAAACAGTATGACAAATATTGCTAGAAGTACAAAATATATATATTTCATTAAACCTCACCATTCACGAAGCACATTTAAACATTGTTGAAATGAGCATATTGTCTTTATAGTTTTGTCGATACCTTCATTTGAAGGTTCCGTGTTTATTACAAAAAGAGGTGTATCATTGAAATATATTATTCTCATCGGCGACGGAATGGCAGATTTTTCCATGGATGAGCTGGGCGGTAAGACGGTTCTTCAGAGTTCCAATACTCCTAACATGGACTACATGACCAAAAACGGGCTTGCCGGACTTGCTATCAATGTTCCTGAAGGCTTGCCTCCGGGAAGTGATGTTGCGAATATGTCAGTTATGGGTTATGATCCGAATGTCTATTATTCAGGTCGTGCTCCGCTTGAGGCTGCCAGTATGGGTATTCCACTGGAGAAGAACGATGTTGCGTTCAGGTGCAACCTTATCACAATAAATGATGACCATATTGCAGATCACAGTGCAGGTCACATAACAAGCGAAGAGGCCCGGGAGCTTATGGAATCTATTGATAGTGAGCTTGGGACTGATGAGCTGAGGTTCTATCCGGGTATAAGTTACAGGCATCTGCTTGTTGCGTCCAATGATCTTGGTGCTAAGGCAGACTGTACTCCACCTCATGATGTGATAGGCGGGGAAAGGATGGGGCATATGCCAAAAGGAGATGGTAGTGATGTCCTGTGCAGGCTGATCGAAGAGTCGATACCAATACTTGAGAACCATCCTATCAATGAAAAAAGAAGAAAAGAAGGTAAGCATCCTGCAAATGCCATCTGGTTCTGGGGTCAGGGTTATGCCCCCTCCTTCCGCACATTTGATGAGCTCTACGGTCTCACAGGTTCCGTGATCTCGGCTGTGGACCTGATAAAGGGTCTTGGCATATATGCCGGTCTTGACATTATCGATGTTCCGGGTGCAACCGGGTACCTTGACACCAATTATGTTGGTAAGGCGGAATATGCAATGGAATCTCTGAAGGATGGGGATATTGTTGTGGTGCATGTTGAAGCTCCCGATGAGGCAGGCCACATGGGTGACCTGGGTGCCAAGATACAGGCTATCGAGGATTTCGATGAGAAGGTCGTAGGCACCGTTCTGCGTGCTGCAAAAGAGGATGATGAAGATTACATGATAGTCGTACTTCCGGATCATCCGACACCTATCGTCCTCAGGACCCATACATCTGATCCTGTCCCGTTCCTCATTTATTCAACTCTGGAGAACGAGGCTGACGATGTGGAAACATTTGATGAGGATTCCATGAAAGAAGGTTCCCTTGGCATTGTTCGGGGATGCGATATTGTTCAGATGCTTATCGATAAGGCAAAGCAGGCATAAGTTTGCTGCTTGCTATTTTTTCATGACCATTACCTTTTTAACCGTATTTGTCATTTATTCTCTTGCTTAAAATTTCAGGAGTGGAATTATATGAAATTCGGTTTAACGCGTAGGGGTTCCTCTGGATTATCCCGCTGGGATCCATTTGAAGAGATAAGGCAGACACAGGAACATCTCAACCAGTTATTCAGGGAAGTTTCCCCTTTCGGAGGCTGGCCTGAGGGAAGATCAATTGCTCCTCTGATGGATATCAAGGAAGAAGGTGACAATGTTATCGTTACTGCTGATCTGCCAGGGGTTGACAAGAAAGATATTGATGTAAGTGTGAAAGACAACATTATTGAGATTAGCGCAGAGTGTGGAAAGGAAAGTGAGTCTGAGGAAGAAGGTTACACTCAGAAGGAACGGACCTATAGTCGTTTCTCAAGATCTGCTGTTCTTCCATCGAACGTTACTGATGAAGGTGCGAAGGCAAAACTTGAGAATGGTGTGCTGACTATCACACTTCCAAAGACAAAGATTGAAGAAAAGCCGAAGATCATGATCGAGTGAACGATCATTCTTCTTTTTTTTTATTCCGAACATTGGTTTGTTTGCGGCATCAGTCAGAGTTTTTCGTCATATTTTGCTCGGTCGGGGTAACTCTCATCATCGCCGCGAGTCTGTCTATATGGATAGTATTATTTATTTTTGATGCCATTTCACCTTCTGAGGTATCATATTGAGGATGGAACTGTTTACCATAGATGGTTTGCCGCTTATCAAAAAGGGAGATGACCTTGCGGCTATGATATGTGAACGTGCGGAACTTGAGGACCATGATTCTGTGGTGATCGCTTCTACTATTGTAGCAAAGGCCGAAGGGGCAATGGTGCAGAAAAGTGATGTGGTGCCATCCCAGCGTGCAATAAATATCGCAAAGAGGCTAGGTAAGGATCCTGTACTTGTGCAGCTGGTCCTCGACAGAAGCTCTGATGTGATCATTGAATTCCCTTTGTTACTTGTGGAGAACCTCAATGGGCATGTGAGCATCAATGCCGGTATTGATGATTCCAATGTGGATGCGGATTATCTTCTGGAACTTCCACATGATCCGGATGCTTCTGCGAAGGCCATGGGCGAGAGAATAGCTGATCTTTGTGGCAGGGATGTTAGCGTGATAATTACAGATACCAACGGAAGGGCTTTCAAGATAGGGCAGACCGGTGTCGCAGTTGGTGTCTATCGCATGCACCCTATCAGGAATTGGCAGGGGGAGAAGGACCTCTTCGGAAAAGAACTTGAGATCACCGAAGAAGCGATTGCAGATGAGCTCGCAGGGGCTGCAAACCTGCTGATGGGAGAAGCTGCAGGGGGGAATCCTGTGGTGATCGTACGTGGTTTTGAATATCATACGAGGGACGATGTTAGTGTAAAGGAGATGTATCGTCCTGAGGATGAGGATATAATAAGAAAAGGATTAAGGTGCCTTCGTCAGTCCTCTGACTGAAGGTTCACCATTTCGACACCGGCAGCAGCGAAGAACTCCGGGGTGTCGGTATCAGGGTATTTTGTGCTGAATACTACCCTTTTGATGTTGGAATTTATTATCATTTTTGCGCACAGTATGCAGGGCTGGTGTGTGCAGTACACAGTTGCTCCTCCTATCCCTACCCCATGAAGTGCTGCCTGTATGATGGCATTTTGCTCTGCGTGCACTGCCCGGCATTTCTCATGCCTAGTGCCGGATGCAATATTGTTCTGCTGCCTGATACACCCGATCTCAAGGCAGTGTTCCATGTTGCTGGGAGCACCGTTGTAACCGGTTGAAAGTATCCTTTTATCACGGACAATGACAGCTCCTACCTTGTTTCTCAGACAGGTGGAACGCTTTGAGACCACCTCTGCGATCTCCAGGAAATATTCATCAATTGACGGTCTTTCAGTCATACATGAAAAGAAAACAGCAAGTAGTATATATAAGTTGTAGTGTATGGATTGGACATAAACCAGATATTGATATTTGAAATCTTTTCTGATAACGGAGCATCAAAAAATGGGATCAATCCTAACAGAATATCTTGATTCATTCATAAGGGGGCGTGATGACAAACAGCTTATCACCATTCCCCTCGTAGTTCTGGCACTCGCACTTTTGGTGTCAGTTGTAGTATTTTCAAGCACAGGTGCACCTGTAAAGCTCGGACTTGAGTTCGAGGGTGGTACCATGATAGCCTTCGAGACGCAGGAAACTGCAGATGTTCTTGAGCAGGCATATTCCGGTTATTCATTGGATGATGTCCGTAAGGCAGGAGACCGTGCTATTCTGCAGTTTGGTCCCATGGAAAGTGAAGATCAGAAAGAGCTCGAAAAGGATATAACTTCAAAGTATTCGAACGTTGAGATCAAGCAGATCGGTGCACTATATGGAAAAGAGCTTCAGTCCCAAGCATTGAAAGCAATTGGTCTTTCATTCATCGGAATGGCTATAGTCGTGTTCCTTATCTTCAGGACCGCTGTCCCATCTATCGCAGTAGTGCTTTCTGCAGTCTCTGATATTGCTATCGCTGTCGGTTTCATGAATCTGGTCGGAATTGAACTTTCTCTTGGTACCGTGGCAGCTTTGTTGATGCTTATCGGGTATTCGGTGGACAGTGACATACTGCTGACAACACGTGTGCTGAAGAGAAGAGGTACTGTCAATGAGAACATCGGAAGGGCAATGCATACCGGTCTTACCATGACCACCACAACACTTGCAGCTCTTGTGGTGATGTATCTCGTATCCACATTCTCATATCTTGTGACATCGTCAGCTTCCCAGGTCAACCTGCTTTCCGATATATCCATTGTACTGATATTCGGCCTGGCTGCTGATATCATGAACACCTGGCTGCTTAACACAGGTATACTGAGGTGGCATGTGAACCGCAGCAACCCAAGGGGGCGAAGAGCATGAGGGAAGAAGAAGTAAAGAAAGGCCTGAAAAGCGATATTCGTGTATGGTTACTGGTAGCAGCGGTACTGTTCTCAGTTGTCATGATACATCCATGGTACTCCTCTGATGAGGGCGCAACTACAGATCTCAATTACGGACTTGACCTTGAAGGCGGTTCATGGCTCCAGATCAGACTACAGGGTGCTGTGGCTCAGTTAGATGCTGATATTTCACAGACAGTGCCTGCCATTATTGAACCTGTTATTGGATCATCCATTGATGTGAAAAGTGTTACAGGACATACGGGAAGTGGGTATTCTTCCGTTGGCACTACTGTTGTATTTACAACTGATGTATATGTTTCAGATCTCCAGATGGACCTTGCAGGTATCGGTGAATCCGATGTCAGTTATTCTGGGAACACTTCCGAGATCATTCTTTATACTAACAAGCAGACGCTTATCACCCAGTATCTTTCCGATTCACTTGATGCTGAGGTAATTCCTCTCTCTCTTGGTGATTCTGTTGAATATGAGGTCCGTAAGGAGATCTCGCAGGAGGATCTTCATGTCCTGATGGATGCAGTAGGCGGGTCAATTCTGATAGAAGCAGATGGCACTCCGATATACCGTGAAGGTGTCAGGACCGAGACTCGTGATCTTACTCGTGATATTCTCAGTGACAAGCTGAACTCACTTGGTCTTAAGGATATACCTGTACGTACCGTGGGTGAGGATTACATCCTTATTGACTTTGCAGGTACCGATCTTACAACCGCAAAGGAGATCGTTGAAAAACCCGGTAAGTTCGAGATTCGGGTACAGACGCAGGACAATGAGACTGCCCATGTGCTATATGGTGATGCGATAGAGAAGGTCGGTGTTGTGACCTTCCACGACGGCCAGTGGCATACTCCTTTCACTCTTAATGAAGAAGGTGCCCTTGCCCTGCAGAAGATCGCCATCGAGACCGGTGCGACCAACGATCCTAACTCACACTGGCTCTACATGTATCTTGATGATAACGAGATATATGGTGCCCCGTTAAGTTATTCAGCAGCTACAAGGCTCACAGAGGTCCCGATCTACTCTTGGGAAGCTTCAAGTGGTCCTGATGAAGAGAGCAAGTCACAGGCAGAGGAGCTTCAGATACACCTGCGTGCAGGTGCGTTACCTGTGAACGTGGTCCTCATGGGCTCCGGGCAGGTGGATGCGGCTTTGGGTGCACAGTTCAAGAAACAGGCTTTATTTGCCGGGCTTTTTGCACTTCTTGCAGTGGCGATTGTCGTGTTCAGAAGGTATGGTAAGAAAGAGATCCTGCTTCCAATGGTGGGAACCTCCATCTGTGAGCTCATCATGATCCTTGGAGTTGCAGCAACGATCAACTGGCAGCTCGACCTGGCGGCTATTGCGGGTATAATTGCTGCGATAGGTACCGGTATCGATCACCTTGTGATCATTACTGATGAGGTGTTGTACGAAGGTAAACTGCCTTCCACAAAAGTATATCTTGAAAGGATCACAAAAGCATTCGGTATAATCTTTGCAGCAGCTGCGACAACTACCATTGCAATGTCACCATTGGTCGTTATGGGATTCGGTGCACTCAAGGGATTTGCCATTACCACTATCATTGGTGTGCTAATCGGTGTGCTTATCGCAAGGCCGGTATATGGTAAGGTCATAAAGGTAGTTCTTGATGAAGCAGAGTGATCTGTTCCTTAAGAGGTGTTAATGATGAAGGATATGTGGACTGTGAAATATCGACCAGAGATGCTTAAAGATGTCCTGGGCAATGAGAATTCCCTCAACGCCCTTGACCAGCTTGTCCGTTCAGGCAACCTGCCTCATCTGGTATTCCACGGTCCGGTGAACTCCGGTAAATCTTCAACTGCCTTTGCCCTGGCACGTGAACTGTACGGAGATAGCTATGAGAATAATTTCACATACTTCAATGCTTCCGATTTCTTTGATCAGGGAAAGCGCTATCTTGTTCGTGATAAGCGCTTCACTCATATTATCGGGACGGATGACCCGAAGAAGATCTACTCCAGTGTTATTTCCATCTTCAAGACAGTGATCAATGAATTTGCAGGAATGGGTTCAATTGATGCGGATTTCAAGATAATCTTCATCGACAGTGTTGAGTCTCTGGATACCAGTGCACAGCATGCTCTGCGTCGTATAATGGAAAAGTATACTCGCACATGCAGGTTCATCCTGTCCACTACTCAGCCTTCAAAGCTGATCTCCCCTCTGCGTTCAAGAGGGCTGGAGCTATTCTTTACTTATGTTCCCGATGAGGTGCTAAGGTCGTATATAGTTTCAGTTACGGAACAAGAAGGTATTTCCATTTCTGAGGATGGTCTTGATGCCCTTATGTATTATGCCGGTGGCAATGTCTCAAAGGCTTTGCTGACACTTCAGTTTGCTAATATTAGCAAGCCAGATGCAGAGATCACAGGTGAGTTACTATACGAGGAATCCCTTTGTGAGGTTTCTGATAACGTGACAGAACTTCATTCTGCAGCTATCGATCATGAGTTCGTGAAAGCGAGGAAACTGATCGACACTCTTCTCATTGAGGAAGGGTTTACCGGGGACGAGGTCCTGCAGCAGTTACATTCTGTAGTGGTAAAATCGGACCGTGCCGAATACGAGATCGCAAAAGCGGTCCGCAGGATAGCAGATGCAGATGCAATGATCATCGACAGCGCGAACGCAAGAATCCATCTGGAATCACTTGTTACGGAACTCTACTGAACCGGGAATTTACCATGACATCTCAAGAGGATGAGAATTTCAGGGCTGCATGCCGAAAGTTGCTGGATATGGTACTTGAGGGTAAGGTATCTGGTAATCTGGAGCTAAATGAGGCAAAAAAAGCTGTTAGCAAGGAGTTCAGGCTCTCCACCCTTCCAAAGAACCCGGACCTTATAATGGTGGGAACTGAAGAGGAACAAAAAAAGGTGCGTGATTCCCTTCGCCGGAAACCGGTCCGTACCATCTCAGGTGTTGCGGTGATCGCTGCCATGACATCTCCTTGTGCCTGTCCTCACGGTGTTTGTGTGCCATGTCCGGGAGGCCCGAATTCTACATTCAATTCTCCTCAGAGCTATATGGGTAGGGAGCCAGCCACAATGCGGGCCATGCAGCATGAGTATGATCCCTATCGGATAGTTTCAGGTCGCCTGTCCCAGCTAAAACAGATCGGGCATGAGGTCGACAAAGCAGAGCTTATCGTCATGGGCGGGACATTTTCAGCCCGGGCCATCGATTATCAGGAATGGTTCACAAAGCGTTGCCTTGAGGCGATGAACGATTTTTCCGGGACTGGGTGGCGTGATGATGTGCAACTTATTGGAAAGGCCCAGCCGTATGTGACGGTCGAGGATGTTCAAAAGGCCAATGAGACCGCAGCTATCAGGAACACAGGTATCACTTTTGAAACGCGTCCGGACTGGACTGATGTAGGGCACGTGGACCGCATGCTGGCACTGGGTGCCACAAAGGTCGAGATCGGTGTCCAGAGTGTATATGATTTTGTGCTTGAGAGGATGAGGAGGGGGCACACGGTGCAGGAGACTGTGGAGTCCAATCGGATCCTCCGGGATAGTGCGCTTAAGGTCGGTTTCCATATGATGCCCCATCTTCCGGGAATGGATTCTGCAAGGGACCTTCGGGGCTTTAAGAAACTTTTTACGGACAGCAGGTTCATGCCTGATTACCTGAAGATATACCCCACTCTTGTCACAGAGGGCACACAGCTCCACGATATGTGGGGAAGGGGTGAGTATGAGGCACTGGATGATGAAGCTGCCACGGAGCTTCTTGCAGACATCAAGGCCATACTACCAAAATGGGTGAGGATGCAGCGTATACAGAGGGATATACCTTCTCCTCAGATCATTGCAGGCGTGAGAAAGAGCAACATCCGCCAGCTCGCAAAGGAGAGGCTGGAATCAAGGGGTGGCAGGTGCCGGTGTATCCGATGCAGAGAGGTCGGTCACAATGTCCTCAAGGGCAATGAACCAGATCCGGAAAGCATTGAGCTCACAGTAGAGAGCTATGACTCCTGTGGCGGGAAAGAGCATTTCATCTCATTTGAAGATATGACGAACGATATCCTGATAGGTTTCCTGAGGTTGCGTTTCCCGAACTCTCCTCACAGGGATGAGCTACAGGATGCTGCCCTTGTGAGGGAGTTGCATGTTTATGGTTCCATGGTACCTGTGGGCAGGGATGCGAGCAGGACTGACTGGCAGCATCGCGGCTATGGTGCGGAACTTCTTGAGAGTGCAGAGAAAATGGCTTTGGAGGCGGGATATTCGAAGATCTCTATCATCAGCGGGATCGGTGTGAGGGAGTACTATCGCAAGTTCGGATATCATCGTGATGGTGTTTATATGTCAAAGGAAATTTGATCTTGTCTGGCAGATCTATAAGAAAGCCAAAAGCTATTGTATTTCTGTAACTCTTCAATACATTTATAATATAGTTGGGTATATTTCACTATAAACCTCTCATTATGATGGGGCCAAGAATTTTGTAATAATTACTCGGTGATGTCAAAATGGCCATTGATGATTCCAACGAAGAGATCGTGAGACTTTTGAAGGAGATCAGCGGAAAGCTGGATCGTATCCTTATGCAGGGTACATCTGTGAAAGAGTCGGATGACGGTATCTTTGATGTACTGGATGTAATGACACTGCTCACACTTCCTGATCATCTGCGTGCGACAGCAACGGCTCTCTTCGAACTGGGGTCGGCAACCGCCGAAGACCTTGCAGAGAAAACTCATAAGGAACGTGCTGTAGAGAGCAATTACCTGAATCAGCTTGTGAGGATGGGGCACGTTGTTAAAAATCGTTCAGGCAGAAAAGTTTACTTTAGTATAGGGGAAGGTCTGGGCAAATAATTATTCTGATGTTGTCCAGAGATCTATGTGCTCATATGTAATGTATATTAATGCTTAATAATACTCAATAATTGTTTCATATCAATACGAATCAAGCATATTTGATTTAAACGCAAATTTTCTATGAAATACTATTATATAGAAGTTTATCATCATATCTCATAAGGAATAACATATGCTCATAGGGGATATAAATGGGAAAAAGTATCGCGGTACATTCATCAAAAGGTGGTTCAGGTAAAACCTCTTTTTCTATCAACCTTGCATTTGCATATGCATCCGCCGGGAAGAGCGTATGCCTCCTTGATGCCGATCTTAAGGCTCCAAGTGTTTTTAATTATATGTTTCCTGATTCTGACTGCTGGCTGAACGATGTCCTTGATGGTAAATGTGGTATCATGGATGCGATCGTTGAGGTCGTTGATGACTCAGTAGCACCTGGTAAGTTATGTGTGGGCTATTGCAATCCTGACATCGATGCAGTTCGTGAGATTTCGGGCAAGGATCGTAAATGGCAGTCAAAGGCCCTAAAGATCATCATGGGCATAAAGAATGATCTGTTCTCTTCCGGAATAGATGTGCTTATCATCGATACAGGTCCCGGTGTGGATTTCACCTCGGTTAATGCAATAGCTGCAGCGGATTATGTGATAATGGTGACCAGGCCTGACAGATCTCACCAGAAATATATGGAGCAGATCATTGATGGTATTTATATTCCGCTTGACAAAGATTATGGTGTCATTATGAACAAGTGTCATGAAAAGGATCCTATCTCAATATCCGGTATGACCAATTCGGAGGTTCCTTTACTGGCATCAATACCCTGCCTTTGTGATATTGCCCTGAGGGGCGATTCAGAAGTATTGGTGGTCACAGATCCGGAAAATCCTTTCTCAAAAGCTGTTTTCACAGTTGTTAAGAATATCGAAGAGTGCCTTTCCCTAAGTGATTAACTCATTTTTTATCTTTTTCAAGCATATCCTTCACTTCATTTACATAGTTCAGGATGTCATCCTTTTTTGCATCCTGAATATTTTCATGGAATGTGTCCGATTCCATGAGTGTGTTCTGAAGTGATATTATCAGCAGATACATTATCGAAGCTGCTGCCAATGCAAGTGTGATCCTTTCGATAGGATAGATAGTGATGACCGATACAAACATCTGAGGTGGCAGGTCAAAGAGTATTGCTGCACTTATGCTGCCTGCAAGATGGTCTGCCAGGATTGCCATAAGTGCTGCAAGAAGCAGGAATATAAATTTGAACAGGTTCTCTTTCCTGTCCTTTAATTTGTAGTTGAATACGAGGAAGGCTCCAAGGGTGATAACGTGGAACCACGGGTAGTAGTATACGGTCCTTCCGAGGGGTGTGATGTACCAAAGCAGTATAAGAGCCCCAAAAATTGCCATTGCAGCTTTTTCTTTCTTTGTGATACAAAGACCGGCCACTGCCGAGGCCATTGCCACAAAGAAAGGGGTAAGCAGATGGAATGTGTCCGGGCTACCTCCTCCTCTCACTAAGGTATGGCCCATAATAGCGGTAAATGATGCGATCACTCCCCAAAAGGGACCAAGTAGCATTCCATTCAATGCACCAAAAGATACTACCGAACTTATCCTTGCTCCCTCTATGCCGATGAGGTTCTCAAAATCGGGAAACCAGCTTGCAAAGTATGTTATTACTATGGCGGAAAGAACATACAATGGTGTGAGGTTCCTTTTTTTGATAAGCTGGTTGTATATATCAATGATCACAATATTCTATTATCCTTATTATTATATAATGCTTTAAGGAAACATCTGCCTTTTTTTAGAATTCACAGCAGATTTCTCATCAGAACTGATATATATAGTCATGGCAATTTAGCGGATTGATAACTATGATGTTTATTGGAGAAGCACTAATTGGCGAGGCACCAGAACTCGCACACGTCGATCTTATGATCGGGGACAAGGAGGGACCTGTCGGACAGGCGTTCGCAACAGGTATGACCCAGCTTTCAGCAGGTCACACTCCTCTTCTTTCCGTCATTCGCCCGAACTTACCAACAAAGCCATCTACACTGATCGTTCCAAAAGTGACAGTGAAGAATATGGATCAGGCCTCACAGATATTTGGTCCTGCTCAGGCAGCTGTTGCTAAGGCTATCGCTGATGCAGTGGAAGAAGGAATTGTCCCGAAAGACCAGGCTGAAGACCTTGTGATCATCGCAAGCGTATTCATCCATCCACAGGCTGTTGACTACAACCGTATCTTCAGGTACAACTACGGTGCTACAAAACTTGCTCTTAAGCGCGCACTGGACAATTTCCCATCCATCGACACTGTGCTCGAAGAGAAGGACAAGTCCTCACACGCAATTATGGGATTCAAGGTATCAAGGCTCTGGGATGCCCCATACCTGCAGGTTGCACTTGACAATCCAAACATCGATGCTATTCGCAATGTCGTCAAGCAGCTTCCAAAGAGCGACCACCTTATCCTGGAAGCAGGTACACCTCTTATCAAACGCTATGGTGTGGACGTAATCACCAAGCTTCGTGAGATCAAGCCTGACGCATTCATCGTTGCTGACCTTAAGACACTTGATACAGGTAACCTTGAGGCACGTATGGTAGCAGATGCAACCGCAGACGCTATTGTCGTTTCCGCACTTGCACCTATTGCAACACTTAACAAGGCTATCGCAGAAGCACACAAGACCGGTATCTCTGCTGTCATGGACACACTGAACCAGCCAGACCCTGTAGCTGTACTTGAACAGCTTGACGAGCTTCCTGATGTCGTCGAACTTCACCGTGCGATCGATATCGAAGAGACTGCTCACGCATGGGGCAGTATCGAGGGTATCAAGGCGATCGGTGAGAAGCGCAACAAGAAGATCCTTGTAGCAGTTGCAGGCGGTGTACGTGTTGACACTATCTCCGCTGCACTTGGCGCAGGAGCTGACATCCTCGTTGTTGGAAGGGCTATCACCAACTCCAAGGACATCAAGCAGGCAGCTGACCAGTTCATTGAAGGTCTGAACAAGCCTGAGATCGACCAGTTCAGAGTAATGACCGATTTCTAAGCGTGCGTTTCTTCGCACGTTCCCTTTTTTATGGTGGGGTATGAATGAAACCATTGATCGTATTGAATCTGAAGACCTATCTTGAAGGTACTGGAGAAGGTGCTGTCAGGATCGCTGAGGCCTGCAGAGCCGTAGGCGAGGAAAGTGGCATCGAGATCGCAGTGGCACCTCAGCTTTGTGATGTCTACAGGGTTGCATCCCAGGTGGATGTGCCGGTGTACTCACAGCATATTGATGGTGTTGGTGCCGGAAGTTTCACAGGTCATGTTTTTGCAAGATGCGTCAAGGACGCCGGTGCAGTCGGCACACTTATCAATCACTCCGAGCGCCGCCTGAACCTTGCGGATATTGAAGCATCCATTACCACTGCAAAGGGAGAAGGTCTTCGCACGATAGTGTGTACCAATAACATCGCTACGACAGCAGCAGCAGCTGCACTGGGACCTGACTTCGTTGCAGTGGAGCCACCGGAACTTATCGGTTCAGGTATTCCTGTTTCAAAAGCAGATCCTGAGGTCGTAAGAGGTTCAGTTACTGCCGTTGAGCGCATCGATTCTGATGTGAAGGTGCTCTGTGGTGCAGGTATCTCAAAAGGAGAAGACCTTAAGGCTGCAATGGAACTCGGTTCTGTTGGAGTTCTCCTGGCATCCGGTATTGTCAAGGCTAAAGATCCAAAGGCTGCGCTTGAGGATCTGGTAAGCCTGATCTGATACCTTAATAGAATTATTATAAAAAGAAGTAAGTGATGCCCTATGGCATCCTTTTTTTAAATTTATTTTTCCCTTATAGGAAATACCATCCGATCAATAGCAACAGTGATGAGAATCCTACTTTAATTCCCATGGTAAGTTCCAGGTGAAGGTTGCGTGCAACCATGTTGGATATTCCGATAGGCGGTGGTGATAGTAGTAGTGCTGCCAGGAACAATGAGATGCCTGATATGTAATTGTTTTCCACAATAATAAGGTAGAGTCCTGAAATACCCAGGTATATACCGAAAATGGAGATTATCAGAAGTCCCATTTTGTAGAATCGAAGGTATTTTTCGATACCTCCGGGAAGCATATTGGCAGTTTGCAAATTTTCAGTCTTTTTCAAAAGATCACCGCGGTCAGTGTTTAAACGGAATACTAAATTTGTTTTCATTGCATAAATATCAGATGGAATCCTGACCCCTTATTCCGCAACCAAGGCCGACAAACAGTTTTTCGATATCTCCCTGTACCTCTGCAACAGGCAGGTCTCCAAGTATGTTGATGCGGTATGTAACACTGAGCCTGTCATCGGATATGCCTGAGTAAGTGTCAATGATGCTGACAGAAACTATCCTCTCATCACAATCGATGACCTTCTCAATGATCTGTGGATTTGCTCCGACAGGTATCAGGACCGAGATATCCCGGGCATGATGTGTAAGGTTATCGATCTTCCACTTTTTCAGTTCTGCATCGTTAAGCAACCTGATATTCTCTGTTCTAAGAGATACGGTCCTGTCTCCCTTTGATAGCGTTACTGTCCGGGGTGTGACCTTTTCGATGATGCCAACATGAGTAACTCCAGAGTAGTTATGCAGAAGTCCTCTTTCTTTTCCGACGGATGCTATCATTTCCTCGAACTCGGCTATCTTTGCATTGATCAGCTTATCAGATCTGTGCAATGCAGATGCAGTGTCCTTGAAATGGGCAGCTGCTTCGGTCATCTTTTTGCAGAAGGCTTCTGTGTCCTCTTGCCGGACTATGTCCGAGAGCACATTGCATTCGTTTATGAATGCCTCATGGACCTTGAGCACCTGGTCGTTCTTCATCTGGATGTGGGCGTACAGGTATGGGTTCTGTCCTAATATCCTGCCCACGAAGTCTACCATTATCTCATACACCGGGCTCATGAAACGGCGTGACTTGCTCACATCGAAATCAAGGCTTTTGAACGTCGTCCCGATTGTTATGTATGCAAAATGTGTCAGACCTTGGACGACGGAGACGAACTGATCGTGTTCCTGTGGGTCGATTATCTCAATATGTGCACCGCTTTGTTCGAAGAGGTCGTGCATGATCGGGAACCATTTATCACAACGTCCTTTTGTGGGGCTCATTATGACTATCTGGCCCTGTAATGTGGGGATGGAAGGGCCGAACATTGGGTGTGTTCCCAGAATTTCGACACCTTCCGGAGCGTATTCCCTCATTGTGTTGACGGGCTCTGCCTTGATGGACGTAAGGTCCATTATCAGGCTTCCCGGCTTCATTTTCGGAGCGGTTTCCTTGATCACCCTTGCAGTGATGTCTATGGGTACGGTAATTACCACGACATCGGCTCTCCTGATCTCTCTGTCAAGGTCAGTGGCAAATTCCACTCCCATCTGGTCTGCGATCTCGGTCTTGCCACTGCTTCCCCATACGATCACTTCATAACCGTGCCTGAGGAAGAACTTAGTGAACCACTGCCCCATTCCTCCGGTACCGCCGATTATGAGCATCCTCATAATTTCAGGGCCTCCATTACGGCCTTTTTCATAATGTCCACAGGTGGTTCCACGCCGGTCCATATGCGGAATGCTTCTGCGCCCTGGTAGACCAACATCATGATGCCTGTGACTGGATTTGCTCCGGCAGCTTCGGTTTCCCTGAGCAATTTTGTCTTCAATGGATTGTAAACGACGTCAAAAACGGTGAGGTTGGAATGCATCTGGTCAGCGGTGACGATGGTGTCGCCTATGCAGGGGTCCATTCCAACAGTTGTTGTATTGATGAGTATATCTGTGTCTTCCAGGCACCTGTCCAGTACGTCCAGCCCGAAGCCGTTGACATTTCCGATCTCTGCTGCAAGGGTCATTGCCCTTTCAGGGGTCCTGTTGGCAATGTTGACCTTTGCACCGGCTTCTGTGAACGTGAAGGCTATTGCCCTGGCAGCGCCTCCGGCACCGAGGATCAGTACGTTCTTATCCTGTATGTCTACACCAGCATCTTCCAGTGTCTTCTGCGCACCGAGGCCATCTGTGTTGTAACCTTTGATACCGTCCTTAAAATCGATGGTATTGACAGCTCCTATCCTTGCAGCCAGTTCGTCGGTCTCAATAAGTCCGATGGCAGTCTCTTTTAGCGGGACTGTGAGGTTCAATCCTCCAAATCCCATGGCCTGTGCGCCTTTTAAGGCATCGCCAAGATCCTGCTGCTTTACTTTGAATGCATGGAATGTGCAGTCCATTCCAAGAGCTTCGAAGGCTGCATTGTGCATGATGGGTGAGAGTGAATGGGCGATCGGATCTCCCATAACTCCGAATACCTGTTTCATTGAAGCATCTCCAGTGCTATTTTAAGTTCCTGTACTTTCAACTGTCCGGGTGCTACAGCGCTTGATACGCTGGCATAGGTAAGTTTGGAACCATAAAATGGTCCTACGATCCGGGTGTGCTTTCCAAGCTGGCCCATTGCGATGGTGCAAACGTTATCCTCACTTAATGTGACCTCGAGCAGGTTTAGGACGTCCTGCATGCTGTTTGGCATCACTGCGAGCTTTGCGATATCGGCTCCTGCCTGTTTTGATCGTTCAAGGATATTCCTGATAGTTATTTTGTCAGGTGTGCTCTCAAAATCGTGGGAGGATATGATGACAGTTTTCCCTTTTTCTTTTGCCTTTTTTACAAGCCTGTCCCGAATATGTTGATCTGCACTGAGCTCTACATCAATTGCATCTGTGAAAACAAGTATCTCTTCAAGCAAGTTTAGCCTGTCTTCTTCAGAGCCTTCCCAGTTTCCTCCCTCAGCTTGTAACCGATTGGTTGCAATACACGGAAGTCCTGTGTCAGATCGAAGCTTTTTGAGAATATCTGCTGCATTTTCGGGTGTGTTTATCCCGAGCAGGTCAAACCTGATCTCAAGGACGTCAGCACCCAGCTTTGCAGCGGCTTTTGCCTGTATCAGAGGTTCCTCGTTGATAGCTGCAACAAGGGCTGCCCTCTTATCCAGATCGAAATTACCTATGCTGACCATGTCTCATTTCTCTATGATGGTCTCTTCAACCTTCATGCCGAAGTGGCGTGCGCCTCCCTCGTAGTTTACCATTACTTCATCTCCGGGCTTAAGCTCGGCAATGGAGATAGGTTCACCGTTGGCGTCTACAAGTTTGATGGTTTCGGCATTCTGGAGTATGTTCTTGATAATGTTTCCATTTACCTCTGCTTCAACAAGCATTAGCGGGCGTCTTTCGATCTTGACCCTGCCGACAATGCCTGCACGCTGGTTGCCCTGTGCATCAACGATGGTGACATCATCACCGGATTTGAGTTCAGAGAGGTATCTGGTCTTGTCGCCGACCTTCACGTATGCATGCACTGCTCCTGCATTTACCCTGAACGGCCTGGATGCCACGTACGGGCTTTCCTCGGATTCGGAGTGGACAAGGAACATACCGCTTGCCTGGGAACCGACGAGCATTCCCTCACCACGTGTCATCATGTTACATGTATCGACACAGACGCGGTCTCCCATTCCCACAGGTTCGACCTTTGTGACCTTTGCAGCGACGAGTTCCAGTGCATCCACGCCTGAGCTCTCGGCTACTGTAACAGTGGCCTTGATGGCATTGGGATCTTCACTGTCAAGCAGGACACCTTCTGAACCATGCTCCATGGTCTCAAGGGCAAGCTTTGCTTCGTCAGCATCCCGGACACCGGCAATGATCTGCACATTGCTGTCCTGAAGACCTGCGATGAGGTTCTCAAGAGGAATGACCTTCCAGTCGGTACCAACGATGATCAGGAAATCACATTCCTTTCCGATCTGTGCTGCAAATTCCTCGTATGCCTTGTTCTGTATGACCACATATGCACCTACGGTGAGGCCTTTTTCCTTTAAACGGATAGCTGTGCTCATGTCAAGGGATCCGATGGGGTCAGGAGACAGAGGTCTTGTACCGTCGCCTTCTCCTCCTTTTCCGACGACCACAACGTCAGCGCCTGACTTATCGTCATTGGCAAAAGCAGCGACCTTGATGTCGCCAAGTTCTCTCACTTTTTCCACTTCGCCAGCGTTTACAAGAACGTAGTTTGCACCGGATTCCAGTCCGGTGGTTATCCTGTCCTTGTGATCTTCCCAGTCGCCTTTATCGGCTTTGATCCAAATTGTCTTGTCTTTCATATGTATACGCCATTTGCCGTCATCATTTAAGTGTTTGTAGTGCTTCCTCAACACTGCGGCCTTTGTGGACGATCTGTGTGATGGCCTGTGTCATCTTTGTGGGGTCAGGATGCTGGAACACATTCCTTCCGATGGCAACTCCTCTTGCTCCGGATTCCATTGCACCGTTGATCATTTCCAGGAACTGCTCATCGGTCTCGGTCTTTGGTCCGCCTGCAATAACAACAGGTACCGGGCATCCCTTTACAACGTCCTTGAAGCTGTCAACATCTCCGGTGTAGACGGTCTTGATGATGTCTGCGCCAAGCTCTGCTCCGACCCTGGCTGCGTGTGCTACCATTTCCGGATCGTGTGGGTTTGTGACCTTCTTGCCTCTTGGGTACATCATAGACAGGAGTGGGATTCCCCATTCGTCACATTGTTCTGCGACATATCCGAGCTTCTTGAGCTGGTCGGATTCGGTCTCAGAACCGACGTTCACGTGAATGGATACGGCGTCAGCACCCATTTTCATGGCTTCTTCGACCTTGCAGACAAGTACCTTGTCGTTAGGGTCAGGTCCAAGGGATGTGGATGCGCTCATGTGAACGATAAGCCCGACGTCATGGCCGTATCCGCGGTGGCCGTGGTAAACCATTCCTTTCTGCATGAGGATTGCATCTGCACCTCCTTCTGCGACCTTGTTGATGGAATCTGCAATGTCTATTACTCCCCGGATGGGTCCGTCAGACATTCCGTGGTCCATCGGAATGATGACCATGTTCCTGCTTTCCCTTTGCATGATCCTTTCTATTCGAATCTTTTTACCTATCTCAGCCATTTTATCACTCTCTTATCATCGGTATTTGTTAAATCGTGTTAGTATGTGACATAGTAGCACAAACAACTATTTAAATCTTGTTATTTTCTCCCTTTCTTAAAATCTGGAATAGTCTTATATATAGATTCATCATTACTGGCAATATCGACTCAACCCGGTGTGATTTTCATCATGAGAGAGTTAAAGATCCTTGTTATCAATAATTATGGCCAGTTCTGTCACCTTATTCACAGAACCGTACGCGATCTCGACATGGAAACGAAGATCGTAGCGAACACGACCTCTGTGGAAGATATCCTTGAGGAAGAGCCGGATGGCATCATTTTAAGCGGTGGTCCGTCAATGGATCGTATAGGCATTTGCCAGGAATATGTTGAGAGTATCGACAGGCCTATCCTGGGAATCTGCCTAGGACACCAGCTTATAGCCAAGACCTTCGGTGGACAGACCGGTTCAGGTGAGTATGGCGGCTATGCAGAGATCGATGTGGAGGTCCTGGAAGAGGACGATATCCTTAAAGGGCTTGGCCCGAGAACATCCGTATGGGCTTCCCATGCTGATGAGGTCACTGTGCTTCCTGAAGGGTTCCTGCACCTTGCACGCTCGGACGTGTGTGAGATCGAGGCAATGCGCCATCCTGAAAGGCCGATCTACGGAGTGCAGTGGCATCCTGAAGTTGCTCACACCGATAAAGGTGAAGAGCTTTTCATGAACTTCTTTGAGGTTTGTGAGAACTATTGAAGTCAGAACTCCTGCCTTATCGCAAAGCAGGAGCTAAATCTGTCTTTCCTTTCAATTCTTTTTTACATTTCAGTATTCCTGAATGTATTCTGGAGTAGCAAAGCATCCTCCTCCAGATTCGGACTCTCGCATATCACAAGCCCCTTCACATTAAACTCCCGGAATGCTGCCATCAGGTCAGCATAATTGTAATCTGATTCCCGGAGTATCAGGTGGTTCTTTTCTCCTTTCTCCCCGTACGCGATGCCGGAAACGTGGCAGTGCATGTCCTCAAGCCCTTCTCTGCCAAGGTATTCCTCCACCTTCCCGAGCACGTCCCGGTACTCCTCAAGCGTATTGAACTCTCCGCTGCTTCGTGCGTGCAGATGTGAGAAATCGATACAGGGCATGACTCCCTCGATGGCTGAAGCCATCATCAGTGTCTCCTCCAGATCGCCGAACTGTGTCGGTTTGCCGGTGGTCTCCGGGCGAAGCACAGCGTCGATGCCTTCATCCGCAAGCCGTGATGCTAACTTTCCAAGCAGCCCGTTGACCCTTTCCATTACCATTTCACTGTCCTGCTTGTGGTAGTAGGCAGGATGGAATACAATGGATGATGCGCCGCAGAGTGCACCGATGCGGGCTGACTGGTAGATGCGCTCGATACTGGCATCGATCTTCTCCTCCTCCGCAGAGTTGAGATTGATATAATAGGGTGCGTGGACGCTGAGTTCCACTTCCTCTGCTTCAGCCGTTGTCCTTACCCTTTCTGCCATACCTTCCTTCATACGCACCCCGCGCACGAATTCCAGTTCCATGCACCCCAGGCCAAGCTCACGGATGCGCTGAATTCCTTCGATGCTGCCCCTCTTCTTTGCACTGATAGGGGTCCCTGCCGTTCCGAAGAGCAGCTCTTTCATAAGATCCCCAGTTTGATCCGAAGTTCCTTTTCCCGCTCCTCAGATACCTTCTCTCTCACCATGTCAAAGAATGAATCCACATCATCTTCATCAAGGGATCGGATGTCCTCCTTGCCCTCCATTGCAAGCCCTGCAAGGTATTCCGCTTCCTCGGGGTCCAGCTTCTCCAGTCTCTCCCTGAAGTCATCCGAATCCTCAGCGATCTTGTGAGATATTGGTCTTAGTATGAACGGATATGGGTGTCCCATTTCTGACATATGCGTTCCGCCGTTCTCCGGTGCAAGCTTGTTGAAGATCTTCTTATCCATTTCTGAAAATTCTCGTCCCATGAGGTTTGATTATGTGGGGGGTGGTATAAAATTATGTCTTCTTATGGCGTGTACTTGCGGACGCATGAATATAATATCTAAAATTTCACAAAAAAGATCTTAAGTTAATTGTTGTGTATACGAACTTTATTATTTGGAGATTTCCTTCCGCTGTTTTTGTATTTCTGCTTATGTGCATATCCATACTTCTAATTAGGATCTGTTTATTTCATAATTGATCGTTTGATGCTGTCTATTTTTGAATTTTTACTAATAGTTCAGTTCTGTTAACTTACTCGTTTATATAATATCATTTATTAATATTTACTTTGGGAGGTTGTGGGTTATGTGCATCTTTGCACTTAATACTAAAATTGAATGTGGGGTGTGCCAATGAATGTTGTGGCAGCCATTCCTGCATACAATGAAGAGGTTAACATCAAGCACCTCATTAAAAGAACGAAGCTCTATGTGGATAAGATCATTCTTGTTGATGATGGGAGTAGCGATGCGACAGCCTATATTGCTAAGAACATGGGTGCACAGGTAATCAGGCATGGTGATAATCTTGGGAAGTCTGCGGCATTGGCAACAGCTTTTGAAGAAGCGAAAAAACTAAACCCCTCTGTGCTTGTGACTATCTATGCGAACGGCTTTCACAATCCTGATGATATCCCTGCAATACTGAATCCTGTACTTTCCGAGGATGCGGATGTTGTGAATGGTGCTTATGTCACTTCATCGGGCATTGGCTTTGGCACTGCTTCCGAGTATGCGAAGGCTACAGACAAGAACAAGTTTTTCATGAGCAGTGGCTTCCGTGCGTATTCTTCAAAAACACTCGATGTTTTCAAATTCACAAAGGGTGATGATGCTATTGAGGTGGAGTTAATAGATGATGCTGTCAAGTCCGGTTTTAAGGTGCGTGAGGTGCCTATCAAGATAATCGATCCGGTCAAGAGAGAGTTGTTGGCAAGCAAACGCATAGGTGTGGTAGTGCCTGCGTATAATGAAGAGAAGCTTATAAAAGCTACTGTTGATGGTATTCCCCAGTACGTTGACCGGATCTATGTGATTGATGATGCGAGTATTGATAATACTGCAAAGGTCATTGAGACACTGAACGACCCAAGGTTGTTTGTGATAACGCACGAGATCAATAAAGGTGTGGGTGCTGCAATTGTCAATGGCTACAAGCAGTCACTGAAAGAAGAGATGGATGTCGTTGCGGTAATGGCAGGGGATAACCAGATGAACCCTGCCCAGCTTCCAAAGCTGCTTATGCCCATAATCGAGGGTAGAGCTGATTATACTAAAGGCAACCGCCTGTTCAGTGAGGAGTACCGCGGGGGCATGAGCGGATTGCGCCTGTTTGGCAACTCGATTTTAACTTTCATCACAAAGATCGGAAGTGGATACTGGAATATAATGGATCCTCAGAATGGCTATACTGCCATCTCAAGGGAAGCACTGGCGGAGATAGGTTTGGATGAGATCTATACGTATTACGGCTACTGCAACCATATTCTTGTGAGGTTGAATGCCTTTGGTTTCAGGACCCTTGATGTGGTCATGCCTGCCAGATACGGGAAAGAGAAGTCAACGATCAAGTACGGTCCGTACATCGGCAAGGTATCGTTCATGTTGTTCAAGAAGTTCCTCTGGAGATTGAAGATGAAGTACATGATACTCAACTTCCATCCGCTCGTCTTGTTCTACATCCTTTCAATGCTCCTCCTTCCTGTAGGTGTGCTTCTCGGTATGGCAATACTCATAGCCTGGCTAATGCAGTGGTCAGTATCTTCGAATCTTCCAATACTTGATGCTTTTATACTTGTTTCAGGTACTCAGTTCCTGCTGTTCGCAATGCTTTTCGATATGCAGGAGTCGGATAAAGATATGAGAGGCGAGAACCGGTTATATGGCGATTATTGATAATGAATTCAGTTGTAGGGCTAAATTGATTCGTTCAGTTCCTGTGCTTGTACACAAGGAACAGAACAATTAGCAGGCCACTTATTTCAGAAATTAGGGCAAAAGAAAAGTCAGGGCTGTAAACATGTCTCGCGATATTCATGAAATATTCCAGAAAGCTCCCATAAGAGTGTCCCTGAGCAAACTCCCATCCAAAGACCGGCCAGAAGAATGTCTGTGGAGCCATCCACATCCGGTCTTCCAGCAGATGCAGGAAACTGGCTCCGGCTACAAGCATGATTCGGGAATCTCCTCGGTGCCTGAAATAAACATATCCGGCAACCAGAATTACAATAACAAAAACAAGAGTGTGTGCAAAAAGCCTTCCACTTGCAAAAACATCTTCAAACAAGATCCTGCCTATGGGTTTATCTATCAGGTCCGGCAGCAGGGCTCCCAGTGCGATGAACCGGTAATCAAGATGACGTTTAAGAGAAGGAATGGCAAGGCTTGCAATGTAGAAGACTACGAGCGTGATTCCTATGTGGCCAAGGATGAACATTGTACATCTATTATGGGGTGTACATTTAAAAAACTTCATACTCGTAAGAAATTGCTGTGTGGTGATCTCTGATGCTGAGTATTGATGACCGTGATTTTACGATCTATAAGTTTCGGCGCCTCTGTGAAGCAATAGCTACAACGTATCCAACGATCACAATGGCAGAATACCTGAATAATGAGCATCCTTCCAGATTCGTACTGATGCGCCATGATGTTGACCGGATGCCAGGAAAAGCACTGGAAACCGCACAGATCGAGCATGAACTGGGCATCAAGGCAACATACTATTTCAGGTCGACCAAAAGCGTGTTCAAGCCTGAGATCATGAAGCAGATCCAGAATATGGGGCATGAGGTCGGTTACCACTATGAGACATTAAGTGAGGCAAATGGTGACCCGGAGAAGGGAATCGAACTATTCCAATCTCATCTAAATGATTTCAAGAAAATTGCCAATGTTAGAACTATTTGTATGCACGGTAGTCCTTTGTCAAAGTATGATAATCGTGATCTTTGGGATGTATATGACTTCGAAGATTTTGGAATTCTCGGAGAGGCATATTTATCCGCCGGAGAAGACCTTAATTATTTTACTGACTCTGGAAGGACTTGGTGTTTCGGGAGTAGTATGAGAGACTATATTCCCGGAAAAACAGAACATCTTAGTGCTGATACAACTGATGATCTTATTGAATTGATCGAGAAAAACGAATATAATAATTTCTATATTCTTGCACATCCAGAAAGATGGTCTTCGACTGTTGCCGGATGGGGTCTATATTATTCAATGGACATTCTATTCAATCTTGGCAAGAAATTTTTGATGGGGGTAAGTGGTGTGAATAATTGTAAGGATGGGTTGGAAAATAGTAGTATCTCAATAACAGTCGATATTGAAGACTGGTATCATATTCCATCCGTTTGTGGATCCGATTTCTCGGTTTACAAAGATGTAGACGAATTTTTTGAAAGATGGGGTAAAAGGTATGATTATTTAAGTGAGCCGACAAAAAAAATACTGGATATTCTTGATGAATTTAATGTAACAGCCACATTCTTTGTTGTTGCAGATGTTGAAGAACATTATCCTGGTCTGATTGAATCTATTTCTAAAAGAGGTCATGAAATTGGGTGTCATGGAGCTCATCATTCATGCGGGATCAACTCTAAGACCAAAGAGCCGTTGATGACCATTAAGGAATTTGAGGCAGAGACCTTGGAGGCAAAGAAAAAACTTGAAAAAGCATCGGGAAAGGAGGTAATTGGTTATCGTGCACCAAATGCACTAGTTACAGGAGAGATGCTTGATTCACTTGAAAAAATTGGATTTAAGTATGATTCGTCAGTCTCTGTAAATTCACTTTACAATAAAACAGATTCATCTTTGAAAGGAGTTTCATCAGTCCCTTATCATCCAGCCCATGGAAGTCTGGAGCCCGGGGGGGTCAGAAGCTTTATTGAGTTCCCATGGTCCTATTATGATATCGGTGCAAAGATTCCTACCTCTGGTGGACCCATGCTAAGGTTTTTGGGTAGCCAGATTATCTTGAAAGGACTAAGACAGAGCTTGAATAGGGGACATACAATATTCTATTTTCATCCCATCGACATTTCAAATGAAAAGTTTCCAGATGTGGGGAAAGGTAGGCCATTTTACTGGGCAGTAAAAGGAGGGATTGTTGAAAAAAGGATTCGGCATGTATTGAAGAATTTAGAACATGTTAACAAAGTTCCCCTTAAGGACATGGTGGGATAAATAATATGGGATTTGAGACAAAAAATTTGAAACAATTGATGAAATGAGTATTCACTAGCTGGAAGATTAGCTAATAACACTGAAACTACAACTACTCATTTGAACATGGGCAAAAATCTTTTAGATATGATCATAGATATATTGAATATGGGGTAATGTGTAATGTTAAATTTTCATGATCTTGATTTTACACTTGACAAGTTCCATGAACTCTGTTCTGCAATAGCAGGTAACTATACCACCATTACTATGGAAAAATACCTATCCTCAGACTCTGTGCTACCTGAGCGTTTTGTCTTGATGCGTCATGATATAGATGAATGGCCCAAAACCGCACTGAAAACCGCACGTATAGAATAGGAACTTGGGATTCACGCAAGTTACTATTTCAGAACCCGTAACAACGTGTTTGATCCTGAGATCATACAAGAGCTTGAAAAGATGGGGCATGAGATTGGATACCATTATGAAGTTTTGAGCACTGCAAAAGGTAACTATGAAAAAGCCATCAAATTGTTCGAGGGTGATGTGAATAGATTCAGAGAGATCTGTAACCTTAAAACAATTTGTATGCATGGAAAGCCTCTGTCAAAATATGATAATCGAGACCTATGGGATGTCTATGATTTCAAGGATTTTGGAATTCTTGGAGAGGCGTATTTGTCTGCCGGAGATGATCTCAATTATTTTAATGATACGGGACGGGGCTGGAACTCAAAGAACAACTTAAGAGATTTTATTCCTGGCAAAACAGAACAGTTTTTTGCTGATACAACCGATGATCTTATTGAATTGATCGAGAAGGGTAAGGTCAATACTTTTTATATTTCAACGCATCCGGACCGCTGGACTTCAAATATTTTTAGCTGGGCTTTGTTCTGGTTACAGGATCTTGCATCAAATTCGGGGAAGATGATTTTGAGGGTGGTGAGGAAATAATCGAAATTGTGACTAAGGTTGAAGAGAACGAGTGGAAATCGTTTTTGGATAAATATGGTGATTCGACAATCTATCATACTCCTGAATGGAGGCTGCTTTTACAAAGGACATTTAATTATAAGTCTAATTATATTTTTGCGAAAGACGATTGTGGGGAAATTGTTGGATTCTTACCTTTGTTTTACATTAACAGCAAATTAACTGGAAATAGATTATGTTCTGTTCCCTTTTCTCATATATGTAGTCCCATAGGCAATAAGGAAGTATTCAATTGTTTAATAGATGAAACTGTTAGTATCTTTGACAGTTCTGATGCTAAATTTATTGAAATTCGGGACCATGTTGACTCGAATAATTTTGTAAGCCAAAATTCATTCTCAACGTATATCTTAGATGTATCTAAAAATCGTGATGAGTTATGGGCGAACATGTCGAGATCTACTAGACATAATATTAATAAATCAAAAAAAAAGGGTACAAGTGTACGTGTCACAAGAAACTATGAAGATTTAAAACAATTCTATGAACTAAATTGCATAACAAAAAGAAAAATTGGAGTTCCCTGCCATCCATGGAAATTTTTTAAAAATTTATTTGACATTTTCAAAGAAAATGTTTCTTTGTATGTTGTAGAATATGATGGGGAAATAATTGCGGGGGGTATTCGAGACTTTTATCACGATACTGTTTCCGCAAAATACGCTGCTTCAAATCCTAAATTTACTAAATTATATCCATATAATGCTTTAAATTGGAAGTGTATTGAAGATGCATCTAATAATGGATACAAGTATTACGATCTTGGAAGAGTTTCCTACGACAATAAAGGATTAATATTTTTTAAACAAAGATGGGGCGCCGTTGAAAAAAGAATATTCTATTCTTTTTATCCAAAAAACCCTATGTCTTTGACTGAAAACAGAGACAATTTGAAATATAAAATCGGGACAAACGTGATTAAAAAGATTCCTATGCCAATTTATCAAAAACTTAGCAATGAAGTATTTGGAAATTTTGGGTGATATCATGAGAATTATTGTTGAAATGGGACATCCTGCACATGTTCATCATTTTAAGAACATGATATGGGAATTAGAAAAAAAGGGTCATCATATCAAGATATGTGCTACTGATAAGGAAGTTACACTTGATCTATTAGATGCATATGGGTTTAATTACAGTGTTTTGGGGGTAAATAGTGGATCGGGACTTATAGGTAAAATCCCTCTTTTGATTGAATCAGAACTTAAGATGTTCAAAATAGCTAAAAAATTTAAACCCGACCTGTTTATCTCTAAAGGTTCCCCGGTTTCCGCTCATATAAGCAGCCTTTTCCGTAAACCTTCTATCTCCTCTAACGACACTGAGCACTCAACATTTGTTGATTCGATAGTATTTCCTTTTATGGATACAATATTGACGCCCGCTTGTTTCAAAAGAGATCTTGGCAAAAAACAAATCCGATATGATGGTTATCATGAATTGGCATATCTGCATCCAAAATATTTCACACCTAGCCCTGAAGTGTTGAACGAATTGGGTCTAAGTGAAGATGATACTTTTATTATTTTACGTCTTGTTTCGTGGGCTGCCAGCCATGATATTGGTCATCACGGTATACAAAACAAACTTAAATTTGTTAAAGAGCTTGAAAAGTATGGGCGCGTGCTAATCACCTCCGAAGGTCAGTTAGGTCCTGAATTTGAAAAGTATAAGATCAAAGTTTCTCCAGAGAAATTGCATGATCTGCTGTATTATGCTACTCTGTATGTTGGGGACGGTGGTACAACTGCAGCTGAAAGTGCTGTATTGGGTACTCCATCGATTTACGTTTCTTCCCTTGTGGGAACAATGGGCAATTTTATAGAATTGGAAGAAAAATATGGTTTGATGTTTAGTTATAGTGATTCAAAGACAGCTCTTGAAAAATCAATAGAATTGATTAAAAATCCACATGTTAAGACTGAATGGGGTGAGAAACGGGAACAAATGTTAAAAGATAAAATTGATGTTACTGCTTTTATGGTGGGTTTTGTGATTGGACATTAAAAAATTCGAGTTTAAATCATGGGGACGGTGGTAATATTTGTTAGATATCTACAGTATTCTAAAGGGCAATTCAGAAATATGGGACCAATTCTCTAAAAAAGAAGAATATTCTCCGATAATGTTGGATGCTCGTGAACGATTTAGCTATTCAAATACTATATATAAAGATGTATTTAATCCAAATGTTTCAGAATATTCTGTTCAAAATGGTTTTCAAGTAGAATATCCTGATAACAAACGTTTTGCTGTTTGTTTAACCCATGATATTGATGAGATATATCCACCATTAAAACACACTATTTTATCTTCAGCTTATTGTTTAAAAAATTTAAATTTGGGTGAACTAAAAAGACAAACTTTCTGGAAAATAAAGGATAGAAGGCAATCTCCATACATCAATTTCAGAAGAATTATGGATTTGGAAGACAAATACGATGCAAAATCATCTTTTTATTTCATTGCTACGGAAAAAGATCCGATCCGATTCCGATACAATGTTGAAGATGTCGAAAATGAATTAGCTTTTATTTCGGATAACGGATGGGAGGTTGGTCTGCATGGTGGGTATTACTCATATAATGATCTTGATGAAATTTTGAAAGAAAAACAGCGGATTGAGTCTGTTTTAGGTAAAAATATCATCGGGTATAGAAACCATTATCTTAGGTTTAAAACTCCCGATTCTTGGGAATTACTCTCAAAAGCTGGTTTTAAGTATGATACAACTTTTGGATATACTGATATGGTTGGTTTTCGTAATGGTATGTGTCATCCATTCAAACCTTATAACCGGAATGAGAACAAAGGAATAGCTATCCTGGAAATTCCTTTAGTGGTAATGGATGGTACGTTATTTGATGTTGCTAATTCTTTTGAAGATGCATGGGGATGTGTTAAACAACTGATCGACATTGTTGAAAAATACAACGGTGTTATTACATTACTGTGGCATAACAATGCATTTAATTGCTCCTTTAGAACAAATTGGAGTAATTTATATGAGAAAATCTTGAAGTATTGTTATGAAAAAGGTGCTTGGATGGCAAGTGGGGAAGAGATTTGTGAATGGTGGAATAATTTATAATCACAAAATATCAATTTATTATTATATCTTGAATTGGGGAGAAGAATCTTTGAAAATCGATAACTGTGCTCTAGCTTTGGGAGGATATATCAATGGATATTCAATAATTCAGGAATTGCATGGAATGGGTGTAAAGTTTCATGATCCTGATGCAAAATCCATTAAGGCAAAGGTTGGAGGTCTCTGTTCTGAAGAGAGAATAGAAGATGAATTGAAAGATAGGGGGGCGTGGTGTGTTTGTTATTGATCATGATGAATTTTGGAAATTAGATTCTGATGGTTTTATGAATGGTATTTCAGCATCGGTTGTGATTGGTCGTAAGACTATGCTTTCAAAATTAACAGATATTGTATTTGCTGCAATTGGAAAAGGGTTTTGATATGTTCTCTAAACAAATATTTGTCCTTGTACATCAACTTGGAGATAGGAGTTTCTATCCAAATTATAAAAAACTGCTCAACTCCCAGTGGAAAACTTATTCTGAACAAAAAGAAGATCAGGAAAAACAATTGAGGCATATGATCAGTTTTGCCTATAGTAATATTCCTTATTATCGTAAGCTTTTCAATTCTTTAAAGCTTGACCCTTCAGATATAACGGGACTTGCTGATCTTGAAAAACTCCCCATATTAACAAAAGATATTATCAAAGAGAACTGGGAAGACTTCAAACCAGTGGGTCTGGATCAAATGAAATATTATGTCAATTCAACAGGTGGATCAACTGGCACTCCTTTCAAATATCGGTTACTAAAGTATGATCGCTTTCTTTCTGGTGCAATGCTGTATCGAGGATGGGGATATGCGGGGTATGAGCTTGGAGACAAGATGGTATTCCTGGCGGGCTCATCATTGGATGTCGGATCAAAATCTGTTATACTTACAAAGGCTCATGAGGTTTCAAGAAACCTCCGGAAACTGTCTTCTTTTGATATGGGTAGTGGGGAGATGCAGAAGTACGCCGATGTAATGAATTCTTTTAGACCTCGATATCTGCGTGGATATGCCTCATCCATCAATTTATTTGCCAGCTATATCATGGAAAATGATGTCGAGATACTATCTCCTTCAAGTGTATTCACAACAGCAGAGAAATTATTGCCAAATATGAGGGCGAACATAGAAGATGCTTTTGATTGCGATGTTTATGATGCCTACGGTCTGAATGATGGTGGCGTGGGTGCTTACGAGTGTTCAGAGCATAATGGACTCCATATAGATACGGAAAGAAGCATCATGGAGATTATCGATGATAATGGCTCCCAGATGGAAGACGGAGTTGGAAGTATTCTGGCTACTAGTTTGCATAATTATGCTATGCCTTTCATAAGGTATGATACAGGAGATATGGGTCACATTATTGAAGATCAGTGTGGATGTGGAAGGAAATCGAAGCTATTAAAGGAAGTAATTGGAAGGCAACAGGAGATGTTACAGACTCCTGAAGGAAAGTTTGTTCATGCAAGTTTTTTTAATTATATTTTTAAATATATTGATGGAGCGAGAGAATATCAAGTAATCCAGACCACTTTGGAAAAACTTGTAATTAAAATTGTTCCACATCATAATTTTGATAAAAAGCAGTTGGACATAATCACTTCATTTATTCATAATAAATCTCCTTTCTGGAATGTGGAGTTTGAAATTGTTGATTCGATTGAAAGAACAAAAGCCGGGAAATACAAATTTGTTATTAGTGAGTTGAAATAATGACTATGAGAAATTTGTTGGTGATAACTAATAATTTTCCGGATAGTATGGACACGTATATTAGAGATGTATTTGTAAAGGAACAGCTAAAGTATATTAGAAAATCATTTGATACTGTTTATGTCATTTCTCCCGTTGCTTATGGTCTGGACTATCTAAGAAAGACACAGTATGAGGACTACTCTTTTGATAACGTACATGTATTTTTCCCTAAATATTTTAATTTCCCCCTCTTCTATAAGTATGGCAGAGAGTTTTGGGTAAAACTTGAAGCACATGCAATTTCTAAGTTATTGAAAAAACAAAATATCAAGTTTGATATAATTCATGCTCACTTTACTTGGCCTTCTGGTGCAGTTGCAGTAGAATTAAAGAAAAAGTTGGGGGTGCCTGTAGTTATTACAGAGCATACATCTACTACATTTCAGAAAGCGATAGATCGAAAAGATCCAATATTTATTCATTCATGGCAAATGTCTGATGCAATAATACGTGTTAGGAAGAGTGATATTTCTCTTATGGGGGATGTAGGAATCAATTTAGAGAAAGTACACCATGTCCCCAATGGCTATGATCAAAAGAAGTTTTATCCTTTAGATAAACAGCTATGTAGGGAAAAACTTGGTTTGCCAAGAGACAAAAAAATCATTCTTTATGTTGGAAGTTTATACGGTGATGTGAAAGGTCATTTTTATTTGATAGAAGCTATGGAAAAAATTGTCTCCAAAAAGGATGATGTGTTCTGCTATATTGTGGGTGATGGTATACTTAGGAAGAAATTAGAGAGGCAAATTTCATCATCCAATTTGCAAAAGCATGTAACAATAGTGGGTAGTAAACCACACCATGAAGTACCTCTTTGGATGAATGCTTGTGATGTATTTGTGTTGCCAAGCTTGAATGAAGGTAATCCAACAGTTCTAGTTGAATGTTTAAGCTGTGGTAAACCATTTGTAGGAACACGTGTTGGTGGTGTTCCCGAAATTATAACCTCTGATGATTTTGGATTTCTGGTTAAACCGGGCAATTCCTTGGATCTGGCTGAAAAGATAAATTTATCCTTAGATATAAATTGGAATGAAGATAAAATTGTTAATCATGCAGAACGCTATAGTTGGGAAGTCATAACAGAGCAGATTTTGGATATTTATATGGATCTTCAAATATAATCTCTTCTCTCTTAGTGTAAATTAATATACTTCTTATTACAATTTATAATTAAGAAAGATCAACCAGACACAATTGAAATATCTTAAATATCTTAACTTTGGGGTAGTGGGTATCTATGAATTTATTACAATCAATGTCAAACTGGGACAAAAGTTTAGTTGAAAAATTTGCTCTCATCTTTCCGTATTTGATACTTTGTGTTATTTTGATTGGTTACATTGCTGCTTTTTATATTGGAAGGCCTGATTTTGCTATTAGGGGTTGTGTTATAGGAATTCCCGGTATAATTGCAGCAATAGTTCTAACTAAAATGCATGGAAGTGGGATCAAAACGGCAAGTCTCAATTTTGCTATGGATTTTGATCAAAAACGTTTATCGATGATTTTCTTTATTCTATATGCTTTGAGTTCAGTCATTGTAATTACATCGTCAATCAGACCTTGGTACTATTTCGTAACTATATCGCTACTTTATACTATAATTCTTTTTCAAATATTCTCTAAAACAGTCAATCAAAATCTAGTTTTATCAGAGATAATTTTATGTATGATAAATTTAGTTTACAGTCTTACTTTAAAGAATAATTTGTATTTTGGTGGCACTGATATATTAGGTCATCTTTTCATGTCTCAAGTAACCTATTTGTCCGGGCACACTATTCCTGAATCTCTGAGTCTTGGTTATGCTAATTTTCCTTTATTTCATATTTTGATGGCACAGGCTTCATATTTGCTAAATTTAGATATAACGACTTCTTATTTTTTAATTAGTCCTCCAATATTCACAATTTCAGTTATTTTTTTGTTTTACATTTTTTTAAATACTACTAAAAACATCAAATTATCTTTACTTTCAGTTGTTCTATTTTCAACTCTGAGTACAGTAGTTTATTATGAAATGTATGTGGTTACCAGAGTCGTAGCATTTATCGCATTTTTAGTACTTATGTATTTAATCTATAAAAATTCAGAAAAAAAGAATCCTAATTTCAAAATTTTAGGCATATTGTTCACTCTTTTTATAGTACTTGTTCATCAAGTATCAACACCTCAAATAATCGCTATAATGATATTATTTTTAGTGTCTGAACTTATATTAACTCATTTCACGGGCTTGAATAGTAAATTCTACAATAACAATTACATTTTGTTATTAATTGTGACGTTCTTAGGATATTGGTTTTATGTTGCAGATTCGTTTACTACTATGTTACTTAGCACCAGGGAGGCTTCATTATCATCCGAATCAATTGCGATAAAAGAGACAGTTCAGGTTGGAAATGAGTGGATATTCATTGCAAATAATGTTGATACAATGATTCTCGCTCTTTTTGTTTTTATTGGGATTGGAGCAACTTTATGGAAATATGGTAAGAAATACTCTGCAGTTTTTGTTTTAGTATCTTTATTTGCTTTACCATTGTATTTGCCAAATCCGTTGCAAACTCTTTGGCAAACAATGATTCTTTTTAGATTTGATCGATTTATGCTACTTGTAAGTCCATTTATAGCTTTTTCGATGGCTTCTGGTTTTTTCTTTTGTTACAAATTATTAATAATAAAAAATAGGAAGGTCATATCTGCCTTTTTAATAGTTACAATGCTTTTTTCGGGATTTGTATATTCTTCTTTAATAGATGGTAGTCCAGAATATGAAGGTACTATTAGTAGTAGACCTTATTTCTTTTCAGATGAGCTAATAGGCTTTAATTTTGTTTCCGATTTTGTTCCGAATGATTCAACCCTATATTCAGATCGTGCCACTTCTCGATTTTTCCCCCCTAAAGTTAGTGAATTTGACGATTTTGGGATTAAGCATTATAGAATTAAAAAATTCGATGTTTTAAACTTCAGTCTCAAAAATGGCTATTTTATTTTGAGAAATAAAGCTTTAGATAGGGGGATAGTATTTGACTCGATGGTCATTAATGATGATAATATATTAGAATGGGAGGGATTAAATTCAAATTTAAAGATTAACAATAAAATTTATTCAAATTCAGCGATTGATATTTATGAGGCAGCATAATGAAATATTTAACAAAGTCCTCTGCAAAAGATAAAAACCAAATTCCGAAAAAAGGGTTAATCATTTTGATGGGGACTAAAGCATCTTACAGCATTGTCCAGTCTTCGAGGGCGTTACACATTTTTAACGAGATAAAAAAGCATTATCCTAATACTTATTTAATGTTGCAAAAAAATGAACTAAATGAAGTGTTATTAGAAAATTTAGTACAAATAAAACCTAAAATAGCTATTGATGGTAAATTAATTTTGTTGAAAGGAATATTATTTAGATTGCAAATGTCTTTGCAGATATTTCATTTTTTAATATCAAAAAAAATCGATTATGTCCTTTTAAGAGGATATGATACCATTATCTTATATCCTTTCTTAAAACTATTTAATATAAAAATTTATTATGATTTTCATGGAAGATATGATCTTGAACTATCTCAAAAAAAGCGTTTTGTGCGAGCCTTTATGGTTAAATTGATTAACAAGGTTATTTTTAAACATTCTGATAAAATTATAGTTATAAGTGATGGAGTTAAAGCTCAAATCGAAGAATATGCACATAAATGCATCTATTTGCCAAATGGAGTCGATATAGAGAAAATTGAATCGATAGACACGGTGAACCCTATAAATATTCCAGAAGACAAGAAAGTTATAGGATTTATTGGGAATTGGGAGCAGGTAATGAAGATTGATGATATATGTGATTCAGTTGATTATTTACGAGATGTTGTTGTTGTAATTGTTGGGCAAGGTTATCAATATAATAGAATTATCAATAAATATGGTCGAAAAGAAAATGTTATTTTAACTGGGCGCATTGAACAAAATTTAGCATTTTCATTATTGAAAAGGATGGATATTTGTATTGTCCCTTACGACAAAAATTTTTACATGTCTAAAATAAAGAACTTTTTCTCTAATAGAAAAATATCCGAATATCTTGCAGCAGGAAAACCAATGGTAATTGCAGATATAGGGGGAATTCCAGGATATTTAAAAGAAAACATTAACTACATAAAATATGATTCTAATAATCCCCAAAATCTTGCTAACAAAGTAGAATATTTAATAAATAATACAAGGTTGTATTCACAAATGTCTAATGATAATAGAACATTAGCAAAAGAATTTGATTGGGAGTCAATTGTAACAAAATCTGGACTGTTTGATGACCTGTGAGTTGTTAATATTTTATATAATTCAGAGTTATTGATAAGCAAGTTTAGATCACGATTCAGAAGCCTTTCAAATAATGGTGGTTGTAATGATTAAAACAAAACAGCATTATGAGTACAATTTAGAAGCAGATAAGATAGCCCTTGGAGAAAAATAAAAAACCCTTTTTTGGTGATAAAGTATGAAAATTTGAAAGGATGTTAAGGAAAGTGGAATACTGTCACAATTGTAAAAATAAATCTGCATATTATTTTTAAAAATTATTCTTATCAGTACGAGGTTTTGTCATGAAAATACTATCAGTTATCGGTGCTCGGCCACAATTTATAAAATGTGCTCCACTTTCCCGTAAACTAAGAGAATCACATGAAGAGATACTTGTCCATACAGGACAACACTATGATCCAAAAATGTCTGATATTTTCTTCAAAGAACTGGGAATTCCGGAACCGGATTACAATCTTGGTATTGGTTCCGCTACACAAGGTGAACAAACAGGTAAAATGTTGATGGAGATCGAGAAACTTCTCATTAATGAAGAGCCTGATATAGTATTGGTATATGGTGATACAAATTCTACTATTGCAGGTTCTCTTGCAGCTTCCAAGCTTCAGATTCATGTAGCTCATGTTGAGGCTGGTCTCCGATCATTTGACAGGACTATGCCTGAAGAGATCAATCGCATAGTTACAGACCATATTTCAAATCTATTGTTCTGTCCTACAAGAACAGCAGTAACAAATCTTGAAAACGAAGGTATTACTGATGGTGTTCACAATGTTGGTGATGTGATGATGGATGCACTGCATTACAACATAAAGGTAGCAGAGGAAAAGTCCACGATACTTGATGATTTGAACCTTTCTCATCAGGATTTTATGGTTGCAACTATACATCGTGCTTCAAATACAGATGACATTGAAAATCTATCATCCATTGTGAAAGCTTTTTGTAGTGTGGATGCTAATATTTTATTCCCTGTACATCCAAGGACTAAGAAATGTCTCCAACAGTATGGGCTTTGGGATAAGCTGCGTGAAAATGTAAATGTCATATCTCCTCTCGGTTATCTTGATATGTTAAAGCTCATGTCTAGTTCTAGGAAGATTCTTACCGATTCTGGGGGCGTACAGAAAGAGGCTTATGTGCTTGGTGTTCCCTGTATTACGATGCGCAATAACACCGAGTGGGTGGAAACAGTGGACGATGGGTGGAATGTGTTGGTTGGAGCAGATTGCGGTTTGATCATTGATGCTATTAATGGATTTGAAGGTACAGGTATGAAAGGAAATATGTTTGGATTCGGAGATGCTTGTGAGATGATATATAAAATTATATCTTCAAGAATTTAAGTATATCTTCAAGAATTTAAGTATATCTTTAATAATTATTTATTTACTATTAAGTTTTCAAAATTATATCTTGATTTAATCGGGTATCTAATGTCAAAAACTAAATTCATCAAAGATGTAGGTCTTATAGGTATTACTCAGGTAATTACAAGTCTTGGCGCCTTTTTACTTTTGCCTATCATCACTAAATCTCTTGGTACGTATTATTATGGAATGTGGGCCCAGATACATGTGACCATTGGCCTGTTGACGCCTCTTGCTATGATGGGGCTTTCTATGGGATTCATGCGCTTTTTTTCTTCTGTAACTGATAAGGAAATAATCAAAGAAGGCTTATATTCGATTTTGATTTTCATAGTTTGCTCAAGTCTTCTTTTTTCATCGATCTTGTTTTTTTCAGCAGATTTACTGGCTTCTATCTTTTTCCAGGATCAAAATGCTTCTTATTTTCTCAGGATAGCATCATTTCTCATCTTTTTCAATGCTACTAATATGATCACTCTTTTTTATTTCCGTGTGTTTAGGCAAATTAATATATTTTCTTACTTTTCCATTTTTAAAAGTTTGGGAACATTGATTCTTGCAATGTTATTTTTATGGGCAGGATTTGGTTTATTTGGTTTAATTCTAGCTTTTTTAATAATTCAATTTATTCTTTTCATTGTTTCAATGTATGGGATCATCTCACAAATTGGTTTCATCTTTCCAAAGTTCATTTACATAAGAGAATATTTACGATTCTCTTTGCCACTGACACCAAATTCTCTGATAAGATGGATCACGGATTCAAGTGACAAATATATGGTAACTTATTTTCTTGGCCTTGGAAGTGTAGGTATTTATTCTGCAGCCTATTCGATAGGTTGGTTGATCCACTTATTCATCTCTCCAATTCAGGTTATTTTATATCCTGAATTGTCCAAACTTTACGATGAGGGAAAAGAAGATCAGGTTAAATTATATTTGTCATATTCGATGAAATATTTTTTGATGATTGCAATTCCGGCGGTTTTTGGTTTGACAGCTTTGGGAAAACCTTTATTGGAAATTTTGACCAATTCTGATTTTGTATCAGGAAGTATTGTTATACCATTTATTGCTCTTTCTGGAGTATTAGCTGGTGTATTTCAGATATTGATTAATATAACACATCTTGTGAAAGATACAAAGTTTAACTTATACATTTATCTCATAGCTGCAACTTTCAATATTATTTTAAATTTAATATTAATACCTAAAATTGGTATTTTAGGTGCAGCCATATCCACGATGATATCATTTATTGTGATGGTGATTATCTGTATTTATGTAACATTCAAACATATTAAATTTAGTTTGAATTTTATTTTTATAGCAAAATGCATACTATCATCTTTGATAATGTATGTTTTTGTTTCATCTTATGAATCAACAAACTATTTGTTAATTTTGTCAGAAACAATAATTGGGGTAATAATTTATTTCTTTGTGATGTATTCTATCAAAAGTTTCAATCAATATGAATTAAACCAGGCAAAAAAAATATTAATTAATGTGAAGAAAATGTTAAAATAATCAAACCGCACTTTTAAAAATTAATTATAATATGTTTATTACAGAGTTTACTATTTGTGAATCATTTCGGAGGTTCATGAGACAAATACGATACATTAGATTTAAAAATGTAATTACTTATGTTGTCTTCCGAAGAAATTTAATAATTGATTTTTACGTCCCTTGTCCAGTTCATTTTCCAGTGGGGGTATGTGACCTGAAAACATAATGGGAAAATATTGGGTGGCCTTACTTGGTTTAGTCTTCTGGTTGATATCTCCAAACATTAAATGGGATTGAAATTGGAATATGTAAGAATCGTTTTCGGCGTCAAAATTATTCTGCAAACCATAATATTTATAATTTTGATGATCATACTAAGATTCCTCTGTAATAATAGGCGATATGTTATAGTAGATGCTGATTTTTCGTCACAAAAAGTTTTCCTTCTATATATTAGTCGAGTTTTGCAAAAATAATCAAAAAATGGTGTGTATTCAGCTAAATCTGGTTGGTAAATTGTGCTTTATTATACTATTGGAGTTAAATGTCTACGAATTTAAATAATAATATTGCAACAAAACAAAACCCCACATTTAAATTCTATATCTAATTATTTTAACAGGATTTCGACAGCAATTCCATATATGGGTACATTTATTGTAACTACATACCCTAAAGAATCAACTGCAATAGGGCCAATGTTCACACCTTTGAGAATCGTACATTTGCTCAAATTTGGGCATTGTCACCAATCTTAATGTTGTCGAAAAATGACAAAAAGCTTTCATATAAAAGTTATTTCCAATAAAAATTATGGGATTACCATTGAGTCTGCAGTATGGTTCAATTACAGCTAATCCTGAAAATTCAACACCATAAAATGTACAATTATTGTAGATGATTTATCCTTTTCTTTTCAACAATACTCTCTTTATAATCAACATTATGTAACTTTTAATGCTTTTAAACATATGCTTACAAGACTTTTAATTATATCTTTACAATCAATTAGAAATGGTTTAATGTCTCTTATATCATATAGTGCAAAATAAGTTTTGTTGGATTTAAATACGTTGTTTAAAAATATACGGTAGTATCCTCTTCTTGCAAGTGTATTTATTACTTCATGCTTCAAATAAACAAAATGGATGTCTTTGTCTTTTATTTGATTTTGTTTTGGTACTTCTTTTCCAATTGCGTCTAAGTATTGAGTATATTGTAGATTTACTCCTGAGATGTTCCCAACTCTATGCCACATCATTGAGCGAAGGTTTATTTCCATTAATTTATATTTATCATCCCTGTGATCATACTTAAATTCAGGTTCTGCTATTCCTTTTATGTCCATCCCATCTAATAATATTCTTCCTAAATTCAATACCTCTCCTGGGGCTTCATTGGAAGCGCTTGAAAAGACCCCAAAATCATCTGGATACTGGGATAGCTTTTTGCCGGTCCATTCATTTAATATTTTTCCACTTTGACTTCGATATCCTACATATGCATAGATATTTGATCCATTTCCGGGTATTACTTCCGATGCCAAAAATACAATTCCCATCTTTAGATAATTCTGTAATTTTTCTCTATTATTTTCAAGATCATTTTGATCATTTAATTCTAAATTCCTAAAAACTTGAACTTTTAGATCTTCTCTTTTATTAGGCTTTATTAGTACTGGATATTGTACTGATGATATTTTATCTATATCTTCAATAGTTTCTATGGTTAATGTTTTTGGATATGGAACTCCAAGTTTTTCACAGTATGAATATTGAACATATTTATCAGAAGATTCTAATATATTTTCATAATTGAAAGGCAAAAAACAGAATGATTTGATTTCATAATATATCTTGTGCAAATACTCCAACTCTAGGTCATTTGTTGGGTATACCACAATTTTTTCATAATCTTGGTGTAGTTTTTTTATTTCTTGGGATAGACTCTCAGGTGTTTTATCAATCAATACAAATCTTTTAATTTTATTACTATATGCTCCAACTTTCTTTGTCACATCAAAAAGGATTATATGCTCTACATCCTTTTCATGCAATTCATGTATTATTGAGTATCCGTTGACATATCCTCCCAAAACTAGAGCACAGTTGTCGATTTTCAAGGCAAGTCCCCCTCCAATTTGATATAATATGTTATGTAATTATAACTTATTCGTCCATTCACAAATTTCTTTCCCACTTGTCATCCAAGCATCTTTCTCATAACAGTACTTCAATATTTTCTCATAGAATTCCAAATATTCATCTAGCATGTATGTGTTGTGCCATAGTATTGTGATAACTCCATTATACTTTGCAACAGTGTCAATAAGCTGTTTTGTAAGATTCCAGGAACTTTTAAAGTCTAATCTCATATAATCTCTGAGAAGTGTGCAGTCCATGATTGTTAGGGGAATTTCGACTATGTCTATCTCTTTTCCTGTTTTCAGATTTATTGGCCTGAATGGGTGACACATTCCATTTCTAAAACCTGCACAGTCGTTGTATCCGAATGTTGCATCATATTTTAAACCTGCTTTACTTAGCAACTCCCAGGTTTCAGGAGTTTTGAATCTTAAGAAATGGTTTCGATATCCGATAACTTTTTTCCCAAGAAAGGATTCAAGCTTATTTTTCTTTTTAAGGAGGTCTTCGTAATTATTGTATGACCTGTGTCCACCATGGAGCCCTACTTCCCATCCTCTGGCATCTATGAATCTGATCTCGTCTTTGATGTATTGTAGGTCGTAGTTGTAATCCCGTTCTCCTGGATCCAGTGCAAGGAAGTAGAAACTTGATGTGGCACCATACTTTTCTTCCAGTTTTATCGTTTCACGGAAGTTCCAGTATGGGTGTTTTTTTTTGTCTATTGCATAGGTGGGATATTTTATTGCACCTTTAATGTCACCTTTAATGCAAGATTTCACGGAATTGAGTGCATAACTTAAATATCTCTGTTTAATTGCGTCAATATCGTGTGTCAGACAGACTGCAAATTTTTTCCCATCTGGATATTCTGGTTTAAAGCCATTTTCTACCAGATATTTTGAAACCTTAGGTTCAAAGACATTTCGGTTATTGCTTAAATAATGGGGGAATCTACTGTATTTGTCTAATATGTGGGGGTTGTATTCCTCCCTTTTTGTAAAAAGATCCCATAGTTCTTTTTTTTCTTTCAATTTTTCGATTAATGTACTATCAGGTATCATATATTCTCATTGGATGTCTTGCTAACATCCTCTCCTTATAATCTCTCGACAAACTGACCTCTCATCAGTACATTTATCAGACGATATCACGTTTCTATAATCTACTACGAGAGTCTGATCTTCTCAAACCTGCACTAAATTATACTGTAAAGTGCTGCTCATGCTCTTCAAACAACCCTCTAGCGTACAACACATATTTTTTTTGGCTACGCTCTTCTCTACAATGACCTATGCCACTACCGGGCATGTCTTCTCTATCTTGATCAGACTTACCCTTAAACCCTTTATAATATAAGCTATAAAAATATTTAAGCAAATTGGTTCTCTTCCTTTTGAACTTAGTATAGAAGAAACAAAAATTCTGATAACTTATTAAATTTGTATGTTGCTGGTGTTACTCTTGTCTTCCGTCGAGGCGATGAAAATTCTGTACTCATTTTATGGCATTTCAAATATCTTTTTTGGTAGTAATACTTCTTCCGACATATAATTTGACTTCCATCAGGCTTCCCACAAGCCATTGCTTCGATTAGAGCTCTACTTGTTCCTCAATATCGAATGTTACATATATTAGCATTCATCCCGAGGTATATAGTTGTCTCGATTGGCATATGTGCCCATTTATAAAAACGCAACTATATTTATTTGTATTTTAGTTTTCAATTTGTTTCTATCTGCTTATTTTGCTATCGCATCAATGGCGATATTCTATGTTTTTTCCGATTGAATCTCAGATTTATGGTGGCGTTTATGGCCACATATTTGGATTATGTACGCGCAAAAGGAAACGAATGTATACGCAATGTTCATATGGGTGGACGTCAAAACCGTTATATGCTGACTGTGATGGCGAAGAAAGACAACTTTGGTTTATTATATCCAAAGTTTTTGGTAGGGGATATAATTCATAACATTTATATGTAATAATAGCCCTGAACTCCCAATTACTAATATCGAATTGAAATATAATAATACAGCATAAATGTTTTACAAGTAAAAATTTGTGATTACTATGAAGAAACTAAAATTATTATTAATGTTCTCATTCATTTCATTAATAGCCCTTCCAACTGCTTTTGGTAGTACTGCTCCAATCGTATATGTTTCCACAGATGGCAGTGGTGACTATAACTGTGATGGCATAAAAGATGAAGTTGAGATCAATGCTGCCCTTCAGTATGTAAGGGATAATGCAGATTATAACACTGTTTATCTACTGGATGATGGTGGAGCAAATGATTATATTATTGCTGGGACAATCGAAATTCCAGACAATACAATTCTCACAGGGGATATGGGTACAACGGTCAAACTTGTATCCAACTTTATTCCTCCACGTTCTGACTGGCAGATGATTTCTGGTGCAACTGCAATTAGTGGTCGTGGCTATAAGAGTTCTTCTAATGTTACTTTGTCGAACCTCGTAATTGATGCAGACAGGTGGAACCAGGGAAATATAGCATCTTCTGATAAGGATACATACCCTACCATCGAAATGCGTGGAAAAGATTTGACATTTCATGATCTATCATTCACTACTGGTATTGGGGATTTTATCAAAGTTGTACATTCTAGAGAAAAATATCCAAATTTAAACATATATGATAATTATTTCGGCAGATCTGGGCATAGTGCCGTGTATGTGTTACGTGCCGGTTCAACGGGTGAAAATAGGGTCTGGATCCATGATAATGAATTTGGATATGTGGCTGCAAATGCCGGTATTCGCCTGGATGAGTGTTCAGGTTCATTGATTGAAAACAATACATTCACTTCAAATAATCAGGGTGACTCTGCTATTTATCTCATATACGATAATGACGGGTCTAACATTGGGTTATCTGACAATGAGATAAGATATAATACGATATCTGGTGTAAGGGAATATGGTATTGTCCTCATGGCGTCAGTAGATGGTGACCATATTGTTGATAAACCTGAAACGACTGGCAATTATATCCATCATAATCTGATATCCAATACAGAGGGTGATGATGGTCGTGCTGGCGGTATAAATATTCACGGAATTGATGATGTTCTCATCGAGTACAATACCATTGTAAATTGTGAAGGTGACGGTATCTCAACAAGGCGATACTCTACTATTAATCCTACCTACACAACAGGGTTTACTATCACTGCAAGAAATAATATTATTAGTGGTATGAAAATCTACCAAAGCGCCGGGTATGGTATCAATAATGTCGAAGACTCCAAGCATACCATCATTTCAGACTATAACAACATCTATGACAACGAATTAGGTAACTATAACAATGTGGCTGAGGGTGCACATGACATTCATGATTCCACCCAAACTACAATTCCTGATGACCCAACAATACCTGAAAAACCCACTACTTCCGTGAAGCCTACCGCTTCCGCTGGTCCTGACCGCACAGTTTCTGTTGGTGAGACCGTGACTCTGGATGGATCTGCATCAACAGACGATGTTGGTATTGCATCCTATAAGTGGGATTACGATAATTCTAATGGAATCCAACAGGATGCCACTGGTGTCGTTGTTCAGCACTCCTATAGTTCAGCTGGAACCTATACAGTAACACTTACGGTGGCAGATGGTGACGGTGAGGTTGACACGGACGCTGTTCTTGTAACAGTACGTGACACTCCATCGGACATTGGCAACGTAAATCTGGACATCGTAAGTGGCACAGCTACTATCGACGGTGATCTTACTGACTGGCAATACGTCGCAGGGACTACGATTTCCGGTGTTTCCGACAATACTGCAACAGTAAAAGCAATGTATGATAGCACGTACCTTTACATTTCATATGATGTGACAGACTCCAACCTTCAGGCAGATGGTCTGACCGAGACCAGCGGTCTTCATCTGGATGATAGTGTTGAGATATATCTTGACACTTTACACAACGCTGGATCTGCAATGCAGGCAGATGACTATCACTTTATCATAAACCTGAATGGTGCAGTAGTGGATGATGTGGGCACCGGTACTGGAAAGGACTACAGTTACACAAGTAATATTCTCAATAGTGTGAATTTGCAGGGTACCAAGAACGATGCCAGTGCGGATACCGGCTACATCGTGGAGGTTGCAATTCCTTGGAGTGACATCGGTGGACAACCTTCAAGCGATATCAGTGGTCTGTTCCTTGCAGTAAATGATCAGGATAATACAGGTACTGTATATCTCCTTAATTGGTGCGATCTGACCAGCTCCTATTCTGTTCCTGATCTCTGGGGGGATGCAACCATTGCAGCTACAAGCAACACAGTACCCGTCATGACCCCTATTGATGACAGGGTAGTGGATGAAGGAAACACTGTAAGCTTTACTGTCAGTGCATCGGATGCTGAAGATCACCTCCTCACCTATTCGGTCAGCGGCCTTCCAAGCGGTGCATCATTTGATGCTATTTCAGGTGTATTCAGCTGGACTCCTTCCGATGTTCCGACAGGTGACTATGGTCTGGTGTTCGAAGTTACCGATGGCGAACTTACTGATTCAGAAGCCATGATCATTACTGTGAATGCGGTAAACAATGATCCTCTGGTCAATAACCTTCCAGTGATCACTGCACTCTCACCAGCTAATGATGCGGTCTTTGAGGTAGGAGATGTGATCAATATTGTAGTCTCTGCCTCTGATGCAGATGGACAGGAATTGAACTATCTTCTGAAGATAGATGGCCATGTTGTCAGTACAACTTCCAGTTATGCATGGAAACCCGATTTAGGTACTTATACCATCGAAGCAGTTGTAAGTGATGGAACTGATCAGGTGAAAGCCCAACACGTGCTCACTGTGATCAAGATGCACCCACGCTGGGATGTGAACAAGGATGGTGTAGTGAATATTCTGGATGTCACTATTGTGGCTCAGAACCTCGGTACTGCCAAACCTCACCCAAGCTGGGATGTAAATGGGGATAATGAAGTGAACATTCAGGATCTCACCATTGTAGCACATTACTTCGGTGAAACTTACTTCGAGATACAGTGAGATGCAGATTCTGCATCTCGTTTTTCTTCTCTTTTTACATCTGCATATTTAAAAGCTGAGATTTCCCTACACATCTTTATTTTTATTTAGATGTAACTATTTAGGGGTAGTAACATCTTAACTTATCCCAAGTTTGACTGTCGTATGTTGGTTTGAGATACTCGCTAATATAGAATACACAATTTAAGACAATGTGGCCCATATTTGTGAAGAATTCCACTGGTGGGTGATAATATTATAGAATAGTATCATTTCGAATTATCTTCAACAATCAATTTTTTGATAACTCGAACCGGAAAACCCAAAGCAACACAATTTGGAGAAATATCACGACTAACCACAGATCCAGTTCCTATTATGGAATTTTCTCCAATTGTAACTCCTTGAGTGATTATGCACCCCGGATTAATACAAACACCACGTCCGATTTTTATGGGTGCTGTGGTTCTTGGGTATGCATCTCTTGTAGTTAAACTGCCTCGTGAGTGGGCAGATAATATACTGCGATCACCAATTTCAGCATACTCTTCTATTGTAATTAATTCTGGATGAAGTCTATCAAAAACTACATTATAGCCGACGTATACATTATTTGCAATATTTACGCCCCGCATTCTATGCAATTTCGCTCTCCAAGAAGGGACGGGACAACTTGATGCAAGTTGTTCTAAAAACCAGTTTTTAAAATATTTAAGTCCAAACAAAATTTTATTCTGATGGTAATATCCAGCTACTTCCCCATAAGTTACTTGATCTCTGTTAGATATCATTGTCATTACCAGTTCAAAATATGTTGTTCATCTTAACTTTACACAAGTGAATCCTTGGAACTTGGGAGTGGAATGCGGGAGATTTCAATTATTTGTTGATATAATAATCTAAGTAGGAGGTGAGATGTGATACAGTTGCAATACTGATGAAAGATCATTATTTATCCTTCATTGTTTTGGTCAATTTAAAGTTGACTTGTTAAACCCCATAATTATCTTGTAGATATAATTATTTAAGCTAATTGGTTTGTTTTTTGATATATCTCCATAGCACGTTACAACTGTTTAGAGCACTATTTCTAAGATACTCTTCCTTGACTGTGAGTATAGAAAAGTACTATGATGACATCAAAATTTTATCATTCAGATTAATGCTGTGACCCTTTCAAATGACCATGCACATCGATCTCCCCATGTACGATCCTTGTAGAAGAAATAGGAATATCATCATCGGCCATGACGTATTCTATTCTGACGATCTTGATCTCAGGCTTGCCGGATTTCTTTCTAAGTTCGTTGATCTTCAGGGCTACGGGGTAGGTTTCGGGGGAGACCACGATCGCATCGTAGTCGTCTTCCAGGGTGGTTCCGTAGGGCGTGGTGAGCATCCGGATATGATAGCGTTCTTCCGGGATGCCGAGCTCTTTGATAAAATCGGTGAGATTCTTCTCGCGTGTTGGGTAGTCGGGAATGTCACGGTTCTTTTCTCCGGCCATGCCGTTGGATGTGAGGCCGATGTCCAGGATTTCGTCTCCGGCTGTCTCGAAGGCTTTTATTATCAGTTGTCTGTGTCCGTCGTGGAGTTGTTCGAAAGTTCCTCCAACCGCTGTTCTTCCCATTGTTTTCTGAAATGGGTTTTGTGTAACATAAGTCTTTGTGTTGGTTTAGGGCTGTCTACGAAGTTCGACTAGTCAATCATAACGTTTCTGTTGCTTTTACCAATAGATCTTCGGAACCTTTGTCGCTTATTTTTTTGGCTGGAACACCTGCAATTGAAATGTTGCTTTCCATAAATGATCTGTTTACGACAGAATTTGCTCCAATTGCGATCCCATCGGCAATTTTTATATCGCCAAATAACTTGGCACCTGGGCCGATATAAACATTATTTCCGATCTTAGGTGCCAGGCCAGAATGTCCGGCTTTAGTTCCAATGGTTACACAGGTATGTAGTCTGCAATTAGCTCCGACCTTAGCGTTCCCATTAACGACTATGGTGCCGATATGAGCAATACTTAAACCCGGGCCAAAAACATTTTTAGGTATGGTAAATCCTAATTTTACACCCATTGAGTGATATCTCCATTTTAAATATAGGATATAAGGTTTCCAAAATATCGATCTTTTACAGTTGTGGTAGTATTCTACTTTCCTTAGCAGTCTCTCAAATTTCCATATTTTATCGCCAAAAAATGGGTTTTTTCCTTTTTTCCCTATGGCCACCCTGTCTGCTTCTAAATAAAATGTATAATGCTGCTTTGATCTGATCATTGCAATCACCTTATTTGAGCGTCCTCGATTTCGTTTCCCCAAATTACTGAACTGGAACTCTGGATCCAAAGTATAACATTCCAAATAAATCTGTATATTCTTACTTTTATTTGCATTTGTTAGAATGCGAACCAAACTAAGACATATTATATTTATGCTGAATATCAAGTTAACGCCGTTACTCATTCAAATATATGAATATGTCTACTTCTTTGTTTATGGTCCTTGTGGAAAAAATAGGCATGTGATCATTGGCCATGGCGAATACTTTCACACCGCTTAGCTCATGCTTAAATACTCCGCGGAGATAAAGAAGAACGAATGTGCACGCTACGAGAAAAACTGTGCACCATAAGGAGCTATCAAAATGAGTGAAGTTTTATTGGAAGATCTTGATCATGTGGGGCCGGCGACGGCGCAGAAACTTAAGGACGCCGGTTTTAACACGGTCGAGGCCATTGCTGTGGCATCCCCTGCGGAGCTTGCCAACAGTGCGGAGATCGGCGAGTCCACTGCGGCTAAGATCATCAATGCTGCCAGGCAGGCTGCGGATATCGGGGGTTTTGAGACCGGTGACACTGTGCTTGAGCGCAGGAAACTTGTGGGCAAGCTCACCACCGGTTGTGAGGAGTTTGACGAGATGATGGGCGGTGGCATTGAGAGCCAGTCCATCACAGAGATGTACGGCGAGTTCGGCTGTGGTAAGACCCAGGTCGCCCATCAGCTGGCTGTTAACGTGCAGTTGCCTCCAGAGCAGGGTGGACTGGGCGGTTCTGTTGTGATCATCGATACCGAGAACACCTTCAGGCCTGAGAGGATCGCACAGATGGTCAAGGGACTTTCCGAGAAACACGGCGTGGAGTATGATCCTGAGGAGTTCCTTAAGAACATCCATGTGGCACGTGCTTACAATTCCAATCACCAGATACTTCTTGTGGACTCAGCTTCCGAGCTTGCAAATGAGCTTAAGGATTCCGAGATGCCTGTCCGCCTTTTGATCGTGGATTCCCTCACGGCCCACTTCAGGGCTGAGTATATTGGCAGGGGTACGCTTGCCGACAGGCAGCAGAAGCTTAACAAGCATCTTCACGACATCCAGCGTTTTGGTGATCTATTCAACTCCTGCGTGGTAGTTACCAACCAGGTCATGTCCAAGCCGGATGCATTCTTTGGGGACCCTACCAAACCGATCGGCGGTCACATCCTGGGTCACACAGCCACCTTCAGGTTGTACATCAGGAAGTCCAAAGGGGACAAGAGGATCGTCAAGCTGGTGGACTCACCCAACCTTCCGGATGGGGAAGCTATCATGTCCATCACCACGGACGGGCTCAGTGACGCTTGAGATGAACTGAAATTGCAACTGGAACTTAAGTTGAATTTAAGCTCATCTTAAGACAACCCTCAAGAATAAGTTTAAGATACCTTCCGTCATATCTGAATACATGGTCTTCAAAGCCCTTGTAGTTGATATTGACGGAACTATAACCAATCACGACAGGACACTGGACCTTCGGGTCGCGAAGAAATTCCGTGAGCTCAGGGTTCCTGTCATCCTTTCCACAGGTAATCCTCTTTGTTACGTTCACGCTGTAGCCAGGCTCATCGGCATCAGCGGTATGGTGATTGCAGAGAACGGTGGTGTTGTATCCACCGGGTTTGACAGTCCTTCCATCATAGCCGATGGCATGGAGGAATGTGAAAAAGCATATGATCTGCTATCCGGGTATTTTGATCTGGTAAAGCTCGATGCCACATACCGCAAGACCGAGGTCGTACTGCGTAGGGGTATGGATGTTTCAGAGCTTCGCAGGATCGTTGAGGGCAACGGTATGGATGTGGAGATTATCGACACTGGCTATGCTGTTCACATCAAGAACAGTAACATGAACAAGGGGACAGGGCTTCACACAGTGGCCGAACTAATGGGTATTCAGGCCTCTGATTTCCTGGCCATAGGTGATTCCTGCAACGATGCTGAGATGATGCGTGAGGCAGGCCTTGGCATAGCTGTTGGTAATGCTGATGATGAAGCCAGGCAGGCAGCATCCATGATAACGAAAGCCTCATTTGGTGAGGGTGCGCTGGAGGCCATCGAATATGCTCTTTCCAATGGCCTGCTGGAATAAAAGAAAAAAGTAAAGGACCTTACTGACGATCGTATGGGAGTCCCTTTGCCAGGACCTTGTCCACTACGATATAGTCCTTTATCGCGCTCACGGATTCAAAAGGTACAATAATGTACTGACCGTCCTTCTGGTACTTAGAAGTGTCAAGGCCGATATCAGGCTTAACGATGAGGTCTTCCAGTTCTCCGGTCTTTCCATCCATTACGATGTTGTTCAATATGCCAAGCTCGGTTCCGTCAGTAGCCATTACCTGTTTGTTGGACAGGTTCTTTGCAAACACTTTTGCCATCTTTCGTCTCCCTAAGTAATTAACAGATTATTTACATATATCCCATATAAGAACTTGTTTCTTGCTTATGGGTGCTTCCCTTTAGTTTTTCCTGCATCTTGCCGTAGAATTCAGCCATATCCTCGGTGATAGTAGGCTTGACCTTGCCCATTGCTGCAAGGAAATGACTCTTTTTCACAGACTCCGTTTCGAAGTTCTCACGCAGTGCAAGCATCACAGCTTCCCTGCATACAGCCTCGATATCAGCTCCCACATACCCTTCGGTCATCGCTGCAAGCTCTGATATGCTGACCTCGCTGTCCAGCGGGATATTGCGTGTGTGTATGTTGAATATGTTCTCCCTTCCTTCCATTGTGGAGTTACCCACAAGGACGAGCCTGTCGAACCTTCCTGAGCGCATCAGTGCAGGGTCTATCATGTCCGGCCTGTTGGTAGCTGCAATTACCACTACTTCTTTCAGTGCTTCCAGTCCGTCCAGTTCGGTCAACAGTTGGTTCACCACTTGCTGTGAAGCTCTTCCGGTCTCGCTGTCGGCCATACGGGTAGTTGCAATGGAGTCTATCTCATCGAAGAATATGATACATGGTGAGACCTGCCTTGCCTTCTTGAATGTCTCACGGATCGCCTTTTCGGATTCTCCCACGAACTTGGAGATCATCTGTGGTCCCTTGATACTGATGAAGTTCGCATTGGACTCGTTGGCCACTGCTTGTGCCATAAGTGTCTTTCCGGTGCCTGGCGGGCCATAAAGGAGTATTCCCTTTGGTGCTTTGATGCCCATCTCCATTATCCTGTCAGGACGCTTTAGAGGCCATTCCACAGCTTCCACAATTTCCTGCTTTGCCTCATCAAGACCCCCTACATCATCCCATTTAATGGAAGGTATCTCTACCAGCACTTCCCTCATTGCTGAAGGTTCGACCTCTGTAAGGGCATCCTCCAGGTCCTCTGTGGTGACTATAAGTTTCTCCAGGACCTCGTCGGGTATCTCTTCCTCGTCCAGGTTGATCTCCGGTATGATCCTTCTTAAGGATCTCATGGAAGCTTCCTGTACAAGTGAAAGTAGGTCTGCACCCACGAATCCCTGGGTGTGATCTGCAAAGTATTCAAGCTCAACATCCTCTGAAAGCGGCATTCCACGGGTATGGATCTGCAAGATCTCCAGACGGTCATCGCTGTCAGGCACGCCGATTTCGATCTCCCTGTCGAATCTTCCCGGCCTGCGCAGTGCAGGATCAATGGAATCCACACGGTTGGTGGCACCGATAACTACGATCTGTCCCCTCTCTTCCATACCGTCCATAAGTGTGAGCAGCTGGGCAACCACCCTGCGCTCCACTTCCCCGGTTACGTTCTCACGCTTTGGTGCGATGGAGTCGATCTCATCTATGAATATAATAGAAGGTGCATTCTCTGCAGCTTCCTCGAATATCTTTCTCAGGCGTTCCTCACTTTCTCCGTAGAACCTTCCCATGATCTCCGGTCCCGCAATGTAGTGGAAATTTGCCCTTGATTCGCCTGCAACGGCTTTTGCAATAAGCGTCTTTCCGGTGCCTGGCGGGCCGTACAGTATAACTCCTTTTGGAGGCTCGATATTAAGACGCTGGAAGATCTCATGGTGCTTGAGGGGCAGCTCGATCATCTCGCGTACCCTCTGGATCTCATCACCAAGTCCGCCAATATCCTCATAGGCGATACCGCGGGCAGCGTCCTCATAGCCCTTTGCAGGTTTCTGGCGCAGTTCGATCTCCGTATTTTCAGTAATGATAAGTATTCCCTCTTCAGGTGTTGTCTCGATAGCAACAAGAGGTATTGCCTGGTTACCCGGTGTTGGCTGTGTCATCGAACTTGTTATCGGAATGACATCACCTGCAACAAAGGGTTGTTTCAGGATATTATGTTTGATAATGGCTTGGATGTTTGTCCCGAATTCCATTGTAATTCCTTCGGGAGGTGCAAGTACTACCTTCTCCGCAGGGGTGACTTCTGCCCTTTTGATAAAGGCCCTTTCCCCTATGCCAACGCCGGCATTCTGCCGGGTGAATCCGTCGATGCGACCAATTCCCTGTCCCCAGTCCTGTCTGTCTGCACGCCAGACCTTTGCAGCCGTTGTTTTCTTGCCTTCTATCTCAACGATATCCCCTGGCGAAAGTTGCAAGCTGAGTAAAGTGCTCGGATCAAGCCTTATGATTCCACGCCCGAAATCGATCGGGTGTGCTTTTTCTACTTTGATCTGTAGTTCTTCCATTGGTCTCATCCTTAATTGTTTTACTATTTTATTCTGTCCAAGGCATAAATAATATCTGGTTCTATGCTCTGCTTTTGCATTCCACTACATCCGGCGATGGTGTTGGTATGCCAGCAATATGAAACTAAAAAAGACCTTGATACGTTTCCCCGTTGTCAGTCTCTGATCATATCTTAAGGAACTCTTCAAGTCCCTGCTTAAGGTCCACCTTCGGTACAAAACCAAGTCCTTGTGCCTTTGAAATATCTGCAACACTGTGGCGGATGTCTCCTGCAAGTGGTTCTTTGTGCTCTATCTCAACATCTTTTTCAAAGAGTTCTATAATGATGCTCGCAAGCTCATTGATCGTGGTACTCTTGCCGGTCGCTGCGTTGAACACTTCTCCAACAGCTTCTTCTTTGTCAATGACAAGTTCCACTATGTTGACAATATCATGCACTGAGATAAAGTCCCTTGTCTGCTCCCCATCGCCAAAAGCCATCGGGTTCTGACTGTTTCTCACTCTCTCCATGAACTTTGAGATAACTCCAGAATAGGGATTTGAAGGGTCTTGTCGGGGGCTGTATATGTTGAATGGTCGTATGCATGTAGTGGGTAACCCGTATGCCCTGTTGTACATGAGGCAATATTTCTCACCTGAGAGCTTGCTGGCACCATATGGTGAAAGAGGGTCTTGCGGGTGCTCTTCGCTGATCGGCACTTTTACGGGGTTTCCGTATACTGCAGCTGAACTGAAATATACGAACCTCTCAAGATCTGCATCCCTTGACGCCTCGAGCAGGTTAAGTGTGCCCATTACATTGTTCTGTGCATCGAAAAAAGGTTCCTCCATAGATCTTGCAACGCTGATCTGAGCAGCGGTGTGTATAAGTATGTCGGAATTCTTCACAAGATCCGAAACATCGTCCTGAATGTCGATCTTTACCACTTCCACATTTTCAGGCACATCTTCCTGTGTGGTGGATGAATGATTGTCTAATACAACAACTTCATTGTCTTCATGGAATCGATCAACAAGGTAACTTCCGACCTGTCCCAGGCCTCCTGTTATGAGGATCCTTTGCATAACATATACAACGGGTGCTTTGTTTATAATTATTTGGGGGATGTGACATCTTGACCTGGATGATCATAATGGGACTAAGGACGTTAAAACATAATTCACAATGTTAATATATAATAATTTTATTATTATATATTATAAAAGATGCGGCAATTTAACGATAAAATTTGTGTTTCTTAAAATCAAAGGTCGCGGTGGTACGACTTTGGTGGTATGGGGGGCACAGAATGTGCGAACGGTGGGACTATGGGGGTGTTCCACCTATCTCCTATTCTTTGTTTCATGTTGTTTCAGCTCTTTCCTTCATTTTATTACAATCGGTTATATCTCATAATAATTATAATAGTCACATGCAAAAAAACATTCGAAACGCTAATATACTATTGCTATGTAGTGGGGGCTAGCGTACGATCAATGCTATTGCGTTGTACAGTGGTATTATCGTACGAGAAAAACGTTCTTTGTTTCGTCATTTATATGACCGAATCGGGGGGACATATCCAGTCCCCCTTCATCCCCTCTATTTTTGAGAACTTTGACTCAGGTCATTAGCTTATGATCTATAAAAGAAAAAAAGTGAAAAGAACTTTAGATCTTTTCTGCCGGTGGTGCTGTATTGAGCTTAACGTATTTGACACCTTTAAGCGCCATGAGCCTCTCATCCATATCCTTTACATGCTCCCCTTCCCCATCGAATATTATTACTTCAAGGCAATTGTCATGGTCAAGGTGGATGTGTACGGAAGATTTTATAAGCTCTGAATAATCGTGTTGTATATCTGCAATAGCATTGGAAAGCCCTCTTTTTGTATGATCATAGATAACAGTGATAGTACCAACACGGCGCCCCCTTATGTCGCTCATCCATTCATACTGGTTTATGTAGTTCCGAATGGCATCTCTGATCCCCTCGGAGCGGGATGAATATCCTCTGCGTTCAATGATCGAGTCAAATTTGGTCAGAAGGTTGTCCGGAAGTGACACTCCTATTCTCATAAGTTCCTGTTCCATTTTTTCACCTAAGCGCGTAATTGGCATAAAAGGTAATAACATTATGTATCATTTTTCTTATGTTTGTTGCGTTTCTGTCCTAAAAATTACACATAGCACATGTATTTATATTCAGCATTCCTATATAGTAGTTAAAATCCGGAGATGAATTTCATGAAAACGGAAGAACTTTACTCAGGCAAAGCTAAGACCATCTACAAGACTGACAACCCCTCTGAGCTTATTTCAGAGTTCAGGGACAGTCTCACCGCTTTTGACGGAAAGAAGAAGAGCGAGGCAGCAAAGAAAGGCTATTACAACGCCCAGATCTCAAGGAAGATCTTCGAGATGCTTGAGGAAGAAGGCATCAAGACACACTATCTTGGCATGGTCTCCGACACAGAGATGCTCGTGAAGAAAGTGGAGATCGTTCTCATAGAAGTAATTCCAAGGAACATCGCAGCAGGTTCCATCACACGCAAGTATCCGATAGAAGAGGGTACTGTTTTCAAGGAACCGGTGTTGGTATTTGATTACAAGAGCGACGAGTATGCCGATCCGATGATCAACGATGATATTGCTGTCGCAATGGGCATTGCAACCCGCGAAGAGATCGACTACATACGCAGTATGGCATTCAAGATCAACGACATCCTCAAGAGCTACTTTGAAAGCAAAGGTTTCCTGCTTCCTGACTTCAAACTGGAGTTTGGAAGGGTGGACGGCGAGATCGTACTTGCAGACGAGATCTCATGTGACACCTGCAGGTTCTGGGATGTCGAGACCGGAGCGTCCATGGATAAGGATATTTTCAGGTTCGATAAGGGTGACCTTTCAAAAGCATATGAAGAGGTTGCACGTCGCCTTGTCCCTGAGATCTTCTGAGGGGTAAATGGTAAAATATGATGTCATCGTGGTCGGAGCCGGCGCAAGTGGGCTGCTGACTGCACTTACATTATCCAAGCATGGAAAGAAAGTGCTCGTGCTTGAAAAGATGCATGAAGTGGGGGGAAACTGCAACAGCTATACGGTAGATGGTTATCAGGTGGACACCGGTCCCCATGCTATCACTCATCTTGTAGAAGGGCCGCTCAGGCGCCTGATGGATAATTATTTTGATTACCAGCCGGTCTTTGAGAACTATGGTCACTATTATGTGAGGACAGAGGACCGTTTCCTTAAGGTACCATCCACCATTCGTGACTTCGTGACCTTTGATGTGTTCCCAAGGCTTGATCGTCTTGCTATTACTCAGTCCATCACAAAAGCTCTTACTCTTTCCTCTTTCGGTGTCGATCTCTCGAAACAGTCTGTTTCTGACTCCCTTCCGGCAAACCTCTCAAAGGAGACCTATGAGTTTGCAGATGCGATCTCCTATTTCCTCTCAGGTCGCTCCATGAGTGAGACCTCTGCCCAGAGAGTACTTGCAGGCAGCAGTTTTGTCAGGGACAGTGTAACACAGGAGCAGTTCGAGGAATTCATAAAAGAAGAGAAAGTACCACGCCCGGAGTCAATTCTCCAGTCCGTCCTTCCTTCGAATCTTCACACATCTCTCCATTCAAGGATCAACAATGTTTCCAGTCTTGGAAGGCTTGCCACGAACAAGGTTCACATCTCGCAGGGCTATCCTCGTAAAGGTCTGAAGGCACTGCTTAATGCCATCCTTTATTCCCTTCCTTCATCTGTGGAGATCAAGACCGGGTGCAAGGTCGAACGTATACTTACAAAGGACGGTAAAGCATATGGAGTCGAAGCGGATGAGATGTATGAAAGCGATCTTGTGGTATACACAGGCTTTGCATCATCTTTACCATCCCTTATGGATGATCTGCCTTCATCATATCTGGAACTTCTGGATGGCATCGTTCATAGCAAAAGCCTTACTGTATGGCTGGGTCTTGACAGGGTCATGGATGAGTTCAATTACATGGGCTCGGAGATCTGGTTCAAAGACACCCCGTATTGGGCCATGCCCATCAGTAATTATGATGCATCTCTTGCTCCCAAGGACAAACAACTTGTTGGGTTTGCTTTCTTCCTTGATGAGAACGAGGATGTAAAAAAAGGAATAAAGAATGCTTATGAGACCATCTACAGTGCGATCCCTTCCATACAGGACCGCGTGGAAATGAACCACGATCAGTTACTTGTTCCCGAAAAGGCAGCAGTGACCATTGATGGTAAGTTTGCTGATATCCGCTCCCCTGTTAAGAACCTGTACATTGCAGGAACGGATACTGACAAGCGCAGCATGGGTGTGACCCGGGCTGCTTATTCTGTCATTGAATTATTGAAAGTACTAAACGAGGACGGTAATCTTCACTGATCACCGTCTGAGTATCATTGTCCTTAGCCTGTCGGCTGCATGCTCTGCCTTGTCTGCGATATCTGCAATGGTACGCACAAGTTCTACAAGGTGGAACACTCCCACAGCACCCAGCTCTTCTTCATGTGAGTATATCTCTTTGAGAAGATCTTTCTCTATGAGGTCTACCCTGTGCTCCATTTCTTCAATAGTAGGTACCAGTACCAAAGACTCTTCAACCTCACGTTTACTGAAGGATGTTTCCAGAAGTTCGCTTAATGAATCCACCAGTTTCTCGTATGCCTCGACTGTCTCAAGTGTAAGTGCTGATAGCTCACAGAGTCTTGTCTTTATTGGGTCCGGCATATCGCAGGGTCTCAATGTCAGTATAAATGCAGCTTCCTGTGCCACATCTGCAATGGAGTCCTGCGGCTTAAGGAAATTGAGCAGGTCCTCTGCTTTTACAGGCAGCATAATGGAAGATGATAGCTGTCCCCTGATAGTCTGCTTAATGATATCTGCCTCATGCTCGATGCCGTCTATCTGATGGCTTAGCTCTTCTACAAGTGGCATGTTACTACAGTATGCGTTGACTGCCTGGTCCAGTATCCTTACAGTTTCCACTCCCTTGGATGCGTGCAGGTATAGCGGTTTGAAAGGCGATCTGGCAAACACGTCAAGTACAGAACGTATGTATTCCATTTTCTTCATAATCCAACCCCCAATAATGCCACGAAGACAAGTGCCGATGTAAGTGCTGCAACAGGCACTGTGATGATCCATGACATAATGATCTTTCCTATAACACTAAGGTCAACAGCAGCAAGACCTCCTGCAAGCCCTACACCAATTACTGAACCCACGAGGGTGTGTGTGGTGGAGATCGGCAGGGAACTATAGCTGTGAAGGACGACAACGGATGCAGTTGCAAATTCTGCTGAGAATCCCCTTGTAGGGGTAAGTTCGGTTATCTTTGTACCAATGGTCTCGATAACACGGTATCCCCATGTTGCAAGTCCGATCACCATTCCTATGGCACCAACAATAAGCACCCATATAGGCACCACTGCTTCTGCTAAGTTAAGTGCATTAAGGCCTGCATAGAGTGGTCCAACAGCATTTGCAACATCGTTAGAACCATGTGCGAACGCAATGAAACAGGCGGTCCCTACCTGCAGAAATACGAACTTCTTCTCGATGTGGTACGGGTTCTCCGCTTTTTGCAGTAGTAGTACCCGGATAACTGAAAATATCAGGTATGCCAATATAGCTCCCAGGACAGGGGATACCAGCCAGCTGCCTACTATTTTTATCAGCACTGCCCAGTTTATGTCTGAGAATAAAATAATGTCCTGGTATACTGCAACAATTCCAAAACCAAGGACTGCACCCACAATCGAATGTGTTGTTGATACCGGCAGGTTATAGAATGTAGCGAACGTGATCCAGAATCCAGCTGCCAGAATTGCTGCAAGCATCCCTATGGCCACAAGGTTTGGATCGATCGCCTTTATGGCATCAATGGGCACAATTCCTTTTGCAATGGTGGATGTGACCCTCTTTCCGAAGAAAACAGCTCCGACGAACTCAAAGACACCAGCTACTATAATTACCTGTTTGAGTGAGAGCGCTCCGCTTCCAACCGATGTCCCCATAGCATTAGCAAGGTCATTGGCCCCTATGTTCCAGGCCATATAAAGACCCGCGAGCACTAATAAAACCACAATTGGGTTTAATAATTCTATCATAATTCTCTTCCTTATGTTACTCTTCACGCCGATAAGGTTCCATCTGTGATAAATGTATCAATATCCATTTTTTCATGCAATGGCTGCTATCTCCTCTTTTGCCTTTTGTGCTTCTTCATTATCAGGCTCAAGTTCAAGCAGAAGTTCATAGGTCTTCAATGCATCTGGGATGTTGTCTTCCTGTACACAAAGTTCAGCGGCATTTGCAAGTATTTCCTTTGCTTCTTCTTTGTGTCCGAGCTTGTATAGCAATTTCCCTCTCTGCCTCCAGAGGTTCACGTTGGTCACATCTATCTCAATGGCGCTCTCGATCGCATTCAGGGCATCCATGTATGCATCCGGACTATTGGTGACAAGTGCTTTCATCTCCCATATCTCGGCAGCTGTAAGGAAACACTCCAGTGCATCCTTTGTTTGTCCGAGTCTTCGATGTGCCACTCCTTTTATGAATATAGGTTCAGTGGCATCTTCCATCAGCTCTATTGCAGAATCCAGTGCGCCGATCGCTGCACCATATCTTTCTAAGTTGAAAAAGACCATTGCCTTGTTGTACCATGCATGTCCCATATCGGGCTTAAGCTCTATGGCCTGATCAAAGTTTGCGATCGCCTCATCCGCATTTTCCATTTCCGCAAGGATGCTGCCTCTTAAGAAGTAAGTATCAGCATCATCGGCAGCGATCTCGGCAAGTTTGTTGAATGTCTTAAGTGCACTTGCAAGGTCTCCCTTTGTAGCAAGGACATTGCCTTTGAGTTTGAGCACTTCTGCATCGTCACCCAGTTTCAGCGCCTCTTCGGTAGCTTCAATGGCTTCATCAAGAAGGTGAAGTCCAAAGAGGATCTGTCCTTTAATAAGCCATGCTACTGTGGGGTCCGGGGCGTGTTGGATAGCCTGCTCCACAACATCCAGCGCCTGCTCATGCTGGCTTTCCCTGCACAGAAGACGTACTTTGTTAAGCAGGAAATCTGCCAGTTCCTGTGGTGACATATTGTCTTGGTTCTCAGACATAATGCCCAATTGTATCGTACCATTTTAATGTCTTGCGGAAAGCTTACAAAAAAGAGTCAAGTGTTCTCTGGAAACGGACGTCTGAAAGCATTTTGGTCTTAGCTTTCCATTCCGGCGCAGGTGTACGTACACGCGTTGCCATATCATCAAGAGCCTCCTCGATGGTCTCGAAGGTGCGGGGGATGGATGACATTGCATTTCGGGCAGCTTCCCGCACGACCCAGACGCCCAGTGGTGCCCAGTACTCGGGTGTGATCTCCCTTATCATGAACACCGACGCCTGCCTGCCAACATCTTCCATATATTCCAGGGCAGCGATGCGGGCTGCATAGTAACCACCTGCAAGGTTCGAGTATCCTTTCTTGCCATTGATGTCTTCCATGTCCTGTCCTATCCAGGAGGATCCGCCTGACCAGACGGACCGTTTCATCCAGATCTCCAGAAGCTCGAAGGAGTACACTCTTGGAACGAGCATTATCTCAAAATAGTTGCCGAAGCATCCGCCACTGAACACGGATATCTCACTGACAAGTGGCATATCCCGGACACGGTCGATGATGTCCTTTCCTGCCATATCATCGGTCGCGGTTATGGCCCATCGGGTGGGTACAAGCTTGCGCTGCTGCCCCAGAAGACCGATTGAAAGCAGCCTTGTGATATGTTCGGTAGGTATGTCGCTTCTGAAAAGTTCGCATACGACATCCTTTGCAAGTGCATCAGTATCATATGCCAGGTAGTCGACCTTCTTCGGGACCTTCGGGTTCTCTGCTATATCGAAGTCCTTTACTGCTCCTGAAGGCCCCATTGGTGTCAGGACACTGTCAAACTTCAGTTTTTGTTGAAGGGGTTTCGTGAACCATGCCTCTGTGTCTACCGGTGATTTGGAGAGAGCCAGCTCCTGTGATTTTTCCAGCAATTTGTGGGGCTTCATCGCATCTTTTATATTGATGGTGGTGTTTGCCCTGACAAGTTGGCAACGGGCGGATATCACATCCTGGATATCCATGGATAGCCACTCTTTTGGATCTTCAAGTGCCATGGCATCCTTTGCATCCACCTGGGGTGGTATCATCGGACCTGCTTTCACCTGGGGATAGCCGTATCTTCCTACAAAAACAGCTGGTGGGGATGCACCAAAAACAGAACCGTCTGCCGAGATCGTCGCTGTGGTATTCTCGGTTGACCTGAATTTTTCAAGGATGGGACATAGCGGTCGCCCGCAAAGTCCTTTTCCCTTACATTTAATACAAAGGCTTTTGCTCAATCTTCCTCGTCACTTTTGCAAAGGATGCAGTATTCTGCTCCGGGTACATTTTTGTATAACCAACCTGAACGCTGTACGAACTTGCATACATTGCACATCCCTTCGGTCAACACTTTGTCAGAGGACCCGTTCACAAGGTTTGTGGCAAATGTTCTTATCTCTTCCACGGTCTCGTCTGAAAAACCAACCTCTGCTCCTCTTTTTGCACTGACATACTGGGAGACAGCTGCTCTTGAAAGGCCTAATATATCTGCAACTTGTTGTTGGGTACATCCATGATCGATCATCATGGAACGTGCAAGTTCGGCACGTATGGCAGGTAATACTTTCTGTACCATTATTTCGCAGGTAGGTTTCATAATTATAGTTCCTTTTTTCGTCCTATATGTCTTTTTTCGTCAGGCGTTCAAGTTTGAGCATTTCAGCTTTATGGGTGGATGCCTTTAAATTTAAAAAAGGAAACATGGCAATTTTGTATGGCCATGTTATGTATTCGAAAAGTTAAATGAGTTGATGATGCACAATGTGCATATTCTTTGATCAGTCTTTGATCTGTTCCGGAGAGAAACCTTTCTGGACAAGGACTTCCTTCATACGGGTCAGATGGTTGCCCTGTAGTTCAACGGCACTTCCTTTTACAGTTCCACCACATGCGAACTTTGATTTAAGGTATGTGGATAGTTCATGTAGGTCGATCTCGTTAGCATCGAATCCTTCCACAACTGTTACTTCTTTACCGTATCGTCTTCTGTTCACTTTCACTGTAATTCGCTGTTGCTCTTTTGCCACTTCTTCGCATATACATAGCTCTGATGGCAAACCGCAAACCGGGCACATTTCTGAACTCATCTTCTGGTATTTCCTCCGATTATTTACTCACCTGTATACTACTTATATAAATTATAAACAGATATTGTATCTTGTCAACTATGCTATTAAAATCTAATGGTTATACCATCGCATCGGATGTTGAATATGCTAAAAGCATGCTCAGTCAGGCAAAGGGCCTGATGTTCAGAAGCTCTGTTCCGGATAGCTATGCTATGATTTTTGTTCTCTCTTCTCCAAAGAAGATCTCCCTGCATATGCTTTTTGTTCCTTTTCCTCTTGAAGTTCTTTTCCTGGATGATGAAAAACGAATCGTCAAGACCACTTATCTTCGATCATGGGTGGGTCTGGGTGACTCCGGTAAAAAAGTGAAGTACATAATAGAGCTTCCTGCAGGCACAATTTCCCGTTCGGATCTTTCGGTTGGCGATCAGGTTATGTTCGATGAACTCTGAAACTGTTATTACCGTTGGAAATCTTTATCTAATCTATGGTTTATTTAAGCCTAAATCATACTCCTTATATAATGAGGCGCACAAATGTTACCGGAAAATGACCTGAAGATCATAACAGAAGAGATGGGCAGAGAACCAAACCTTGTTGAACAGGGATGCTTTTTGAACCTATGGAGTGAGCATTGCTCCTACCGTTCCAGTGCTCCTTTGCTGAAGACCTTTACAACTGTTGGCGACCGTGTGATAATCGGACCTGGTGATGATGCCGCAATTATCCGCTTTGGTGATGGCTGGGTACTTGCGATCGGCATGGAAAGCCACAACCATCCTTCATATGTGGACCCTTACAACGGCTCCGCAACTGGTGTTGGTGGTATTGTGCGTGATATCATTTCCATGGGTGCAAGACCTATCGCACTGATGGATCCTCTTTATTTCGGTCCGCTGGACACTCCTAAGAACCTCTACCTCTTTGAGCATATCGTAGAAGGCATTGCAGGATACGGTAACTGTATCGGTGTTCCTGTCGTCAGGGGAGAAGCATATTTTGACGAGACCTACAGTGGAAATCCACTTGTCAACGTCGTCTGTGTTGGCCTTGCCCGTGAGGAGAACATCGTAACTGCCTGTGCACAGAAGGCAGGCAACAAACTGGTCCTTGTGGGTTCTACCACAGGACGCGATGGTCTTGGTGGCGCATCGTTTGCTTCTCGTGACCTCTCTGAAGAAGCAGAGGCAGAAGACCGTCCAAGCATCCAGATCGGCGATCCTTTCACCGAAAAGCTCCTGATCGAGGCAACACTTGAGGCAATAGGTACCGGTCATGTGCTTTCATGCAGGGACCTTGGTGCTGCAGGTCTTGCAGGTGCAAGCTCTGAAATGGCATCCAAAGGCGATCTGGGAATGCGCCTGGTGGCTGACAATGTGGTACTTCGCGAGTCAGGAATGACCCCTTATGAGATCATGATCTCCGAGTCCCAGGAACGTATCCTCTTTGAGGTCGAGCCTGAGAACGTGGATGAGCTTCTTGACATCGCGAAGAAGTATGACCTTCATGCCAGCATGATCGGTGAGCTTACAGAGCGTCTCTATTACACTGTCGAGTTCGAAGGTGAGGTCGTCGCAGATATGCCTGTCAAGCTTCTCACAGAAGGTGCACCTACCTTTGAACGTCCATCAACAGCTCCTCAGGAACGTGACATCGGCGACAAGCCGGAACTTCCAGCTGACCTGAAACAGGCAGTACTGGACATTCTTTCATCTCATAACATTGCCTCAAAGGATTGGATCTACAGGCAGTACGACCATGAGGTTCAGATCCGTACCGTTGAAAAACCAGGTTCAGATGCAGGAGTCCTTCGCATTGCAGATGGCAAGGGTCTCGCAATGTCCTGTGGTTGCAATCCGGGTCACACCCTTCTTGACCCGTATGAAGGTGGAAAAGGAACCCTCATTGAGAACAGCATGAACCTTGCTGTAAAAGGTGCACAGGGTATAGCCCTTGTGGATTGTCTCAACTTTGGTAACCCTGAAAGACCTGATATCTACTGGCAGTTCAAGCAGGCGATCCTCGGCCTCGGTGACGCTGCAAGGGATCTTTCCATACCGGTTGTCGGAGGTAATGTCTCCCTCTACAATGAGAGTGGTGAATACGGCACAGCTATCGTACCAACACCATCAATCGGTCTTATCGGAATAACCGATGATATTGAGACCGTCCCTGGTTCTTTCTTTGAAGGGGAGGGCAGTTCTGTGATCCTCGTGGGAAGCACCTTTGATGAACTGGGCGGTTCGGAATATTACAAAATAAAAGGCCTCAGGAGCAATGGTCGTGCACCAAAGGTACGTGAAGACGCTCCAAAGATGGTAGAGTCCATCATAAATGTTATCAGAAGTGGAAATGTCGTAGCAGCTCATGATGTGTCTGCCGGTGGACTTGCAGCAGCTCTTGCTGAGATGTGCAATGAAATTGGTGCAAACATCGACATCACAGATATCTGTGAAGATCTCAGGCCTGATGATATCCTGTTCTCAGAATCCCATGCAAGGGCTCTCCTTGTGACCTCTGAGAAAGACAAGGTTGTCGAAATGCTTGGTGATATCCCATATTCCGTCATCGGTAATGTTGGCGGAAATGACTTACGCATAAAGGGAAGGGAATTTGACATCTCTCTTTCCCTGAATGAGATTGCAGAAGCAAGGGCAAGTCTCACAAGATTGATGATGGAATAATCTCCATTATCTTCTTTCTCTTTATTCTTTTATTCTTTTCAAGTTTGAGTCTTTCTATTGCGCAAATGCATGCCAAATGTCATCAATTTTACAGATTTTGCAGTATTTAAAATGACAATATATTTATAATTGGACTGTCATTCACCTCTCCCATAGGTGCATTATGCTTCTTCGTCATAAAACATTGCTTGTGGTAGGGATCATGTTTATTTTTATGATCTTTGCTATTACTGGTTTTTCCCAATTAATTTTAAAGGGAAGTTATATTGAATTGGAACAGCAGCAGGCAGTTAAAGATGCTAACGGGATGCGAGGGTTCATTGAATCTGATCTGAAGTCATTGGAGGCGGTAAACCTTGACTATGCTATGTGGGATGATTCTTATGAATTCATTTTATCCCATGATGAAGAATATGTCCGATCCAATATGGTCGTAGATACTTTTGCGATCATTCCGCTTGATCTTGTTGTTTATCTCGATTCTTCCGGGGATGTCGTTTACGGGTCAACTTTTGATGAACAAAATAATGAGCTGAAGCCATTATCTGGTGATATACTGGAGTTTCTGTCATTTTCAAATTGTCTGACCAGCCCTGCAGACGCAAATTGTAGCACATCCGGTTTCCTTAATTTGCCGGAAGGTTTGTTGCTTATCTCCTCATGTCCAATTACAAAAAGTAACGGTGATGGTCCGGTTTGCGGAACTTTGTTTATGGGACGTTTTTTAGACTCTGATGAACTATCCTATCTTACAGGAGATTCGGGTATTTCGATAGAGCTACTACCTCCAACTGATCCACAGCTACCTCCGGGAACTTGGGATGAAGGTTCTTCTGACGTTTTCATAGAATCTGTTGATGAAGATGTGCTTGCAGGCTATTATTTGATACATGATGTTTTTGGTGCTCCAGCAATGGCTGCCAAGACCACAACTCCTCGTTCGATAACAAAACAGGGGTCAGAGACATTATATTATTTTATTCTGGCACTTCTCTTTGTGGGTGTTGTTTTTGGTTTTTTGCTGATGTTCTTCCTGGACAAGACCGTGCTTAGGCGTATCTCAATTCTTAGTGAGGATGTACAATACATTGGAATGGGTAAGGACTTCTCTTCCCGTCTGCATATGCTGGGTGATGATGAACTTTCCTACTTATCTGATTGCATAAACTCGATGCTACAGCAGCTTGAAGGGACGCACAAAGATATACTAAAGCACAAAGCTAAGGACAGTGCTATTCTGAAAGCTATACCGGTTTTGATCATTCAAATGAAGCCTGATGGTACCATCCTACACCGCAATTATCCACAGAATGATGATCTGTTTCTCCTTTCCTCTCTGGATGTTAACAATATCTATGATGTCCTCCCTGAAGATGCTGCAAAGCTTGCGAGAAGGAGGATGCAGGATGTTGTCCGGTCTAAGGAAATTGGAGTTGTAGAATACAACTTCCCTGTCGGGGATCGGATGTTTAATCTTGAATCAAGAATCCTGGCATACGGTGAAGAGGATGTGCTTGCGATAATTACGGATAATTCTCATCGCAAAGCTGCAGAATATGCTCTTATACAGGCAAAACTGGAAGCTGAAGCTGCAAGCCGTACAAAGTCTGAGTTCCTTGCTAACATGAGTCATGAGTTACGCACTCCCTTAAATTCAGTTCTCGGCTTTTCAGATGTCATGTTGTCCGGTACTTTTGGTGAATTGAACGAAAAACAAAAAAAATATGTGTGCAACATCTATGACAGTGGTAGTCATCTTCTTGGGATCGTCAATGATCTCCTTGACATATCAAAAGTAGAAGCCGGAACAATACATCTGTCATATGAAAGAGTTGTTGTATGCGATGTGATCAGAAATGTAAGGAGCCTCATAGCTCCACTTGCAACTAAAAAGAACCTTTCTGTTACTGTGAGCGTTGATCTGGAAGATGTTTCTATCAATGCTGACAGGGGTAAGCTCATCCAGATTCTCAATAACCTTGTGGGCAACGCTGTTAAGTTCACACCGGATAACGGGAATATAACACTTGGTGCAAAAAAATCCGGTGAATATCTTGACTTTTTTGTGAAAGATACTGGTATTGGTATTGCTCAGGAAGATATCGGTAGATTGTTTATGCCATTTGTTCAGATTGATTCATCGACTACCAGGGAGGTGGGAGGCACCGGTCTCGGTCTTTCTCTTGTGAAGAAGTTCGTGGAATTGCATGGTGGTTATGTACAGGTGGAAAGTACGGAAGGGGAAGGAAGCACCTTTACGGTCTCCTTGCCATTCGAAAGGGATGTTAGCACATCCCTAAATGAGCAGAGCTAAAAAGCTCAGGCGAGCATTGTTATCTGCTCAACACCCTCTATCAATGAGTCTACTTCTTCTTCTGTATTATATAATGCAAAGGATGCCCGAACTGTCCCTTCAACTCCCAGCATGTCAACGGACGGCATTGCACAGTGGTAACCGCTACGAACACAGATCTTCCTGGTCTCGTCCAGTATCATGGCAACATCATGCGGGTTCATACCTTCCACATTGAAAGGGACGACTCCTGTCCTGTCCTTTGGTCCGTAGACCTCTACGCCTTCGATCTCTGCAAGACGTTTTACAGCATCTGTGGTTAGTTCCTTCTCGTATTTTTCTATATTTTCTACACCTATCTCCTGCACATACTCAACAGCTCGGCCAAGGCCTATAACTCCCGGGATGTTCGGTGTACCTGCTTCGAACTTTGAAGGAGAAGGTTCCAGCTCATAACCTTCTGTAGTGACAGCATGGACGGTGCCTCCGCCAATGTAGGTTGGTTCAAGGACATCAGGATCTTTGATGCAGAGTATTCCCGTTCCCTGTGGGCCGAGCAGTCCCTTGTGTCCGGGTGTGGCAAAGAAATCGCAACCTATCTTTTTGATGTCCACAGGCATATGTCCTGCTGACTGGGACCCGTCCACTAGTACCATCGCGCCGTTTTTCTGTGCGATCTGTGTTATTTTCTCAACATCTCTGATCGAGCCGAATACATTGGATACGTGGTTGACAGAGACGAGCTTTGTCCTGTCAGTAATTGCAGCATCAACATCTTTCGGGTCCACACATCCTTCCCTGTCGGACCCCACGATGGTTATCTCGACACCTTTTTCCTTTAATCTCATCCAGGGTAGGAGATTGGAATGATGCTCCACAAGGGTTGTAACAACGTGGTCGCCTGCTTTCCACCGGATTCCAAGGGCGACCATGTTAATACTTTCACTTGCATTTTTGGTCAGGACTGTGCTCTCTGGTGTAGTGTTCAGGAAATCTGCAACCCTGTCTCTTGCATCTTCATAATTATCAGTAGTTTGCCGGGCTAGCCTGTGAGCTCCGCGGCCATGATTTGCTGCGTACTTGAAGAAGTAATCATTCATGGCATTAACTGCCGGGACAGGCGTCTGGGTTGTAGCGCCATTGTCCAGATAGATCACTTCATCAAGGACTGGGAAATCTTTGCGTACGGAATGAATATCATACATACACTTCCTTACGCAAGATAGCTAAAAATATGTTTTGCAGGCGTTATTTTGCCAGCATTCCGCCGAGAATGAACTTGCAAAGTTCCAATTCTTCAGCATTCAGATTTTCAGTGGTTTGGCCACTTACAACTGAATGGTATTTCCCGTTTTCTTCACATCGTCTGCATTCATCACTTATTTTCGTGATTTTTCTCATCATATATTTCCTCCTGTCTCTTCAATTAAGTTTTTAAAAATTTAGCCTGTTGTATATGGCTTAAACATAACATTATGTTTCTATAATATATAGTCCTTTTGGGTAATGTATTTCTCAGTTTTGTCGCAAGAAATATAAGTTGCAAAAGACTTCCGATTAACATGTCCCATATCCCAATCGATCGATCATTACAGTATATGGATGGTACGCAGCGAGTTTTTGACGAGGAGACAACTCTTGGTAACACCAAACCCCACCTTGAAGAGATAGGGGTTACAAGGATAGCCAGTATCACCGATCTGGACCGGATAGGCATTCCGGTATTCTCTGCCATCAGGCCTTCAGCTGCAGAAGGTGCTATTTCTATCTATTCCGGTAAAGGGGCAAGCGAGACACAGGCAAGGATCTCGGCTATGATGGAGAGCTTTGAGAGATGTCTTGCGGAGCGTGTAGGCGTAAATGCTGATATTGTCGAGGATGTTCTCGCAGAAGAGTTCATTGAGTCTGTTGAAAATGCAGCAAAGGAATGTGAACTTCTTGATCCGCATAGCCTTCTCCTGGCCGAGCCTCTACCTCCTGAAAGCCTGGTAGAATGGACTCAGGCCTGGGACCTCTTACGTGAGAAGGAGGTCTATGTCCCATCAAATGCAGTATATCATCCATATGATTCTCCGGGAATGTCCGCAAGGCTTTTCAGAAGCAATACCAACGGCCTTGCATCGGGAAATGTCATAGAGGAAGCAATATTGCACGGTCTGCTTGAGGTCATCGAGCGTGATGCATTGAGCATTGCCGAGTTCAACAGAAATCCGGGCAGGGAAATTGTCCTTACCGAAGAGGACGGTATCAACTATGAGCTTATGAAGAAGTTCGAATCGAACGGAGTACAGCTCAAACTATGGCTACTTTCACATGATACAGGCATAACCTCTGTTGTGGCAGCTACAGATGACCTTGACCTGAAAGATCCTGCTTTGCTTGTAATGGGTGCAGGTTCACACCTGAAACCTGAGATCGCAATACGGAGAGCCATCACCGAGGCTGCCCAGTCAAGGGTAGTGCAGATCCACGGTGCCCGCGAGGACACTGACAGGGAATCTTTTGTGAGGCAGATAGGTTATGAGCGCATGAAGAGGATGAACAATTTCTGGTATGAAGGAGCCGACTCCGTCACAACCGGACAATTGACTGATATCTCCAGGTCAACTCCTGCAGAGAACATCGATGTTGTTCTCGATGAACTGCGCAAGATCACTGACAGTGTCATTGTGGTCGACCTTTCTCGCAAGAAAGTAGGTGTTCCTGTTGTAAGGGTAATAATTCCAGGATTCGAGCAGTACACGCTTGACCGTGAACGTGTAGGCCATCGTGTGAGACAAGGACGCAAACGATCCACATCTGGCGAGAAACCCTGGAAAAGAAGGTTCGGCAAACAAAAGTGATCCAATGAGAGCAGTTATCTTTGCAGGTACGAGTATCAGCCATGAAGATTCAAAGGCTATCCTTGATGCAGTTTACCTGCCACCTGTGGCAAGAGGCGACATCGATAAGGTGTCAGGTCAGGACTATGATGTAATTGGTATCATCGATGGTGTTTTCTTTGACAGGGCTGCAGTAGCCCACAAGGAAATAATCCGTGCGATGAAAAAAGGTATCAAGGTAGTTGGTGGATGCAGTATGGGTGCGTTGCGTGCTTCTGAGCTTGACAGTCATGGCATGATCGGTGTGGGCAAGGTCTATAGCTGGTACAGGGATGGTGTCATCGAGGCGGATGATGAGGTTGCAGTGACAACAAATCCCGAAACCTTTGAACAGGTCTCAACACCCCTTGTTAACATAAGGGGGACCTTCAGGGAAGCAGTTGTCAAAGGCATTATTGATAGTGAGATCTGCGAAGGTCTTATCAGGATAACAAAAAGCATCCACTATCCTCAGAGAAGTTACCTTGGAATAATTAAAAAAGCAGTTGAGGAAGGACTTCTGGAAGATCGTGAGCCTCTTCTGGAATATTGCAGGAACAATGCTTCAGATGTAAAAAGGGAAGATGCAGTATTGGTGCTTCAGAAGGTAAAAGAGATCCTCGAAGCAGGCAAATAAATCTTATTCATCTTTTTTTTCGTGGTGCTCATGTTTAAGGTTGCAGCTGTCATGTTCGATCCTGCCGCAAACTCCTATGGTTGGATGTCCCATTGAATCGCAAATGGCATTTATGGCCTTTTTTGACACATAGCCTTCAAACCTTGCAACCTCTGCACACGATTCCTCTGCAGTGAGCCCGTAATGGTTAAGCATCAGGCTAAGTATCCTGTGCCTTCTCAACAGGAAGTGTGCATAATCCTTTCCTTTCTCCGTAAGACTGAAACCCCGGTAAGGAACATGGTTGACATATCCTGATGAAGCAAGCTCATTGATAGCTTTGGTAATGGTGGAAGGGTCCACGTTCATGTGGTTGGATATCTCGGTGGTGCGTACATTGTCACCCCTTTCAAAAAGGTATTTCAGGTATTCGATCTTCCTTGGCGAAAGTTCCAATCCTGTTATATCATCCATATGGAGGATTATACACAGATTTATTTAAAATTTGCGTGGGTACCAAAGATCCGTCTGTTTTATTTGCAACTTTCGTGTTTGTCTATGAAATGGTCAATGAGGGCACGTGAGATGCTCTTCTTTCCCGGAAGCTTCGGAATGTCATCCACATGGAACCAGCAGGCATCTTCGATCTCATTAGCATCGACTTCGATCTTCCCTTCTGCAAAGTCCGCTGTAAATCCTATCATTAGCGAGGACGGGAAAGGCCAGGGTTGGCTTGCAAAATAGTTCAGGTCCTTTATGGAAACGCCAACTTCCTCCTTTATTTCCCTGTGAGCTGCGTGCTCGATGGTTTCCCCGGCTTCTACAAAGCCTGCCACAAGGCCATAGACTCCATCAGGGAAATTCTTTGAGCGGGCCATAAGAAGGTGATCTTCCCTTTCTATCAGTACTATGACTGCAGGGCTTATCCGCGGGTACGTTATGTGGTTACAATTATGACATTGCATTCCGGTTTCTTCCGGTACGTAGTGGGCAGCTCCTCCACACAGTCCGCAATATCGGTGGGTGCGGTAAAAGTCAGCCATTTGGACTGCCCTGGAAGCGATACCGAGCATTTCCTCATCAATTGCACCATAGAGGTCGTGCAGGCCAAAGTACTGCATATTTCCTTCTTCAAGTTCTTCCTTAAGTTCAAAACAGTAACATGGTACTCCATCAAGTGTTCCGATGTAGATAACTTCAGTGCCGTCGGAGATATGCTTTTTTTGATAGCATGAAAAATAGTCATCAGGGTGTCTTTCAGCATCTATCAATATCTTTCTTTGATGCACAGGGAAATAGAGTGCTTTTCCTTCTGTATTGCTCTCATCGCCATGGAACACCAGTTCTTCAGTTGCAAAAGAAGGTCGGTACTGTGTATTCATTGATATCACTTCATAAGGGATGTTTTGAAAGGTGTTCACATCTAATGCATATAGTCTTTCCCTTGATCTTTAGAATCCGATATTGCTGGTGTAGCTGCTCCACAGGTACAATGTGGATATGCCCACAATAGCTATCAGTAACATTGTATTTCTTGAGCGGTAGTAGAGCTCCTTTGATCCGGATATCCTTACAAGGACCAGCTTGTTGAGCGTACTGATGATCCCTGCTATCACTGCGGTCTGTGCAGCCACACTGTATGATACGTTCCCACTGAATGCCAGTGCAGCAACGGATGCAGTTACAGCCGAACTGCTGACAAGTCCGCCAAGTGCCGATGCATAGACTCCGGCAGTACCGAGGAATTCGCTTGAAATGCTGGTGATGACAAGAAGCACTGTGAAGATCGCACCGAACCTGAAAGCAGGTTTCAGTGCAAATGGTGAACCGATCTCCAGCGGTTCGGTCATAATATCATTTTCTTTTCTTCTTATTATGACGATCCCGGTCGTCACGATGAGCATTGCCAGTTGCGGAGGTAGCATCATGAGCATTGTACTTGCACTGGGATCTACTATCAATGCGATCAGGGTGTTGCTGATTATCATTGAGATGTTTGACATCAGTATCCCGATGTACAGTGCGTCCATCAGGGTGGATCTGCTCTTTGACATGTTTGCAAGTGCAGCGGTGGTTGCCTCACTGCTTATGAACCCTCCAAATAGTCCCGAATATGTTATTCCTCCCCGGGTTCCAAATCTTTTGAGGGAAATGTAACTGACAAAACCGATGAACATGACAAGTACCACGATAAGGATTGCCGATTTCAGGTTCAGAACTCCCATTACAGGTTCTTCCGGCATCAGTGGATAAAGAATGAAAGCGACCACAAGGAACTGGACCGCATTGAGTATTTCCTCATCTGAGAGATGTTGTGCAAAGGAGTGAAGCGGTTTTTTCTCAATTAGCAGTAAAGTAATGAGCACAGCTATTATAATGGCAAAAAGGTAACGTCCCGTGGCTACCAGCACACCAAGCAAGTAAGTTGAGAACAGGGCGATGGAACTTGTCATCCCAAGCTTTCCGCTGGCTGTGTATATCCTGTATACGAGCACAAAACAGGAGGCTGCAACCAGTGCCGTGGTAATCTGCAGTATGGCGATATTCATCACCTCTGAAACATAGCTTGCAAGCATGCCGCTAAGACATACTATTGCAAACGTGCGTACTCCTGCGAAAACTTCCTGATCCTTGCGTCGGTGCTCCCTTTCTATACCTATCAGTATTCCTATCAAAAGGGAAAGGATCGCTTTTGTCAGAAAATCATATAATTCAGGGTCCAACCCAAGGTCAAATGTTAACACAACGCACCCTCAAAGTTGTAAAAGAATCTTGTTTTCGATCACTTTATATTAATAATATATATCTCATGAACCCTTATAGTGTTTTTGAAGTCTTTACGATATTGCCATCAGTTCTTGCATTCAGAAATCAATATTTAGCATTTAGAATTACCATTTGCTTAATAGATGGCTCAAAAGGGTGGGAGGTCCTTAATTTGATCGTTCAGCAGATATTTACAAGTGGAATAGCTCATAGTTCATACCTTCTTGGTGGTAACAATGCCTGTGCAGTGATCGATCCCGGTCGCGACATCGATGTTTATATGGATGCTGCGGCTCAGATGGGCTGGAAGATAACACATGTCCTTGAAACGCATCTGCATGCGGATTTCATTTCCGGTCACATGGAAATTCAGGCTAAGACCGGCGCATCGATAGTAGTTCCACGTTCTGCAAATTGCAAATTCGATGCAATGGAAGTCTCAGGTGGTGATTCCTTTGGGATCGAGGACATGATCATAGAGGTTCTGGAAACTCCGGGACATACGCCTGAACATGTCTCCTATGTGGTGACCGACAGTTCACGCGGTGAGGTTCCTGTATGTGTCTTCTGTGGTGACACTCTTTTCGTAGGTGATGTTGGCAGGCCTGACCTGTTCCCGGGAAAAGCTGAAGAACTGGCCTCGAAACTCTATGACAGCCTCCAAGGGAAACTGCTGGAACTGCCTGATTTTTGTGAGGTATATCCTGCACATGGTGCCGGCTCATTATGTGGCAGGGCAATGGCTGCAAAACGCAGTACGACCATCGGCTATGAAAGGCTTTACAATTATGCATTGAACATAGGTGACAGGAAAAGTTTCATCCGTTCACTTACGGAGGATATGCCTGCAACTCCAGACCATTTCAACAGGTGTAGCGATGTTAACAGGGCTGGTCCGGAAATTATTGAGGATCTTCCTCCATTGAAAGCAATACCTTCGGAGGAGTTCCTGGGGCTGCTGGATGATCCTGACAATATAGTACTTGATATCCGGTGCTATGAGGCATTTGGTGGTCGTCACATACCAGGTTCATATAGCATTGACCTTAACAGCAATTTTGCCACGTTCTCAGGCTGGCTGCTACCGCCTGACAAGAATATATTGTTGATTGTAGATTCTCCCGAAAGGGCTGCGGAGGCAGCTATCTGGCTTCACAGGGTTGGCCTTGACAGAATAGTCGGCTTCCTTGATGGTGGAATGCACTCCTGGTCCATGGCAGGTCTTCCCACAGAACATCTCTGTCAGGTATCGAGCTTAGAGCTTGACAATATGGTGAGGGACGATGAGGATTTCGTTCTTGTGGATGTTAGGGCAGTTTCTGAGTTCAGTGGCGGGCATATACAACATGCCATCAACATTCCGGTACACGAGCTCAGGGATTCTTACAAGGAACTTGACCCCGATGCAAAGACAGTTGTCATCTGTGGAAGCGGACAGCGTTCAAGTATGGGTGCAAGTATCCTGCAACAGAAAGGTTTCAGTGATGTACACAATGTTTCCGGTGGGATGACCGGTTACAATGCTGCAGGATTTGGCCCAGATTGTCCGCTGTGTGCACTTCCATGGCTGTCTTCCGGGAAAGAAAAGAAAGATGGATGAACTATACTTCCGAGTTTTCTCAAGTACCAGTTTATGATCAAATATTTGAAGAGAAAGTGAAGTATCAGCTTCGCTTTCTCAATGCCAGATAAGCACATCCTAATATTGTCATCAATATACCATTTGACAGTAGTGGAAGAGACATGCTTTCAGATGCTGTTTCTGTGTTTGATTCCACTGTGCTGTTTCTCACCGTTACATCCGCTAATTCCGAACTTGGATCTGTAACTTCTATTTGTTGTGCAGAACCAACAATGGCAAAAGGTGAAAATCCGGGGGTTGTGGCTTCAAAGTAGATATATTCCATATCTTCGTTGAGTATCGTGGTAGAAAGCTGTGTCCATTTTCCATCATGATTCCTGCATAATGTTATTGTTGTTTCATCAATATCATTTTCAACGATCCATGACTTGCTGACCCTGAACCCAATGACCGGGTCCACAATATTGGTCTCTGTTGCAAAACCTGCTTTCCCAACCCAAATATTCATGTGCTGATAGGCCATGCCTGGTGGATTTTCGGTAACAAGTGTTGATTTTCCGTTAAGGACTTCGATAGTTGCTGATACTCTTCCTGAGTTCTTCAATGAATAGAATCCAATGTACTCGATCTTGTCATCTTCCTCTTCGAAGTGATAGATAATCTCTGAATCTTTATTGGTAAATATGGTCTTCACTTCTTTCAGTGCAATATTCCCGAAGGCTTCACCGGTGTTGCCTGAACCTCCTCCGCCGGATGAAGATGAGCTGGTTTTACGTGGAGTACTGGGGAGTGGGGGTATATCAATCGTGAAATTAACCATTGCTGATCCCACATTGCCTACTGTATCGTTGGCGAACACGGTGACATTATGTTTACCTTCTGGCAAAGTTAGTGTAATGTTTGGGGTAAATGTATGATTGCCTGTGGAATTGACGTTGTACATCCAGGTATTTACTTCTAAATTTGCAGACACGTTCAGGAAGATCGAACCTGTGCTGTAATTGTAACCTTCCTGCGGTTCATCTACCGTTATGCTGAAAACAGGTCTGTCAAGGACAGTAATATTCGTTGAATTTGTTACACTACAATTGCTTGCCAATATTGTAGTGTTGCCCGTAATGTGTGCGGTAAAGAGTCCTGAGGTTGCATTAATGGTACCAACAGTCTCATTCTGACAACTCCAGACAACATTAGCATCAATTGGATAATTATACTGGTCGAATGCTTCCTCGTTGAATTGCAAAGTTTCTCCTGCATATATGGTATCATTTACCGGATCAAGTATGATCTTTGCAACATGCGGCTCATCAGTAAATGCCTTGATGCAGATGCTTGTATTTTCATATGATTCCGTTATGTCGGACCAGGAGGTGCCATTCGGACTTACATATCCTTCACCGGGATTGGCTGTTGCTTTGCTACTGTAGTTTGGTCGTTGTTTCTCTATTGCGACAAGATTGGCATAATCCGGGTCAGTGAAATTGATCACAACGGAAAAATTCTGATTAGGTTTGAGTATAACAGTTTCACTCAGATCGAGCGTATGGTATCCTGCATACTCAAAGGTACCGGATGTGAAATATTCATATCCGGAAGAGTTGATGGGTCCTTTATCCGGATTTATATATATGTATAGTTCATAGTCCGTCATCTCATCCGGTGTGTAGAAACTGACTGCATTTAGATATTCGTTGGAGCCTGCTGTAAAAATGTTTGCAGCCCATGAAACATTGATAGTTTCATTCTCATATCCCATGCTATCTGTATATCCCAATGGGTCGTACTGGTAGATATTATCGTAATTATCCACCTCCTCCGCACTGACAAAGACTGCTATCTGATCCATGTCACGATTAAATGTTTGTTCATAATACGAGATATAGAAATACCCTTCATCACCAACACTGGTGTTCCAACTGTTCTTACAGATAAAAGCACCGTCTCCAGGAGGTATGATATTAAAATTTTCTTTTGGATACGAATCGTTCCAGCCCACCAGGGCAACAGCGTGACCTCCTACATAATTAGTCTCATTATAATAGTAAGTCAGAGCGTTGTCATCAAATCCAGTCCAATTGACAGCAAAAGAAGAGTATACTGCTCCATATTTCATGACTGCATTTTTCAAAAAATCATCATCATGTGAAGTTTCATAATCCCTATCTGGAAGGTAGATGACCTCTTGAACATGTTTTCTTTCAGGGATGCTGGTATCAGAATAAATTGATGTGTCGTTATATGGGTCATCGGATTCATTTACCGGCCCGGTCCAGCGGGTCAGGTATGCTAAGGCTTTATTGCAGTTTCCACCATCGATATTGGGGTCCTGATCATATCCTTCTGAATAATTCTCTGACATTATGTTCTTAAGATGGTTCTCGGAAAAGTCATAAAATCCGCTATCGGGGATCATGCATGATTCTAGAGATGCATATGCAGCAAATGCCCAGCAGCTTCCTGATGTTGCCTGATTCCTTACAGGAGTTACCCTGCTCTCATTGCGAAGGTCGTAATATGAAGGTAAGGTTTCTTCAGATGCTGATAAAAAGAAAATATCATTTGCATCGGATGAATAGGTCCTGTATATATGTGAATTGTCAACCGGGGATGGAATTAGGCCATTTACAGGATATCTTTCTTTTATTGATTCGCCTGTGCTTAGCGATGATGATTTTATGAAGTCCTGCCTATCCTCGTTTTCTTCCAGTTTTTCCATATACTCAATGAATGCCGGATTAAGGGGGGCCAACTCTGGTGCTGGAATTATAGTTTCATTTATTGCAGGTGAATTATCGTCTGAAGGAATAGCAAGTGCAACATTAGCTATACAAAATATTAATATTGTCAGTGTAATTATTGTAACAGGTCGCATAAGAACAAATCCTGATTGTTGGAAAATTCAAAGGGAACATATATTGTTGGCTAATTCCGAACTTGGTAATATAATATTATTAAAATATAATTGGTCAAGTCGGTAGCTACACATAGTAAAAATAATAGTATTTATATATTATTATAGCTGCTTATAAAGTTCAGAATACATATATAGAAAAATACAAAAGAGTCACATTTACTTGTGTTTTCTCTTTCATGGATATTTTCCTGGTCAAACGTTGTTCTTCCTCTCAAAGGCTATGCTGTGTCAGCCCGAATCCGCGATCCTTGCTCAGGTTTATGCTCTTTGGTCGGTAGAGATCCCCTGCTTTCCAGGAATTAATGGCTTCTTGTACCGTACCATCAGCACCCACGAAAATATCAATGTCATTCTTGTTCAGCAGGTCAACGATCTTCTGACCGACCCCGGAACACAGGACGATATCAACTCCATTCTTGACCAGCAGTTCATGTGGAAGCCCCTTCCCGCCCACGTGGACACTCGTGTTCTCAATGATCTCAACTTCTTCTGTTTCGCTGTCGTAGATCGTATATGTTGCAGCCTTTCCGAAATGGAGTTCGATGTCATCATCCAATCCGCCTTTTTCCGTGCTGGGTATAGCAATTTTCATATTCTCACCTTTTCTCTGAAAGAATATGTTCTCACTGTTTGATATACTTCTGCATCATGTAAACTTTCAGTCATCTGGAAGTGCACTATCGGGCAATTCAGAGCTTGAAACGGGACCCTGCTGGAATAGGCACAAAAGCATTCGGAAATTTTGTTCTGATGGTATCAATATTCGATGTGCAGTGTCCTGCACCTATGAACTCAAGTCCTTCCAGCAGATCGTATTCCTGGCTATCATGCAATCCCCCTATGATGCCACTGACATTACCCTCGTTTTCTGCTGCTCCTATAATGGCCTCTAGTCCCGGATGTGCACAGCCTGTGATTACATATATTCCGGTGGCCGTTTTGAGCATAAGTGACTGCTCCTTCGGGTTATTTCCGAGTTCACCTGTAGAAAAGACGTTGTTGCATATCCTGCATTTTTCGGTGACCTCGTGCAAAGTTGAATGAGCTGACATCTCATTTTTAAGTTTCTCTGAAAATGATGCAGGAGCATAAATTTCGAGGTCAGGGTTAGCATCCAGTATTTCCGGAACACCTCCGATATGGTCCCAGTGCTGGTGGGAAAGTACAAGGATGTCGATATCCTCGATCGGGATGCTAAGTACTGAAAGATTGTTCCTTAAAGCACAACCGTTCCATCCGGTGTCGAACAGTATTTTCCGGTCTTCGGTTTCGATATAACTGGAAAATCCCCAGCCCTTTTTGAGGCCAGTCTTTGCTTCATTGTCATAGACGATGGTAATTTCCATCACATTTTCTCCAAGCCGAAACGTTTCTTCAGGTAATATCCGGAATAAAGTGCTCCTGCAGGATTATGTGTGAGTACCCGGTCCTTTACAATGAATGTAGTAACAGGTGCTTCAGAATGCTTGTTGAACAATATATCATGACCCATGCAGAGTCCTACGATGATATTAAGTTCGGTACCTGCGCGGTTGAGCATCATTGCCTGTGCAATGGGGTTGCAGGTAGTTTCCCTGCCGTCTCTGATCTTGTCCAGTCCGTATTCTTCCTTGTCTACACCACATATCTTGCAGCAGACGGATTCAACAATGAAGTCCTTTTCAAGTATCTTACAAAAGGTCCTGGCCTCGTTCTCAAGGCCCACGCAAAAAGCGACTCCAAGCTTACGATATCCCATCTCTTTTGCAAAAAGGACCAGCTCTTCAAGCCTTGTTTTCTCCATGTAGAAGTTCGCCTCTATCTTTGAAGCTGCCTTCATCATCTCAAGGTCTTCTGAAGCATATTCTGGTTGTACTTCTCTTGGAGTGCAATCTTTTCCCTGTCTGCATCTTCTTGTATCACAGGACGCACATTTCATGACCTGTTCACCTCTTAAAAGTTAATCTGTTTTCCGGATCATTGATCTTCACAGAGCTTTGACCTTACCTTTCTCCAGATGTTCCGGAGTTTTTCTGAGAACTCATTGTCTTCATATTCAATGATGGTCTTTTTGCCGATCATCGCTTTGTTCGGAACTGTATCATATGGAAGCTTTCCTGCTACCATTATGCCATTTTCCTCGCAGGAACTTTCGATCTGCTTTGTGTTCCCTTCATTGATGTTATATTTATTAATACAGACGATTGCCGGTATCCTGAAGTGGTCAGTTACCTGTATGATCCTTTCCAGATCGTGTATTCCGGATAAGCTCGGTTCTGTGACAATAAGGGCAAGGTCTGCACCTGTAATGGCTGCTATTACGGGGCATCCGGTTCCGGGGGGTCCATCACATATTATAAGCTCGGCTTCATTCTCATTGGCAAGTGATGCTGCATGTTCTTTTACTGCAGTTACCAATTTTCCGCTTGCTTCTTCCCCGATCATGAGCTCTGCATGTACCATTGGACCATATCTGGTCATGGAATTAAAAACACTTCCGGAAGGGTTATTTATCATCTTGATAGCATTTTCAGGGCAAACATATTCACAGACCCCGCAACCTTCGCATTTGCAACTGTTTATGGAATGGTCTGTATGGATAGCATCAAAATTGCAATTCTCGATACATATATTGCATCCGGTACACTTTTCAGAATCGATCTGTGCGATTTCCATTCCGTAGAAGTCGGAGGTATCGATTATCTCAGGCTCCAGGATCAGATGCAGGTTCGGGGCATCAACATCACAGTCAGCAATTATGGCATTCTCTGTCATTGATGCAATTGCAGCGGTGATAGTGGTCTTCCCTGTTCCTCCTTTACCGCTGATGATCACAAGTTGCTTCATGTTTCTATCTCCCTGCTATATCTGTCCTGTATCGAGCTGTAGAGTTGTATGAACTTCTCTTTCCAATGTCCCATTTCCTGCACAAATGGTATCCCTTCCGAATACAATTGCGCTATCTTTGTGTCATGGGGTATCTTCATCAGTATCTCTACATTTTCGTTCATGCAAAATTCTTCAACACTATTATCACCACTACCACTTCTGTTGATGATTATCCCATGTGGGATCTCAAGTGTTCGAACTACTTCCACTGCCAGCTTCAGGTCATGCAATCCAAAAGGAGTGGGTTCTGTAACAAGGATGCAGTAGTCAACATCCTCAAGTGTTGTCAGGACCGGACATGCGGTTCCTGGCGGTGCATCAATGATAGATGTCTTCCCAGGATCGATGTTCTTCTTAAGCTCACTGATCACAGGTGATGCCATAGTTTGTCCGATGTCCAGTAAACCTTCGTAGAGTTCAGGGCTTTTTTTATCATCTCCGGAAGTTTTTCTGATGATCCCTGTGACTATCTCATGTTCCTGTATGGCTCCTTCAGGACAGACCATAATGCATCCTCCGCAGCTGTGGCATAATGTCGGGAAAGTCAGGATCTTGTTCGGGATGGTTGCGATCGCGTTGAAACGACAGAAGTCAGAACATTTCTTACAATATGTGCAGTTCTCTTCCACAATTTCGGGGATCATGGATGATACTTCTGTGAGCTGATCCAGTTCCCTATTGAGGAACAGGTTGCAGTTTGGTTCTTCAACGTCACAGTCTATTAACTGAGCGTCCTGAAGCGAAAGGGCAAGGTTCACAGCTACGGTAGTTTTACCGGTACCGCCTTTTCCGCTTGCTATGGCGATCTTCATAATATCATTCAGTGTTGGTGATCATGGTCGTGATCGTGTCCCTGGCAGACATTTTCACTGTTTGGACTTGCAAGGTTGCCTTCTTTCCAATCGCTGATCGCTGTTTCTACAGTTCCCTGTGCTCCAACGAAGACCTCGATCCCAAATTCCGAGAACATGTTAACAGCTTTTGTTCCAAGTCCTCCACAAAGCATTACATGGACACCTGCTTCTGATAGTAGTTCCGGTGGCAGTCCAACGCCTCCGTTGTGCTGGCTTGTGTTCTCTACGATCTGGACATCATTTGTTTCTGTATCCAGTACAGTATAGGTCGGAACCATTCCAAAGTGCTGTCCGACATTATCTTCCAATCCACCATTTTTTGCAGAAGGTACGCATACTTTCATCTTTTTACCTCTCGTATATATTTGAATTTAATGTATTATGCTCATATACGATGAAGTATTTAAAGCCAATGGGAAACGTTAATATATTTATTCTCATCTGTACATTTTCATCTATTGGAAAACACTTTCTGGAGTATTCCTATTTCCATAGGGCTGGATTTTGGGATCTGAAGTCCTTTAGGTCCTAATGGGTCCCGAAGATAGTTCATTTTTGATTTTAAAGGATGCCGATAAAAATTAATGAATATGGGGTAGGCTCAGAGTGAAGCTCAGAATAGAATCAAGCCAGAGAAAAAGTTCAAACAGAATTAATTTGCAGAAGGATAAAATACGGACAAAATGAAGTTCAAATGCTTAATGAATTAAAAAAAAGAAATTAAAGAAAAAAAGAATTGGACAATTAGTATGTCCAAGTCTTTGCTACTTCGATCATTGCCTGGAGGTTCTCGGTTGGGGTCTGGCTTACGATACCACAGCCAGGTGCGAGAAGTCCCTTGCCATCGAGTTCCTTGAGTACTCTCTCGGACTCTGCTTTGACGTTTGCGACGTCTGTGTTCCAGAGGCAGTTGACTGGGTCGAGGTTACCTACGATGAGTGCTTTCTCTACCTTGCTGACTGCTGTTGCTGCGTTAACGTTCTGGTCAACACTGATTGCTGCTACACCACAGGTTTCCATGAGTGCAAGACCTTCGGTTGTGTCACCACAGATGTGGAGTACAGCTGGTACACCACGCTCTTTGAGTGCGTCAATGAGCTTCTGGTGGAATGGTACTACGAACTTTGCGTAGAAGTCTGCACCGATAAGCTGGTAGCTTGCGGTTGGGTCAATGATGGAGAATACGCTTGCGCCACTGTCGACCTGTGCGAGTGCGTATTTGATTGAGAATTCGGTTGCGAATTCCATGATCTCAAGACCGTATTCTTCCTTTGTCATGATGTCCATGAACCAGGAGTCACCGGTGATGTGCTGTGCGAGGGAGAAAGGACCGATCATACTTCCGATGATTGGGACTTCTTCTCCATATTTGTCAGCGAGGATCTTGATTGCTTCGAGGACGATGGAGATTCTCTTGCTTGTGTCTGTGACGTCGTATCCTTCGAACTGCTTGAGGTCATCGAGGCTGTTTACAACGTGGCTGATGACGGATGGCTGCTGTACGTCTGTACCGTCTTTGATTCCACAGCCGAAGAACTCTGCTTCTGCGGTGATGTCGAATGGTACACGGACTGCTTCGAAACCGACAACTGTGTGACCTGCTTCTGCGAGTCCTGCAAGCTGTACAGCATCATAGTTTGCTTCTGGCCAGAAGATGTTTACTGCTTTCATCTGGTCTACTGTTCCGGTCTGTGTGACACAGATAGCTGGCATCCTGTCAACTTTCTCTCCATTCAGTACGCGAATTAATCTTTCCTTCTGTGTGTATTCGGACATTTACATTCTCCTTAATTTAAATCCTTTATAATCGCTAGAAAGGTACATACGCTATGTATTTGCCATATATATACCTTTTTGTTTGGAAAAAATCAACTGCAATAGTCGCATTAGACAAGTATTATGGATTTATTATGTTGATTTCGGGCATGTTTTTAGCAGGCATTTCTTCCTGCCAAAACATAACTCCTTTTTCACTAACTTCTTAGAAAACTGAATAGAGCATTGCTGCTACTCCAATTACCAGTGGTTCCATTACAAGGTCGATATCATACTTTTCAACAAGTTCATCCGGTAGGGCGCATGGGATCCCGGGTGTTGATACAAGACAGCGTTCTGCGATCATTCCTTCTGATATGGTATTTGCATTTGGTGTTGCCTCAAAGACCATTGAGAACTTCCTCGGTTTGTCAACATCATATGCCTTCACACCAAGCTCTTCAATTGCCTTGTTCATGAAATCGGTGTTCGGATCACAAGCATATACGTTGAATCCCTTTTCTACAAGATGTGACGCGCCGGCATAACCCACACGTCCAAGGCCTATGACCAGTACATCCTTTGAATCGGCATGCTTGTACCTTGAAGCTATTTCCGAGTAGATCACGCCGGTGCATACATGGTTGGTTGCTATCTTACCATTCCTAAGGTTGTGGGCAATGAAGATATGGTCATCTGCCATCAGTATTATGTCCGCACCACCTGCCACTGCCTGATGGTATCCTGTTATGTCAGGATGCTCGGCAATAAAACCTTCAAGTCCGAAATATTCGGTTATTGCAAGCAAGGATGCCGAGAAATTTCCGATTATGCCGTTGCCGGAAGTTATGGGTACGATCCCTACTTTCTGTTTCTCTGGGGTTGTACCATAGACTGCCTCGCATATCTGTGCAATATCCATTCCGGTGGCTTCTTTGATGATGTTATTGTTCATGTTGAGCTTGTTCAACAGGTCTTCCAGGTCTTCAGGTGTCAATAGTGCCATAGTGATTACCTCTTACAATCCATAATGTTGTCCGATATATGCAATTCCTCTGCTGCGTGTAATTTTCACTTCATCTTCATCAATGCCTTTTGAGATGAGTGTGAATACAGTATCCTTTCCTTCAGATCTGAATATTTCAAGTCCGTTCTCCTCATGGAACAGGTCATAGCTGTTTCCCATGGACAGGACGTGTTCTCCAACGGGTATAAGTTCCCCATCTTTCAGTAATAAGTGCTCAAAGATGCAGTATCCTTTTTCAGGTGCCTTTTCTATCTCAGTTACACCATCAGTAAAAGCCTGCATCAGCATCTCTACAAGGTTGATGCCACTTGAATGGTATACGGCCGTTGGTGTCTGGCTTGGGAAACGGGCATCGATCTCGAGAACTTTAAGTCCCCTGTCGGAAGCTATTGCCTCTACATCCATGATACCTTTCAGGTTGAGGTTGGCAGCAAGCTGGTATGATATCTGCCTGAATTCAGGGTCGTGGTCGATAGGCGTAATCATATGACAATCGTAGGTATCATCGATATGTACCTTTGTTTCCTTCACCACTGCAAAATGCTTGCCATCACCGATTATCTCCAGTGATACAACATCGCCTTCCAGGTATTCCTCGATAATCATGGAAGGTTCGATCCCTTCAAGTTCACTATCGTCGTAGATTATCTTGGTTCCAATGCTGCTGCTTTCACAGGGAGGTTTTACAAAATATGGTGGTTGGGATGGTTTGTCATCCGGAGTTGGTATCCCGATGGATACAAAATATTCCTTGGACCTGTTCTTGTCCATACTGATGTGGTATGCATCAAAATCAAAAAGAACGGGACAATCCAGCTTGCTGCTGATATCCCTTATGAAGTTCAGGGTATTAAGGTTCTCATTTACCGGTATTATGGCATCGACATCCCTTGAGATGTCGATAAACCTTTCCGGTTCCTGAATTATGTCAAAACAGTAGAATTCGTCAACAACATTGCGGATAAGTGGCTTCTCGTTCCGGTCTATCAGAACAACGTCCATCCCCGCTTTCCTGGCAAGGTAGTTCACTTCGAATCCCTGTAGCTTGCCTCCTATTAAACAGATCGTCGTCATCCTATCGCCCCAACAACTTCTCGAACTCGCATTGTTCTGCGGGCTCCATGCCCATTGTCTTCAGTCTGGCGATGACGCTCTTAACATCCCTGTCCCTTTCGGCATGTTCTCTGTCGTAGTTAACGACACCTTCGAGGGATGAGTTGGAAGATATTATGGATGTGACAACGTTTGCTCCTGCGTTGAGCCTGTGAACCATTCCATCGATACCCTCAAGGTCAAGTGATGCCGGAATAAGCTTGTCCGGGTAGAGAAGGCGGAGTATGGATATTATCTTCAGTTCTGATGAGCTGTCCTTTATTTCCTTTCCTTCCAGTGGTGTTCCATGCTGTGGGAGGAATGTCATGACCCGTACCATATCCGGATCGGATGTTGCCAGTCCTCTTAATGATATGATGGTGGATTCAATGTCCGGTTCGACCTCTGTCAGGATACCATCCTCAACACAGTAGCCGATCCTTTTAGCATGGTTCCTTGAATTGATCCTGCCTTCAAATGATTGCTCAACCCTTAGTTGCTTGTACAGTTCCATGTCATATGTTTCCTGATACAAGGCAAGGAAGTTGGCACCGTTGTCCCTGAGCATTTCAAGGGTATCATCGTCAACAACTCCGGGGGATATCATGATCGGCTTTCCGACCTCTTCCCTCACGGTCCTGACAAACTCTGCCAGCCGTTCAGGTTTGTTGTGGAAGTATGGGTCTTCTCCCATTGTGAGGTCGACCATGTGTACATCTTCGGTCTTGATCACCTGGCAGATCTTCCTGATGTCTTCTACGCTAAGACGGTATCTGTCAATTTCATTTGCATTCCGATAGTAACAGAATGTGCATTTGTTCTTGCAGTATGTAGAGAAGTACACAAAGCTGTACATGAACACCTTATTTCCGAAGAAATTGTCCCTGATACGTCGTGCTACATAGTGCAGCTTTTCAATTTCATCAGGACTTTGTGTCTCAAGAAGTCTCCTGATATCATCATCGGATAACTGTGCCCCGTCTATGATCTGCTCTGCATAGTTGTCAAGGTCTTCGTTATCCATGTTCTTAAACAAGATATTCACCTCACAGATTAGTATTGATTCCGTTGTAGTACAGTTCGGACCTGCTTGCACGGCGTATGTTGGTGTAGTCATGCTTGACCTTAAGCAATCTTTCCAATCCGAAACCTGCTCCGATCCATGGTTTGTTGACTCCCCATTCTCTGTCAAGAGGAATAGGTCCGACAACTGCCGAGGAAAGTTCCAGGTCACCATGCATAATGTCGATGGTATCTCCATAGACCATGCAGTCATCTGCTTCTATCTGATACTCTATGCCCAGGTACTCGAGGAACTCACTTATGATGCCTTCCAGTTCTTCTCTGGTGCAGTTGGATCCCATCTGGCAGAAGTTCAGCATCGTGAACTCTTCCAGGTGTCTGCTGCCATCGGATTCCTTACGGTAGCATGGTCCTATCTCGAATATCCTTATGGGGTCCGGAAGTACCTTGTCCAGCTTGCGCAGGTAATTGTACAGGCAGGGTGCCAGCATTGGTCGCAGGCACATGTTGTCTCCTACACGGAATATCTGCTTGTAGAGATGATCGTCCTTATCGATACCCATTCTTTCGACATATTCGAATGGTATCATTATCGGGGATTTGATCTCAAGGAAACCTCTTTCCACGAAGAACGCGGTTATCGTCCTTTCAAGTTTACCGAGGCGATCTTCCCTGTCCTCTTCATACATCGATATGAGGTCGTTGCGCCTTCTTTGGATCAGTTCCTTTTCAAGATCCTTGAATTCCGGTAATTCTCCCTGCACCGGGATCTTGTCATCAGGCGCCATCAGTGTCTTCAGCCTCTCGATCTGGGAAGGTGAATATTTCACTTCCGGCTTGTTGTTGTCTTTTGCTCCTTTGTTCTCAGGTGTGGCAGGGGCTGCTTCACTTGCAGTCGTCGGAGTTGGTGTAGAAACTGAAACGGATTTAACAACAGCTTGTTTTGGCTTCTTGGGAGTAGGCTTCTTTGTGGAGAACACACTAACGGTCTGTCCTCTCTCTTTGAATGTTTTTTTGACAAAACGATTGATCTGTTCATCACTTGGACGACAGCGCTTGCAAGGTTTGCGGTACTTATTGTTCCTTAGGGATCTTGCAGAACGGCTGGATCTGGAATTTCTTACTGTAAACCGTGCCCCACACTCGGTTTCAATATGAATATGATTCCTTGTGATATCAAAGTCTCTTATCCCATGAAGTAATCCGCTTCGCGATAGCCAGACTCCGTTGAGTCCGACCAGAACATCCAGTAATTGCTTTTCCATAGGCCTATGCTCCTATTGCGAAGTACTTCATATTATCATCATCCTTTACTCACGCACGATGTTTGTCACATCATGGTGCTATATGTTTTAATGGAAAGCCATGTCCATCTGGCGGAAACTCCGGGAATCTAACCCGGCTGAACGGATTTAGAGTCCGTTCGATCTACATGATCAAGTCTCCATGTTGTATATGCTAAATGGTTATGGATACTCTGGCTTTCCTTACATATTCGTGGTAGACATTTAGTGGATATAATATCCAATGACTCCACTGATACACTCTCATTGCTGGGTTCCATATTTAACAATTTCGGATTAATTGTTTTTTATTCAATTCATATCTGTGAACATTTGCAGTTGTCTTATTTTAGTAATCGTATGGTATGTTTGCTATAGATTCCGTTTCTCTTCAAAAAAAACTGTTCGGAAATACAATTTCGGAGTTTCTAAAGAAAAGTTTACATAAATTAATATAGCTTTTGTTCATATCATAGCACGATTAATGTGACGATGAATCTGGAAGATGAAAGAAGTTTACCTCTCAAAAAACATATCGTGGGTCTTGTGCCTGCATCGCATGGCGGTCTTGTGCGAAAGGCATCGCAGGAATACGGGATATCTGAGTCGGATATCATAGATATGAGCGCAAGCCTGAACCCTTTAGACAGCCCATTCGATCATCCGGAATATGGTCTTGACCTGGCTTCTCTCTTTGCCGCTTCGAAGCCGGGGATGTATCACTATCCTGATAACCGTTATCTACAGTACAAGGAGGCCGCAGCATCCTTTTTGGGTGATGGGATAAGTGCTGTGAACATTATTCCCGGTAATGGTTCATGCGAGACCATACGCCTTGTTGCAGAGTGTATGCTTGATACGAACGATACTGTGGGTATCCCACAGCCAACTTTTGATGAGTATGAGCAACAGTGCAGGATAATGGGTGCAAACATCCGTTACTTTGAGCACGAAGGGCTGATGGAGATCTCAGATGAGGCATTGGATGATGTAAAGATCCTCTTTGTCTGCAATCCTAACAACCCCACTGGCAAATTAATACCAAGGGATGATATCCTTGACCTTGCAAAACGGTGTGAGGCAAACGGTACTCTTCTGTTCGTCGATGAAGCTTTCATAGAACTTGCTGACCCTTCACAGAGCGTGGCTGATGTAGCTGCGACAAATGATCATATTTTTGTACTTCGTTCTCTAACCAAGAACTTTGCAATCCCTGGCATACGTCTGGGATTTGGTGTTGCATCTGAGAAGATGGCACTTGCATTGAACACTGCAAGACTTTCCTGGAACCTTGGTTCTGTTCCTGATGTTGTAGGTACTGCCCTTCTGGAGATGGAAGGTGGATGTTACAGCAAATACCTTGTAGAGTCCCGCAGTTTCATTGAGCAGGAGAGGGACTATCTTGTAGAGCGACTTTCCGGTATCTATGGCTTTAAACCCCTTCCAAGCACTGTGAACTATGTTCTTGTTGACATTAGTGAACTTTTGATGGATTCAGTGGAACTTACAGAACGGCTTGCATCCCATGGTATCCTTGTAAGGGACTGTAGTTCTTTCTATCTGCTGGATAATGATTTCATAAGGATCGCAGTTCGCACTCGGGATGAGACTGATCGGCTGATCCGGGCTATTGGGGATGTTCTGACCGAATCCGGGAAGGATTATGCCGAGGAGAAATTAAAGCAGACCATCGAGTGTGCGGCATCCGGTGAACCTGCATCCAGAAATACTTGTGAATACTATCCATGCCACTTCCAATGCCAGGACTGTACTTTCTGTTTCTGTCCGTTCTATCCATGTGAGGATCCTCGCACAGGTGGGTGCTGGATCGATAGCACCACCGGTAGCAAGGTCTGGAACTGTGAGGGTTGTACTATAATGCACAGGAAAGAAATTGTACAGGATGTTCTGAAGATCCTCATGCGTGATATTGAGACCGAGGATAACCTTAAAGTTGCCTGGGATAAAGTAGTGGTTCCCAATCTTTGATCGGTTGTTCAGGCTCTATTATGGGTTTTTCCGATCGCCTCTAATATGGAGAATTGAAAATGGATGCTATCATTATGGCAGGTGGCCTAACGCAGAGGTTAGGCATGGAGGAGAAAGCATGTGTCATGCTCATAGATAGGCCACTTATCAATTATCTTCTTGATTCACTTCTTGGTGCAATGTATATCGACCGAGTATTTGTTCAGGTGTCGCCTTATTCCCCGGACACTGAACAATGTGTGAAGGATAATTATCCGGGCAGGGTTTCAATTCTCAGAACCTCGGGCGACAATTATGTGGGCGATATGGTAAATGCCGTAAAGGATTCCGGGATCACCGGTCCTGTAATGGTGTTGATGCCGGATCTCCCGCTGGTAACATCGGAACATATTGATATGATGGTAAAAGCCTATGATAAAGTTGGTTTCCCTGCCATGTCTGTCTACGCTCCCATTGGTCTGTATCGTGAACTTGGGTTGAGGCCGGGTACCGTTTTCAATAAAAAGGGTGAAATGCTTGTTCCTGTGGGGATAAATATCCTTGATTCAATAACTATAGATGTAGAGCAGAAAGATACTGATTACCTTGTTGCTATTCCTGAGGTTGCTATCAGTATTGATTCGGTGGAAAGTCTTCACAAATGTGAGGAAATGTTGTTGAGATGAATGCTTGTTGTGATTGAATCAAACCAAACTGATTAGCTTTCTCTTTATTTTTCCTTGTTTTACTTCAGAAATTTGTTGGTTGCAGCATCTGTTTTAATTCAATCTCATATTCCTTTAAAGAAACCTAAATTGAATAACTTAATATATTTGCTGTTCTTTACATTATTCGATAAGCGTGTCGCACAAAAAACAAATCCCCCTTAAAGATCATGTTGTAGAACTAGCCTGTCCCGCTCACGGAGGCCTTATTCGTGAGATGGCTGACCGTTATGGTATTCCTGAATCGGATATGTTGGACCTGAGCGCCAGCCTCAATCCTCTGGGAAGTCCCTTTGATCATCCTTCAGGCGGTCTTGACCTTGATGATGTCATGGAACGGGCAGCGCAGAGATTTGCCCAGTATCCGGATAATCGCTATCTGGAATATCGTTCTGCAGCGGTCAATTTCCTTGGAAACGGACTTTCTGTTGAGAATATCGTTCCTGGCAATGGTTCCTGTGAGATCATAAGGCTCGTAGCAGAAGCAGTTCTGGAGCATGACGATATTGTTCTCATACCTCACCCCACTTTTGCAGAGTATGAACAGCAATGCAAAGTTGCCGGGGCAGATGTACGGTACATAAAGCAGGAAGAGGTCATGGGACTTTCGGATGAGGTCCTTGAAAGTGCAAAGCTCCTCTTTGTGTGCAACCCAAACAATCCATCCGGTAAATTACGTAAGAGGGAAGACCTTCTTGACCTTGCGAGAAGGTGCGAACTGAATCACACCCTTCTTTTCGTTGATGAGGCTTTCATTGAACTTGCTGATGATCCGTCCCAGAGTATTGCTGATATGGTCGAGAACAATGATCATCTATTCATACTTCGCTCGCTGACCAAGGATTTTGCAATTCCCGGGGTCCGCATTGGTTTTGGTGTAGCTTCAAAAAGAATGGCAGAAGCACTTAATACTGCAAGGCTTTCCTGGAACCTTGGTTCTATCCCTGAGGAGATCGGTGTTGCATTGATGAACATGGAAGGTGGTTGTGACAGTCCTTATCTTGTTCAGTCCCGTGAAGCCATAAAGAAGGACCGGGAATATCTCATAGAACGTATCTCAAGGATACGCAAGTTCATCCCGATAGATACAACGATCAATTACATTCTTGTAGACATAAGCAATTCTTCATTTGATTCGACCGAACTGACTGAACGTCTTGCTTCCCATGGGGTGCTTATCAGGGATTGCAGTTCCTTCCCGTTCATGGGCAAGGATTACGTCAGGATAGCTGTCAGGCCTAAGGAAGAGACTGACCGGCTTTCACGTGCTATCGGAAAAGTTGTCGTTGAAAAAGCACGGGAGAATGCAAGATTCGATCTTATCTGTATGCTTGAAAGCGGGGATGCAAAGCCACAGGGTCCGAATACTGATTGCCCGTACTATCCATGTCATCATTTCCCTGGTCAGGACTGTACATTCTGTTTCTGTCCGTTCTATAAATGTGAGGATGAACGAACCGGGGGCAAATGGGTGGATAGGTCAAGTGGTGGCAAGGTCTGGAGCTGTGAAGACTGTGTTGTGGTCCATCAAAAAGATGTTGTGGAAAATATCCTCAATGAACTCTCCGGTGAAGGCCAGATGGATGATAAACTAAAAAAGGCATGGACTAAGGTCGTGGAGCCTGTTCTATGATCGAACCTTTTCTTCCTGGTACTGACCATCTCATATCGGTGCTCCTCCTTGCAACTGCATTTGACCTGTTGATAGGAGAACCTCCAACAGCTCTGCATCCGGTGGTCTGGATAGGCAACCTGATCGGCTTCTTCAAAAGATCAGCTCCTGCCACACACAGGAAGCTCTATGGTGTGCTTTTCGCCCTTGTTGTTATACTGTTTGCATCATCGATCGGCTATGCTGTGCTGCTGGTTGCAAACCTCTCTATATTGCCTGGGTTTGTGGTACTTCTCATCGAAGCTTATTTCCTCAAGTCCACCTTTGCCATACGCCGCCTTATAGAGGCTGGTGTCGAGGTCAATACTGAGCTAGTAAAAGGTGATCTGCCTTCTGCACGTCAGAAGTTGTCTATGTACGTCAGCAGGGACACCTCGCAGCTAAGCGAAGGTCAGGTCTCTTCATCTGTTATCGAGACCTGCTCGGAGAATTTCGTGGATGGCATTTTAAGCCCTCTGTTTTATTATGCGATCCTTGGGCCTTATGGTCTGATAGGGGCATACGCGTTCAAGGCAGTGAGCACCCTCGATTCAATGGTAGGCTACATGGATGAGAAACACAGGGACCTTGGATACTTCTCGGCAAAGACCGATGATGTCCTCAACTGGATCCCTGCACGTATCTGTGTTATTTACATCACTCTTGGATCTGTCCTTGCGGGAATGGTCTCACAAGGGAAGAAACTTGACCATGGTGGTGCGATAAAGTGTGCTACCAGTGACTGTCGTTCATGCTCTTCGCCAAATTCCGGTTATCCGATGGCTTCTGTGGCCGGTGTGCTTGGTGTGCGTCTGGAGAAACCGAATACCTATGTGATCGGCAAGGATTTTTCCATGCCTGTGGCAGAAGATATAAAACAAGCATCGTTGGTAATTGCTGCAGCCTCGATACTTGCAGTGATCTCGTTTGCAGTGTTAATCTATATAATTTCAGTTATAATCAACTACATCTAATCATACCATGTGAGTGATCATTATGAAACTTTCAGATATAGACTCTCAGGACCTGAAGAAGGACCAGCCAAAAGAGCTGGAAGGTGAGATCACCTCCGATATCATCGATATACTGGAGGAGGAAGGTATAACCGTGAAGATGCTTGTGGATACTGCTCTTGAGCTTTATGCTCCACATCCCGGTCTGGAGACCCGTGAGATCGCAGAAGCGCGTTTCAGGAAGGAGTTTGATATCGCCATATCTGATGCCAACCTTTGCCTTCTGATCTATTCCGGCATCCTTCTGGAAAGGGATGGTGAGAAAGGTAAGCTGCCAAATATAAGTAAGAGTTCTTATGAGAAAGACCTTACATTCATCATCGCAGATGAGGTAATCGGAATGAGCATTGCCAAGTATATTAGTGGTGATAAAGGCATGTTCGAGTTCGTGCGTTTCGACAAACAAAAACCCGGCATCCTCTCTAAGTTAGGTCCGTTCATGGACGACGTCATCGGTGGTCTTATTGGTGGGGTTTCAGCTAACATGTATACAAGGGGTATGGCTGAAGCTGCTGAAAATGAAAAAAAGTCACGTAAAAATAAAGATGTAAGTGGTGTGATAGCAGCATGAACAATTTTTTGCTTGCTCTTAAGACAAGTTTTGGTTTCCTTTCCACTATACCTGTGGGTATGACGATGGAAGGGTTTGATGAGCTGGTAAAGCGTAGCTATCTACAGACATTCGCAGGTGTGGTCCTGGGTCTTATGATCGGGGTCTTTGCTTTTATTACTGAGACTGTGATGCCGGACCAGATCAGTGCAATTCTTATCATGGTATTTATCTACTATCTTACGGGGTTGAACCATCTTGATGGCCTGGGGGATTTCGGTGATGGAGCTACTGCTCACGGTTCACTTGAAAAGAAGATAAAAGCTCTCAAGGATGTTGCCCTCGGTATCGGGGGAGTGGGTTATGCAATTCTTGCATTGCTTGCTCTGTATGCATCAATTTCTGCTCTTCAGGCTGAACTCATATTCTTCTCTGACAATGCTGCGTTAATGCTTGCAGTCTCGTTACTTGTGGCCGAGATCGGTGCCAAGCAGGCGATGCTTACGGTTGCTGCATTTGGGAAACCCATTCACGAAGGGCTTGGTTCCATGATAATCAACAGCACGACCTTCCCGAGATATGTAGTATCCTTCATACTTGGTATTGTAGCAAGCGTACTGGCTTTCGGTTCCATTGGAGTTATCGGATATCTGGCAGCCATAATTTCCGCATTTGTTATAATTAACATCTCCAACCGCCATTTCAAAGGTGTGAACGGGGATTGTATCGGAACTGCAAACGAGATCGCACGTATCATTGTACTGATCGCAATAACTCTCATGGTGATCGCTATCAATAATGGAAATGGAGGATTGCTTTGGACGCTGTTATAATGGCAGGCGGGCAGGGACTTCGACTTGGAATGGGTGAAAAACCATGTGTCGAACTTCTTGGTAAACCTCTTATAAGTTACGTTATCGATTCTCTGGAAAAGTCTTCACACATCGAACGCATATTCGTAGCAGTGTCTCCTTCAACGCCCGCTACTGAAGAGCTTGTGAGGGAGAAATATGGTGATCATATACAGGAGATCAATACGGCAGGTGACAACTATGTAGGGGATATGGTCTATGCCGTGGAGAGTTCAGGTATAAAGGGTCCTGTGATGATAATAATGTCTGACCTTCCTCTTGTGACGCCGGCACTCCTGGATTCCATCATTGATGCCTATGAATCGTGTGAGGAAGAGTCAATGTCCGTTTTCATACCTCTTTCTCTTTGCAGCGAGGTGGGCATACGACCGGACACGGTCTTCAATTGGAGCGGTAAGCTAATTGTGCCTGCTGGCATTAATATTCTTGATGGGAAGCATATCAATGAGGAGCAGAAATATCATAATTACATGCTTGATGATCCTGAGATCGCTTTGAACATAAATACGGCGGAAGATCTGAAACGGTGCAAAAATATCCTCATAAATAGATGATCTGCTTTAATATTCAAGGAGGCTAAATATGGTTGAATTCGCAATTCTGGGTGATAAAAAATATTCCATGCAAACAGTAAGGCTGGTTACGGGGAATGTCGCTGCTGGCACTGACATTCACAATATTCCTGAAGAGCAGCTTCTTCTTTGTGAGGCAATAGATGACCCATACCTTCTCCCCTTCCTTCTGGAGAAGTTCTATATGATGGAGATCAAGGATGCAGAACAGTTCAGGTTGTGCCTTATAAGGGTGCAGGTCGATTCGGACATGCGCCTTAATGAAGATATTCAGAAACATCAGCACCGTGGATATGTTTCCCGAACGATAGAGAAATTGATGTATCGTGATATTTTTCTTGAGATCGTAAGGGAGGAAGATGTCGGTGTTGAGGCTTGAAATGATTGTTGGATCGATGGTCGAATTGATGGTTCAATTCTGATCATCTGTGTGGAAATAAATCATTTTTTATATCATAACAAGGCATACTGGTATAGATAACACAGATACTAATGGGTGCTTGTCTATATGAGTAGTGGGAAAAAGTATTCATTATGTCTGTCAGGATCTCATGATTCTATTTTAAAAATATCGATATGATCTAACTATATTATCAGGTGTAAAGATGGCTGATGAAGTAACTCAAGAAAGGGTTAGCACGGGAATTCGTGGATTGGATGAAATGTTACGTGGGGGCTTCTTCAAAGGGACTGCTAATGTTGTCTCAGGAAAGTCCGGTACAGGTAAAACTATCTTTGGAACCCAATTCCTGATGGAAGGTATTGAAAAAGGCGAAACCGTGATGTGCATCATCACATCCGAGGAATCCAAGTCTCTCGTACGTGAAATGCAAGCATCCTTCGGATGGGATCTCGATTCCATGGTCGCAGAAGGCAAACTGGTATTTGTAGACATCACAGACCCAAGCCTTCGTCTCCAGAAGAGTGTGGAGATCGCTCCGACAGAGCTTATCAAGAGCTTCAAGAAACTGGTGGAAAGCAAGATCGAGGAAACAAAACCTGATCGTGTGTTCATCGATTCCATTGAAGCAATGTTCCTTGCAATTGAGTCCAACTACAAGCTGCGCACATTGATCGATGATATCTTTGGTATCTTCAGGAAACGCAATGTTACAGCTCTTGTAACCGTTGGTGTTATGTTCGGACTGGACGAGATGGTTGAATATGGTGCAGATGCTGTTGTCAAACTTGGTCGCGAGATCATAGGAAGCAACCTCCAGCGTACCATCTATGTAATGAAGCTCAGAGGTTCAGGCACCATCAACGAAGTTAGGGTACTCAATATTTCTGACAGTGGTATGGCTGTACTTGCTCAGTCACCATATCTTGAGAAATAATATTAACGTATAAATGAAAAGGTGCCTTTCAGGTACCTTCCTTTTTTACTTTAAATATACTTAAGCTGTTTTTTGTTCGCATTACCACTTTAATTATTCACTTATCGACTTAATTATTTACTTATGTGGTCTGCTTTGTTTACTGGAAGTATTTACAAAAGATACCAGTCCATATCGTTAGTTGAGTGGTCATCATGAACTCCCACGGTACGTTCCGGGATATTCAGTATACTTGTGATGGAGTCTGAAAAGTCCTGAAGATACTGGCGCTGGCTGAGGCTTCCATACTTAAAGCGCTTATTCGGGTTAGCGACCTCTTCCATAGTCTTCCTGTCAGGCACAATGACAACGTCAATGTTGGTCATTTCAACTGCTTTTTCCATGGCCGTCCTGAAGTCGCCGATACAATATGCAATTCGGTGCTTGTAGTTATCGCGTGTTCTTTCCAGATACTTTGCAAGCCTCTCACTTTCCATCTTGATGAAATCACGTTTTATCTTAGCGACATTGCACTTCCCCATCATGAACTTATAATCAGTGAAAGGGTATTCGTTATCTATCTCCCGTGGAGTGATCCCGCAGGTGCCAAATACCACAACATGTGCATCCTCTTGTTCGAGTATGCCGAAGATAATGCGGTCATACATCTTGTGTGAGGGGCTGGTATGATATGGCTTCCTCATGGCACAGGGTACGAAGATGCAAAAATCCCTCGTAGGGGGCTGGTATTCAGTAAGTACCCACTCATTTGCACGTATCATGTCGGGGTGGTATATCAGTCGCTCTGTGTCCAGTGGTTCACTTGAACGTTCATTTTCAGGAATTATAGTTGTCAAGGTGTGAGGATTCTGATAAACTATATATATAATTAACGACGTGAATATTATGGTTTTGTATAAACTGTACAAGAGTGCTTTATAAGTATCAGTAAATAATAAGTGGTGAATAATGACAGCATCAATTCGGGAAATGTTAAGGGCTAACTGTGAATGTGACGACGTGGCAAAGTGTATCTTGGGCTTAAAAGCACTTGATATGGATGCATACAAATGCTTGCTTGCCAATGGACCTATGACTGCTGAAAGTCTGGGTGAACATCTCAACAGGGAGCGAAGTACTGCATACCGGTCATTACAGAACCTGATATCATGTGGACTTGTCTATCGTGAGACCAAGACTATCGATATTGGTGGCTATTTTTATGAATATGTAGCTGTTGACCCTACGAGGGTCAAGGAAATGCTCAAGGAAAATATCGACCAGTGGTATGAGAAGGTCAGTGGCCTGGTCGAGAATATTGATAAAGAGCTTCTTGGGACTAACTGATCCGACTGGTTCTATTATAATATTTTAAAAAAGATGGATTATTTTCATAATCCGTCTACAAACGTACCTATCCTGTCAATAGCTTCCTTGATATCTTCCCTTGATGCTGCATAGGCACAGCGAAGGAATCCTGCTCCGGTATCGCCGAAGATATCTCCTGGAATTGTTACGACATTCTGCTCTTGAAGCAGCCTTTCTGCAAATTCGTCAGATGTCAGCCCTGTGCTCTTGATGGATGGGAATGCATAGAATGCTCCTTTTGGGTTGAAGCAATCCAGTCCGATATCGTTCAATCCGCCAACGATGAGCTTCCTGCGCCTGTCGTACTCCCGGACCATTTTGCTAACTTCTTCCTCTCCGTTGCGAAGTGCTTCGATAGCACCAACCTGTGCTGTTATTGGGGCGCAGAGCATGGAATACTGGTGGATCAGCATCATTGAATTGATGATCTCGGGGGCTGCCATTGCATATGCCATCCTGAATCCTGTCATTGCATATGCCTTTGAGAATCCGTTCAGCATGATGGTCCGGTCACGCATTCCTTCAAGGGCTGAAAAACATGTATGATTTCCCTCGTAGGTAAGTCTCTCGTAGACGTCATCTGATATCATCATAATATCATGTTCTACAATGACATCTGCAATGGCTTCCAGTTCATCTCTGTCCATTGTGGCGCCGGTAGGATTATTTGGATAGTTTATGATGACTGCTTTTGTTTTGTTCGTAATGGCAGCTTCTATCTCTTCGGCTGTGATCCTGAAATCATTTTCTCCTTTTGCACCAATGGTAACAGGAACTCCGCCTGCGAATATTATGGAAGGCACGTAAGCCACATATGATGGCTGTACTACGATGATCTCATCGCCAGGGTTCACGATAGCCCGTATCGCAAGGTCAAGTGCCTCACTTACGCCTGTGGTGACAAGTATCTCATCGTTTGGGTCATAGTATACATTGTGCCTTTTTGTGTATGACCTTGAGATCTCTTCACGAAGCTCCATAAGGCCATAGTTAGAGGTGTATGATGTTTCCCCGTGTTCGATTGAGTGTATGCACGCTTCCCGTATGTGCCATGGTGTCACATAATCAGGTTCTCCAACTCCAAGGGAGATGACGTCTTCGCTGTCGGACGCCATGTCGAAGAACTTTCGAATACCCGATGGGGGTACTTTTTGCATACTGTTCGATACAAACCGGGAGGGGTTACATTGTGTTCTCAAGATAGATGCCTCCATTATGAATGGGGAAAGCAGGTCAGAAGAAAAAAGTATTATGGGGAGACTGCAAGTCTCTTGACCTGATCTGGCTCATCCAGGATCAGCCCATTTTCCTTGTAGGTCTTCAGAACAAAGTGGGTGGCAGTGCTCTGGACCTGGTCCAATGTCGCGATCTTCTCCGCTACGAAGAATGCGACCTGTTTCATGGAATTGCCGCGCACTGTAATTGAAATGTCATGTTCTCCGGAAAGTAGTCTTACTGAGCGTACTTCCGGGAACTTGTAAAGCCTCTCGGCAATTGCCTGATATCCCAGTTTGCGTTCCAGTTGAACCTTAAGCTCAATGATGGCATAAACATAGTTCTCGCCTGCCAGTTCCCAGTCGATGATGGTCTTGTATTTGCGAATGATCTTCGCTTTCTCAAGATACTCTATCTTCTGGCTCACTTCCTCAACGGTCATGCCGGTGAGTGATGCGATCTCTTCTGGTACGATCCTTGCGTCTTCTTCAAGGATCTCCAGTATGTTGCGTGTTTGCTCATCCATACCTGAAACATCCTGGGTTTAAAAAGAAGTTGATCAAGTAATATTACTCGATCAATACTGCGTTGACCACGCCATCCTGTCCAGGGCGGCTTGTGACAATAGCATTGCCAGCTGCGGTCTTGATTACTGAGCCCTTTGTGATGGTGTTACGTCTGATGTAGTGCTCGTTTGCAGTGTTGTCAACAACTGTTTCGATAGCTGAAACAACTGTCTTTCCATCTGCAGGGTTTGTGACGTTTGCAGTGTTGCTCTGCAGGAGCCTTACCTTTCTGTTTCCGCCACGTGTTGAGATGTTCTTCCTCTTTGTGTCAGCAACATGTGTTTCTGCAGGTTCACGCCCGAGTTCATATTTCCTCTTACCGCGTGATGATTTGATCTTTGCTCCTGTGTATTTCCTTTTTGATCTTCCCTGAAATTGCATAAATTTATCCTCTTATTAATTAATAGTGATATGAATTTCTATCATATATAATCGGTTAATGGACTTCCTTTACTAATAGGATTCTATATGAACTTTTCGAGCCGCTCAGATTTGCCGCAAGTATCCATTAATGAATGCAAATGTGATAACAGATAAATAATTTTATCGCATAATAATTAATACATGCTTCTTGTAACATTTTTAGGTACCGGTGGTTCTTTACCCACCAAGAACCGCAATCCTTCCGCAATCATGGTCAACAGGGATGGGGAACTTATCATGTTCGACTGTGGGGAAGGTGCTCAGCAGCAGATGATGCGTGCAAAGACAGGGATGATGAACCTCTCATCCATATTTATCACGCATTTCCATGCAGATCATATTCTCGGCATACCTGGTCTTGTACAGACCATGTCCTTTCAGGGAAGGACCGAACCACTCACCATATATGGCCCTGAATGGGTGGGGGAGTTCGTAAAGTTGCTTTCGGCTCTTGGCTACTACAAGCTGAAGTTCGAGATAAAGGCTGTCAAAATGGAGCGCGGTGATGTTGTAAAGCGGGATGGTTATTCTGTCGTTGCTTTACAGACAGATCACAACGTACGTAGCATTGGGTATGCCCTGGTGGAAGATCCGAGGCCGGGAAAGTTCGACCGGAAAAAAGCTATGGAACTTGGTGTTCCGATAGGTCCTCTCTTTTCAAAACTTCATAAAGGGGAGGATGTGGAAATTGATGGCAAGGTCATAAGTTCTGAAGATGTGGTTGGTGAATCCCGGCCAGGAAGGACTATTATATACAGCGGTGATACGAGACCATGCAGGGATATCCTGGAAGCGAGTGAGGGTGCTGACCTTTTGATACATGATGGAACGCTTGCTGATGAAAAGCTCGAATGGGCAAAGGAAGCAAAACATTCCACTGCAGGTGAGGCTGCAGCACTGGCAAAGAAGGCGGGTGTAAAGAAACTGGTGCTGACACATGTCAGTTCAAGGTATTCGGATGATGTTTCTCCTTTGCTGAACGATGCAAAAGCAATATTTGAGGATGTTATAATTGCAGAAGACCTGATGTCCATCGAAGTTCCCTATAAGGGATGAATAATCTTCTATTCCTTTTATTTTCTGCATTACACAACTCTTTTAAGTTCAGGCACCCAAACTATTACTTGTAATGGTTGGTGGTACCATGTTAGGTGAACGACATACTTGCAAGTTTCATGATCTAGGTGGAAAAGAGGTAATTGATCCCTATCACATAAGTGAGTTCAATGATGTGATAATGAAGATAGCTTCCCTGAAGGGCGAGGACGTCCTGATATCCCTGAGTATCGATAAAATTACTACTAAGGTCTGTAATACTGCAGTACGGCTTGCGCAAGATGATCATGAGATGCCTTTAAACCGTATTGACCAGGCCATAGCACTTAATTTTGCAAGGTCCAAACAAGTGGAGCATGATATTAACAGGATCATCTCCAAAAAGATGAAACTTGGCCAGATGTTTCGATACCCTGAAACTTTCCGTTATGATCAGACTCGTAAAAAGGACCTTGTTCCTCGTAAAGTCCCTGTGGAAAAGAAACTGGGCATCAATATGAATTATGCAATAGAGGCATTATATGCACAGGAGAATTCCACAGACAGGTGGAATATCATTGTCAATCATGAATGGTTTGAGCTTAGTACTGAACCTGTCTTTGATCTGATGCCCGAGATGTTGCCTTCGAATTCGAAGTATGGTACAACATTGGGGGTGGTCAATATACTCCGCTTTTTTGATATGGATTCAATACGCAGGGAGTGGCAAGGTCCTGTCGATCTGTTCGATCAGGGTTGTGTGGATACGTTGCTTAAGCACAAGGTTGCTGAAATAGAGGTTCCTGGAGAAAAGGGTCTTAGCCACACTTACAAGATCAAGTGGATCGATGAATGACTGTGTGAATAACTGGTTGGCTAACGATTGATTGATTGATTGATTGATTGATTGATTGCCTACCTAATTGGCTACCTGATAGACTAAATGACTAGCTGGCTGAATGAATGAATGAATGAATGAATGAATGAATTGCTTATTATGCGTATCAATGAGTTAGTGACAGGTTCAATGGGTCAAACTGCAAGTTACGTTATAATTTAATTAACAAATAAAAAAGGTAGGTCGCTGGATCATGATCATAATATGGTCCAGTCAAGTTCTTTATCGTCTTCATCATAGAGGTGAACTTCCATGGACATTTCCTCTAATCCATAAGGCAGCTCCTTTACGCCTATGAAAAGTGAATCTCCGATGTTTACGTTGAATCCTTCTGCCTTGACCTTCGCAAAGTATACTCTGCCTCCGGAATTCACATCCTCGACGGTAACTCCTTTCCACTGCTTCAGGTTGTCAATAATGTTCACTACTCTGCATTCGAACCTGTCATTTTCTTTGATGGTGGTCATAATATCACGTTTAGTTTATTAGGATTAAGCTTTCATTTTTCATATATAAAGTCTATTCAAAGCACCAGTGTCTTCTTTTTTAACCAGTTTAGAAATTGCATTCTCAAAAAGTTCCTGTGCAACCTCTTCCCGGTCGTCTATGATCGCCTGATGCAATGCATTCTTTAGAACCTTTTCCACAATATCCCTTCCTGAAAGTCCTGCTGTAAGCTTTGCGATCCTTTGCAGGTCAATATCTTTGGCAGGAAGTGGGAATGTGCTTATGTTCTGTTCAATTATCATATGGCGGTCCTGCTCATCGGGTAATATGAACTCGATCTCTTCCTCAAATCGGCTCCTTACGGCAGAATCAAGGCTATCGATACGGTTCGTTGCTCCTATGGTGCAAACTCCCTTGCGCTCCACGATCCCATCCATTTCGGTAAGCAGTGCGTTCACGATCTCTGCCACATCTCCTCTTAGTTCCTGGAATTTCCTGTCCAGTGCAATGGCATCCAGTTCGTCAATGAATATTATGCATGGCTGCATCTCTTCAGCCCTATCATAAAGCTGGTGTATCTGGCGGGCACCTTCTCCTACAAATTCTCCGATAAGCTGTGTAGCCTTTATAGGCAACAGTGGTACCTCTGTTTTGTTGGCAAGAGCTTTTGCGAGCATTGTCTTGCCAGTTCCGGATGGTCCATAGAACAGTACGTTTCGGGGTGCCCATTTACCAAACTTTTCCGGATCTTCGAGAAAACGCTCGATAAGTTTACATTTCCTACGGGCAGTTGTCTGGCCGATAACATCTTCAAATGTGATCCTTGTCGCAAACTCGGGTGTAATAGGGATCTTATCATCCTCATTGACAACTATGGTGGTTTCCATTCCAATGACCGATTCGGGCGGTTCCACATCGAGGATCTTGTAAGCAAAGTCGGGATACATTCTGTGGTCAAAAAGGTATTCTCCCTTGCGTGCCAGAAATCCCTTCCACTGTTTTCTTGCATATTGTTCGAAGATATCAGGGTCTTCTATCTCTGGATATTCATCAAGCATACTGCTAAGTGGATAACCCTTGGGTTTTAGTATGACTATGTCTGCAGTGGAGTCGGACGTTTCGATGTTTTCTTCCCTATTTCTATTTAATGTTGTCTTCTGGGCAGATCTGACTATTTTATCAACTCTTTTTCGTCTTACGATGAGGGTATTAGTAAACGATCTGATTTAATCTATTTCCTGAAAGCTCCTTCTCTATATGTCATCTGGAGCTCGAATGCTGGATATATTACTAATCTTAGAATGAGGCAACTAATTACATTTCTGTATATGACCTTAACGGGATAATTATTATATATTGGTCTGTGATATATTATATAGGAAAAGTGATAGTTCTATAAATATGTTTTATACTGTGCCAGAATGAGTGCATGATGTCAGGTTTGTTGTTGTGTTTTCCTTACTATGGCGGTACGCAGGTGCCCCGGATAAAATTTAAAAAGAGCTAACAATTTTTAATAATAGTCTTCAAAAAGTGGTAATTATGGAACAAATTTTGGTTGTGGAAGATAATCCTATGAATATGGAACTTACTGTGGTTCTGCTGGAATCATGGGGTTATAATGTTGGGCAGGCAGTAGATGGTGCGCAAGCTCTTAATGAAGTTAAAATGGGCAATTATGATCTTATTTTATTGGATATGCAGCTTCCTCGCATGGATGGACTCGAGGTGCTTGAGCATCTTAAGAATGATGTGGAAACTGCAGATATACCTGTGGTGGCCCTTACAGCCCATTCAATGACTGGTGATGGGTGTAAGTTCCTGAATGCCGGGTGTACGGGATACATTTCCAAACCCATCAATGTGCCTGAATTCAAGGACCAAATAGCTGATTATCTAAAGGGATCTGCTTAACTGAGTTATTTTTGGTGTAGCAATGAATGAAAGTTCAGTTCCAAAAATACTGGTCGTCGATGATGAACCTTTGAATGTGGAGCTAATGGAGATCTATCTTTCCGGGGATTATGAGGTAATCTCTGCTTATGGTGGTGCAGAGGGACTTGAAAAGGCGAGGACTGAAAACGTCGATCTGGTACTTCTCGATGTCATGATGCCTGATGTAAGTGGGTTTGATGTATGTACGGCCCTGAAGGATGATCCTCTTTATCAGTTCCTGCCTGTAGTTATGGTAACTGCTCTTTCAGGTAAAGATGATAAAATAAAAAGTATAGAAGCAGGTGCGGACGATTTTCTTTCAAAACCAGTTGACAGGCTTGAGCTTGAGACAAGGGTCAAGTCCCTTATAAAGATAAGGCAACTGCATAATAGTCTCATCTCCCAGCGCGACGAGGCACAGAAATATCTTGATGTTGCAGGTGTCATTCTTCTAGTACTTGACAAGAACCAGAATGTGATGCTTGTCAATAGGAAGGGTTGTGAGATCCTTGGGAGGGATGAAGAGGATGTCCTTGGGAAGAATTGGTTCGATTCATTCCTGCCTCCAGAAGAATCCGATTATACGAAGAAGATATTCTCCAGTTTGCTAAATGGTGAAATTGACGAATTTGAATACTCTGAGAATTCCATAATCACTGCTGAAGGTGAAGAGCGGATAATAAGCTGGCATAATTCCCTTCTCATGGATGGAAATGGTGATATTTCGGGTATCTTAAGTTCCGGTGAAGATATCACAGAGCGCAAAAAAACAGAAGTTGCATTGAAAGATTATGCAAATCAGCTGGAGCATTCCAATGAATTGAAGGATCTTTTTATTGACATCATCCGGCATGATCTAATGAACCCTGCAGGTGCTGTAAAAGGTTTCACTGATATTCTTCTTAAAAGAAGTAAGTTTGAAGATGGTGATCTGCGTATGCTTAAGGCGATTGAGCGTACGAATAAAAAACTGATCACTATGATCGAGAGTGCTGCTACGTTCGCAAAGATCGAGTCAGTATCTAAGGTAAGGCTCAATGTTATGGACCTTGGAGAGATCCTGAACAATGTTGCGCACACCCTTGAGTCGCAGTTGAATGAAAACAGGATGAGTCTACATATGTCTCTTAAAGGATCTTATCCTGCACTTGTCGATCCGATGATCGAGCAGGTCTTTGTGAACTTCCTGTCAAATGCAATAAAGTACAGTCCTGAAGATACTTGTATCACTGTGGAAATTGAGGATCTTGGTGGGGAGTGGAAGGTAAAGGTCATGGACCAGGGCTTTGGTATCCTTGATGAGGATAAGGAACTGGTCTTTGAACGCTTTAAGAGGCTGGATAAAGGCAACATAAAAGGCACAGGATTAGGACTTGCTATTGTTAAGAGGGTCGTTGACTTGCATGGTGGTAAGGTTGGTGTTGCTGACAATCCGAATGGGGAAGGCAGCATGTTCTGGGTCACTTTAAAAATGGCATGATCTTTATTCTCTATCTTTTTTGAGTTGTTATTTTCATTAAGTTTTATCTTTTTTGTATGGCGTTTTTTGCCGGTTCCAATAAGTTTAAGATACATGTATCCAATGACCCTTTGGATTTTAATTATCACGAGGCAGTAATATGAAACTTGATGAGGTCACAATTTCAAGAGCGATTATAGACGAGTTCTCTAAGGTATTCCTTGATTACACAGAAGTAGATGTTGCACTTGTAGGTGGAGGGCCTGCAAATCTTGTAGCTGCAAAGTATCTTGCAGAAGCAGGCTTAAAAACAGTGATCTACGAGAAGAAGCTGTCCGTGGGTGGCGGCATGTGGGCTGGCGGGATGATGTTCCCACGTATCGTTGTTCAGGAAGAAGCACGCCATATTCTGGATGATTTTGATATTGACTATCATGAATATGAGGAAGGTTATTACATAGCCAATTCCGTTGAGTCCGTTGGTAAGCTTATAAGTGGTGCAACAACTGCAGGTACTGAGATCTTCAACCTTGTGAATGTTGAGGATGTCATGATTAGGGAAAATGATGAGGTATGTGGACTTGTCATCAATTGGACTGCAGTGGAGATCGGAAGACTTCATGTTGACCCTCTGGCAATACGTGCCAAGGTCGTGGTCGATGGTACCGGTCATGAGGCAGCTGTCTGTAACACTGTGCAGCGCAAGGTTCCTGGGGCAAAACTGGGTGAACTTGGGGTTGTTGGCGAAAAACCAATGTGGGCAGATGTTGGGGAGCGCATGCTTGTGGAAACCACAAAGGAAGTATATCCAAACCTGTATGTTGATGGAATGGCAGCCAATGCTGTAGCAGGTGCGCCACGTATGGGTCCGGTATTCGGTGGAATGCTTATTTCCGGTAAACAAGTGGCTGAGCTTATTATTGAAAGGCTCAAATAAGCCCTCTTTCTTCATTTTGAGGAAAAAGTTTATCTAACAAAAGTACTAGTATAAGGTGCTTCGCTGTGAAGCACCCTATTACCATGCCGGGGTAGGGTAGCGGTTATCCTGTAGCCCTGTGGAGGCTACGATCCGAGTTCGACTCTCGGTCCCGGCCCCATTCTCTTTTACTATTCTTTAAATTATTATCTTGAAGTTCGGCTACTAATTATCTTTAAATTCGTTTAAGAAATCTTATAATTTTGTCTATGGTCTGCCTTAAGGTCTGTCCTATGATCATCTCATAATTGATCCGGGAAATCTGTCATAAATGTAGTATTAATACAATCTTTATGCTATCATTTTAGCTCTTGACCTTTTATTATCCATTTCTAAGTATGGTGCTTTAACTACTTCTGTATTTTACAATTTTAAAAATATGCTTGAAATTACAAGGGCAAGTTATGTGAAAATGAACTTAAAAAAAGAAACACTGCGGCTGTATGGCCGCTATTATATTTCGAATGCCCTGTCAAATTCAGGGTAAAGCTCGGAACTGTCTGCGAGTTCCTCAAAAGCATCATGTCTCGGACTGACGATTACAACATGTGCCGGAGGATGTATCTTCCTCAACTTACTGATCGCAGCGCCTGCGTTGGTATCAAGTTCCACCAAAGCAGCAGAATTACATTTTGCTTTTAATGGTACTCCTGAAACGCTTACAAGAAGCTGATCTGCATATGATGGTTCAATCCTTTTTGGATTTGATCCAAACTTCATACTTCCATAGTGTTCAAGATCGTGCAAAGCTATTTTTATTTTATTCGGGTCCTCTGCCCGAATCACCGCAAAAGATTTCATTTTTTGTCCCCACATAAACTTTATTGAAGTTTAATAAAATAAATAGGGTCATAAAGATATATCAATCTTTGGATATTGTTCTTTATTTTATTATTTTATGACTTCAAAGGAAAGTAATCTTTACTTACCTAGCTCCTTTGACCTTGTGGATGACTCAATTACTGCATTCATGAAAGCAGCCCTGATGCCACTTTCTTCGAGGGTGTGTATTCCTCGAATCGTGGTTCCTGCAGGGGATGTGACCATGTCCTTAAGCTCTCCCGGATGCATTCCTGTCTCAAGGACCATCTTTGCGGCACCAAGAACTGTCTGTGCTGCAAGTGTTATGGCGCTTGCACGGTCAAGTCCTTCATAGACCGCACCGTCTGCCATTGCCTCAATAACAGGGAATATGTATGCAGGCCCACTGCCTGAAAGTCCTGTGACTGCGTCCATGAGCTTTTCCGGGACTTCGATTGCACTTCCAAGAGATCTGAATATCTCGAGTGCGACCTCTGCATCCTCTTTGGTTGCATTGCTTCCTGTACATATTGCAGATGCAGCTTCAGCGACTGTTGCAGCGATATTTGGCATTACTCGTATGACCCTTGTATCGCTGTTCAACTCATCTTCTATAGCTGCAAGAGGAACGCCGGCAGCAATTGATATTACAAGCTTGTCGGATGTGATGTCATCTTTTATCCGTGCAAGTATATCTTTAAGTATCTGTGGTTTGATTGCAAGAACGACAATATCGGAGTTCGCGATGGTATGGGAATTGTCTGTGGAAACGCTGATGCCAAGTTCATTATTAAGTTTCTCCAGGGCAGGTTCGTAGACATCACTTGCATAGATACTGATGTCGCTGTGCGCTCCAAGGATACCTCTTATGAGGGATTCTCCCATTTTTCCTGTGCCTATGAATCCGATCTTCTTGTCTGTAAGGTGCATATTTTTTCCTTTTCCTGATTAGAAATATTTGATGCTTAGTCCGTTTATATAAAAAAAGGCCATTGGTAATGGCCATAGTCTGCTTTTTTATTTTCTCTTGATGGTCACAATATCGCCAAGGGTAGTACCTTTGTTCAGGCGATCAGCATTCCATTCCCCTTCACCAAGGCGTTCTGTAAGGTGGATATTAAGTGTTTTTTCGATCTTCTTCCTTACAGAATCTTCGGGGACGATCTCTGCTCGTTCGATCTTCTTGATAAGTGATGCCTTTTCTTTTACTTTTGCGGCAAGCACTTCCTGGCTCCATCCTCGTTTTTCACGGGCATCGCGTATGAGCTTGTCGTATTCATCAACAAGTTCATCGTTAAGTTCTGCAAAAGGATCGCGCCTTTGTCCAGTCCTTTTTGGGACATCTCTTCTTATTTGGGGAGATACTGGTGATATCTTCCTGGACACGGGTGAGCGAGCTTTTACTGCAGTTCCATACTGTGAGCATTTGCTGCACACTTTAAGCTGGCTTCCATCAATTGTGACGTCTACTGCCTGTCCTTTGATCTCTGTGCCACATATTTCGCATTGCATCTGGTATCATCTCTTAAAGGCTCTTTGCATTGCTCTTTACGAAAGGGCTATATATCGTCTCTACTTAAATATTATTCGGGACTATGAGTGAAACAATAGATGATGAGCCAAGAAACGACAACTACGGCTTCCATAGTATTGGTAATAATGCCGGAGATCTCGTTTCCGGAAACGATGAGGACTTTTCTAAATATCTGCTGGATCGAATGAAGCAGCTGGAGTCTCGCAACACGCTCCTAAAAGAGCAATGTGGGCAAATGGAGTCTGAAAAGCGCTTTATGGAATCCCAGAAGCTTAAGTATGAGCGTGAGTCTCAGAGGCTTCAAACGGAACTGGATCAGTTGAAATCCGTTCCTCTGGTAGTTGCAAATGTGGTTGATGTTTTTGATGATGACAAGGTTCTTATCAGAAGCAGCACCGGTCCGCAATTTCTTGTAAAGGCTTCTTTGGAACTTGATGAGGACGTTCTGGTTCCTGGTGTCAGGGTAGCTTTGAACCAACAGACATTAGCCGTTGTAGAGGTCATTCCCGAATCCGATGAACCGGTCGTATCTGCTATGGAAGTTATCGACTCTCAGGAGGTAGATTATTCCCAGATAGGTGGTCTTGATGACCAGATACGAGAGATCAGTGAATCTGTGGAGCTTCCTCTAACAAGACCGGAATCCTTTGTGCGCATAGGCATCTCCCCTCCTAAAGGGGTAATGCTTTATGGTCCTCCCGGAACCGGGAAAACGCTACTCGCCAAAGCTGTGGCACACAGGACGCATGCTACTTTCATAAGGGTGGTAGGTTCTGAACTTGTACAGAAATACATAGGTGATGGTGCAAAGCTTGTCCGTGACATCTTCGAGATGGCAAGAAAGAAAGCACCTGCTATCATATTTATCGATGAGCTGGATGCCATTGCTGCTACACGTTTGAATGACACCAATGGTGCAGACCGTGAGGTGCAGCGAACTCTCATGCAGCTGCTCGCCGAGATGGACGGTTTTGACAACAGGGGTGACATTCGCATAATAGCCGCAACCAATCGTCCGGACGTACTTGATCCGGCAATAGTCCGCCCGGGAAGGTTCGACCGTGTTATCGAGATCCCTCTTCCTGATCAGGTTGGTCGTGAAGCCATATTCCGCATCCATACTGACTTGCTTTCAATTGATGGCAACGTTGATCATGAGAAACTTGCCAAACTAACTGAAGGTGCAAGTGGTGCGGACATCGGAGCTATTGTCATGGAGGCAGGTATGTTCGCGGTTCGCCAGAACAATGACAGTATCAGTATGTCTAACCTGGTCGAAGCTGTGGAAAAGGTCATGTCATCACCGGATGTCATAACTGACCAGTCATTGCAGATGTTCTCATAACACTTTCAGATCGGTCGTGTAAGCTTGGTTTTTCATATCAAACCGGAGATAAGAATACTTGGCATCGATGATTCTGCACTGATACGTGACAATATACTGATAGTCGGGGCTTTCTTCAGGGGGGGGCAGTGGCTGGATGGGGTAATGCGTTCTGAGGTCACTCGGGATGGGATGGATGCTACTGACCGCATGGTGAAAATGGTAACTTCCAGCAAGCATTATGATCAGATAAGGGTCATTATGCTGGATGGTGTCACATACGGTGGTTTCAATCCTGTGGACATTGTAAAGTTGAACGAGGATACCGGCATCCCTGTTATTGTCCTTATGCGTGAGATACCGGACATTGAAAAAATAAAAAAAGCCCTGTGTAATCTGCCGGATGCCGATGAGCGATTGCAGACGATGATGCGCGCAGGCCGGGTCATCAAGACAATATCAAAGGACCCCTCAAATCCTGTTTTCATTCAGTGTGCAGGTATTGAAGCCTGTTTGGCATGTGAGATCGTACGTTTGTCTTCCACAAGGGGTAACATTCCAGAACCATTGCGCATTGCTCATATGATCGCCACAGGCATTGTCTGTGGCGAGTCAAGAGGGAAGGCCTGATGATCAGGCCTTGCACTTTTCTACCAGTTCCACACCTTCGTTCATGAGCTCTTCAGCTCTTCCCTTTGTTTTTGCCTCTGCGAATATGCGTATTATGGGTTCGGTTCCTGATGGTCTGATGAGCAACCAGCCGTCCTTGTGCCAGACCTTGACACCATCGGTGGTATCAACTTCGTATTTTCCACCCATGACGTGTTCCTTTATGCTCTCCATGGCTGCCTGAAGTTCGGTGCAGCGGATCTTCGTCTTGGAATTGAAATATTCAGGGACACTTTTCACAAGGTCTGATAATGTCTTTCCAGATGCCATTATCTCAAGCAGTTTTGCAGCTGCCATGGCGCCGTCACGGCAATACTGGTGCTCCGGGAAGATAAGTCCGCCATTACCCTCTCCTCCAAAGACCGCGCCTGTTTCCATCATCTTTCTTGCAACATTGATGGAACCGACGGCTGTCCAGTGAAGTTCGACCTCTGCTTCCTCAGCAACGTCCAGCATTCTCTGTGAAGAGCTTACCGGTGTAACGATAGGACCTTTGTTATTTTCCAGGATGTATTTTGCCATCATGGAAAGGAGTATCTCCTCATCAATGAAATCTCCGTTCTCATCGAAGAAAACTGCCCTGTCAGCATCTCCGTCCTGTGCAACACCCATGTCTGCACCTCTGCTCTTCACGATGTCTGCAAGCTCTGTCAGGACATCAGGTGTAGGCTCTGGGTTGCGCCATGGGAATGTCCCATCGATCTGTGCATTAAGTGTGATGACCTCGCACCCAAGTCTCCTGAGCAGGAATGGTAATGTGAGGGAGCCGGCGCCGCAGCCGGTATCCACAACGACCTTGAACTTCTTTTCCCTTATATTCTCAGCATTCACTGAATTGATGACGCCGTTGATGTAGTATTCGTTGGCATTGTTATCTATGTGGAAGTTGCCTGTTCTGTCCCAGTTTGCGGTGGAGAACTCCTTTGACATGTAGATCTTTTCTACAACTTTCTCTCCTTCTCGTGAGAATTCGCTTCCATCCCCAGCAACCAGCTTTATCCCGTTGTATTCTCTGGGATTGTGGGATGCGGTAACTCCGATGCCTGCATCAGCATGGTCTCTTACATAATATTGTATTGCAGGAATTGGTGCGGTGCCTATGTCTATGACAGTAACTCCTGTGGAAAGTGCTCCTGCGATAGCTGCAGATTTTAGCATCTCTCCTGATATTCTTGTGTCACGACCGACAGCGATTATTCCCTTTGAGCCCATATAGGTCCCAAGGCTTTTTGCAACATCTATTGCAAGCTGTGGTGTGATGTATTCATTGGCAATGCCCCTTACTCCGTTTGTACCGAAAAATGCCATTTGATATCTCCTTTTTACAATTGCTTTCCTATGGGTTCTGACACTATTTTATATTTTTGAGGTGTGACATTTGACCAAGTTTAAATTATATGAGTTCCAATCTATGCCACATGATGATGCGTGACAAAGGGAAACTGGTTATCTGGCCGGCAAACCTGGACAGGTCCAGGTCCAGAAAAGATGGCAGGATCATCTCCAGGAAAAGTTCTGTGGAGAAACCCGATCTCAGAGAACTCTCAAAAGCAGCTGAGAAGCTGAACCTGAACCCTGAGGTAGAGGCTGATAAAAAATATCCTCGCTCCTGGTGGGAAGGAAGCGGTCGTATACTGGTTGATAATGAAGAGCCAAAGACCATGGTTGCGAGAAAGATCGCAAAAGCAATTAAAGAAGCACGTGGTGGCTGAAGTCGGATCATCCTTTATCCGGCATTTGTTTCTCATTTTTTAAGCTAATTGAATTTTAACCACTTGAAGTTAAACGAAGTGAACCTGAACTCCTTGAGTTTTAACTAGTGAGTTTATACCAAGTAAATTTAAACCAAGTGAGTTTGTACTAAGTAAATTTAAACCAAGTGTAATTTGGATAAAGGCTAAGGATAAAAAAGTGACCTTAAAAGCTATCTTGGTTTTAAATGAAAAAAACTCAAACTAAAAATATGAATTAGGTTATGGCCAGAGGCCAAAACCTGCACTTAATGCAAGAATAACAATTCCACAGAGTGCTCCAAAGACCATAACTGTCTTTGGCTGCAGGTGAATTGCTCTTTTATCTGCATCATAATATGTCATAAGACCTGCGGATGACATAAGTCCGCTTCCGCCAGATTTTTGTTTAGCCATAATCTCTCCGATTGTTTTTTAAATTTTTAAACTTTGTGGCTGTTATTTGGCTTACATTATCACTTCATCCAGGAGGAATGGTGGCTGGAATATTCCCTTTTCAGTAACAATGGCAGTGATATTCTCCATCGGGGTGGCATCAAAAGCCGGATTATATACCTTTACATTCGCCGGAGCTATCTGTTCATTGCCAATATAGCGAAGTTCATCTCCATCCCTCTCTTCGATCTTTACTGTCTCTTCCCATCCATTGGGATCGAATGTAGAGACCGGTGCTGCAACAAAGAATGGGATCTCATGTTCCCTTGCAAGCACTGAGTGTGTGTAAGTTCCGATCTTGTTGAAGACAACGTCCTGTGTGATCCTGTCTGCACCCACTATTACTTTGTCAACCATGCCGTTCTTCATCACATGGCCGGACATGGAATCTGTGATAAGCGTGACCGGGATGTTGTCCTGCATAAGTTCCCATGTGGTGATACGGCCACCCTGGTTCAACGGCCGTGTCTCACAGGCAATGACCTCTATCTCTTTTCCCTTTTCCACTGCAGATCTGATAACTCCCAGTGCTGTGCCCCAGTCCACACATGCCATCCTACCGGCATTGCAGTGTGTCATTACCCTGTCACCGTCTTCAAGCAGCCTGTGGCCGTGCTTTCCGATGGCTTTATTGATCTTCACATCATCATCTGCAATTCTAAGTGCCTCGGATATCACAATGTCCTGTATGCTGTCAAGGTCATAGGCATCTTCTGTTGCTTTTAGCACCCTGTTAACAGCCCATGCAAGATTTATCGCTGTAGGCCGTGTTGCTTTGAGTGTGTCACCAGCGACCTTCAGGTCCTTGAGCAACATTTCCATGGATGTTGCACTGCTGAGGGTTACTGCAAGTGCCATTCCAAACCCGCCAGCTGCTGCGAGTGCAGGAGCACCCCTGACCCTCAGTGACCTTATTGCCTCACAAATTGAAGCAAGGTTATCGCATTCAATGATCTTGAGCTCTTTTGGCAGGTATGTCTGGTCTACCAATGTGATACTTTTGGCTTCATCATTCCAGTCTATTGTTCTCATGTGGACCACTTCATGACCTCTAATGGCACTTCCAGTTAAAAAAGTATTCAATTTGTTCTTCCGGTAATCTTACAATTAATGAAACCATTTTTTGGCATAGTCCTGACATTCTTTTTATATATGGTCTTTTCATATTATTGTCTAATGACAAAACCCAGGGTGTTCCATGACCCTGTTCACGGAACTATCATTTTATCCGAATTAGAACAACTTCTGATCGACACTCCTCAGTTCCAGAGACTTCGGGGCATACAGCAACTAGGGCTTGCAGACGTCGTATTTCCAGGTGCTAATCATACACGCTTTGAGCACAGCGTTGGTACCATGCACACAGCATCTCTTTTAGGTAATTATCTTGAACTTGAGGACGAGTCTGTACTGAAACTCAGGCTTGCAGGTCTTCTTCATGACATTGGTCATTCTGCTTTTTCTCACGCTGTGGAAAGTATCCTCAAAAGAGATCCTGAGATAAGGCCGAAAGTGAATGGCAAAGGCTTCCTTACGCATGAGGCTTTTACAAAACATATCGTTTCAGAGGTCCTGCCGGGAACGTCTGTTATTTCCAGATTTGTAAATGATGAGCTTGGTCGGGACCCTTATGATTTCTTTTCCGAGATCTCAAAGATCGCCACAGGTGATATTTCCATTGAAAAACCGTACCTTTCACAATTGATGTCCGGTGATATCGATGCAGATCGGATCGACTTTTTGCTTAGGGACTCGTATCATACGGGGGTATCGCTGGGGCTCATCGATCTTGACCAGATCATACAATGTCTCTGCATCAGGGGGGATAATGTGGTCCTTGGTGATCCTGAGGCTGGAAGTTTCGGTGAGGAACTGACACTTGCAGCAGTAGAATCCATGCTTATTGCCCGCTCCCATCACTACACTGCTATCATACATCACCCTCTCACACAGTCTGTGAGGGTGATGCTTCTGAATGCCCTGGAAAGCACTTTGTTAAAACTGAGGGGAGAAATGGGAGATGAGGCAGTTGCTGAAATGGTGGCAGAGTTCTTTACAAGTTATAATGATGCTGACCTGCTCAATCTGATAAGCAGGAATGGCGATGAGACTTCAAGGAAGCTGTTGAGCGATATCCGTGATGGCAGGATATATACTCCTGTGGCAAGGTTCAATCAAAAGACGCTCTCTCCCGGAACAAGGATGGCACTTTCCACGATCGCACAACACGGTGTGGCAACAAAAATGCTGGAGAAAGGGCTTGAGAAGGAATTAGGTGATGTGCTTGTGGACCTTAGCATTGCAACAGGTGTTCCAAAGAGTGCAATGGTCATCGCAGGTGGTCATGAGAATTTCTTCTATGATGAATCTGCTCTTGCCAATGGACTGGTGCGTGCTATATCCAGGCAGATGTCCCTTACGGCTTTCACTCATCCGGATGCAGCTATAGGTTCAGAATTGGCCTCCGCACAAGAAAAGATGCGTGATCTTGTTGATGACCTCTCTCCGAGATTGCTGAATTTTATAAGGGGTGATCAGTACCTGCCGATCGAAGGTCTGATTCTTCTTCTTTATGCTATCCACAAGCTTTTCGAGGTGGAAAAGGACGGCTTCATCTCAATTCCACGTATCAGGAACATTACATGGCTGTATCGGAATGTAGCATTCTTCAGGGAGGACAGCAGGTTAAAATACCTGTTCGACTATGATTTCCACACAAGATACGGTTTCCCTTACAGCAACAAGGTCTATGAGGACATTCAGCTGCTGGTCGCCATGGGTATTGTGGACGAGGATCTGCGCTACTTTGAGAAGGACGGACGCTTCAGGCAGCGTTATGAATATGCTTTCACCGATGCAGGTGTGCAGTATGCTGCTTCGATTGTTGATTCCTATGGGCGTGAGTTCGGGATGATAACCGAGTATCTTACAGTGAACAAACATTCAATACCTCGCGATATTGTGACAATTCCTCTGGCAAGGTACCAAAGGGACAGGAAAAAAAGGACATCAGGTGCAAATAGATGAAATTAGGTGAAGTAGTGCTGTTAAAGACCAGCCACAGAGGAAAGATAAGGGAATTCATTACATCAGTATCTGATGAAAAGTTCCACACGGACTTTGGTATGATCGAGATGTCAGAGCTTCTGGAAAAAGATGCTGGCGATACTGTGGTTTCCCACATGGGTCAGGAGTTCGTGATTCAGCTTCCAAGGATGCCGGATTTCTTCAGACATGCAAAGCGCACCGGCGCACCTATCATGCCCAAGGACATAGGTATGATACTGGGTTATACCGGCATCAACAAGAACGATGTTGTGCTCGATGCGGGGACCGGGTCAGGCATCCTTGCCATGTATCTGGGTTCCATTGCAAAGAGGGTACTGAGCTTTGAGATACGGGAGGACTTCGTTGATGTGGCCCGTGAGAATATCCGCCGTGCAGGTTTGGAAAATGTGGAGGTTCGCTGTGGGAATATCGTTGATGAGGTCGGAGACCTTGACGAGAAGTTCAATGCAGTGATCCTTGATACAATTGATTCGGCAAGTGTTGTGCCTCATGTTCCTTCCATACTGGCTCCGGGTGGTTTCCTTGTTACTTATTCTCCGTTCCTTGAACAGACTGGCCAGATAAGAAAAGCAATAGATGAAGCTGATTTCTTCGAAGTAAGGACGATTGAATGTATTGAGCGTGCTATGTCCTTCTCAGACCGCGGTACACGTCCTTCAACTTCAAGGGTCGGGCACACTGGTTACATTACCATTGCCAGGATATAACTATGGCAGTGATCTAAAAAAAGAATTTACCTGACACCATCTGCGGTTATTGTGAATTCGCAGGTGGTACCTTCGGGACGGGATCTATGTTTCCAGAGCTTTGCACGGCGTGTGCCGGTGCCTGTTCTTTCAAGCTGGACGATCGTCTTGGATATGTGTTCAAGGCCGCTGCCTCCTATTGGTTTGAGCGTATTGGTACTGATATCTGAGTATACCTGGTTGGTTATTACCACCACGATGCCACGCTTACGTGCAAGGCTGTGAAGGAATCCTATCTGGTTCGATAGCTCTCTTCGTGTCCTGATACTTGAATCATCATCGTCCAGTTCTAACCGGTAGTATGCGGTCGCAGAGTCCACGACAATAAGACCGACATTCTCGGTGCTTATCTTTTCAGTTTCCCTTACTGCAGAATACTGTTCTTCAAAAGTATGTGGCTCGAAGATTATTATGTCCTGTGCGATCTCTTTGGCATTCTCCCCGGCTATTTGCCTGAATCTGTCGGCAGAGATTCCTTCTGTGTCAATGAAGATCGCTTTCCTCCCCTTCTTAACACATTCCACAGCAAGCTGGAGGCATATGTTCGTTTTACCACTGCCGGCTTCTCCGAATATCTGGGTAACCACTCCTGCTTCGAATCCGCCTCCTAGAAGTTCGTCTATGGGATGGCAGCCTGATGCTAGCTGTTTGTTTATTTTCTACACCTCTGCTTGTGGGATGTATCTGGTATTATGGAATTTATGATATACATCTTTTGGCAAAGGTCATTTGTCTGGTTGTTCCAGTTAGTCTTACTCGTTTTGTATCAATACTGGTAACAGACATGGTTTGGCACATTTCATTATTATAATGATGAACTCTTTTATTTGTTACCATATTTGTTACCTCCTATGTTATGTTGTTATTCAGTTGTAGGTGTAAAAAGCATTATTAACTGAGAACTCCATACTATTGGTTTACTCGTGTAGAGGTCTTTCCCGCATTATACCGGGGCTACTGAATTCGATTATTATTTTTCAGTTGCTATGGGGGGTTTGTGTGTTGGGTCTCTTGCTTATGTTTAAAGATCAAATGGATGGAAGAAATATGCCTGGTGTTATTATCTATACAACGGAAACATGCCCGAAATGTGTGCAGCTGAAGAAGGTATTAAAAGCAAACGATGTGGCTTTCACTGAGGCTGACATGTCAACTCCCGAATCATTGACAGAGTTACGTGTCAACGGTGTTTTCACAGTTACAGCTCCGGTGCTACAGATAGATGATGATTTCCTGACATATGATGAGCTCTTTAACAGCGAAGGCGTGAACCTCGATTCACTAAAAGATATACTATAAGGGAAGTGATCATTTGTCATCTAATACAAAGCTTATCGATGATCCCGAGGGGGAAATAGAAGTGGGTACAAAGGAGCAGAATCAGGCTGCAGATAAGCTGGGAGCTGACATGATGCCTCTCACCGAACCGCAGTCCATGCAGCAGACACTTGACGGCCAGTTTATCTCAACAATGCCAAAGGTTAGAACAACCGATGGTCATATGGTGAACTGGGACCGCAATATCGTGGTGAACCAGTTACTGAAGGAAACTGCGCTGAGTGAGTGGTACCATGGGATCGATTCCATCACAAAAGATGAAGCTCATGATATTGCCAGGGAAACAGAGAAGCGTATCCGCAGTATGAACATAAAGTTCCTCTCAGGTCCGCTTATCAGGGAACTTGTAAATATGATCCTGCTGGAGCGTGGACATCTTGAATGGCGTAATGTCTCCACAAGGGTAGGTTCTCCTGTTTTCGATGCATGTGAGATCGACCAGGGATCAGGCTTTGAGGCAAATGAGAATGCCAACCTGCAGGAAAACGCTGAAACTTCCCACAAGAAGAAAGCTGATAAGATCTCAAAGGAACAGTACCTTCTGTTGCTCCCACCAAAGGTTGCAGACCTTCACCTCAACGGTGACCTGCACATTCATGACCTTGAATATTTTGGTACCCGTGCTTTCTGCCAGGACTGGGATCTCAGGTATTTCTTCTATTATGGATTGATGCCTGATGGATCAGGTGCAAAGGCAAGCGTGGCAGGACCTTCCATGAAAGCAGAAGTTGCAATGCTGCATGCTGTAAAGGCTCTTGGAAGCGCCCAGACCAACTTTGCAGGCGGACAGGGATTCTACAATTTCCTTACCTTCTGTGCTCCATATTTTGAAGGCAAATCATACAAAGAGATCGAGCAGCTCATGCAGATGTTCGTCTATGAGATGACGCAGATGATGGTGGCCCGTGGTGGTCAGCTTGTGTTCTCTTCAGTACAGTTATCTCCTGGTGTCCCGAAGATGTGGAAGGACAAGCCTGTGGTCTACAAGGGTCGTGTCTGGGATGGTAGCAATGATACTGACAGGCGTGTCTATGGTGACTATGAGCGTGAAGTAAGACTTGGATTCAAGGCACTTATGAACGTCATGCTGGAAGGCGACTATTGGGGCAAACCATTCAACTTCCCTAAGCCTGAGATCTCCATTGAGCCTGATTTCATGACAGAGGACGAGATGTTCAACCGTGCAAATCCGGACCTTCCAACCTATGATGAACTGTACACCATGACCTTTGAACTGACCGCAAAATACGGAACTCCGTACTTTGACAACCAGCTTCCTGAATACAGGGGAGCCGGAGAGGGCATATCCTGTTACCAGTGCTGTGCATACCAGTTCTCCGCAACTCCTGAAGATGATGCTGAGTTCGAGGACAAGATGTACTTCAGGGAAGGAAAACATTTCTCAATGGGTTCCTGGCAGGTAGTTTCATTGAACTGTCCAAGGGCTGCATATGAGGCAGACGGTGATGACCAGAAGCTGTTCGCTCACCTGAAGCACCTTATGGATGAGGCAATGGAAGTGTTCCAGACAAAGGTCAAGTGGATGACGCCTATCATCGACAATGGCAGGATGCCATTTGCAACACAGCAGCCAAAGGACCCGATAAGCGGTAAGAAAGGTGCAATTGCGGTGGATATTGATTCGCTGGTCTTCACCATCGGTGTTGTGGGCCTTAATGAGATGGTCCAGTATCACACAGGTTCCCAGATGCATCAGTCAAAGGCAGCTTTCAAGGTTGCTATCCGTGCCATGACAGAGATGGAGATGTATGGAAGAGAACTTTCGGAGAAATATGGTATGGAGATCGCTCTTGCAAGGACTCCTGCAGAGACCACCGGCCAGAGGTTCGCAGTTTCCGATATGCTTCACGAGGAGTACAGTGAAAAGGTACTCACCGTTGCAAAAGGCGATGTTAAGGCAGCAGTGGATGGTATAAAGAAAACTCACGACCTGCCGGTCTATTATACCAACGGTACTCACGTACCTCCGGGAGCAGACATATCCCTGGTTGACAGGATCAACATCGAACATGTGTTCTTCCCTATCGTTGACGGTGGAGATATCATGCACATCTGGATGGGCGAGGGTTCACCTGATGCAAAAGGTCTGAAGGATTTTGCAATGAACATTGCAAGGAACACTCAGGTAGGATACTTTGCATTCACCAAGGACATGACCGTTTGTATGGATGATTATCACATGATGGCAGGTCTCAAGGAAAACTGTGAGAATTGCGGATCCGATCACGTTGAACAGCTTTCAAGGGTTACCGGATACATTCAGGCTGTTGGTGGCTGGAATGCTGCAAAGAGGCAGGAACTGGAAGACCGTAAACGTTACTCTTCTGCCGATATGATCTGATATGCCGGATGTCTGGTATCTGATGAAAGTGAATTTTGGGGAGATCATCCCCATATCAACCGTTGACTGGCACGGAAAGGCGTCAGTCGTTCTTTTTTTACGTAGCTGTCCCTACAGGTGTCCCTATTGCCAGAACTACGAGATCCTTACAGGTTCTGATATGCTGGATGCAAAGGAACTTGAGAAAAAGATCGATTCTTCCTCACTCTTTGTGAGTAGCGTCGTGTTCTCAGGCGGTGAACCGCTTGTGCAAAAGAAAGCAGTAATGCACCTGGCTGCCTATGCAAAGAAAAAAGGACTGCTTGTGGGGATCCATACGAATGGCTATTATCCGGAAGTTGTGGAAGAACTGATCGATGGCAGTCTTGTGGATAAGTTCTTCATCGATGTCAAGGGTTCTCTGGACGATCCTGTGATGTATGGCAAGGCCATCGGGTACGGCGATGATGTTATTGTTCCTGATCCTGCTGAAGTTGTGGAAAAGGTAAAGCAGACATTATCCATTGTCACTGACAGGGAAGTGGAATATGAACTGCGCACCACTGCAATACGTGGTTTTGTAGGGGATCCTGATGACATCGCAGCGATCGCAAGTTCTATTGTTCCGTATATTTCAATTTCGAATGTTCCGTATGTGATTCAGCAGGGTCAGCCAGCTCACTCAATGAGGGAGGACCTGCGTGACATTACACCCTTTTCTCGTGATGAGATGCTGGAACTTGCCAGACGTGCCCATGAGTTTGTCGGGAATGTATGGATCAGGACAAAAGAAGGTGGCAACGAACAGGTTAACTTCGAATCCGTTTGAAGTTTAAGTAAAAACTTTATATGTTCGCGTTATAGCTTTATTTATAATGTTATAGGAGCATAGCAACATGAAGCGAACATATCCATTACTATTTATTTTCCTGCTTACCTGCGTTATTGCAGCAGGATGCCTTTCAACTGACAGCAATACTCAGTATGCACCACAGGAAGAAAGCTTTTCCTTTGGGAACAAGATGGCCGAACTGAGTGCAGATGAGGCCTGGTATGATTCTGATGACCGCTCTTTCAATGTAGCTGACAGCGGGGAATCCACAGGAAGCAGTATAACACGCAAGGTGATAACTACTTCTGATGTTTCCCTTGAAGTAAAGGACGCTCCGGAAGCAGTTGATTCAATTGGCAATATAGCACTTGAATATGATGGCTATGTTTCCTCTTCATCTGTCTATGATACTTACTATGGGGACAGCGAAAGCATGTCCGGATACATCACCATACGTGTCCCGACAGCTGAACATGATACTGTACTTGACAGGATCGAAGCTCTCGGGAAGGTGACCTCAAAGAGCACCAGCGGTGTCGATGTGACCGAGGAGTATATCGATGTGGAGGCACGCCTGTCGAACATGGAAAAGCAGGAACAACGTCTTCAGGAGATCCTGGAAATGGCTACCACCGTGGAAGAGGTCCTTGAAGTGGAAAAGGAACTTGGACGTGTTCGCGGTGAGATCGAAAGCCTCACAGGAAGGCTCAATTATCTTAACGACAGGATCGATTTCTCTACTATATCTGTAAGTGTCTCCGAGCCTCGCAACATTACTCATTCATGGGGACTTCGGGATGCTTTGTCCGATTCCGTGCGTGGTTTCATAGCCAGCGTCAATGGTATCATCATCTTTATCGGAATCGCTCTTCCAATATTGATATTCGTGACCATTGTTGGCAGTGCAGCTATCTTTGTTAAGAGAAGGGTATGGCGATAATTCTTTCTTTTCCCTTCTTTTTAACCACATTGCTAATAAATATTGAATCTATAAGGTATCCCATGGATAGGTCTGATCTTATTTCCGACATAGCTGAACGCAAACTTGTTTCCAGACTATGCGGTATCTTCAGCCAGGATGAATGTGGCTCCATCATGGCAGGCGCAGGAAAGGATGATTGTGCTGTCCTGGATGTCTCAGATGAGGATTGCATGGTCATTACCACGGACATGCTTCATCGGAAGACTGATTTTCCTGTTGTTATGACTCCCTGGCAGATCGGCTGGATGTCCGCTGCTGTTAACCTGAGCGATGTGGCTTCCATGGGTGCAAAACCTGTGGGTTTCCTTTCAGCTCTAGGGGTTACGAATGATATGCAGTTGGGGGATGCCGAGGATATTTCCCGTGGCATGGATGCCTGTGCAAAGTTCTGTGATACATCGGTCATCGGTGGTGACATCGATCTCCACGACGAGCTGACAATAACAGGAACAGCCCTCGGAATGGTCAAGAAAGAACACCTTTTGAGAAGGACCGGGGTAAAACCTGGCGACCTTGTCTGTGTTACAGGAAACGCAGGTTCTGCTGGTGCTGCACTGCTGGCGATCCAGCACGACCTTGATGTCAGCGATGAACTGCTGAATACATTGCTTGAACCTGTCCCACGCACGGACGAGGGGCAGAAGCTTGCAAAGACTGGTGCGGTAACTTCCATGATGGATACAAGTGACGGGCTGGCGATGTCCCTTTATGATCTGATGGATGCCAACAGCATCGGTTTCAGGATATATGAGGACCAGATTCCAATTGATGATGAAGTTCGCTCTCTTGTAGGGGATGATGATGCCCTTGATCTTGCTCTTTACACAGGCGGAGATTTCGAGTTGCTTTTCACAGTCTCACCTTCGATGCTGGAAGCCGCGAAATCCGTTTGTTATTTAAATGTTGTAGGCGAAGTTACTGATGACACTTTAATAACTATGATAAACAGAGAGGATGCAGAAGTTTCGATATATCGAAAAGGTTATGTGCATTTAGGAAGATTTGATAACATATAATCATACAATATTCGGAGAATTAAACAATGAATAAAGGTTTTAAATTATTACTAATGAGTTTGCTCATCGTAGGGATGAGCTGTGGGGTGGCGATGGGTGCTGACCCTGTACTATCTGATGAAAGTGTGTCTCCAGATGGTGGCGACACGTCACAAATTTTCACATTTGAAGTAAAATTCACAGATGATGATAATGACACTGCTGATTATGTGACGTTGACAATCAATGGTGGCGATTATACATTAGATCCAGTAGATTTGGGTGACGTTAATACTACAGATGGTAAAATGTATATTAATTCGTCTGTAGGTCCTTTCTCTTCAGGGGATTATGGTTATACATTTTCATCCTTCGCTAATGGCAGTAGTTCGAATGAACCTTCTGGAACATTAACAGTTACATCTATACCTGCGCCACAAATAAGTTCCCCTTCCCCTTCTCCATCTTCAGATCCTGTTGAAACTGATACTGGTGATTCACAGGCCTTCTCTGTAGATGTTGATCAGGATGTGACAGTTGTCTGGACAATAGGTGACACCGAAGTTCAAAACAGTTCAGCAACTGCTTCTTCAACTTCTACTTATAGTAATGCTTCTGCAGAACTTGGAAGTTACACTGTCAAAGCATACATCTATAATGCAAATGGTAATGACAGTCATTCATGGACATGGGATGTGGCAAATCCGAGTCTTAGTATTACTGATTTTGAGCCATCAGATGATGAACCTGAATCTTTTGTAAACGAACTTCAGACTTTCAATGCAACTACAAATCAGGATTGTACTTTTGAGTGGTATCTTGATGATGTCTCAAAACAAACAGATTCTGGTTTCTCATCTTCTTATGAGATCACCCCCACATCTATTGGAACTTACACTGTACGTGTTGATGTTTCCAATCCAAATGGGACCGCTTCTCAGGAATGGAACTGGGAAGTCCAGCCAAAGACCTTCTATTCAGGCGACCGCATCTGGGAAGAAGATATCCAATCTAAAGACAAATACACCTGGAATTACCTGAGCTATTCCGGCTTCTACTATGACCTTGACACTGGCGAAGGTTCTGAATCAATGACCATGGAGGACATTGGAAGGGATATTGATTCTGGAGATCTTACATATGAAACAAAGGCTTTCGAAACCGAATTTGAGAGTAGCAGATGGAATGAATATGAAGTCATCGGATTTATGGCAGAGAAATATTTCGCCGGTTATCCTGAAGATGCTTTTGGACCTGGATTCGATGAAGTCCCGTTGATGTCAGAAGGCATACTTTCAAAAGTTCTAATCGATGACGATGACAAGAAATCTGTCTATACAGGTGCAGGACTTGTCCTTGAAGATGGATATGTACTGAACATTGTAGAGGTCGACATAAACGGTGACAGGGTATACGTCAAGCTATCAAAGGACGGCGATGAGATTGATGAGGGTATCCTTTCTTCAGGTTCCACATACATCTATGAGAAAGATATAGGCGATGTTGATGATGTCCCTATAATTGCAGTTTATTTCAAGGAGATCTTCAGTGGAATTGAGACAAACGCTGTTTTTGTTGAAGGTATCTTCCAGATCTCTGATGAATATCTGGAGATCGATAGGGGCGATGACTTTGGAGAAATGGAGATTGACAGCGTTGATTCCGATAGCATTAAAATGTCAAACGAAGATGACATTTCCCTTGACAAAGGTGACATTGTTGACATCATGGGTAAATTGAAATTCATTGTTGCAGACAGTGGTACTTTGAGATTTGCACCATTTGTGGACATGTCTGAACCTGGGACCTACGAACTCAGAGGTACTGTTGTAGAGGAAGACGTTTTCAAATGGACTCCTATGAACTTTGAAGGTTTCTACTATAATATCGATGAAGGCATAGGCACAGAATCACTTGAAGTGCTTGGTCTTGATGGAAACGATATTGAGGAAGGCAACCTGACCTATACAACAAGACCGGATAATGTTTCCTTTGAATATGGTTCATGGGGCGAATATGAGGTAATTGGTTTCATGGCAGAGAAATACTTTGCCGGTTATCCTGATGATGCCTTTGAATCTGGTTTCGATGAAGTTAGCCTGATGGAAGAAGGTATGCTTTCCAAGGTCCTGATCGATGACGATGACAAGAAGTCTGTTTATGGTGGTTCCTCTTTAATTCTGGAAGAGGGATATGCACTGGATATTCTTGAGGTTGATATTAATGGAGAAAAGGTTTTTGTGGAACTCAATAAAGATGGGGACCGCGTAGACTCCACAATTCTGTCTTCAGGAGATCCTTACATTTATGACAAGGATCTGGGTGATGCCGAAGATGTACCTATAATTGTCATCAATTTCGATGAGATCTTCAGTGGAAGGGAGTCAACAGCCGTATTTGTTGAAGGTATCTTCCAGATATCTGAAGACTATCTTGAGATCGAAGAGGGTGATGACTTTGGTGAAATGGAAGTTTCTAACATTGAGGATGATATCATCGAAATGGAAAATGAAGATGAAATAACACTTTCCGATGGTGATGAGATCGAGATCATGGGTGAAATCCAGTTCAAGGTTGCAGACTCCAACACTCTTCGCTACTACCCATTCGTCGAAGTAACCGTTGAACCGGATGAGGCACTTGATGTAGAAATAGATCCAGAGGTTACTGTAGAAGGTGATGAGGTAGTCATAACCGTAACATCACGTGGCTCTCTTATCAGTGATGCAACTGTCAAAGCAGGAAGTCTTACACTTGGTACCACAGATGATGAAGGTATAGTGGAATATGAGTTCGTTTCTGATGGCACCTACGATATAACTGCTGAGAAAGATGGCTATGCTACTGGAACTGCTGAAGTCGAGGTAATATCACCTGACGACCTGAGCAGGAAGATGAGCATTGAAGTCACTCCTGAGGTCATCTATGAGGGTAACCTTGTGACATTCACCATCGTGAAAGCTATTGGTGGAGATCCAATGGATGATGTCAGAATTTCTCTTGATGGTAAGACCATTGGACAGACCGGTAGTGATGGTGTTGTAACAGATGTTATTACTGAGCCTGGTATGCACAAGATCGTTGCTGAAAAGTCCGGTTTCCTGGATGCCGAGCTGAACATCGAGGTTAAGGAAATGCAGGCAAAGTTCGAGTTCAGTGATCTTGTGCTCGATCCGATCGAGGTAAGGTCCGGCAAGGATGTGAAGATCACATTGAATGCTGTGAACAATGGTAATGCAGAAGGTAGTTACTCACTTGAATTGAAGGTCAACGATAATGTGACAGATTTCCAGGAGATCGCTCTTGGTATCAATGAATCTACAGAAGTGACTTTCGATTACACTGCCGGAGAACCTGGCAGCTATCTTGTGAAGGTTGGAGGAATGACTGCAACCCTCGAAGTAGTTGAAGGTGTAAGTACCATAGTTTACCTGCTTGGTGGTTTAGCAGTAGCAGTTCTTGGTGGTGCAGCATACCTGTTCACAGCAGGTGGCTGGACAGTTGAGACTGCAGGTCCTAAGGCAAGTGAAGCAATGGCTGCACTTTCTGAGAGGATTTCCAACCTGCTTTCAAGAGGTAAGGAATAACTGAATTTGGACCAACTGGTCCGATAAGCTGCCGGCAGAAGTAATGTCTGGCAGCATCTCTTTTCTTTTTTACTTTATTTTCGATTTTGTTTTTACTATATCCAGGCTTTATTTATTCTATTTACAGGCCTATGGCTATTCAAATTGTCAAGTTCTGGATGTTCTGTATGTAAAATAAGAAAATAGTGAAAGATCGCTCATTCGATCTTACGTGCTACTGTTTCGATAGCTTCTACAAGGCTGTTCTTTGGCATGATGGTTGCAACAGGGATGCGGATTATCTTTTCAACAGTTGTGCTTACAATCGGTGCACACACAAGTGCTTTGGCACCTTCCCTTTCGGCACGCACGGCAGCGATGATGGCTTCTTCCATTGATGTGGCGGAGTATTCTCTGATGGTGCAAAGGGTGCCGGAGATCTTTCTCTTTGTTTCATTTATATTGTCCAGTACAGGACGTGCAGCTATGACTGCAATGAAATCTCCTTTTTCGGAACCCTCGATCGTTCGGATGGTCTTCACTATCTGGCGAAGTGTCCTCATGTTCGGTTCCCTGTTCCCTGACATGAGCTTATAAAGCGTGCTTGGGGGAATATTTGCATATTCTGAGAACTCTATTGCTGTGAGCTCAAGGTCTTCTTTTATGACTTTCAAAAGTGTGTTCTGAAATGCCTCATCTGATTCAAAAGCAGCATCAATAACCTTATTTGCAACGCTAATATTAATTCCTCCGCTACACTCCGATTTCCATAAAGGATATATTTCGCTTCGTATTAATACTTTTAGGACATAATGAGGGCATATGTGGTAAGATATAAATAGAACATTTAGACGAAATACAATGTTACTAAGATTAATATTATAATTCGTCAGGAGGTTTTTATTTGAAAATCACAACAATTGCATTCATTTCTATTATGCTGGTTGCAGCTGTATTCCTCTCCGGGTGTACTTCTGCACCTGAAGAAGATGCCGCGATCACAGAGATCAATATTGGCTATCAGCCAAGTACACACCAGATCGCCCACATGACAGCTATGGAGAAAGGCTGGTGGGCTGAAGACCTTGCACCATTTGGTGTTGAGGAAGTGAACGAGTTCGAGTTCCCAACCGGTGCTCCTGAGATGCAGGCAATGCTTGCAGGCGAGCTTGATGTTGCTTACGTGGGCGCAGCTCCTGTTATCTCTGCACTTGCTACTGGTCTGGATGCCAAGATCGTTGCAGCAGTCAACACACAGGGTTCCGATCTTGTACTTAGACCTGAGATTCCGTATGAGAGTCCTGAAGATCTCAAAGGGTTGACCATTGCAACATTTCCGCCAGGAACCATTCAGGATACACTCTTGAGGAACTGGCTTATTGAGAATGGCCTTGATCCTGTTAATGATCTTGAAATAAAGGCTATGGGACCGGGACCTGCTAAAGCAGCTATTGCAGCAGGCCAGGTAGATGGGGTATTCCTTCCACATCCTTCTCCAACTTTCATTGAAGCAGAAGGAAATGGTCGCTCTGTCGTTGCATCAGGTGAGATCATGCCGGATCACCCATGCTGTGTACTGGTTGTAAGTGGTGACCTTATCAGGAACAACCCTGAAATGGTCGAACAGATAGTCATGACACACATTAGGGCTGTAGAATATGATTCTGCAAATCTTGAAGAAGCTGCAGAAACATATGGTACCAAGCTTACCGCTGATCAGGAGATAGTCCTTGAATCCCTTGAGGATTGGGATGGTGTCTGGTCTGCAGATCCACGTCCGCTTGTAGATTCAACAGTTGAATATGCAAACATACAGTATGAACTTGGATTCATTAATGCAGAGCTTACAGCAGAAGACATGTTTGATGTGAGCTTCTATGAAGCTGTGTCTGAAGACTAAATAGAAACATACATTAATGAACAAAATATATATTGCCGGACCTGAGGGTTAATCCCCTCAGTCATCCGGAGGCAACATGAGTAAAGACAGCACAAAAAGAATTTCAGGCAGGGGTATAGAACTACTTTCTCTTGCTATTACTATCATTGTGTGGCAACTGGTGGCTGACTATATTGTTGCTAATAAATTCAAGCTTCCGAGCTTTACTGATGTTCTATTTGCTTTTTTTAAGACTATAGAAAGCGGAGCATTGTTCACTGACCTTGCTATAAGTCTGTTGCATTTCGGAATTGGTATCATTTCAGCTTTGGTGATAGGGATACCCATAGGCATCTCAATGGGTTGGTTCAAGACTGTAAATCGTGCTTTAGACCCTATCATTGAAATTATAAGGCCTATTCCACCTCTTGCATGGATACCTTTTGCTATCATATGGTTCGGTCTTACTCACATTTCCGCAGGATTTGTAGTATTTGTAGGTGCTGTTTTCCCGATAATAATCAATAGTTTTGATGGTTTCAAAAGCGTTCCAAAGGTCTATGTAGAGGCTGCAAAAGTTCTTGGCTGCATGAAAAGTGGATCTCTTATCCGCCATGTCGCTTTCCCATCAGCATTGCCTTCAATTGCGGCTGGTATTCGCATAGCGATGGGAGTTGGATGGATGTGTCTTGTAGCTGCGGAAATGTTCGGAGTGAGCAGCAGTGGTCTCGGTTACAAGATATGGTGGCACTATTACCTGCACCAGATGGACTTTGTACTTGTTTACATGTTGATCCTCGGTTTCCTGGGTCTTCTGATCGATAGGATATTCAGGTGGTATGTGGATGGGCATCTGCTTAAATGGCGTGAAGGGGTCGTGGTATAATGGGTGAAGTGAAAGTATCCGATGTCTCGCTGGCATTTGAAAAGGAAAATGGTGAAGAGACTCTTGCATTGGATAATGTAAATCTTGAGATCAAGGACAAGGAATTCGTTTGTTTCATAGGCCCTTCAGGCTGTGGAAAGACAACACTTCTGAGGATCATTGCCGGGCTTGAGTTCCCGGATTCCGGTGAGATAACCCTTGACGGTGAAAGGATCGCACTTCCGGATTCCAAGAGAGGTATGGTATTTCAGGAGTATTCATTGTTCCCCTGGAGAACTGTTATCCAGAACATAACATTCGGTCCGCAGATGCAGGGGATGAGCAAAGGTGAGTCTCTTGAGAGGGCGGAAAAATACCTGAAACTCGTTGGTCTTGAGCAGTTCAGGAACAGCTATCCATATGAACTCTCAGGTGGAATGCGTCAAAGAGTTGCAATTGCACGTGCTCTTGCAAATGAGCCCAAGGTGCTTCTCATGGACGAGCCGTTCGGTGCACTGGATGCACAGACCAGGAATACCTTGCAGAACGAACTTCTCGATGTATGGGCCAAAAATCAGATCACCATTGTGTTTGTTACTCACAGTGTGGATGAGGCCGTATTCCTTGCAGACAAGATCGTTGTTATGACTGCAAGGCCGGGCAAGATCAAAAAGGTCATAAATGTGGATCTTCCACGACCTCGTGACAGGACAAGTTCTGAAGCAAATGAATTGCGTCACCAGCTTCTCAGGATGCTGGCAGAAGAAAGACGTGATTAATGCAAAGAATATGAGCTTTCCATTTTACATGTCGGAACGAACAATAAGCTTTGTTCCGGATTCAATTTCTTTAATGTCTACTTTTCCGATGAGTTCAAGGGCGGTATCTGCTTTTGCAAAAGTGATCTCACATCCCGGTCGTATGGACATCTCATTGCCACATATTGCATGACCAGTGACCTTCACATTGTCAAGCATTGTAAGGTTGTGGGCAACATCAACATTCCCTCCTATCTCGCAGCGTGTGCTTATCAGGGCATCAGATGCTTTGATATTTCCTTTGACAAGGGATGCCTTGCCAAGTTCAAGCGAACCACTTACCTCGAGGTTTTTCCAGAAGTTCGCGCCTGAACCGATGATAACATTTCCATCAAGCCTGACACTATCTTCGAAAAATGCTTTCCTTCGAATAATGTAAGTATTTGTATCTGCGTGGTATTTGACAAATTTATCCATTTTATGTTCCACATCCATGATCTTAAAGGCGGATTGGTCCTGTCCTGTAATATATGTCCTATCAGCTGCTTTATTAATCTGTCTTTTTGTTAATATATCCTATTGTTCTTTAAAGATCTCAATGTGATAAGTGAAAGTGCTGTTGCTGTAACGTCTCCTTCACCTTTTCCCCATGAACCGTTAACATTCTGCCTTGATAGGAGCCAGTTCTCAGATGCTTCAAGGTCTTCTTTATACCCTGCGGTCGATAATGCCTGGATCACGAGATTGCTTGTGGAGATGAACTTCCAGCCACCGTCTTCGTTCCTCTCTGATAGTATCCATTCTGCACGCTCGTTGATGAAATCGGCAAAAAGGTCTTCTTCGATCAGATGATCCTGTTCGATCAGGGCAGTAATGATAAGTGATGTCGTTCCCACGTGTTCCCATTTCTCGCCATAGTTCTCTACAAGCCACCTGCAGCCTTCTGGATCGTGAATGCCCATGTCTGCCAGGGCCATTAATGCGTAAGTGGTATCATAAACATCATTTTCCCACGAGCCGTTGCTTTCCTTTCTGGAGGTAAGCCATTGTGAGCTACCTTCAAGATCAATGTCTGGTGATCCGTGGTCTGATGATGCAAGCGCGGAACAGGCTCTTGCTGTTTCCCTTACTGAATCGTTCCAGTTGGTTCCGCTCCTGAGTTGCATCAGCCGGGAAGAATAGTCATTTTCAACATCCCAGAGTTCACATGCAGTTACTAGGCGTGATAATTCCTTTGCACTGGATGGATCCTGCTGGTATATCCATATAAATGCTCTGTCTATTGCATCTTCCATGCGATAGATGACGTTGACATCATTATTTAGTGTTTTTACCATGAAGGTTGTATCGATGCCGTTCTTCGTACTCTTTCTGTTTTCCCGGGTTCCATTGTTTCACGTGTCCGAAATAACCTGTGACCCTTGATACATGATCGATCGCAGGTTTATTACAAATGGGACATTCAAGGTTCATTCCGCGGGAAACATGCCTGTTCTCACAGACAGAGAAGTCAGGCGAGAAGCAGAAGTATGCAAGGTTCGTTTCGGAAAGTTTCTGTATTAGTTCGCTCATTCCTTCGGGGTCGGGAAAACTTTCTCCCATCCAAATATGGCTTATAGTTCCTCCGGTAAAATATGGGTGGAACTCTGATTCTATCTTTATCTTCTCTGCCAGGGATATCTTTGAGCTGTAAGGTACATGTGTGGAGTTCGTATAATATGCATCATGACTGCTTCCCTGCATGTGTGCTTTTTCACCGAAGGAGGACCTGTCAAGCATGGCAAGCCTGTGTGCGGTGCTCTCTGCAGGGGTCTGTTCGAACGTGTATTCAATTCCGTCTTCCCTTGAGTATGTCTCTATCTTTGCAAGCATATGACGAATTATCTTTATTCCCATCTCATGCTGCTCTATCAGACCTTCTCCTGTAATGTTCAGCAGGCATTCATTAAGTCCGACCACTCCAAAGGTCAGATGTCGCGAATCAGGATCGAAATACGGGAGGTCATTTTCAGTTCTCTGCAAAAGCCAGGGTAGTATCTTCCATTCGTATAATGACCTTCTGACTATCTCCTGTCCTTCGAGCAGGGCTTTCCTTGTTATCTCCAGAACTTCATCCAGCCGTTCAAAGAACCTATCGATATTTTCGATCCTGTCTATCCCATTTGTTCTTTTTGTTCTGTCTGAATCAAGTGCAACTCCTGGCAGGTTCACAGTTACTATCTTATTGGAACCGCTTCCCATTCCGCCAGCTGTCCACACTCCTCCGGAATGTCTTGCAAGAAGGCGGCAGCACATGGCCTGTACAGTGTTCTCTTCAAGATAATCTGCGGTCAGGTTCAGGAAATATGGAGCACCTGTGGAAGACGTGGCATACATCGTTTTTTTCCATAAGGGGTCTTCAAGGTCAAGGTCTTTTGTTATGGCTGTAGTTATCAGTGGGAATGTGAATGGAAGTCCGTCAGCGTCACCATTTGCTGCGATCTCCATAAATGCGTCGTAGATAGCAAGTGCCTCTTTTTCAAATTCTGAGTATGTCCTGTCAATGAACTTACCATCATAGACCGCAGGTTCATTTGCAAGGGATGAAGGACAATTGATACGAAGTCCGATGTTGGTGAATGCACTCTGTGCACCGATACGGTTGGACTGGTTCATCTGGAACATGAATCCCTGTACTATCTGGAGAAGTTCCTCTTCATCGATATCCGAATAGTGAAGATGCGGTGCAAGTAGCCAGTTGAACATATCAATAGCCTGGGCTCCTGCGAAGAACTGCTGGGAATGCAGCATGAATGACATTGCATGGAACATGGCTGCATTGAATTGTTTTGCAGGAGCACTTCTGGAGTCCGGGAACTTCAGTCCGTCCATGAGGAATATCCTGCCATCAATACCATTGCAGTAAGGCTTGAATGGATCGCTCAGGTCGTGTATGTGTATGTTACCTTTAATGTGTGCATTGGCAACATCTTTAGAGTATAGCTTTTCAAGTGCGTATATTTTCTTGAGCTGAGATGAAATGTGCATGTCAATGACAGAAGGACTAAGTCGTGTGTTGGCATTTTCTCTTATCAGCCAGTTCTTTTCATACAGGACATCATCTATCAGTTCGTTAGTGTCTTTAAAATCAAGACGATTGATCTCCTCTTTATCTTCACTCCCACTCATGACTAAATGTTTGGAAGTCAAGATTTAAATAGCTATTTAGAAGGACTGAACAAAAGTTAGGCCATGTATCAAATATAGTGTTCGGTCAGTGGGTCAAATATATCAAAAAAGGGTGAGGGGACATCAGGGGTGGTTGTTTCACCATCTCTTGCCAATGTCCTCTTGAGGTGATTATTTTACGAAATCTTCGACAGCGTCAACGATCTCATTGAAGGTCTTATACCATTCGGAATCGCCTTTGATATCTTCATGGACCTTTCCACTGTCACTTGTGGCTGCAATTTCTGTTTCGATAGGTAATGTGCCAAGCACTTTCACTCCAAAGTCCTCTGCTGCCTTTGATACTCCGCCTGATCCGAATACGTGTATTATCTCGTCACAGTGTGGGCAGATGATACCGCTCATGTTCTCAACCATTCCAATAACAGGAACTTCGATCATGTTTGCGAAGTTGAGTGACTTCCTGACACTTGTAAGTGCAACATCCTGTGGTGTTGTGACAACGACAGCACCATCGAGGTTTCCAATGAGCTGTGCAATGCTCAGTGGTTCGTCTCCTGTTCCGGGAGGCAGGTCGATGATAAGATAGTCCAGCACGCCCCAGTCAACTTCTTCGAGGAATTGTTTGATGGCACTCATCTTAGCAGGTCCTCTCCAGATCACAGGGGAGTCATCGCTATCGAGGAGAAGTCCTACGGACATGACCTTCAGGTTATCGCTGACCTTTACCGGAACAATGCCTTTTTCTCCTACAGTTGGTTTCTGACCTTCAACTCCGAACATAGTTGGGATTGTGGGGCCGTGTATGTCGCTGTCAAGAAGACCGACCTTGTATCCGCGGTCAGCAAGTGTGGCAGCAAGGTTGGCGGAGACTGTGCTTTTTCCCACGCCGCCTTTTCCGCTCATGACCATGATCTTCTTCTTTATGCCTCTAAGATTGGTTACGAGCTTTGGTTCTTCTGGCTTTGCGTTAAGCAGACTTTCCGGTGATTGAATATTGGATGCCATTTTAAATCTCCTGTGATTATTTTTGAGTTACCAGAGTTCAGTTCTCTTCGTTCTGGTCTTTGATGCTGACATAGTTTCCACCCTTGATCTCTATTGCCTTTCCTGTGGTCAATGCAAAGGCTATCTTCTTTCTTGCACTCTTAAGATCTTCCCAGAATGCACGCCTTGAGATCCCCATCTGTGTTGCTGCTTCCTGCTGCTGGAGTCCTTCGTAATCCACAAGTCTTAATGCTTCCAGCTCTTCCACTGCAACGGAGACTACCTCAAGCTCCGAAAGTGCAACTCCACGTGGCTTAAAATAGAATCCTTCCGGGTTGCATTTGACCCTTCTGGGGCTTTTTGGTCTTCCTCTGCATGTCATAACATCGTATCTCCTCATATGTTAGCTTATATATAAGCAATTCCCACAATGCTTTTATATTTATTCCCATGTGTTTAAAAACGTTTTTTTAATTGCATATCCCGCTCCACTTTTTTCTAAAAAAATAACAATGGAGGTTCCATAAGCAAAAGGCTATTATGTATTTTCACAATTATTGTATTAGAATTTATTGAGGAGATGCTGTATATGGATAAGGATATGCTGATGTGGGACGAGACCATTTTCAGGGATGGTAGTGTTCTTGAACTGGACCATCTTCCTGATCATTTCTCGCACCGTGAAACACAGATGCAATCCCTTATGTACAGTTTGCGGCCTGCTCTTCGGGGAATGCGTCCTATCAACAGCCTTCTCAGTGGGCCACCGGGTACCGGAAAGACAACGACGGTCATGAAGGTTTTCGGGGAGATGAAAAAACACTCGGAAAATGTGGTTTTCGTAAAGGTGAACTGCCAGATGGATTCTACAAAGTTTGCTGTTATTGCGAGGGTCTACAAGGCGCTTTTCAAAGTATCTCCTCCTGCATCAGGAGTTGCATTCAGGAAACTTTTTGAAAAGGTAATGAACTTCCTTGTAGAAAATGAGAAGACGCTGGTTGTCTGCCTTGATGATATCAATTATCTTTATCATGAAGGAAATGCTGACGATGTCATGTATTCCATGCTCAGGGCTCACGAACAGTTCCCGGGAGCAAAGGTTGGTGTGATCGCTATCGTGAGTGATACCGGAAAGCTTTACCAGTTCGACCCGAAGGTGAACTCGGTGTTCCTGCCGGAAGAGGTTGCTTTCCCAAGGTATGCGTATGATGAGCTCCAGGACATCCTTGGCAGAAGGATCGATCTTGCATTTTTCCCTAATGTCGTATCGGATGAAGTAAAGGATGCTATTGTGGAATACGTTGATATGACCGGTGACCTCCGGGTGGGCATAGATCTTCTGAAACGTTCGGGCCTGAATGCCGAAAGGCGAGCCAGCAGGACAATATCTGTTGAAGATGTGGAAAGTGCATATGAAAATTCCCGTTTATTGCATCTTGGAAGGAGCATTATGTCCCTTACACCCGATGAGCGAACACTTCTCGAGCTTATCGCAAAGCAAAGGGAATGCCAGACCGGTGAGCTCTACAAGCTTTTCCATGAACAGACTGGTCTTGGATACACTCGGTTCTATGATATGGTCAACAAGCTCAATGATGCACGCTATGTTAGCACTGATTTTTCCGGCAAAGGCACTCGTGGTCGTACACGTATCGTGAAACCAAGATATCAGCCGGAAGATATTCTCAAGTGCCTTGAATGAAGGGGGTAGGACGTTGGAGACAAGAACTAAAGTATGGCTTACAGAAGATGGGAAGCATATAATCGGTGCTGGTAAGGTTAATTTGCTCAAAGCCATTGATGAAGAACGTTCTTTAAGTAAAGCATGTAAAAAACTCGGGATGTCTTACAAACATGCATGGCTCATCCTGAAGAAAATGAATGAACGGGGAGACCAGGAGGTCGTGTACACTGTCAGGGGTGGAAAGGACCAGGGTACTTTCCTGACCGAGTATGGTAAACAACTTATCGATGAATACGAGGCAAGTCGTACCTACATTGATGAAACGGTTGGTGATGACACCTCATGGGAGAACATTGCCTTCAAACTATCTGCCCGCAATAAATTGATCGGAAGGGTGGTCGAAGTTGAAAAAGGTGACATTGTCTCTAAGGTGAAGATCGAAGTAGATCCTGCAATTCTTACATCCATTGTAACAGCAGAGGCTGTTGACAGACTCGATGTAAAGGAAGGGGATGAGTTGTTTGCAATCATCAAATCCACCGAGGTCATGCTGGCAAGACCTTCTCGGGTATCAGCTGAAAATGAGGATAATTAAATGGCTTCTATCAATATTATGTCATGGAATGTGAATGGTTTAAGGTCCATGGTGAAGAAAGGTTTTCTGGAATGGGTGGCTGAATCTCAACCTGATATACTCTGTCTTCAGGAGATTAAAGCACAGGAAAGGCAGCTTCCTACTAATCTGCGACATATTGATGGCTACATTCCTCATTTCTTTTCGGCAGAACGTAAAGGTTACAGTGGTGTTGCGGTTTATACGAAACTTCCTCCGGTAAATGTTGAATATGGTCTCGGTGAGAAGCGCTTTGATGTGGAAGGCAGGACTTTGATCGCAGAATTTGAGGATTTTGTTCTTTTCAACATATATTTCCCTAATGGGAAAGCCTCTGATGAAAGGCTCCAGTACAAGATGGATTTCTATGATGCATTTATGGAACGTGCAGATGGATTCAAGGATGAAGGCAAGGATGTTATCGTATGTGGGGATGTGAACACCGCTCACAAAGAGATCGATCTTGCAAGACCCAAACAGAATGAGAAGTCCTCCGGTTTCCTTCCTATGGAAAGAGCATGGATCGATACTTTCCTGGACCACGGCTATCTTGATACTTTCCGGATGTTCAATCAGGGGGCAGGACAATACAGCTGGTGGGATCAGAAGACGCGTGCAAGGGGCCGTAATGTTGGCTGGCGAATAGATTACTTCTTTGCAAGCGAGAGCCTGAAAAATCGGATAACTTCAGCTTACATACTGTCGGATGTTATGGGTTCTGACCACTGCCCGATTGGCATCGAATTAGAGGTCGGTCAATAATTGGAATGATATTTTGTTGATAGCCGGGCTGTGTAGCTTTTGCTATCCAAAAAATATGGGTAATTATTTTATGAGAAATAGTAAGTGAGAATTTGTATTTATTAAAAAGAATTGTTGGGCGCAAAATGCGCCCTTATGTTTTTTATTTTTTGAATTTACATCATTGGAGGCATTCCGCCGCCCATACCGCCCATGCCGCCTTCTGGCATTGGTGGTGCTCTGGTTGATGCAATGATGTCGTCGATCCTGAGGATCATGACTGATGCTTCAGCTGCTGAGTTGATTGCCTGGGTCTTTACCCTGAGTGGCTCAACAACGCCGTTCTCCCACATGTCGATGACAGTGCCGGTGTAGACGTTAAGACCAGCGGTCTTTGTGCCTTTCTCATGGTGTGAGCGCAGTTCAACAAGCATGTCTATTGGGTCAAGACCTGCATTTTCTGCAAGTGTCCTTGGGACGATCTCGAGTGCTTCTGCGAATGCTTTGACTGCGAGCTGTTCCCTGCCGCTGAGTGTTGCTGCGTACTCGTTGAGTCTGAGTGCAACCTCTACTTCAGGTGCTCCGCCACCAGCGACGAGCTCTTCATCTTCGATTGCAACAGCGACTACACGGAGTGCGTCTTCGAGTGCTCTCTCGATGTTGTCGATCACGTGCTCTGTACCGCCACGGAGGAGGATTGACACGGACTTTGGATTGACACAGCCGGTAATGAATACCATGTTGTCGCCACCGATCTTTCTCTCTTCGACAAGTTCTGCCTGTCCAAGATCGTCTGCGTTCATCTCTTCGATGTTGGTAACAAGTTTTGCACCTGTGGAGCGGACAAGTTTTTCCATGTCGCTCTTCTTGACACGCCTGACTGCAAAGAGACCTGCCTTTGCAAGGAAGTGCTGTGCCATGTCGTCGATACCTTTCTGGCAGAATACGACGTTTGCGCCACTGTCGGTAATGCTGGTCACAAGGTTTCTGAGCATTGCCTCTTCCTGATCAAGGAATGACTGGAGCTGGTCAGGGGATGTGATGGAGATCTCTGCATCGACTTCTGTTTCCTTAAGTTCGATAGCAGTGTTGAGGAGTGCGATCTTTGCGCCTTCTACCTTCTTTGGCATGTTGGCGTGTACCCTTTCCTTATCAAGGATCATACCTTCGATGAGTTCGGAGTCGTCGATACGTCCGCCGACCTTCTTCTCGATCTTGACGTTCTCGATCTCGACCTTGTTTCCGCCGTCCTGGTCGACGATGCTTGTGATAGCGTCTACAGCGATCTTGGAAAGTACTTCCTTTGATGCTTCTGCGCCTTTACCGGTCATTGCTGTGTCAGAGATCTTGGTAAGCATTTCCTTGTTGTCGCATGTGACATGCTTTGAAAGTGTTTTGAGGATCTCTCCTGCTTTTTTGGAGGCCATCCTGTAACCTGCTGCGATGATGGTTGGGTGGACGTCCTGCTCGATCATTTCTTCTGCTTTCTTGAGGAGTTCGCCTGCAACGACAGCTGCAGATGTTGTACCATCTCCAACTTCATCGTCCTGTGTCTTTGCGACTTCGACGATCATTTTTGCAGCTGGGTGCTCAATGTCCATCTCTTTGAGGATGGTTGCACCATCGTTTGTGATAACTACATCTCCAAGGGAGTCTACAAGCATCTTGTCCATACCTTTTGGACCAAGGGTTGTTCTTACTGCTTCAGCAACTGCCTTTGCTGCCATGATGTTGTTGCTCTGGGCATCCCTGCCTCTAGTTCTCTGGCTACCTTCTCTTAAAATGAAGATAGGCTGTCCTGACATCTGTCCTGCCATATATTTTAACCTCCTATATTAAACATAGATCAATGTAACTACCTGTGTCTCAGGTCGTTTTTACATGTTTGTAGTTCTATATATAATTTACTGATAACTGGTTTTTCCGGACCTAATTTCCAGTGATCACTGGGTGAGCTTGTGAACTGCTTACGACTAATACTATCCGTGCACAAAAAGCATCAGCTATGCGGTTAACATACCGATGGTTCATTTAATTCAAAAAAAGATAGTCGGTCCCTTTCAAAGAGACCAATCTTGATAAAGGACTGATCTTTCAGTCCTGAAAGAGAGATACTTAGTTTACAATAGCTTTTGGTGATCTCTTAAGGAAACGCCTTTTTGCGCCACCTGAGGTGAATCTCTGTGCAGGTCCTGGATGTGCCTTTGCTCCGAAAGCTTTCTGCACTTTGATTATCCTTCCCTTTCTTCCTTTGACCTTTACCCATTCAATGCTGCCTGTTTTACCCATTATCAATCCTCGTTATGATTTTATGTTAATATTAATTTTAAGGCCCTGATGGCCTCTGATATCTATTATATTTGTAATTGGCACAAATGTGGATATTTGTGACCTGATAAATACAATGTTATAGGTTTCCTTTAGATGTAATGTTTATAGTTAAAGTTTACGGAACTTATGATGTGTGAAGACTGATTGTTTCAGGCCAGTAAATTGAGCAATTGAATATAAAAAATAAACAGATATATCTATGTTCCTGTACATTTGTTTCACATGACCCTTGAGCCGGTTCACATTAAAGCCATTTCCAGTATGGTATCCCGTATCGATAGTTTATCGGAGGACGATGAACCGGAAAAGGCACCTGAGCTTTTTGAACTTCTCAGTGAGCTGGAATATGAAGGTAAGGTCGTGCTCAAGGCACTCGGTAAACTCTTCCGTGCAAAAGTTGACATCGATCGGATGTCTCTTGCAAAAGACCCCTTTGAGAAGACCTATTCCTGCGATAGCGGCAGTACCAATCCGATATCTTTCAACAGCGGGCTGTATGTGGATCTTTGTCATTGCAGTATTGCTTCAACTCCTACGGATATCGATCTTCATTCAAAATGGACCATGGTGATGTCAACGTACTCTCCCGGTACAGGCATGGTTATCGACACAACAGGGGGTTGGGACTACTTTGATGAAAATGAGGGTCGTGCATCCATTGTAAAGATCAGACCCGGACTGCTCAAGAAAAGGGTTGACCGGATGGTGCATAATATTGCATTGTACCTGTCAGAATCAGAACACATACTATGGCTCATGGAAAAATTCGATGAAGATGGCTTTTTCATAATGGATGGTCCTATTTATCCAAAACAGTTGATGTACTGGATGGTTGTGGAATCCGATGAAGTGCAGATAAGGGATGACGACAATGCAAAACGGATCCTGCAGAACTATGTGGACATCATGGACCATCATATTGCTAACAGAAGACCTCTCATCGGCTTTGTGAAAAACCCGGAGGATATGCAGACAATGATAACTCTCCGGAAAAAATATTCTATGGGCGATCTTCCCTGGCTGAGGGATTCACAGTTCTTCAAAAATGTGCTCTCGCCGGGAAAGGACGAAGGAAAAGGTAGCAGATGGATAACCTATACCAACTGGTTCCTGCAGCCCAATCAGTTCTATGAGAATATGATGGATAGCACTTCTCTTGTTCTGGATCTGGATCTTAAGCATGAGTTTCCCAAAGAGGACTATGCGATCACATTTTTCATGGTCTTTGTTCCGTCCATTGATGTTCTTTTCAAGATCGAATCTCCTTATGGGATAACAAAGGATGAGCAGATGCGGGACCAGATCACAAGGAAAGTTCTGCACGATATTGCTGTGAATGGCATCCCTATGACACTTTCAAAGGCAGATTCCCTTGCGAAGATAAGGATCTCGGAAAAAAAGCTGATCAAAGGCATGTTCAAAGGACAGAAGATCGATACTATTTACAATGATGTGAGATGGGGTGAATCAATAGATGATCAATGATACAGACTTATTGGCCTATGCTTCAGAGAGTGATCTTAATGATGAAAACGCTACGGAGCTAATTTCGGAAAACAGGGCTACTTCAAAAGTTCCTGAATTCGAGGAGTATGATGTTGGGGCTTCGTTCGATCTGAATACCGGTGATGCGGACAACGCCTTTGGTATCATAACGACAGGTTTTGATCCTCTCGAGGTCACCGAATCCGGCTCGAGGATCGCAGGCTACATCACTACGGATCACAGGTCACAGGTACGCCTGGGCACATATGTTATAGTACCTTATGAGAACGAACACCTCTTTGCACGTATATGGAAGCTCCAGTACCAGCAGCAGTTCGAAGTGGATGATGCTACCGAGATACATTCACGCAGGATGCTCAGGAGCAACACCACTGCAGAGCTGGATTACAAGTTCCTAGCCTACCTTGATCCGATATGTATCCTTTATGAGCATGTACCCGGGGATGAATCCTCTCTTATGCGTCGTATGGCAGACCGTATCCCAAGGCCCAACACTCCTATATTGCCGGTAACTGAAAAACTGAAGATACAGACCGGGCTTAACATCCCTCGCGAAGGTATCTTCCTTGGTCACCTGAGCGTAGGTGGTGAACTGGTACGAACACATGCATCACCACCGACCGTGCCTTACTATCTGAGGAATGATTATTCCATGGGCGACCCATTGATATTCAGGCATATGCTGGTCTGTGGAAGTACCGGTACCGGTAAGACCTTCCTCACAAAGAACATCCTGCGCCAGTTCATGAGCGAGGATAACAGATATCAGGTGCGTGACAATGGGGATGGTGTAAAAAAGAACAAGAACCCGTGTCTGGTGATAATGGATCCTCAGGATGAGTATTCTCAGCTTCTGGAGGATAATCCTGATCTTGTCTCTTCCGATGAACATAATATGAACTCAGAGAGCGTGAAGTTTGGTGGCGTCCCTTCCACAAAGACCTTTGTGGCAAAGGTGGATGGGCAAAACTACAATGGCAGGTCACGTGCCCAGCAGGCTGAATTTACAATACCTTTCGAGATGGTCAGAAGCAACTCCTGGCTGATCGCTGCAGCAGGACTTACTGAGCTTCAGGGAATCGCTCTTGAACTTCTGCTTGAGGATTACTTCAAAAGACCTGGAAAACATACGTACAACGGCTTTATGGAGCACATCGATGATGCAGGCGTGAGGGGCACTTATGTTGACAACGGCAAGATTCACGAAGCATCCTATGATGGAATTGTAAGGAAGGTCAGGAACCAGGCTTTCAAAAGGGTCTTCGACCAGCCTGCAACCCCTATTAATGAAATGCTTGCTGATATCTTCAAAGCAGGGCAGATCTGCGTATTCCCTACTGAGTACATCTCGAACACCAGGATACGGGATCTTATCACACTTACTCTTATGACCATCGTTGTGGACAACAAATTGAATACATCCGGCGATGCACTGGTCAAGGAAACTCCGATCATCCTTGTGCTGGATGAAGCACACAGGTATCTCTCGAAGGGTGCAGGAGAACACTCTAAGCGCATCATCTCCAAGTTCGCGGATGCAGCCCGCCAGGGCCGTAAGGAAGGCCTGGGTCTGTTCCTTATCACGCAGGACCCTCAGGATATAGATGAAACAGTGTTCAAGCAGGTCAACAGTCGTGTGATCCTGAACCTTTCCAACGATGCCGCAATAAGTGCAATGAAGGTCAAAAAAGAGTATGAAAAGCGTATTCCATATCTCAAGAAAGGACAAATGATAATTCAAAGTCCTGACAACAGCGATGTTGTGGAAGTCATAGGGCTTTCAAAGTGTGTTGTAAAGCATGTCTGAAAAAAGAATTTGAGGGGCTATGTCTCCTCTCTTCCGATATGTATATATGTGGGTACTACGTATGGGGGGAACTACTCATACATGCGTTGGGCCGGTAGCTTAGTCAGGCAGAGCGATGGACTCTTAATCCATCGGCCGAGGGTTCAAATCCCTTCCGGCCCGCTTTTTATGAGATGCTAATTCTATATTCTAATTCTCTATCTTTAAATTTCAATCTGACTATTTACAATCGGATCATTGTTGATATCAGGCTTACAAATGTTTCTCATGGGATCTTATCTTCCTCCCGAATTTTGTAGACTATTTTGGGGCAGTTTTATTTTCGTCTATAAACCCGGAGTAATGCTCAATACATTTGCTCGGTCTACCTACAAAAACTTATTATGTGATATTATCAATCATATAACAAAATAATAATTTTCACAAAATTTAGTTTGTAATGTGGCGGTATGTGTGAATAAAACAAACGTTATCCCGGTAGTGAAAGTCTGTATGCTTATGTGTGTACTCTTCCTCGTATTTTCAATGGGTGTTGTCAATGGAGGAACGGGGGAATCTCTTGATCCGGAATGGGTACAGATTTTTTTCGGAAAATCCAATGATAGTGTCGCTGGCTATTCTGTCCAGCAGACCACTGATGGAGGGTATGTACTGACAGGTTATTACAGCAGCTATCCTGAAAATCTGATCGTGGATGAATTTGATGATACTAATTGGGTAACGGAAGGAGTCTGCCTTATCAAGACCGATGCTTCCGGCACTCTCCAGTGGTTCAGGCTTTTTGATTCTCAATATGGTAATGAAGGCCAATCCGTACAACAAACCTCCGATGGGGGTTACATCATAGCCGGTGAGTATGGGGGAAACAATCGTGATGTCTGGCTTATCAAGACCGATACTGAAGGCAGAAAGGAGTGGGATAAAACATTCGGTGGCCCTGAAGACGAAATGGGATTTGCTGTTGTGCAGACTTCGGACGGGGGATATATTGTTACTGGTTCCACATACTCGTACGGTCCGTATGGGGAAAACATCTGGCTTATCAAAACGGATTCCAATGGCACTAAAGAATGGGATAAAGTATTCGGCGGTTCTGAACATGAAGGCGGGCGAGATGTTATACAGATTTCAGATGGTGGGTATATTGTAACGGGGGGTAGCTGGCTTATCAAAACCGATTCTGATGGCAATGAGGAGTGGAATAAAACAGGCGTGGACGGCCGCTCTGTCTGGCAAACTGCGGATGGAGGTTATGTTATAGCCGGTGAGATTGGGTACGATCTACAGCTTACCAAAACAGATCATTTCGGTAATACGGAATGGAGTAAGACATTTGAGGAATTTGGTACGGGAACTGCTTATGCTGTCCAACAAACTCTCGAGGGTGGCTATATTTTAACCGGCAGTTACTATGCAGGTTAGGACAATGTTGATGTCTGTCTTATAAAAACCGATTCATCAGGTAATAAAGAATGGGAGAAATCGTTTGGAGGCGGTGGTGAAGACCGGGGCTTTTCCGTCAAACAATCCACTGATGGGGGATATGTACTCACAGGTGTCACTTCCTCTCAGGGACCCGGAGGGGAAGATGCCTTCCTGATCAAGACCGATCCGAACGGCAACGCCGGGGATGGTAAGATGACTCCTGTGCCAAGAAATGTGTCCCATTTGCAGGATACTATATCTCTTGTCGGCTTCATGGTCATTTTCCTGTTGCAGCTCCTGGCTATCCCACTTCTTGTATTCCTGATACTCGTTTATCTGTGGAAAAGGTATAAATGAACAATTCTGTTGCAGATCCGGATGGATTGAATTCCCTTTCTTCCGAAACCTATATATCATGAAAATACCTATGGAAGCCAGCTTCAATAGAATTGGGCCGGTAGCTTAGTCAGGCAGAGCGATGGACTCTTAATCCATCGGCCGAGGGTTCAAATCCCTTCCGGCCCGCTTTCAATTCATATCTTTTTTCGGAATAATTATTGAATAACTATATTGAATAATTAACTACTGTAATGCTTATGATGTCTTACATATCATATTGATAACCTATGCCACGTATAGTGTTGCATACTAATTTCCATCTTTAGGTGAGAACAATGCCAAAAGTAAGTGTTGATATTCCACAGGAACTTCTTGACGACCTGAACGCACATGTAGGAAATGACAGGAAGTTCGTCAGCCAGTCCGATGCTATAAGAACTGCCATCCGCAAGATGCTTGACATGATGGATGATATCGACCGGAGGCATGGAAGGTTGGATCAGGAAAGGCCCTGATGGCTTTTTAATGCAAATCCATTTAGTTCGAACTAAATGGGGATCGAAAATATAAATTTAAAAAATAAGAAAAAGGCTAAGTCTCAAAGCCCTTTTAGGAAATTCAGACTTTCTCTTCCTTCTTCCAGGCTGCTCATCTCGGTGACGAGCCTGCCCTTGTAACCGGATAATCCTTTTTTCACAGCTTCCCAGTTGACAGAACCCCTGCCTGCGGGGAGATGCTCATCTCTCTTGCCCATGTTGTCATGAAGGTGTACATGCAATATCCTGTCCCTGCATTTTTCAAGGAATTCCTCGAGGTGTCCTGTTGTGTTCGCATGTCCCACGTCCAGGGTCATTGCGACGTTGTCACGGTCAACATCGTCCAGTATCCTTAATATTTCATCAGGTTCCCTGCCAAATATCATCGGGAAATCGGGCATATTCTCCACAGCAATGGAGATGCCATATTCTTCAGCAGTATCACATAGTTCCCGGATTGAACGGACGTTCGTATCCCATGCACGTTCAGGCACCTTCTTTCCGTATGGTGAAAGGTATCCGGGGTGCACGACTGCAACTTCCACAAGTCCGGATGCCAGGGTGAGGTAGTTCTTCATTTGCCTGAGCACTTCTCCGTGTATGCCTGGATTGAGGCCTGCCATGTTCATGTCCGAGAATGGCATGTGCATGGTAAGCACAAGATTTGTGGTCTCAAGTACTTCCCTGATCTTTGGCAGATTTTCTTCGCTAAGGCACTGGGTACCTTCCTGTACCATCTCCCAGCCTGTAAAGCCTATGTCCTCAAGTTCATAGACCCATGGGAAGGGTTCCTCAAGGACTGCATTTGATGAGAAACTTAATCTGCTGACGTCCATGCTATCTCACTTCCGGGGGTTTTAGAGCTTTGGCATTTCAGGTTCAAAGAGTGGTATTCCTTCCTCTGTTGGTGGTGCTAACCACTCGATGAGTATCTCCATCTCTTCCGCGGTATCTGTCGTTATATCAACGTGTATGGATCCGAGGGGTTCATCCTGGGTAGCTAAATTCAATTTACCTATTGTTGCTACCTGCTTGTTAATGAGGAATCTGCTTCTTGTCGGATTCCTGTAACTGCCTGCTTCCAGTCTGGTGCGGGCAGTATCAATGATAAGTTCTCTCCTGAACAGGTCATGAATGTTCCTGAGACTCTCGATATCACCGTTACCTTCGATGAAATCACCTTCGTCGGTAGTTACTGTTTCTATCTCTATAAGCGGGAACATGTTCATGACTGCCTTCTCAACACGTTCCTTATCCTCTGTGGGATTGACGGCAGTTCTGACTTTTACTTCTATCATGTGTTCTCCAGTATTTCATTGATAGTATTCCTGAATGCATCGATGGTGTCGGTGTTATCGACAGTTATGTCTGCCACTTTGATGGCTTCTGCAAGTCCCCATCCAAGTTCCCGTTCATCTCTTATCTTCAATGCTTCGATATCGGTCATATCATCGCTTCTGCCACGGTTCGTGACCCTTTCAAAGCGTGTTTCCAGAGGTGCATCGATGAAGACCAGTGTAAAATCGTCTCCGAAATGCTCCTTGAAAAATGTGACCTCTGCTATTCCGCGTACACCATCCACAACGACAAGGTCTTTTCCTAAAGCCTCTATCTTTGGAACACAACGCTTTGCAACAGCATCCATGCCTTCCTTATCTCGCAGGTCGTTTGCCACGCCGCCGGTGTTGGCATCTGTGGGGTCGAGCCCTCTTGCTTTGACCTCGTCGCGTATAACATCTCCCATGTTTACAACATCGATATTTTCTTCCTTTACAACATCTGATGCTACGGATTTGCCTGCTGCCGGCATTCCTACAAAAGCTATGATCTTCATATTTTGTGATCCTGTTGTGGTTTAAGTAATAATATATTGAAATTATAATGTTCATTACACTGATTAGTGTATATTATATGTATGGTGAACGGGATTATCAAGGTTTTGATTTTATATATCAGTATGTCTTTGTGTGAGTTGAGCTTAATATGAGACTGGGCGGCGTGGATCTTACTGGTAACCTTTTGCTTGCACCTATGGCGGATGTGACGAATCTGGCCTTCAGGCTGATGTGCAAAAGATATGGCGCGTCCCTGACATTTACTGAGATGATAAGTTCAGATGCAGTTGTACACGGTAATGAGAAGTCTTTCCTTCGGGGAATGACCTGTGAGGAAGAGCGTCCTTTTGGAGTGCAGTTATTTGGTCACTGTCCTGAAACGATAACTACTGCAGCACTTGCTATTGAGGAAATGTTCGAGCCGGTGGTAATTGACATTAACCTTGGATGTCCATCACCTACTATTACAAGTGCCGGGTGTGGTTCCGCACTACTTCGCTCACCTGAAATTGTGAGTGAGATCTTCAGGGATCTTTGTGAGAACGTGAACACGCCGGTAAGTGCAAAGATACGTATTCTTGAAAGCGTGGATGACACTCTTGATATTGCTACCCGGCTGGAAGAAGCTGGTGTCTGTGCGATCACTGTCCATGGACGTACAAGGGAGCAAGGCTATCAGGGGTTTGCAGACCATAGTTATGCAAAGCGCATCAAAGAGGAACTCTCAATTCCGGTTATCGCCAATGGGGACGTAAAAGATGGTGAGTCTGCAAAACGTATTCTGGAATATACCGGATGTGACGGGTTGATGGTCGGGAGGGCAGCGATGGGTGACCCTCATGTTTTCTATCGAATATCCCGTTACCTTGAGGACGGTGAGGTCATTGGAACTTGCTGTGGACAACGCAGGGATGATCTACTTGAATACATTGAACTGCTGGAAAAGTTCGATCTGACGTCACATGTGAACATGAAGGCACATTCGCAGTGGTTCACAAGGGGCTTAAAAGATAGCAGGCGTATGCGTATGGAGATGGGTAATGCCGATTCCCACGTTTCTCTTGTGGAATGCATTCGGAATATGTGCGGGAATGATTCTTAATAACATTTTGTACATATGTGCATTAAATATCATAACTGTCGCATGATGCCGTTTTTCAAACATATTCTTCTATTTTAGGGTTAGTTTTTTTCATCGATTTACCGAAAGACTAAATAGTAATTAGGATTGTACACAATTAAACATTGCATTTAGACTGCGATATATATTTTTGGCAGTCAATGTGTGTGAAAAACAACTACGGTCTAAAGGTTCATGCCTTTTGGCGATACATTCCGAATACTATTGGACCTTGTCCAAAACGAATGTGGTAGCTGTTCATTATCGAATAATTATAACTTATTGTCTTACGGAGAATACACATGAAAGAAATAAGAATACACGGTAGAGGCGGACAGGGTTCTGTTACTGCTGCCGAGCTGCTGGCTGTTGCAGCTTTTGCTGATGGTAAGTTCAGCCAGGCATTCCCTGCTTTTGGTGTGGAACGCCGTGGTGCACCGGTTCAGGCATTTACAAGGATCAATGATGATCCTATCAGACTCAGGGCTCAGGTATACGAGCCGGACTATGTTATCGTCCAGGACCCAACACTCCTCGAAGTAGTCAGTATCGCAAGCGGTGCAAAGGACGACGGAATCATTCTTATTAACAGTGATTTTGATCCGGAACACTTCGACCTTGACACCAATGCTAAGATCATGACGGTCAACGCTACAAAGATCGCCCTTGATATTATTGGAAGGCCTATTGTGAACACTGTTCTCTTAGGTGCTTTCGCAGGTGCATCCGGTCTTATCGACCCTGCATCCATCAAGGAAGCTGTTATGGAGCGCTTCCCCGGCAAGGTCGGTGAGAAGAACGCAGAGGCTATCCAGAAAGCCTACGATATGATGATGGAGGCTTAAATTATGACAATCCCACCAGGAGGAGTCTGTGCTCCAGGTTCCACTCTTGTTAACAAGACCGGCGGATGGAGAACATTCAAACCAGTCTATGATTATGACAAATGCATCAAATGCAAGCTCTGTGAACTCTTATGTCCGGATATGTCTATAGATCCAAAGGACGATGGTTTCTTTGAGTTCAACTATGACTTCTGCAAAGGATGCGGTATTTGTGCTAACGAATGTCCAAAGGACGCTATTGAAATGGTTCTGGAGGAGAAATAATGAAGCGTGATTTTGAGAAAGACAAGAAGGACATGGTCGTCGTCGAGGGTTCATATGCAGTTGCAAGCGCTGTAAAATCCTGCAGGCCAAATGTTATCTCAGCATATCCTATCACCCCTCAGACACATATTGTGGAAGACCTTTCACAGTTCATGGCTGACGGGGAAATCCCAAACTGTGAATACATCATGGTAGAATCAGAGTTCTCTGCCCTTTCCGCATTGGTAGGTTCATCCGCAGCAGGCGCAAGAAGCTACTCTGCAACAACTTCCCAGGGTCTTGAACTCATGCACGAGGTCCTTTTCAACGTTTCAGGTATGAGATTACCTGTTGTAATGACCGTTGCAAACAGGGCAGTAAGTGCACCTATCAACATCTGGAACGACCAGCAGGATTCCATCTCCCAGAGAGACACTGGCTGGATCCAGCTCTATGCAGAGGATACACAGGAAGTTTCCGATATGACTGCACAGGCATTCAAGATCGCTGAGGACCCTGATGTCCTGCTTCCGGTAATGACCTGTATGGACGGTTTCATCCTGTCCCACGTCTACGAACCTGTTGTACTTCTTGACGATGACCTTGTAGCAGAATACCTGCCACCATTCGAGCCTGAGTTCAAGCTCGATCCGAAGAACCCAAAGACCTTCGGTGCATTCGCAGATCCAAACTCTTACACTGAGTTCAGATTCCTGCAGCAGCAGGCAATGAACAAAGCACTGAAAACGATCGAAGATGCTGCAGACGAGTTCTATGACCTCTTTGGCAGGTACTACGGTGGCCTTATTGACACATATGAGACAGATGATGCAGATATCGTCCTCATGGCAATGGGCTCAATTGTAGGTACTATCAAGGATGTCATTGACACGCTCAGGGCAAAAGGCGTCAAGGTCGGCTTATTGAAGGTAAGGTCCTTCCGTCCGTTCCCAGTTGAAGCTATTCATAATGTTATCAAGGATGCAAAGGTCGTTGTGGCACTCGATAAGAACATCTCTATCGGTCTTAACGAAGGTGCGCTCTTCACTGAGACCAAAGCAAGCCTTTACAACACTAAGATCGATGTTCCTGTGATCGGCTTCATGATCGGTCATGGAGGTCGTGACATTCCTGTAGAGACCATCGAGAACATCATCGATGAGGCAAAGAAAGTAATCGATTCAGGTATCAGTGTCGAAAGTCAGTTTACTGACCTGAAGGAGGAGTTGTTATGAAATCACTTTTAGCACCAGGACACAGGGGATGCGCAGGTTGCTGTGACGCAATGGCTGCAAAGTTCACACTCATGGCTGCCGGCGAGGACTGTATTGTTGTAAGTCCTACCGGATGTCTTGAAGTTATGACCACCCCATATCCTGAATCCTCATGGGAAATCCCATGGATCCACTCACTCTTTGAGAACAACGCAGCAGTCGCATCAGGCATTGAAGCTGCACTCAAGGCAAAAGGCGAGATGGGCAACACAAAGATCATTGCAATGGGCGGTGACGGTGCAACCCTTGATATCGGTATGCGCTCCGTATCCGGTGCATTCGAGCGTGGACACGATTTCACATTCGTCTGTATCGACAACGAAGCATACATGAACACCGGTGTACAGAGAAGTGGTGCAACACCATTTGCTGCATCTACCACAACAAGTCCATCCGGTACAGTATCTTTCGGTAACATCCGTCCAAAGAAGAACATGCCTGCTATCATAGCTGCACATGGTTCACCATACATTGCTACAACTTCCATCGGATATCCAAAGGATATGATCAGGAAGGTCAAGACAGCAGTCGATGTAGAAGGTCCTACCTATGTGCATGCACATTCACCATGTACAACAGGATGGGGATTCGATACTTCCAAGACCGTAGAGGTCGCAAAGATGGCAGTAGAGACATGCCTCTGGCCACTCTATGAAATGGAAGATGGTGAGATCACCAAGGTCAAGAAGATCAAGAATCCAAAACCAGTAGAAGATTATCTCAAGATGCAGCGCCGTTTCAAGCACCTTTTCACAAAGGAAGGCGGAGACGATTTCATAAAACAGATCCAGGCGCTCGCTGACAAGAACATTGAGAAATTCGGGTTACAGTAAACCCGAATCTCATTTCTTTTTATTTTATTCTATTTTTTATCGTTCCTGGTCTTGTATAACTGTTACTTTCCTGTTTTTCCTGCCCTTATTATTTCAATTCAAATATAGCTCAATAGCTGTCTTTTTCCTCTTTAAGCCCATCAAAGTATTTTCTGGTCTCATGAGATATTATCTTGCGTAATGCCAGGATAGCTATCAGGTTCGGGATCACCATAAGTCCGTTGACAATGTCTGCAAGGATCCAGATGGTATCAAGTGTAAGGTAGACTCCGCCTCCTACAAGTGCGATGTAGATGATCCTGTAGGGCATGATCCCCCGGACACCCACAAGGAATTCCACACATCTTTCTCCGTAGTAGTTCCAGCCAAGTATGGTCGTAAATGCAAAGAACATCAGTCCTATTCCGACAATGTAGATCCCGATGCTTTCAAGACCTGTGGAAAATGCATAGCTGGTCATGTAAGCACCTTCGTATTCACTTGTCCAGGATCCTGTCATTACAAGGACGATCCCCGTCATTGTGCAGAGGATTATTGTGTCGAAGAATGTCCCTGTCATAGAAATGAGGCCCTGTTTGGCAGGCTCCTTTATCCGGGCTGCTGCTGCTGCTATTGGTGCACTTCCAAGTCCCGACTCATTGGAGAACACTCCTCTTGCGATCCCCATCTGGACCGCGAGGATCATGGTGGAGCCGAGGAAGCCACCTGCTGCAGCTGTCGGTGTGAAAGCGGAATTTATGATCAGTGAAATCGTTGAAGGGAGTGCGGTGGCATTTGTGGCTATTATGAGCAAACATCCCAGCACATAGGCTATTGCCATGAATGGAACTGCTACCTGTGCGACCTTCGATATGCTTCGGATACCGCCGATCGTTACCATGGCCACAAGTACAGTAATTACAACTGCAGTGTAGAATGGGGGGACATTGAGTGTTATAGCTGCTGAATCAGCGATCGCATTGACCTGTGGGAAGATGCCTATCCCGAAGAATGCAACACCGATGCCACTAAAGGCGAAAAAGACCGCAAGTGGTCTGCTATAGAACTTGTCCGAAAGGCCGTTAGTTATGTAGTGCATGGGTCCGCCTGCCATCTGTCCGTTCTCATCGACGGTCCTGTACTTTACTGCAAGCATGCATTCGGCATATTTTATTGCCATTCCGAAGAACGCTGCCAGCCACATCCAGAAAAGAGCACCAGGTCCTCCTGCCTTGATAGCAGTGGCAACACCCACGATGTTCCCTGTTCCAATTGTAGCTGCAAGGGCCGTTGTCAGGGCTGCGAAGCTGGAAATATCTCCAGCATTATCGTTGTCTGAAGGCTCTGGGCTTATCACATAACGCAATGCCAGAGGTAACCTGAAGACCTGTATGAAACCGAGGCTAAGCGTGAGGTATACTCCTGTTCCCACAAGGAAGAGCAGCAATGGTGGTCCCCAGACAAAGCTATCGATGTTCCTGAGAATACTGAGAATATCAGTTTCGGGACTGAACAGGTTCAGAAAATCCATATTATTCTCTATAGGCTCTTAAAGTATATTTATTTCAATGGTTCTTTCTGTATGTCTGTTGCAGGATACTTTCCTTAATTCAATTGTTGAGTCACTTATTAGCTCAACTCTTGATCCAATTCAATTCATTTCATTTCATTTCAGGAAAACGTTTTGTATTGTGCTAACAAAATAGCTGTGAGGATCACAATGGACAATACAGAGAACTTCGACCAGATATGGTCTATACTTAAAAACGAATATCCTGATCCGCAACCTGAGCTGGATTACACTAACGAGTTCGAGCTCCTGATCGCGACTATCCTTTCAGCACAGTGCACAGATGCACAGGTGAACAGGGTTACAGCTGAGCTTTTCAGCAAGTATCCTGACGCAGGGTCTCTTGCTGCAGCTGATATCAATGATCTTGAAAAGGAGATATATTCCACCGGGTTCTATCGGGCAAAATCTAAGAACATCAAAAGGTCATCACAGCTGATAATCTCTGATTTTGAAGGCAAGGTTCCGGATACCATGGAAGACCTGACCTCTCTCCCCGGGGTCGCAAGGAAGACTGCCAACATCGTTCTTGCGAGGGGGTTTGGCAAAGTTGAAGGCATTGCCGTGGACACACACGTGAAAAGGGTCTCCGGCAAACTTGGGCTTACTGAGAATACTGACCCGAAGAAGATCGAACAGGATCTTATGAAACTTGGGGATCAGGCTGAATGGGATGATCTTTCAATGACACTTATCCTTCACGGACGTCGGGTTTGTGATGCAAAAAAGCCGAAGTGTGGAATTTGTGTTGTTGCAGATCTGTGTCCTTCAAGGATCGAATAAAAATAATGTTGGGAGTAATTAAGATGAATATCCGTTCAAAATATTTAATGTTTGGATTTGGCCTTGTTCTGGTATCGGCTATCCTCCACCTGATACATTACCTCATATTCCATGACATGCACCATATCTCGATCTATCTTGTAGGTAGGATAGCCTTTGTACCAATGGAAGTTCTGATTGCCTCTTTGATCATCCACCACTTCCTTGAGCGTATCGAGAAAAAACACCAGGTGGAAAAACTGAACATGATTATTGGGAGCTTTTTCAGTGAGGTTGGTACCAATCTTCTTACAGTGATCTCTGACGCAGATCCGGACCTTGGCAGGGTAAGGGAGAAATTTGTCATAAAGGACGTGTGGTCAGAAAGTGAGTTCTCAAACCTTGAGAGCTTTCTTAAGAATTATGATTACAATGTTGATGCAAGTAAGATCGATCTGGTGCCATTTTCTTCGTCACTGGTCAGCAAAAGAGCGTACATGGCATCTCTGTTACAGAACCCGATAATGTTCGAGCATGATCCCTTCACCGAGCTCCTCAGGGCTGTATTCCACATGACAGAGGAATTGGATTACAGGGAAGACCTTTCAGCTCTTCCGGATTCTGACAAGATGCATCTTTCAGGTGACATTAAAAGGGTTTACAGTTTACTGGCACGCGAATGGCTGGTGTACATGCAGTATCAGAAAGCCAATTATCCGTTCCTGTTCTCACTTGCGATGAGGACGAATCCATTCGATAAGAATGCAAGTGTGATAGTTCAGTAACGACTTAATGCTGTTTGGCAACAATTCGCTGATGACCTAAATATGAAAATTCATGAGAGTTTCCATGAGCATTTCAAATTCATGGAAGTTCTCATCTATTAGGTTGAGTTTTCTTCTTTCTTCACTTTCACTCCACTTGCCAAATACTTAAAACCAACTTCCTATATACTATCTCTTTACAATGTCCCGAGTTATCCTCCATGTTGATATGGACTACTTTTATGCCGCCATCGAAGAGCGTGAAGACCCTTCAATTAAGGACAAGGCGGTCGTTGTGTGCATGTATTCCAACAGGGGTGAGGAAGGGGGGGCGGTAAGCACCTGCAATTACATTGCAAGGGAGGCAGGGATACATTCGGCAATGCCCTGCAGGCTTGCGAAGTCCATCAAGCCGGATGCTGTATACCTGCCGGTCAGGAAAGAGTTCTATACAGAGGTCTCAAACCGGATAATGGAGATCCTCAGGTCATACGCTGATGGTGATGGCGAGCTTTTTGAGAAGATAAGTATCGATGAGGCTTTCATAGAGATCACCGATGGGGCAGGTGGTGACTTTGGCAGAGCAGAGCAGATCGCAGAGCGTATCAAAGCGGATGTAAAGGAGATGGAGGGTCTTACCTGCTCGGTGGGTATTGGTCCTAACAAGATCATTGCCAAGATGGCATCCTCCCGGCAGAAACCGGACGGTATCACTCTTATCCGGGAAGGGGAGGTAGGAGATTTCCTGAATGAGATGCCTGTTTCAAAGCTCTGGGGTATAGGCAATGTCACCGAAGATAAGCTGGCAGAGATGGGCATTGAGACCGTGAGCCAGCTTGCAGGGCGGGATGTTCAGGAGCTGATCGGAGCTTTCGGAAAGACTCGTGGTACGTGGCTCAAAATGGCTGCATCGGGTATCGATGACAGTCCGGTAAAGGAGAAGACCAGCTCTGACCAGATAGGGAGGATGGCTTCGCTGACCCATGATACTCGCAAGAGCGATCTTGTGCTATCTCTGCTGGATGAGCTTGTGGACGATGTGTTCGGAAAAGTTCAGGCACGAAGTGTATCTTTCAGGTCTGTTACAGTAACTGCTATTTATTCGAACTTCAAGACCGTAACTAAAAGCCACACTCTAAATCATCCTGTTGCAGAAAAGGCAATTCTTCGGGAGGTATCCTATCAGATAATGGGTGAGTTGCTGGATAACAGTAGGCTTAATCTCAGGCGTATCGGTGTGCGTGTTGGGAATCTTCAGGAAAACAAGGGTCAGAAAACACTGGCGGAGTTTTTCTAAGAATTATCTTTTGGTATGGTGAAAGTTACTGATATTTATTTATTCATAATAAAAGGGACGATGGCTAATGTTCTTAAGGACAATTTCACTAAGGGACTCGAAAGAAATTGATGAAAATACTTACCCTTTTACAATTCCTGTTATCAGGAACTTTCGGGAACTTGAACTAACAAGCAATGTAACTTTCTTTGTAGGTGAGAACGGATCCGGTAAATCCACTTTGCTGGAAGCCATAGCCCATCAGGCAGGTTTCAATACTGCAGGGGGAAGCCGCAACAACCTTTACGATGTTGAAAAGTCTTCATCCGTGTTCGGTGAACATCTTCGTTTCTCGTGGATGCCAAAGGTAACTGAAGGCTTTTTCCTGAGGTCGGAAACGTTCTACAATTTTGCATCTCATATTGATGAGCTTCAGAAAATTGACGGGAGGGCATATGATGCCTATGGTGGAAAATCCCTTCACGAACGCTCTCATGGTGAGTCATTCCTTACTCTTTTCAACAACCGTTTTGGAAATGGCCTCTATCTCCTTGATGAACCGGAAGCTGCACTCTCTCCTTTGAGGCAGTTGTCGCTGCTGAAGATAATACATGACATGGAATTGAGGGGCAAGGCACAGTTCATTATTGCCACACATTCTCCTATACTCATGGGTTATCCCAATTCCCAGATCCTCGACTTTGATGGCGACCGCATAACCGAAGTCGAGTATGGGGATACAGACCATTACAATATCACAAAGGATTTCCTCAATGCAAGGGAGCGGTATTTCAGGGAACTTTTCCGCTGACTATTATTTTTTAACTTTTAATCTGGCTGCCCGAACCCGCCGCCGCCTGGAGTCTCTACCACAAAGACATCGCCCTCATACATATCTATCTGAGCAGTCCCTTCGATCTCCTCGCATTCTCCACTCTTTCTGATTACTATGTTCCTGCCGCATTTGCCTCCATCTGCACCGCTCATTCCGAAAGGGGGGTATTTCCTGTGTGAAGAAAGGATCGCTGCTTTCATTTTTTCAAGGAAGCGTACCTTGCGGACCACGCCGTTACCTCCATTGTATCGACCCTTTCCTCCGCTTCCTTCCCTTATTGAGAACTCTTCAAGCAGTACGGGGAAACGCAGTTCAAGTACCTCCGGGTCGGTTATCCGGGAGTTGGTCATATGTGTCTGCACAGCATCGGTTCCGTTAAAGCCATCTCCTGCTCCCGAACCTCCGCAGATGGTCTCATAATACTGGTATTCGTGGTTACCGAAGGTGAAATTGTTCATTGTCCCCTGTGATGCTGCCATTACTCCTAATGCAGCATAGAGGGAATCGACAATGTACTGTGAAGTCTCGACATTTCCTGCCACCACTGCAGCAGGATATGATGGATTCAAAAGGCACTCCTGTGGTATGATGATCTCAAGTGGTTTCATGCATCCTGCGTTCAGCGGGATGTTCTCTTTTACCAAGGTGCGGAAAACATAGAGCACAGCAGCCCTGCAGATCGAGGCAGGTGCATTGAAGTTACTCTCCTGCTGTGGCGAGGTGCCGGTAAGATCGATGCATGCAGAGCGTTTCTCATGATCGATGGTAATATTGACACATATCTGGCTGCCGTCATCAAGTGTGTAGGTAAAACTGCCGTCATGCAGTACTTCGATAACCTTTCTGACAGCTTCCTCGGCGTTGTCCTGTACATGCTGCATGTATGAACTGACAGTTTCAAGTGAATATTTTTCCACCATTTTCTCAAGCTGTTGTATCCCTTTTTCATTGGCAGCCACCTGGGCTTTGAGGTCTGCGATATTCTGTTGAGGATTGCGTGATGGGTGGTCGTTCGATGTCAATAATTTCAGGGTATCCGCTTCCTGGAATGCTCCCTTGTCCATCAGTTTGAAATTCTCTATCAGGATCCCCTCTTCGTATATTCTCCTGCTCTTTGGTGGCATGGACCCGGGTGTCAACCCTCCTATGTCCGCATGATGGCCACGGGAAGCCACATAGAAATGCACTTCTTCTGTTTCGCAAAAAACAGGTGAGATAACAGTAATATCTGGAAGATGTGTGCCTCCGGCATATGGGGAATTGAGCATGTAGGCATCACCTGCTTTCATTTTTCCTTTAGTGGATCGGATCATTGCCTTGACCGATTCCTCCATTGATCCCAAGTGAACCGGGATGTGGGGGGCGTTTGCTATAAGGTTCCCTTTGTTGTCGAAAAGAGCACAGGAAAAGTCCAGACGTTCCTTTATATTGACCGAATGTGCGGTGTTTTGCAAACGGTACCCCATCTGTTCGGCAATGGACATGAAGCGGTTGTTGAAAACTTCTAGCATTACAGGGTCAGCATCAGTGCCAATAGCAACGTGTTCTGCCGTTGGTTCTGTGCGAGTTAGTACAATGTGGTTCTGCGGCGTGATCTCTGCTTTCCATGAAGGCTCCACAACAATGGTGGTCGTGTCTTCGATTATGAGCGCAGCCCCTTTCACCACATGCCCGGGTTTCAGGCATTTTCTTATGAATACTGGAGTCTGGTGGTATTCTCCGTATGCGTACATCTCAACGGTTGTTTCATGGGAACACTCGCCTTCTGCTACTTCGTTACTGATGTTCTCTTCCGGGATCTCATTTAGTCCAATGATCTCCAGTGAAATGCTGGAAATTACAAGGTTGCGGTCTTCCATGACAAAACCGAACTGATCTTTGTGAGTTTCAAGGAAGTTTTCCACGATCGTTTCGATCTTTCCAAAGCCGATCTCAAGGGATGTGTCAGTGCCTCCATATTTCACATGCACCTTACGTTCGAGGACAATATTTTCTTCCGAAACTCCCTGTTCTTTCATTTCAGCAGAGCCCTCTTTTTCCAGTTCTTCGAACGATCTTTGGATCTCACTGATCACTTTACCTGTAAGTTCTTTTTCCACAGATCTCTCAAGGATCATCCTCTGGTCTGCAAGCCCCATTCCATACGCTGATAATACTCCGGCATGGGGATGTATGAACACACGTGACATTCCGAGGGAATCCGCAACGAGACATGCATGCTGGGCACCTGCACCGCCGAAACAGCACAATGTGTAATCCTTCAGGTCATATCCTCTCTGCGTTGAGATCTTCTTGATCGCGTTTGCCATGTTCTCCACGGCAACGGTCAGGAAACCTTCAGCAACCTGTTCAGGTGTTGTCTTCTCTCCTGTGTCTGCAGATATTTTCGATGCAAGTTCGGAAAAATGAGAGCGTACTACATCAGCATCCATTTGCATTGTTCCGGATTGTCCGAAAACATTGGGGAAGAACCCGGGGATGATCCTGGATAGCATCACATTGCAGTCTGTAACTGTCAGTGGACCTCCACGTCTGTAACAGGAAGGGCCGGGATCGGAACCTGCAGAATCAGGTCCAACCTGATATCTTCCTTCTTCAAAATGGAGGATGGACCCTCCTCCGGCTGCAACTGTATGGATGTTCATCATTGGTGAATAGAGGTGTATTCCCGCGACCTCGTTCTCAAAGGAACGCTCATATTCTCCTTTGTAATGTGCAACATCGGTGGATGTTCCTCCCATGTCGAAACCGATGATCTTTTCAAATCCTGCCATCTCCGAGACCCTGGCAGCTCCAACTATCCCTCCTGCAGGTCCTGAAAGGATGCTGTCCTTCCCCCTGAAGGACATTGCATCGGTCAATCCGCCATTGGATTGCATGAACAGCAATTTTGTATTGTGCCCCTCCGCATGGAGGGTCGAAAGTATCCTGTCCACATATCGCTGCAGGACAGGCGAGAGGTAGGTATCGACCATGGTGGTCTCTCCACGACCCACGATCTTTATCAGTGGACTGACGTTGTGGGAAAGTGAGATGCTGTTAAAACCGATCTCCTGTGCAATTCTCTCAATGGTAAGTTCATGTTCGGGGTATCTGTATGAGTGCATGAGCACAACTGCAAGCGAACGTATCCCGTTAGCATAGACGAGTTCTAGATCCCTTCTGATCTTTTCTTCATCAGGCACGATCAGTTCTTCACCTTGGGAACTGAACCTCTCTTCTACTTCGATTACTTGCTCATAGAGAACTTCAGGCAGTTTGATGTCCAGTGCGAAGATCTCCGGACGGTTCTGGTAACCTATCCGCAGTGCATCCCTGAAGCCTTTGGTTATCACAAGTGCAGATGGCTCGCCTTTCCTTTCCAGAAGTGCATTTGTTCCCACGGTGGTTCCCATCTTGATGCACTCTATTTTCTCTGTGGGGAGTTCATCATTTTTTGATAGCCCGAGTGTCCGGCGTATACCCTGTATGGCTGCATCTTCATAGTGCTCCGGGTCTTCTGAGAGCAATTTTTGTGTAATGATCCTTCCATCCGGTCTCATGGCGACAACATCAGTGAACGTACCGCCTCTGTCGATCCAGAAATGCCATTTTTTACTATTGGACATGCTTGGGAACCTCTATTGCAAAAATGTTTATCCTATACAGTTCCTACAATTATTTATGTCGTTCTCATCCCTGGAGGTCCAGATAGTTCAGATGCTGAACTCCTATCCAGTACTGGATCCTCTTATGGTGTTCCTTTCTGTTATGGGTGAAGGTACTTTGTGGTTATTAATGGGGTCATATCTTTACCTTTCCGGCTCAAAAAGAAAAGCAGTGTATTTTGGTCTGGTGATATTATCTGTGTGGGTAACGGCCACTGTTCTTAAATCCTGGCTAACGGTGCCAAGACCTGAGGACGTACGGTTTGTTGTAGAAGCATCAGGATATTCAATGCCAAGTATTCACTCAGGCATGGCATTTGCAGCAGCAATGTTCTTGCATTCAATGGCAGGGAGGTACAGTTCCCTTTTGTGGACTGGTGCTTTAATTATGGCTATTAGCCGTGTGTTTGCAGGGGTCCATTATCCATCAGATGTGATAGCTGGTGCTATTCTTGGTATTGTGATAGGATACCTCTGGATAAGAATGGAGGCTCTTACAATTGTATATGTACAAAAAAGAGAGAATATGGATTAATTCTCGTTCTTGAACTCATTAAGTTTGAGTTGCTTGCGGTGGCACTTTTCACCGGGGATCTCTACTGGGTAAATTTCAGTGAGGCATCCAAGGCAAAGTTCACTCCTGTCAATACCGATCGCCTTGACAAGACCATCGATGCTCAGGTATCCAAGTGAATCTGCAATTATGGCATCTTTGACCATTTCAAGTGGTTTTTTGGCAGCTATAAGCTCGTCCCTTGAGGCCATATCAATTCCAAGGTAGCATGGGGCAATGATCGCAGGACTTCCGATCCTTGCATGTATCTCTTTTGCACCGGCGTTGCGTACCATTTCAATGATGCGGCGTGATGTAGTTCCGCGTACGATGCTGTCATCGATAAGAATGACCTTTCTGTCCTTGAGGTTCTCGGAAATAGTGTTCATCTTAAGACGTACTGCTGTTTCCCGCATTGCCTGTCCGGGCAGGATGAATGTTCGGCCGATATAACGGTTCTTCATCAGGCCTTCCCGATAGTCGATGCCGGACTCTTCGGAATATCCGATGGCGGATGTGATCCCTGAGTCGGGTACGGGGGATACCATGTCGGCTTCTACAGGATGCTCGCGTGCAAGTTCCCTTCCGATCTTTTCACGAACCTTGTAAACAAGCTGTCCGTCAATAATGGAATCCGGTCTTGCAAAATAAATGTACTCGAAAACACAATGTGCAGCGTTCTTTTCGTTGAACATCTGGTGGCTTTCAAAGCCATTGTCTGTGATCTCTACAACTTCGCCGGGTTTTACATCCCTTGTAAGTTTGCCGTTGAGCGTGTCAATAGCCACACTCTCTGATGCAACAACATATCCGCCGCTGATCTCCCCTATGCATAATGGTTTGAATCCCAGGGGGTCACGGGCAGCAAATAGCCTGTCATCGATCATCAGGGCAAGGGAGTAGGATCCCTTAAGTCTTGACATCACGGCTTTGATAGATTGCACAGGATCATGTTTTAGCAGTTCCTTAACAAGAAGGTGTGCTATGACCTCTGTATCAGAATTAGTAATAAAGATTCGACCTTCGGATTCAAGTTCGTCCCGAAGTTCATGGCCGTTCACAAGATTGCCGTTGTGTGCAATGGCAACGTTACCACTCTTGTAATTGACCATTAATGGCTGACAGTTCTCGATCTTTGAGTCGCCGGTAGTTGAGTATCGGACATGGCCGACACCAATGTTACCTTTGAGTTTCAGAAGATCCTCTTTGGCATAAACTTCCGGGACAAGACCCATGCCTTTAATGGACTTGACGGTCTTTCCACATTTGACCGTAATTCCGGTAGATTCCTGTCCTCTATGCTGTAAGGCATAGAGAGCATAGTATATCTGAAGTGAAGCGGGTTTCGTCTGTGCATCTGCGTCATGCATCAACACCCCGACAACGCCGCATTCTTCTTTCATTTATGCTCCGATCGAGAATAAGTCCTTATTTAGTATTTGCACTTTCTCTGCCACTGGTAGCTTCTCATGCGTGATGTTTTTCCGAAACCGCATGATGTGCACTGTTTTGTATGGATGTTGAGTGAAACGCTTCCACAGCGTCTGCATTTAGCGTGTGTGCGTTTTTGCCTCTTACCCATTGATGGAGTACCTTTTGACATCTCTTAATCACCTTTTGTAAATCTATAATGTACTATAATGTAATATGTTCCAGTATATCTCAACTGTTGTTAGCTGTAATTATATTGGTGGGTTTATCCCTGATGCACCTATTATTCTTATAGGTTACGGAGACACGTAGACAACGTTATCTCCTCTGATAACAACGCCACCGATCTTGCGTACTACTTCGCCGTCACTTAATTCTTCTGCCTCTTCAAGTACAAGGTTCATGTGTACATCATATCCCTGAAGTACACCTCTAAATTCTCTTGTGCCTTTTAGCCTGACAATGACAGATGTGTTCAAAGCATCGTTCAATATATCCAGAGGTCTGTTTCCCATTATTAATCGCCCCTAATGCATTATATGATTTTGATAAGCTATGTTATTTCCGAACTTAATAAGGTTTTAATTCTTGATTTAGTTCTTGATTAGAATCTCCATTGTTGCAAATACTCTATATAAACCTGTCGAAGATCGGTCTATGTTGGGATATTTCTTTAATGATCCTGGCAGATAGTTCCGATGTAACCACTTGGTTTTTATTTAACAAGTTCAATCTTGAACTTCATGATTATGGAAGGCAAGAACATGGATGAGATGGATGTAACTCCCGTAGTATTGACCATCGCCGGGTCTGATTCCGGCGGTGGGGCAGGTATAGAGGCTGACATCAAGACATTTGGGTCACTTAATGTGCACGGGACATGTGCCATAACCTCAGTAACGTCACAGAACACCACAGGCGTGAAGAGTGCATATGATCTCCCTCCTTCAGTGGTATCTGACCAGATCGAAGCTGTATGCACTGATATGGACGTCAGGTGGGCAAAGTCAGGCATGCTTTCATCCGCTGACATTGTCAGGTCAGTGGCAAAAAGTGTGAAAGAATATGGTCTTCATATCATCGTGGATCCTGTAATGGCCGCAGAGGCTGGCGGGGATCTTCTGAAGGAAGATGCCGTTTCCGTCCTGAAAGAAGAGCTGCTGCCCCTTAGCTATGCTACAACCCCCAACATCGGTGAGGCACAGCTACTTTCCGGCATCACAATAAATTCACGTGAGGATGCCAAAGAAGCGGCAAAGGTTATCGCTTCTCTCGGGGTAAAGAATGTAGTGATCACAGGAGGGCATTCTGATGCAGTGGACCTTGTCTACGAATCTGAAAGTGATCTCTTTGCAGAGGTGCCCGGAAGGTTCATTGAAGGTGGTACCCATGGCTCAGGGTGCACTTACTCCTCAGCACTTACGGCTTATCTTGCAAGAGGCTACTCTATTGTAGATGCTGCCATAGCTGCAAAAGAATTTGTTGAATACGGCATCCTTCTGAGCAAAAATGTCGGTAAGGGTGTATCACCTGTGAATCAGATGGGTTATCTTCAGATGATGGCAACAAAGGATGATGTGTTAAATAATACCGAAAAAGCCGTTAGGATGCTTGAGGACAGTCTCAATTTCTCCAGGCTTGTCGCAGAAGTTGGTTGTAACATAGCAATGGCCCTGCCGCACGCAAGGAAGGTCTCTGATGTTGCTGCTGTCAATGGTAGGATCGTCAGGCTTCAGGGCAGGCCAAAGGTAGTAGGTTGTGTCAGCTTTGGTGCAAGCAGCCATGTTGCAAGGATCGTTCTTGCGGCAATGGAGTTCGATCCGGAGATCCGTGCATCGGTCAACATAAGCTATTCAGGGAACGTGTTGGCTGTCTGTGAGGATATGGGACTTACAATGTCCTCTTTTAGCCGTGCAGAAGAGCCGGAACACACCCATACCATGGACTGGGGTGTGACCTATGCAATTGATTCCTATGGAAGGGTTCCCGCCATTATCTCTGATGCGGGCGGTATGGGAAAAGAACCAATGGTCCGTGTTCTGGGAAGGGATGCAATAGAAGTTGCAAGTATCGCCCTGGAGATCGCAGACCGTCTTGCAGCTCTGGAGGCTTAACGTCTCCTTCTTCCTTTTTTAATATTTTTATCTTAATCTGACCTTTATCTAAGATTGCATCTATGATCATATCTAAGGTCATATTTATCTTAAAGATCGCCTTGATCCTTTATCTGACGACCAGAAGTTCTGTCGGTGAATTTCTTATCACCTTTTCCGCAACACTTCCAAGCCTGAACCTGCCGTCAGCGGTCTTTCCAAGTGTCCCGATAACCAAAAGGTCCACGTTCTCTTTCTCTGCAATATCAAGAATAACGTTTGCAGGATGCCCCTCCTCTACGCGGGGTTCGAACTCTGCGCCAAGCTCTTTGCAAAGGTCTTCTACATAGGATGTAACCGCATTGCCTTTCTCTTCGAGGTGCTTGTGCCTTTCGGTTTTCCACATCTCATCTGCCACCCGGGCAAATTCATGCCATTGTTCCCTGGTCATGTGTTCGGTGACCGCCATTTTCATTGATGCGACGTAGTCCCTGTGGACGGCTTCAGGAGTAACACCTACGGTCTCCATCTCAACAACATAAAGTGCAAGTACTTTAGCACCGCTTAAAGCTGCTATCTTCACTCCTGATCTTGCAGCTTTCTCTGCATTCTCAGAACCGTCGGTAGCTATCAATATTTTGTTGTACTCTTTATTAACCATAAAAAACCCCCGCTTTTAGTTATATAAAACTAGAGCGGGGGCAAAAATAACTGTTTTGGTCAGCGGACTATCACTACGACCGTACCATTGACATCAAGAACATCCACAGCCCTGCCGGCAGAGATGACCTCTTTCTCAATTACAACACTTTCAGGCTCAAGTTCAATATCCTCGCCATCAACTGTTATGTTGATGTTGCCCTTTGAAGCGATGTCGGCAACTTCCACAGGATCCATTGATGTGAGGGTCTTGATGATTGCTCCTGCCTGCTTCCTGAACTTTGGACCAATGATGCCCATGTTCGGCTTGATGTTCACAGGAACATGCTCAAAGTCAGGTTCGCCTTCGATGATCTCTACGGTTGAGTTCGTCACGCCGATAAGGTCGGAAGCGTCTCCAAGTGTGCCGTATACCTCTATTTTCTCAAGAGGAGCATTTAGTGCCATGCCTGATTCGGACTTGTATCTTCTGACATTGCTAGCGATTTCCTTGATGAGCTCCCCGTCCTTTTCGATGGATTCACTGATGAGTGACTCGTCAACTTCCGGCCAGGCCTGTGCGTGTACGCTGCCTTCTCCGATCCTTGAGTACATCTCTTCAGCAAAGAATGGTGCGAAAGGTGCAAGCATGCGTGAGAGAGCATCGATAGCCTGGTAAAGCGTGTATTGTGCAGCTTTACGGGCATTTTCGTCATCTCCGTATAGTCTGGATTTGACAAGCTCGATATAGTTGTCTGCAAGGATCTCCCATGCAAATCCCCTGATGGACTTGTAAGCCTCATCGAACTGATATGCATCAAGACTTTCGGTTACTGACACGATAAGCTTGTTAAGGTTGCTCAGAAGCCATTTGTCAATGATCGCAAGGTCTTCAGGTTTGGTGTTCACGATGTCGGAAAGGTTCTCCTCAAGGTGTGACATAGAGAACCGGTAGATACTCCACATCTTTGTAAAGAATCGTGATGCTGATACGACATCCTTCCACCTGAACATAACATCTGATCCGGTGGAGCCACCTACGGCAGCCCACTGCCTGAATGAATCTGCACTGTACTTTGCAATTACTTCTTCCGGTGAGATGATGTTTCCAAGTGACTTGCTCATCTTGTGACCATCTTCTCCAAGTACCATTCCGTTGACAAGTATGGAATCCCAGGGTTTCTCGCCTGTCAGCGCCTTTGAGCGCAGGATACTGTAGAATGCCCATGTGCGTATGATATCGTGTCCCTGTGGACGCAGCTGTGTTGGGTTTCTCATCTCCTTGTCGCTTAACCAGCCTGCTACGTGCAGGGCTGTGAGGGAAGAGTCCATCCAGGTGTCAAGTACATCTTCTTCTGCTTCGAAGTCAGTGGAACCACATTTACATGCTACAGGTGGCTGTTCCTGTGTAGGGTCCATTGGTAACCATTCTTCTTCTGCTACCATGACCTCTCCACATTTCTTACAGTACCAGACAGGTATTGGTGTTGCAAATATCCTCTGGCGTGAGATACACCAGTCCCATTCCATGGTTCCTGTCCAGTTCTGGAGCCTTACCTTCATGTACTCAGGCAACCACTCGATCTCATCGGCGGTCTTGAGTATGTCCTCATTATCGATCTTCACGAACCACTGGCGCTCGGAAAGGATCTCAATGGGGGTCTTGCATCTCCAGCACATACCGACATTCTGGTCGAGTGTTTTCTGGTCATAGAGGTATCCTTCCTTCTTAAGGTCCTCAATGATAGCTGCCTTGCATTCAGGAATTGTCATGCCTGCATACTTGCCTGCGATCTCTGTGATGAGGCCGTTCTTGTCAATGGCCTTCCTCAGTGGAAGATCGTGCTCTGCCCACCATCTGACATCCTGCTTGTCACCAAAGGTACAGATCATGACAACACCTGTGCCAAATGCCGGATCTACATCCTTGTCCCCGATGACCTTTACATCGTGGCCGAACAATGGTACCTTCACGGTCTGTCCGATATTCTCATTGTATCTCTCGTCATCAGGATTGATGGCAACTGCCACACATGCTGCAAGCAATTCAGGTCTTGTGGTTGCTATTTCCAGTTTGTCGAAGTGCAGGAAGTTCAGTTTTGTATCCCTTGCATCGTATTCGACCTCAGCAAAAGCAATAGCTGTTTCACATCTTGGACACCAGTTCACAGGGTGCTCTGACTGGTATAAGCGTCCCATTTCCTTCATCTTGACAAAGGATCTCTGGGTCTTGACATAGTAGTCAGGGTCCATTGTGATGAACTCATTGCTCCAGTCAGTGGAGAATCCGAGGCGAAGCATTGTGGCGCGCATCTTCTCGATGTTGCCGACTGTCATCTCCTCGCATAGTTTTCTGAACTCGGTACGTGGTATCTGGTTCTTGGTAATGCCGTGGATCTCCTCTACCTTTACTTCGGTAGGAAGGCCGTGACAGTCCCAACCCTGTGGGAACATTACATTGAATCCCTGCATTCTCTTGTATCGTGCAACGAAATCGATGTAACACCAGTTGAGTGAATTCCCGATGTGGAAATTTCCTGTAGGATATGGTGGTGGTGTATCTATTATGTACTGTGGACGGCTTTCATCCTTCCAGTCAAAATGATACATAGACATATCCCAGGTGTCCTGCCATTTTACTTCAATTTCATTAGAATCGTATTCTTTAGGAATCGCCATTAAAACACTCCGATTATTTGTAAACAGTTATCGCATATTTTGTTAGATTGAGAGGTTTTAGATTATTTAAAATATCTGGTTGGAACTATGGTATGGCTTTGTATGAGTTCGTATAAAAAAGCTAAAAAACAAAAAAAGAAGGTTTTAGTTGGAATCTGTTTCTTTTGGTTCCCATCCAAACCTTTTCATGACCATCTTGATACGGGCATTGATCTCTCTTTTATCAAATGGTTTTGAGATGTAGTCATCGATTCCAAGCTGCATACCTTTGAGCTTGTCCTCTACCTCTGTCTTTGCAGAGACCATTATGACTGCAATATCCTGGGCATCGCTGTTCTGCTTGAGTTTCTCTACGACCTCATATCCATCCATGTCCGGCATCATGATATCCAGCAGGATCAGGTCGGGGACTTCTTCGATGGCTTTCTTTACAGCTTCTTCTCCGCTATATGCTATCAGGAAATCGTAGGGTTCTGTGGCAAGTGAGAGTCTGATCAGTTCAGGAATATCTGGTTCGTCGTCCACGACGAGGATCTTCAGTCTTTCCTTTTGCATCTTTTTCTGACTGTAGCTCAGGTCGATCTTTCCATCAACGATGGTATAGCGGGCATCAAGAATGTTCATTCCGATGTCTGTATGCAATTTACCCTGTTCCGTAATATCAATGATCACTTCAAAGAAAGATCGCATCAGGCCTTCGGTCTCAGCCGGAAGGGCGCCTTTTCCAAGCATGGAGATGATACTGCCCTGATTTTCACGAACGTTTCGTTCAAGGAATTTAATAAAATTCTCTACTATCTGCAGGTTGTCCTTGGAAAGTACTGTAAGGTCGTCAAGAACGAGGATAGATCCGGGTTTTTGACCAAATATCTTTGATGTATGTGAACCGATCTTTATGTAATCTGTCACAGAATTGCAATAAAATGTATTAGGATCGTTCTTGCCAGGTCCCTCTGTATCAATGAACCACATTCTTTCCATAAACTCATCGACTTCAAGACCGTATTCTTCAAATTTTTCAAGAACATGCTTCCTGGAGGTCTTAAGGCAAAGCCATACAATGTTGCGCGAAGGATCAAACTTCATTGCAGAATGCGTGTAATGATAGATCATCCTTTCACTGAACACATTGATCGGTGCTAACAATAATGCATTCTTTGTGGTTAGTTCCTTACAAAGCGTGCCCATGATCTCATCAGTTTCTTCTGCAGACATCTTACCCTCACAATTTCAGTACATTCTATTGTTTTTTTTCTAATATTAATCTTTTCAAATCAAATGGTATTTTTTAATGTGGTAATACCTGTATTTTCTGATCACATGGCATAATTATCAGGTTTTAGGATAACGAATGTAAAAAAAGAGCAAAAAAGTAAAGAATGGCAGAAGATCTGCTTCAAATAGTAAGTTCTGATCAGCACTTGAACATTATTAAAAGGTGCTCTTTTTTGGCAGTGCCGCAAAAGAACTCCTTTTTGTTTAAGTTCAATTCCCGGTCAGTCGAGCTGTTCTTTTAACAGCTCAATGCCACGATCCAGGGCGCCGGTCATGTTTGATGGGTCAGTTCCTCCGCCGCGGGCCATGTTAGGACGTCCTCCGCCACCGCCTCCGACAATTGCGGACATCTCTTTGACGATCAGGCCAACGTTGACGCCGTTCTTAACAGCTTCATCGCCAGCTGCTGCCACGATCTTAACACCGTCCATCTCGCTTATCAGCACAGCAACGACATCGTTCTCCTGTGTCAGTTCACCAGCTGTTTTTGTAAGTTCATCGCTATCTGCATGCGTGACCGCCTTTGCGATCACCCTGATGCCGTTGATGGTCTCAGCGTCTGTGATCAGCTGGCTTACTCTTACATGAGCAAGTTCGTCTTTGAGCTTTGTGTTCTCTTTCTTGAGGTCCTTCCATTCGTCAAAGAACCTCTCGATAGTAGATGGCAGTTGTTCTGCTGATACGCGCAGTGTTTCGGATGAATCGCGCACAAGTGTTTCGAGATCCTGCATTGCTTTGATAGCAGCTTCTCCCGCAGCATATTCCAGACGTTCGACACCGTCCTGTATGCGTTCGGTCTTCAGTATCTTGATCGGTCCCACAAGTCCTGTGTTCGTACAGTGGGTACCTGCACATGCCTCGATGTCATTGCCTACCTGCATGACGCGTATCATCTTTCCTGGGGGTACACCACCCTGGTAAAGGCGGAATCCGTATTTCTGTTCTGCCTCTGTCCTGTCCATCCAGTCACTAAGCACACGTTTGTTCTCCATGACTGTACGGTTTGCGATCAGCTCGATCTGGTCCAGCTCTTCCTGTGTGATACGTTTGTAGTGTGAAAGGTCAAGGCGCGCCCTGTCCCTGAACTTCTGGGCACCTGCCTGCCAGATATGGCTTCCAAGGACATCCCTTGCAGCATCATTGATTATGTGGGTTGCAGTGTGATGTCTTGCATGTGCCATACGGCGCTCTTCATCAACCCTGCCGACCACAAGGTCACCTTTTCTGATGTGCAGTTCATCCTCGATATTATCAATGGTATGGACCACCACTCCGTTGTAGATCTGGGTGTCCACCACATTAAGTACAACATCCTCAACGGTCAATGTTCCGTGATCAGCTGGCTGTCCGCCGCCCTCCGGGTAGAGGAGAGTATTGTCAAGTACGATATGCTTCTCAAATATGTCGAGGACAACACCTTCGAACTCCATCCTGTTGGGCTCGTCATAGAACAGGCGCTTTGTCTTTGGCAACTTTGCGATCCTGTCTGCAAAAGGAATGACCTTTTCTTCTTTCTCTTCGGACTTGCTGTGCTTATCTGCTACCAGTGAATAGAAATTGTCCGGAAGGTCTACTTCCACACCGACCTCTGATGCAACAGATTTTGAGATCTCTGGTGGGATTCCCTGACTGTCATACATGTCGATTATGGTCTCAAGAGGGATCTTTTCTCCACTCTTCTTGTAATGTTTGGCAGATTTCTCCATCATTCTCCTGCCACGGTCAAGTGTGTCCGCGAACTTGCGTTCCTCGTGGGCCAGAATATCCTCTATGACATCGAAGTTCTCCTGGAATTCCGGATATTCCGGCAGGTTGTCGATATGCATCTGAACGATCTCAGAGATCGGGATCTTGATGTCAAGGTCTTTCATCATCCTGAGTGTCCTGCGTATGACAAGCCTTGCAAGGTATCCTGCCTTGACATTTGATGGTATGCCGCCGTCACCGAGCATGAATGTGAGGCATCTTGTGTGATCTGTGATTGCGTAGACGCTTTCCACAGGTTCCATTATGGAACTGAGCTTTTCGACGGTGGTTCCGATGCTGGATGCGACCTGCTTCCTCAATTCGAACAGGTTTGCTTTCTCACTGACATCCATGAGCCCTGCCAGGCGTGCATTCTGTGAAAGGATATTGGTGTACTCTTCGTTCTCAAGCTCATGCTCGATACCTGCAAGTCCCATTAGCTCGTTCACAATGCCGGGGAAGACTGCATCATAGATGGTAGGTGAACCCTTTGATGCCCACACGAACCTCTCAAGGCCGTATCCGGTATCCACGATGTAATTATCCATCTTGGAATACTGGTCACCCTTGATGTTTATGTCTCCCTTTTTGTCCTGCTTCAGATCCATGAAAACAAGAGTTGCAACCTCAAGTCCGCCGATAAGTGTCTCCACACACGGTCCTGCATTTCCGCCGCCTGCCCATGGTTCTTCTTTGTATGTGACGGCCATTGGGTCTGCACCAAGAGAGTTGAGAAGCCCGTCACACAGTTCAAGGGTGTGGTCTTTCCAGTATATCTCTTTCTTCTGATTGTTGAAGGCATGGTGTGCCATCATTTCAAAAGTGGTAAGGTGCCTGCCACTTCTTCCCACAGCATCGAGGTCAGAAAGCCTGATGCATGGCTGGGAAATTGTGAGTGGGTTTGCCGGTGGTGGTACCTGTCCGGATGTTACAAATGGCTGGAAGTCGGCAATTGATGCAATTGTCAGGTAAATGTCGTCTCTCCATCTGGCAATGACCGGGTATCTGTCAATACGGGTGTGATCCTGTTCCTCAAAAAATTTAAGGTAGAACTCCCGCATGTCGGCAAGTTCCATCTTTTTCTTGAATACAGGATTGCCTATGAATGAATACGGGTCGCATGGTGCATCTCCGCATGTTGACCTTTCCTGGTCTCGTGTCCAGAAGTATTTTCCACATTTAGGACACTGTTTTCTGATAAATCCGTTATCAGAGAAAAAATCGATTTGATATTCATCTTCAAGCATAATGATTCCAACTGTAAGTGTTATTTTGTAATCATGCTGTATGCAATATATGTAGTACGTATAATGTGTTCTACCACGTATCGTTCAATAGTTTAAATAAATATCTCATTTTGAGCACAATCATGTGTCACTACCTGCTTCACTTCTTTGTTTCTTAATGACCCATTGTGTCTGCTGGTCCTTTTATTAGACGTATTTTTAATTTTGTCTTTTCCGATGTGTCCATATTTTCTTCATTTCTGCAAAAATCATGGACATGCTGGATATATGCATGTCCATAGAAACTATGTATTGTACGTTAGGAATAGATGATCACAATGCAAGCAGTCAAATATATGTCATTGGTCTTCAGGGGCGCAATAGAAGAGTATGATGCTACAGGTGTTCGCCCATCAGTTTTCCTGGATGGCTCCGGGGATCTGCAGATATATCTTTGTGACCCTATACTTGATGATCCGGAGATGGGTGAATCTGTACCTGATATGGAACTTGAGGTTAATGGTGGACAGTTTGCAGGGTCCATTGGTGACAGCTTTAATGTTACCTACAACAAGGTAAGGTCAGAAGTAGGATCTGAACAGTTACCAATTTAATTCCTCTCTTTGAATAAGAACTTTTTAATGGCATTGGTCCCGGTCTATTTTCTGAAGTTCGCATTCCACAACTCCCTTTTTCTTTTTCTCTTTTTGTTCCATTAACTATAATACTACAGAGAACAAAGAAAGCAACAATGTCAACACGAATACTGCTCACTAATGATGACGGTGTCTACGCTGCCGGTATCAGGGCAGCCTATAGAAGTGTATCTGATCTGGGTGATGTCACAGTTTCAGCACCTGCTATGCAGCAAAGTGGTGTGGGACGCTCTATATCCATATTTGAACCACTGCGCATTAATCGTACAGTCATAGACGGCATAGAAGTAAATGCAGTGGGCGGCACTCCTACAGATTCTGTAATACTTGGAATATTTACTATCATGAAGGAATTGCCTGATCTTATCCTCTCTGGCTTCAATATCGGGGAGAACATAAGTACTGATACTATCACAACATCCGGCACCATAGGTGCTGCACTCGAAGGTGCAAGTTATGGTGTTCCTGCCATTGCAGCCTCCATTCAGGTAAAGGAAGAAGGTCTTAAATTCGATGATCTCAGGGATTTCCAGCATGACTTCGATGTGGGAGTGAAGTTTGTAAACAGGGTGGCAAAAAAAGTGTTGAAGGAAGGTCTTCCTGAGAATGTGGACCTTTTGAACATCAACATCCCACATTTTGCAGAAGATGATTGTGAAGTGGAAATCACAAGGCTTGCACGCAAGTTCTTCGACACTGATGTGGAAGAGCGTCATGATCCTCGGGGGACGTCATATTACTGGATCACAGGTGACCTGATCCATGAAGCAGAAGAGGGAACTGACGTCAACGCCATTGAGAACGGTCATATATCCGTGACACCGATCTCGCTGGATGCTACATCTCCGATAAATTTCTTGGATATAGAACATCTGGTCTGATGTTTTGATACCTCTGGCCAGATGAAAATAATTATATTTATTTTTTAAGTTTGATGGTGAGGTTTTTCCAGTTCTCATCGACACCGTGAAGTGTCTCCACAGAAGAACTTGTCATTGCTCCAAGTATCTTCTGTACGAAATGGTTGATCTCGATATCATTACCGTCTACTGTAAGTTCTACTTCCATTTTATTGATCTCCAATAATTGTTTTTTTCTCAATGATCCTTCTTTCTTTAGAGTCCCTGTAAAAAGGAATTCTACGTTCGATGGATGCTCTCAGGAGCTCTGGAAGGTCTTCGGGATCAGCATTTGAGAAATCTATAAGATTATCATTGACAAGAAGGCAGGGTTTTAACTTACCATCCGCAGTTATCCTGAGCCTGTTGCAATTAGCACAGAATTCTGCATTGTCAATAGGTCGTACGAACTCAACTTCTGCCCCGTCGATAATATAGCTTTTACGGTGATGCATTTTGCGCATCCTTGTGGTATCTGCACGCCTTTCAAGATCTTTCTCGATCTCTTCAGCATCGAGGTTGTATTGTGCACCTTCCCTGAAGTCCATGACCTGTATGATTTGCAACACGAGGTCTCCCTTGTGAGCTCGAACGAAATCCAGCATATCATCTATCTCATTCTCATTTATGCCCTTGAGGAGGACCATGTTGATCTTCACAGGGGTAAGGCCAGCATCTATGGCTGCATTTATCCCTTCGAGGACATCATTCAGGTTTTCCGGTTTTCCATGTGTGATGTAAGCATATTTTTCCGGATCAAGGGTGTCAAGACTTATATTAACGCGGTCCAGTCCCGCTTCTTTCAGAGCGTATGCTCGGTCTTTCAGGAGAACGCCGTTGGTTGTCACTGAGACGTCCTTTAGTTCCGGCAATGCCCTGAGTATATCCTCGAAATCTTTCCTGACAAGAGGTTCACCACCTGAGAACTTGACCTTATTGACGCCGAACTTTGCTGCTGTGGTCACTATGTCTGAGATCATTCCAACCGTCATCTCATTTCTGCTGCCTTCATCTCCTTCACTGTGGCAATAGATGCAGTCAAGGTTACAGCGGTTGGTAAGTGATATCCGAAGACTTTTGACCGTTCGTCCGAACTTGTCTGTAAGAAGATCATTTGAAGTTTTCATGTTCGTATACACTAGAATGGATTATGTTATGAACAGGAATAGTAATGGATATATATAAAACCAACTCAATTAGTGGCATGAAACGATCGGTCCTAATTGCAGGAACACATAGCGGTGTAGGCAAAACCACCGTGGCAATGGGTGTTATGGCCGCCCTTACGAAAAGGAATATGAAAGTACAGCCTTACAAGGTTGGTCCTGATTACATAGATCCTACTCATCATACTGCTATCTGTGGCAGATCTTCAAGAAATCTTGATACATTCATGATGGGTGTTGATGGTGTTCGCAGAACTGTTGATAACAGCTACAAGGATGCTGATATCTCTGTCATCGAAGGTGTAATGGGTCTTTATGATGGTATGAACTCAACGGAGATCGCCAGCTCAGCCCATGTTGCCAAGTCTCTTGGTATCCCTGTTATTCTGGTAGTGAATGTGCACGGCATGTCAAGAAGTGCGGCTGCCATAGTCAAAGGATTCACCGAGTTCGACAAGGATGTGAACATTGCCGGCGTTATCCTTAACAGGGTGGGAAGCCCCCGACATGCCCAGATGATCAAAGATGTTCTTCCCGACATTCCTGTTGTGGGAACTGTTCCAAGGAACAACGACATAAAGGTACCTTCAAGGCATCTTGGCCTGCACATGGCTTCTGAACAGGATTATGATGTTGGTAAGCTTGCAGAGTTCATTGAGGAGAATGTTGATATCGATGAGATCCTCTCCCTTGCTTCCGAGCCAAAGAAGCCTGAGGTGGAAGATGAACGATGTGTTGGTAATATGTCTGAGGTCACAATTGGCGTTGCCCGTGATGATGCATTCTGTTTCTATTATGAAGAAATGTTCGACATGTTCCGTAAATGTGGTGCAAAGATCGAGTTCTTCAGTCCTCTTGATGGCGACATCCCTGAAGTGGATGGTATGTACTTTGGTGGTGGATATCCTGAGCTTAACATTGCTGAGCTTGAAAAATCAAGGACGACCAAAAAGCTCAAAGACTTCTCAGCAGACGGCATGCCTATCTACGGTGAATGCGGAGGACTACAATACCTTTGCAGTTCCTATGAGATCGAGGACGTTGTTTACAAGATGGCAGACCTTTTCCCTGCAGAGACTATCCTTACAAAGAGACTTCAGGCACTGGGATACACTGAAGGTGTTGCAAAGGGCAAGTTCATAAATGGACCTGTCAGGGGACATGAGTTCCACTACTCTCTCACAGAATGTGACAGTGATTCAAGGCTTATCTATGAAATGTCACGTGGAAAAGGCATCATGAATGGCAAGGATGGTATCACAGAGCACAATTCTCTGGCAAGCTATATGCACGCACATCCGGGTTCTTTCCCTGTGGACAGTTTTGTGGAGCAGTGCCGCAAATATAGCCGAAAATAAAGTAATGGGAAAACAGAAGTTATTGCTGGTGTAGGTGAAATCTGATACTCAGTATGATCTGATGTTCACTGGGAACTGAAGATCAATAGAAACTGATGCCAGTACTAAATGAAAACTAGTAGAAACTGATGCCAGTAATAACTGAAATTCAGTAGTAACTGTTCGAAGTTCAAAAGGAGGGTCTTCAAGCCTTCTTTTCTCTTTCTTTTTCCATTTTGTTCTTGAGCCACATCCTTCTGCTGTAGTAGCCTAACGGATGCTTTGTGTTCTTGCAGATCTCATCCGGATTATAGCAGTTACCATATGTACGCATTGTATTGCAGGATGGTGGTTTATAAGATGTTCCTGATGAGCCGGCAATATGCTGGATCTGGTATCTTGTCTTCTCCTCGTCAAAGTCAGGAGATACATTGAACATGGCTACGACCTCGTCCACGGTCATTCCGATGTTCAACAGGAACGATGTCATTGCAAATCTCATTGAATGGGCAAGATTCACTCCTGCCCTGACATTTGCAATAGCCTGCACAATACATGGAGGGAACAGTTCGCTTTCTACTTTCTGGAACTCCCCAACTCCAAAGTCGGATTTTTTCTCCTCAAGGGTTTCATTGATATCTGCAAGGTATGGTGTGCATGCCTCGCTGATCTCCTCAGGAATTGAAAGTGGAAGGGCATTCTGTATGCGTGAACGTATGGCTTCCTGCAGCAGGCGGGCAAATTCTTCCTTGCTGATCCTGACATGGCCTGCTTTCATTTTCCTGTTGACCAGTTTCCAGTTGAGGTCCTTTAAGGTAGTTGCAAGTTTGATGTAATCTGTAAAATGAAGGTCAAAAAGGATATCGTGGGACTCCACGTTCTCGTAGGTCTCTGCATTGATCTGGAAATCAAGGCCAAGCTCCTGTAGGAACTCCGGTTGCTGGGTCTTAAGAATCTTGTATGCAGCTTTTGCTTCGGCAAGTGCATATTTTCTTATCAGGAACTGGTCATCGATACAGGATACAAGTATCCTTGCAAAAGGGTATGACAAAAGTTCGGTGAGGATCTTTCCCTCTTCCGAAGCTGAAGGTGACGGTTTTTCGATCTCACCTGTAAGCGATTGTATCACACGCTCCTTTCCCCTCATGCGGGCAGAGTCAAGTGCGCGGGAGGATAAGAGCTTCTCTGGTGAAAAACCGAGGCCACCGACATACTCGGATGCCTCGGATACAAAAGGATATAAGGCGAGATCTCTGCTGTCCATTTTAGTCAGATTCGATCCTTGGTGCCAGGAGATATCCGATAGTACCGGCTCCATTAGCGATGGAGAAGTTGATCTTTATCGGGAAGTCCTTTCCAAGGTGTAGTGTAACTTCATTGGATTTTGAAGCGGGTTTGATTATATCTGACAGGTAGTCCAATGAGAACAGTGAACGTGTGTCATTTGCCTTGATATCGATCAGCTGGTCGCGTGACATTGTGAGTTTCACACGGTCAGTATCGCCTTCAGCTTCCATGAAGAAATTCTCTCCTTCAACGCCAAGTAACATATGGTCACTTATCTTCTCTGCAGCTTTGACAGCCTTCTGGAGATCCTTGCCGTTGAGGACGATCTCTGCTGGAAGCTCAAGCTGTGGGATCCTTGGCTCTGCACGAATGGTTGACGGGTCAAGTAATGAGAGGGTGTATGAGAAACCTCCGATCTGGATCTTTAGTTTCTTTGTATCTTCATCAAGTTCCATCTGGACCTTGTCATCCCTGTCTGCAACTGCAAGTATATCACTTACTCTTGACAGGTCTAATCCCAATTCGCAGTCATCTGCACTGAAATCATCAAATGCATCAGTTGCCAGGTCAAAACTGACCATTGCAACATTTGCAGGGTCTACTGCCCGAACCGCGATTCCTTCCGGTGATATCCTGAATCTTGCTTCATCTACGAGTACAGATAATGTTTCGACTGAATCTTTTAGAAGATATGCATCAATTGTCGCCTTGAACATGTTGTTTCTCCGCCAAATAGTTTCGATTTCAACTTCTTTATATCATTTACAGTATATATGCTTTCACTGTTCTTCGCACATATATCTTCAGTCGTATTCACGCCATGTGAAGCTGCATTTGGTGCACTTGAAGAACCTGGTCTCAGATTCATCAGCAGATCTGAGTTGTCTTAGCCACCAGTATGCTATGTTGTTTTCACATTCAGGGCATCTTGCTGTAGTTGTAGGAAGTCCTTCGTCAATATCGCCTTCAAGTACAGTGACCTCTCTTTCTTCACGGTTTGATCTTGATACCAGTTCAGGGTTTGTTTCCTTATCTTTTTCGTACCCACATTTTTTACATTTTAATGACCCTTCGATGGGGAACATCATGCTCTTACATTTTGGACAGAATTCCATTAATATCATCTCCTGCGTCGTCAATCATTTTTCGGTGGTCAAAAGCTATATCCGGTAGCTCCTTCAGGTCGAATGAGGCTACTTCAGCTGCGTCAGTTGCGGCTTTTGGTTCGCCGTGGCCTATCGCAAGGTAGCATACCGATACAGTATGTCCTCTTGGATCTCGCGAAGGCTCTGAATACACTCCTATCAATTTGACAAGATCGATAGATAGTCCGGTCTCTTCATATGCTTCCCTAATTGCCGCAGCTTCGGTCGTCTCGCCTATCTCCACGAAACCACCCGGTAGTGCAAATCCGTTTTTGAAAGGGGGATTCTTTCTTTTTATCAGTATAATCTTACCATTTAAGATGATTACGGCATCAACTGTGAGCAGGGGGGTGGTGGGGACTGTCATTTGAACAAAACCTTAATACATTTAGCAAGATACTATATATGATACCTGTGATAAAGGTGTTTGATAATGATAGAAAACGTACTATGGATTGCAGTTGCCCTGATGGTATTATCCTCGATCATACCTGCAACAAGAGGAATAAAGTTCCTCACAGGTGGGGTAGGGTGGATATTCTTTTCTCTTCATTGGGCATACCAGCCGCTACATTATATTGAGATCAGTGACTATTTTAATGTAGTTCTGACCCTGGCAATTGCTGCCTTCTGCCTTTTCATGGCACATAATATGATACGTGAGTACAGGGAACCTTCAGAGTCCGGACTGTCTCAGGATACCAATATAATTCTGATGGTTACGAGCGCAACGGCAATAGGTTCATTGTTCTACTTCCCTTTCGCGAACATTCCTTCCCTGAACCAGTGGATTATATCCAATGTGACCAATGCTACAGCTGGTTTGCTTGGCCTTCTGGGTTACAATGTGGAGTCTACATGGCATAAGATAACCTATAATGGTTACACCGTGCAGATCATACTTGCCTGTACTGCCATCGAAAGTATCGCTCTCTTCACTGGTTTGATAGTTTCCATCAATGTTTCTTTCAAAAGGCTCATGTCAGCTTTCATGATCTCTGTGCCGGTAATATTTGCACTGAACATTGTCAGGAATGTTTTCGTAATTGCAGCTTATGGTGACCAGTGGTTCGGACCTGAAAGCTTTGAGATAGCTCATCATGTGATCGCGAAGTTCGGTTCAGCTATTGCGCTCTTTGTGATAGCATATGCAGTGATGCGAATATTGCCTGAGCTCCTTGACATGATCGATGGATTATGGCAAATGACAACCCGGCAGATCAGGGATATATTACGGAAAAGCTAAGGACTTCAGAAATGTTAGCTAAAGATTCGACTTCATGGGTCGCTATTGTGGGCCTGTTAGCTCTGGCGAGCACAATAGTATCCAATTTTACAGGTCTTGGATTACTTCGTTACCTGTCATATCTTTGTCTTGCTCTCTTTATCTTTGTAGTATGGTTCTTCAGGGACCCTGAAAGGACAACAAAGATATGTGACCATTGTCTGTTCTCTGCTGCTGATGGTAAGGTAATAGATATCAGCAATGGCAAGGTCTGCGTTTTCATGAACGTTCATAATGTTCATGTCAACCGTGCCCCTATCTCCGGAACCATCCGGGGCATAACTCATATAAAAGGCGGGCATATACCAGCTTTCAATAAGGATTCTGAAAGGAACGAGCGTACGATCACAGTTATTGAAAGCAGCCACGGGGATGTGGAAGTTACTCAGATAGCTGGTGTTCTGGTTCGTAGGATAGTGTCATATTTGAAGGTGGGGGACAAGGTGGCCAGTGGACAAAAGATCGGGATGATACGCTTTGGTTCCCGGGTCGATGTGACAATTCCCTCTGATTTTGAGATATCGTGCAAGGTCGGTGACCGTGTGTATGCAGGGGAAACCATGATCGCAAAAGAAAAAGGATTCAAGAGGAAAAAACAATGATGTTCAAAACCCTCCGGGTCCCGGATCTTATGACACTTGGGAATGCCCTTTTTGGCATGATGGCGATCTTCAGTGCATGCTCCGGGTATGATGACCTTGCTTTCATACTCATCCTTTTCGCAGCTATTGCTGATGGCATGGATGGTTTTCTGGCACGTCGGATGCCTAACAGTGCTATCGGTGAGTATCTGGATTCCCTTGCAGATGCTATCTCCTTTGGTGTTGCACCTGCAGCTGCCTTATATTTCATCTATGGTTATTCTCATCCTTACCTAATGGCCATTGTGGCATGCTTCTATCTGTTCTGTGGAATTATAAGACTTGCAAGGTTCAACACAAAACAGAAAACTATCTCTGATTTTGAAGGTCTGCCTATAACCGCAGCTGCTGTAGTGATTGCTTCCTATCTGCTCATGGCAGACAGGTACGTCCAGTTCTACGGAGTTATCGCAATTATGCTGTTGCTCTCTTTGCTTATGGTAAGTGAGTATCCTTATCCTAAGTTGAGGGGTTCAAAAGCAATGGCTTTTGTAGCCATCGTATTCATTTTACCCATAGCATCCTACATTGTATTGCCTGCATATCTTCCAATATTCTCAACAGCAATGTTCCTGCTTCTATTACTTTATCTTGAGTCTCCTATTATGAGGGTTCCAAGAAAGTATTATGAGGATTAATGGGGCTTGAGTGGGAATTTAAAATAGAGATGGGGGCTTCAAACCCCCTTTTAATGTCTTATTCTTCAGCCTGACTGGTCACTTCCACAGTTATGCCGCGTTCGTTCGCATCCACAACGATCGTGCATCCTTCGAGAGCTTTACCTTCAACGATCAGTTTTGCAACTGCTGTCTCGACCTCGTTCTGAATGACACGTTTAAGTGGTCGTGCTCCGAAAGACTCGCTGTATCCTGCATCTCCAAGATAATGCTTTGCAGCATCGGTGAGCTCAAGGCTAATCCTCTTCTCCTTGAGCCTGTGGACAAGGTCTGCAACCTTAATATCTACGATCTGCACAAGCTGGTCCTTTGTCAGCGGCCTGAAGATGGCAAGTTCATCGATACGGTTGATGAACTCCGGTCTGAAGTGTTTGGTCAGCTCGTTCTGTGCCATCTCCTGCATACTGGCGTATTCTTCCCCCTTCTCGAGCTTTGAGATGGCGTAGTCCACGCAGATGTTCGATGTCATGATGATCAACGTGTTCTTGAAGTTCACAGTTCTTCCGTGTGAATCTGTCAGGCGTCCATCATCAAGTATCTGGAGCATGACATTGAATACATCATGGTGGGCCTTTTCGATCTCATCGAACAGAACCACTGAATATGGTCTCCTGCGTACTGCTTCGGTAAGCTGCCCTCCTTCTTCATGGCCGATGTAGCCCGGCGGCGCACCGATCAGCCTTGATACAGTGTGCTTTTCCATGTATTCGGACATGTCGATGCGGATCATGTTGTTCTCATCATCGAAGAGCTCAGTTGCCAGTGCTTTGGCAAGCTCTGTCTTACCCACGCCGGTAGGTCCGAGGAAAATGAAGCTTCCGATAGGCCTCTTCGGGTCCTTGATGCCTGCATAGGCACGGATGACAGCGTCGGAGACAGCTTTTACTGTTTCATCCTGTCCGATCAATCTCTCATGGAGCTTGTCTTCCAGGTGGATAAGCTTCTCTCGTTCTCCTTCCATGAGCTTCGTGATCGGGATGTTCGTCCACTGGCTGACTACCTGTGCAATCTCCTCTTCACCAACTTCTTCTTTGAGAAGCATCTCCTCCTGCTGCTCCTGAAGCTTTGCTTCCTCCTCATTATACTGGTGCTCAAGAGGTGCCAGTGTGCCGTATTTCAGCTTTGAGGCCTGTTCAAAGTCCCCGCTGTTCTCAGCAAGTTCAAGCTGGATCTTTATCTCTTCGATCTGTTGTTTTAAGGAACTCAGGTTTGCGATGATGTCCTTCTCTCCCTGCCATTTTGCACGCATTGCGTCGGACTCGGCACGGATGTCTGCAAGCTCTTTCTCAAGGTCTGCAAGCCGTTCTTTTGAAACCGCATCCTTCTCTTTCCTGAGTGCTTCGCGCTCGATCTCGAGTTGGAGGATCTTCCTGTCGGCTTCGTCCAGTTCCGGTGGTTTGCTGTCTATGGATGTCCTGACCTTTGCAGCAGCCTCGTCCACAAGATCGATGGCCTTGTCAGGCAGGAACCTGTCCGAGATGTAACGGTCGCTGAGAACTGCTGCTGCCACAAGTGCAGTATCCTTAAGCCTCACTCCGTGGTGGACCTCATATCTCTCTTTCAATCCTCTCAGGATGGAGATGGTGTTCTCTACATCTGGCTGGTCCACCAGTACAGGCAGGAAACGTCTCTCAAGAGCTGCATCCTTCTCGATGTACTTGCGATATTCATCAAGGGTCGTAGCACCGATACAGTGTAGTTCCCCCCTTGCAAGCATTGGTTTTAGCAGGTTGCCTGCATCCATGGCGCCTTCAGTGGCACCTGCACCTACTATGGTGTGTAACTCGTCGATAAAGAGGATGATCTGTCCTTCTGAGTCTGCAACTTCCTTCAGGACCGCTTTGAGGCGTTCCTCAAACTCTCCTCGAAACTTTGCTCCGGCGATCAGTGAACCCATGTCAAGTGCGATGATCTTCTTATCTTTCATGGCATCGGGAACATCTCTTTTTGCAATACGCAATGCAAGACCTTCGACAATCGCGGTCTTTCCTACACCTGCTTCTCCGATGAGGACGGGGTTGTTCTTCCTGCGCCTGGAAAGGATCTCTATGGTGTGTCTGATCTCCTGGTCCCTTCCGATCACAGGGTCAAGCTTTCCCTGTGCAGCAAGTTCGGTAAAGTCAATTCCGTATTTTTTGAGCGGTTCCATGGTGTCTTCGGGATTTTCACTTGTAATGCGTCGGTTCCCCCTTAGTTCTTTTATGGCCTGTAAAGCGGCTTCAAGTGTGATCCCAGCTTCTCCAAGTATGCGATAGCTGGGACTTCCTTTCTCTTTTAGTAATGCTATGAGCAGGTGCTCAACGCTGACATATTCATCGTTCATTGAACGAGCTTCCTTGTCAGCAGTATCGAGTACCCTGTTATATGACTGGCTTACGTATGCCTGCTCACTTCCCGGGCCTGATACCTGTGGGAGTCCGGATAAATGCTCCTCTAGCTTTTGGACAATCGTCTGTGTGTCAGTACCCATATTGTTGAGAAGTGTAGGTACAAGGCCGCTATCCTGTTCCATTAATGCAAGGAACAGATGTTCACAATCTGTCTGCTGGTTATAGTACCTTGCAGAAATGGTGAATGATTTCTGGACAGCTTCCTGTGCTTTCTGTGTAAAACGGTTTAGATCCATTTGAACCTCCTTATGTTATGGTCATGTAATGGTTTGTTCTACTTCATGTGATCAATATATGGATTACATGTGCGTACTCAACAATGACCCAATTGCATCTTGAAGCATACTCCCCTTGCTTACTTGATAGCATAATTGTATTTCCAGATCACAATCGGGTATTTTTGTGAGCTGCATTATTTAACACTTCAAATTGTTTGTTCTAGTACTTAAGCATTTTGTATAATTCGGGAATACATTTCTATTTTATGCTATTCATTTTAATTTTATCGATATCATATAAACAAAAACAAGAAGGTATATATGCTTTGAACCTCAATGTATAATTGATGGCTCATCAGATCATTCTTATCAATATTGAAAAACCTGTGGAAAAAGATCTCGAGAAAGATATTCACTGGTTTTGCGATAGCTTTGGTCTTTCCTCTGGCAGGGATGTCGAGAATATTTCCAAAAAGATCGTCATGGACCTGCTTTCAAATCTGTCTCATGATGAAGGAGTTACTTCTGAAATGCTTGCACGCTCTCTGGGTATCAATTTATCCCGGGTAAATCATCACCTTCGCAACCTTATAGGTTCTGGTCTTGTATATCGAAGAAAAAAGCTGCTGTATCTTCGTGGAGGGAGCCTTAAAGCTGCTGTCTGTGAGATGAGGAAAGATTCTGAAAGGATATTCGATGAACTGGAGAAGATCGCAGAAGATATCGATAATGAGGTCGGCTTGAGAAGTAGATGAGCTTTAGCTTCCTGTTTTTGATGTCTTGATTAGAATGGTTCGGCACTCTTATATATTGCATGCTTATATATTATATTTTGAATGATTGTGGGGTACAGTTATTCATATTCGGTTTCAGGGAGGTATTCCTATCACCGCAAATGATGCATCTGGCGTAAAAGATGATCCTGACGCAGATCAGATGAGATCTTCTTCTAAAGAAAAGTTCAAGGGGGTAATCTCCGGTAATAAAAATATGGAGGGGATGATCAAAAGCAGAGAGTCCCTTTTAAGGAATGTTCTGGAAGCTACAGATGATGGTATATCCTTTTTTGATAACCACGGAACGATCAGGCTGACGAACAATAAGTTCAGGGAGATCTGGGATATTCCTGATGAGTCTGAAATTGGGAAGGATTATATCGAGGCATTTACCAAATATGGTGTACCTCAACTGAAAAATGCAAGTGAGGTCCTTTCAAAGGTTAAGACGTTTTCAAGATCGATTGAAAGAGATTCAGATATCCTTTATTTCAGTGATGGTCGCATTTTTGAGTACCATCTTTTCCCTGTTATCACAGATGGTATGGTCAAAGGACATGTTTGCAGTTATCGTGATATCACGATGAGGAAAAAGGTGGAGTATGATCTTCAGGAATATGCCCGGGAACTGGAACGCTCAAATGAGCTTAAGGATCTTTTCACTGATATCATACGCCATGACCTGCTGAATCCTGCAGGTCTTGTCAAAGGATTTGTTGAAATATTACTTAAAAGGGAGTTCGATCCGGATACTACTGGAAAACTCCTTGCTATTGAAAGAAGTAATAAAAAGCTTATCGACATGATCGAATCAGCTTCCAAGCTTTCAAGGCTGGAATCTACAAGTGAACTGGAATTCAAGGAATTGAATGTTGGTGCATTTTTGAGGATGGCAATAGAGGCTCTTCGTGTTCAGTTCAAAAGTAAGAATATAGTTCTTGAAAACAATGCAAATGGTATCTATAAAGCAAAAATAAGTCCGGTGCTGGAAGAAGTTTTTGCGAATTTACTTTCAAATGCAGTAAAATATAGTCCTGAGAACAGCAAGGTGATTGTTGATATTCTTGACAATGGTGAAGAGTGGAAGGTAACAGTAACTGATTTCGGTGAAGGGGTTGCTGATGAGGATAAACCGTACGTTTTCGAAAGGTTCAAACGTGTTAACAAGGCTGCAGTGAAAGGAACGGGCTTGGGTCTTGCTATTGTCAAAAGGATAATTGACCTGCACGGCGGTGAGGTAGGCGTGGAAGATAATCCTGCAGGCAATGGAAGTGTTTTCTGGGTAACTGTAAAGAAAGCCTGATATTTCTTCCTGTTCTATTGCTTTCAGGTGACCGTATTAACTTTATATTTTCAGGTCAATTTCGCTGCAGCAATGATCATGGTAGGTAACATATGGCCGAAAACACAATAACTGACAGGGATAACGTCTTTTTTGAAGCTGGAATTAAACTTGGAGCTTTGTATCATCAGTTCACCGGTTCTCCTGTGAGCCTGAGGACGGTGGAAAGTCTTGAGACTGCTATTGCGCAGAGTATCTCGGTTCAACCTTGTGTGGAGGGGATAACCGTTTCTATCGACAGGGATATGGTACGCTCAAAGCTTAATGATGAGTTTGGTTACTGTGAGCTGGAAGGTCGCATGCTCAATGTCCAGATCGATGCAAAATACGGCTCTGTAAGGGCACATGTTTCAATGGAGTTCAACAAAGAACTGGATTATCCGTTAATGAAAATAGATGAGATCTATTGACTGCCTTTATCAGGCAGTCAGATAGATGTCTTTAAGGTGTGAACGGCTCAGATGGAAGAAAAGCCTTCCACTATCCTTTTGTTCTGTTCTTCTGTTCCAATGGTTATGCGTATGAGTGAATCTCCTGCATTGGCAAAGGATGTACAGTCACGCACAATGATCCCTTTTTTGAGTAATTCTGTGGTAACATCACGTGCTTTGTGTGGGGTTACGTCAACAAGGACAAAGTTTGCCTGAGTGTCATATACTTTGAACGGGATGTTATCCTGAAGATACTTCTTGCCCGTACGTGCCAGATCAATGCTTTTGTTGAGGTGCTCGGTATCTGAAAGCGCAGCAACACCTGCAGCTACTGCTGCGGAGCTTACATTGAATGGAGTTGCTATCTTCATGTATTCTTCCTTGAGCCATATTGGGAGCATGCCGTATCCGATCCTCATTCCGGCAAGACCGAATGCTTTTGAGAATGTCCTTCCGACGATGATATTGTCATATTTTGGAACAAGATGTGCGATATTCTTGTCAGAAAATTCCACGTATGCTTCGTCAACGAAAACAAGGGCTTCAGTGGCTTCTGCGATCCGCAGTATGTCTTCTTCCGGTACTACATTGCCTGAAGGGTTGTTGGGTGAGCACAGGAAAATTATCTTTGTTCGTGGTGTGATTGCATCGAGTACTTTTTCAACATCCACTGAGAAATCCTCTTCACGCTGTACATAAACAGGAACTGCACCGTTTGCACGTGCAGATATCTCATAGTAGGAGAACGTTGGCGTTGTAAGGATGACCTCATCACCGCGGCTGATGACAAGTCTTGTGAGTCCGTCCAGAAGTCCGTCCATGCCGGGGCCCGATGCTACAATATGGTCTGCATCTATGCCGGTGTATTCTGATATCGCTTCCACGAGCTCACGGGCATCGGCAGATGGATAAATACTGATCGCCTGTGCATCTTTTATGAGCGCTTCCACTGCTTTTGGTGATGGGCCCAGGGGGTTCTCGTTCGAACCAAGCTTGATGACAGATGCAGGGTCCAGTCCATAGGTCCTGACAATATCATCAATTGATTTGCCGGGAACATATTTTGCAATGGATGCTATTTCTTCCTTTATCAGATCATATCTGGGCAAGTACATCCACCACCGTGTCGATCTGTTCTTTGGTGATAACCAGAGGAGGTGCGATACGGATTACTTTCTCGGATGTACAGTTAAGGAGCACTCCGTTTTCCCTTGCAAGGTCTACAATGTCTGCACAGGGTTTGTTGATCTCCACGCCGATCATAAGGCCACGTCCGCGAACTTCCACGATGTTGTCGAGTTCAAGTGAGTTGAGCTTGTCCATGAAGTACTTGCCCATCTGTGCTGAGCGGTCCACAAGACCTTCGTCTCTGATCACGCCTATGGATGCAAGGGATGCAGCACATGCCAGTGGTCCGCCTCCGAAGGTTGCAGCATGCTGGCTCTTTCCAAAGGATATGCCATCACGTGCCACAATGGCACCCATGGGGAATCCTCCGCCGATTGCTTTTGCCATGGTCATAATGTCAGGAACTACCTTTGAATGGTCTTTACAGAACCACTTTCCTGTCCTTCCAAAACCAGTCTGGACCTCGTCGAATATCAGGACCATATCGTTCTCGTCACAGATCTCACGTACCTCTTTTAGGTACTCATCTGATGGGACATTGATTCCACCTTCTCCCTGTATTGGTTCGACGATAACTGCTGCAGTATCTTTTGTTATTTCATCCCTGATCGCCTGTGCATCATTGTAGGCAACGAACTTTTCACCCTGTATAAGAGGTTCAAATGGTGTCCTGTAAATGGATTTGTGTGTAACTGTGAGGGAGCCCATTGTACGGCCGTGGAATGAGTGTTCCGCTGCGATGAACTCGGTCTTTCCTGTTGTGACCCTTGCCAGTTTCATTGCAGCCTCAACGGCTTCGGTACCGGAGTTACAGAAGAATGCACGGCCCATGTTGGTAATATTGATAAGTTCCTCGGCAAGTTGTGCCTGCACATCGGTATAGTATATGTTTGAAACGTGTATGAGCTTCTCCGCCTGCTTACTGATCGCTTCTACGACGCGAGGGTGGCAGTGTCCCACATTGTTCACGGCAATCCCTGCCACACAATCGATGAACTCATTACCGTTTATGTCGCGGACAACTGAGCCTTTCCCGCTCTCAAGAGCGATGGGCTGGCGTGTGTATGTCTGCATTACGTACTTTTCATCCTGTTCTACAATTGATTTGTAATCTTTTGATAGGGTAGTCTCTTTGGTCATAGAATACCTCAAAATTAGTTATGTTCGTCAAATATCGAGTGTCATCAATTCTTTCTCATTGAGGACATCCTCTTCTTCACGGTCGAAGACGATCCCGCCTGATGCTCTCATGACACCGTCCACACGTGCGCTTTCATGTATCCTTATGGAATTGGCATTGATCTCTCCAAGGATGTGTGTACCTTTATTGATGTGTACATCTCCACGTGAAACTATGTTCCCGTGTATGGTGTTGTTCTCACCAAGGTTCACTGTGTTCATGGTACGTATGCTTCCGTAGAGTGTAGTGCCATTTGCCAGGTCAAGTGAAGTGGCGCGGATGTTTCCCACAAGGCGGCAATCGCTTCCGATAACAGCATTTGAAGGAACTCTTATGGAATCGATGGAGATCTTGGAGCCGTTTGGTATGATCATGGCAGTAGTGCCGATGGTCTCAACTTCTTCGTCAAACATTTCACTTAATGCCTTTTCGACCTCTTCATCCTTGCCCATGCGTAAAAGTTCGGTCAGGTACAGGAAAAGATATGCTATTACGGGGACCGGGTTCCTTACAACGATCCATCCCTTTGCCTCGAATCCGTCACTGATCTTTACATTGTTGCCGATATCAAGGTCACCTTTGACCACAAGCTTCCCGTCAATGGAGACGAACTCTCCGATGTAGGCGTTCTCTTTTGTCTTGACAGTTCCGCCAATGTGGGACCAGATATCGATCCTGATGTCTGATCTGGCATTGATATCGCCGGAAACCTCAACCCTTTCTCCGAGGATCGCAGAATCAGCTATCAGGCCATATCGTATATCTGAATGGTTACCTACTATGATGTCTCCATCCAGCACGATATTGTGCTCTTCCATTTTTGTATTGTCAGGAATGACAAACGTTTTAAAGAGTTCCTCTTCTGCGATGATTTCACCCTCCGGCGAGATGAATTTGAGGCGATATATAAGCTCACAGCTTATTTAACCTGTTGCTATATGTATATTTTGACGTTAGTTTCCTCTGGTGTGGTTCTTCCGGATGCCTGCAGAGTTACTGTTCACATCCGCAACGTACGTCCACTGCAGCGCCGGTATCAAGTGCTTCAACCTCATCGGGTGAAAGCATGAGCTGTCCGGTAGCAATGGCCCTGTCGTTCTCATCTACAATGATTACCTCATCGCCGCTTCGAAGACCGGGGTCTATGGATGTCACATGTTTTGCGAATGTGGTCTTTCCTTTTGAAACAAAAGGTACTGCATCATCGCATACTGTCACTCTAAGGCCAGGTGCAGGAACGTGTGCGTGGATCGCTGTGGCCGCGTCCATGCTAAGTGTGAGCATTCCATCCCTTGCTCTTGCTGTTGCGATACGCTTGCCATCGATCATGATCTGCCTGATACGTTTTGTCCTTGAGAGCTGGAAGGTCACGTCATCAGAAAAAAGAATATCTCCACATCCCTTGCCGAACTGGTAGTCAGCCATAATACGAACCTTTTTGATCATCTTCGCCTTTTTATCCATGGGCGCAAGATTAATGATAGAACTTAAAATGGTTGACGGTCGGATATTGGAAAAATACATTGCAATTAATTCGTCATAACCTCTTTTATATTTAAACGATATCGAACATCTTTAAATATTATTATCTCTATCTATTATTTGAGGAAGCGGACAGATTGCTTGCAAACTTTTGTGTTGTAAATGACTGTAATCAAGCAAACCATTCATCCCCTCAAACGAAGCCGTTTCCTCACTCTCTTGTAGTTTTTTTAATGTTGTTCAACTGCTATGATCATTTCTGAATATCTTTCAATCGATCATGTCTTAACTCTACTGGTTATTTCTTAATTCTACTGATCATCTTTTCACATCAGACAACTCTAAGCAAAGCTATATCGTTCTAGTATCCTGCCAGATCAGTTCTTATGATATATTCTGTCCGATCAGCCTTTAACAACACCAAGGGGCATCATTCTGGCAACCTTTCTTGCGATGCCAAGATCATGCACAACATTGACAACATCACTGCTGGACTTGTAAACTCCAGGTGCTTCCTCCGCGATCACGGATGGATGTGCAGCCCTTACCATGATCCCGCTTTTTTCAAGATCGCTCTTGATGTCTTCGCCGTGGAACTCCTTCTTTGCATGTGCACGGCTCATTACCCTGCCCGCTCCGTGGCATGCGCTTCCGAAAGAGATGTCCATTGAAGCTTCTGCTCCATGAAGTACGAACGAAGCTGTTCCCATGCTTCCAGGTATCAATACCGGCTGGCCCACATCGCGGTATGCCTGTGGAACGTCCTTATGTCCTGGGGGGAATGCTCTTGTAGCTCCTTTCCTGTGGACGTAGACATTCTTTTTCTTACCGTCCACGGTATGCTCTTCCAGTTTTGCTACATTGTGTGCAACGTCATAGACCAGATCGAGCCCAAGCTCGTCGATGTCAGACCTGAAAACATCTGAAATGATCTCTCTGGTCCAGTGGGTGATTATCTGCCTGTTGTTCCATGCATAGTTGGCAGCACATATCATGGACCTGAAGTAGTTCTGTGCTTCATCGGACTGTGCCGGAGCACATGCAAGCTGTTTGTCAGGAAGTGCTATCTTGTACTTCTTTGAAGCCTGTGAGATGGTACGCAGGTGATCGGTACAGATCTGGTGACCAGTGCCTCTTGAACCACAGTGGATCATGAATGATACCTGTCCTTCTTCCAGACCAAAGTTATCAGCAACTTCCTGATCGTATATCTTATCGACATACTGCACTTCAAGGAAGTGGTTGCCGCTGCCTAATGTTCCTGCCTGTGGCCGTCCCCTCTTGCGTGCCTTGGTGCTTATGTGGCTTACATCTCCGCCTTCTATGCATCCGCCACCTTCACAGTGTTCAAGGTCTGCCTTCTCACCGTAACCGTTCTCAACTGCCCAGCGGGAGCCATGCAGGAAAATATCATCCAGTTCGCTATCAGATGCCCTCAGTCGGCTTTTGGAACCTACGCCCGCAGGTACTGACTGGAATAGTTTCTCAGTAAGTTCTTTCATTACCGGACGGACATCTTCAACAGTGAGGTTGGACCTGACAAGGCGTACTCCGCAGTTGATGTCAAAACCCACGCCTCCCGGGCTGATAACCCCCTCTTCCTCATCAAAGGCGGCAACGCCTCCTATGGGAAACCCGTATCCAAGGTGTGCATCAGGCATCGCCATGGAGTATTTCTGTATTCCGGGGAGCATTGCCACGTTTGCGACCTGGTCGAGTGCTTCCGGTTCAAGGTTGTGGATAAGTTTGTCTGAGAGATATATCCTTCCCGGGACGTTCATTCCTGGTTTCGATCCGATCGGGATCTCCCATATATTATCGTCTATCCTTTTGAGTGATTCCTTTATGCTGCCTGCATCTTCCATGCGTGTCCCTCCCACTGTGATCTATAATTATTATGTTTCCTTGTATGATCCTGTGATCTGATCATGTGTCAACTGTTACCTGTACCATGAAACCTTCCGGAACTTCCTCTGCCTTCAGGTCATTGTAGGTCACAGCTTTGACTTCGGTATCGATCTCGTGTTTTTCAAGATCGATCTCTTCACCGCTTGCTTGTGCTGATATTGTGTATTCGCCATTCACCTGTGTGATACTCTCCACTTTGAACTCTCCGAAGGCTATGAAATCCACTTCGAAGAGGAACAGAAGTTCTGAGAGCCAGTCAACCAAAAGATCGTCTATGTCAGGTGCTGTAAGTTTGATTTCTTCTGTGTGTTTGCAGTCAACCTTTGATGTATTGATCATTACGTTGAACATGGCAACAGCTGCGTTCTCAAAAGCCTCTTCCATTGTTTTTCCGTAGGCTTTGAACTTTGCATCTGCGGTATGTTCAAGATATTCATATTTCAGGTCAGGAAACTGCATGATTTTTAAATGGACTTTGCTCTACTTTAAACTATTCCAAAAATAATCGGGGTCAGAAGGCCAAAACGTTTAGAGGCGCTTCCATATGCTGCCCATTCTCTGTATCGTTGTGATATGGCTTCCGAGACCTATGACGATTATGCACCAGCCTATCATTGTGTATCCCAGGACAGGTTCACTGTAGATGTAATATGCTAGTGAGGCAACCAGTATCAGCACCAGTCTGTCAGCTCTGCCCATGATCCCGCCGTAGAATCTTCCGATACCCAGTGCCTGTGCCTGTGTTCCCAAATAGCTTACAAGCAAGACCAGGATGATGGTTATGGTGCCGATCTGCCATTGCACATGCCCGCCGAAGAACATTCCGCAGATGATGAACACATCGGAATAACGGTCTATTACATGGTCAAGGAAGTCGCCTTTCTTGCTATCTGTGCGAAGGTACCTTGCTACCGCGCCGTCAAGTGCATCAAAGGCTGAATTGAGCCCGACAAAAAGTATGGCTGCAAGTGCAAAGTATGGCCTTTCGACCGAGAAATAGAAACAGATACCTGCCAGTACTGCAAATCCAAAGGAAGCTATCGAAAGGGAATTTGGTGATATTCTCCTTCTTGCGATCGCTATAGCTACCGGATCAAGTATTCTTGTGGCAGCAGGTCTTAATGCGTCAATGGTCATGGACTAACCTTTATCTTGCTCTTTCTTATTAGGTGTTATGGTTTTCCCTTATCTTCACTTCTTTGCAAGATCTACAAGATATTTGATCCTGCAGGAATGCTCTATCTGGGTTGTGATTATGTAAGCATCAGTAAGCGTCTTTCCTATTGCAAAGGTGCCATGGCTGTATGCGATCGCTCCTCGGTGTTCAGAAAGTGCTTCTGCTGCTCCCTCTGCCAGTTCAGCGGTTCCCATCATTCCTTTGAATATGGGTATCTCGTGAAGGAAGTGTATGCCTTCACTGTCAAGGGGGATTATATTGTCTGAATCTGCTAAAAGGGTCTGGGTCACCGAATATGGGCAGTGTGCATGCAGGATAGCAAGAGCAGTTGTGTTCCTGTAAATGGCACGGTGTACGATGGTCTCTGTGGACGCTACCTTGTCGAGTTCCGATGTTCTCTCAATGGGAACTTCCACTACACTGTTCTCAGTGATCTCATCAAGTGCTGCACCACTCCGTGTTATTATCATTTTGTCTGCGATACGTACGCTGATATTTCCAAAATTGGACTCTACCAGTCCATGATCTACCAGCTTTTTCCCATATTTTGCCATTTCTTGCCACATGATAGTTCTACTATGCTAAAATCAACCATAACATTTATTTGTTATTATGCATTGTTAGGGTACGTTTCAATAGCGCCTCGATGGCTCAGCCCGGCAGAGCGAGTGATTTGTAATCACTAGGTCGCGTGTTCAAATCACGCTCGAGGCTTATTTTCCTTTTTTTTGCACGATTGAACCATTGTTTAGATTGGTAATCCTATTGTTCAACAAACTTTATTTTGTTTCACATTAATGTTTGTAATCAAGTTATTCAATGCTTTTAGTGATGGAACTCCGATGTTTTAGTTTTCTGGATGAAAACCCTTCCACGGTTTTAATGATGTTTTCTTATATAGAAATCCTCTTTAAGAAGAAAACAAATATGTAATATAATGTTGGAAAAATCCAAACGATATGGGGCTATCATTAGAGTGTTCTTGAAGTATAATCTATTTTCACTGATGTATAAGGATATTCATAAAGATTACATTTCCAACAAGAAATGCACATGTGCTTTAGATTTAAAGAATCGTAGCAATGCTGCAAAGCTTCGTCTTGCTTTTGAGGAACTTGGACCAAGTTTTATTAAATTAGGTCAGATGTTGAGCAAGCGTCCTGATTTAGTTCCATACACCTACCTATTGGAACTCGAAGAATTACAGGATAAAGTCAAACCGCTTGACTTTGATAAGATGCGTGAATCCTTTGAAACCGAATGCATCTGCGAGATGGGGAAGGGGAAACATGAACATAATCCAACCTGTTATCATTGTAATGACATATTGGACGTATTCGATGAACTTGATACAACACCAATAGCAAGTGCATCAATAGGCCAGGTATACCAAGGGGTTCTTAATGGAAAGAAGGTTGCAGTGAAGATTGCGCGTCCAAATCTAATTGATACAATTAATTTAGACCTCGAAATAATCAATGATCTAAAACCAATCTTTATAAAATTAATGGGAGTTGGAGACAACTTTGATTCTGACCTATTTCTTCGAGAATTTAGAGAAATGCTTCATAATGAGCTTGATTACAAAACCGAAGCCATGAACATGATGCGCTTCTATGAGAATTTTGAAGACGTAAAAGATGTTATCATTCCAAAGGTCCACCTTGATTACTGTAGAGAAAGCGTACTGGTAATGGATTTTGTAGAAGGAACTTTGGTTAAAGATGTAGATGACATTGGTCAGGAACTAAAATCTCGATATGTCCAACTTATAAGCTCGAGTTACCTGAAGCAAGTATATCTGGATGGATTTTACCACGCCGATCCACATGGTGGAAATATTGTAGTAAAAGATGGTACAATAGCGTTCATTGATTTTGGTGCAGTGGGTAAAATCGATGATGAGTTAAGGCGTAATATGTTGAACTTGTTCTATGCTATAAACAAAAAGAAAGTGGATATGGCAGCGGATGCATTTTTGAAAATAGGTAAGCTGAACAAAGAGGATCTCGATATTTCAAGATTTAAGTGGGATATTGATGAACTAATTACAAAGCAACATAGGGGTATTGGAGAACGGAAAAGTGATAATTATGCACTTCTTGCTTTGAAATACAATATGTCCCTTCCGAGTGCATTTTCTACACTCGAACGTGCACTTATACTTGTTGAAGCGGTCTGCCTTAACCTTGATTCGAACTACAATGTCATGGATGAAGTGCGTCCAATCATATCCAAAGCCCTAAAAGAACGGTATTCACCAATGCATGCTGTTGAATTCGTCCAAATGGAAGGCGATGAATATGTAGACATATTCAAAAACCTACCGTCTGGAATCAATGACGTAATTGAAACTATCCGTGGATACAAACTTGAAAGATTAGAAGCCAAGAGCAATACTCTCAAAAGATACCGCCTACTTGGGGAATCAATGAGATATACATTACTAATAGCCTTGATAATCTCATCTGTGTATCTGATTATTCAAGGAGACTTCAGTTCTTTGGGAATTGTTGGATTTTTAGTATCACTGATCATGAGTGCCTATACGTTGAGAAGCTCTTTATGACAAAAACAGCAAACGTGGGGGTTGGGTATCCCACCTTAAAACAGATTAATCGATCAAAGTGTTTTCAGATAGTTAATCAGATCTTCAATATCCGCATCTGACATGTCCCACTTTGGCATTGTGTAATCAAGTTCCTCACCAGAAGGATCCTTGCCTTCCCTTATGGCAACCTTGATTGTTTCGTCGGTATATGGAGGATGTTCCTCATGTTCATCCTCGTGCTCTTCTTCAGCAGTCAGAGTTTCATAGGTTATATCTGGAGGAATCACAGTGCCCATCATGATTGGTACTCCACCTTTGCCATCTACTCCATGACAACTTACACAACTACCACCGTGAACATAAAGCCAATGAGGTCCACCACTTACTGGTATTTGTTGTTCATTCGCATTAAACCCAGTATAATAGATCATTTCTCCGTTAGAGTCAAATTCTGTAATAATATTGGAATCCAATGATGGATCATATTGATCAGGATACATGAATCCAGGCTCATTCCATCCATACTCTTGATGTGGCATGTTGTAAGGAGTCCTTTCGTACACACATCCAGCCACTGCTAGTACTATTCCAATCAAAACAAATGTCATGACAATTCTTTTTGCCAAATTGAATTCCCCCTTTTTTTACAATTTATCGATTACATTAATTTGTTGTACAAAAATGCAAAAGCATAGCCGAACACAAATGAAATTATGCCTGCTTCAATCATTCCTGCAACAATCCCACCCATGCTCGGTGAAAAAAACATGTGCCATTGTTGCATCATCTCAACTGCACCTGTGTATATTCCTAAATTTCCAAGAATTCCAAGTAAAAGCATTACTATTGCAGATAACACAGCTAATGATAATCCAAACGCAGATGGTTTTAATGTTTGCATAGTTTGCCCCCCAACTTTCGTTAAATGAATACATTAGAAGTTAGATAATACAACAATAAGTATTTTTTGTAGCAGATGGTGTCTAAACAAATCGTTATTAAATTGCTTCATTTTGAGCTAACTTTTTAGGATTCTTGTGTCTTGCCCGATTGGGGTTTATTGCATTTTATTTACTCTTTTTAAATCGGCTGTGATTATTTTCAGCACAATCCTTATATGCCAATGAGTACATGTGTAACATATAGGCTACATATACAAACTATGGTTACATAGTTTGAAGTAAGTTAAGGATGTGGACAAAATGAAAAAAATAACAAACATGTTTTTGGTCGGTGCTATACTTCTTGTGGGTGCAGGAATGATTGGCTTGACGGTACAAACTGACACGGCTCAGGCTGCTTATGGATCAGGATGGGGTGGATGCCCTGCATATGGTTCAGGATATTCGGGTTATTACCAGCCAGCTGCCTATTCAGGATATTCTGATCTGAATGTCGAAAGCATTGAAGATGCACTGGATATAGCCAGGGAGCAAATCGATGCTGATGTGAATGAGGAGAATATCTACCAGATGGGCAGATGGTGGATTGTGTATTACACGAACGATGATGGTGTCGTAATGCAAAGCTACATCGATGCATTCACAGGAGAAGTGGTAGATACTACAGATCAAACATACAACTATGCCAATACAGGACGTGGATATGGCATGATGTACGGTGCTGGCTATGGCTATGGTATGGGTCATGGTCCAGGAATGGGCTATGGCAGAATGTATCGTTACTGATTTACGAACTATGTGGATTCCCTGCCATTAAATTTTAAACCCCACACAGCCTTTGGCAGGGTTTATCCACTGAATCCACACGAGACTTTGGTCTTAGGAAGGATGTGATACTATGATGGGATATGGAATGTATGGTGATTATGGATTCTTCGGAGGTTTAGGAGGTTTCACTATGATATTCAATCTGCTTATACTGATAGTGCTTATCTGGTTCGCTTTTTCATATTTCAATAATAAATCGTCTAACAACAGCGATGAAGGTACACGACTATCACGTATCGAACAACAAGTAGAGAGCAATCGTGAGTCTCTGGAAAAGATCTTGAAGAAACTGGAGTAAGACCTTAAGATGACCTTTTGATAATGGACTTTAGTAAAGATTAATATGAATACAAAAACATCTTATAAACAACTATGATGCACTATTACAATACATTTGGTCTATTAGATTTCTTTTTGGAAATTCTCCTCATACTATTGGTTGTTGGCATAGTTATTTTCTTCCTCAACAAATCTGGCTTTGCAGGTTCTGATAACAACGAGAAGCTTGTGAGCATGGAGAAAGATGTTGCTGAGATTAAGAAGACTGTAGAGGAGATTAAAGAAAAACTAGAAGAGATCTAATAGTAATTCAAATCCTCAGCAGGTCTTATTATGGGAAAAACAATGCAGCAGATAGTATCTGTAGGTGAGGCTATTTCACATCCACTAAGACTCAAGCTTCTCTATATGCTTTCAGAGAGGGAATGGTATGTGTATGAACTTGCTAAAGAGCTCAGCGTTTCCCGACAGGTCCTGTATCTCCACTTGAAACGCCTCGAAAAAGCTGGATTTGTGGAAAGTGATCTTCGTCTTGAAGATGACGACATGAGAGCAAAGAAATTCTTCAGGCTCAAGGAATTTAAAGTTTCACTTGGTATTGATGATCTGAAAAAGCTCTTTGAGTGATTTTTTCCATTCGCCGGGAAGCACATCAAGGAGTTTCTTTCTCAACAGATGTAATCATATTGGGAACTGATTACTAATTTTAGCGTATTTCACTGGTGCGATTTGAACCTTATTCAAGTAATGTGCACTTCAAATATTAGTTGGCACACATCTAAGTTATACAGGTCTGGCTAGGAATTCTTGAAAACGATTATGACACTTCCTGTATCACCTAAGTAAATACTCATTCTTTTCTCGCATAGCGAAAACGGAATAATTTACAATTCTCAAAACAAAATTAATATAATCTCAGTACTTCACTAATTTCACTATCATATCGATATGCACTTTGATATCTTTCTTTATATGTGGTTAAATCAGCTTTTCCGAAATTAGATCTCCTTTATTTCAATCTGCAAGTTCCTAACATCCCCATCCTTTCCTGATCCATAGCAAGGTATGAGATATGATTCCCAACACGGGTAGCTCTATTAAAGGACCGATTACCAGTGCCAATGCAATCAATGGTTCCTCTGGAAAAGCAGTGAGTGCAATTGCTAACACTATCGGGGAGTTGCGGGCAAGAGTTGTCAGATTTAAACTGGCAGTATCCTTGTAAGAAAAACCAAGATACCTTCCAACAATCTGTCCAACAATGAATACAATTATAAAAAATAGCAGGATTGGGGTTAGAAGTTCCAACAGGATCAGTGGGTTTTGAATTAATTGCTCTCCCTGTGAAGCAAACATAGAGATGATTGCAAGATTTAAAAAAGAAAACTGTACATGATCAAGTTTTGGAAAGATACTTTCTTCAAGCCAATATTCTCCCTTAATTTTTGGAACTGTTATCTTTGAGATAAGTGATAGAGAAAAAGGAATAAAGAGCACAAGGAGTACACTCTCAATAAGTAAAGAGGAATCAATAGTTGCAATAGTTCCTGTAAAAATTAATAGATATATGGGCAGTAATATCAATTGAAGGATGAGATTCATAGGAAGGATGGATGCTGAAAGTGGAACATTACCGCGTGCAATACCTGTAAAAAGCAAATACCAATCAGTGCAGGGAGTTACCATGAGCATAATAAAACCTATCCACAATGTAGGCGTATCTTTTAAGAAGAAAAATCCTAGCACAAAGGCTAACAGTGGATTAAATATGAAATTTATACTAGCGCTTACCTTTGCAAACTTCCAATTTTTAAAAGAATTCTTCAATTGATGGAGAGGAACCTGTAAAAAAATACCATATAACATAACCATTAGAAAAGGAACAATAAAAAACCCTGCATATTTTTGGATTATTGGTATGTGACCAAGAATTAATCCAGATACTACGGATGTTAAAATAAAGACGGATTGGTACTTTTCAATGGAACTCATATATTTCGCCTTTTCCATTAGAATATTGTGATTAACTCTTAATTGTGAGTCTTTAACATTCAGACTTAAGTAATTATTGTTATTACTTCCAGTTTATAGTTTTTTCACCTCAAACACTCCACTACCAGTTGAATCTCAACCTTCTCTAAAGCCAATATTCTGGAGAACGTAGAAAAACTCAGCAAATTGAAACCCTTTGATCTTCTTCTACTATCGCTTACTTCCATTATTATTGGAAGCGAGATGCTGGTCACTGGCTCTGATTCGATCATTGGGCACCTTGGACTCTCAGATACAGTTTTTGGAATGACTATTCTTGCCTTCATAGTAAGTATCGAGGAACTGGCAAGAGAGCTCCCAGCAGCGATGAAAGGAAGATCTGAGATAAGTTTTGGAAATGTAGTTGGTTCCGTTCTTGCTTTTTCTTGTTTAATGCTGGAATCATAGCTTTGGTAAGTCCTGTCACAGTCGAGACCCAAGTCTTAAAGTTCTATCTTCCTTTATGCTTCAGTACAGTTATTGTTGTTTCACTCTTTATGGTGACTAAAAAGATACCCCACTGGGCTGGTGGAATTTTAATCATTCAAGTGTTTTTCAGAAAGAAAGATCGATTGAATTTAAGACATTATGTAGACTATCACAGTGGAGTACAAAATAGGAAGTTGGAAAAACAATTAACTTAAGGTTGAGATGTTGGCAGAATTTACCGCAACCAATGCTACTATATTTCACACGCTAAATGTAATCTAACAACGAATCGAGAATAGAGTATATGGTACATAGTGCCTATCTTACTGATAAGGGGCAGAGAAATTATGAAGATATTAATGTTTGATACCGAATATTTTTGGTATGATACTTTCAGCAAGACCCTTGACCACGTAGAGGACACCGAAAAAGAGGAAAAAATAGCAGATAATGCTGTTGTTTTCATTCATGTTGAAGTTGAGGATGAAGAGAGAAAAAATAAGGTCGTAAAAAGTGCAGTGAAAAGTTTGAAGTGGTATCTTAATAAAGTAAATAAAGAAAAAATAGTCCTGCATTCTTTTGCACATCTCTCATCAAGTACGTCATCTCCTGAATTTGCAGCAGAAGTTATTTCTGAAATTAAAGAAAAACTGGAAAATAAAGGAATAGAGGTCCATACAACACCCTTTGGATACTTCTCTGAGTTTTCGATTCATGTTCGCGGCGAATCCCTTGCAAAAGTTTTCAAAGAAATTTGAAAAACTGAGGAAAATATCTTATCAGCAAATTAGGACTGGGAAATGAAAATTAGAGAAAGTGGAATGCCTGATGAAGGTAAATGGGAAGGATTTTTTGAACCATATGAAATCCTTAAAACATTAGGTCTGAATAATAGTACTATTGATGTAGCAGATTTTGGTTGCGGTTATGGAACTTTTACAATTCCAGTTTCAAAGATAATAAATGGGAAGGTCTACGCTATCGACATAGAGTCGGAAATGATAGATATCACAGAGCAAAAGGCAAAAGTTGAGAATTTAAGTAATGTTGAAACGGCGCTTCGTGATTTTATGTCAGAAGGTAGCGGTCTTAAAAAAGAAAGCGTAGATTATGTTATTCTTTCTAATATTTTACATGGGGAAGAGCCAGAAAAACTACTCAGAGAGGCTTACAGAATCCTGAGTCCAAAAGGAAAAGTAGGTATTATTCATTGGAATCATGATCCGACAACTCCAAGAGGACCACCGATGAAAATTCGAATTAAGCCAGAACAATGTATTGAATGGGCCATATCTTCAGGATTCAAAATTTCAGGCGTATATGATCTTAAACCATATCATTATGGAATTGTCGCTAATAAGGAGAGATGATATATGAAATTTGGAATTGTTATAAGTACAAATGAACCGGAAATTGTTTGAAACGCTTTTAGATTTGGAGTTACATCGCTGAAAGCAGATCATGAAGTAAAGGTTTTTTTGTTGAATAAAAGAGTTGAAGTAGAGAATATTAAAGATGAAAAATAAAATGTAAGAGTACAGATAGATTAATTTATTGAGATTGATAAAAGAATCTGATAAAATTTTAACTTTTGGATAATATGATATTTAATAAGTTATTTTTGAAGCCTATATACTTTTATTTAGTTACTTCATAGAGGATACACTGAAATTTGAAGAGTTTCCCATATGCTTTCAGAGAGGGAATTGCATGTTTATGAGCTTGTCAAAGATCTCAGCGTTTCCTGACAGGTCCTGTATCTTCATTTAAAACGCCTTGAAAAAGCTGGATTTGTAGAAAGTGATCTTCGCCTTGAAGACGACGGCATGAGGGCAAAGAAATTCTTCAGGCTAAAGGAATTCGAGGTTTCACTTGGTATTGATGATCTGAAACTGAACTTTGAGTGAGCTTTTTCACATAAAGTGGCAATCCGTTCAAAAGTTGTCTTGCAGTTGGAAACATGATTGGTTTAATCATCCCATTAAGTTAAATTTGAATTTACTTCCTATTTTATAGAACTTATTAACAAGGCAATAACTGGTCATCTTATGACCGTGATATGTCAAATAATGACAAAATACAAACATTTATAATCAACAGGAATAGATGGGATCATAATGTCCAAAGAACTGAAAACTCTTCCTATGGTAACCCGTGAACAAGAATCTAAAGAGAGTTGTGGTACCAAAGGGTGTGGAACTGGTGCTTGTGCTGGAGGCTTTGGGATAAAAGCAGGATCTGAAAAAAGTGTCGTATACAGGAACATTCTTGTCTATTTACTTATAGGGATTGTAATGTTAGTCACGGCATATGTAGTCCTTAATATGATTACTTCAATCATCAACTAATTATTATTCCCTTTCCTCTTTTGTCAACACAAACCTCAATTTCTACCAATGTATTAACATGTTACTTCAATTCAGAAGAAGCATGTGCATTTTGAACATTTTTAATTGTCTTCAAATTACAGATGCTCGATTTCTTCTTTTGTGCAACCGAATTACAAGCGGTGTCGAAAATATTTATATAAGTCAAAATGAGATATCATTATGGTAAAGAAGTGGGGCAAGTATGATGGGACATAATTGTTGGAATGATCGAAACTAAAATCATTTCATTTATTATTGCATATTTGTTCAGGGTATTCTATAACAAATTTACTTTTTATTGGGGTGTGTGGAGTGAACCATGAAATGAGTTCAGACAAAAATCATGAGCCAGATGAAAATATGGAACATGAGCATGAAATGCACGGGATGGAACATGAAGGTAAAAGTCATCACGCTATGATGATGGAAGATTTCAAAAAGAGATTTATTGTTTCGTTAATTCTTACATTCCCTGTTCTTATTCTATCACCAGCTATACAATCACTTTTAGGTTTTGAGCTTAAGTTTTTTGGATCACTCATTGTCCTCTTCATATTATCTTCAGTAATTTACTTTTATGGAGGGCACCCCTTCCTTAAAGGGATCTTTAACGAGCTAAAAACCAGACAGCCAGGTATGATGACACTTATTGCAATTGCTATAAGTGTAGCCTACTTCTACAGTTCTGCAGTAGTTTTTGGATTACCAGGGAAGTTCTTTTTCTGGGAATTAGTTACACTGATAGATGTCATGCTTTTGGGCCACTGGACTGAAATGCGGTCTGTGTTGGGTGCATCAAGGGCTCTGGAAGAACTTGTAAAGATAATGCCTTCCGAAGCTCATCTTATAAAAGATGGGGGCACAGTTGATATTCGTGTGGATGAACTGAAGGTTGGTGACCGAGTACTTGTCAAACCTGGTGAGAAAATACCGATTGATGGAGTTGTGATTGAAGGAAAAACCAGTGTTAATGAAGCAATGCTGACAGGAGAATCCAAACCAGTATCTAAGAAGAGTGGGGATGAAATTATCGGTGGAGCTATTAATGGTGAAGGCTCCCTGCATATAGAAGTCAAGAAAACTGGAAAGGATACATATCTTAATCAGGTTATTGAGCTTGTTAGGACTGCACAAGAAAGCAAATCCAAGACACAGGATCTGGCAAACAAAGCAGCTTTGGTACTTACAATCATAGCCATAAGTGTTGGCACGTTGACCCTTGTGGCATGGCTATCCTTTGGGCAGGAGTTTGTTTTTGCTCTTGAGAGAGCGGTTACTGTTATGGTGATTGCATGTCCACATGCTTTGGGTCTGGCCATTCCTCTTGTTGTCGCGGTATCCACATCTCTGGCAGCAGGCTCAGGTCTGCTTATCAGAGAAAGACAGGCTTTTGAGAGAGCAAGGAATCTTCAGGCAATTGTTTTTGACAAAACTGGAACACTTACAGAAGGTAAGTTTGGAGTCACGGATATAGTACCACTTGCAGATACAGATAAAGATGAAATACTAAGATTATCTGCTTCTCTGGAATCGGACTCCGAGCATCCCATTGCTCTCGGCGTTGTAAACAGTGCAAAAGAACAAAACCTTGAACCAGATAATGTTGAAGATTTCAAATCAATTCCTGGAAAAGGTGTTGAAGGTTCAATTCATGGAAGAAGATTGAAGGTAGTAAGTCCTGGGTACCTTAAAGAAAATGGGATCGAGCTTCAAAATGATCAAATCGAGAAAATAAAACAGCAGGGTAAAACCGTTGTGTTTTTGCTTGAAGGTGATAGGCCGTTGGGTGCAGTGGGACTTGCAGACATCATAAGAAAGGAATCAAAAGAAGCTATTGAGAAACTCAGGTCTATGGACATTAAGTGCATGATGCTTACAGGTGACAATAGGTTTGTTGCTCAATGGGTGGCTGAAGAACTCGGACTTGATGATTACTTCGCTGAAGTTTTACCTCATGAAAAATCCCAGACAATAAAAGAAATTCAGGAAAAGTATACTGTAGCCATGGTTGGAGATGGTATTAACGATGCTCCCGCTCTTGTTCAGGCAGATGTGGGTATTGCTATCGGAGCTGGAACAGATGTAGCCATTGAAAGTGCAGATATAATCCTTGTGAAAAGCGATCCAAGAAATGCAATTGACATAATTCGTCTTTCAAAGAGAACTTACTCAAAGATGTTTCAGAATATTCTCTGGGCGACGGGTTATAACGCCTTTGCAATTCCTTTGGCAGCTGGAGTCTTAATTAGCTATGGAATATTGCTAAGTCCTGCGGCAGGAGCGGTTCTAATGAGTCTTAGTACGGTCATAGTATCCATAAACGCAAAGTCGCTGAAGATGGGTTAATAATTTTATTAACATTGCAGTAGGCACTAAAATAGTTCGTAGAAAGTTTAATTTCATTCCAGTATGCATATTTAAATTGGGAGTGGTAACATTATGGAAACTACAGATTCAACAGTGGTGTTAGTTAAGGATCCTGTGTGTGGTATGAGTATTGATAAAAGGACTGCAAAGTTCAAAAGTGAATATAATGGAGAAACCTACTATTTTTGTTCCCTTTCATGCAAGAAAACGTTCGATGAAAATCCAGAAAAAGTACATTTAGTTAGTTAATTGTCAGAATGTGCATAGATCAAGTAAGTAAAATTTCCTTATGGTATGAGCATAAGTTCACACAGTCTTCAAGCATGGTAAAATAATTAGGAGCAAGGAGGAGATTCTATAAAGGAGATGAAACTTAATTTTCTTATTGAAGCTTTGATGTTCTTAGTTCTCATGGCATTAGTTGGAATAGGGCTTTCTTTACTACTTGAAATGCATTTATTTGGAGACATCCATCTCTATTTGGGTTTGCTATTAGTTGGTTTAATTTTAGTTCACATATATCTTCATTGGAATTTAGTCATGAATATATATCAAAAAATTATAATTGATCCGAGAGATCGGAAAATTATCGGTATAATCTACATAATCACTTCTTTAGCATTGTTGATTGTAGTTATAGTTCATCATCTTCTTTATCCCAATTGAAGTTTAAGCTTTAAATTAACTGAAAATCAGTCGACTCACGGATGTGCAGCATTCGCACTCAACCATCATGATGTTTCTGTTCGATAACCCTTAACAAAACCTTTTAATAATAATCATACAAAAGTTAAATTGTAAATTAAAATGTTCTTTTCAAGGCAGTGACAGGGTAATCTCAACACGAGGTAAATAGTCCGCTCGAGGCTTATTTTCCTTTTTTTCACAATTTTACCAGATTCAGATCGATGGATTTGTTTTTTTAAAAATCTATATGGGGGCATTATAAAAAGGAAAGTTGAGAGTTTCCTATTTATTTCCATATTGATAGTTTCAATTACACACGTTTCCGTATTTCATCCAACAAAACAACTAGAACTAAAAGCCAACCGCTAAAAATTCCAACATAAACAATTGTTCTCAATTTGAGCATGTACTCAAAATCAAAAAGCATCATTCCAAGGGGTACAAATACTCCCAATATTGAGAAAATGAACAAACTGATTAGATTTACCCTCAAATTAGCTACTTCATTACTTGCTTGGAGTAATCTTTCCTTGGATTCTATGAGAACGAGATAATAATTGCATTCTGCTTCTTTATCGGGAATCTCTTCTACATATTTGTGATATTTATCCCATTTTAAAGTAGAAACGATTGAAAAATAATTGTCTTCTGATGGATGCGGGTAGAGATCTTCAGAAAGGATTGTTGATCGATCATCTGTAAGCCAGGGACTGGAAGTTTCAGGCATAGTAGATTCTACTATTTCTTGATGTGGTGCTTTCGCTTCCGTGAGATATTTTAGGTTATACCTCTCTTCAAGAACAGACTTTTTGATGTTTGGAATATCTCTGCTAGCCTCATCATAAAGTTCATCTGTCGAAGGTGGGTTTGCTAAATCAATATCCTTTTTCTTTTTTCCCAAAAATTCATCAACTAACTTTTCATGATAGTTGGCAACTTTTATCAAATAGTCCTGATTATATTTATCTTCTAAAACTGATCTGTTAATGTGTGAATAATTTTCATCGAACCGTGCCTTATTATAAAGCTCATCTACATTAAAGGAGTTGTAAGGATCGATGTGAGCAACCATGCCTTCAAGATACTTTTCGACTAACTTACAATCTTCTTCGTAAGCAATCTCATCCACATACTTCTGTTTCTTATCTAGTTCCGATTGAACATAATTCATTTTTTCTTTGTAATCGGAGATCTCTGATTTTAACTGCCTTACATGCATTTTGTTGTCTACCATTTTAGTTATGATAAACGCCCCCATTAGCCCAACAATTGCAGCGGCACTTTGTGCGGAAGCAGCGTAAAACCAGTTTGGATCGATCGTATTTGTATTTATGAAACTGGGTACAATTGATTCATTGAATAAACCAGACGGATCAGATAAAATGGATTCATTCCCACCCACATCCATAGTTAAGAATAGTGCTTGTTACCTTTTAAGCGTTACCTTCATAGGAAATATTTTTCAAACTGCGAGTCCTCTTTATTAATAAACCGTATGTGTGCAGATGAGCTATGAGGGCATAAAATGGAAAGTTGACAATCATGCAGGATTAGATTAAAGTAATGCTACTACAATATTAATTTAGGGAGTGTTTATATGCCTTATGAAGAAAAAAGTCACTGGGAATATCTTGTCGACGTAATCGATGAGGACGATTTTGAAAGACAACTAAATAAACATGGATCTTCAAATTGGGAACTCGTTGCCATATGTGGGAACAGCATTATCTTTAAACGCCAAGTCACAGAGGTCAATAAATATTAAACCCTTAACCCATCACTAAACCCAAACGTCTGTTATTTATCTTACAATCTTCAATAGATGTTCCATCATTATGAATCAGGCTTATTACCTGAAAGCAAGTTCTTTAGCTTTGCCTTTTCTTAGGGGTTGAAATATTTGATCCCATTTTCCATACTGTCTTTTGAAAAATAGTCCTTATTCTTTTTAATGAAGTTAACTGCCAATTCCCGATCAAATATTGACAATTTCCTAAGTGCCCACCCTCCTTACATGAGCATTGAGAGAAAATGGTTTCTCATTTCTGGCATTCTGCTTCATATATTGCAATTACCTTTAGAGAACCTCCTCTTCTTCCATTGAGCTCTTCAACAGTGACTCCAATTGCTAAAGATGAGGTAAGGCAATCTATAGATTTGGTTTGCTGGATAAAAATCTTTTATTAGTGTCAGTACTAACTATTAATTGAAAATCAAACGTTCCTTACAAGGCAGTGGCAAGGTACTCTCAACACGAGGTTAATAGTCCGCTCGAGGCCCCATTCTTCTTTTTATTGTTCTTGTTGATGCAGAGCCACAGGCTTGTTTTAGGATGGTCGTTTTTTAGAAAAAATAAAGAAGTAAATTACTTCAAAACAGCATCCCTGAATTTTTCGATACCTTCTCTATCCATCACATCACCAAGCCTCTCATCTTTCCCGCCATTTTCGCGGTAGTATTCGATGGTTCTGTTGACGATGTCATACATTTCTTCCTCGGTAAGAACTTCCACAATCCTTGTACCGTCGCGCGGGAACCTGCCAACTTTCCCGCCTGCAAATATTGTATATCCCGTCTTTGAAGGTACGATAGCATCCTTTGGGCAGGCGAGGACACATTCACCGCAGAGTATGCACTTGTCCATGTCTATATGGACGCTGCTCTCGTCTATGTTTATGGCATTGGCCTTGCAGCGTCTTACACACACGCCACATTCTGTGCACGTGTCCGTTTTCCATTCAGGATGGACCGTGCCCATGATCCCAAGGTCGTTTTCCTGAGGCTTAAGACATGCTGCGGGACAACCAGTGATAGCTATTTTGAACTTGTAGGGAACATCTCCTCCGAAATGTGCCTCGTCTATTTTCTCAGCAAGGCCCTGGCAATCGATCAACCCATGGTTGCAGACCCGGTTGCCCTGGCATGCGACGACCGCACGCACTCTCCTTCCGGCAACACCCGGGCGAACGGCTGCATTTTTCATATCTTCCTTCGCAGCTTCCACGCTCTCAAAATTAACAAAAGGTACTTCGATTCCCTGTCTGGAGGTTATGTGTACATGTCCCTGTCCATACTTCTCAGCAGCATCTGCAATGGCTCTTAACTGGGCAACTTCAACATAGCCGCCAGTGATGCCAACACGCATGGAACACAAGTTATCCTGTCTCTGGGGGAGAAATCCATCTTTCTTTAATTGTTCTTTGCTAATCTTATTTTGCATTGATTTCATCTCTGTTTGATGATGTTAATCCACTCAACTTGAGTTGGATGGGGCTGGCTATGCTGAACTGGTATATACAGATTGTGATTTGATGATGCCGAATATCATCTTCAAATTTATCTCTTACAGACTCCAGTGTTTCAGGATTTTACCAATTGAATAAGACTTTCGGCCATGGTGCTATCTAGAATTATGGATGACAATTTGTTCAGCAAGAAAATAAACTTGTTCAGCTTTATCCTGAATGAATTCTGCATAACGTTTTTGACGTTGTTTGATGTTATTGGTGGATTAGATGAAGTTCAAGCCCTATCACCTCCTGTTCCTTGCAACAACCGTATTTTTTGCAATGGCAGGGGGTGCCATACTTGCCCCGGTACTACCACAGATGGTGGAACCATTAAGCAGCACTCCCAATGAAGTGGCACAGCTCATGGCAGTCTACACCATATCCACGGCTATCTTCTCCCTTGTCATCGGTCACTTTGTTGATCGTGTGAACAGGAAGGCAGTGCTGGTCCCCTGTCTTATTATCAATGGGCTGATGGGTCTTTTCAGCTTCTTTGCTACCGACCTGCATACTCTGCTTATATTGAGGTTTGTTCAGGGTATAGGGATAGCCGGTATGATGTCATTGGTGATGCTGGTGATTGGGGATGTTTATAAGGGGCTTGACAGGGTCCATTCTATGGGCAGGGTCAGTATGGCAATAGCCATTGGTTCGGTTACCGCACCCCTTATTGGTGGAAGTTTGGCCACCATTGGGTGGAACTATCCTTTCCTTTTTTATGTCCTTTCACTACCATTTGCTTTGCTGGTTTTCCTGTTGCTTCCTGAAACAAAAGAATGTGATGCATCCCATGGCAGCGGACTGGGGAATGCAGTCCGTGAACTCGGGGATTTCAGGATACTTTACACCGTTTTCCTGAGCTTTGCTATCTTCTTCCTGTTGTTCGCTATCGTTGTCTTCCTTCCATTCATGCTCAAGGATGTTTTCGGCTTTGCTGCAAAAGAGGCCGGAATGGTGCTTTCCATTCAGGGACTTGCTATCATCATGGTGGCATCTAACATAAAGAAGCTCGCAGAAAAAGTTCCATTGATAGTCCTCATTGGTTTGGGTTTTTCCCTTGTAGGAATATCCATTTCCCTTATCTCATGGACCGGATCCCTTCCTGTACTTTTCTTGTTATTGCTGGTGTTTGGAGGTGGCTTCGGGCTTTGCCAGACTGCCATTGACTCCCAGATAATTCAGATATCACCGCCACAGTCCCGCGGTGGGGTCCTTTCTATTCACAATACTATGAAATATGTGGGTCAGAGTGCCTCGCCTGTGGTCCTGGGTGTCATATTACTTTACTTCGACCTGCAGATAGTGTTCCTGCTTTCAGGTATCTTTGGAATATTGGTGGCGGTCGTGACCCTTGCATTCAGGAAAAGGTTTGTTGTGGAAAGTAATATCTAATTCAAAACTGATGGCATATTGAATGTATTATGATCTCATAAGAACGAAACTTGGAACTATACTGCTGGCCGGAGATTCTGAAGGTCTGAAGGTGCTTAATATCCAGGGGGGCAAGAGAAAATATGCCATTCCCTCTGACTGGAAGCAGAACAGCGCTTTCTTTAAGGCGGTCAAAGAACAGCTAGACCGGTATCTTGCAGGGGAGTTGAAAAAATTCGATGTGGAACTATCTCCGGAAGGTTCCGATTTCCAGAAGAAGGTCTGGAATGCTTTGACAAAGATCCCTTATGGAAAGGCCGTATTCTATGGGCATGTGGCCGAAATGATCGGTAATCCAAAGGCTTCAAGGGCAGTTGGGCATGCAAATTCTTTGAATCCGATCCAGATAATTATTCCATGCCACCGTGTTGTAAGCTCCAACGGGAAACTGGCAGGTTATGCCGGTGGACTTGATGTTATGGTGCAACTTCTTGAGATCGAAGGCATAAAGACCAAAGATAATGGCTCTGGGAAGATCAGCATTAATTAATGAGACCTGTCTCAGTTAAAAGTAGGTATTTCATTTATGGCAGATGTATGCGAAAAAGAATATTGCGGGACATGGATCGATCCATTATCCCTTTGACAGATCTGCCTGAAGCTGTTTCAGAAGTCGAATAAGGTTCTTTGAGGCTTTGCTTTTGCAGCCGGTTTGGGGTCTGGTTTTGGATCATCCTTTGGAACTGAGTTCACTGTCTTCGAAGTTTCTGCAGCTTCTGAATTTCCTTTGGAAGCAGCACTTTCCATTATCTGGTTCAGGTCCATCTGCTTTTTATCCTGTACCTTCTTCACCGCTTTCTTCTCAAAAAAGACCGGAGCGTCGTCATTGCCATAAGTGCTGCGCTGTGCCTGTGCAAGATCATATATCTTCTGTATTCCTTTTGTGACCTTCTTGCCACCTGTGAGGTAGACGATCTCATCAACGCTCAGCTCAAGGTCTACAGCTACATCCACTGCATAGGCATCGTCCTTCAGCATCCTGCCGTAGAGGTGTGCCAGGTCTGTGCGGGAATAACGCATGGATTCGTTGCAATGGTAGCCGATCCTGGAAGCAATGTTATCCCTCATGTCACGTTTTGCCCTTAACTGACCCATTTTACGCCAGAAAGAGGGTGGCTGGTATTTCGTGAACCCGCGACTGACATGAGTCTTAGATACCACTGTTCCGCAGGTCATGAGGACGCTTGCATATCTCCAGAGACGATAGCTCTGTCGTTTTCTAACACGACCGAGATACCTGTCTGCCTTTGAAAGGTATCTGTATCCTGTGATAATATCCTCTTCGGTCCCTTCCTGGGTGCCATATTGTAATGGCAGGTTCTCATCGATCCAGTGGATGAGGTTCTCAGGTGTTTCGTCCAGACCGTATGTAGCCTGCAATGCGCTTTTTGGGTCCGTGCTCTTGAAGATCTTTCCCAGAGCCTTGAAGATCGATTCCTTCGTGTCCCTTTCGGAGGTTGCGATGTCTTCAATGTAGATCTCATCCCTTCCCAATGCCACAGCCTGAAGATCCTTGACAGCACTTCGAAGGTCTCCGCCGGCGTTGTCTGCCAGTTTTTCAAGGACGCCAACACCGCACATGATATTCTCTTCGACGCATATTCTCTTGAGCGCCGGTATCATTGATCTTGCCTGCACAGAATTGAACTTGAGCTCAATACAGCTGGAGCGTATCGAAGGTGTTAGTCCGTAAAGGTCGTTGGCGATCAGCACGATGGGCTGGTCAGTTGTTTTGATAATGCCGCCCACAGCACGTGCTCCGCCTCTGTCGGCATTACCGTGCATGTTGTCGGCTTCGTCCAGAATTATAAGTCTCTTTGTGGAAGTTCCCGTAAGTGAGCTCATCTTTGAAGCTGAACCTGCGACCCTTTCAATAGCACCTGCTGTTCGCTGGTCACTTGCATTCAGCTCGATGGTCTCCCACTCGAAGTCTTTTGCAAGTGCGTGCGCAGCGGATGTCTTTCCAACTCCTGCAGGTCCGTGGAGTATGACTGCACGCTTTTCCGGAACACCGGAGAGCCATGACTCTGCCCACTCGCGCATATCAACGACTGATTTCTTGTTCCCCACAAGATCTGATAGGGATTTGGGCCTGTATTTTTCAACCCATTCGATAGATTCTTCCATCTGTGATCATACCTTCAATAAAAGGGAAAATTAATTAATGTTTGCATCTCTTTGTTGATTCTGATTAATATCATTTCTGGCAGGTGATCCGGCATGTAGAACAATAGCACGACAGGTCTTATGGATGTTGTTCGGAAAAGGGCTCTTTCAAACACTGCAAAGGTGGCTATTGGTGTACGTGATCCGACCCCTAAGATGATCTCAAGTATCGAGACCGCACACAATGAGGGATATGCACACGTTATCCTTGTAGGGGATAAACAGGATATCGATGCTATCGGCACTTCTCTTGAGATCATCAACACCCATGAGCCTGAGTTAGTTCTTGGCGATCTGCTGGCATCGGGTTCGGTTGATGCAGCGGTCAGGGGAACTGCAAAGGCTTCAGGCACTCTTTCCCATCTCAAGGATGTCCTGAAGATAGAGCGGCTTCATCGCATGGCTTTTCTGCTAACATCTGAAGGTGTGCCTTTCTTCCTCGCACCTGTGGGGATCGACGAGGGCAATAACCTCTCTGACAAGATAACTCTTGTTAAGCTTGGTGTGGAGCATATGCGCAGGTTCGGCGTTGAACCGGTGGTAGGAGTCCTCTCGGGTGGCCGGATGGGCGATCTTGGAAGGCATGAGACGATCGACCGGACACTTGCAGATGCTGACTTCCTCGCAAGCCGGCTTCGGGAAAATGGTATATGTGCAAAGCATTATACAATACTCATTGAGGACGCCATAAAGGAGGCGAATTTCATCTTTGCTCCTGACGGGATAACCGGTAACCTGATATTCAGGACACTTGTGTTCCTTGGAGGAGGGGACGGCATTGGTGCACCGGTATTAATGGACGACCATGTCTTCGTGGATACATCACGTGTTGGTGGCCACTACACAAAGGCTATCATGCTTGCAAGTGCCCTTGTGGATATGAAAAACGAGAGAAACAGATCCTGATCATATTAGATTTATGAGGTGTTGACATAGAAAACGTTGCGTGTGGCTGGCCTGTTGTGAAAGGAGATTGTATCGCCGGAAATAACGATTCCTGTATTGCGGTCATAACTCTTGCAAGCTCATTTGAACCTTATGAAGAAGCTGCCATGTGGGGTAGCTGCAAGACCGAGAACCTTGGTGCAGAGAAGATCATCATAAACACGGTATCAAATTCAAATATCCGGTATCTCCTGATATGTGGCAATGAATCCAGGGGACACCTTGCAGGAAAAACACTTATTGCACTTCACAAGAACGGCATAGATGAGAATGGCCGTATCATCGGGTCGGATGGAGCGATCCCCTTTATTGAGAACGTTGGAAGGGATGTAATTGAACGTTTCCAGAAGCAGGTAAGTCTCATTGAACGCATCGGCCTGGTCGACATTGATGAGATCTGCCGGATCGTTGATGAGTATAAGGACAAAGAAGGTCCGTATTGTGAAGCAGCTTTCGTTGTTGAGAGTGCCAAAAAGAAAAGCAGGCCCGTTATGGATGTCACTTCCGGTGATATTATGGTATCAGGCAATGTAATGCTTGATTCAGCTTCCGGCATTGTCTGTGAAGTAGAGTTAGATCAAGTATGATCTAATTAGGTAGAATTTAATAAAGTATCGATTTATTGTTAACTTTATCATTGTTATATTTCGTAGAGGTTGTGTTCATGTTCAGGTTCCAGAAAGAGCAGGAGATCGTCAATATCGCAGGTGTGAAGATCGGAGGTCAGCCAGGTGAGCTGCCAACAGTACTTGCAGGTACTATATTCTATGAAGGTCATAGCATCGTGGAAGATGCAGATGCCGGCATATTTGACAGGAATGAGGCAGAAGTTCTTGTGAACCTGCAGGATTCTATGTCCGATGAGACCGGAAATCCTGCGATCGTCCATATCTTTGCAAACACCTTTGAGAGCATGCACAAGTACATCGATTTCGTAACGGCCGTAAGTGATGCTCCCTTTATAATCGATTCCCCACAGCCTGATGTAAGGATGGCTTCCGCTGAATATGTGACTGACATCGGACTTGCTGATAAGACGGTCTACAATTCAATTAACATGAGCATCAGTGAAGATGAACTGGCTTCTTTGGCAAATTCCGATATTGACAGCTCCATTATTCTCGGTTTCAATGCAATGGATTCGTCCCTTGATGGCAGGATGGCATTGCTGGAGAATGGAGGTAAACTGATGGAAAGGGGTCTTCTGGAGATCGCCGATGAATGTGGTATCAAGAACATTCTCATCGATCCGAGCATTACTCCTATGGGCGATGGTGCAGGCATTGCTCTTCGTATGACCATGACTGCCAAGGCGAAATGGGGCTATCCTGTAGGTTCCGGGATTCACAATGCTCCTTCTTCCTGGAGCTGGCTCAAGGCTAAAAAGAAGGAAGACCCACTGGTCTACAAGATGTGCGACATAGGCACGGTTTCCATGCAGCAGCTTGCGGGTGGCGACTTTGTGCTCTACGGTCCTATCGAGAATGCAAAATACACCTTCCCGCTGGCTGCCATGGGTGATATCATGATTGCAGAGGCGTCTTCTGATCTTGATATTGAAACTTCATCTTCGCACCCGCTTAACCTGCTGGTGTGAATCCTCTCTTCCCTTTTTTGGAAATGCTTATGTATCCCCTGCACGCATATTCTTTTTAGTTTTCCAGGGTTGATGCAGC